>CAWJRK010000001.1:0-34656 GCA_963845215.1 uncultured Actinomycetota bacterium
CCACGTTCCATCCGGGCCGTCCGGGCGCGCCGTTCACCTCGATCGCGGTCTAACGGCTGGACAGGTCGAACTTGAGGCGGCGCTCTTGGACCGGATGTCCAGCTGTTGCCTGGACGACAGGTGCGTCAGCGGGGTGCCGCCCGGACCGCCCGGGTCAGCAGCAGCAGCAGGCCCATCGTGACGGCGACGCTGATCGTCAGCTTCTTGGAGTTGACGGAGACGGCGTACGCCGCGTCGGTGTAGCGGCGAACATCATCAGGAACGCCGCGCCGAGCAGCCGCCGCACGCCGCGCTTCGCCGGAAGTCGACCGAGGTCGACGCCCCCACGGGTGCGGCCATCGCTCGGATGGAGCGGCGTTGCGGTGGTCGTTCCACCGACAGGGCCGATTCCGGTATTCCTTGGCCGGGAGCACGCCGAGACGTCGTGACTGGCTGCTGCCCGTTGGGCCGTCGCGTCCGCCCGACGGCGTCCTGCGCTTGCTGGTTTTCTCCACGTCGCCCTCCCCGGCTCCCCTGGACCGCCACGGTATCCCGCGGGGGCGGTGGCGCGGAGGCGATCGCCAGGGTTGTCCAGCCAGTCGTGTCGCCGGCCAGGGCCTTGGGCCTGGCGGCGGCGGTGACGGTGTCGGCCAGGTCCGCGACGATACCGCGGCCAGGGAGGCGCGCCAGGCCGCTCGGCGTCGGCCATCACGGCGGCAATGGCGCACGGTCGGCGACACGCGGCCTTCGACGCCGGCCGCGGGCCCCGCTGGCGGATCTCGGTGCAGTGGAACGCCGGCTCGGGGCCGTCGATGGCCTGCACGATCTCGAGCACCGCGATCTCGCGGGCGGGCCTGGTCAGCACGTAGCCGCCGTCGCGGCCTTCGGTAGATCGGACCAGGCCGGCCCGGGACATGGCCTGGAGGCTCTTGGCGAGGTAGGTCCGCGACACGTCGTGGAACTCCGCCAGCCGCGCGGCAGGCACGGGCCCGTCGGCCTGGCTCAGCACCAGGCAGCAGTGGATCCCCCACTCGACACCGGCAGACATCTTCATGGGTCCAGCATACCCGGACTTGATTCATCCGAGTTTCCGTGACTAGTATCGCGGATAACAATTATCCGCGTTCGAAGGGGCACATGATGCGTATCGCAGTCGCCGGTTCGACCGGCATGGTCGGAACCCAGCTCGTTGCTGCCGCGGAGGCAGCCGGTCACTCGGTCGCGGGGATCTCCCGCTCCGGAGGCTTCGACCTCAGGTCTCCCGAGTCACTCGACACGGCGTTGACCGGGGTCGAGGCGCTCGTCGACGTCACCAACGAGCTGGACTACGCCATTGCGGCGGAGTTCTTCGAGACGGTCGGCACCAACCTGGGCGACGCGGCCACCCGCGCCGGGGTCGCCCGCACCGTCGTGCTGTCGATCATCGGGCTCGACCTGGTGCCCGAGCACCCCTACTACGTCGCCAAGATGGCCCACGAGCGTGCGCACCGGGAGCACTCGCCCGGCCTACGGATCCTCCGGGCCGCGCAGTTCCTGGAGTTCCCCGGACAGGCGGTCGGCTGGGGTCGCGACGGCGACACCACGACCGTCGACGACATGCTCTCGCAGCCCGTCGACTCGGCAGAGGTGTCGAGGGTGCTGCTGGAGATGGCGACCGGCGAGCGCGGGGGTGAGCTGGTCGAGCTGGCCGGCCCCCGGCGGGAGCAGATCGCCGACCTGGCCCGCAAGCTCGTGGCCCGGCGGGGCGAGGACCTCACCGTGGTCGCCAGGGAACCGTTTGAGCCGATCAAGAAGGGTGCGCTGCTGCCCGGACCCGACGCCGTCATCGCCGGGCCCACGTTCGACGAATGGTTGGACGCGCAGCCCGCCTGACGCCGATACGCTCGCGAGGTGCACCACATCGGGATCGACCTCGCGCGGGGGAACGACGCCCGACCGGGGTAGCCGTGCTCGACGAGTCGGGCCGGCTGGTGCACGTCGCGACGGTGGGCTCCGACGAGGAGATCGTCGAGTCGCTGGCGGCGTACACGGACGGGCCGTGCCTGGTCGCCATCGACGCTCCGCTCATCGTCACGAACCCGAAGGGCTCGCGCCCGGCGGAGAAGGCGCTGGCCGCCGACTTCCGGGGCTACGAGGCGGCGCCGCACCCGTCGAATACGGGCAAGCCGGAGTTCGCGGACGGAACCCGGGGCGCGCGGCTGTGCTCGCTGCTCGGGCTCGACCTGAACCCCCGGTCGGGTCGTGACCGCCGGGCCATCGAGGTCTACCCGCACCCGGCGACGATCGTGCTGTTCGGACTACCGCGCACCTTGAAGTACAAGCAGAAGCAGGGCCGCGACCTCGAGCTGCTGCGCGGTGAGCTGCTGACGCTGATCGGCCTCGTGGAGACGGTCGTGGCGACCGGGTCCGAGTGGGACGTGCTGCGCGCCCAGGTGGAGGGCGCCACCCGGAAGAGCGAGCTGCGGGTGGTCGAGGACCAGGTCGACGCGGTGCTGTGCGCCTACCTCGCCCGCTTCGTCGACCTCGAGCTCGGCAGCATCGCGACGTACGGCGACCTCGGGACCGGCTACATCGTCACGCCGGCGCTCCCGTCGGAGGACGACAACCCGTCGCGCCGCGCGATCCAGGAGTACGCCGCCCGGCAGCCGGCGCTGGTCGAGGCCGGTGAGCGGGCGATCGCGCTGGTCACCTCGATCCTCGACGAGGCCGGCATCAACTACCTGAGCGTCAGCGGGCGCACCAAGAGCGTGCCGAGCTTCGCCGAGAAGGCTGCCCGCACCCTCGACGGTCAGCCGCTCTATCCCGACCCGCTGCGCGACATCACCGACCAGATCGGCGTCCGGATCATCACCTACGTGCACAGCGATGTCGCCGCTGTCGCCGAGCTGCTCGGCGACCAGGTCGTCGTGCACGACGACCGTGACCTGGGCGAGGAGACCGCGAGCGAGGGCCGGTTCGGCTACGCCAGCCGCCACCTGCTGATCGGCCTCGACCACGGCCGCCGGGCGTCGGTGCAGATCCGGACCGTGCTCCAGCACGCGTGGGCGGAGTTCGAGCACGACATCCGCTACAAGGGCACGGTGCCGGCCGAGCACGCACCCGACTTCGACCGACGATTCACGCTGGCGGCGGGCCTCCTCGAGCTCGCCGACCGCGAGTTCTCCTCCATCCGCGAGGCGCTGCGTCCGCACGCCCCCGGCCCGGCCGGGGCCAGCGACGACCCGCGCCTTGACCCGCGCGAGCTGGCGGCGTACCTGGCCGGCCAGTACGCCGACGCGGGCTGGTCGCGCACCGACCACTACGCCTGGATCTCGGGCCTCCTGCTCGAGCTCGGCATCACCTCCCTCGATGAGCTCGGCGAGGTGCTCCGTTCCACCGACGACCTGCGCGGATTCTTCTCGGGACTCGGTCGCCCTGCTCGCTGCCGTCGTCCTTCCCATCGCGATCACCGCCGTCTGGACGGCCGAGCGAGTCACCGACACCGACGGCTACGTCGCGGCGGTCGGTCCCCTCGCCGACGACCCCGCGGTGCAGGAGGCGCTGACCGACCGCCTCGAGCAGTATGCCGCCGACGTGGTCGGGTTGGACCAGCTTGGCCAGCTGCAGCAGCAGCCCATCCGGCTCGCCATCCGGGCGGCGGTGAAAGCCGCGGTAACCAGCCCGTCGTTCCGACCGATCTGGGAGGAGGCCAACCGGCAGGGACATGCCGAGCTGCTCCGGACCCTGAAGGACGACAACGCCACGGAGATCCGGCCGCTCGACCTCGTGGTCGTGGTCGACGCGGTGCTCGACGCCATGCGCGCACAGGGCCTGCCGCTGCAGGACGTCGCGCCTCCGGGACTCGTGTTCACGCCCGACCACCGGCAGCTGCGGGCCGCCCAGGAGGGCTACCAGCTGCTGGAGGGTGCGCAGTTCTGGCTGCCGGTCATCGTCATCGCGCTCGTGCTGATCTCACTGCTCGTGGCCAGGCAACGGCTGCGCGCCCTCGCGATCCTGGCCGGCGCGTCCGTGGTCTCGGTGGCGCTGCTGTGGCCCGTGCTCGGCGGCATCCGCACCGGCGCCCTCGACTCGGTGCCTGCGGCGGACCGCCCGCTGGGCGAAGCCGTCTGGGACGGCGTGACCGCCAGCCTCGAGCGGTCGGCGCTGGTGGCTGTTGTCATCGCCGCGGTCGCGCTGCTCGTCGCTGTCGTGCTCGGCCTGCTCAGGTCAAGGCGAAGCGCACCAGCAGCGGCCGATGGTCGCTATTGAGGCCTGGGATCGTCCGCTGGTCGAGGAACTCGATCCGGCCTGAGCGCACGCCCTTGCGCGACGCGTGCACGTAGTCGATCTGGCGCCCGCTCACCGGGTGCGTGTCGGAGATGTCCGTGCCGAGGATCGCGTACGACGACACCGCCCGGCCGGCGAACATCTTCGACAGCCCGCCGTACGGCCGGTTCTTCTCCTCCGCGCCCGCATCGACGTTGTAGTCACCGGTGCCCACCGCCCAGCGCCCGGGAGCCCGGTCCCACATCCGCGCCATCCGGGTCAGCTGCAGCCGGGCCCGCGCCGAGTTGTAGGTCGGCCGCCAGTGGCCGGGCTTGTCGAGGTTCTCGATCGCCTGCGGCAGGTGGGTGTTGAGGATCGAGATCAGCTCGTGGGTGTCCCGGTCGCGCAGGGTCACCCGGATCGCGTAGCGGTCGTGGAACGGGTAGCGGCCGCTCTCGTCCGACACGCCCTTCGCCACCATGCGCTGGTCGGCGCCGACGAACTTGAAGTCCTCGCGCCGCCACGACACAGCCAGCTCCTTGGCGCCGTTGGGGAAGCGCTTGGTCGTCCAGCCCCGGTCGAACAGGGCACCGAACACCGACGCACTGTTCCACGCTTCCTGCCACCCGATGATGTCGACCGCCGGGTTGGAGGTGAGGGTTCGCGCGTCCGACAGGGACTGCGCGGGCGACAGCTCGCGGTACTCGTTGAACGTCGCCACCCCGACCACCTGCCGGGGGATCGGCTTGATCACGGCGCCGGCCTGCGGCGTACCGCGCTCGGCCGAGTCGGCGCCCGCCGCCCCGGAGGCGTTGCTCACCGCACCCGACGACAGCTGCACCTGCCCCTGCGGCTCGCCGGCGCTGGCGTCATCGGACGAGCTGACCAGGGGAGCGATCGCGAACCCGAGCACGGTCACGGCGATCAACAGCAGCGGTGGACCCGTCCAGGGGGCACGCTCGGCTGAGCCCACGGTCCCCCTCCTTGATCGGCGGCAACGCTTGCCCTTGTCACGCTAGTGGCGCGTGGGACGGTTGATGGGCATAGCCCGGGCGTGTCGGAAGAGTGACCGATCGGCGGTAGTGGCGCCCACGCAATCGGGGTTACGGTGGAGAAGCCGAGGAAGTCGTCGACGTTGCGTTCACTTCGTCAGTCCGAGGTGAACAGCTCGTCCATCGACCGGCCCAGCGGAGCTGGCAGTTAGGCCCCATGTCATTTCTCGGAACGATCTCGCCTGCGCCCGTCGCCATCGACGTCCCGCACCGACCCACGCTGGTTGCTGTGGTCAAGCGGGTCAGCCTGAGCGTCCTGATCGCCTGCATCATCCCGGCCACTATCTTCTACGTCTGCATGATCCTCAACGGCGTGTGGACGGCGATCGCTGCCGCCCTGGTGTGGTCCTACGGCGCCATCCTCTTTCGCAAGATGACCAGGCGGCGTACGTCGGGGCTGCTCATCCTCACCGCCGTGCTGCTGACCGGGCGCACGATCATCTCGCTGGTCGCCGACAGCACCTTCCTCTACTTCCTGCAGCCGATCATCAGCGATGGCATCGTCGCGACCGCGTTCCTGCTGTCCCTCGCGACGGCCAAGCCGCTGGTCGCCCGCCTCGCCGGCGACTTCTACCCGATGGACCACGAGCTCCACCTGCGCCCCCGCATCCAGCGCCTCTTCTGGTGGCTCACCGCCATGTGGGCCGCGATCTGCGTCGGTCGCGCCCTGACCAGCCTCTGGCTGCTGACGTCGCAGTCGGTCGAGACCTTCGTCCTGGTCAAGAGCATCTTCATGCTCACCCTCAACATCGTGGCCGTGGCCGCCACCATCGGCGCCTCGGCCTGGGTAGCCCGCAAGGAGGGCCTCATGGGCCCACGCCTTGTTGCCGTTGCTGCCTGACACAAAAGGCTGCGTTCTTCCGCCCACTATGGGTGCCCCGCTGTCCGCTTGGCATCCCGTCATCGGAACCTTCTCCTCGGACAGGCATTACCGGACCTGCACGATCAGGAAACGGGATCCGATCGGCGCTGTGGGCGGCCACGCGCACCGCGGCAACGAGCTGCTCTGGTGGCGCTGAATTGGGGATGAAGCCGGTCGCACCTGCTCGCCCCGTGACCTCGATCTCCACCTCATCTTCAAGGCCCACCAACCGCAGCCCGTGCCGCGACAATGGCTCGTCGTCGGCGATGACGAGACACGGGATCCGGGCGTCTGTCGCCAACCGATGCAGCGGGGCCACTTTCCAGAGCGCTGCCGAACAGGGCGAGGCGTTCGCGGAAGTCGCTTCCCCGGCGCCGGCCTGTCGATCTTCGTGGGTCAGGCCCTCCTCGGAAGGCTGCTCCCCCGTCGAGCCGAACGTCGTCACCGGGGAGAACCCCCGCTACAGCAAGGCATTGCCCTCGGTGCTTGGACGCCTTCGAACTGAAGGTGTGGTTCGACGCGTTGACCTGGGGAGGGGCGATCAGCTGCACCGCCAGCCCACCGAACGCGGCCAGGTAGAGCGCTCCCGCCGCGGGCGACGCCCACTCGGACAGGTTCGTGCCGACGAACTCCACGACCAGAAAGGCCCACAGGGCAACGGGAATCCAGCGCGGGACCAGTCGCGAGCGAAACAGCGCGATGCCGAGCACCAGCAGGCCGAGCACCGTGCCGAGCAATCCCATCGCCATGAAGGGAATCGCGGGGCCAGACTCGATCGAGTCGACGACCTTCCCCATGGCCGCTGTCTCCGGGGAGCCCGCCATCGCAAGCTGGGACAGGCCGATGCCACCGAAGACGGCGTGCCCGAACCCGCCCAGGACAGCGAGGATCCCGCCTGCCACTGCGGTCTTGGGTGCCTTGGCGAAGCAGTAGAGCGCGATTGCGACGACGGCCCCCAGGAACGGCAACTGAGCCAGGGCAAAGCTCACGATGGACACGGTGGCGGACGTGCCGGCCTCGTCGATCGCGGCCAGCCGATCGGCTGCATCGGCCGGGAACTCGGGTTGCAGAATGATTGAGACGATGCTGAGGGCTGCGGTGGCTACGAGGCTTGCCGCCGCGGCGAGACGCATGGGTCGGGACAGATTCATGAGGACCTCCAGGGTGTGTGGAGCCTCGACGCTAGGGACGTGCGCTGTCGTCGGGCATCGCCCGCGAGGCCCCGGGCGACGTCCTCTCGAGTCGCATCCGGTGTCATCTTGAAGACGACCCGGCGCCCCGCTGAACGTCCTATCGTGGAAGGCGTGCACCCTCTCGTCGTACGCCACTGGCTGGACGTCGGCATTGCGGTCATCGTGAGCGGCGCCGCAACGCTGGAGGTGATGCTGCCGCTGACGTCGGTAGTGGGCGACGGGTCGCGTTCGGTGAGCCTGTCGGTAGCGCTGATCCTGTGCGCGGCGCTGGTGTTCCGGCGCACGCATCCACTCGCGGTGGCGGCTGTCGTGCTGCTGACTTGGCCGGTGGTCTACACACTCACCCCCGTGCTTGTGCTGTTCTGGGGCCAGTTCGTGCCGATCGTGGTGGCCCTCTATTCGGTGGCCCGGCACGGCAGCACCCGCCACGGGATCTACGGCGGGTTGTTCGGGGCCGCCGGATTGCTGTTCTTCGACCTGCGTGTCCCCGAGCTCAACAGCCCCGAGGAGATCGTCTTCCACTGGATGGTCTGCACGGTGGCTTGGTCGCTCGGCCGATTCGTGCGCTCCTACGAGGCGCGCGCCCATGCGCAGGCCCGCCGTGCGGTGCTCGCCGAAACAAGCAGTCGCGAGCAGGCATTGCAGGCAGCGGCCGACGAGCGCGCCCGGATCGCCCGCGAGCTACACGACATCGTGGCGCATTCGGTGAGCGTGATGGTGGTACAGGCCGGGGCTGCCCAGAAGGCGCTCGATGACCCGGAGTTCGTCGGGCGAGCGCTGAGCTCGATCCGGACCACCGGGACCAGCGCGTTGCAGGAAATGCGACGGGTGGTCGCGCTGATCCGCGACGAGGACGGCGCCGGATCGCTCGAGCCACAACCGTCGCTGGAGTCTCTCGAGCAGTTGATCGCGAAGATGGACGTCCCGACGGTGTTGCTCGTCGAGGGCGTCGAGCGGCCCGTTGAAGCGGGGGTTGGGCTGTCGGCGTACCGCATCGTGCAGGAGGCACTGACAAACGTACGTCGGCACGCGGACGCCTCGTCGGTGTCCGTCACATTGCGCTATCGCTCCGAGTCGTTGGAGATCGAGGTCGCCGACGATGGACGTGGAACCGCCGACGCCAGCGGGGGAAACGGGCTGATCGGGATGCGCGAACGCTCCGCGATGTACGGCGGCACCGTGTCCGTCTCGACCGCACCCGGCGAGGGTTTCCGTGTCGTCGTTGAACTGCTGATGGCACCGGTGACCGTGTGAGTGACCTCCGGGTGGTCGTCGTCGATGACCAGGAACTGGTCCGCATCGGCTTCGCGATGATCCTCGAGAAGGCCGGTCTTTCAGTCGTGGGGCAGGGGGCCGACGGTGCCGAGGGGATCGCGTTGGCCAAGGAGCACCGGCCGGACGTCGTACTCATGGACGTGCGGATGCCCGGCATCGACGGCATCGAGGCAACTCGGCGGATCACCGCCATGGAGGATCCGCCGCGGGTGCTGGTGCTGACCACGTTCGACCTCGACGAGCACGTGTACGCCGCAGTTGAGGCCGGCGCCTCGGGGTTCCTGCTCAAGGACGTCAATCCGGACGATCTTGGGCACGCCGTCCGGGTGGTCGCGCGCGGTGAGGCGATGCTCGCCCCGGCCCTGATCCGACGGTTGCTGGAGCGCTTCGCCCAGCCGTCTTCCTCGCCGTCGTCGGTTCTTGCGGGAGAGATCTCCGGGCGTGAAGGCGAGGTGGCGCGGCTGGTGGCGAAGGGCCAGTCCAACGCCGAGATCGCGGCGGCTCTCTACCTCAGCGAAGCCACCGTGAAGACCTACGTTTCGCGGCTGCTCACGAGACTTGGCTTGCGCGACCGAGTGCAGGTCGCGGTGTGGGCCTACGAGTCCGGCTTGGTGAGAGTCGGGGACTCGTGACCGCTCCCGGCCAATCCGTGTGTCACAGCGGCCCAGTGTGAGGCAGGGTGCGCGCTGGGACGGAGTCTTGCGGTGGGTTAGGTGGGCTAGTCGCGACCAATCCACCGTGATTGCTACCGCCTGCACTCCGAGACGGCCCCGTGTGCCCTGAGTCATGCGGGATTGGTGGTCTGAGTCATACGGGTCCCCGCGAAGCGAGGTTCAGACTCGAGCCAACAGAGGAGCAGTCATGATCCTGACGTTCTTGATCATTTTCGTGTTGGCATCAGTCTGGGATGTGGGGCACGCACACCGCGTGGTCGACAACATGGTCACCCCCGGCCGAATGCACACTCACTACAGGTGATGCCTGGGCACCTGCTCGACGCGGGTTCGGGTGTCCTCGACGTGGCAGTTCAGATGGTGCACCTGTCCGGTTTATTCATCGGCCCACGACGCAGCGTCACTCCGCCGCTTGCCGGCTAGACGGGTAGGCAGCGCGGGCCGAGATGACAACGCTTCGAATGGCCGTCAACGCGTCACGCGATGACGCAGAACAGGTTGCCGTCGGGATCGGCCAGCACGACGAAGTCGGCGTCGTCCGGGTAGTCCCACTCGACCCTCTGAGCACCCAGAGAGATCAGGCGCTCCAGCCGTACCTGTCGATCATCCTCGTCGTCGGCCCACAGGTCCATGTGCGTCCGGTCCTCGCCGTCTAGGTGAAGTCGCGTTCCCAATGCGGGCTCCGTCGGCAAGAGAAAGTCGGCGTTGCCGGGTGTCGGTTGAAGGCGAGCGCCTCTGGCCAGAACTCAGCCGCCCGGCCGACGTCGTGGACCTTCAAGACGATTGCACCGAGTCGCAACATGATTGACACGGTCGCACGTCGAGGCGAGACCGGCAACGCCTCGCGAAGACTGCGCCGAACTCGCGTCTACTCGCCGCCGCGTCGGCGCGGTCGAGGCAACCGCTCGTGCCAATGACAGCGCGTGTTCGTGCAGCCGCGGTGGCTGCGCATCGCGTGCATCAGAGCCGCGCCATCAGCACCCCTCGCAGCGTCGAGGATCTCGCGCACTACGTCGGTACGACGGCTCGCCTCTCGGCTTCTGAGCGTCCGTCATTGACAGATCAGCCTGTCGGTGACAGACAGGTTCCTCGTGTCAACCCCTACAGTCCCTGGACTCCCAGAGGAGCACTGTCATGAAGCAGCGCAAGGCTCACGACTCCGTTTCCCTCGAGATCAACTCCTCACCGGAGCGCGTGTATGACTTGATCTCCGACATCACCCGGATGGGTGAGTGGAGTCCCGAATGCGTCCGCTGCACCTGGACCAAGGGCTCGACCGGACCAGTTGTCGGCGCCCGCTTCAGAGCCGCCAACAAGGGCGGCCGCGGTCCGGCCTGGTTCAACACGCCGATCGTCACGGTCGCCAATCCGGGCCGCGAGTTCGCATTCAACCGCAGCGGGCCCGGCATCGGTTCCTACACCTGGCGCTACGTTCTGGAGCCCACGTCCACCGGTACGCACCTGACCGAGTCCTTCGAAGCCGAACGCCCGCTCAGCAAGGCCATGACCTGGCTGACCATGAAGTGGACCGGAAGCGAGGACCGCGACCAGGACCTGCACGCCGGCATGACCACCACTCTGGCCCGGATCAAGGCAGCCGCCGAGACCTCTTGATCCGGCCGTCAGGTTCGAGCAGGCCCGACAACTTGTCTGAGGGGCGCGTCCTTCCGCGAGCCGGACGCCCGGATCCGGAGCCGATGAGCGGACACGAGCTCTTGGACGCACGGCGCCATCCGTGCTTGAAGAGTGTTGCGACTTGGGTCCTGAGTCACCACAGGCGCTGGCGTCTCCGTTTCGCCCGGAAGGGCGCGCCTCACCGGATCTCCCGTAGCCAGAGGGATACATGCGTGGGCTGGATCGTGTTGCGGACGACGTCTCGGAGCTCACCGCTGATTGCTTCGAGGTCGACCTCCTGGCGAAGCCGCTCCGCGAACGCCTCGGCCGTGCGAGCAGCGTCGTACCTGCTCCGGAAGAAGCGACGGTCGACGGCCCCCTGGATGCGGGCCCGCGCCGGACGAAAGAGCGCGGCCACCGCGAGCGTCGAGGCGGCGACAGCCAGGTCCGACTGTCCTGTCACCGGGTCAAGCAGGACCCGGAAGGCGAGGACGAGCGATAGGTAGGTCGCGCCCAGCAGCATCGTGAGCGAGCCGTAGACCAAAGTCCTCTTGATGACGACGTCGATGTCGTAGAGCTGGTGCCGCAGCATCGCGATCCCCACTGCCGCGGGCACACCGACTACAACCAGCAGCAGACCCGTCATCCACCCAACGGCGCCTAGCGCCGCCATCCACGAGGGTCTGGCGCCGCCAACGAGTTCATCGACCAGGGAATCGACCAGAGCCAGTCCCAGACCCACCACGGCCAGCCCGCCGACGTAAGCGAACCACTTGACTTGCTGACGGCGGCGGCCCTGTGAGCGCCTGAGCCTCAGCACAATGGAGCCCGCGCCGAGGCCGAAGCAGACGGCCGCGAGGACGCCGCCGAGGATTCCGGCCCCGGAGACTGCGGCACCGACAGAGCCGGTGGCGGCCAGCGGGTTCGGCATCGGCCTCGGGGACTCGACGTCCAGCGAATTACTCCCGAACGCCGCCGCGACGATGCTCAGCATCAGGGCCGCGAGACCCACCCAGGGGACGACTCGCCAGCGGGCTGACAGCACCCGCCCGTCAGGAAAAAGCAGTGGAAGCATGATCGCCGCGCCGTAGAGCCACACGAACCATATCCAGTTGGCCACCCACGCAAGGGGGACGACGAAGGGGCGCTCCGGGTTCTGCACATAGCAGTCGACGAAGCTGGTCACGGCCAACGCCAGAGCGATGCTGAGCATCAGCCACCCCACGGCGTTGCGCGGTTCGCGCGTGGCGACGAGGGCGCCGACCACGGCATAGCCGGTCACTATCACTATGAAGGCCTGGTCGACGTCGCCGTCGCCCGAGGAGACGAAACCTACAGTCGCGACCATCAGTGCGCCGAACAAGGCGCACGACCCCCAGGCGACGGCTTGGACCGTCCTTGAGCCGGCTCTGGGTTCCGACACGCGCAGGATCACCCCCTGGACTGGTTTTACACCAGGATCCGGCCCCAGCGTCCCGGAATCGTTACGGCCGCGACGCACGCCCGACGTCGTACCTCCTGAAGGCATCGCCGTGATCCACGCGATGCTGCCCGGTCCGCCGCGGGTTGAGCGGGAGGGCCGAGAGCGTCCGCGTCACGCTCCGCTTGGGTGTCCGCGTCCCCCGCTGAAGTACGCGTCAGGCGCCTTGTTCGTTGCTGGCGGTGAACCGCGGGTTCGTGAGGAGACTGATGATCGCCTGACGGTCCTGGTCGGGGTGAGGGTGCATCAACAAGCCCTCGACTACGAACACCCCGATCTTTGTCATGGAGTCCACGTCGCGCTCCGGGACACCAGCCCCGCGAAACCCTTCGACCATCATGGTGTCGACCAGAGCATGGAAGTTGTCGTGCCAGATTCCGATGGTCTCGGAGGTTGCTGAGCGCGCGTGCACGACGGTCACCAGCCGCTGGTACTTCTCCAATCGATCGACGGCCCAGAGGACCTGCTCCGCCCACGGCCGGTCTGATTCGAGCGCGGCCTCGGCGAGAGCTGTGGCGAGCACATGGTCCAGGACGGCGACAAGGAGCGCGTCCTTGTCGGCGAAGTACCAGTAGATCGTCGTGGTGGTGACCCCGGCAGCCGTGGCGATCTTCGCCGTAGTTGTCTCGTCAAAACCAACGTCAGTGAAGAGAGTCGCCGCGGCTACGACGATCTCCTGCCGCTTCTCCTCGCGGTCCTGGGGTCTGCGGTTTCGAGGCATACGTCACCATATCTTGACTGACGTTCAAGAAAAATCTACGCTTCTTGTACGCCATTCAAGACATCCCAGGAGCATCCGTGAACCAGTCCGCCGACGACCGCTACACCTGGTCCGAGGACACCTTCCTGTCCCGGGGCGTCGAATGTGCTGTGCGCATCTACCGACCCGCGCTGCGAGGCGCGGCGCCCGTCCCGGTGATTGTCATGGCCCACGGGTTCGGTGCCGTTCGAGCCTTGCGCCTGTACGCCTACGCCGAGGAGTTCGCCGCAGTCGGCTACGCGGTCACGGTCTTCGACTACCGAGGGTTCGGGGACAGTCACGGGATGCCCCGACAGTTGCTCGACGTGCCGATGCAGCACCAGGACTGGCGCGCTGCTTTGGCTCACGCTCGCACACTGCCGGGGGTCGATCCCGAGCGCGTAGTCGCCTGGGGCACGTCGTTCGCCGGCGGCCATGTCATCAGCGTCGCCGGGCAAGGCGAACCGTTGGCAGCAATCATCGCCCAGGTCCCGCACGTCAGTGGCCCGGCGGCAGTCCGGGCGACCGGCTTCATGCCTAGCCTTCGCGTCGGATTCGTCGGCGCCCGCGACCAGATCAGCGCCTGGCTGGGACGTGGGCCGGTGTACGCCGATTCGGTGGGCCGGCCCGGCGAGGCTGCCGTCATGACCTCACCCGACGCTGTGCCTGGCATGGAAAAACTCATCGCAGAGTCCGGACTCGAGGACGGCGACTACCCCGCCAACGTCGCCGCGAGGATCGTGCTCAAGATCGGCTTTTACTCCCCGAAGCGCTGGGCCCGCGGGGTCACTTGCCCGGCGCTGGTCCAGATCGCCGACGAGGACGCCGTCACCCCTCGCGGAGTCGCAGAGGCGACCGCTGCTCGCATGGCCGCACCGACCGTGCACGTCTACCCCGGCGGCCACTTCGACCCCTACGTCGAGCCGCTGTTCACCAGCGTCATCGCCGACCAGCTCGCATTCCTGCGCGCGCACGTGCCGGTGAAGACAACCCAGGCCTGACAACGAGCCAGCGCAGTTCAGGTCGCGGACTGCGAAACCCGAACAGTGCGTCGCTTGGCCGCTTTAAACACGGTCATATCGATGATGATTGTGACTACCTCACGCCCCGAACCTTGCGGGCCGTCGCCGAACGGTCACCGCGAGGCAACCGGATTCGGGCAGAACTTCCGCATCATTGCTTTGCTCATCTTGCCGCTGGTGCTTCTCATCGGCATGGCGACTTACATCAGATTGCTCGAGGCCGACATCGAGGACGTCTGGATGGTGATCGGCATGAACCGCCTGCGGCACGCATGTGTCGATCTGGTGCCCGGTCTCGAGCGATACCTCGTCACTGGCTATCACGACGATGAGGCGAGTCTCCTCCAGACCTACGGCTTCGGCCGGCGCATCGGGGCCACGCATCTGTTCGGTGGGTCCCCAGTCATCGTCGGAGTCGTGAACGCCGTGATCAGCGGTGTGACAGCCGTCATCACCGCGAGCACCTTCGACGCCCCCGACTGGCTACAGATCGCCGCCGGCATCGTCGTAGCCCTCTCGGTTGCGCTCGTGCTGATCTCGATCTTCGTCCGGAGACTGCGTCGGTTTCGACAGGAGTTTGTTCCGCGGTTTCCGCGACCCGCGGAAGGCTGATCGACGCTGCCAAACCTGCGTCATTTCCGCTGAGCGGACGCGCTTCGACGGGTCTGGCGTCAAGTCGGTCCTGGCGCCTGGTCGGTATGGAACGAGCGCATGTCGAGCTCTACATCCACCACCTCAGGGAAAGGCGGCCCTGCGCCGCAGGTCCCCCGCCCCGGGCCACCGTCATGATCTCGTCAACCGCCACCAGCAAGGCCCCCTCGACCCATCGACTCCGGGCTACGCATCCAACCCTTGCCGCGCGAAGTCGGCGGCGTCGGCTAGCAACGACCGCCACAGCTCCCTGTCGACGATGGGGATCGCTACCCACTCGCGGAAGACCCGGCCGGCCGGGGCGAACGGATTGCCCTGTCCGCTCTCGACGAGCTCAGCGACCTGTTCGCCAGGCAACTTCACCACTAGGCACCCCGCCTTGTCGTCGTACGACGCCAGGAACCGCCCGGCCAACCGGACACAGGGGAAACCCATCATCGTGGCCCGCCCGATGGCTGGGTCGTAGAGCAGGTCGTCGGTGAGCTCGGTGTAGAGCTCGTGGGCGTCCCCCGTGTCCCGCGCCATCAGGCCACCGGTGGCGTGAAAACGCCGAACTGGTTGCCCGACGGGTCGCGCAGGTAGGCGAACGCCGGAGCGCCGGGACCCGGATCAAGGTGCTTGCTCACCACCGAGCCGCCGAGCTGCTCCGCATCGGCGCACGTGGCCAGGACGTCAGCCACGAGGATGTAGAACACAGCATGGTTCGGCACCTGCTCGCCTGTCCCGAAGACGCCACCCATCGGCCCATCGGCCCCTGATGCCTTGATGTTGCGATAGTCCATGCCGCCGGAGGCAGCGGGGCCGTCGGCCTCGAAGCTCCAGTCGAAAAGGCTGCCATAGAACTTCTCGGCGCTGTCTGGGTCGGAGGTGGCGATCTCGAACCAAGCGAGCGTGCCGGGGGCGGGATTGGTCATGGGGGTCTCCTTCTATTGCTGGCTCACCCGCCGGGACGGCGGGCTGCCCCCACCTTCTCGGCGTCTCGCGACAGCCCTATGTCGGAGTTTGGCAACAGATCGTCGATCCGTAGCGCCGACTCGGGCAGCTTCGTGTCGTGGCCGTCGACGACCAGGTCGGCGACGGTGGGCCGCGGGCGGGGCAGCGCCGGCAAAGGGTCGGCTCGAGTGATCCGGTCCATCCGGAAGACCCGGTCATCGTCACGCAGGTGGCACCAGGCCGTGAGGTAGGAGCCGTTGGGACCGACCACGACGTGCTGGGGTTCAACCTTCCGCTCCGTCTCGACGCCACCGACGTCGACGTAGTCGATGCTCAACACCTGGTTGTCGCGGACAGCCCGCCAGATGGTTTCGGCGATGGCGGCATCGGGAGCGGGTGCGGGCTGGACGAGAAGCCTGACCCGCTCCGCGTTCGCGCGGGCCTCCTCGAGGGCACGCTCGGGCATCGCCGCCACAATCTTCTGCATGGCGCTGCGGGCATCACGTGTGAAGAGCACGTGTTCACTGCGGCTCAACGCCACCGCCACGGCCGCGGCCTCGGCTGGTGTGAAGTTGAGCGGCGGCAGGCTCATCGAACGGTCGAGCGTGTAGCCACCGGTGCGGCCCTGCTTGGTCGCGAGTGGAATGCCGGCCTGCCCCAGTGCGCTCAGGTCGCGCTCGATGGTGCGGACGCTGACCTCAAAGCGCTCCGCCAGCCGACGCGCTGTGCGGCCTCTCGGCCCCGCCGCCCTCAGTTCTTCTACGAGCGCATAGAGGCGGTCGGTCCGGTTCATGCCCGCGAGCGTAGACCCGGGCTAGGACACCACCCAGGGTTGACGCGACGGTGCCCGAGGACTACTTTCCGTACTAGTTAATTAACTACTACTGAAAGTAACGCTGTGCCCATCGTGGTTGACGACCGACTCACCGATACCTTCGCGGCGTTGGCCAGTCCGACGCGGCGAAGCATCCTCTCCCGCCTGGCCGAGAGTCCGGCCAGTGTCAACGAACTGGCCGCTCCTCTGGCTCTGACGCTTCCCGCCGTGTCCAAGCACATCAAGGTGCTCGAGCGCGCGGGGCTCGTCAGCCGCGGGCGGCACGCCCAGTTCCGGCCATGCAGCCTGGAGGCCGGTCCGCTCGAGGAGATCGCGACCTGGGCAGAGCAGTACCGGCCGATCTGGGAAGAGCGCCTGGACCGGATGGACGCGTACCTCGCAACGCTCCAACGGAATCAACGAACGGATAACGACGATGACCGATGACCAACTGACGACCGAGGACGTAGTGCTGGACCGGACGTTCGAGGCGCCACCGGACCTGGTTTGGCGAATGTGGACCGAGCCCGACCATTTCCGGGAGTGGTACGGACCCAGTGGTGCCGAGATCCCGGAGGCGACCATGGACGTGCGCGTCGGAGGTCTGCGCCGGATCGAGATGAACGCGAACGGCGGGGCCATCCGGATGTGGTTCATCGGCGAGTACGTCGAGGTCGAGGAAACCCGCCGCTTGGTCTACACCGAGTCGATGGCCGATGAGCAGGGCAACCTGCTGTCGCCCGCCGAGATGGGGATGCCGGGCGACCAGCCGACCACGACCAAGGTCACCCTCGAGCTCGAGGACCTCGGCGGTCGCACCCGGCTCGTCCTGACGCACGCCGGTATCCCGGCAGGATCCCCAGGCGCCGCCGGCTGGACGATGGCCCTGAACAAGCTCGCGGCGCACGTCGCAAGCGCTGCTGCCTAGCGGGCTGATCAACAAGGGGCGCCGTGACCAGGCTCAAGGCGCTGCGCGAGCTGTCTCGGCTGACTCACTACCTGGCTGGGGTCGCTAGTTCTGACGGGACTCGGTTCTCCTATCACTTGCCCGGCGGGCAACAACGGCCCTTCAGGGCCGCCCGAGAACGGCCATCGGGTCACGCCTGGGACGGAACCGCAGCGAGCAACGGTGAGGGCTTGAATCCCCTGAAGGTGAGATACAGGCCGAGGCTGAGCTCCCAGGCGGCGATGGGGAATGCCAACGGGAAGGCTGCTACAGACATGTCGTCCATGCCGCCGAAGGCGACGATCATCGACTTGGTGACCAGCAGAGGAGCGCCGATGAGTCCCAGGATCGGCAGGATCTTGGGGACGAGGCCGGCGTTGTAGAGGACGGTCGCGAGGAAGAGCGCGTTGAACGCCGGCATGACTCCTGGGCCGAACAGGAAGGTCCAGTCGCGGATGTCGACGAGGGCGTGAGCAACTGCGGTCAATCCAGCGGGGGCGTCGTCGCTTCCGCCGACGTCCTGGCGCAGGGAGAGGACGGTCAGGATGCTGACGACTCCCACGAGAATGAGCCCGGCCTCGACGACGCGGGAGGAGACGAAGGCGAGTGCTGCGGTCTTGCTGATCTTGCGGGTCACCGGGTAGAGCGCAAGCGCGGTGGCGACGCAGGCGAGCGCGGTGATGAGCTCGAAGATGCCCCCGAGGAGGACCTGGTTGTCGTTGCCTCCTCCTCCGAGGACGAAGTCGGCGTGGTCTGTGGCCGGGCTCAGCAGACCTACGGCGGGCATGGAGAAGATGAACGTGGCGAGATAGGCGATGCCGCCCCAGAGGGCGATGCGGCGGGCGTTGTTGTTCATGGGTTGCTCCGAGTGGAGAGGATGCGGATACGGATCTTGTGGAGCTGGGGCATCAGGCCGTAGATGACGATCGGGACGGCGATGGTGGCGAGCACGAAGGTGCGCAGCACCGCGGACATCGGTGCGAGCCAGTCCGACAGCGTCAGGTTGATGACGGTCAGGGTCGGAAAGACGCAGATCCAGATCATCAGCGCGAGATGATGCTTGGTCGGCGGCCCTCCTGCGGGTCGGAGACTGGGGTCAGACATGGTGATTCCCTTCTTCGATGGGTTGTCAGGCCGGGAGGCCGGCACGGAGGCCCTGGACGGCGTTCCGAACGTCTTCGTCAGTGAGGTCGTTGTTGATCGCAATGGCGGCGGCGGAGCCTTCACCGGCGGCAGTGATGACCTGCGCGCGAGGGTTCACCGCGTTGCCGGCCGCCCAGAGGCCCCGCACCGAGGTCTTGCCGACCGCGTCGACGACCGTCCATCCCTGGGGATCGGCGTGGGCGCCGAGACCGGCTAGGAAATCGTTGTTCACGACGAATGAGGGCCGCACGAACACCGCCGTGCGCGGCACGAAGCCGCCGTCTGCCAGCTCGACACCTACCAAGCGGTCGTCCTTGACCACCACGCGGGCAACAGATCCTTCGACGATTCCGATGGCCCGTGCGGTCAGCTGCTCGCGCTGAGCCACATCTAGCTCGGTGGTGTGGGCGAAGAAGACGACGTCGTGGCTCCACTGGCGGATCAACAGCGCGTGCTGGACTGCCATCGGATTCCCGGCCAGCACGCCGAGCGCCTGGTCGCGGACCTCGTGCCCGTGACAGTAAGGGCAGTGCAGAACGTCCTTGCCCCACCGCTCGGCCACACCGGCAACGTCGACGACCTCGTCGAACAGGCCGGTCGCCACCAGCAGACGCCGGGCGACGATCGAACGCCCCGACGCAAGCAGGAGTCCGAAAGAGCCGTCGGCGCGACGGACGATCCCGGTGACCGAGGCGTCGATCAGGTGACCGCCGTAGGAGACCACCTCATCGCGTCCGGCCTTCAACAGGTCTGCGGGTGCCATTCCGTCACGGGAGAGGAAGCCGCGCACGTGGGCGGCCGGGGCGTTCCGAGGCTGGCGTGCGTCGATGACGACGACCTGGCGCCGGGCACGGGTCAGGACCAGGGCGGCGGAGAGCCCCGCGGCACCGCCGCCGATGACTGCAACGTCGTAGGGGTTCACGTCGTAGAGACTGGATGGGTGTCCCGGTATCGACAACGAATGTTGCGGAAACCGGGAAGTCCGGCACAGCATGGGTTCGTGAACACGAACGACAAAGGCATAGCCGCTGCCTTGGACCAGGTCGGAGAACGGTTGAAGACCATCCGCAAGGAACGTGGCCTCACCCTCACCGTGGCCGCGAGCACGACGGGAATCTCCAAGAGCACTCTGTCCCGGCTGGAGAACGGTGAACGCAAGCCCAGCCTCGAGCTACTGCTCCCGCTCGCCCTGGCCTACCGGATCCCTCTCGACGATCTCGTCGGAGCACCTGAGGTCGGCGACCCCCGCATCCGCCTGAAGCCCAAACGCATCAACGGCCGCACCGTGGTTCCGCTCACCCGGCACGCCGGCGGGATGCAGGCCTGGAAGATCGTCATCCCCGTCACCAAGAACGATCCCGAGCTCCGCGTCCACGACGGCTATGAATGGCTGTACGTCATTGCCGGCAAGATGCGCCTCATCCTCGGCAACCACGACCTCATCCTGGGACCCGGGGAAGTCGCAGAGTTTGACACCAAGGAACCCCACTGGTTCGGCAGCAACGGCCAAGAAGCCGCTGAGGTCCTCAGCCTCTTCGCCCGCAACGGCGAACGCATGAACCACCGCGCAAGGGCGTATGAGGAGGCCCCCGACCTAGTGGAGAACCCTTGACCCGCGTCAATTCGACTGACGCGCGCGAACTGCGTAGCCGCGATCGCCGGTCAGCGGGGTCTATCCCCTGACGCGCCCGGTCTCGTATGCCCACATCGCGACCTCGACGCGGTTGCGGGCGCCGAGCTTGTTCATCAGCGCGCCGACATGGGTCTTCACCGTGCTCAGGGTGATGTGCAGCTCGTCGGCGATCTCGGCGTTGGTGCGGCCTCGGGCGACGGTGAGCAGCACCTCTTCCTCGCGTTCGGTGAGCGGCTCGATCGGCTGGCTCGGCGCGGAGGCTCGCTCCAGGCCGGCCAGCGTGGTGAGCAGGCGGCGGGTGATGTCGGGTGAGATGAGCGCGTCGCCGTTCGCGGCTGCGTGGATCGCCTGGACCAGCAGCTCGGGACCGGCGTCCTTGAGGAGGAAGCCTCGGGCGCCGGCCTTCAGGGCCCCGTGGACGTACTCGTCGAGATCGAAGGTCGTGATGACCACGACGGCCATGGGGTTCTCGACGCCTGGGCCGGCGAGCTGGCGGGTGGCCTCGACACCGTCGATGCCGGGCATCCGGATGTCGAAGAGGCAGACATCGGGACGCAGCTGGCGGGCCACGGCGACCGCCTCATGACCGTCCGTTGCCTCGCCGACGACCTCGATCCCGGGCTGCGCGTTGAGGATCATGGTGAGCCCGGTGCGAACCAGGAGCTGGTCGTCGGCGACCACCACCCGGATGGTCGCCCGAGCACTCACTGGGGCATCTCCCGCGCCATCTCTCGGGGGAGAGTCGCCTCGACGGTCCAGCCGCCGGCGGGGTCCGGCCCGGCCTGACAGGTGCCGCCGAGCAGCTTGGCTCGTTCCGCCATGCCGAGCAAGCCGTAGCCCCCGGTGGTCGCGGGGCGGGCCGCTTCTCCGTCGTCGTGCACGCGCAACCGTACGACGCCGACGTCGCCGGTGACCCCCACGGTGACCACCGTGGCGTTCAGCGAATGCCGGATCGCGTTGGTGACCGACTCCTGGCAGATCCGGTAGACCGCCACCTCCACCGGTTGCGACAGGCCAGCGAGGTCGCCGGCGCGGTGCAACTCGACCAGCGGGCTCATCCGGGCCAGCTCGTCCAGGTCGCTGATGCCCCGCTGCGGCGCGTAGTCGACCGCCTCGCCGTCGCGGAGCACCCGGACCATCGCGCGCATCTCGTACAAGGTGCGCGACGCCTCCGCCTCGATCACTGCCAGTGCCTCGACCGCCAAGGCCGGGTCAGCGGCAGCCACGGCCCGCCCCGCCTGCGCCTGGATCGCGATCGCCGACACGTGGTGCGCGACGGTGTCGTGCAGCTCGCGGGCGAGCTCACCGCGCTCGAGCGTCCTGACCTGCTGCACCTCGCGAACGCGGGCAACCGCGCGGTAGCGCATCGCCGCCCCGAGCGCGAACGCCGCAACCAGGAAGGTGGCGCCTCCGATCAGGTCCCCGACCGTCGTGGTGGCGGCGAGACCCAGGCTCGCCGGTATGGCGACGATCGCCGTGCCGATCAGCGCCTCGGGCCCTGATGCCCAGCGGTACAACGTGTAGGGAAGCAAGACGACGCCGATCATGGAGTACAGCCCGACATCAACGACGTCGTCGACGAAGGTCGGGATGTGCAGCACCATCGCTCCGCCGAAGCCGATCGCGGTCGAGAGCAGCGGATGGGTACGCCGCCAGAGCAGGGCCGGAATCACCAGGAGCGCGACCACCGTGGCCAAGGGTCGCCACGGCACGTCAGGGCGGAAGGCCGCCTCGGCAACCGCCGAGACCATCAGGGCGCCGACCAGAGCCCAGTCGCGCCACACTCGCACCGGCGGGTCCGGGGCACGGGGCTCGGCGAGGATCGAGCGAACGAAGGCGGCGAACACCTTCACAGACTAGAGAGCAGTGACGCTCGTCGTACGGGTCACAAGCACGACCCACCTCTCGTACTTTCGGCGGAGAAGTCCCCCGGTCCTGGGCCCGATGTACGTCGCGCGCCGCCGGGCCACCGTGGAGGCATGTCGAATCTCCTCTACCGGCTCGGCCGGTCTGCTGCCACCCGGCCTTGGGTGGCCATTGGCGCCTGGGTCGTCCTCGCGGTCGTCGTCATCGCCTCCTCCGCTGCCTTCGGGCGCGATCTCGAGGAGAGCTTCGAGGCACCCGGCCTGGACTCCTACCAAGCTGCGGAGCTGCTCGCCGAGGCCCAGGCTGACGAGGGCGGCATCACCGCCCACGTCGTGGTCGAAGCCCAGGACGCCGCAGCACAGCTGGCGCCGGTGCAGGCCGCTCTCGAAGAGCTCCCTCAGGTGCTGAGTACGACGAGCAGCGTCTCGCCGGAGGGGAACATCGCACTCGTGCGCGTGCAGTACCCGGCGATCGAGCACCTCGATGCCTCGGACCTGGACCACCTCAAGGACGCCGTCGCGGGTCTGCGTGACGAGTCGTCGCTGACCCTGGAGACCGGAGGTGATCTGTTCTTCGCGTTCGAGGAAGCACCCACCGGGCTCGGCGAGGTCGCGGGGATCGTGGTCGCGATGATCGTCCTGCTGATCGCCTTCGGCTCCTTCGTCGCGATGGGGCTACCGATCGGGATGGCGCTGTTCGGTCTGGTCATCGGCGCCACCTCGATGAAGCTGGTGACGTACGTGGTCGACATCCCGGCGTGGGCGCCGCAGCTTGCGGCCATGGTCGGTCTCGGCGTCGGTATCGACTACGCGCTCTTCCTGGTCACCCGCCACCGCGAGCACCTGGCCCTGGGGATGTCGGTCGCCGAAGCGGCCGGCCGAGCCCTGGCAACAGCAGGACAGGCGGTGATCTTCGCCGGCGGCACGGTCGTCGTGGCGATCCTCGGGCTGCTCGTCGCGGGGATCCCGTTCGTGACCGGTGGCGGGGTCGCCATCTCCGCGATGGTGCTGGTGATGGTGCTCGCTTCGGTCACCTTGCTGCCGGCACTTCTCGGACTCGCGGGGCACCGGATCAACAGGCGCCGACGTGCGCCGCGCCGGCCCAGCACCGGCTGGTACCGGTGGGGCGCTCACGTGACCCGCAACGCGACGGCGTACCTCGTCGGCGGAGCGGTCCTGATGATCGCCCTGGCCGCACCCGTGCTGGCGCTCAACCTGGGCTTCCCCGACGACGGGACCAAGCCCGAGTCGAGGACCGAACGCCGGGCCTACGACCTGATCGCCGACGGGTTCGGTCCCGGGGCCAACGGGCCGCTGGTGATCGCGGTCGACATCTCCCACAACGCGGCTGTGGTGGCGCCGCTGGCCGCGGCGATGACAGCCGACCCGGGCATCACCTCGGTCGGCGAACCGACCATCGATCTCACCGCAGGCGTGGCGACCCTGGTGGCGCAGCCGACCTCCTCGCCCGAAGACGCGGCGACCCAGGACACCGTCGCGAGGCTTCGCGCCGAGGTCTTCCCGACGGTGCTCGACGGCACCGCGGCGACCGCCCATGTCGGCGGGCAGACAGCCACCTTCGCCGACCTCGGCGACCGGGTGCAGGAGCGGATGCCACGTTTCGTGCTAGCCGTGCTGCTGCTGTCGTTCCTCTTGCTCACGGTGCTGTTCCGGTCGGTGCTGGTGCCGCTGAAGGCGGTCGTGCTGAACCTGCTGAGCGTCGGCGCGGCGTACGGCGTGCTCGTCATGGTCTTCCAGTGGGGCTGGGGTGCCGGCCTGATCGGCGTGGAGTCGACGGTGCCGATCGTGTCGTTCATCCCGCTGTTCATGTTCGCGATCCTGTTCGGTCTGTCCATGGACTACGAGGTGTTTCTGCTGTCGCGGGTGCGCGAGGAGTACCGCCGCACCGGCGACAACACCCGCGCGGTCATCGCGGGGATCGCCGGCACCGGGCGCACCATCACCGCAGCCGCGCTGATCATGGTGGCGGTCTTCTCGGGCTTCGTCCTGGGGAGCGACCCGGTGGTGAAGATGATGGGAGTGGGGCTGGCCACGGCGATCTTCCTCGACGCGACCGTCGTACGCCTGATGCTTGTCCCGGCCACCATGAAGCTCCTGGGCGACGCGAACTGGTGGCTGCCAGGATGGCTGGATCGGCTGCTGCCCGAGCTGGACGCCGCGCCGGCGGAGAAGCCGGCGGAGGTAGCGGCGGGCCTACCGCCGCTGGCTTCGTAGGACGGCCCCCAGGGCCTCGCCGCTACTCCGCTCCAGGGAATCCTTGCTGACGCCAGGCCTCGTAGGTCGCCACCGCCGCAGAGTTCGAGAGGTTCAGCGACCTGCGACCGACCATCATCGGGATCCGGACTCGCTCGGTGACCCGGGGATGGCTCAGCACCTCGTCCGACAGACCCGTCGGCTCAGGTCCGAAGAGCAGCACATCACCCGGCTCGAACTCGATCTCGGTGTACCAACGGGTGGCGTGAGCCGTGAAGGCGAACATCCGCGCGGAAGCCAACACTGTGCTGGCCAGTGCAGCGTCCAGATTCGGGTGCACCACCACCGACGCAAGGTCGTGGTAGTCCAGACCCGCGCGCCTCAGGTTGGGTTCCGCCAGGTCGAAGCCGAGAGGTTCGACGAGGTGCAGGGTGGCACCCGTCCCGGCCACCATCCGGATCGCGTTTCCGGTGTTGGGCGGGATGCGCGGTTCGACGAACATCACATGGAACACGCCTCAAACTATCTCGCCGTCCACCGCGCCGAGGGCGGCGCGACGAGCGGGAGTCGTCGGCTTCTTCAAAGGGCTAGAGCCAGCTCCTCGATGCGGAGAGGCGAGCCGTCACGAAGCTGCTCCCAGGTGCCGGTGGGTCGAAAGCCTCGGCTGACGTAGAGCCGACGGGCACCGGCGTTGCCTTCGGTGACGTGCAACCGAACCTCCGGGTACGTAGGGCCGGTGGGATCAGAGCCGCGGCACCAGGCCACCAGCGTGTCCAGCAGCTGGCTACCTACACCCCGGCCTCTGGCTGAGGGATCGACCCACATGCCCCAGATGAAGACCGTGGGGCGATCGGGAGGCGCAAAGGCTCCGCCCATCCCGGCGCCGACCCCGTCGACCAACGCGACCAGCGTCAATCCCGTCGCGCCTGCTGCCCGGTCACGCCATTCTGCGTCCGTCACCGAGCGAGCCTGATCGAGCGTCGTACTGAATGCATCCGGACTGTCGGCCAACGCACGCAGTCGAACATCGCGAAGCAGACTCCAGTCCCTGGCGCTGACGGCGCGAACTTCTATCGACACGACAGACACCTTGGCACTGACCCATAGCCTCGCCGCATGGGCACGTCGGATCGCAGTGGGCGGACTGACCAGGCCGCGCGCTTGGCGCGCGGTGCGGCCGACTGGCTGGTCGACAGCCTGGCCGGCTGCGAGGAGCCATCGCTCTACCACGGGCTGGCTGGGGGCGTGCTCGCGCTGGTGGAGGCGGCCGAGCACTTCGACGACGACCGCTATCGCCGGGCCGTTGCAGATGGCGTTGCTGCTCTGGCTGAGAGTGCAGACGGTCTCGACGACTCGTCGCTCTACATGGGCCTGGCCGGCGTCGCGGCGGCGCTGCATTCACTCGGGGAGGCCGACGGGCGCGCCAGTCGCTGGACCGGATCCGGGATCGGTTCGACGGCGAGCGGTGGAGTCCGATGTTCGAGCTCCTCTTCGGCAATGCCGGCATCGGGCTCGGCGCCCTGGCTGCGGGCGATGTGGAGCTGGCGGTGGCTGCCGTGACGCCCTATCTCTCCACCGCGGACCCGACAGCGCACGGCGTGAACTGGCCGGTCCGGCCCACGCCGGCGCGCTCCACCACATCGCGCACGGCACCCTCGGCATCGTCTACGCGCTGGCCGCCATCGGCCGGGCCGCGGCTCGCGAAGATCTGATCGACCTCGCTCTCGCCGGAGCAGCCGACGTCGTCGGCCGCAACGAGGCCGGCCCCGAGGGGTTCCTGGTGCCGCACTCCGACCCACCGCACCGCCCCGACCTGATCGAGCGCTACAGCTTCGGCTGGTGCAACGGCCCGGCCGGCGACGCCCAGGTGTTCCGGCTGCTCGCGCAGGTCACCGACGACGCGGAATGGGTCGTCCTGGGAGATCGGTGCTGGCACACACTGACCCAGTCAGGGCTCCCCCGTCGCATCCGTCCGGGCTTCTGGGACAACAACGGGCGATGCTGTGGGACCGCGGGCGTGCTCGCCTTGGCCTGCGACCGAGTCGTCGAACGCGGTGACGACTTCGACTTCGCGGACCTTCTCGTCGATGACCTCGAGGACCGGGCAACCATCGACGACGCCGGCGTGCGCTGGTCGAACTACGAGCACCGAGCGGACCCGCCGGAGCTCAAACCTCTCTCCGGGTGGGCCATGGGCAACGCAGGCATCCTGCGAGAGCTGCTTCGCTACGCGCGGCTCAACGAAGGCCGTGCTGGCGAGTACGCCGTCGCGTGGCCCGACCACCCCAGGACCCGGATCAGTTGATGATCTCGCTGCGTTCGTCCTCGAGGATCGCAGCCAGCCGGTCGCGCCAGGTCTGGAGCGCCTCGGGTGTGAGCCGACTCCAGTCGAAGACCTCGCCGACGACCCTGGAGTGGCTCAGTGCTGCGGTAGGACCGGGTCGGGTTGCCGGGGAACTTCTTGTCGGTCACGTTCGGGTCGTCCTCGAAGGCACTGGTGGGCTGGACGACGTACACGCGGGGAGCAGCGTCACCGGCGGCCAGCTCCGCGGCGAGCCCGGCACCATCGGCCGTGGCGGTGAAGTAGATGTGGTTCATCACGATCTCGGGCCGGTAGTTCGACCGGAAGCCCGGCGGTCAGCAGCTCCCCTACCTGCAGATCGGCCTTCGTGCCGTGGAAGAACGGCCCCTCGTCCAGCACGTCGCTCACCGCCACAGGCTACGAGAAGTGGTGAGATCCTGAGCCGGTGAGTGAACGGGCGCTGAGCTTCGGAGCCGTCGCGGCGGCGTACGAGCAGCACCGGCCGGGCTATCCCGACGAGCTTGTCGACGCCGTGCTGGAGTACGCCGGCCGGCCGGTGCGCACCGCGCTCGAGATCGGCGCCGGCACCGGCAAGGCCACGCGGGTGTTCGCCGCGCGCGGGATCGCGGTGACCGCCACAGACCCGGATGCGGCGATGTTGGCGGAGCTGGTCCGGCACGTGCCGGCCACGGTCGTGACGGTGCAGGGCGCGCTGGAGGACCTGGCGTCCGACCAGACCTACGCCCTGGTCTTTGCCGCCGCGGCACTGCACTGGACGGAGCCGACCGGGCGTTGGTCCCGAGTGGTCGCAATGCTGGAGCCAGACGGAGCGTTCGCCTCGTTCGGCGGGCAGCTCTTCCTGGCCGACTCCAGCGTCGAGGAGGCGGTGCGGGCGGCCAGAGCTGAGTTCCTGGTGGACGACGCCGTGTGGTCGCCCGACGGCACGCCGCCGGAGAGCGAGCTGCAGTGGCCCGGCACCGAGCTGATGAGGGACGACCGATTCGTCGACGTACAGCAGTCCACCATCGAGCGCCGGATTGCGATGTCGTCCGGCGACTACGTCAGCCACCTCGCAACCATCTCCGCCTACCTGGGACTGTCGGAGCCGGACAGGCAGGAAGTCTTCGAGCGGATCCGCGGCGTGCTCCCTGCCACGGTGACGCTGGTGGCCGACCTCACGCTGCACCTCGCCAGACGGAGCTGACCGGCCCGAGATCAGGCCCCGGTATGCCAGCCCGGGTCACGCCCGAACGCCGCGAGCAGGTGCGACTGGGCGTCGTCGGCCGCGGCCGCCCGTGCCCCTACCGCCCCCGCCGAGCGGTAGATGTCCTCGCGCTCGGCGAACCAGGCGGCTACCTCGGCCACCAGGTCGGGGTCGAGGTCGGTGTCACCTCCGGTGGCTGCCGCCAGGTCCCAGCCGTGGATCAGGTGGTCGGCGGCCAGCTGGGCGACGTACTCCGTCATGTCCTCGTCGCCGTACGACAGGTGCACCTTCCCGTTCGTCGGCAGCGTCTCGGCGACCACGGCGGTGGCCTGCGACGCTGCATCGAGCGCGGACGTCCGTGGATCCTGGCCGAGCAGGTCGCCATCCAGGCGATCACCCACCTCGGCAACCGTCGATCCACGCATCAGCGGCTCGGTCCAGCAGGTCCTCGCCGACCACGTGGTTGACCAGCTCGCGGACGTCCCAGTCCGCGCAGGGGGTGACGGCCGTCCACTGGTCGGCACCGACGGTCTGCACCCGCGCGGTCCAGCTCTCGACGGTACGCCGGTACAAGGTCTCGAGATCCATCACAGTGCTCCACTCTCCAGGGTTGTCCGTGCTTGCTGGACCCACCAGTCGAGGCTGACGCGTTCCCGGTGCCGCACTGCCTCGTCGTGGCTCTCCACGACGTCGAGGGTCTTGTTCCATCCCAGCCAGCACAGCGCAGAGAGCAGTGCGAGCCGCATCGAGCTCTCGTCGTACGCCGCGCCGGCGGCCTCGCGATAGACCGCGATGACCTCATCCGGGTCGGGGTCGACCACGTGCGCGCAGGTCACCAGGAAGCGCGCCACGTCGTAGCGCGCCGGGCGCCGCGACCGGTAGGGCCCAGTCGAGCAGGATCAGGCCGCTCCCCCTCGAACGCCAGGTTGACCGTCGCCAGGTCGCCGTGAGCCAGCGTGACCGGCCCGCCGGTCCAGCGCTGCGGCGAGTGGCTCCGCATCGGCGTGCAGCGCGAAGACCGCCTCGGACACGTCGGGCGGCACCAGGTCAGGATCCGCGAAGTACTCCCAGCCGCGCAGGGCGGCTGCGAGCAGCTCGTCGCCCGCATCGGCGAGTGGGGTGATCCGGTGAGGTGCGAACAGCTCCAGCGCTGGTCTCAGTGGCGCAACCTCGACCGGCGGGTCCCCCAGGTACGCCAGATGCAGGGCCCCGAGACGCTCCAGCATCCACCGGCAAGCGGCTGCATCGAGGCGGTCCTCCCAGCCCATCACGGCGTCCCCGAGGTCGCGCATGACGATGACCGTGGTGTCGTCACCCTCCCTCCAGCCGTCTACGATGACGTGCCCCACGGCGTCAGGGAGTCGCTCGAGCCCACCGGAGCTCCAGAGCAGCAGCTCGCGAGACACCGACTGGTCGAAGAGCGCGAGCGTCAGGTCGGTCTCGGGCGTGATCCGCTTGACGATCACGCTTCGCCCGTCGCGGAGCCGCACCCGCTCCAAGGCGGCTCCCGACTTACCGACGTGCTCGACGAGCGCCGTGCGCTCGAGCGCGTCGTCCAACAGCCCCGCGGGTGCCATGGATCCAAGGTGGCACTCCGTGGCCCGATGCGCCATTACCAAGCGATGACGGCGTCAGTCCGCTGAGATCAGGAACTCGACGGCCAGGAGATAGAGGATCGCCAGCGTCGCGAAGACGGCGAAGGTGATGAGCAGCGGCTTCAGGGCGGATCTCTTGGGACCGTTGAGCGGTTGGTCGACTGTCGCGTGTTCGCGGGGGTCCTCGGAACCTTCAGTCATGACCTCACGGTTCCCCGGACTCCCGGCATCCATGCTGTGTCGGTTGCACCTGGAGCGACGCGGGAGTCGATACGTTGGCGCCGTGGCTCGCAATCGGACCCTTGCGTGCGTCTTCGCGCATCCGGACGACGACGCGTACGGCGTTGCGGGCAGCGTCGCGCTGCATGCCGACGACCCGGACTTCAGGTTCGTGCTGATCCACGCGACGTACGGCGAGCAGGGGGACATTCGCGAAGGGTTCCCGGCGACTCGCGAGACGCTGGGAGCCGTGCGCCGCGCCGAGGACGAAGCCGCGTGGCGCGCCCACGGGCGGGTGCCTGACCGGCACGAGTGGCTCGGCCTTCCGGACGGTGGCGTCGCGGAGCTCCCCTTCGACGAGGTCGTCTCGTCAATTGCCGCGATCCTCGACGAGGAAGATCCAGCCGTCGTGGTGACCTTCGGCTCCGACGGCATCTTCGGACATCCCGACCACATCGCGATCGAAGCCGCCACCGACGAGGCCTTCGCGCGCCTGCGCTCCGACACCAGGTCCGGATTCCAGCGGCTCGCGCACGGGGCGGTGCCGAAGTCGGTGTTCGAGCGGTGGAACCGCCAACGCGGAGAGCTCGGGCTCTACACCTGGGACCCGACGCAGATCTATCACATGCGCGGAGTGCCGGACGAGCAGATCGCGATCACCGTCAACTGTCGAGAATTCGCCGGTCGCATCGTCGCCGGACTGAGCGAGCACAAGAGCCAGCTGCACGTCATGTCCGACGACCCGACCAACACCGACCAGTGGGAGCGGCGCGTCGGACGGGAGTGGTACGCCGTCGCCTGGCCCGAGGCGGACGGCGATCAGCCGATGCTGACCGACCTGTTCGAAGGTCTCAGCTGACGAAGCTCACAGCGAGCCGATGGCCACTGCCACCGTGATGTCCCAAGGATGCGATCCCACCCGGTGCAGGTCGCCCGACTCGACGTCCCAGGTGAACAACCAGCTCGTGGAGGCATCATCGCGAGGCCGCACTGTGGCCAGCACCGTGTCGTCGCCCAGCCAGCCGAGAGCGGTCATCCAGCCCGAATCGGAGTAGGAGCCGTCGCGGCCGTCGAACGGTAGGAAGGCGCGAGTCATGAGTCCGTCGAGGCGCAACGCCAACAGCCCATCATGGTCGATCGAGGTACGTCGTCCGGTGTGACCGGTGTACGCCCTGGTCGCCACGATCGACGTGTCGTTGGCCGATGGGCGCTGCAGACTCTCGAGTTCAGTGGGGTCGGTGGACTGGATCAGCTCACCGCCGCGGTGTCGCTGATGGATCGCCGCACCGGGTTGTCGGCGAAGCGAGTGACGACGAGATCGCCGTCCGGGAGCGCTGAGACGTAGTCGAACCTGTTGAACGGAAGGCGCTCGGACCTTCCCGTCGGCAGTCTCACGCCCCACATGCTCTGGTAGTTGGCCAGGATCAGGGCGCCGGTGGGGCCGAAGTCGACGCTGACGTAGTAGTCCGCGGGCGCGAGGCCACGCGGGTAGGGCACCTTGGTCCATCTCGGCGCCGAGACGTCGCGCCACCACAGGCCGGTCCGGCCGCTGACTGCGATCCGAGATCCGTCGTCGGCGAGCGCGATCGCCCGCGCGTCCAGGTAGCCAGCGCCCTCCGGGTAGGAGTCTCGCCACCAGGTCTGCTCCGGGCTCAACAGCCACAACTCCCCCGATGCGTCCGCGGCCGCGATCGCCGTGCCCGCGGCCGGTCCGAGCGATCCTGCGCGAGGGTCCAGGTCACGCGGCACCCCGACCCCGGTCTCCCAGGGGAGGGCATCGACGTTGGGATCCCACATCTGCTGCACCTTTGCCGGATCGATCGGCGGCGCAAAGTCTGGCTGCGCGCGTTCGGTCGGGGGCGTCGACGAAGGGGAGGTCGGTGGTGCTTTCACATGAGGCTCGTCGGCATCCCCACCGCAGCCGAGAGAAGCCACCGCCATGAGGGTCAACGCCGCCAGCAGACTCTCCTTCCTCACCTTGGTCGACCGCCCGTCCGCAAGAGTCCGGACGCAAACGTCATCGAGTGCTCGATCGGGATCTCCACGGCTGAGATCACGGACAGGTCGCCGGCCACCGGGTCCCAGCGCACGATGCGGAACGCACCTTCGACCACGCATCAGATGAACCTGCAGCAAGACGGTGCCGTCGTCCCGGAGGGACAGCAGGCCGAGGCCCCCGTTGCTGAAGTAGCCCTCGTGGTGGACGAGCGGGCAGCACCGCCCGAGGATGCATTGACCTTTCGTTAGCCGTACGACCGAGAACGGGCGTTGGTCGAAGGCCGTTCCTGCGACCGTCCCGTCGTTGACCTGGAGCAGACTGCATCCGTCCGGTGGCGCTCTCCGGGACGCGACGTTCGGAGCCAGTGGTCCAGTCGCTGAGCGTCGCCGGCTCGTCGTAGTCAGTGCTCTCCACGACGCCGTCCCCGTCAGGGTCCGCGGTCCACGCGAACTCTCGTGGGTAGGGACCTGTTGCGACCTGCCCGTCCGGGTGTCGATGAGCCACCCGCCGCGCAGGTCGTCGAGCAACACGGTGCGTTCGCCGACCCAGACCCAGCTGCTGTAGTCCCACGCCTGGAAGCCCCGGGGGGCTCCCAGCGAACGCCTCTCTCCCGACGCGAGGTCGTAGATCTCCACCCCCTCGTGCTCGGACAGCTGCCACACGAGGAGCTGCGTGCCGCCCGGTATCAGCGACAGGGCCGGCCAGCGACCGGTCGACGGGCAGGCTCCGCCACTCCCCTGTGGTCGAGAGGAGGTGAGCGGTCCCGCGCCCGTGTACGGCGAGCACGGCGGCCTCGATCGGTGCGCTCGTCAGCGGTGCCGAGGACCTCGGTGCCCTGACGAGCGGGGAAGCAGGTCATCGGGGTCGACCGTTGGCAGATGATCGACGCGTCGCGGATCCCATCGCGCCTGAGTGCCACCGATCAGCTCGCGCAGATGAGCGTCGTCGGTGGGTGCGGCCGGTGGGGTCGGTGGGGTCGGCGCGACCATCGGGGTCGGAGCGGTCGGCTGGGTGCCGATCGCGAGCTCGATGTCGCTACCTGAAGGCGCGCCTTCGGGATCGGAGCAGGCCGTGGCCGACAGGCATGCAGCCAGCACCCCGACCAGCAACGACTGCTGGACTCGTCTGCGGGTTCGCCAAGTCACGGCAGCCGCACACCTTCGTTGTCCGCGATGTTCACCGCGTCGGTCGCGGACTCGCAGCCCTGGTCGGTGATGCTGCACCGGACCAGACGCGCGTAGGCGCCCGGCACGGAGTACCCCGAGATCCGAAGACGCCGGCACCGAGACGAGGAACTCGTCGTTGTCGAGCCAGTCGACGTCAAGGAAGCCGTAGAGATGATCGAGCGGGGTCTCGGACAGGTTGGTTGTCTCCCCTGTCTCGACATCGACCACGCGAAGGTCGGTGGTCACGGCCTCGGATCCATCCGGTGAGATGCTCAGCAGGTCCGGCACGCAATCAGAGCCGAGTTGCCTGACGACCCCGGCGGTGTCGATGCGAACCACCTCCGTACATCCCGAGCGGCCTTCACGAAGACCCACGTCGGTGCCATGGACGTAGGCCCCCGGGTTGCCCCGCACGGCGATGGGCTCCTCGCCTGGTCGCCACAAGTAGTACTGCTGGCTGCGGGCCGTGTAGAGAACGCCTGCCGAGGTCCATGCCTCCATGACCTGCGCCTCGTCGGGCACCTCCGCGACCACAGCGCCCGTGGACTTGTCGACCACCTGGTGGCCGTTGGTGAAGTAGCGCCCCTCGGGCGCGACCAGTGCTTCGCGGGCCCCGCCGGCCACGAGCGTGGGGGTCTGCATGGCGAAGGTCGTGCCGTCGTCGTGTACGCGGACGAAGCGGGAGCCCGTGAGGACGCCGTCGGCGTTGTGGTCCTCGACGAACACGATCAGGCCCGCCACGGTTTGCCCGACGATCTCGGCATCCTCTGCTTCAAGCTGCGTGACGGCCCCACTCGGCAGGTAGACGGTGGTCCCGGCCAGGTAGGCGACCTCGGGCGCACGCCCGCGCGGCAGACCGTCTCCCCACGCGGTCAACGACGAGGTTCCCTCGCTTCCCGAGCTGTCGGCAGACGGAGACGTCGACTCGCCTGGCGCGGGGTCCCCGCCGGGCGAGGACGTCAACGTGGCCGCCACGCTGACTCCTACGACGACAGCCGCCGCCCCGGCCGCGCCGCACAGTCCGAGGCGAGTCCTACGCCGCTTGACCGCACGGTCTCCTTCCACGACCACGCGGGTCGCCAGGTCGACGGGCGGCGTGACCCGCGGCTCGTGAGCCCGGAACTGGTCTCTCAGAACAGACTCGAAGTCTTCATCGACGCTCAACGTCGGCTCCTTCATCGGCGGGTCGGTACGTGTCGTGGAGACGCGCTCGCAGCGTGGCAAGAGCGCGTGAGGCGTGGCTCTTCACCGCACCTGTCGACACCCCGAGCGCTTCGGCGATCTCTCGTTCACTGAGGTCCTCGTAGTAGCGGAGGACGACCACGGCACGTTGCTGTCGAGGAAGTGCCGCGAGCTCGGGGAAGAGCGACAGGTGGTCGTCGCGGTTGTGCGAGGGTGCGGGTCGGTCGCCTATCTCCGGGCCGTGCGCGACGTCCCTGGCCTTGGCCGGCCCGCGCCGGTAGGACTCGCGCACCAGGATGCGGCGTACGTAGGCGTCACGCTTCTGCTCGTCGCGGACCCTGGCCCAGGACACGTACGCCTTGACCAACGCGCTCTGCACCAGATCCTCCGCTGCCGACCTGTCCCCCGCACACAAAAAGACCGCGGTGCGCAGCAGACCCGCGCTACGTGCTTCGACGTAGCGCGTGAACTCCTCCTGTCGCGCGGCGACCAAGCACCTCTCCCGCCAACGTGGGCCAACACCATTGAGAGGCGCGCAGCCGACGATTGGTTGACGGCGCCCCGGAACTTTCTTGCCTGGGTGTCAACCGAAAGCCGGACCGACGGCTCTCTAGGGGTGTGACGATCCCACAGCGAGTGTCGGGCACGGCGTTGC
>CAWJRK010000002.1:0-112135 GCA_963845215.1 uncultured Actinomycetota bacterium
TCGTCGCGGTCGACCGGCTGCCCGATCTTGCGCAGCTCGCGGTCGGTCTCGAACGCCGACGCCGCCGCGACGTTGCTCATCAGGTCGTCCTTGCGGATCTGCAGGGCCGAGTAGTCGCGGAACGCCTCGGGATAGCCGATCTTCGGCCGGAACGTGTCGAGCTTCTCGTAGGCCCGTTGCTTGGTCTCCTCGCTCATCCGGTCGAGCTTGGAGATCGACTCGCGGTAGGCCGCGAGCAGGTTCGCGACCAGGTCGTCCATCTGCTTCTTGGACTCCGGCGGGAAGTGGCGGGCGACGTACTCCTTGCCCACGGCCTCGCCCAGCGCTCCCTCGACCAGGCCGACGCCGCGCTTCCAGCGGTCGCGCAGCTCGGAGTGCATGAGGGTGCCGCGTAGTAGAAGTCGAAGTTGGTCTCGACGAAGTCGTCGGTGAGGTACGCCGCCGCCGACCGCAGCACGTGAGCCAGCAGCCAGGCCTTCCAGTCCTCGATCGGCACCGTCTCGAGCACGGTCGACAGATGCGCGAAGTACGACGAGCTGACGCAGACCTCCGCGATCAGCCGGTCGTGGTCGATGTCGGATGAGGCCAGGTTGGTGACGTAGGCGTCCCAGTCGAAGGCCGGGCACAGCTCCTTGAGCTCCGCGGCAGTCATCAGGTTGTAGGTCTTCTGGACGTCGCGGGTCTCGGAGCGCTCCCAGTGTCCGGCCGCGAGCTGGGTGTCGATGGCGAGGATCGTTGCCGCCGCGGCCGGTGCGTCCTCGTGGCGGCCGAGCGCCAGCAGGTCGGTGAGGTAGGCGACGTACTTCTCGGCGGATCTCGGCGAACTTGTCGTCGCGGTAGTACGACTCGTCGGGCAGCCCGAGCCCGCCCTGCGTGATGTGGAAGAGGTAGCGGTCGGAGTTGCGGTCGTCGGTGTTGACGTAGCTGCCGAACAACCCGTGCCCGCCGATCCGCTCGAACTCACCCAAGAACGCCGCCAGGTCGCGCACATCGCGCAGGGCGCCGACCGCGTCGAGGAGCGGACGGATCGGGCGGGTGCCCTGGGCGGCGATCCGGTCGGTGTCCATGAACGACGCGAAGAGGTCGCCGATCTTGCGCGCCGTTCCTCGACGTCGCCCGCTCGGCATCCTCGGCCGAGCCTGCGGCCAACGACTCGATGATCTCGCGGACCTGCTGCTCGGCGGTGTCGGCCAGCGTCACGAAGGCTCCCCACGTGGACCGGTCGGCGGGGATCTCCGCCTCCTCGGCCGGCGGCCGTTGACGTGACCGAACAGGGTGACGCTGAGGACGGATGTCGGGGTTCATGCCCTGACGGGCCTCATCGAGGATGCTCACGATTCCGACGCCCTTGACCGGCCGCGACGAAGACCCTCACCGGTCAGCACCGGTACGACGTCGCTGACGTCGAGCTCCGCGGCCAGCAGTACGTCGCCGCGGAAGCCCGCCTCGACGAGCTCCACCCCGCTGGCGCAGGCGAGCAGGTCGGCGGTCAGCCGCGGGCTTGCCGGCGGCGAAGGCGAGGGCCGCGTGCCGGGCCTCGGGGTCTGCCTCCCGCGGCTCGAGCGCGGCCAGCGCGGCGCCGGCGCCCCAGAGGTCCTCGAGCCCCGGCCGCAGCGAGTCGGTCGGGCCAGCGCTCGCCTGAGGCGACCACGGCGAGCTCCGCGTCACCGCCGCGGCCAGCCGCGGAGCCAGCCCAGCGGGCGACCGCGGCTCGGTTGCGCAGGCAGGCGCCGACGACGGTCAGCCCGGAGTCGGCGAGCGCGAAGCAGATCGAGGACCCGTTCGGCGAGGGCAGCACGATTCCGCTGCACGCCCTCTCGACGCGTCGACATCGCCGCCGGCGACAGAGCTCACCCCCGCCGGCGCTCGATCCTCGAACCGGCCGATCGGCGAGCACGGCGTCGCGCTCGGCGGCGTACTGCTCGGCGCGTTGGGCCCCTTTCCACTTGTAGGGGAAGACGGTCATCCCGCGCTCCACCGCGATGGTCAGCGTGGTGGTGAACGACAGCACGTCGACGACGACGGCGATGCTCGGCCAGGCCGCCGATCGCGGCCGCGCCGGTCGGCCCCCAGTCGAAGCGGACGGGCTCAGTCGCGGTCGAGGACGACGGACTTGCCGAGCGTCTTGCGGTCGTCCATGTCGATCAGGGCCTGGCCGAAGTCGTCGAGCTCGTAGACCGCACCGATCGGCGGCTTGATCACGCCACTCTCCATCATCGAAGTAGCGCCTGCCACTGCTCCTGCATGTAGCCGGGCCGAAGCGTCGCAAAAGCACCCCAGCCGACGCCGCGCACGTCGATGTTGTTGAGCAGCAGCCGGTTGACCTTGACCTCCGGGATGCCCTGCCCCGAGGCGAAGCCGACGACCAGCATCCGGCCCTGGGATTCAGCACCCGCAGCGAGTCGGTGAACGCGTCGCCACCGACTACGTCGAGCACCACGTCGACGCCCTTGCCGCCGGTGAGCTCCATGGTGGCGTCCTTGAACCCGTCGATCAGCACCGCGTCGTCGGCGCCCGCGTCGCGCGCGACCTGCGCCTTCTCCTCCGTGCTCACCACGGCGATCGTGCGGGCGCCCATGCCCTTGGCCGCCTGGATGGTTGCCGTGCCGACACCGCCGGCCGCTCCGTGCACGAGCACGGTCTCGCCCTCTTGCAGCTGGCCGCGCTCCGCGAGGGCGAACTGTGCGGTCAGGTAGTTCATCGGCACCGCCGCGCCCTCGTCGAGTACGACATCGAGTCGGGCAGCGGGAACGTGAACATGCCCGGGATCGCGGTGCGCTCCTGCGCCCCGCCGTAGCCGCCCACTGCAGCCACCCGCTGGCCGGGCTCGAAGCCGTTGCCGCTCACGACCGTGCCGGCGACGTCGACGCCGAGCGAGAACGGCAGCTCCGGCTTGAGCTGGTACTCGCCCTTGCTCAGCAGCAGGTCCGGGAACGAGATCCCGACCCGGTGCACCTCGATCAATACGTCGTCGGGCCCGGGAGTCGGCTCCTCGATGTCCACCACCTCGACATCAGGAGGACCGGTGGGCGTGACGACCTGTGCTGCGCGCATGTGCTGCACGCTGACGGCCCGCTAGCCGGGGGTGACGATGCGGTTCAGCTCGAAGTGCATGGGGTCGGTGTAGCCCCAGTCGCCGCCCCAGCTGAAGCCCCCACCTCGACGCGCTCGACGACCCGCCAGTGCGTATCTGGCGAGCCGTGCCGCGCTGGTTGCCGGGCACGTTGAGGTCGAGTGCCAGGCCGAACGCGTGGTTGGACAGCTGGGTGGAGCCGGCGATGAAGCGCGGGTAGTAGCAGCCCTGGTACTCGTTCGGATCGATCTCGTCGGCCAGCCCTCGGGAGACGACCTCGCCGAGCGCGGCCTTCAGCTGCGGATCAGGTACTTGTTGCAGGTGACCTGGCCGAGGATGGGCACGGTTGCAGTGACGATGTGCTCGCTCACCCACGCCGGGTCGGGGACCACCCGGCCGCCGACGATCGTGTAGCGGAACGTGCCGACGGCGTCGGCGTAGGTGCCGACCAGCTCGACGCTGTGCGCCGCCTCGGGGTCGAGACCGAGCCGGCTCGCGATATCCATCATCTGCACCGAGCCGGCGTCGCCGACGAGGCGGCGGATCGGCCCTCGCATGCTCTGCGGCGAGGTGGGCTGGGTGGAGATCACCAGGGCGTTGCGCTGGTCGATCCCGAGGGTCTCGCCCCACTTCTCGTTGACCACCAGCTCGATCGTCGGCACCTGCGGGGCATACGCGCCGACGTGGATCCGGGGCGCGTCCTCGGCGACGTCGAGGGCGAGGAAGCCGTCGCGGTCCAGCGGCAGCCGTCCCTGCACCTCCTCGACGCTGGCGATCTCGCCTCCGGCGAGCCGGTCCCACTGCGGTTGGAACTGGGCGCTGCGCGCTTCCGTGAACCGGCGGTACTCCGCGGCGTCGACCGCCGCGATGTCGTAGAGACGGTTCTCGATCGACACCTGCTTGAGCGAGATCGTGGTCGTGGCCGCTACGCCGTCCAACTGCGAGATGCGTCGCACCAGACCGGGGTCGAGGGTGCCGCTGCCGATCACCATGATGTCGGCGGTCAGCAGGGCGTCTCGACCTCGCCCGGCGGGTCCATGGCGTGCTCGGGGTCCAGCACGGCCGACGGCGCGGGGCCCGGCTCGGTGGTCGTGGCGACGTCGCTCGGCTCATCGGTGGGCACCGGCGTGCTCATCCCCCCGGCGTCTTCGCGGCAGGCGGCCACCAGCGCCACGGTCGTCACGACCCCTGCCAGCCAGGCGCGCCTCCCCCGCATGTCCCCCCTCATCGCCTGACCAGCGTATGCGGAGGAGGGCAATCCTTACGGCGCTTCGGCGACAGGGGTCTGCTCGTCGAGCACCGCGCTGCGGATCGTGAACCACGAGACGACGCCGCCGGCCACCAGCATCACGGCACAGATGACCATCGCCGAGTGGTAGCCGTCGTCGAAGACCGCCGGCACGTCGTAGTCGTCGCCCATCAGCCCCACCGCCACTGGCAGCGCGGCAACCGCCAGCAGCGACCCGGCCCGGGCCACGGCGTTGTTGACGCCGCTGGCGATGCCGGCGTGCTCGTCGGGCGCGGCGGCCAGCACGGTGGCCGTCAGGGGCGCGACCATCAGCGCCAGGCCGAGGCCGAAGAGCGTGACGCCGGGCAGTGCGTCGAGCCAGTAGTTCACGTCGGGACCGATCGCCAGCATCAGCAGGCAGCCGACGCCCATCACGATCGGACCGACGGTCATCGGGATCCTCGGTCCGATCCGGGCGCCGATCTCCCCGCCTTTCGCGGCGAGGAAGATCATGCAGATGGTGATCGGGAACGTCTGCCGTGCCGGCCGCCAGCGCGCTCCACCCACTGACGACCTGCAGCTGCAGGGTGATGAAGAACATCGAGGCCCCGAGGGCGGCGTACACGAGCAGGGTCATCGCGTTGGCGGCGCTGAAGGTCCGGTCGCGGAAGATGCCGAGCGCCAGCATCGGAGCCTGCTCCCGCTTCTCGGTGACCACGAACCCGACCGCGGCGAGCACGGACACCACGGCCGCGACGAGCGCGAGGGTGTCGCCCCACTGGATCAGCGCATAGGTCAGCGCACCCAGGGTCAGGGTCGCCAGCGTGGCCCCCACGACGTCGAAGTGCGTGGAGGCGTGCGGGTCCTTGGTCTCGGGCACGTGCCGCTGGGCGACGATGACCGTCGCCGCGGCCAGCGGCACGTTGATCAGGAAGATGAACCGCCAGTGGGCGTAGTCGACCAGGGCTCCGCCGATGAACGGGCCGAGCGCGGCCGCGATGCTGCCCAGCCCTGTCCAGGCGCCGATCGCCTTCGGCCGGTCCGAGGCCACGAAGGCACCCTGGATCATCGCGAGGCTGCCCGGCGTCAGCAGCGCCCCGCCGATGCCCTGCAGCACCCGCGCGATGATCAGCGTCTCGGGGTTGGGCGCGAGGCCGCACAGCAGCGACGCGACCGCGAACCACGTCGTACCGATCACGAAGACGCGGCGCCGGCCGAACCGGTCGCCCAGCGACCCGCCCAGCAGGATCAGGCTGGCCAGCGAGAGCAGGTAGCCGTTGGTGATCCACTGCAGCTCGCCCAGCGAGGCGTCGAGGTCCTCGCCGATGCTCTTGAGCGCGACGTTGACCACCGTGCCGTCCAGGAACGCCATCCCGGACCCCAGCGCCGCGGCCAGGACGACCGCCCGGCCGGTCGTCGTACCGAGTCGTACGCCGGCAACCTGAGGGCTCTCACTCACGTCGATGAGACTAGGCTCTGTCCATGAGGCAGGCGAGCGATAAGAGGCTGGTCGATCACGTCGACCGGCTCGCTCACGAGCATCCCCCCATCCAGCTCTCGTCCGTCGACTTCACGGTGGCCAGACCCCGTGAGCTCGACGCCCGCTTCGGCCACGTGCTCGACTACATGGCCCGCGTGGAGCTGGAGGTCGAGAAGAACGTCATGGAGCTGGCGATCCTGCTGCCCGACCCGCCCGAGATCGACGTGCACTTCTTCCGCGACGTGTGGGCACCGCAGGAGATCCAGCACGGGCTGATCCTCGACGAGCTCCAGCGCCATCTCGGCCGACCGCTGTCCACGCCCGACCTGTCGATCGGCGCCAAGATCAAGGTGCTGGGCGCGCTCGGCCACGCGGGCATCTTCCAGGACGTCTCCCGGATGCTCTACTACCTGACCGGCGTTGCCACCGAGCGCTCGGCGGTGCTCGCCTACAACATGCTGTACGACGGCATCATCGAGCTCGGCGAGGAGGGTGTCGCCCGCTCGGCGATCGGCCAGATCAAGCGCCAGGAGCCGGGCCACTTCGCCTTCTACCAGATGTCGGCGCGGCAGCACTGGCAGCGGTTGGCCGGCTGGCAGAAGTGGCTGGTGCGCAAGCTGCGCGGGATCTCGTTCGCGCCGGTCGGCGCCTACAACGCCGAGCAGTCGGCCGACTTCGGCGAGATCATGGCCACCCTCGGCATCACCGAGGGCCTCGACGACTTCACCCAGCAGATCGCCCGGGTCGAGCGCGAGCTGCTGTTCGCCTCACACGAGGGGCTCACCGTGCCGCCGTACGTCGCCCGCAGCTTCCGCGAGGCGGTCGAGCGGGCCGAGGCCCGGGCCTCAGCCGCGTAGCACCCTCTCCGCGATCCAGGCGATGTCCTCGCCCGTCTCCCGGGGCGGACCCGACGGCTGCATGACGTGGCTGAGCAGGATCCGGACAACCATGTCGATCGCGGCCTCCAGCTGCTTGCGGTCGAGGTCGACGTCGTACGGCTCGAGCCGGCCCGAGATCACCAGCTTCGCCACCCCGAGCAGCGACTCGGCGTGCGTGGTCAACAGCGGGAGCAGCTCGGTGTCCGCGCCGTGGGTCGCCGAGATCACCGCGTGCAGCAGCTGGTTGTCCTGGGCGTGCTCGAGCACACCCACGGACGCCTTGCGGATCGCCGCGACCAGGTCGGTCGGGTGGCGGTCGAAGGCGACGCTGACGATGGCCAGGAACCGGTCGAGCTCTCGCAGGATCATCGCCTCGGCCAGACCGGGCTTGGTGCCGATCTCGTTGTAGACGGTCTGCCGGCTGACGCCCACCTCGTCGGCCAGCTTGGCCATGGTGACCCCGGACCACCCCACCTCCGAGGTGAGCCGCACCGCCGCCTCCACCACGCGGTCGCGCATGGAGAGAGAAGGCTCGGCGGTCACACCCAGGAGGGTAGTCATCAAGCGCTCAGCCTCCGACGAGCGTCAGCGCGAGCACCGGGCACGCCTGCACGGCGGCGTGCACGTGACCGCGGTCGGCGTTGTCGGGCGTCTCGTTGAGCACGTGCATGACCTCGTCGTCGTCGAGCTCGAAGAAGTCGTTCGCCATCGCTTCGCACATGCCGAGGCCCTCGCACTTGCCGCGGTCGACCTCGATCCTGAGGCTCATGATGCGTCGACCTTCTCGACGGGCACGAAGTCGGCGGCCTCGCGCACCCCGCAGTCGGGGCAGCACCAGTCGCGCGGGATGTCCGCCCACGCCGTGCCGGCCGCGAAGCCCTCGAACTCGTTGCCGACCTCGACCTCGTAGGTGTAGCCGCACCCAGGGCAGCGGGCGGCCAGCACCTCGTCGACCGCGAGCAGGGCGGCCGCGTCGGCCTCGGCCTGCTCGGCCGCCGCGATCTCGGCGGCGGTCGGCTCGGCCGGCGGCGGGTACTTCGCGAGCAGCTTCTCCCGCTTGCGGGGACTCAGGTTCGCCAGGGTCAGGTCACCGTCGAAGTGGGCAACCACACGCGGGTCCATCACCCGGCGCCAGATGGGCGGAAACATCGCCAGCACGATCATGCCGGCGTAGCCGGTGGGCAGCACCGGAGACTCCTCGAAGTCCCGCAGCGTCTGGTAGCGCCTGGTCGGGTTGGCGTGGTGGTCGCTGTGCCGCTGGAGGTGGTAGAGCAGGACGTTGGTGGCGACGTTGTTGGAGTTCCAGCTGTGCGAAGGATCGACGCGCTCGTAGCGCTCCTTGCCGGGCTGGCCGACCTTCTGGCGGAGCATGCCGTAGTGCTCCATGTAGTTCACGACCTCCAGGAGCAGGAAGCCTGAGGCCTGGATCGCGAGGAACGGCAGGATCCCGATCCCGAGCCACACGGTGAGTGCCCCCCACAGGAGCACGGACATCAGCCAGGCGTTGAGCACGTCGTTGCCGGGCCGGAACGGGTGCTGGTGCTTGCGGGCGTAGCGACGCTTCTCGATGTGCCAGGCGCTCTTGAGCGAACCGAGGACCGTGCGCGGGAGGAACTCGTAGAGGGTCTCGCCCATCCGGGACGACGCCGGGTCCTCGGGCGTGGCGACGCGCACGTGGTGGCCGCGGTTGTGCTCGATGTAGAAGTGGCCGTAGAAGGTCGGTGCGAGCGCGATCTTCGAGAGCCAGCGCTCGTTGGCCTCGCGCTTGTGCCCGAGCTCGTGGGCGGTGTTGATGCCGATCCCGCCGATGGCTCCGATCGAGATGGCCAGACCGACCTTGTCGATGACGCTCAGGTCGCCGCCGATCCCGAGCGGATCGCCGCGGGCGATGAGATACATCGCGCCGACGAACCCGGCGTACTGGATGGGCAGGAAGAGGTAAGTGATCCAGCGGTAGTACTTGTCCTGCTCCAGCGCCTCGATGGCGGCGTCGGGCGGGTTGGACTGGTCGAGGCCGGCGAACAGGTCGATCGCGGGGACGACCATCAAGATCACCACCGGGCCGATCCAGAACCAGGCTCCGATGCCGGTGGCGAGCCAGAGCCCGTAGCCCGCGAAGGCCAGCGACGGAACGACGAGGCCGATCAGCCACAGGTACCGCTTCTTGTCGGTCCACGCGTCGCTCGACCCCTGCGGGACCGTGCTGTTCGCGATCTGGTCGCTGCTCATGTCTGTCACCTCTCGGCTGGCTTTACAAGACCGTAGCGTTTGTAAACCATCTTGACAAGAGGCAGGCAGATGTAAAGCCGCTACGAAGCCAGCGCCCTGCCCAGCTGAGCCGCCAGCTACCCCACCGAGGGAAGCGGCTCGCCGAGCACTGGGGCGTCCGCGACGAGCTCAGTGCCCGGCTCCAGCTCGGCACGGTGCCGCGCCCGCGATCTGACCTCACGCCTGGGGTCGGCGTACCTCCGCCGCGCGCACCATCACCAGGTCGAACTCGATCGCCCGCAGGGTCGGCGCGTCACGCGTCACCGGGTAGACGCCGACCGCCTCGAAGCCGGCGGCCTCGTAGATCTTCCACTGCTCCGGCAGCCGCGGCATCCCGTCGTAGATCGGCACGCACGAGACCTCCGACTGCATCGCCACCACCCGGTCGAGCGCGGGGCCGGCGCCTTCGAAGACCTGGAGATCGAAGCCCTGGGTGTCCATCTTCAAGTACGCCCGCACGTCGTCCAACCCGGCGGTGACGTCGTCGATGACCGACTCGAGCCGCCTGATCTGGATCGTCTCCGTGGTCTGCTGCTGCAGCTTGTCGGACCACTGCTTTCCGAACTCGCTCGCCGTCAGCATCGAGCTCATCGTGCCGGGCACCTGGTTGATCTCGGCAGTCCCGTCCTCGGCGCCCAGCGCATAAGGGTGCACCGACCAGGCGTCGTCGCCGGCGGCAGCGTGCTCCAGCCGGGCGAACGGCTCCGCCACCGGCTCGAAGGAGGCGATCCGACCGCGGTACCCGATCTCGCGCAGTCCGGTCGCGTACTGCCCGATGTTGGCGCCGACGTCGAGCACCACGTTGGCCTCGGTGGCCCGGAGCAACCGCGCCACCTCTTGGCTGAGGAAGAACTCGCCGACCCTCTTCTGGCCCATCGACAGCTGGCGGTGCAACCGCTCGTCGTCGACCAGGAGGTCGACCCCCAGGTCGTTGCGACCCATCTTCACCACGCGGCGGGTGGATCCGGCGTTTTCGGCTGTCCTCTTGTTTCTTCGCACCGGGCGACCCTAGTCGTCCTGAGCTTCATGCCCCTCGGACGCCAGCCGTCCCCCACCAGTTCCACGCTGACCTGTCAGCAGAGCTTCTGACGGGTCAGCGGGAGTCAGGCGTTCTCCTTGCGGAAGACCGACACTCCCCACCACACGGCGAGGCCGAAGAGGGCGAAGGTCCAGCCCGTGCCCCAGCCGATCGTCGCGAGGTCGAGATCGCCGAAGAACGCGCCGCGCACGGCGTCGACGACGTGGCGGATCGGCATGAAGTCGGCCAACCGGTCGAGCCAGGCGGCGCCGAAGCTCATCGGCAGCAGGATCCCCGACAGCAGCAGCACCGGCATCATCACCAGGTTGATCACCGGCGCCATCACGTCCTCGCTCTTGACCGTCAGCGCGAACGCGTTGGAGGCCGCGGCGCAGGCGCCGCCCAGCAGGATCGTGAGGAGTACGCCGAGCAGGATGCCGCCGAGGTGGAAGTCCATGCCCATGGCCAGGCCGAGCCCCACCAGGATCACCGCCTGCACGAACAGCTGGAGCAGGTCGCGGTAGAGCCGCCCGAACAGCAGCGCCGCCCGGTTGGCGGGGGTGACCCGCTCGGCCTCGATCACGCCCTCCCGCCACTCCCCGATCAGGCTGAAGCCCGCGAAGAAGGCGCCGAAGATGCCGAGCTGCACCAGCATGCCGGGCACGAACCACGTGTACTTGTTGCCGCCGAGCTGGCTGATCACCGGCTCGAGCAGCGGCCCGAACAGCACCAGGTAGAGCACCGGCTGGAGCATGCCGATGATCACCCAGGCGGGGTTGCGCAGGTTCATTCGGAGCTGACGGTTGAAGACGATCCAGCTGTCGCGCAGGAAGCCCGTCACTGGTCTGCTCCTTCGGTGGTGTCGGCGTCGGCTGCGGCCTCGGCGTCGCGCAGCGACCGGCCGGTGAGGTTGAGGAACACGTCGTCGAGCGTGGGTCGGGCGACCTCGATCGCTTCCAGGGACACGCCGGCCGCCTCGACGTCGCGCAGCAGGCCGGGCACCACCTTGGCTGCCCGAGCGACGCGGCCGCTGACGTGGCGGTCCGAGACCTCGACCGACTCGGCGATGGTCGCGAGCTTGTCGCGCGCGATCGCCACCTGTTCGTCGGTGGAGACCTCCAGGCTGACCAGGTCGCCGGACACCTGGGCCTTGAGGTTGTCGCTGGTGTCGCTCGCGACGATCTGGCCCTTGTCGATGATCACGATCCGGTCGGCGAGCACGTCGGCCTCGTCGAGGTAGTGCGTGGTCAGGAAGACGGTCGCGCCCTGCTTCACCCGCAGGTCGCGGATGTGCTCCCAGAGATTGGCCCGGGCCTGCGGGTCCAGGCCGGTGGTCGGCTCGTCGAGGAAGACCAGCGACGGCGAGTGGATCAGGCCCATCACGATGTCGAGCCGGCGCTTCTGCCCGCCTGACATGTTCTTCGGCATCCGCCGCCAGAGCCCGTCGAGCTGGAGCCGGTCGAACAGCTCCTGGCCCTTCTCGGTGGCCGCCTTGCGCGACATCCCGTAGAGCATCCCGTGGTCGACGACCTCGTCGCCGGCGTAGGCGCTGGAGAACGTCGAGCCCACCTGGGAGCAGTAGCCGATGCTGCGGCGTACCTGCACCGACTCCTTCACCACGTCGTAGCCAGCCACGGTGGCGGTGCCGGCGGTCGGCTCGAGCAGCGTCACCAGCATCCGCAGGGTCGTGGTCTTGCCCGCCCCGTTGGGGCCGAGAAAGCCGACGACCTCGCCCTCCTCGACGTCCAGGTCCACGCCGGCCACGGCATGGACCTCCTTCTTGGCCTTGCCTCGTCCGGTCTCGAACGTCTGCACGAGCCCTCTAGCTCGGATCATTTCACTCCTCGTGTTCAATGTTGAACACTGAGTATTCAACATTGAATAGGTGGCGTCAAGTCTCTACCTCGAGCATCGCCCAGGTACGCCGACGTATCGACCGAGTTGTCGGCCTCGACTCATCGGCCGAGCAGGCCTCGATACCGCTCGCGGTCGGTGTTCATCTGCCAGCCCGGGTCGTCGTCGGCCGGCGCCCAGTCGGCGGGCTCGCCCAGGAACGACAGGCCACCGCTGCGGGTGTCGTCGAGCACCTCGATCAGCCACCGGCGCTCGATCCGGGCCCGCTCCAGCTGCAGCTCGATGGAACGGATCGCGTGCGGTGGAGCGAACCCGCTCTTCTCGCGCAGCCCGGTCTCGAACTCCGTGATGGTGGTCTCGAGGCCGCGCAGCCGCGCGTCGAGGTGCGTGATCGCAGCCGGGCGAGCGATCAACGGCAGCATGCTGAACGCCGCGTGGAAGGCGACCGCGTCGTACAGGTCGACGGTCTCGAGCGACTGCGCCATCAGCCGGTCGAGCTCTTTGCGGCCGGTGCGCGTCATCTCGTAGACCGCCACCTCGCGGGTGCCGTCGAGCAGGTCGTGGCGCACCAGGTGCTCCTGACGGCTCAACGTCGCCAGGCCGCTGTAGATCGAGCCGGGGTTGACGTGCGCCCAGTCCTCGACCTGCCAGGAGAGGAGCTCGCGGCGGATCTGGTAGCCGTTGACGGGCTCGAAGAGAGCGACCGCACCCAGCAGGAGCATCCGCGTCTCATGGCCGGCCATGGGCGCGAGTCTAGGGAGTTCGAGATTGTTACTAGATCGCCCTCGCGGGTCACTGGAGTGGGTTCACACTTGGTTGGTGGAACGGGAGACCATGGGGAGAAGCAGTGAGCGAGACCGAGGAGCTGACGCGAGGTACGCCTGAGGCATGCCCGCGCTGTGGCGAGCCGGCCGGCACCTTCCGGTTCTGCATGAGCTGCGGCGCCGACGTGCTCGCGGTGCCTGCTGCCGAGGGAGCCACACCTTCGCGGCTACGGCAGGTGCTGCGCCGCGTCGTCCGCGTGCGCACGCCCCTCGTGGTCTTCCCGCTGCTCGCCGGGCTGGCCGTGGTCGGTGGCATGGGCGCCAGGATGCTGACCGAGGAGATTCCATCTCCTGTGCCGCACGCCCAGGTCGTCTGCTGGGACGGCAGCAGCGCGGACTCGCTCGATGCCTGCATCGTCCCCACCGGGATGGCGGGCCTCCGCTGGGTGTTCCCGACGTTCCACCCCACTCGCGACAACTGCGTCGACATGCTGGTCGTGCACCCCGAGTACCTCCGGCCCGCGATGTACCAGTGCGACTTCAAGGTTCCCAAGGCCTGGGTGACCGTCACGTACAACGAGCTCGCGTCCGTCGAGGCGGCCCGCAAGTACTTCGAGAAGCAGTACCCCGACGCCGAGCGTGAGGTCGTCAGAACGGCCGAGGGCACGGCGTACCGCTACGTCTGGCGGCAGAGCACCGACGAGGGCCACTCGCTGGCGGCGATGTACATGGACTACCCGTACGCCGTGGAGGTCGTCGCGAAGTCGACCAAGGCCCGCGACGCGGCGCTGCGCAAGCTCGACTTCCGCCACCCCGACAAGATGGCCGAAGTGCTCGGCTAGCTAGCCGCGGATCGCCGCGGCGACCGCCTTCGGCACCTCGGCGTCGAAGACCGACGGGATGATGAACGTCGGGTTGAGCTCGTCGTCGCCCACCACCAGCGCAATCGCCTCGGCCGCGCGCAGCAGCATCTCGACGGTGATCTCCGAGGCGCGGGCGTCGAGCAGTCCCCGGAAGACACCCGGGAAGGCGAGCACGTTGTTGATCTGGTTGGGGTAGTCGGAGCGACCGCTGGCCACCACGGCGGCGTACTTGCCGGCTTCCGCGGGGTCGACCTCCGGGTCGGGGTTGGCCAGGGCGAAGACAACTGCACCCTCGGTCATGTCCTTGATCCATTCCGCGGTCAGCACGCCCGGCCCGCTGACGCCGATGAAGACGTCGGCTCCCGCCAGGCCGGCCTGCAGGTCGCCGCGCACGCGGCGGGGGTTGGTGATCTGGGCGAGCTCCTGCTTGGCACCCGTCAGGGCGTCGTCGTCGGCGGACAGGCAGCCCTCGCGGTCCCAGACCACGACGTCGGTGACGCCCGCGGCCAGGAGCAGCGTGACGATCGCGGTGCCCGCGGCACCGGCACCGGCAACCACGACCTTGGCCTGCGAGAGCTTCTTGCCGACCACGCGCATGGCGTTGGTGAGGGCGGCCAGCACCACGATGGCCGTGCCGTGCTGGTCGTCGTGGAAGACCGGGATGTCCAGGCTCTCGCGCAGTCGCCGCTCGATCTCGAAGCACCGCGGGGCCGCGATGTCCTCGAGGTTGATGCCGCCGAAGCCGGGCGCGATCATCTCGACCGCGCGCACGATCTCGTCGGTGTCCTGGGTGGCCAGGCAGATCGGCCAGGCGTCGATGTCGGCGAACCGCTTGAACAGCGCCGCTTTGCCCTCCATCACCGGCAGCGCCGCCCCCGGACCGATGTTGCCGAGCCCGAGCACCGCCGAGCCGTCGGTGACGACCGCGACCGAGTTGCCCTTCGTCGTCAGCCGCCAGACGTCCTCGGGGTGCTCGGCGATGGCCATGCTGACCCTGCCGACGCCGGGCGTGTAGGCCATCGAGAGGTCGTCGCGGTTGCGCAGCGGCACCTTGCTGGCCACCTCGATCTTCCCGCCGATGTGCAGCAGGAACGTCCGGTCGCTGACCTTGTAGACCTCGACGCCGTCGACCTTGTCGACGGCCTGCTCGAGCTCCTTGGCGTGGTCGGCGTCGGCGGCGGAGCAGGTGACGTCGACGACGAGCCGGTTGGTGCTGGACTCCGCGACGTCGATCGCGGTCACGATGCCGCCGGCCTGGGCGATCGCCGTGGCCACCGACCCCACGACCGCGTGGTCGGGCGCCGTGTGCAGGCGCATGGTGATCGAGTACGACGAGGTTGTTGCGGAGCGGGCCACGGTCACACCCTCGTGCCGGACCGTGGTTACGAGCAAGTAGGAGCCGCCACGGACCCCGTTGTGGTCGTAGTGGTCTCAGCGAGGCACGCCGAGGTGGTCGAGCAGGTTCTTGGAGAACCGGTCGCCCATCGTGGCCATCACGCCCTTCATCGCGGCCCGCACGGCCGGGCCCGCGACCTTCGGCAGCGGGGCGTCGAGGCAGATCTCGAGACTCGTCTCCAGCCGCGTGGTGCCGCCGGGCCCCTCGGACAGGTCGTACCAGCCGTTGACGCCGGCCCGCTCCGGAGTGCTGCCGTCCGGGGGCTCGTGGTGGAACTCGATGCGCCGCTGCTCCTCGAAGACCATCCGCTCGGTGAACCCCGGCGCCAGCTTGCGGCCGAGCAGGTCGAGACCGGTGAGCTGCCAGCGCCAGTGGTCGCCCTCGGCCCGGATCTCCTTGACGAACGGCGTCAGCCGCGCGACCAGGTCGGGGTCGACCAGCGCCTTCCAGATCGCGGCCCGCTCGGCAGCGACGTCGGCCCGGGCGGAGGTCTTTGCTGAGAAGACGGCCATGCGGACCGTTACCCAGCGAGCGCCTTTTGAATGTCGTCGCCGAGCTTCTCGGGGGCGGTGGTCGGCGCGTAGCGCTCGATCACAGCACCGTCCTTGCCGATCAGGAACTTGGAGAAGTTCCACTTGATCTTGTTGCCCAGCAGCCCGCTCTTCTGCTCGCGCAGCCACTTGAACAGGGGGTGCGCGCCGTCGCCGTTGACGTCGATCTTGCTGAACATCGGGAAGCTCACGCCGTAGTTGCGCTGGCAGAACTCCGCGATCTCGTCCTCGCTGCCCGGCTCCTGGTTGGCGAACTGGTCGCAGGGAAAGCCCAGCACGGTGAAGCCCTGCTCGCCGTACTGCTCGTGCAGCTGCTGCAGGCCCTCGAACTGCGGGGTCAGTCCGCACTTCGACGCGGTGTTGACGACGAGCACGACCTTCCCGTCGTACGTCGAGAGGTCGATCTCCTGCCCGTCGATGGCGGTGGCCGAGAAGTCCTGGAGGGTGGTCATAGGGAGAATTGTGGCAAACCCTCCTAGTCAGCCGATCATTCGGCCGACCGCCTGTGCGGGCTGCTGGTAGCCGACCGGGTTGGCGTACCCGGCGAGGTCGACCACGACCCGGCGGTCACCGAGGTCGAGCACGACGGTGTCATTCGACTTCTCGACGAGCTCGCCCTTCGCGACCCACAGGTCGCCGACCCGGTCGAGGCCGGCGCCGGGCTTGCAGCGCTGTACGTCGTCGGTGGCGACCATCCGGAGCTCGGGCCGGCGCCTCGCGCCGAAACGCCAGCTCAGCACACCCATGCCGAGCAGCACCACGTCGGCGAAGACGGTGAGTCCGACCACCAGGTTGCTGGTGTCCTGCCCCTCCACCCGGAACCTCGACGGGCTGTCGGGCAGCACGCGCACCTCGAGCGTCTCGCTCGCGACCGCCGCGTCGTACGTCGCCCGGCTCACGCCCACCGACCACTGGCGGCCGTCCGGATCGATCTCCTCGGGGAAGCGGAAGTCGACGAAGTACTTCGGGTCGTCCGCCGGCGGCAGCGTGCCGTGGTCCACCACGGTGGCGACGACGTCGACGCCGCCACTATCGAGCCGCGCGTCGGTCCAGGCCCCGTGCGCAAGCGGCAGGTTGATCACCGTGGCGAGCAGCAGGAGCACCAGCAGCGTCCGGACCCGTGAGCTCATCCGGTGCCGTCCGGCCACGCGTGCCCCCACGCGTCGACGTACACGAGCTCGGTCAGGCTGGCGCGCACCCGCGGACGCAGCTCGCGCTCGCGGTCGCGCTCGGGAGCCTCGGTGGGGTCACCGTGGCGCCCGACGGCGATGCCGCTGAGCACCCGGAACCACGGTGGCACCCCCAGGTCCTGCGCCACCCCCTCCTTGTCGAAGCCCGCGAACTGGTGGGCAACCAGCCCCATCGCCACGGCCTGGAGAGTGAGGTGGGCGGCCGCCTGACCGAGGTCGTAGCTGGCGGCGTGCTCACCCTTGAACCCACCCGGGTCGGCAGGGTCGGCGTCGGGTCGGGGCGCGACCTGCGCGGCGGCGACGAGCACGACGGCCGCGCGCGGCACCCAGGTGCTGTTGCCGCGACTCAGCCGGGGCACGAGGGCCTGGTGCGCGCGGCCACCCCGGCGAGCCACCACCAGCGCCCACGGCTGCAGGTTGCCCCAGCTCGGCGCCCACTGCGCGGCGCGGAGGAGCAGCTCGAGCTCCTCGTCGCCCAGCTCGTGACCGGCGTCGAAGATGCGGGTGCTCCACCGGGAGCGCATCGGCTCGGCCAGCGAGAGCTGGTCGTCCGCATCCGACTGGGGCACCAGGTCAGTATCGACCCAGTCGACGGATACCTGGCGGGCTGACCCGACCCCGCTCTGCCTTCGTCGCAGCAGCATGGGTGAGTACCACTCCAACCGACGGGGCCTCGCGGTCTGAGCCGACCTACGCCGGCGCGGCCGCCGCGATCAAGGTCTCGGCGGCCCGCCGGGCATGCTCGGCGGCCTCGGGCGACCCCTCGATCGCTGCGGTGGTCTGCGCGCCCTCGGCCAGGATCGCCAGCTGGGGAGCGAGCGACGGCTCGACCCCGGCGTCGGCGACCAGCTCGGCGAGCTGGGCCTGGAACGTGCGCTTGTGCTCGCGGGCGTACGCCGCCACCTCGGGTGAGGTGGGGCCCAGCTCGCCGAAGGCGTTGATGAAGCCGCAGCCACGGAAGGTGTCCTCGGCGAACCACTCCGCCAGGTAGTCGTAGACCGCGAGCAGGCGGTCGCGCGGGTCGTCGATCGCCTCGACCGTGGCGGTCAGCCCGTCGGTCCACATCGCGTGACGCTTCTGCAACACCGCCAGGACCAGGCTGTCCTTGCCCGGGAAGAGCGAGTAGAGGCGCTTGAGGGACACGCCGGCCGCCGTGCGCACGTCGTCCATGCCCACGGCGCGGATCCCGCGCGCATAGAAGAGAGCGTCGGCCGCGTCGACGACCTGCTCCCTCGGGTCACGCGTCTGCTCGACCACTCGAAAACTCCTCGGCCCTGGGACTTGCGTTGAGAACGAACGTTCTCTACAGTAGCAGGAAGTCGGAGAACGTACGTTCTCCACACACCTGAAGGAGAGCGTCATGGGTTTCATCAAGGTAGGCACCGAGAACTCCACCGACATCGAGCTGTACTACGAGGACCACGGCACCGGACAGCCGGTCGTGCTGATCCACGGCTACCCGCTCGACGGGTCATCGTGGGAGAAGCAGACCGCGGCCCTGCTCGAGGCCGGCCACCGCGTCATCACCTACGACCGCCGCGGCTTCGGCCGCTCCAGCAAGCCGACCACCGGGTTCGACTACGACACCTTCGCCGCGGACCTCAAGTCCGTGCTCGACACCCTCGACCTGCGCGACGCCGTGCTGGTCGGCTTCTCGATGGGCACGGGCGAGGTCGGTCGCTACCTCGGCACCTACGGCTCGGACCGGATCGCGAAGGCCGTCTTCCTCGGCTCGCTCGAGCCCTTCCTGCTCCAGACCGACGACAACCCCGAGGGCGTGCCGCAGAACGTCTTCGACGGCCTGCTCGCCGCCGTCCAGGCCGACCGCTACGCGTTCTTCACGGAGTTCTTCAAGGGCTTCTTCAACACCGACGAGTTCCTCGGCAACCGGCTGAGCCAGGAGGCGCTCGACGCCAACCAGCAGCTCGCCTACAACTCCTCGCCGCACGCCTCGGTGTGGGCGCAGCCCACCTGGGTCACAGACTTCCGGGCCGACATCGAAAAGGTCGACGTGCCGGCGCTGATCGTGCACGGCACCGCCGACAACATCCTGCCGATCGACGCCACCGGCCGGCGCTTCGCGAAGGCGCTCCCCACGGCGGAGTACGTCGAGATCGAGGGCGCCCCGCACGGCCTGCTGTGGACGCACGCCGACGAGGTCAACGAGCTGCTGCTCAAGTTCCTGGCCGGCTGAGACCGGTCCCGCCGGCGTAGGCGAAGGGCCCCGGTCGGAAACCGACCGGGGCCCTTCGGGAAGTACGTGCGCGAGGGGGGATTTGAACCCCCACGCCCTTTCGGACACTGGCACCTGAAGCCAGCGCGTCTGCCGTTCCGCCACTCGCGCGAGTAAGCCGGGCAAGGCTATCCCAGCGCCGGAAGCATCCCCAAACCGGTGGCGAACAGGTGAGCAGGGTTCGACGGGGGTACTCCATCCCCCGATACGATCGACGGAGCCCGGCGTGAGCTAGGCGCGTTCGCATGCCGTGGACTCGGTATCGATGATGCGGAGAGGAGGCTCCATGGGTGGACTGCAGAAGTTCGAGCAACGCCTGGAGCAGATGATCTCCGGCGTCTTCGCCCGGGCCTTCCGCAGCGCGGTCCAGCCTGTGGAGATCGCCGCCGCCCTGCAGCGCGAGTGCGACAACAACGCACAGATCCTCTCGCGCGACCGGCGGCTGGTGCCCAACGACTTCCACGTCGAGCTCGCCCAGACCGACCTGGACCGGCTGGCGCCGTACGACTCCACGATGGCCAAGGAGCTGATCGACCAGGTCCAGGACCACGCCGACGCCCAGAGCTACGTCTTCCCGGGACCGGTGAAGATCGCCTTCGAGGCTGCCGAGGACCTGACCACCGGCCGGTTCCGGATCCGCAGCCAGGCCCAGGCCAAGGTCACCGGGCACAGCACGGACACCCAGGTCGCCCGGGCGAGGGCGCTGCTCGAGGTCAACGGCACCCAGCACCCCCTCCGCCCGCCCGGCCTGGTGGTCGGCCGCGGCACCGAGGCGGATCTGCGGATCAACGACCCCGGCGTCAGCCGCAAGCACGTCGAGTTCCTGGTGCTGTCGGCCGGCTCCGACACCGAGAACCCCGAGCTCGAGGTGCACGACATGGGCTCGACCAACGGCATGCTCGTCGACGGCCGCAAGGTGCCGCGGGCCAGCCTGCGCGACGGCGCCGAGGTCAAGATCGGCACGACGACCATGACGGTGCGCATCGTCCGCGACGACAGGAGCCCCGGTGTCTGAGCTCACCCTCTTCCTGATCCGGATCGCCTATCTCGCCATCCTGTGGATCTTCGTGCTCTCGGCGATCTCGGTGATCCGCTCGGACATGTTCGGCGCCCGGGTGCCCGAGGGCGCGCGCACCGTGCCGAGCGGCCCCAAGCAGAAGGCGCCGCCCAAGCGCCGCGGCTCCCCGTCGCAGGTCGTGGTCACGTCCGGCAGCAACAGCGGTGCCGCCGCGTCGCTCGCTGACGCGCCGATCCTGATCGGGCGCGGCACCGACGCGGCCATCCGGCTCGACGACGACTACGTCTCCACCCGGCACGCGCGGATCGCCGCCTCCGGTGACCAGTGGTTCGTGGAAGACCTCGGCTCCACCAACGGCACCTACATCGGCACCGTCCGCATCACCCAGCCCACCACCATCACCCTCGGCACGCAGGTCCGGATCGGCAAGACCATCCTGGAGCTGCGCAAGTGAGTCTGCGCCTCCACTACTCCGCGATCTCCGACGTCGGGCGGGTCCGCAAGGACAACCAGGACTCCGGGTACGCCGGCCCCTGGTTCCTCGCTGTCTGCGACGGCGTCGGCGGGGCTGCGCGCGGCGACGTCGCGTCGAGCACCGCGATCCAGGAGCTGCGCACGCTCGACACCCCTCCCACCGACACCGACCTGCTGGACCGGATCACCGAGGAGCTGCACGAGGCCCACGTGCGGATCGGCCGCCTGGTCGACGAGGACCCCGCCCTCAACGGCACCAGCACCACCGCGACCGTGGCGCTCTTCGACGGCAACCGCGTCGGCATCGGCCACGTCGGCGACAGCCGCGGCTACCTGTTCCGCGACGGCGAGCTCTCGCAGCTCACCACGGACCACACGTTCGTGCAGAGCCTGATCGACGAGGGCCGGATCACCGACGTCGAGGCGCGGGTGCACCCCCACCGCAACCTGATCCTCAAGGCCCTCGACGGCATCCACGAAGCCGAGCCCGATCTCTTCATGCTCGAGCTGGTGCCGGGCGACCGCCTCTTCCTGTGCAGCGACGGAGCCTGCGGGGTGCTCGACGACGGCCGCCTCGCCGACGTGCTGTCGATGGGCACTCCCGACTACGCCGCCGTCGAGCTCGTCCGGGCGAGCCTCGAGGCCGGCAGCTCCGACAACGTCACCTGCATCGTGGCCGACGTCGTGACGGAGGAGGCGGCGACCGCCGACCCGGCGTACAACGAGCTCGAGCCGATGCTGGTGGGCGCGGCCGCCGAGCTGCGGCGTCGATCCGGGCGCACGGCCGTGACCAGCGGGGTCGGCAGCCTGTTCCGCGGCCACCGCTCGGGCGACACCGGTGAGCTGGAGCCCATCGACGCCGAGCTCCTCGACGAGGTGCCGTTCGCGATCAACGCCGACCCGATCGACCCGGAGGCCGCCCGCTACGCCCCGCGCCCGCCGGCCCGCTACCAGTGGGCGAAGCGGCTGCTGGTGCTCGCGGTCGTGGTCGGCGTCGTGTGGTCGGCCGGGGCGGTGGCCTGGTCCTGGAGCCAGGACCAGTTCTACATCGGCGAGCACGAGGGCAAGGTGACGATCTTCCGCGGGATCAACGCCGACCTGCCCGGCATCTCGCTCTCCGACCCGTACCAGTCCTCCGACGTCGAGCTGTCGCTGCTGCCCGAGCTCGACGCCGAGCGCGTTGAGGAGACGATCGAGGTCGACGACCTCGAGGCCGCGGAGTCCGCGGTGCAGGAGCTGGCCGAGCTGCAGGAGGTCCCCTGATGGCCCGCCGGGCAACGACGACCTCCCCGGCCCCGAGCTTCCTGGGGTTCGTGCACCGACGCCGCCGCGGAGCCGAGCTGTTCCTGCTCGTGCTCGCCCTGCTGGTCGGCGTTGGTGGCTACGCCGCGGTCGGCATCGGCGTCGAGGGTCACGTGCCCGCCGACATCGTCGCGTACGGCGGCTGGCTGTCCGCGCTGATCGTGATCGCCCACCTCGTGGTCCGCGCCGTCGCGCCGTACGCCGACCCGGTGCTGCTGCCCGTGGTCGCGGCACTGAACGGCCTCGGCCTCGCCGTGCTGCACCGCATCGACCTCGCCGAGGACACGACCTGGGCGCGCCAGCAGCTGACCTGGATGACAGTCGGGGTCGCGCTGTTCGTCGGCACCCTGCTGCTCCTGCGCGACCACCGGATCCTGACCCGGTTCACCTACACGGCCGGCCTGCTCGCGATCGTGCTGCTCCTGCTGCCGATGGCCCCCGGCATCGGCAACGAGGTCAACGGCGCCCGGATCTGGATCTCCGTCGGCCCGTTCGGCCTGCAGCCCGGCGAGATCGCCAAGGTGCTGCTGGTGATCGCCTTTTCCGGCTACCTGGTGCTCCACCGCGACGCACTGGCGCTGGCCGGCCGCCGCTTCGTGTTCGTCGACCTGCCGCGCGGTCGCGACCTCGGCCCGATCCTCGCGATGTGGCTGGTCAGCCTCGGCATCCTGGTCTTCCAGAAGGACCTCGGCTCCAGCCTCCTCTTCTTCGGCCTCTTCCTGGTGATGCTCTACGTCGCCACCGAGCGCCCCGGCTGGCTCTTCGTCGGCGCGCTGATGTTCTTCGGCGGCGCGCTGCTGGCGTTCCGGCTGTTCGGCCACGTGCAGAACCGCGTCAACATCTGGCTCGACCCCATGGACTACTACGACCAGTCGCCCGGCAGCTTCCAGGTCGTCGAGTCGCTGTTCGGCATGGCGTGGGGCGGGCTGATCGGTCGCGGCTTCGGCGAGGGCGACCCCGGCCGGGTGCCGTTCGTCCACTCCGACTTCATCGTCGGCGCCATCGGCGAGGAGCTCGGCCTGACCGCGGTGATCGCGGTGGTCCTGCTCTACGGCCTGATCGTCGAGCGGGCGCTGCGGGCGGCGCTGATCTGCCGCGACGGCTTCGGCAAGCTGCTCGCCACCGGGCTAGCGGGCGTCTTCGCCCTGCAGGTCTTCGTGGTGATCGGCGGGGTGACCCGGCTGATCCCGCTGACCGGTCTGACCACGCCGTTCCTGTCCTACGGCGGCTCCTCGCTCATCGCCAACTGGGTGATCATCGCGCTGCTGCTGCGCGTCTCCGACCAGGCCCGACGCCCCGTGCCGGACCTCTCGGCCGAGGACCAGCAGCCCGCGGACGACCAGTCGACGCAGGTGATCAAGCTGTGAACAAGCCGATCCGCACCATCTCGATCTTCTGCATGTTCCTGTTCCTCGCGCTGATGGCCAACGCGAGCTACCTGCAGTTCTGGGCGGCCGACGGCTACAACGACGACCCCCGCAACCGGCGGATCATCGAGGCGGCGTTCTCCCGCGAGCGCGGCGCGATCCTGGTCGGCCGCGACCCCATCGCGGAGAGCGTGCCGAGCGACGACGAGTACAAGTTCCAGCGCACCTACAGCACGCCGTTCGCCTACGCGCCGATCACCGGCTTCTTCTCGTTCTACACGCAGACCGGCCTCGAGCAGACCCAGAACGCCGTGCTCTCCGGCGAGGACCCGCGGCTGTTCGTGACCCGGCTGGTCGACATGCTCAGCAACGACGAGAACCAGGGCGGCAGCGTCGAGCTCACGATCGACCCCGACGCCCAGGAGGCGGCGTACAACGGCCTGGCGAACAACCCCGCCCTGGAGGGCCCCATCGAGGGCTCCGTGGTGGCCATCGAGCCCACCACGGGCAAGATCCTGGCGATGGTCTCGCTGCCGTCGTACGACCCCAACAAGCTGGCCTCCCACGACCTCGGCTCGGTCGACGACGTCTACGAGCGCCTGCTCGAGGATCCCTCTGAGCCGCTGATCAACCGGGCCACCAACAAGCGGCTGCCGCCCGGGTCGACCTTCAAGCTGGTCACTGCCGCGGCCGCCATCGAGAACGGGCTCTACGAAGCGAGCGACGACGTGCCGGCCGGCGCGATCTACGACGTGCCGCAGACCAGCTCCGACATCGGCAACGACGGGCGCACCCAGTGCAGCCCCGACGAGATCCCGTTCGCGACCGCGATGGAGTGGTCGTGCAACACGACCTTCGCCCGGATGGCCAACGACGTGGGCGCCGAGAAGATGCTCGAGCAGGCCGAGGCATTCGGGTTCAACAGCGACTACCTCGAGGACCTGCCGCAGGCCCAGTCGAACTACCCGGAGGACCCCAACGAGCCGGAGACCGCCCAGACCGGCATCGGCCAGTTCGAGGTCTCCGCGACCCCGCTGCAGATGGCGATGGTGGCGGCCGGCATCGCCAACGACGGGGTGGTGATGCGCCCCTACCTCGTCAACAAGGTGCAGTCGGCCGACTACCAGGACCTCGAGCAGACCGAGCCCAGCGAGCTGTCCCAGGCCGTCTCGTCGTCGACCGCGGACCAGCTCACCGAGCTGCTCGTCTCCACCGTCGTCAACGGCACCGCCGAGCCCGCCGCGATCCCCGGCATCAGTGTGGCCGGCAAGACCGGCACGGCCCAGAGCGGCATCGAGTCGGTGCCGCCGTACGCCTGGTTCGTGTCGTTCGCCCCGGCGGACAACCCGCAGGTGGCGGTCGCGATCGTGATCGAGTCGGCACCCGGCATCGAGCGCGGCGAGATCGCCGGCGGCGTGCTAGGCGGCCCGATCGCCAAGGCAGTGATGGAGGCGGTGCTCCAGTGACCGACCACAGCACTGGATCCGGGGCGGACGAGCGCTTCGTCGACGACGCGCACCGCTACCGCCTCGACTCCCGGATCGCCACCGGCGGCATGGGCGAGGTGTGGCGCGCGACCGACACCGCCCTGGGCCGCGAGGTCGCGGTCAAGGTCCTCAAGGCGGAGTACGCCGACGACCCGTCGTTCCGCCAGCGCTTCGCCATCGAGGCCCGCCACGCCGCCGCGCTCCAGCACCCCGGCGTGGCCGGGGTCTACGACTTCGGCGAGGCGCACTCGGCCGGGGTCGCGGACGGCTCGGGGGTGCCGCGGCCCTACCTGGTGATGGAGCTGGTGGAGGGTCAGCCGCTCTCGACGCTGCTCCGCGATGGCGTCGACTCGCGGCGCGACCTCGACCGTGACGCCGTACGCGACCTGCTGGCCCAGGCCGGCGAGGCGATCGGCGCCGCCCACGCGGCCGGCATCGTGCACCGCGACGTGAAGCCCGCCAACCTGATGGTCACCCCCGGCGGGCAGCTGAAGGTCACCGACTTCGGGATCGCCCGGGCCGCCGACGGCGCCGGCATCACCCAGACCGGGGCCGTGATGGGCACGCCGCAGTACCTCTCGCCCGAGCAGGCCCAGGGTCTGCCGGCCACCCCTCGCTCCGACGTCTACTCCCTCGGGGTCGTGGCGTTCGAGTGCCTGGCCGGGCACCGCCCGTTCGAGGCCGACTCTCCCGTCGCGACCGCGCTCGCCCACATCCGCGAGCCGGTGCCCGACCTGCCCGCCGACGTGCCGGCCGACCTGGCTGCCGTCGTACGCCGTGCGCTGGCGAAGGACCCCGCCGAGCGCTACGCCGACGGCGCCGAGCTCGCGGCCGCGCTGCGCGACCCGGCCACCGAGATGCTCCGGGCGGCGCCGGTCGTGCCGGTCGTGCCGGTGTCCATGCCCGTGGCGACCCCCGAAGCCACCCAGGTGCTGCCGGCGACCCCCTCCCCGCGGCTGCCGCCTCCAACGCGACCGACGACTCCCGTCGGCCGCGCGGCCAAGCGGAGTCCCTGGCTCGCCGTCGTCGTCACGCTCCTCGCTGTCGCGCTCGTCGCCGCCGTCGTACTCCTGGTGACGACCGGCGCCGACACCGATGCTCCTCCGACCGACGACTCCACCCGGCCGAGCCGGACGAACTCCCCGACCCAGGACGACACGCCGACCGACCCGCAGACGTCGCCCAAGTCCGAGGACACGTCCGAGCCGCCGCCCTCGACGGAGCCGACCGAGCCCACCGAGACGCCGACGACCGAGACGACTCCGCCCACCACACCCCCGACCACACCCCCGACCACCCCGCCCACCACTGCACCGACCACGCCGACCGCTGCCGCGACCGTTGCGACGGACCTGGCCACGGCGACCCCCTGAACCTGATGTTGAGAAAGAGAGCCGGATGAACAACTCGCAACCGACAGTCGTCGGTGGCCGCTACGAGCTGGGCGAGCTGTTGGGCCGCGGCGGCATGGCAGAGGTCCGCAAGGGCACCGACACCCGGCTCGGCCGCGTGGTCGCCGTCAAGCGCCTGCGCACCGACCTCGCCAGCGACGCCACCTTCCAGGCCCGCTTCCGACGCGAGGCCCAGTCGTCGGCCTCGCTCAACCACCCCACGATCGTCGCGGTCTACGACACCGGCGAGGAGCCGTCGACCGACGGCTCGGCGTCGCCCAGCCCTACATCGTGATGGAGTACGTCGCCGGCCGGACGCTGCGCGACATCCTCCGCGAGGGCCGCAAGATCCTGCCGGAGCGGGCGCTGGAGATCACCAGCGGCGTGCTCTCGGCGCTCGACTACAGCCACCGCGCCGGGATCATCCACCGCGACATCAAGCCCGGCAACGTGATGCTCACCCCGAGCGGCGACGTGAAGGTGATGGACTTCGGCATCGCGCGGGCGATCAGCGACGCCCAGTCGACGATGACGCAGACCGCTGCCGTGGTCGGCACCGCGCAGTACCTCTCACCCGAGCAGGCCCGCGGCGAGACCGTCGACTCGCGTTCGGACGTCTACTCCGCCGGCTGCCTGGTCTACGAGCTGCTGACCGGCCGCCCGCCGTTCGTGGGCGACAGCCCGGTCGCCGTGGCCTACCAGCACGTGCGCGAGCCGGTCACCCCTCCCTCGGACCACGACACCGCCTTGCCGCCCGAGGTCGACGCCATCGTGATGAAGGCACTGACCAAGCGGCTCGAGGACCGCTACCAGTCCGCGGCCGCCATGCGCAGCGACATCGAGCGCTACCTCGCCGGCCGTCCCGTCGAGGCCGCGGTCGCTGCACCGGCCCCCGAGACCGCCCTCACCGCGGTGGTGCCGTCGGTGCCGCACGCGGTGCCGCCCAGCCCGGTGGCGCCGCGCCCGCTCCCCGACGAGGAGGAGTACGACCAGCCGCCGCGCGGCCGCACCGCGCTCTGGGTGCTGCTCGTGCTGCTCGTCGTCGGCCTGGTGCTGTCGGCGTTCTTCCTGTTTCCGCGGCTGTTCGAGGCGCCGCCCGAGCAGACCCAGGTGCCCAGCGTGATCGACCTGAAGGAGGCGCAGGCTCGCGACGACCTCGGCGACGCGGGCCTCACGGTCGTGCTGGGCCCGAGCGAGCCCAGCGACAGCGTCCGTGCAGGCCGGGTGATCTCCCAGGACCCCGGCGCTGACGAGTTCGTCGATCCGGGCGCGGAGGTCACGATCATCATCTCCGAGGGCAAGCCGGAGGTGCCCGTGCCCGCAGTCGTGGGTGAGCAACGCGGCGATGCCGCGGCGACGCTGCGCAACGCCGGCTTCGACGTGACCTTCGAGAAGGAGGAGTCCGACGAGGACGTCGGCCAGGTGCTGCGCACCGACCCCGAGCAGGGCGTGCTGGCAGGCGACGGCTCGACGGTGACGATCTTCTACTCCGACGGCAAGGAGAAGGTGCCGAGCGTCGTGACCCTGCAACAGGCGGACGCCGAGCAGGCGATCACCGACGCGGGCTTCGTCCCGTCGATCCTGGAGTCCAGCGACACCACCGAGCCCGCCGGCACCGTGATCCAGCAGAGCCCCGAGCCCGGACAGACCCCTTCGGCCGGGTCCACGATCACGATCGTGGTGTCGACGTACGTCGAGCCGACCGACCTGCCGACCGACCCGACCGACCCGACCGACCTGCCGACCGATCCGACGGACACAACGACCCCGCTGCTCCGGGAGCATCGGGGCCGCGCGGACTAGCCGATCGGTTCGGCGTAGCTGAGGTCGAGCAGGCCGTCGTACGCCGGCGCCCCGATCCGGTCGGCGGACTCGAGGTTCCAGCCCACGGCGATGCTCGGGTCGTCCGCGTCGCTGCGGAAGTTGTCGATGTCGTCGTCGCTGTCGATCGCCGCCTCGATCTCGGCCGGGCTGCCGATCGCCGAGATGACGTAGGGCTGGGGGTAGGGCACGCCCTGGATCAGCACGGCGTTGCCCTCGCACTTGATGCCGGTCGTCGACACGATCCGCTGGCCCTGGAGCGTGATGGCCTCCGCCCCGCCCTGCCACATCGCGTTGACCACCGCCTGGATGTCCTGCTGGTGCACCACGAGGCGGTTGGGGTTGAGCTCCCCGTCCTCCACCGCCTGGTCCGTGACCTCGTCGGAGGAGTCCGACAGGGTGACCGTCACCCCCGGACCGCTCACCGCCTCGAGACCCGCGGGGCCGGCGTACTCGTCGATCTCGCGCTCCAGGCGGGTGAGCGCCTGGTCGTCGACCGACGCGGTGATCCTCTCGCGGTCGGCCCGGAGGTCGGCGATCTCGCCCCGGAGGTCCTCGTACTCCTCGGACTCCGTCTCGGCGAGCGAGGCCAGGTTGGTGTAGCGCCCGGGCCGCAGGTCGGTGCCTTCGCTGTTGTCGTAGCTGGCCGCGAACAGGGCTCCGCTCAGGAGCACCACGACGGGGGTACCGATCCGCCACAGCCCGCGCCGGTGCCGGGGCTCGGCTGCGCGATCCTCAGGGGGTCCCACGTGCTCTCCGGTCATGACGACTAAGGTAGCCCGCGTCCTGTGACGTGCCATGACCGTGATCGATGGAGCCAGCCGTGCCCGAGTCCAAGCCCAAGCAGCAGTTCACCGACCCCGGGGCGGGTCCGTTGCTCAGTGTGCGCTTCGGCGTGGCCCTGCTCCTGATGGCCGCCGGCATCGCCTGGATCCTCTACTACTACATCGGCGTCCGTCCTGACCCCACCGTGTTCGACTCCGCCGGCAAGCCGGTCGGGCCGGGTGGCCCCAGCTTCATGGGCGACCTGAAGGACTGGAACTACCTGATCGGCTTCGGCCTGCTCCTCCTCGGCCTGATCGCCTCGGCGCACCCCAAGACCCCGCTCGGCCGCGGCCGCGGCGTGGTGGTCGGAATGATGGGGTGCTTCATCCTCGGCCTGCTCTGGATCTGCACGTTCTACGTGATCAGCGACGACGTCTCCGAGCTCGCGATCTTCAACGACCTCGGCCAGAAGAACCTGATCGTCGGCATCGCCTTCATGGCGGTCGGCTTCACGTTCGCCACCCGCTGGGAGTGAGCACCCGCTGGGAATGACCCTGGCCGAACTACACGCGTGTAGTTCTCCACAGGTCTCTCCACACCTGTGCACAAACCGCTCTCCTTCAGGCGAGGGCGGCGATCCGTGCCACGGTGGCCGCCGCGATGAGCACACCCACGAGCACCAGCGCCGCGACCTGCAGCGGCGTGCGCCGCTCGCGGGGCGCGTAGACGAGGGCTGCCGCGATAGCCGCGCCGCCGACGAACCCGCCGAGGTGGCCCTGCCACGAGATGTTGGGCACCGCGAAGGTGAGGAAGACGTTGACGGCGATCAGCACCAGCAGCTGGCGCACGTCGCCGCCGACCTTGAGGGCGACGATCAGCAGCGCAGCGAACAGGCCGTAGATCGCCCCCGAGGCGCCGAGCGTCGCCTGGTACTCGGGGGCGGCCCACAGCACCGCGGTCGAGCCGGCGAGCAGCGAGAGGAAGTAGAGGGCCAGGAAGCGGACCCGCCCGAGCGCCAGCTCGAGCTGCGGGCCGATCACCCACAGCGCGAACATGTTGAAGGCGATGTGCAGGATGCTGACGTGCGTGAAGCCGGCGGTGACCAGCTGCCAGTAGGCGCCGTCGGCCGCGCCGGGCAGCCAGGTGCCGGTGCAGGCTGCGGAGCCGCCGGTGTCCAGGTAGCCGCCGGGCACCTGGCACAGCCCGCTCGGTCGCAGGGCCAGCAGGTCGACCAGCCGGCTCCCGTTGCCGCCCGTGATGGTGACCGAGAACCACACGGCGACATTGATGACGATGAGCACGCCGGAGGTGATCGAGGCGTCGGTCGGCCGCATCCCGCCGTACGCCGTGCGGCCGGAGCGGGTGCTCTTCTTGCCCTCGGCGATGCAGTTCGGGCACTGGAAGCCGACCGCGGCGTCGTTCATGCAGTCAGGGCAGATCGACCGGTCGCACCGTTGGCACCGGATGTAGGTCTCCCGGTCGGGGTGCCGGTAACACGTGGGCACCCCGCCCGGAGGCGGCTGCTGGCTCAGCCGACGACCTCGACGGACTCGATGACCACAGGCTCGATCGGACGGTCCATCGCGCCCGTGGGCGCGGCTTCGATCGCGTCCACGACGTCGCGGCTGGCCTGGTCGGCCACCTCGCCGAAGATCGTGTGCTTGCGGTTCAGCCACGGGGTGGCAGCGACGGTGACGAAGAACTGCGAGCCGTTGGTGCCCGGGCCGGCGTTGGCCATCGCGAGCAGGTAGGGCTTGTCGAAGACGAGCTCGGGGTGGATCTCGTCCTTGAACGTGTAGCCCGGGCCACCGGTGCCGGTGCCGAGAGGGCAGCCGCCCTGGAGCATGAAGCCGGAGATCACGCGGTGGAAGCCGAGGCCGTCGTAGAACGGGCCGGACCGGCCGTTGCCCGCGTCGTAGTTCTTCTCGCCCTTGGCGAGGCCGACGAAGTTCGCCACCGTCTCCGGAGCGTGGTTCGGGAACAGGTTCAGGGTGATGTCACCCTTGTTGGTCTTCAAGATGGCCTGCTGGTCAGCCATGGCCTGCCCTTCTGCTGGGTACCGGTCGGTGTGGGTCGCTCCGACGATCCTTGCACGCGACCAAGCAGACGCGGGGTGGCCGGGTTTGTCCCGACATGGTGGGATGGAAGACATCGCACCAGCTCCGACACCAGCTCCGACACCAGCTCCATCTCAGCAGGAAGGCTCGGCAATGGGATTGCGGAAGAAGAAGTCGCTCATCGACCAGGCAGGGGAGTACGTCGACCAGGTGCGACCTCACGCCGAGGCCGCCATGGAGTCCGCCCGTGACTTCGTGCAGGACACGGTGGTCCCTGCCCTGGCCGACGCTCAGCGCAAGGCCGGCCCGGCCATCGCCGACGCCCGCGACAAGGCCGCGCCCGTGATCGCCGCGGGTGCCGCCAAGGCCGCAGATCGAGCCAGCGCCGCCCGAGACCTCGCCGACGCCAAGGTCGCCGAGCTCAAGGGCGAGAAGCCCAAGAAGAAGGGCAAGGTCAAGCGGTTCGTGCTGTTCGCCGGCATCGCCGGCGGCGTCGCGTTCGTCGCCAAGAAGCTCCAGGGCGGCGGCCAGAGCGAGAACTGGCAGTCGTCGTACAACCCGTCTCCTGCACCCACGCCCCCGCCGACCCCCTCCGCGCCCCAGTCGGGCCTGGAGGAGACCGACGACCCGGGCGGCGCGTCGCCCGACGAGGCGCTCTCCGACGCAGCCGAGGAGGCCCACCCGGTCTCCACCCCCGACGACCCCGCCGAGGTCGTCGACCTCGAGGAGGGCAAGAAGAAGTAGCACCGGTCTTCCCGCTGACCCGTCGCCAACTTGGCGCCGGGTCAGCGCCATTTCAGGGACGGTTGTCGTCGATCCAGACGTCGATCCGCTCCCACCAGCCGAAGAGCCAGTCGATCCGTTCGTCGCGGCCGGCCGGGATCTCGGCGCGTGGCACGGTCCACCAGCGCATCACCAGCTGCTTGTCCATCGGCAGTTCGCGCCAGATGTCGGCGACGGTGAGCATGTGGTCGAGGCCGGTGTGGGCGACCAGCACCACATCGGCGTCGGGCGCCGCGTCGAGCGCTGCGAGGAAGCCGCCCGGCCGCGGCGCCAGCACGTTGGTCATCGCCTCGGCCCGGTCGGCCATCCGGTCCATGCCGAGCTTGCGCAGCCGCTCGATGCCGCGCTCGCGCCGGGCCGCGGTGAAGTTGCCACCCTCGGGGAAGATCACGAACGCGTCGTTCTCGTCGAGTCCGGCGGCCAGGGTCGCGATCTGGCTCTCGAGGTCCTCACCGACCCCGGGGTTGGGGGTGATGAACTTCGCCGGGATGCGACGCAGGATGACGTCGACGGCGGGGTCCCACGCCAGCGTGTTCTTGAGTACGACGCGGGGCTCGCGCGCGTACCAGTGCATCAGCGCGTGGATCAGCGTGAACGAGTCGCCGGGCCCGGCATGGCGGCAGGCCACCAGGATCGGCCGGCCGGGGTGCGCGTCGGGCGCCGGACCGTTGGTGACGATGGTCAGCTTCAGCACCCGCCTGGCCTCGGTGAAGAAGACGAACATCACACCCTGCACCAGGTCGTAGTGGATACCCTCCCAGTAGGGCCGCCGGATCCGCCACCCGAAGCCGCTGGCCAGCCACAGGCCCAGGAGCACGACGAGCAGCAGCGCCTCGATCGTGAGGTACAGGACGAAGACCCACATCAGCCGCAGCGCCCGCCAGTGACCTGGCAAGAGCGGCGAGAGCGCGGCCGCGGCGAGCAGCCACAGTGGTGCGGTGATCCACAACAGCCCGGCGAGCAGTACGACGACCGGTGCGATCACCAATCGGCGTACCACTCGGATCACGGCCGTGACCCCAGGTACTCCAAGCTCGCTTGGTAGGTGCTCTCGATCCGCCGCTCGATGCTGCCGAAGTCGCGCGCGGCCCAGATCGTGTCGTCGCGCTCGGAGGTGCCCTTGGCCGGGAGCACGTGGCACTCGACGCCGTCGGGAAGCTCGGCCAGCTCGCGCTGGAACCGGTGCCGGCGGGCGATCTCGAAGGACACCCGGGCCACTTCCCAGGGACGCTTCGGCACCGTCAGCGGGCGGTCGATCCGCCCGACCTGCAGCACGTAGACGCGCGTGGCTCCGAGCTGCACCGCGCGGCCGAGAGGGATGGAGTTGACGATGCCGCCGTCGAGGTAGTGCTCGTCGCCGACCTTCGCCGGGGGCAGCAGCCCCGGCACGGCGGCGCTGGCGACCACCGCGTCGACGACGGGGCCCGAGTCGAACCAGTGCTCAGCGGCGCGCTCGATGCTGGCCGCGCACACCTGGAAGCGCACCGGCAGCTCCTCGATGGTGAGGTCGCCGAACTCCTCGACCAGCCGCTGCTTGATCGGCTTCGAGGAGTAGATGTGGGTGCCGGTCGACATCGCCCGCCGGACGGTGCGCAGCGGATGGTCGCCGACGCCCGCCTCCTTCGGGCTGGCCATGCGCCACAGCTCGGTCAGCCGGTCGATCACGCCGGCGTCCGGCTGGCGGGCCACCATCGCGCCGTTGAGGGCGCCGACGCTGGTGCCGAGCACCAGGTCGGGTGTGATGTCGTGCTCGAACAGCGCCCGCAGCATGCCGACCTCGACCGCGCCGAGCACGCCGCCACCGCCCAGCACGAACGCGGTGGTCATCGGGTCAGGCCGCGGAAGGCGTGGCGAGCTCGGGGTTCTCGGCCAACACCTTGCGGGTGACCTGGCGCTCGACCCAGAAGATCAGCAGCGGCACCAGGCCGGCGATGAGCGCGAGCACCGTGAAGCCGATGGTCCAGCCGGCCCGGCGCGAGAGCAGGAAGGCGACCACGACGTAGACCATGAAGATCCAGCCGTGCACCAGCCACATGACACTGGCGTCCTCGCCGAACTGCTGGAGCCCGGTGCCCTCGGTGAGGGCGTACTTCAGGACGAACGCCACGGAGCAGAAGGCCAGGAGCACGCCGACGACGAGGGCGAGCGCGCGGTAGACGTTGAACAGGCTGATCACGGCTCCGAAGGTACCGGGTCGTCCTCGACCTCGGGCTCCGCCTGCCCGGACTCCGTCACCTCGGTCACGTAGCGCCACCAGATGAACGCCGCGAACGCGCCGAAGAACCACCACTCCACGGCGTACAGCAGGTTGCGCAGCGCGGTGAACCGGCCGACCTCGGGCAGCTGCTCCAGGGTCGCCGGCTCGAGCCCCTCGCCGGGCACCTGCGCGACGGCGTACGCGCCGTAGAGGTCCTGGTCGACGTGCTGGATCAGGTCGGCCGTGCGCACCTGGGGCAGTACGTCGTCCGCCGGGTCCGCGTCGCGCTCGCCGGTGCCTTCGGTCGCCTGGAGCCAGGCGACCAGCTCCGCGGTGCCGGTGGGAGCAGCGGGCGCCTGCTCGGGCGACGGCGTCCACCCGCGCACGATCGGGAGTGCTGGATCGTCGGCGGTCTCCACCGCCAGCGGCGTGACGACCCAATAGCCGTCGAGACCGTCGTGCTCGCGACCGGAGACGAACACGGTGCCGTCGGGCACCCAGGTGCCGGACACCGTCACCGGCTGCCCCACCTTGTCGCCCGGGAAGCGGTCGTCGGGTCCCATCACCTTCGCCAGGGGCTCCGGCTCGAGGCGGGTGAGGTCGGTCGACTCGGCCGCGCGCTGCTCCTGCCACGCGTCGTACTGCCAGAAGCCGAGCCACCCCGCGCTGCCCACGGCCACCAGCGCGAGCAGGTGCGCGCCGAGCATGGTCGGAGCGAGGAGGCGGCGCACGGGACCCAGGGTAGTTACACCCGTTAGGGTCCTCGGGTGGCCCTGACCAGCGAGCAGTCGACGTGGTTCGCGGATGCGTTCGAGAAGCTGACGGCCACCATGGGTCAGGCCCTGCTGGGCAAGGGCCAGGTGATCCGGCTGACCCTGACCTGCCTGATCTCCGGTGGCCACCTGCTGCTCGAGGACCTTCCAGGCACGGGCAAGACGATGCTGGCCCGGTCGCTGGCCAACTCCGTGCACGGCAGCCACGCGCGCATCCAGTTCACGCCCGACCTGCTGCCGACCGACGTCACGGGCGTCACGATCTACGACCAGCACAAGCGGATCTTCGAGTTCCACCCCGGGCCGGTCTTCCATGACATCGTGCTCGCCGACGAGATCAACCGCGCCTCGCCGAAGACGCAGTCCGCGCTGCTCGAGGTGATGGAGGAGGGCCACGTCACCGTCGACGGCGTCACCCACGACGTGCCCCAGCCGTTCATGGTGATCGCCACCCAGAACCCCATCGAGCAGGCCGGCACCTACCGACTGCCCGAGGCCCAGCTCGACCGGTTCCTGATGAAGGTCTCCGTCGGCTATCCGGATGCCGAGGCGACCGAGGCGGTGCTGATGCAGGCGGGCGTGCGCGACCGGGCCGCGCTGGTGACGCCGATCGCGACCACCGAGCACGTGCAGCGGATGATCGCCCTGGCCACCGAGGTGCACGTCGACCGCGCCCTGGTGCGCTACGTCCGGCAGCTCGCCGAGGCTTCCCGAGCCCACGAGCAGGTGGCGCTCGGGCTCTCGACCCGCGGCTGCCTCGCGCTGGTGCGGGTCGCCAAGACCTGGGCTGCCGCGGCCGGCCGGGCCGCCGTCGTACCCGAGGACATCAACGTGCTGGCCGAGCCGGTGATGTGCCACCGCCTGCTGCTCGACCCGCAGGCGCAGTTCAGCGGCGTCGCGGTCGGCGAGGTGATCGCCGAGCTGCTCGCCGCCGTGCCTCCCCCCACCGACCGCGGCTGAGCGGACTGCCGTGGCCGAGCTCGCGCTCCCCGACATCGCCCGGCCGCTGCGCCGGGTGCGGGGGCCGCTGCTGTTCCTGACCTCCGCCGGGCGCGCGGTGCTGGCCGTCGCCGCGATCGGACTGGTCCTCGGCGTCGTCGCCAACTTCATCGAGCTGCTCCTGCTCGGCACCCTCTGCGTGGTCGTGCTCCTGCTCGCCGTGCTCATCGTGCAGCTGCCGAGCCGGGCCGCCGCCAAGATCTCGCTCCGGCCGACCCGCACCATGTCCGGCGAGACCGGCGCCGGGCTGCTCGAGGTCACCAACACCGGTGCGCTCCCCCTGGGCAGCACCATGGTCGAGGTCGAGCTCGACCACCGCGCCGGCCTGGCGCCCATCGCGATCCGGGTGCCTCACCTCGCGGCCGGCGCTTCGGCCGCCCGGGAGTTCGTGGTGCCGCCGCTGCCGCGCGGCGTGCTGCAGATCGGACCGGCCCGGATGCGGCGCACCGACCCGCTCGGGCTCGCCGTCAGCCGCGCCACCTGGGCCGCCCCCGTCGACCTGTTCGTCCGGCCGCGGATGGTGGCCATCGATGCGCTCGGCATCGGCTCGGTGCGCGACCTCGAAGGCACCCCCAGCGACGAGATCTCGATGAGCGACCTGGCGTTCCACGCGCTGCGCGAGTACGTCGTCGGCGACGACCTCCGGCACGTGCACTGGCGGTCGTCGGCCCGCACCGGCGAGCTGCACGTGCGGCAGTACCACGACACCCGCCGCACCCACGTCGTCGTGCTCGTCGACGACCGGGCGGAGGCGTACGCGAGCCGCGCCGAGTTCGAGCTGGCGATGAGCATCGCCGCCTCGGTGCTGGTGCGCTTCGCGCAGGACGACTTCGCGCTGACTCTTGCCTGCGGCCGCGAGCAGGTGTCCGGCCCGGCGGGGCAGATGCTCGACGCCTGCTGCCTGGCGGCGATGGCGCGGTCCGGCGCCGGCGACCTGCTGGACGCCGCGCGTCGCGCCGCCCACCACGCCACGGACGCGAGCCAGCTGGTGGTCGTGACCGGCAGCACGGTCGACCCCCTGACCGTGCACCAGACGCGCGCGCAGTTCGCCGCCGACGTACGCCACCTGGCGCTGCGCGCCCACCTCACCCTGCTCCCCGACGAGCCGGAGTTCGTGCCGGGGCTGGTCACCGTGCCCCTGCTCGAGACGCTGCCCCGCCTGCTCGTCACCCACGCCCGCGGGAGCTGGCAGTGAGGCCCCGCCTCCTCCTGCAGGACTGGGTGGACGCCGCCTTCACGGCCGGTCTGTGCCTGATCGCGCTGTTGGCCTGGGAGTCGACCTTCCGCGGCTCGGGTCTCTGGGTCGCCGGGATCGGTGCCGTCGCCGCCGGCATCGGGGTCGCCGTTGCGGTCGTCGCACTCGGCGGCGGCCTGGAGTTCACCATCCTCGGCACGCTCGCGGTCTACCTCGTGGGGTCGGGGCCGATCGTGGGGCTGGGGCTCTTCGGCGCGGGATTCCCGGTGACGCTCCAGGGCTGGCCACTGCTGACCGGCACCCACCCACCGATCGACGCGACCGGAGTCGCGCTGCTCCCGGTCGTGCTGCTCTGCCTGACCGCCGCTGCCTTCGCGGCCGTGCTCGCGATGCGCTCGGAGGCCGCGGCCGTGCCGCTCGTGCCGGTGGTGCTGCTGCTGGTCGCGGCGCTGCTGCTCTCCAGGTCGGAGCCCGTGAGCGTGCTCCTGCACGGCTTGGTCTTCGGCGTCGTGGCGCTGGTGTGGCTGCGGGTGCGCGGCGGCCAGACCGAGCTCGCGGGCTCGGCACAGGACCCCGGCAGGACGGCCCGGCTGCTCGGCGCGGCGGCCATGGTAGCGGTGGCCGCTGTGGTGGCGACGCTCGTCGTAGGTACGTCGTCAGGCTCCGATCGCCAGGTGCTGCGCGGGCTGCTGCCGGCGTACGACGTGGCGCCGCTGCCGACCCCGCTCGACAGCTTCCGCGACTACACGCAGCAGAAGCCGACGCCGGAGGGCAACGTCTTCGACGAGGACGTCCTGTTGGTCCGGGGCGCGCCGGCCGGCACCCGGATCCGCTTCGCCGCGCTCGACACCTACGACGGCACCCGCTGGGTCGCCGACAACGACACCGACCCCGAGCGCACCGATGACCGCTTCCTTCGCCTGTCGACGACCATCGACAACCCTGCGGACGGGGTGCGGGCCGAGATCGGGATGCGGCTCGGGGCCGGCTGGGCGCTGCCGTGGCTGCCGACTACAGGCGCAGTGCAGGGGTTCGACTTCCTCGGCGAGGGCTCGGCAGCCGAGAAGGAGGTGCTCCGCTACGACCCCGCCACGCAGACGGCAGTCACGACCGAGCAGCTCGGCCCCGGTGTCGACTACCTGTACGACACCGTGCTCGCCGACGCCCGCGCCACGCGCGACTTCGAGCCGTCGTCGGCTCTCGACGACGACCTCTACGCCAGCGCGGCGTTCCTCGATGCCGCGGTGCAGGGCTGGTCCTTCGGTGCCGAGTCACCGATGGACGCCGTGCTGCGGGTGGCCGAACGGCTCAAGCAGGAAGGCCGCTACAGCGATGGCGAGCCAACGGGACACTCGGCCGAGCGGTTGGGGCAGGGCTTCCTGCTGACCACGCCGTCGGTCGGCAACGACGAGCAGTACGCCGCCGCGATGGCGTTGATGGCCAACCGCTTGAAGGTGCCCGCCCGGGTCGTCGTCGGCGCGGTGCTGCCCGCCAGCGGCGTGGTCAAGGGCAACGACGTGGAGGCGTGGGTGGAGCTGCGCGCCGCCGACGGCACCTGGCTGACCCTGGCCACCGACCGCTTCATGAGCCACCGGCCGCCGCGCGGCCAGGAACCGGGCGGACAACGGCCCGACCGGATCTTCCCGGAGGAGACGCCCGACAACGAGTCGCCCGAGCAGCGGCCAGAGCCCCAGCAGCCTCCTCAGCAGCCACCCGAGCAGCCCGACGACGCGGTCCCGGCCGAGCCCGACGGAGGCCTCCGTCTCTGGCCCGTGCTGCTCGTGCTGGTGTTGCTCGCGCTGCCCGGCATCGTGCCCGCCCTGAAGTGGTGGCGCCGCCGCCAGCGGCTGAGCGCGGCCCGGGTGAGCGAGCGTTACGCCGGCGCCTGGCTGGAGCTGGTCGACCAGGCGCGCGACCTGGGCCGGCCGGTGCCGCCCGGGCTGACCCGGCCCGCCCAGGCGCGCGCGCTCGAGCGCGGAGATGTCCTCGCGGCCGAGGCGGACGTGAAGATCTTCGGCGCCGACGAGCCCGATCCGAGCGACGCGGAGGCCTTCTGGGCGCTGGTCCGCGACGAGCGGGCCGGGCTCACCGCGACGTACTCCCGAAGGCAGCAGCTCCGGGCGGCGCTCAGCCTGACCTCCCTACGTCGCCGTTCCTAACTGGTCATACCACTTGACCTCCGGCCACTGGCCGCCCTACGGTGGTGGCATGCCGCTGCAGCCGATCAACCGCCGCTCCGTGCCCGACGAGGTCTTCGACCAGGTGCTGGCCGAGGTCGTCGACGGCGAGATCGGCGCGGGCGAGTCGCTGCCCAGCGAGCGCCGGCTCGCCGAGGTGCTGGGGGTGTCCCGGCCGGCCGTGCGCGAGGCGCTGCAGCGGATGGCCCAGACCCGGCTGCTCGAGGTGCGGCACGGCGGAGCGACCACGGTCCGCGACTTCAAGCGCTACGCCGGCCTCGACCTGCTGCCGCAGCTGCTCGTACGCCGCGGCACGCTCGACGCCTCCGTCGCGCGCAGCATCCTCGAAGCCCGGCTCGCCGTCGGCCCGAGCGTCGCCGCCCTCGCCGCACAGCGCGGCGGCCCCCCGCTGGCGGCGCAGCTCACCGGCACCCTGGACGCCCTGGCCGCGGTCGACGACGGCCCGACCGCCGACGTGGAGCGCCAGCTACACGCGCTGGAGTTCTGGGACCAGGTCGTCGATGCGGCTGACTCGCTGGTCTTCCGGCTGATGTTCAACAGCCTGCGGGCTGCGTACGAGCCCGCGCTGGAAGCCCTTGCCGCGGCGATGGCCGAGGAGGTCGGCCAGGTCGAGGCCTACCGCGTGCTCACTGCCGCCATCGGCGCCGGCGACCCCGACACCGCCCGGGCTGCTGCCGAACGGGTGCTCCGCCCGGCCACCGACAACCTGATCGCTGCCCTGGCAGCACTGGACGCAGTGGAGACGAGCTGATGACGAAGGTCAGCCCAGAAATCGAGACCATGGCCGCGGAGCGGCTCGCCAAGGACGAGGACCGGATCACCGGCGCTGCCGGTCCAGGGCGGCGTACGAACGTCTCGCTGGGCCAGGCGTGGACGTCGTTCTGGAGCCATCCGAGCCCGTTCATGATCTCGACGTTCCTGGTCGGGGCGATCGTCGCCCGCATCGTCGTCGGTGGCGGCTCCTGGTGGGAGCTCGCCATCCCGGTCGGCCTGATCGCGCTCTTCCCGGTGATCGAGTGGGTGATCCACGTGATCATCCTGCACTGGCGCCCGCGCAAGGTCGGGCCGGTCAAGATCGACTCCCTGCTCGCTCGCGAGCACCGCGCCCACCACGCCGACCCGCGCGACATCCCGCTGGTGTTCATCCCGTGGAAGGCGTTGGTCTGGCTGCTTCCGTTGTACGTCGTCGAGGCCTGGCTCTTCACGCCGACCACGTCCAGCATGCTGACGCTGCTGGTGTCGGTCTACGGCATCAAGTTCGGCTACGAGTGGACCCACTACCTCGTGCACAGCGACTACCGGCCGAAGAGCCGTTGGTACCGCTCGGTCTGGCGCAACCACCGGCTCCACCACTACAAGAACGAGCACTACTGGTTCACCGTCACCAGCGCCGGCACCGCCGACCGGCTGTTCGGCACCTACCCCGACGCCGCGACGGTGAAGACCTCGCCAACGGTGCGGAGCCTCCACGCCGCCGAAGGTCTCTGACGCTAGTCCGCGCAGATCGCGAACGGCAGCTTCTTCTCCAGGGCCAGCTGCGCCGCGACCACCGGGTCACCGAGGTTCCAGCCGATCCGACCGCCCTGGGGGTCGGCCGCCGGGCGCTGGTAGCCCAGCCCGAACTCCGGGTCGGTCTCCGGCAGGGTCTCCGGCAGCCGCATCCGGTCGAAGACGTCCGAGCGAGCGGGGCCGAGCCGCACCGTCGCGAGCTCGCCGCCGAAGGTGACCGAGAACGGACCCAGCTCGTCGACGCGCGCCACGTCCGCGGCCGGCGTCGGAGCCAGCTCCTCTCGCACGCCCACACCGAAGATGTCGTTGAACGGGATGCAGTCGCGTGTCACGTACGTCGAGGACCCCGGCGTACCGACCAGCGCCAGCAGCTCGGGATCGGCCGCCCAGCTCTCGCCGGCGTCGGCGGCCACGTTGCTGACCACCAGGTGATCCTCGCCGCGCACCTCGGCCCCGGCCAACGGTCCGACCCCGGCGTCGACCGCGCGGATGATGTCGCCCATGGGCAGGTCCTCGCGGATCTTTAGGACCCAGCCGGTGCCCTCCGGCCCACCGAAGTGCGCCTCCCACGCCACGTCGTCCTGTGACCAGCCGAACGCGCTCTCGAGCTCCTCGTCGACCTCCCGCAGCATCCCCCCCAGCAGCAGCGGAGCCTGCGTCTGCGCGTCCTTCCAGAACGCGTCGCGGAACCTCTGCGGGTCGGCCCCCGTGAGGTCGGGAACCCCGAGCTGCAGCCGGACCTGGTCGAAGTCGGTGACCGTCAGGTCCACCGCTGCGGTCGGCACCAACGACAGCACCGCCTGGCTGGCCTCGGCCGTCGCGTCGTACGTCGGAATGCTGGTCTGGATCGCATCGACGGACGGCGCGTCCGTCGGATCCGAGTCATCGGAACATCCGGCGAGGGCGACAGCGAGCGCGGTCGCGACCAGCGCCCCTCCCCATGACCTCACGGGCAGAGTCTGCCACCTCGGGTGAGGCGGCACGGCGAAGCCGGCCACATCTCACGACAGGTTGGTGGAGCCTAGGGGACTCGAACCCCTAACCCCCTGCTTGCAAAGCAGGTGCGCTACCAATTGCGCCAAGGCCCCCAGTACGACTGGGTGGTGACTGCGGTCAGTTCTTCTCGACGGTGTCGGTCGCCTCGGCCCAGAGGGCCTGCTCGGCCTTGCCCTCGTCGATCTTCTTCTTGGCGAAGACGGCGCCGGCGGCGGCGAGTGCGAGCAGCAGGAGCTTCTTCACTGCTTGCCCTCGTTGAGCTTCTTGTTCAGGACGACGGCGCCGACGGCGGCCAGGACGACCAGCAGGAACTTCTTCATCGGATCTCCCAGAGGGTGTCGAGAATCGGGTGGTGGTGGGCCTAAGAGGACTTGAACCTCTGACCTCTTCCTTATCAGGGAAGCGCTCTAACCGTCTGAGCTATAGGCCCGGGAAACACGGCGTCCGCGAGGACTGCCAGCGCGGAACATTACCTCACCCCCGAGGAGGGCAGGAAATCAGCAAGCCCTCAGTGGTTGTCCTCGGCCAGCGTCACTTCGATGCCGCCGAGCAGGGCGGCCGACATGTTGTAGAGGAACGCGCCGAGGGTGGCGACCGCGGTGAGGAGTACGACGTCGACGGCCGCGACCAGCATCGTGAAACCGAGCACGCGCGAGGTGCCGAGGTAGTTCTCGATGTCGAAGTCCGCGATGTCGTTGCCGCCGATGGTCTCCCGGACGGTCTCGTTGATCGAGGTCCAGACGCCGGCGCCGTCGAGCACCGTCCACACCATCGCGACCGCGACGACCGTGACCACGCCGAAGGCGATCGACAGCAGGAACGCCGACTTCATCACCGACCACGGGTCGACCCGGGTCAGCCGGAGCCGGGCCCGGCGCGGACCGCGGCTCTGCGGGGCCGGCTTGGCGGCCGGCTTCTTCGCCGGCTTCTTGGCCGGCGGCGCGGTGCCGTTGGGGTCGGCGTTGGCCTGGTGCTCCTCAGTCGCGGTGGTCAGCTTGGCCTGGATGCGCTCGGCCAGCGTCGGCTTGACCGCGGTCTCCTCGGCGACGGGCCTCCGTGCCCGCCTTCGGCGGCGACTTCGGGGGCGACTTCGGGGGCGGAGTCTTCGGCGGCGGACCCGACGGGGGCGGTCCGGCCGGCGGCGGAGGGAGGGGACGGCGGGGCGACGTCGTGTCTGCCGAGCGCTCTGTCATCAGCCTTCACTGTCCCCTTGGTCACCTGGATCACTGGCGTCCGACTCATCGGAGTCGGTCGCGGACCCTTCGATTGTGACATCCGGGTCCTGATCAGGCGAAACTTCCGTCTCGTCCGTGGTAGTGGTCTGGTCGTCCTCGGTCGGCAGCCTCGTCGGCCGGTTCGCCGTCGGCCACCTCGTCGACCACCTTCGCCTCCACCGAGCGAGCCACGACGGCGACCGCGTCACCCTCCTTGGGCGTCACGAACTTCACCCCCATGGTCGAGCGGCCGGTGGGCCGGAAGTCCTCGTTGATCGGGCTGCGTACGACCTGACCGTTCTGGGTGATCGACAGCACCTCGTCGCCGTCCTCGACGATGAAGCCACCGACCAGGCCGCCGCGGTCCTCGTTGGTCAGCGCCATCGCGCGTACGCCGAGGCCGCCGCGGTTGGTGGTGCGGTACTCGCTGATCCGCGAGCGCTTGGCGAAGCCGCCGTCGGTGATGGTGAAGACGTACTGCACCTTCTCGCCGCTCTCCTCGACGTCGGCCTCGTCGGCGTCCTCGACCGCGATCTGGGCGGCCCGGATCACCGACATCGACAGCACCGCGTCGTCCTTGGTGCGGAACTTCATGCCGGAGACACCGGACGTCGCCCGGCCCATCGGCCGCAGCTGCGCGTCGTCGGCACGGAAGCGGATCGCCGAGCCCTTGCGCGAGACCAGCAGGATGTCGTCGTCGGCGTTGACCAGCTCGGCGCCGATCAGCTCGTCGTCGTCCTCGCGGAAGTTGATCGCGATCACGCCGGCCTGGCGCGGGCTGTTGTAGTCGCCCAGGCGGGTCTTCTTGACCAGACCGTTGCGGGTGGCCAGCACCAGGTAGGGCGCCTGCTCGTAGTCGCGGATCGCCAGCACCTGCGCGATCGACTCGTCGGGCTGGAAGCTGAGCAGACCCGGCGACGTGTCCGCCCTTGGCGTCGCGCTGGGCCTCGGGGAGGTTGTAGGCCTTGGTGCGGTAGACCCGACCGGCGGTGGTGAAGAACAGGATCCAGTGGTGGTTGGTGGTCGCGATGAAGTGCTCGACCACGTCGTCGCCGCGCAGGGTCGCGCCGCGCACTCCCTTGCCGCCGCGCTTCTGGCTGCGGTACTGGTCCGAGCGGGTGCGCTTCGCGTAGCCGCCGCGGGTGATGGAGACGACCAGCTCCTCGTCGGGGATCAGGTCCTCCATCGAGAGGTCGCCGTCGGCCGCGATGATCTGGGTACGCCGCTCGTTGCCGTGCTTCTCCACGATCTCGGCCAGCTCGTCGCCGACGATCTGCCGCTGGCGTGGCGTCGTTGGCCAGGATGTCCTCGAGGTCGGCGATGATCCGCTCGATCTCGGCCAGGTCGTCGATGATCTTCTGGCGCTGCAGGGCCGCGAGCGAGCGCAGCTGCATGTCGAGGATCGCGGTCGCCTGCAGCTCGTCGATGTCGAGCAGCTGCGATCAGGCCCGTCGCGGGCGTCGTCGACGTCGGGCGAGCGCCGGATCAGCGCGATCACCTCGTCGAGCTGGTCGAGCGCCTTGACCAGGCCGCGCTGGATGTGGGCGTCCTCCTCGGCCTTGCGCAGGCGGTACGCCGTACGCCGCTGGATGACCTCGATCTGGTGGGTCGACCCAGTTGCTGATGAACTGGTCGATGCTCAGCGTGCGCGGCACGCCGTCGACCAGGGCCAGCATGTTGGCGCTGAAGTTGGTCTGCAGCTCGGTGTGCTTGAGCAGGTTGTTGAGCACCACCCGCGCGACGCCGTCGCGCTTCAGCACGACGACCAGGCGCTGGCCGGTGCGGTCGGAGGTGTCGTCACGCACGTCGGCGATGCCCTGCACGCGGCCGGAGTCGGCGAGCTCGGCGATCTTCAGCGCGAGGTTGTCGGGGTTGACCATGTAGGGCAGCTCGGTGATCACCAGGCAGGTGCGGCCCTTGGCGTCCTCGTCGATCTCGATCACCGCGCGCTGGGTGATCGAGCCGCGGCCGGTGCGGTAGGCCTGCTCGATGCCCTCGCGACCGACGATCAGCGCGCCGTTGGGGAAGTCGGGTCCCTTGATCCGCTCGATCAGGGCGTCCTGCAGCTCCTCGCGGGTGGCGTCGGGGTGCTCGAGCGCCCACTTCGCGCCCTCGGCCACCTCGATCAGGTTGTGCGGCGGGATGCTGGTGGCCATGCCGACCGCGATGCCGGCCGAGCCGTTGACCAGCAGGTTCGGGTAGCGCGACGGGAGCACCGTCGGCTCCTCGGAGCGGCCGTCGTAGTTGGGCTGGAAGTCGACGGTGTCCTCGGTGATGTCGCGGACCATCTCGAGCGCCAGCGGCGCCATCCGGCACTCGGTGTATCGCATCGCCGCGGCCGAGTCGTTGCCCGGCGAGCCGAAGTTGCCCTGGCCGTGGATGAGCGGCGCGCGCATCACCCAGGGCTGCGCGAGGCGGACCAGGGTGTCGTAGATCGCGGTGTCGCCGTGCGGGTGGTACTGACCCATCACGTCGCCGACCACGCGCGAGCACTTCGAGAAGCCGCGGTCGGGGCGGTAGCCGCCGTCGTACATCGCATAGAGCACGCGCCGGTGCACCGGCTTCAGCCCGTCGCGTACGTCGGGCAGCGCCCGGCCGACGATGACGGCCATGGCGTAGTCGATGTAGGCCCGCTGCATCGACGTCTGCAGCTCGACCGGCTCGACGCGGCCGCCGGGTCCCAAGGGGGTCTCGGTCACGATTGCTCTCTTCCGTGCAGTGGCTCGGTGGTTCTAGACAAATCTACGGATTATCACTAGATACCTAGATATCCAGGAAGCGGACGTCCTTGGCGTTGCGCTGGATGAAGGACCGGCGCTGCTCGACGTCCTCGCCCATCAGGATCGAGAAGATCTCGTCGGCGTGCGCCGCGTCGTCGAGGGTGACCTGCAGCATCAGCCGCTGGTCGGGGTCCATCGTGGTCTCCCACAGCTCCTTGGCGTTCATCTCGCCGAGGCCCTTGTAGCGCTGGACGGGGTTCTCCTTGGGCAGCTTCTTGCCCGCGGCCTGACCCTCGCGCAGCAGGGCGTCGCGCTCGGAGTCGGAGTAGACGAACTCGTGCTCGGCCGGCTTGTTCCAGCGCAGCCGGTAGAGCGGGGGCTGGGCCATGTAGACGTGGCCGTGGTCGATCAGCGGCCGCATGAACCGGAACAGCAGCGTCAGCAGCAGGGTGTTGATGTGGTGGCCGTCGACATCGGCGTCGGCCATCAGCACGACCTTGTGGTAGCGCAGCTTGTCGAGGTCGAACTCCTCCTGGATGCCGGTGCCGAGCGCGGAGATGATCGACTGCACCTCGGCGTTGCCCAGCACCTTGTCGAGGCGGGCCTTCTCGACGTTGAGGATCTTGCCGCGGATCGGGAGGATCGCCTGGATGCGCGGGTCGCGTCCCTGGCGCGCGGAGCCACCGGCCGAGTCGCCCTCGACGATGAAGACCTCGCACTCCTCGGGGTTGGTCGACTGGCAGTCCGACAGCTTGCCGGGCAGTCCGCCACCGCCGAGCAGACCCTTGCGCGAGCGGGCCAGGTCGCGCGCCTTGCGGGCAGCCATCCGGGCCTGGGCCGCGGCCTGCGACTTGCGCACGATGTCGCGTCCCTCGGCGGGGTTCTGCTCGAACCACGCACCCAGCTGGTCGTTGACGATCTTCTGGGTGAAGCCCTTGGCCTCGGTGTTGCCGAGCTTGGTCTTGGTCTGACCCTCGAACTGCGGCTCGGCCAGCTTGATCGAGATGATCGCGGTCAGGCCCTCGCGGATGTCGTCGCCCTTGACCCGGTCCTCGGGCTTCTTGATCAGGCCCCACTCCTCGCCCCAGTGGTTGACCAGGGAGGTGAGCGCCGCGCGGAAGCCCTCTTCGTGGGTGCCGCCCTCGTGGGTGTTGATGGTGTTGGCGAAGGTGTGCACCGACTCGGCGTACGACGTGTTCCACTGCATCGCGAGCTCGAGGCTCATCGTGTTGTCGTCGGTGACGGTCTCGGCCTCGAAGTTGATCACCGAGGGGTTGGCGACCTGCTTGCTGCGGTTGAGGTGCTCGACGTAGTCGACCAGGCCGCGCTCGTACTTGAAGACCTGCTCCGCGCCGCCGGCGTCGCCCTTGTGGATCGCGTCGGCACCGGAGGCGTCGACCTCGTTGTCGATGGTGCCGTCGTGCACGGCCTCGACGAGCTCCTCGGCCTCGGGCCGCTCGTCGCGGATCACGATCTCGAGGCCCTTGTTGAGGAAGGCCATCTCGCGGATCCGGCTGGTGATCGTCTCCAGGGAGTACGCCGTGGTCTCGAAGATGTCGTCGGAGGCGTAGTAGGTGATCGTGGTGCCGGTGCTCTCGCCGGGCTCCATCGGGCGCACCTGCTCGAGCTCGCCGTCGGGCACGCCGACCGAGAACGTCTGGCGCCACTCGTGCCCGCGGTTGCGCACCTCCGCGATCACCGTGGTGGACAGGGCGTTGACCACCGAGATGCCGACGCCGTGCAGACCACCGGACACCTTGTAGCCGCCGCCGCCGAACTTGCCGCCGGCGTGGAGGAGCGTCAGCGCCATGGTCAGCGCCGGCAGCTCCTGGCCGGGTGCGGTGTCGGTCGGGATGCCGCGGCCGTTGTCCTCGACGCGGATGCCGCCGTCGGCCTGCAGGGTCAGCACGATGCGGTCGCAGTAGCCGGCCAGCGACTCGTCGACCGCGTTGTCCACGACCTCCCAGATCAGGTGGTGCAGGCCGCGCGCACCGGTCGAGCCGATGTACATGCCCGGCCGTTTGCGGACGGCTTCGAGTCCCTCGAGGACCTGGATCGCGGAAGCGTCGTAGTCACCGTTGTCGGTGTCGGACGGGGGGACCAGAGCTTGCTCCTCGGACACGCAGACCTCTTCACTCTTACTGGGGCGGCTGCACCTTGCGTAGACATGCAGAAGGTCGCAGAACTGGGGTGGCGTTGGGGGCCTCACCGGCGCTGGCGACCGATGTCCATGATAGCGCCCAGAAGGCCCAGAACCACGCACCCATCCACAGGAATGGGGGGATGAGCGGTCAAATCACGCTCTCAGCGGCGCGGAACCCCGCCTCGGAGCGCCGCGCAGGGGGTCCGCTGGGGGCCGGTACGGCGAAACGGCCCGCAGATCGGCAGATCGATCACCCGTAGGTGTCGCGCGGGCCGCGGCCGTCGCGGGAGGACCGCAGCCCCTTCTTCCAGTTCGGCAGGTGCGGACCCAGCACCTCGATCAGGGTGACGGTGTCGTGACCCAGCTCCTCGTTGAGCCGGCGTACGACGGTGGGGGAGAGGAGCCGCAGCTGGGTGGCCCAGGCGGTCGAGTCGGTGCGCACCACGAGCTTGCCCTCGGTGAAGGTCTCGGGCGTGCAGTGCAGCGCGACCTCGTCGCCGACGAGCTCCGGCCAGCGTGCGAAGACCCCGCGCATGCGCAGGTCGAGCTCCCAGCCGTGGTCGTCGACCAACCGCGAGACGACCGACTCGAGCAGCTGCGGGTCGCGGTCGTCGGGGTGCGCGCCGCTGACCCGGCTGGTTCTCGACGACGAGCCCTGGGGTCGGTCCTTGTTGCGGTAGCGCGCGCGCTGCTTCGGCGTCGCGCCGGCGGTCGCCCGGGTCAGCGCCTTGGCCAGGTCGAGGCCGTCGTCGTGGTGCGGCTCGGGCGCGGACTCGGCAGCGGACTCGGCAGCGGACTCGGCGGAGGGAGTCTCGTCGTCAGTCACGCGTCACCTCCCCGTCGCCCACGAGATAGCGGACACCTGCCAGCACTTCCGGTACGTCGGCCGCCACCGCCGCGGTGACCAGCACCTGCTCGGCCCCGGCCACCAGCTCGGCGAGCTGGCGACGGCGCTCGGTGTCGAGCTCGGCGAAGACGTCGTCCAGGATCAGGATCGGGTCGTCGCCGTCATCGCGCAACAGGTCGAACGACGCGAGCCGCAGCGCCAGCGCCAGCGACCACGACTCACCGTGCGACGCGTAGCCCTTCGCCGGCAGGTCGCCGAGCGCCAGCAACAGCTCGTCGCGATGCGGACCGACCAGGGAGATCCCGCGGTCCAGCTCGTCGTCGCGACGGCGTTCGACCTCGGCCATCAGCGCGTCGGTGAGGGCGGCACGGTCCGGGAGCTCGTCGAGCTCGGCGAGGGCCGGGATCGAGGACCGGTAGTCGATCTTCGCGTCGTCGCGACCGGCACCGCGAGCCACGGTCTCGTAGGCGCGGCCGACGTAGGGGCGCAGCTCGGCCACCAGCCGCAGCCGCTCGTCGAGCAGCTCGGCGCCGACCCGGGCGAGGTTCGCGTCCCAGACGCCGAGCGTCGCGAGAGCCGACTGGCGGTTGCCGTAGCGCGCCGACTTCAGCAGCGAGTTGCGCTGCTTGAGCACGCGGTCGTAGTCGGCGCGGGTGCCGGCGAGCCGCGGCGTGCGCAGCACCAGCAGGTCGTCGAGGAACCGGCGCCGATCGCCCGGGTCACCCTTGACCAGGGTCAGGTCCTCGGGCGAGAAGATGACGGTGCGCACCAGCCCGACCAGCTCGCGCACCTTCGGCAATGTCGACTTGTTGATTCGTCCCCGGTTGGCCCGGCCGGGGTTCAGCTCGACCTCGAGCACCGCGGTGCGTCCGTCCTTGACCACCGCTGCCCGCACGATCGCCTGGTCGCTGCCGGCCCGCACCAGCGGCGCGTCGGTGGCGACGCGGTGCGACGAGAGCCGGGAGAGGTAGTCGATGGCCTCGACCAGGTTGGTCTTGCCCTGTCCGTTGCGGCCGATGAAAGCGGTGACGCCGGCCTCCAGGGACACGTCGACATCGGCGTACGACCTGAAGTTGTGGAGGGTCAGGTGGGACACATACAAGAGGGCACCCGGTTCGGGCTCGGTCGGCGGGCTCTTCGGACATCTGGGGAGGCCGCGGCAGTCTACGCTCGCCCCATGACTCAACCTCCGTACGACCCAGCTTCCGGTGCCGAGCCCGAGCAGCCCGCCGACCCGAGCTCGTCCGCGCCCCCGCCGCCCGCCGGTCCGCCACCTGCCGAGAACCCCTACGGCGCGCCGCCGCAGTACGGACAGCCCCCGGCCGGTGGGGCTCCCGGCTACGCCGCCCAGGGCTACGCCGCGCCGACCGGCCCCTTCTACGTCTCGGTCATGGGCCAGGAGTACGGCCCCATGGACGTCAACCAGCTCGCCGGGATGGTGCAGAACCAACAGGTCAAGGCCGACACCATGGTCCGCTCGGGCAGCAGCCCCGCCTGGTTCGCCGCCCGCGAGGTGCCGGGCCTGTTCTCGACGAAGGAGTGGCTGACCACGCTGCTGCTCTCGATCCTGCTGGGCAGCTTCGGCGTCGACCGGTTCTACCTCGGCTACACCGGTCTCGGTGTGGCCAAGCTGCTCACGTGTGGCGGCCTCGGCATCTGGACGATCATCGACATCATCCTGGTCGCGATCCGCAAGATGACCGACTCCGACGGACGACCGCTTCGCTAGCCCGGGTTCGCCTCGCCGCCGGGGGGCGGCGGCGTGTGCACGGCGTGCCCGCCGAACTGGTTGCGCATGGCGGCGATCGCCTTCATCGCCGGGCTGTCGTCCTGGCGTGAGGTGAAGCGGGCGAAGAGCGAGGCGGCGATGACGTTCATCGGTACGGCGTTCTCGATCGCTGCCTCGACGGTCCAGCGACCCTCGCCCGAGTCGTCGGCGTAGCCCCGCAGCTTCTCGAGGTGGGTGTCGTCACGCAGCGCCTCCACCAGCAGGTCGAGCAGCCACGAGCGGATCACGGTGCCCTCGCGCCACGAGTCGAAGACGTCCACCACGTTGTCGACGAGGTCGGTCGCCTCGAGGAGCTCGAAGCCCTCGGCGTACGACTGCATGATGGCGTACTCGATGCCGTTGTGAACCATCTTCGCGAAGTGCCCGGCGCCGGGCTGCTGGCCGGCGTGCACGAAGCCGGAGTCACCCTCGGGCCGGAGCGCGTCGAAGGCCGGCTGCACCTTGGCGACGTCGTCGTCGGAGCCGCCGCACATCAGTGCGTAGCCGTTCTTCAAACCCCAGACCCCGCCGGAGACGCCGCAGTCGACGAAGCCGATGCCCTTCTCGCCGAGCATCGCGGCGTTGAGCTGGTCGTCGGTGTACTTGGAGTTGCCGCCGTCGACCACCAGGTCGCCCTCGCCGAGAAGGTCGCCGAGCTCGCGGATCGTCTCGCGGGTGGGATCGCCGGCCGGCACCATCACCCAGACCACCTTGGGGGAGTCGGGCAGCGCCTCGACCAGCGCCGCCAGGCTGTCGACATCAGCGAGCTCGGGGTTGCGGTCGTAGCCGACCACGGTCACCCCGCGCTCGCTCATGCGGGTGCGCATGTTGCCGCCCATCTTCCCGAGCCCGACGAGTCCGATGTGCATCCGTTTCCTCCTGCGCTGGCGTGCTTACCCAGAAGTGAAGCAGGCCTTAGTGCCGTGCGTGCAAAGTCGTGTGCGCTTCGCGCACACATGACACGCACCTCACTTCGTTGTCGATCGCTTGAATTGACGCTGCCAGTCCGGCGCTCCGCCGCCTCGCGATGCACGCACCCTGAGCACGCCGAGCACCACAGGACTTCACACGCACGACACTACGAAAGCAGGCGTCGGGGCATCAGCAGGTAGCGGAACCCGGAGTCCTCGCCGCCGTCCTCGACCGCGCCGCTGAGCACGACCGGCTTGGAGGCCTGGGTGAAGGCCAGCTCGACGACTGCTTCGTCGATGGCGGTCAGGCCGTCGAGCAGGAACTGCGGGTTGAAGCCGGTGGTGATGTCCTCGCCCTCGATGATCGCCTCGATCGACTCCGAGGCCTGGGCCTCGTCACCCGACCCCGCGTCGAGGGTGAGCACGCCGTCGCTGAACGCCAGCTGCACCGCCGTGTTGCGCTCGGCCACCAGGGACACGCGCTTCACCGACTCGATCAGCGCGGCCTTGTCGACCTTGGCCGTGGTCAGCTTCTCGGCCGGGAACAGGCTGCGCACCTTGGGGAACTCGCCGTCGAGCAGCCGCGTCGTGGTCCGGCGTACGCCGCCGGGGCCGGTGCCCTCGAACCCGATCAGTCCCTCGCCGGAACCGCTGGTCGACAGGGCGATCGTCACCTCGGTGCCGGCGGTGAGCGACTTGGCGGTGTCACCGAGCACCTTCGCCGGCACCAGCGCGGCGAGGGTGTCGTCGGGAGTGTTGGGCGACCAACCGAGCTCGCGCTGCGAGAGGCGGAAGCGGTCGGTGGCCAGCAGGGAGATGGTGGAGCCGTCGATCTCGAGCCGCACGCCGGTGAGCACGGGCAGCATGTCGTCGCGGCCGGCGGCGGTCACGGCCTGGGCGACGGCGTGCGCGAACGACTCGCTCGGCACGGTGCCGGTCGCGGTCGGCATCTGCGGGATCGTCGGGTAGTCCTCGACCGGCAGCGTCTGCAGGGAGAACCTCGCCGAACCACAGGTCAGCGAGACCCGGGCGCCGTCGATCGTCATCTCCACCGGCTTGGCCGGCAGGCTCCGACAGATGTCGGCGAGCAACCGGCCGCTGACCAGGGCTCGACCCTCGTCGGCCACCTCGGCGCTGAGGGTGGCCCGCGCCGACGTCTCGTAGTCGAAGCTGGAGAGCACCAGGCCTTCGTGATTGGCCTCGATCAGCAAGCCGGCGAGCACCGGAGCACTGGGCCGGACCGGAAGGCTGCGGGCAGCCCAGGCGACGGCATCGGCGAGCACATCGCGGTCGACACGAAACTTCACGGCAGGTCCTTCGGTGGGGCGAGACACTGGTGGTGGGAGACGAATCCTGCCACGCGGGGTGACTTGTCCACAGTGGGGTGCGCGGAGTGATGTTGGCGGTTCATCGACCTATGTAGAGATGAGTCGTAGTCGTAGCGTCGGTGGAAACTGTGGATGACACCGGTTGGCGCAGGTCAGAGGCTTGAGCAGCGGTGCACGAAGCTGTGGAGTGCGAGGACCGAGCGGGCGCCGGTTGTGGAACGACGCCGGGCCTGGGGAGCGCTGTGCACAGCCTCCACAGATCCTCCCCGTGTAGTTCGCACCTGCGAGCAGCGTGTCGTCCACAGGCGTTGCGGACCAGCAGGTGAGGAGCAGCTCAGGATTGCCGCGCCTGCATCTTCACGCGGTTGGTGAGCTCACTGACCTGGTTGAAGACAGCCCGGCGCTCGGCGAGCAGCTGGTTGATCTTGCGGTCGGCGTACATCACCGTCGTGTGGTCGCGGTTGCCGAACTGGGCACCGATCTTCGGGAGAGAGAGATCGGTGAGCTCGCGGCACAGGTACATCGCGATCTGCCGGGCCATCACCAGGTGCCGGCCGCGGCTGGGTCCGGTCAGCTCGTCGATCGAGAGTCCGAAGTACGCCGCGGTCTGGGCGATGATCAGCGATGCGGTGATCTCGGGCTCGCCGCCTTCGGGGATCAGGTCCTTCAGCACGATCTCGGCCAGGGTCATGTCGACCTCCTGGCGGTTGAGGTTGGCGAAGGCCGTGACCCGGATCAGTGCTCCCTCGAGCTCGCGGATGTTGGTCTGGATCTTCGAGGCGATGAACTCCAGCACGTCCGGCGGCGCGGTGAGCCGGTCCATCGCGGCCTTCTTGCGCAGGATGGCGATCCGGGTCTCGAGGTCGGGAGGCTGGACGTCGGTGATCAGGCCCCACTCGAACCTGTTGCGCAGCCGGTCCTCGAGCGCCTCGAGCCGCTTGGGCGGTCGGTCGGAGGTCAGCACGATCTGCTTGTTCGCGTTGTGGAGCGTGTTGAAGGTGTGGAAGAACTCCTCCTGGGTCTGGGTCTTCCCCTCCAAGAACTGGATGTCGTCGATGAGCAGCACGTCGACGTCGCGGTAACGCCTCTTGAACCGGTCCTGCCGGTCGTCGCGGATCGCGTTGATGAACTCGTTGGTGAACTCCTCGCTGGACACGTAGCGCACCTTGGCGCCGGTGTAGAGGCTGCGCACGTAGTGACCGATCGCGTGCAGGAGGTGGGTCTTGCCGAGTCCGGACTCGCCGTAGACCAGCAGGGGGTTGTACGCCTTGCCCGGCGCCTCGGCCACGGCCACGGCCGCCGCGTGGGGGAAGCGGTTGGACGAGCCGATGACGAAGGTCTCGAAGGTGTACTTCGGGTTGAGCCGGGTCTCCAGCGCCGAAGGCTTCAAGTGCTGCTGATGGTCGGAGCCGAGGCCGATGTGGTCGACGGGCGGGCCCGGTGGCAGCGGGTCGATCTGGCTACTTATCGACATATCGATTGGTGGATTGATCACTTCATCGATGTGTGGAGCCTCTGGTGCGGGCGCGACCGGCGGAGCGGGGTCCAGGGCCGCACTCACGGTGACCGCGATCCGGATCTCGCGGGCGAAGCGCTCGGTGAGCGCATCCTCGAGCTGCCCGCGGAGCCGGCCCTCGAGCTGCGACCGGGTGAAGTCGTTGGGCACCGCGATGATGGCGGTGCTCTCATGCAGCGTCACCGGTTCGCTCTCGCGCAGCCAGGCCTGCTGATGTGGTTTGAGGTCGTCGACGACCCCTCGCCAGGCCTGCTCGAGCGACTCGTTCACGTCGGACTTCGGTTCGGGCACGGGCTGTTCCACCGGTTCCCTCCGCCTTTCAGGGGGCCGTGGCGGATCTACCCTGGCCGGGCAGCCCGCCGATTTGATCCACAAGTTTGTCCACAGGTTGTGAACCCGGCTCCGATGCTGTGGACAGAGCCGGTCCGAGACACATCCAGAGCCCCATCTGGGAAGTGTTTCCGCAGGTCAGACGCCCTTTTCCGCCTCTTGTGGCGGGGGTCACACGACCTGCTGTCCCGGTGGATCTCCGCGATGGCGGGGAACCTCGTTGGCTGCGAACTTAACCCCCCGCGGACTGCTCGGGCAACCCTTCATCCACAGGCCAGGCGAGGGAATGTTCTCGCTGTCCAGCCGACTCGCCGGACGGGGAGCTCCCGGGTTTGACCCTGTCGAGCGCCACCGCGTACCGTTGGCCGGTCACCTGGGTTGCTCGACGGGTGCCGCATGTCCACGCACCTGCGTGGGTGGGCGGTGCCAGCCGATCGTGAGTAGCTGTCGCCAGTGCTCTCATCAACGGGCCCGGTGGATCCCTGAGCATTAAGGAAACAGTGTCGTGAGCAAGCGAACGTATCAGCCCAACAACCGTCGTCGGCACAAGACGCACGGCTTCCGTCTGCGCATGCGCACCCGCGCCGGCCGGGCGATCCTGTCCGGCCGCCGCCGCAAGGGCCGCAAGAGCCTGGCCGTCTGAGACCGGTCGCAGGTCTTGCTCACCGGTCCGGCCGTGTCGGTCTGACCCCGTGCTGCCCGCGGTTCACCGGCTCACCGACGCAGATGTCTTCCGCCAGGCGGCCCGCAGGGGCCGCCGGGCGTCGAGCAGCACCCTCGTCACCCATCTCCTTGCTGGGGGCGCGGGCGAAGACGCTCCCGTCCGGGTCGGGTTCGTGGTCAGCAAGGCCGTGGGCAATGCCGTGATCCGCAACCGCGTGAAGCGCCGTCTCCGCCCCCTGGTCCGGGAGCAGATCTCTCTCCTGCCCGCTGCGGGGGTGCTCGTGGTGCGAGCGCTGCCTCGGGCAGGGTCCGCGTCGTCCGCGGAACTGCGGGCCGATCTCGGCCGTTGCCTGGAGGGGGGACGCGGATGAAGTACGTACTGATCGGATTGCTCAAGGCCTACCGCGCAGTCATCAGTCCGCTCTACGGTCAGGTCTGCCGCTACTACCCGTCCTGTTCGCAGTACGCCCTCGACGCTGTGCGTGAGCACGGCAGCATCAAGGGCAGCTGGCTGGCTGTCCGGAGGCTCGCCCGCTGTCACCCGTGGGCCGCCGGCGGCGTCGACCATGTCCCTCCTCGCCGCACCCGTGCCCGCACTGGCGGCGTCACCACCTCGAACCACCACCACCAAGGAGCCTGACCAGTGGGAGTCTTCGGCGACATCGGCAGCTTCATCATGACGCCGCTCTACTACGCCATCTCGGCGATCATGCTCGGCTGGCACAAGCTCTTCGAGACCATCGGGCTCGACCCCAAGGGTGGTCTGAGCTGGGCGCTGTCGATCATCGGCCTGACCCTGGTGATCCGGATCTGCCTGATCCCGCTGTTCGTCAAGCAGATCAAGTCGAGCCGCAACATGCAGCTGATCCAGCCCAAGGTGAAGGAGCTGCAGAAGAAGTTCGGCCACGACCGGCAGAAGCTGGCCGAAGAGACGATGAAGCTCTACAAGGACGCGGGCACCAACCCGTTCGCGTCCTGCCTGCCGATCCTGCTGCAGATGCCGATCTTCTTCGCCCTGTTCCGACTGCTCGACCAGGCGGCGAAGAACGACTCCGGCCGCGGCTTCCTGACCAACGCGAAGGCCACGGAGTTCGGCCATGCCGAGATCTTCGGTCAGATCCCGATCTCGGACACCTTCTGGAACTCCGGCCCCTGGTCCACGGAGAACCCGCACGTCGGGGTGATGATCGTGGCCGCGATCCTGGTGCTGGCGATGACCGCCACCACCTTCACCACCCAGCGCCAGCTGATGCGCAAGAACATGCCGGCCGACGCCCTGACCGGCCCCTACGCCCAGCAGCAGAAGATCCTCCTCTACGTCCTGCCGGTGGCGTTCGGCCTCGGTGGCGTGGCGTTCCCGATCGGCGTGCTCCTCTACTGGACCACCTCGAACCTGTGGACGATGGGCCAGCAGTTCTACGTGATCCGCAACAACCCGGCCCCCGGCACTCCGGCGCACCAGGCCAAGGAGGACCGCGACAAGGCGAAGGCCGCCCGCCACGGCGGCGTCGCCACGGTCGCCGGCACCGTCGAGGCAGCGCCCGAGGAGACGGTGGAGCGCCGCCCCGCCGTACGCCAGCAGCCGAAGAAGCAGACCCGCGCCCAGCGCGCCAAACCCGGTGGCAACAGCCCGGGCAACCCGAACACACCGAAGAAGAAGAACCGAGGAGGCACCAAGTGAGCTCCGACAGCTCCCCCGTGGAGGACGTCGTGGACCAAGCCCTACCCGCCGATGAGATCGCTGAGTCCGACGGGTCGGAGAGCGTCGATGTGGAGGCGGACGACCAGGAGGGGGACGACCAGGACCCCGACGAGGACGTGCGCGTCAAGGACCTCGAGCAGGAGGGCGACATCGCCGCCGACTACCTGGAGGAGCTGCTGGACATCGCTGACCTCGACGGCGACCTGGACATCGACGTCGAGGGCGACCGGGCGGCTGTCTCGATCGTCGGCGCCGACCTGCAGCAGCTGGTCGGGCGCGACGGAGAGGTGCTCGACGCGCTCCAGGAGCTGACCCGGCTGGCGGTCTACCGGGAGACGGGTGACCGGTCCCGGTTGATGCTGGACGTTTCCGGCTTCCGGGCCGAGAAGCGGGCGCGGCTGGTGGAGCTCGCCAGCGAGATGGTGGAGAAGGTGCGCGCCAGTGGGGAGCCCGTCTCGCTGGACCCGATGACCCCGTTCGAGCGCAAGGTCGTGCACGACGCTGTTGCCGCCGCCGGCCTGAGCTCGGAGTCCGAGGGCGTCGAGCCCCGCCGCTTCGTGGTGGTGCTTCCGAGCTGAGCGACCCCGATGTTTCACGTGAAACGCCCTCCACGCCCGCTGCGGCGCGGGGGGCGTTTCCGCAGGACCGCCTGAAGCTGGCGGAGCGGTACGCCGAGCTGTTGGCGACCGAAGGCGTCGTCCGAGGGCTGATCGGCCCGCGGGAAGCGCCCCGCCTGTGGGAGCGGCACCTGCTCAACTGTGCGGCTCTTGGCCAGGTGATTCCGCAGGGAGCGGCCGTCTGCGACGTCGGCTCGGGAGCCGGGCTGCCTGGCCTGGTGCTGGCGATCGCACGACCTGACGTGGTGATGACCTTGGTCGAGCCGCTGCTTCGCCGGACCACGTTCCTGGAGGAAGTGGTCGCCGAGCTCGGTCTGGAGACCGTGACGGTCACGCGGGGCCGGGCAGACGCTCTGCACGGCAAGGCCCAGTTCGACGTGGTGACCTCCCGCGCGGTGGCACCGCTGGGTCGGCTGCTGGAGTGGTCGATGCCGTTGGTCTCTCCGGAGGGTGCGCTGGTGGCGATGAAGGGGCAATCGGCAGCGAGCGAGGTGCTGGATGCTCGGCCCGTCGTGGCCCGGATGCGCACCACCGAGCCCGAGATTCTCGAGCTGGGCGAGGGGGAGTTCACAGCCACCGTCGTGCGGGCTACCTGGGCGGATCCGACGCGGGTATCTTGGCCGCTTGCGGGTGGTCGCGCGACGGGCCCCGAACCCCGAACATCGATCCCCAAGAAGCGGAGGCACCCGAGATGACCGATGAGTTTTCCACCGGTCCGCAGACCCCCTCCGAGCGTGGTTATCCACAGGGCCAGACCACTTTTCCACAGGCGGAGGCCTCTGAGACCACCGGAGAGTCGGCCGACCCAGACGACGATGTTTCACGTGAAACGGGCCTCCGAGCGCCCTTCGGGGTGCCGACCGCGGCAGACCTTGCCGTGGTCGTCTCGGACTTCGATGAGAGCACGCCACTGGCCCAAGCTGCCCACCACAGCGTCCTGGCTCGGGCCGACGCAGCATCGCGGCCGATGATGCCGCGCCCGGAGGCCACCCGGGTCTTCGTGGTCGCGAACCAGAAGGGAGGCGTCGGCAAGACCACCTCCACGGTGAACATCGCCGCCGGCCTGGCCCAGCTGGGCCAGCGCGTGCTGGTGATCGACCTGGACCCGCAGGGAAATGCCTCGACGGCGCTGAACGTCGAGCATCGGCGGGGCGTCCCGTCCATCTACGACGCGCTCGCCGATGGTGCTCCCCTGGCCGACCTGGTGCAGAAGTGCCCGGACGTCGAGGGCCTGTTCGTGGTGCCCGCGACGATCGACCTGGCCGGAGCGGAGATCGAGCTGGTCAGCGTGGTGGCCCGCGAGGGTCGGCTGAAGAAGGCCGTTGCCGGACATCCCCTGGTGGGCTCGCACAGCGAGGCGGGGGAGGAGCGCTACGACTACGTGCTGATCGACTGCCCGCCGTCACTGGGGCTGCTCACCGTGAACGCCCTGGTGGCTGGCGACGAGATGATGATCCCGATCCAGGCCGAGTACTACGCCCTGGAAGGTCTCACCCAGCTCCTCGAGACCGTCGACATGGTCCGCGCGCACCTGAACCCCAACCTGGCCGTCACCACCATCCTCGTCACGATGTACGACGCCCGCACCCGCCTCGCCTCCAACGTGGCCGAGGAGGTGCGCAAGCACTTCGGTGACCAGGTGCTCAAGACCGCGATCCCGCGCTCGGTGCGGGTCTCCGAGGCACCGTCCTACGGCCAGACGGTGATGACCTACGATCCCGGTTCACCAGGCGCGCTGAGCTACTTGGAGGCCGCGCGCGAAATCGCCACCATGGGAGCGCCGCTGTGAGTCGACCGCAACAGCGACGAGGTCTGGGCCGCGGGCTCGGCTCGCTGATCCCCACCACGTCGGAGACCCCGGAGTCGAACGGCGCGACCACCGACCAGTCCTCGCCCGAGCTCAGCCCGGTGGCGGGGGCCTACTTCGCCGACCTGCCGATCGCCCACGTAGTGCCGAACGCGGTCCAGCCGCGACAGGTCTTCGACGAGGAGGCGATGGCCGAGCTGGTCCACTCGATCCGGGAGGTCGGACTCCTCCAGCCGGTGGTGGTCCGCCGGACCGGCCCGGAGCAGTTCGAGCTGGTGATGGGCGAGCGCCGCTGGCGCGCGTCGCAGCAGGCCGGCCTGACCACGATCCCGGCGATCGTCCGGGAGACCGACGACGTCGACATGCTGCGCGACGCGCTGCTGGAGAACCTGCACCGGTCCCAGCTCAACCCGCTGGAGGAGGCCTCGGCCTACGCCCAGCTCCTCGACGACTTCTCCTGCACTCACGAGGAGCTGGCCAGCCGGATCGGTCGATCGCGGCCCCAGATCAGCAACACCCTGCGGCTGCTCAAGCTGAGCCCGGCGGTCCAGCGACGGGTCGCCGCCGGCGTACTCTCGGCCGGCCACGCCAGATCGCTGCTGGCCATCGAGGACCCCGACCTTCAGGACCGGTTGGCGCAGCGAGTCGTCGCCGAGGGCATCAGCGTGCGCGGCCTCGAGGAGATCGTGGCCGTTGGTGACTCCGGCGGATCCGGACAGCGAGTGGTCCGTCGCCGGCCCACCGCACCCGGCCTGAACGAGCTCGCCGACCGGCTGTCCGACCGGCTCGAGACGCGGGTCAAGGTCGACCTCGGTCAGCGCAAGGGCAAGATCACCGTCGAGTTCGCATCGCTCGACGACCTGCGCCGCATCGTCGATGTGATGGACCCGCGCAACCGGAGCGACCGCCCGATCTAGCTGCTCGCCACTACATCGCTAAGTTGCTAAGCAGACATGTCGACAAAACTACTTGTCGGCTTGTCGCTGGCGGCGTCGCTCGGCCCGGTCCCGCTTCTCCTGCTCGTCGAGGAGCGCAGCCTCCTGGAGCGTGGGTGCGCCGCCGCCGTACCTGGCCGGTAGCCACCACGAGCCCGGCGGCTGCTCCTCGGGCGGGTAGCTGCGGATGGTCTCGTCGAGCATGGAGCTCATCACCCGGTGCAGCTCAGCCGTCTCGGCGACGGAGTCCTCGCCCGTGGGGTGCAGCGGCGGTCCGACCCGGATGGCGATCGTCTTGCCGCGGGAGAAGTCCTTGGGGTGGTCCTTGGTCATCATCCGCTGGGTGCCCCAGAGGATGACCGGCACCAGCGGGACGCCGGCCTCCGCCGCGATCCGGACCGCGCCGGTCTTGAACTCCTTGAGCTCCATCGCCCGGGAGATCGTGGCCTCGGGAAAGATGCCGACCGCCTCGCCGTTCTTCAGGTAGTCCACCGCCGTCGTGTACGACGCCAGGCCGTCACCGCGGTCGACCTCGATGTGGTGCAGCGACCGCATCACCGGACCGCCGAACTTGTTGTCGAAGATCTCGCGCTTGGCCATGAAGCGCACCTTGCGCCCCGACGGGTTCGCAGCCAGGCCGCCGTAGACGAAGTCGACGTAGCCGATGTGGTTGACGGCCAGCATCACCCCGCCGGTGCGGGGCACGTTGTCGGTCCCGGACATCAGGAACTTCTGCCCCAGCAACCGGAACGCGGTCTTCGCGGTCAGGATGACGGGTGGGTAGGTGAGGTCGCGCACGGGGCGGCTCCTGCTGGGCTAGTGGTCAGCGACGCGTCGCGAGGAAGTCGGCGATCCGGCCGATCGCCTCCTCGAGCATGTCGACGTCCGGGAGGGTGACCAGCCGGAAGTGATCCGGCTCCGGCCAGTTGAAGCCGGTGCCATGGGTGACCAGGATCTTCTTGGCGCGCAGCAGCTCGATCACGAACATCTCGTCGTTCTCGATGGGATAGACCGCGGGGTCGAGACGCGGGAAGCAGTAGAGCGCTCCGTGCGGCTTCACCGAGGAGACGCCGGGGATCTCGTTGAGCAGCCGGTGCGCGAGCATGCTCTGCTCGTAGAACCGCCCACCGGGCACGATCAGCTCCTCGATCGACTGGTAGCCGCCGAGAGCGGTCTGGATCGCGTGTTGGGCCGGCACGTTGGCACACATGCGCATGTTGGCGACCAGGGTGAGGCCCTCGAGGAAGTCGGCGGCGATCTCCTTCGGGCCGGAGATCATCACCCAGCCGGTGCGGTAGCCGCAGACCCGGTAGGCCTTGGACAGCCCGCTGAAGGTCAGGCACAGCACGTCGTTGCCGGCAGCCTTCGCGGCGTGGTGGTGCACCGCGTCGTCGAACAGGATCTTCTCGTAGATCTCGTCGGCGAAGACCACGAGGTCGTGGCGGCGAGCGATGTCGACCATGCCTTCCACGATCGCCTTGCTGTAGACCGCACCCGTGGGGTTGTTGGGGTTGATGATCACGATCGCGTGGGTGTTCTCGGTGATCTTCGACTCGATGTCGGCGAGGTCGGGGTTCCACTCGTTGGCCTCGTCGCACAGATAGTGCACCGGCTTGCCGCCGCACAAGGTGATCGCGCCCGTCCACAGCGGGTAGTCGGGGGCGGGCACCAGGATCTCGTTGCCGTCGTCGACGAAGGCCTGCAGCACCAGGGAGATCAGCTCCGAGACGCCGTTGCCGATGAAGATGTCCTCGACGTCGCAGTCGCGCAGCCCCTGCTGCTGGTAGTACTGCGCAACCGCGGTGCGCGCCGAGTAGATGCCCTGCGAGTCGCTGTAGCCCTGCGACTCGGCCAGGTGGTGGGTCACGTCGGCGAGGATCGCCTCGGGCGCCTCGAAGCCGAACGGCGCCGGGTTGCCGATGTTGAGCTTGAGGATCCGGTGTCCCTCTGCCTCGAGCCGCTGAGCTTCGACCAGGATCGGACCACGCACGTCGTAGCGGACGTTGTGGAGCTTGCGGCTCTGTCGGATCTGGCGCACCCCTAGATCTTCTCAGGTCGCTGAGGCGAGGTCACACTGGTTCCATGGCGCGCAGGATCGCCCGGCTGACGCTGGACCGTCTCGATGCTCTCGGCGAGCTCGGGACGCCGTGCCGTACGTGTCTCTTCTGGGAGCTCGATCCGGTACGCCGTTCGCGCGTCGACGAGCCCGCCGCTTGCGCGAGCGAGAAGGACGCATGGCTCTCAGAAGTCTTACGGGAGTGGGGTTCCTGCGGTCGGATCGTGCTCGTCGACGACCAGCCGGTCGGCTACCTCGTCTATGCGCCGGCTGCCTTCGTGCCTGGCGCCGGTGCCTTCCCGACCGCGCCGGTGTCGCCCGATGCCGTGCTGCTGACGACGGCGTACGTCGATCCGGCGTACGCCGGCAGCGGGCTGGGCCGGATGCTCGTGCAGGGCATGGCCCGCGACCTGATCCAGCGGGGCGGTATCCGCGCGGTGGAAGCCTTCGGCGACACCAGGGGCAAGCGCAGCTGCGTGCTGCCGGCCGACTTCCTGGGCAGCGTCGGCTTCAAGACCCACCGCTCACACCCGACCACGCCGCGGATGCGGATGGACCTGCGCTCGGCACTGACCTGGAAGGACGAGGTCGAGTCGGCACTCGAGCGGCTGCTGCGGGCCGTACGGCCGAAGCCCGCCCCTGCGCCGGATCGGCGGGACGCGAAATGACGCTGACCCGTCAGAAGATCTTCTGACGGGTCAGCGGAAAAGCAGGGGTCAGGCGATGAACTCCGAGAGCTCGTTGAGCAGCGCCGCCTTGGGCTTGGCGCCGACGATGCTGCGCACGACCTCGCCACCCTGGTAGACGTTGATCGTCGGGATGCCGGTCACCCGGTAGGACGACGGCGTGACGGGGTTCTCGTCGACGTTCATCTTGAGGAAGGTGATCTTGTCACCATGGGCCGCCTGGATCTCGTCGAGGATCGGGGCGACCTGGCGGCACGGGCCGCACCATTCGGCCCAGAAGTCCACGAGGACCGGCTTCTCTGACTTGAGCACCTGCGACTCGAACTCGGCGTCGGTCACGGCTGCGATGTTGCCCACGGTTGTCTCCTTCTTCGGGTGAACACAAGGTCTACTAGCAGTCAACACCAGTGCGGGGACAAGTGTTCCCGCCACGCTGCGACGCTCGGTCAGGCCGTGACCTGCTCCTGGATCACGGAGACGACCTCGGCCTCGGTGGCGTCGGCCGGGCCCGCGGTCGAGGCGGCGTGGTCCAACGCCGCGAGGTAGCGCTCGGCGTCCAGGGCGGCCGCCGAGCCGGTGCCGGCCGCGGTGATCGCCTGGCGGTAGTGGTGGTCGACGAGGTCACCGGCGGCGAAGACGCCGGGCAGGTTGGTCGCCGTCGACGGGTGGTTGACCAGCACGTAGCCGTCGTCGTCGAGGTCGATCTGGCCGGGCAGCAGCTCCGAGCGCGGGTCGTGGCCGATCGCGATGAACAGGCCGGTCACGGGCAGCTCGGCCTTCTCGCCGGTCACCGTGTCGTTGAGGGTCACGCCCTCGAGCCGGTCGCTGCCGTTGATCGCGGCGACCTCGGAGTTCCAGATGATCTCGAGCTTCGGGTCGGCGAAGGCCCGCTCCTGCATGATCTTGGAGGCGCGCAGCTCGTCGCGCCGGTGGATCAGGGAGACCTTGGAGCCGAAGCGGGTCAGGAACAGCGCCTCCTCGAGAGCCGAGTCGCCACCACCGACGACCGCGATGTGCTGCTCACGGAAGAAGAAGCCGTCGCACGTCGCGCACCACGAGACACCGCGACCCGACAGCTCCTCCTCGTTGGGCAGGCCGAGCTTGCGGTAGCCCGAGCCCATGGCCAGGATCACCGAACGTGCGGTGTAGGTGTCGGTCGCGGTCTTGAGCACCTTCGGGTCGCTCGTGAGGTCGACCTCGACGATGTCGTCGGCCACCAGCTCGGCGCCGAAGCGCTCGGCCTGGGCGCGCATCTCGTCCATCAGGGCAGGGCCCATGATGCCGTCGCGGAAACCGGGGAAGTTCTCCACCTCGGTGGTCGTCATCAGCGCGCCACCGGCGGTCACCGAGCCCTCGAAGACCAGGGGCTTCAAAGCGGCGCGGGCGGCGTACACGGCCGCGGTGTAGCCCGACGGGCCGGAGCCGATGATGATCACGTTGCGCGGCTGCGTTGATGTGGGTTCCGGGCTCATGCCAACTTCTCTCGATTGCGGGTACGTCGGTGCAACCGATCGTAGGCGAGGGGCATTCCCGCAGCACGCGTGACCAGGGGTCGGCGCTCAGTCGGCCTTGAGCGTGGTCGAGCGCTCGGGTTGTCCGGTGCCGCAGCGCAGCAGATCGACGATCTGCGACTCCCCCGTGGCGGGTCGGTAGGCGAGCACGAAGGGGGTGCCGTCGACGTAGACGGGCACCAGCACCCCAGCCCCCCAGACAGCGGGCGCGCACTCGAAGGGCCGCCCGGTGATCACCGAGCCGGACGTGAGCTGATCGGCGGCCAGCTGCACGAACTCTCCGTCGACGGCGTCCTCGGGGATGCCCAGGCGCAGCTGGTTGACGTCGGCGGTGAACCTGTCGGCATCGACGCGGCCCACGGGGGTGGCCGGGTCGGGTGACGTGGCGTACGCCGACCCCGCTTCGCTGGGCGCTGGGGCCGCGCCGTCGCCGTCGCCGTCGCCGTCGCCGTCCTCCAGGTCGGCGCTGGGTGCCCGCTCGGCCGTGACGGCACTGTCGGCGGCGCCACCGGAGTCGCTGTCGCCGCCGTCTCCTACGCCGTCGAGCTGACCCAGCCCGACGCCGATCGCCACCACTGCGGCGGCTGCGACCAACACCACGGTGGCCCGGCGGCGCCGCCAGGGCGGGGCTACGACGTGTCGCGCGGCAGCATCAGGAAAGCCTTCCTCACCGAGACCGACCAGCACCCGGTCGAGCCGGGCCGCAACGTCGGCCGGCATCGGTTCGGTGGCGCGCGCCTCGGCCAGCAGGCGGCGTACGGCGGCCTCCTGCTCGGGCGGAAGCTCGCGCTCCTCGTCGGTCATGGGATCACTTTCTCGGGTGTCAGTGTGCGGTCACTCGGGCTGAGCGGGTGCCTCGCCGGGTGGTGCCCGGGGCGCCTTCTCGGATCGGACGGGAGCCGCGGGGTCCTGGTTCCCCGGCGGGAGGTGGCCATCGTCCTCGTCGCCGCCCATCAGGTGCTCGAGCATCCCGGCGAGGCGGGTCCGTCCGCGCGAGCATCGCGACTTCACGGTGCCGACGGCACAGTCCAGGATGTCGGCGGCCTCGGCCACCGTGTAGCCCTCCATGTCGACGAGCACCAAGGCCGCGCGCTGCTCGGCGGGTAGCACGCGCAACGCGGCCAGCACCTGGGCCCGGCGCTCGCCGCGCACCGAGACGTCCGCAGGATCCTCGGCCGGTGCCGTGGCCACCGACAGCGAGCCGCGGTCGCCGTAGTCGTCGAGGTCGTCGGGCAGTGCCTCGGCGCGGCGTACCTTCGAAGCCCGGATCCGGTCCAGGCAGGCATTGACGACGACACGGTGCAGCCAGGTCGTCACCTGCGCCTCGCCGCGGAACGACCCGGCCCGGCGGTACGCCGCGATCATGCCGTCCTGCAGTCCGTCGGCGGCGTCGTCGGGGTTGCCCATCGTGCGCAGCGCCACCGCCCACAGCCGGTCGCGGTGCCGGACGAAGAGCACCGCGAAGGCGTCACCGTCGCCGTCGACGTGGGCGCGCAACAGCTCGGGGTCGGTGCGAGGGTCCTCGCTCACGCTCACCGCTGTCACCGCTCATTCACCGTCGTCGACCGCCGCAACCCGCACGTCGGCGATCTCGCCCCGGAAACCGTCGCTGCCGCCCGGCAGCGAGGTGAGCCACACGACCAGGTAGCGACCCGCGGCCGGCTCGTCGAGGTCGAGGGACAGGGTCTCACTGTCGGCTGTCTCGGTGGCGACCGGCTCGAGACCGGCGACCTCGGTGGGGGCGGTGTCGCTGAGGTAGAGAGTGACCCCGGTCGGCGCGCCGACGAAGGAGACGTCGACGCCGGAGACCTGACGTGGGGCGCCGAGATCGATGACCAGGCCGACGCCGGTCTTCAGACCGCCCGGGCCGAACTGCTGCTCGTACGACGAGGTCCGCCAGGCGCTCTGCGGATCACCGTCCACCGCCAGCTCGGCGTCCTCGGGGTTCTCGCCACCGTCCGTGCCCTGCGGGTCCAGGTCGGTCGCCACCAGATCGGTGACCTCGACCAGCGGGACGTCGGTGGCCTGCGTCGTCGACGGGCGTCGGGTCGCGGTCGGGCTCTGCACCGAGAGGTGTCTTGCCGCGACCGAGGTTGTAGGCGACGACGAGAACGATCAGCAGGACCAGCCCGGCCGCCACCCCGGCCGCCAGCCGGAGCCAGCTGCGCCCGGGCACCTCGTCGGTGATCGCGGTCATGCCCGTGTCGGAGCCAGTGCGGGAGCCGGTGCCGGTGTCGCTCCCGAACTTCGCGCCGGTGGTGGGCTTCGCCTTGCTGCTGTCGAACGGCCAGTAGCCGTCGGCCGACTTGGCGGCCTGCGCGACCCCCGGCTTCGAGGTGCGCACAGGGGCGCCGTCGGCCGGCTCGGGTGCGAAGAGCGGGCGCTCGGGATGCTTCTCGAACGGCGGCGGCGGGGGCGCCGGCGTCGTGCGCTTCTCCAGCCACGAGACGTCGTCGATGCCGTCGCCGAAGATCGGCAGGCCGGCTTCGGTCGGCAGCTCCTCGACCGGCTGTCCGGGCGGATCCGTCTCGGCCACCGACGGCGGTTCGGGGTCGGGCGCCGGGCCCGGCTGCAGCTCCTTCGCCGGCGTCGCCGGCTCGGGCTCCTCGCCGCCGATCACCGGGTCCGCCAGGCTGGGGAGCGCGACCTTGCCGGAGTCGGGCAGCACCGGCAGGGTCTCGCGCAGGGCGTCGGCCATGCCCGTCGAGTCGCCGACGTACGCCGCCAGGAAGTCGCTGATGCCGCGCGCTGACCCGACGCCGATCGCGCGCCGGCTGTTGTGGTGGGCGTGCAGGACCTCGTCGCACAACGCGTCGAGCTGGCCGGGGATCCCGGCCCGCACCCGCCGCGGGCGGAGCACCTCGCCGTGGTGGACGGGCGCCGACGGCACGCTGGAGGCGGAGACCCCACCCCAGCGTCCGGTCAGCGCACAGTAGAGGAGTCCGGCCAGGTCGGAGACGTCGGTGGCGGTGCGGTCTCCGGCCAGCCCGTGCATCGCGGCGTCGACGCACATGCCGATGATCTTGACCTCGCCGTGCCGGTCGATGAGCACGTTCTCGGGCACCAGGCGGCCATGGGCGACGCCGGCAGCGTGGGCGCCGGCGATGGAGTCGGCGACCTCGGCGACCAGCCAGGCCGCGCGTCGCGGGCCCATCGCACCGATGGCGCCGACCAGGATGTCGAGCGAGGTGCCCGATCCCCACTCGTTGATGACGTAGGCGATGTCGTCGACCTGCTCGGCGTCGAGCACCCGAAGGATCCGCTGGTCGTGCACGTTGGCCGACCGCCGGGCAGCTTCGAGCAGTGCGGCGGCCCGTTCGTCGTCGGCGGAGATCACGTGCACCGCGACGTGCCGCTCGAGCACCGAGTCGCGCGCGCGCCAGAATCTCCCGCCCCCACTCTCCGCGAGCAGGTCCACGAGCCGATAACGACCAGCGAGCACGTCTCCCGGCCGGATCGATTGCGGCACTACGTGGTCGCCCCTCCCTTTTCGTTCCCGGGCTTCGCGTCGTCGCGGCCGGTGTCTGCACTCCGGCCTCTGGTCATCGTAGGACCGTCAGGCCTTCCGCCCGACCGGAATCCGCCGCCTCACCTGATCCACCACCGAGGTCACCTCGTGCAGTCGCAGCCGACGGGCCAGCCACAGGAAGACGACGACGGCAACGAACGTGATGCCCGCGCCCTGCAGCGCCGCGATCGCCCAGTGCGGCCGGTCGGTCAGGGAGTGCACCCCGAGCCCCACGCCGAACGCGACGGCCGTGGTGCCGGCGGTGATGATCAGCAACACCACCAGGAAGCCGACCAGCGCCGGCGTCTCGAGCCCGCCGAGCCGGCGCCGCAGCACGGAGTAGGACACGATCGAGCCGACGACGTACGACGCGGTGTAGGCGAGCACCAGGGCGGGCGCCGTGTGCTCGTCGTCACTGAGCCCCACCAGCACGAGCGCGGCGACGATGTTGGTGAGCCCCACGGCGCACTGGATCCAGAAGACGGTGCGGGTCTGCTCGAGGGCGTAGAACCCGCGCAGCACCAGGTAGTGGATGGAGAAGAAGACGATGCCTGCGCCGAAGAGGGACAGGGTCGGGACGGCGTTGTCGTAGGTGAGCCTCGCCGCCGCATGGCCCCAGACCACGTTGGCGATGTCGGGCGCGATGACCGGCAGCAGCGCGGCGAACGGCACGACCACCGTCAGGGCTGTGCGCAGGGTCGACGACAGGTTCCGCGCCAGGCCGGTCAGGTCCCCGTCCGCGGCCCGCTGCGAGAGCCGCGGCAGGATCGCGGTCGAGAGCGAGACAGTGATGACCGAGTGCGGCACCATCACGATCAGGAACGCCGCGGTGTAGATCGTGTAGCCGGTGCCGTCGTCGCCGCCGCCGGTGGTACCGCCGGAGGCGAGTCGCACCACGACCGTGTAGGCCACCTGGTTGACGATCACGAACAGCACGGTCCAGACGCCGAGCTTGAAGGTGTGGGCGAGGCCGGTGTGCAGGAAGTCGAAGCGGGGCCGGTAGCTGAACCCTGCGGACTTGAGGTACGGCACCAGGATCAGCAGCTGGGCCGCGATCCCGACGGTGGAGCCCAGGCCGAGCAAGAGCTCCTGATCGCTGCTGAAGGCCCCGGTCGTCTCGTCGCCGCGGGCGGGACCGAACGCCACCAGGTAGACCACGAGCACCGCCACCGAGATCACGTTGTTGGCGATCGGCGCCCACATCATCGGGCCGAAGCGGTTGCGGGAGTTCAGGATCTGTCCGACCAGCACGAACATGCCGTAGAAGAAGACCTGGGGCAGGCAGAAGCGGGCGAAGTCGATCACCGACTGGCGTTGCTCGGTGAGCGACGCGTCGCCCCAGGAGCCGTCGAGGTAGAGCGACATCACGATGGGGGCCGCGACGATCAGCAGCACGGTGACCAGGCCCAGGAACAGGGCGGCCAACGTGACGACGCGGTTGGTGTAGGCCTCGCCGCCGTCGGGGTCGTTCTTCATCGCCCGCACCAGCTGTGGCACGAGCACGGCGTTGAAGACGCCTCCGGCCAGCAGGATGTAGAGCATGTTCGGCACGGTGTTGGCGATGGTGAAGATGTCGGCGTGCAGCGACAGGCCGAGCGCCGCGGCGAGCAGGGTGGAGCGCACGAAGCCGCTGAGCCGGGAGACCACGGTGCCGGCGGCCATCACGGCGCTCGAGGCGAGGATGCCGGCCTGCTCGCTCTCCGGCGTCGGGCTGACGATCGGCTCGGGCTCGGTCACGTCGTCGGCTCCAGCGGGGCCTCGACAGCCGGGTCGGCGGCCGGGTCGACCACCGTCAGCTCCTCGACAGCTCGGCCGCGGCCGCGCACCCGACGGATCAGCCGCACCAGGATGGCCAGGAAGAGCAGCCCCACGCCGGTACCGATGATCAGCCAGATCACCACGCTGACCTGGGCCGAACGGATCGGCAGCTGGTCGGTCTCGCCGAGCGGGTTCCCGTTGACGTCGGTGAGGCTCAGGGTCACGTTGGTGACGCCCACCCGGTTGGCATGCGCATCCAGCACCACCGTCGACCGGCTGTTGGCGGAGAGCTCGAGCTGCTCGATGGGCGCGATCTCGACCCCGCCGTCGGACTGGGCCACGACGTTGACGGTCACGGGTTGGTCGAGGTCGTTCACGATCACGGTGGCGAAACCTCCGTCACTGCCGGACAGCGTGACGCCCGGACCGGCGTTGATCGTGACCTGTCGGAGCTGGCGGCCGATCCACTCCTGCTCTTCGACGAGGCGACTGCGGGCAGAGATCGGGGTCTCGCGAGCGCCGTAGGACACGCCGGCCAGGGCCTGGTCGGTGACGCCTTCCGACACGTCGTTGTTGAGGGTGAGCAGGTTCTGCAGGATCTCCCCAGCAGAGATCAGTCCGTCGGCGGCCGCGAACGACGGCGGGTCCAGCTGGCGGCGCTGCTGGCTGGCGGGGTACGCCAGCTCCTCGGTGTCGACGACCGTGCCGTCGCGGTCGGTCGCGTCGTCGACGGTGGTGAGAGACAGCCAGTCCACCGTGAGGCCGGTGAAGAAGTCGGTGTCGGCCTCGCCGGGCTCCCACTCGAGCGGGAGGGCGACGAGCAGGGGATGGCGGCCGGGACTCAGCAGGCGCACCGCCGCCTCACTGAGGATCCGTTGACGCAGCTGGAGAGAGGTGAATCGGTCGCCGGGTCGGGGGCCGCCGGCCGCGGCGCCGGAGGACAGGACACCGACGGTCTTGCCTCCGATGTCGGCGACGCCTGGAGGATCGGACCCGAGCATCCGGTCCGAGACCAGCACCGTGGTGTTGTCGGGCAGGAGCTCGAAGCCGGCGCTGTTGAGGTAGCCGCTGGGCGAGACCACCGTCGGGCGGGAGGTCACCCCCGCGGCGGCCAGCACGGCGCTCGGGCGATCGCGGGCCAGGTCGTAGAACTCGGGCGCGAGCTCCGCGGCTGCGGCCACGTCGAGGTCGCCGTACGGCAGGCCGAGCACCTCGTCGTCCGCGCACCGCCTCCTGGAACCGCCCGATCCATGCCGTCGCCGCGTCCTTGGCGGCCTGCTCCTCCTCGGTGAGCTCGCGCGCCTCGGCGGTCGCCTGCTCGGGGTCTGCCGTCTCCGAGGGGTCGGTGCTGGGGCTCTCCTCCGGCTCCTCGTCGGTGGGCTCCGGTGCGCTGGGGCCGACGAACAGCGGCGGGTTGCCCAACGCGAGGCGGCGGACGGCGTCGGGCACGGCCGGATCGACCAGCCAGGTCACGGGGGTGCTGCCCGCCGAGTCCGCGAACTCGACCAGGTCCCTGAGCCGGCCGCCCAGGCTCAGCGTGCGTTGCCAGTGCTGGAGCCCCTCCAGCGAGCCGTTCTCGGTGTACGGCAGGTAGTGGCGGATCGGCAGCACCAGCGCGGTCTTGATCTCGCCCGGTGTCTCGGGGGGTATGTAGGACAGGAAGGTGCGGTCGCGGCCGTCGGAGATGTCGTCGTCGGGAGTCTCGCTGCTTTCGCCCAGTGCCTGTACGCCGAACCAGTAGACACCGGCTCCGTTGGTCTCGGCGAGGAGCAGCTCGGCCGGCACGGTGATCGTGTACGGCGCGGTCTCACCCGGTCCGAGCTCGTCGACGGTCGCGTAGGTCGACTCATCGTCGTACACGCGGTTGCCAACAAGGGTCGTGGCCTCGGACGCGGCGGCCTCGGACAGCTCGGTGGCTGACGTCATCGGCACGCCGCCGATCACGCTGTAGAGGTTGACCCCCACCCACGGCACGTCGGAGGTGTTCTTCACCTCACCGGTGACCTGGACGACTCCCTCCTCCGGCAGGTACGCCGGCGACAGGGTGTCGATGGTGACCTTGAGGTCCGGCTGCTCCACCGCCGGGGCGCTCGGCGCGGCCGCGGTGGGCTGCGACCATCCCGTCGCCAGGAGTCCCAGCCCCGCCACGAGGGCAGGCAGGAACATCGACCGGCGGACCACGGTCCGAGGGTATAGGGGCGTGCGGCCTAGACTGAGCGGCCATGCCCGGAGCCCCAGGATCGACGCCACCAGCGACCCAGCCGCCACCGCTCGACATGGCCGCAGCGCAGGCGGCGGTCACCGACGAGCTGGCCCGGATCGCGGTGGTCACCGGCGAGCTCGGGGAGCTGTTCGAGAAGGCCGGGCACGAGCTCGCGCTGGTCGGCGGCCCGGTGCGCGACGCCATGCTGGGTCGGCGGCACAACGACCTCGACTTCGCCACGTCCGCGCGGCCCGACGACACCGAGCGGCTGCTCTCCGGTTGGGGCGACGCGCTCTGGGACATGGGCCGCGACTTCGGGACCATCGGCTGCCGCAAGGGGGAGTGGGTGGTCGAGGTGACGACGTACCGCTCCGACGTCTACGACCCCGAGTCCCGCAAGCCAGCCGTCGACTTCGGCGACAGCCTCACCGGTGACCTGGGCCGGCGTGACTTCACCGTCAACGCGATGGCGGTGCGGATGCCGGGTCAGGCGTTCGAGGATCCGTACGGCGGCGTGGTCGACCTCGCCAGCAGGCTGCTGCGCACGCCGGGCCGGCCGGAGGACTCCTTCTCCGACGACCCGCTGCGGATGATGCGGGCGGCGAGATTCGCGGCGCAGCTGGGGTTCAGCGTCGACCCGGCGGCGGTCGCGGCGATGACCGACATGGCCCAGCGGATCACGATCATCTCGGCCGAGCGGGTGCGCGACGAGCTGGTGAAGCTGATCTGTGCGCCGTACCCCCGGCTCGGGCTGGCGCTGCTGGTGGAGACCGGCATCGCCGAGCTGGTGCTGCCTGAGCTGCCTGCGCTGGCGTTGGAGCGCGACGAGCACCACCGCCACAAGGACGTCTACGAGCACACGCTGACGGTGCTCGAGCAGGCGATCGACCTCGAGCCGCGGCTGGGCGTCGACGGGCCCGACTTCGTGTCGCGCTTCGCGGCGCTGATGCACGACGTCGGCAAGCCGAAGACCCGGCGGTTCGTCGACGACGGCACGGTCACCTTCCACCACCACGACGTCGTCGGCGCGAAGTTGACCCGCAAGCGCATGCAGGCCCTGCGCTTCTCCAAGGACGAGACCGAGGCGGTCAGCAGGCTGGTCGAGCTGCACCTGCGCTTCCACGGCTACGGGTCGGGGGAGTGGACCGACTCCGCCGTACGCCGCTACGTCCGCGACGCCGGCGACCAGCTGCAGCGGCTGCACGTGCTGACCCGCGCCGACTGCACCACCCGCAACCAGCGCAAGGCGGACCGGCTCCGGCGTACCTATGACGAGCTGGAGGAGCGGATCGCGCGGCTCTCCGAGCAGGAGGAGCTGGCCTCGATCCGGCCCGACCTCGACGGCAACCAGATCATGGAGATCCTCGGCATCCCGGCCGGTCGCGAGGTCGGAGAGGCCTACAAGTTCCTGCTCGAGAAGCGGCTCGATGACGGGCCGATGAGCGAGGAGGCAGCGCGGGAGGCGCTGCTCGCCTGGTGGGCCGGGCGGAGCGCGTCATGAGCCCGGCCCTCCGATGAACTTGGCCGAGCGGGTCCCCGAGCTGGGGCACATCTCGCTCGGCGTCGCGCCGACTCCGGTGCGGCCGCTCGACCTCGGCTTCGATGCCGAGGTGTGGCTGAAGGACGAGTCGGTCTTCGGCGACGGCGCCTGGGGCGGCAACAAGGTCCGCAAGCTGGAGTGGATCATCCCCGAGGCGCAGCGCCGAGGGTCCTCGACCCTCTTCACGGTGGGCGGCATCGGCACCCACTGGGGACTGGCCTGTGCGGTGTACGCCGCGGAGCACGGGCTGCGCACCGTGCTCGGCCTGGTCGACCAGCCGGTCGACGACCACGTGCGCCAGCAGCTCGACCGGCTGACGGCCTCGGGCGCGCGGATCCACCGCTACCCGACCACCCGCCGGCTGAAGCTGGCGGCGCCGTACCTCTTGGCCAAGTACCGGCCGTGGTACCTCCCGGCCGGTGGCTCCAACCCGTTCGGCACCCTCGCCTACGTCGACGTCGCGCTCGAGATCGCCGCGCAGGTGGAGGCCGGCGAGCTGCCGGCGCCCGGGAGCGTGGTGGTGCCGGTCGGCTCGGGCGGCACCGTGGCCGGGCTGACCGTCGGCTTCGCGCTCGCCGGGCTCGACTGCAGGGTGCTCGGGGTGGTGGTCAACGACATGCTGCGCCTCGACAACTGGGCGATGATGCGGCTGGCCAACCGCACCGCGATCCTGCTGACCGAGCGCGGCCTGACCGGTGCGCGACTCTTCACCGAGGGCGACTTCGACCTGCGCCGCCACTGGCTGGGGACGGCGTACGGCGATCCGACCCTGGCGTCCGTGGCCGAGGTGGCCCGCGCCGAGGAGGCCGGCCTGGAGCTCGAGCCCGTCTACACCGGCAAGGCGCTGGCCGCGATCCGTGACCTCGACACCCGCCTCCCTGGCCCGGTGCTGTGGCTCAACACCCACGGCCCGAGGTGATGGTCCATTTCGTTCGATCGCGCGGTTTGGACGGGTTTTCGGGCGCCGAACCCGTCCATCTGGCGCAATCGCGCCGTCTGGACAGTGACGTGGCGCACGTCACGTAACCGAGACATGGCGTCACAGGTATCGTAGGTTGCCCGGATGCCTGAGATGAAGCAGCACGCAGAGCTCGAAGCCACCATCGACGTCGCCGCCCCGCCGGCGGCGGTCTGGGCGATGGTGTCCGACATCGAACGGATGGCGTCGTGGAGCCCGCAGGTCGTGCGGACCAAGGTCAAGGGCGGCGGCGTGCAGCAGGGCACCAGGTTCGCCAACCTCAACCGCCAGGGCCTGCTGCTCTGGCCGACCAACGGCAAGGTGGTGCGCTTCGATCCGCACCGCGAGTTCGCGTTCCGGATCGCCGAGAACCGCACCATCTGGTCCTTCGAGCTCGAGCCGATCCCGCATGGCGGCACCCGGATCACCCAGCGCCGCGAGCTCCCCGACGGCATCTCGAACCTCTCGCTCCGGATGACCAAGGTGGCGCTCGGCGGCGTACCGAAGTTCACCGAGCGGCTGCGGACCGGCATGCAGGAGACCCTCGAGCGGATCAAGGCCGAGGCCGAAGCCGCCTGAAGTACGGTGCCCGCATGACCGACGACCGTGCCCCCTTGCTGGAGGCCAGCATCGACATCGACGCCAGGCCCGAGGACGTCTGGGCGCTGGTCTCCGACATCGAGCGGATGTCGTCGTGGAGCCCCCAGGTGGTGCGCAGCACCGTCGACGGCGACGAGGTCGGGCTGGGCACGACGTTCGTCAACGAGAACCAGCAGGACGACGTGGTCTGGCCGACGAACGCGAGGGTGGTGCGTTTCGAGCCGCCGCGCGAGTTCGCGTTCAAGGTGAAGGAGAACCGGCTGGTCTGGTCCTTCCAGCTCGAGCCGCTCCCCGACGGCGGCACGCGCGTCACCCAGCGCCGCGAGTGCCCCGACCAGATCACCGACCTGTCGATCGGCTTCACCGACAAGTACCTCGGCGGCGTCGCGGCGTTCACCGAGCGCCAGCGCGCCGGCATGAGCGAGACCCTCGAGCGCCTGAAGGCCGACGCCGAGTCCTGACCGGCTTGGACCGCGCGCGGCGCTAACCTCCACCATGAAGTTCTGGGACCTCTCGGGACCGGAGATCGCTGCCGCCGACGCCGAGCCGTGGGACGGGCGGTTGGCGAGCACCATGCGCCCGCTCACGATGCGGGCGATCACGCGGCTGTACGTCGCCGGGACGATTCTCGCCGTCCAGGCCTCTGCCGCCGCCTTCGCGCTCAGCGTCGTCGAACGCGAGGGGGTGGCTCATCCAGGGGTGCTTCGCTTTCTGGCACTCCTTCTGCTCGCTGTCGCCCTCGTCATAGCGATCGCTCTGGTGGCGGTCCCGGCCGCGCAGTTCCGGCGTCTGACCCCACTCACGGGCATGACGATCATCTTCAGCATGGGCCTGGCGTCGACCGCGGGTCTGTGGGCATCGGGACCAAACTTCGGTGTCGCGGCGGTGTTCTACTTCGAGGCGCTGCCTCTGGCCTTCTACACCCTCCGGATGCGCTGGGCGCTCTTGGCGGCCGCCAACGCAGTCGGCGGGTGCGGGCTGGTGCTGCTCCTCCAGCCCGGATGGGTTGCTCCTGGGGTGTTGTGGTTCATCGTGGCGACCACGGTGGTCGCGGTGGCCTGGCACCTGGGCTTCCTGGCAGAGCGGGCCGAGAGCCTGGCCGCGTCCGAGCAGGACGCCCGATTGGAGCTGGCCGAGGTGAACCACACGCTGGAGGACCGGGTGGCCGCCCAGGTGACCGAGATCGAGCAGCTGGGCGAGCTGCGGCGGTTCCTGACTCCTCAGGTCGCCGACGCGGTGTTGTCCGCGGATGCCGAGGCGATCACCCGTCCGCACCGCCGGCAGATCGCGGTGTTCTTCTGCGACCTGCGTGGTTTCACGGCGTTCACGCGCGACTCCGAGCCCGAGGAGGTGATTGCCAACATCGACCAGTACTACCGGACCGTCGGCGTGGTGCTGCAGGGCCACGGCGCGACCATCGGTGGCTACGCCGGCGACGGCATCATGGCCTACCTCGGCGACCCCGTGCCCCATCCGGAGCCGGCCCGCGCGGCAGTGCGGATGGTGACCGAGCTGCGCGGCGAGCTGGGCGGACTGGTGGCTGAGTGGCAGCGACGGGGCCATGACCTCAGCTACGGCATCGGCCTCGCCTACGGCTACGCGACGCTGGGCGTGGTCGGGTTCGACGGACGCTACGACTACACCCCGATGGGCGGGGTGGTGAACCTCTCCGCCCGGCTGTGCGGTGCGGCGAGCGCGGGTCAGGTGCTGCTCGACCACGCGACGTACGCCGAGCTCGACGGCTCGGCCGCCTGCGACCCCGTCGACGGGATCGAGCTCAAAGGCCTCGGCGCCCAGCGCGCCTACGCCCTCAAATGACGCTGACCCGTCAGAAGATCTTCTGACGGGTCAGCGGAAAGAGCAGCTGGGAGAGGGTTACTCCTCGCCGCGGATGAAGGCTTCCACGCGGGCGCGGCCCTGGTCGTCGGGCAGCTGCACCGGCGGGCTCTTCATGAGGTACGACGACGCGCTGATGATCGGGCCGCCGATCTTGCGGTCGAGGGCGATCTTCGCGGCGCGGATGGCGTCGATGATGATGCCGGCCGAGTTGGGGGAGTCCCAGACCTCGAGCTTGTACTCCATGTTGAGCGGCACGTCGCCGAAGGCGCGACCCTCGAGGCGGACGTAGGCCCACTTGCGGTCGTCGAGCCACTGCACGTAGTCGGACGGGCCGATGTGCACGTTGCGCGAGCCCATGTCGTGACCGATGTTGGAGGTCACGGCCTGGGTCTTGGAGACCTTCTTCGACTCGAGGCGGTCGCGCTCGAGCATGTTCTTGAAGTCCATGTTGCCGCCGACGTTGAGCTGGTAGGTGCGGTCCAGCACGACGCCGCGGTCCTCGAACAGCTTCGCCATCACGCGGTGGGTGATGGTGGCGCCGACCTGGGACTTGATGTCGTCGCCGACGATCGGGACGCCGGCGTCCTCGAACTTCTTGGCCCACACGGGGTCGGAGGCGATGAAGACGGGCAGGGCGTTGACGAAGGCGACGCCAGCGTCGATCGCGCACTGCGCGTAGAACTTGTCGGCCTTCTCGGAGCCCACGGGGAGGTAGGAGACGAGTACGTCGGCCTTCGCCTCACTGAAGCGCGGCGACGATGTCGACGCCCTCGCCGTCGGCCTCCTCGATGGTCTCGCGGTAGTACTTGCCGAGCCCGTCGAGGGTGTGACCGCGCTGGACGATGACGCCGGTGGGCGGCACGTCGGCGATCTTGATCGTGTTGTTCTCGGAAGCCTGCGTGGCCTCGGAGAGGTCGAAGCCGACCTTCTTGGCGTCGACGTCGAACGCCGCGACGAACTCCACGTCGGAGACGTGGTACTCGCCGAACATGACGTGCATCAGACCGGGGACGTTGCCCGCGGGATCGGCGTCGCGGTAGTACTCGACACCCTGCACCAGGGACGTGGCACAGTTGCCGACTCCGACAATTGCTACTCGAACCGAACCCATCGGTTTTCCTTCCTCATTGCTTCCATTGACATTGCACTTCTTGAAGTTCTGGCGCCCCAGGATCAGGGGCTCTGGGGCTGCACCGGCTGGTCGGGATTGCGCTCGGAGTTGATCAGGTCCGACAGCCAGCGGACCTCGCGCTCGACCGACTCGACACCGTGCCGCTGCAGCTCGGAGGCGTAGCGGTCGGCTTCCTTCTCGGTCATCGACAGCTGGTTCTGCACGCGGTCGAGGCGCTCCTGCAGTCGAGTACGCCGGCCCTCGAGCACGCGCAGCCGGATCTCCATGTCGGTGCGACCGAAGAACGCGAACCGGATGTCGAAGTTGTCGTCCTCCCACGCGGTCGGACCGACCTCGGACATCAGCCGCTCGAACTCGACGGTGCCGGCCTCGGTGACCTGGTAGACGATCTTCGGCCGACGGGAGACAGGCGTCGGGGTCGGCGCCTTCTCCTCGATCAGGTCGTCGCGCAGCATCTTCTTCAGCGCGGGGTAGAGCGATCCGTAGGAGAGGAGCCGCGTCCAGCCGAGCATCAGGTTCAGCCGCTTGCGCAGCTCGTAGCCGTGCATGGGTCCCTCGTGCAGCAGTCCGAGGACTGCCAGCTCGATGGTCTCTCCACGACGTGCCATGCGATCTATCGTACCGATATATCCACGGGATGCGAACTTTCGAAGGCTGAGCGGTGAACGGGCGGCATCGTGGCAGCGGGATCGGCGCAGGTGAGGCAGCCGACACGGCCGGGAAAGTGGGTCGCTGGGGCCGCTTGCGTACCCTGGTGAATCGCGCGGCCGGCGTACGCCGGAGCGCACTTCCCCGCATCCCAGATCATGGAGCTGAAGGTTGGCAGGCAAGCGCAGCGCTGATGGAGCCGCGAATCGGCCGACCCCGCGCAGGCCCGGCACGTCGTCGAGCTCGTCCGGCAGGACGCGCAGCACGTCGAACGGTAAGGACGGCAGGAGCCGCAAGAGCGGCAAGCCGAAGCAGCCGCTGACCCCCAAGGGCCGCGCGCTCCTGGTGCTCAAGTGGGGCGGGATCGGCGGGCTGGCCCTGGTGACCCTGATGGCCGCGACGTTCGTCTTCCTCTACCAGACCATCGACATCCCGGACCCCAACCAGGACTTCCTCGACGAGCAGTCGACGATCCTCTACGCCGACAAGTCCGAGCTCGGCACCTTCGCCGAGCAGAAGCGCGACGCGATCCCGCTGACGGAGATGCCCGACAACATCAAGGACGCGGTGGTCGCCGCCGAGAACCGCGGTTTCTGGACCGACAGCGGCATCGACCCCAAGGGCATCCTGCGGGCAGTCTTCAACAACGCCTCCGGCAACTCGGTGCAGGGCGCGTCCACGATCACCCAGCAGTACGTGAAGATCCTCTACCTGACCCAGGAGCGGTCCTACACGCGCAAGATCAAGGAAGCGATCCTGTCGCTGAAGGTCCAGCGGCAGGAGTCGAAGGAAAAGATCCTCCAGGGTTACCTGAACACCATCTACTTCGGCCGCGGTGCCTACGGCATCCAGACGGCGGCGCAGGCGTTCTTCAAGAAGCCGGCCACGGACCTCAACCTGCGCGAGTGTGCGGTGCTGGCCAGCGTGCTCAACAACCCGACGGGCTACGACCCTGCCAACGGGAAGGACGCGCGCGAGAACCTCAAGGAGCGCTACGAGTACGTGCTCGACGGCATGGCCGACATGGACAAGATCAGTCGCGACGACGCCGAGCAGGCCGCAAAGAAGCTGCCCAAGTTCCCGAACATCCCCCCGCAGAGCACGTACGGCGGCCAGAAGGGCCACCTGCTGACGATGGTCCGCCAGGAACTGCTCCGCACGAAGGACAACAAGGGGGAGTTCTTCACCGAGGAGCAGATCGACGGCGGCGGGCTCACTGTGAAGACCACGTTCGACCCGAAGGTGATGGACGCCGCCGAGCAGGGCGTGATCAACGGACGCCCGGAGGGCTTCAAGGACAAGGAGCTGCACGTCGGCGTGGCCAGTGTCGAGCCCGGCACCGGCGCGGTCCGCGGCATCTACGCCGGCCAGGACTTCCTCCAGTCACAGCTCAACTGGGCGGTGGCCGGCGGCCAGGCCGGCTCGACGTTCAAGGCGTTTGCGGTCGCCGCCGCCCTCAAGGACGGGTTCTCGCTGCGGGACGTCTTCGACGGGAACTCCCCGTACGAGCTCCCGGACGGCAACTTCGTGGAGAACCAGGGCGACTCCGACTACGGCAGCGCGGTCAGCCTCCTGAAGGCCACCGAGGACTCCGTCAACACGGCGTTCATCGACATGACCCTGGCCATGGACGACGGCCCGGAGAAGATCATCAAGATGGCCAACGCCATGGGCGTACCGCCGTTGAAGGCACCCAGGCGCGGCCCCGGATTCCCCAACGAGACGCCCGGGCTCCTGCCCAACACCGGCGTGGCACTGGGCTCGCAGACGGTCAGCCCGATCAACATGGCCAACGGCTACGCGACGATCGCCAACGGCGGCGTGGCGATGGCGCCCTACATCATCGAGAGCGTGGTCGACGCCGACGGCGAGACCGTCTACGAGCACAAGTCCGCCGAAGGTGAGCGGGCCGTCTCCGAGGACATCGCGGCCGACACGTCGTACGCGCTGCAGCAGGTGGTCGAGGCCGGCAGCGGCGACGCGGCGCAGGAGCTCGACCGCCCCGCCGCAGGCAAGACCGGCACGGCGACCAAGGACGGCGGCGCGGTGTCGTCGTCGTGGTTCGCCGGCTTCACGCCACAGCTCGCGACCGCAGTCATGTACGTGCGCGGCACCGGCAACGGCCAGCTCGACGGCTGGCTGCCCGAGTTCTTCGGTGGCACGTACCCGGCCCAGACCTGGACGCTGGTGATGGAGGCCGCGCTCGAGGGCGAGCCGATCGAGGAGTTCCCGGACCCGGTGTACGTCGACGGCGAGGCGCCGTCGGACGGCCACGAGTACATCCCGCCGCCCCCGCCGAAGCCGACCCGGACGCCGTCGTTCAACACCGAGGAGCCGAGCGAGGAGCCGACGGAGCCGACCGAGCCCACGGAGCCGACCGAGCCCACGGAACCGACCGAGCCGACCCTCCCGACGGAGCCGACGCAGCCGACGGAGCCGACCAACACGTGCCCGCCCATCGGAGGTTGTCCCGAGGACTCCGAGACACCTGTGACCCCCCGGACGGCGGCAGCCACCTCGACCGAGCCGCGGTGGATGCGCCGCCTCTCCTCCGCCGCGTAGCCTGCGCCGGTGACCGACGCCCACGTCCATCCGACCCAGGACGACGGCGTCGTCACCGCGCTCAGCGAGAGCGTGGGCGGGCCGATGGGCACGCGCGGCAAGGGCCACTGGCTGACGCCGGCGAGCATCGTGCTGCTGCTCACCGGCTTCTGCTTCGCGCTGGGGATGGTGCAGAAGTCCGGCTGCTTCGACGCCACCTGGAGCAACGGTCAGAGCCGCTACTCCCAGATGTGCTACTCGGACCTGCCCTACCTCTACACCGGACGCGGCATGGTCGAGCACAGCTGGCCCTACACCGATGACGAGCAGACCCGGGCTCGCTTCGACGTGATGGAGTACCCGGTCGGGATCTCCTACTGGGCCTGGGGCACCGCCTGGGCGACCCACCTGCTCACCGGCACCCCTGACCTGAGTGAGCGCTACGACCAGGATCCCGGCGCCCTCTGGGGCGACCCCGACGTGCAGCGCGAGATCCGGCTGTACGTCGTGGTCAACGCGCTCGGCTTCGCGCTGCTGGCCCTGGCCGCCGCGTGGCTGCTGACGAAGGTCAACCCACGGCGGCCGTGGGACGCGGCCGTCTTCGCGCTCTCACCAACGCTCGCGCTGACCGGCATCATCAACTGGGACCTGCTGTCCGTGGCGATGGTGGCCGCCGCGCTGTGGGCCTGGGCGACCGGCCGACCGGTGCTGACCGGCGTGCTGATCGGGCTCGGCGCCGCCACCAAGCTCTACCCGCTGTTCCTGCTGGGCGGGCTGCTGGTGATCTGCCTGCGCGACAAACGGATCCGTGACTTCGGCCTGGCCACCGGCGCCGCGGTGGCCGCCTGGGTGGTGGCCAACGCGCCGGCGTACGTCAGCGGCAAGGAGCAGTGGAAGGTCTTCTGGGAGTTCAACTCCGACCGCGGGGCCGATCTCGGCTCGGTGTGGCTGGTGATCTCGCAGGCCTCGGACAAGGTGATCGACGCCTCGACCATCAACAGCTGGTCGTGGGCGATCTTCGGCCTGTGGTGCCTCGGCGTGCTGGTGCTCGGCCTGCGCGCCCCGGAGACACCGCGACTCGCTCAGCTCGGCTTCCTGATCGTGGTCGGCTTCCTGCTGGTCAACAAGGTCTACTCACCGCAGTACGTGCTGTGGCTGTTGCCGCTCGCCGCGCTCGCCCGGCCGCGGTGGCGCGACCAGCTGATCTGGCAGGGCGGGGAGATCCTCTACTTCGCTGCGGTGTGGTGGTATCTCGGCGGCTACCTCGCGCCCGCGGGCGGAGCCGACGCCGGCTTCTACTGGGTCGCGATCATCGTGCGGATGCTCGTCGAGCTCTACCTCGTCGCCCTCGTGGTTCGCGACATCTGGTGGCCGGAGCACGATCCGGTCCGTGCGGCCGAGCTCGATCAGGTGACGACGATCCGCTCGAACGCCGTGGTGGTGTAGCGGACCCGCACGTCGATCGGATCGCCCACCTCGGGCACCCGCGCATCCGACGGCAGCAGCAGCATCGAGGCCTGCATGTGCGGCGGCTCGGCGAACAGGCACTGCTTGCCGTCGACGAAGTACGGCGACCGCACCAGCCCCGCCGCGTCCAGCCCGCCGCGGGCCAGGGTCGCGGCCCGCGATCGCAGCGACTGGTCACCAGTCGGCGCCTCGAGGCCGATGCCATGGGCGGTGCCGCCGCTGGCGATCAGCAGGTGACCGGACTTGGGCACCGACCGCGAGCGATAGCCGAACGCGTCGCCGCGCTGCACGGCGTGCACGTCGAGCACGGTGGCCGTGACCTTCAGGGCGTCGCGCACGCCGAGCCAGAGACTGGTGCCGATGCGCGGCCGGATGGTGAAGTCGGCGTACGCCGTGCGCAACGAGTCGAGCTCGGTGTCGGTCAGGTGGCTGACCCAGACCGTGGTCGGTGCGAGGCCGGCGCCGACGATGTCGTTCATCAGCCGGGTCACCTCGACCAGGTGACCGCCGTGGGCCAGCGGCAGGTGCAGGGCGATGCCTTCGAGGCGGCCACCGCGCGCACCCTCGGCGAGGTCCCAGAGCTCCCGTGCGCTCAGCCCGTGGCGGCGCATGCTCGTCATCCGCTCCAGCACGAAACGGGCGCCGGGCTGGCGCTCGAGCAGGGCTGCGAGATCCCCGGGCCGGCTGAGCGTATGGATCACCCGGTCGGAGACCGCGGGATCCGGGTCGGCCACGAACGGCCGCCACGGACTCAGCACCAGCAGCCGTCCGGAGAAGCGGGTCGCCACCTCGGGCAGCTCCTCGTAGGTGCCGACCGCGAGGGTGTCGACGCCCAGCCCCAGACCATCGAGCCACTCCGCCTTGCGGGCCAGCCGGCCGACCGTGAAGCCGTAGCCGTTGCCCTTGGCCACCGGCACGATGCCGGGGGTGGCCTCGGTGAGCTCGCGCAGATGTGCCCGCCAGCGCTCGCCGTCGACGGTCAGGGTGAGGCTCATGGTCGGGCACCGTCCATCTGGCGCGATCGCGCGGTTTGGACAGGTGGGGGGATGCGTTGGTGGTCCATCGGCGCGATCGCGCGGTTTGGACAGGTGGGGGATGCGTTGGTGGTCCATCTGGCGCGATCGCGCGGTTTGGACAGGTGGGGGGATGCGTTGGTGGTCCATCTGGCGCGATCGCGCTGTATCGACAGTCCGCGCGATCCAAGCACACGCCATGTCAACGCCTCTTCATGTAGGTGTCGAAGGCCTGGTAGAGGACGCGGTTGAGCGGGAGGTCCCACTCGCCGGCGTGCTCGACTGCCTCGCCGCCGGTGCCGACCTTGAACTGGATCAGCCCCACGTGGGAGTCCTCGGGGTCGAGGGTGTCGGTGATGCCGCGCAGGTCGTAGACCTCGGCGCCCGCCGCCAGCGCATCGCGGATCATCGCCCACTGGATCGCGTTCGACCCGCGCACGTCGCGCTTCTCGGTCGAGGAGGCGCCGTAGGAGTACCAGTCGTGGGTGCCGACCCGGATCGCGATCGTGCTGGCCACCAGGTCGCCCTCGTGGCGGGCGAACCACAGTGTGATCCGGTCGGGGCGCTCGGCGGACAGCGCCTCGACCATCGTCCGGAAGTAAGCCAGGGGCCGCGGCGTGAAGTGGTCGCGCTCGGCGGTGTGCACGTAGAGGTCGTGGAAGGCCTTGAGGTCGTCGGCACTGGTCGAGGAGGTGACCTCGACCCCCGACTTGTCGGCCTTCTTGATGTTGCGGCGCCACAGCTGGTTCATGCCCTTGAGCACGTCGTCCTCGGAGCGTTGCTGGCCGCCGGCGGCGAGCGGGATCTGGAAGAGGTACTGCGGCTGCCCTGCCGCGAAGCCCCCGTCGGACGACTGCTGTCGCCAGCCCAGCTCGCGCAGCTGTGCGACCACTCGCGCGCCCACCGGCTCGCGCACCGTGGGGGGCAGGTCACCGAGGCGGCGTACGCCGTCGTCGGCGATGCCCTCCTTGACCTGCGTTGCCGACCAGCGGCGGGTGACCACGGGCGGTCCCATCCGGATGCCGAAGGCGCCTGCCTTCTTCACGTGGGCGGCCATCGGGGCGAGCCATGCGGCGAGGTCGTCACCGGTCCAGTCGATGATCGGACCCTCGGGCAGGTAGGCCAGGTAACGCTTGAGCTTGGGCAGCTGGCGGTAGAGAACCAATGCCGCGCCGACCAGCTCGGTGCCGTCGAACCAGCCGAGCGACTCGCGTCGCCACTCGCTCTTCACCTGTCCCCAGGCTGGCGTCTGCAGGAAGCTCGCCGACCGTTGCTGCTCGATGAAGGCGAGGTGCTCGGGCTCGGAGATCGGACGGACGGTCAGCACTCCCCGAGGCTATCGGGGGCTACAGCCGTGCGCGCAGCCAGTCGAAGTCGGCAACGTGCTCGGCAGCCCCGCCCGGCGTCTCGCAGACCACCGGAGCGCCGGCGTCGCGGACCACCGAGGCGAGCAGGTCCGGGTCGATCTTGCCGGCGCCGAAGTTGGCGTGCCGGTCGGCGCCGGAGTCGAAGTCGTCGCGGCTGTCGTTGCAGTGCACCAGGTCGATCCGGCCGGTGATCTTCAGTACGTCGTCGACCACGGTCTCCAAGGCGTTGCCGCCGGCGTGCGCGTGGCAGGTGTCGAGGCAGAAGCCGACCATGTCGAAGCCCTCGGCCGTGGAGATCGCCTCCCACACCCCGGCGATCCGCTCGAGGTAGCGGGTCATCGCGTTGGTGCCGCCCGCGGTGTTCTCGATGAGCAGCGGGATCTTGAGGTCGGTGGCCTCGACCGCCTTGCGCCAGTTGTCGTAGCCCTTGGCCGGGTCGTCGTCGTCGGTCACATGACCGCCGTGCACGATCAGGCCCTTGGCGCCGATCTCCGCGGCCGCGTCCATGTGCTGCTGCAGGAGCTTGCGGCTGGGGATGCGCTGCCGGTTGTTGGTGGTGGCCACGTTGATCAGGTACGGCGCGTGGACGTAGAGGTCGACGCCCGCCGCCACGGCGTCGACCTTCAGCGCCTCCGCGCCGGCCTCGTAGGCGAGCACCGGGCCCTTGTAGCTCTGAGGGTTGCCCAGGAAGAACTGCACCAGGGGCGCGTTGCGCGCCTTCGCCTCGGCGACCGGGTCGGTCTGCTCGACGTGTGCTCCGATGGCGAGAGTGGTCATGGGGCCATCGTAAGGACGTACGCCGACAGGGAGTCGACGGCGGCGGTCACTCGAGGATGACCGACTTCAGCAGCACCTCGGCCAGGTCGAGCGACGCGGCATCGTCCGCCGCCTCGACGTCGAGCACCCAGCTGTCGCTGTCCCTGAAGACGTAGCCCTGCGGGCCGATCGGGCCCAGGCAGGTGAACGCCTGGTCGCCGACGCGGACGTTGCGGACCTGGCCCTCGCACTGCTCACGCGTGCCGTCGGCGTACTCGTCCTGGTCGATCTTGATCTCGATGACGTTGATGGTCATGCCGGACTCGCCGTCGGGCGCATTGAAGATGCAGGTCTGGGCGCCGGCGCCGATCAGGTCCATCTCCTCGCCGAACGCCTCGCTGACCGCGGTGGTGGGGATCAGCGTGCAGTCGTCCCCGGCCTGCGGCGTGGCGGACTCGGCGACGGTCGGCGGGTCAGAGGCGTCGTCGGTCGCCTCCGACGAAGCGGACTCGGACTCGGTGCCCTCCGTGCCCTCGGTGCCCTCCGTGCGTGTCCGTGCTGTCCGTGCTGTCGGTGCTGGCGTCGTCCGTGGGCTCGGAGGGCTGCTCGCTCGAGGGCTCGGAGTTGTCGGGCTCGTCGTCGCCGCATCCGCCAAGGAGCAGCAGCGGGACCAGGAGTGCGGCGGCGAGGCGCAGGGGCGTGCTCATGGAGGACACCCTAGAAGGGCGGCCCGGGTCAGGCTCGGGAGGCGGGGATGTCTTCGACTCGTTCGTAGACGGGGATGCCGCGTTCGCGGGCGATCCGTACGTCCTGGTCGGCGCCGGTGTCAGCACCGGGCAGCCGGAGCACGCGCGTCGCAATGTTGGAGGAGGCGTTCTGCAGTGGGGTAGAGGACCTGTTCCGAGACGGGGTCGCCGACCCGCGTGGCGAACCCGCCCCGCGCATCACGGGCAACGCGACCCACTCGCCGATCATCGGCACGTGGCCGGCCCGGAAGATCGGCCACGCGGCCTCTTCGAGGACGCGCAGGTTCGCGGCGAGCAGGTCAGGGTCGTCACCCGGTGCCCGAGCGGTACGGGCCGGCGATCAGGATCAGCAGTGGAGTAGCCATGCGAACGACCCTACGGGCATAAACGTGCAAAAACAAGAAGACACGTGCAGATGTACGATGATGCCGTGCTCGCCGCCCAACGCAAGGACCTGATCCTCGCCACCCTGCGTGCCGAGGGTCGGGTGATCGCGAAGGACGCTGGCCACCGAGCTCGCCCTGTCCGGAGGACACGATCCGCCGCGACCTGCGGGAGCTCGCTTCCGAGGGCCGGCTGCACCGCGTGCACGGCGGGGCGCTCGCCCGCCTCCCCCGCTGTCGCCGACTTCTCCATGCGCACGGGCATCAGCACCGAGGCCAAGGTCGAGGTCGGCCGGCTGGCCGCGAGCCTGGTACGGCCCGGACAGACGGTCGTCGTCGACGGAGGCACGACGGCGCTCGCAGCTGGTGCGACACGCTTCCCCAGGACCTGTCGGCGACCGTCGTGACCCACAGTCCCACCATCGCCGTCGAGCTCGCCTCGCACCCGACGATCGAGGTGCTCGATCGTCGGCGGACGATTGTTCAAGCACTCCGTGGTCGCCGCAGGCGCCGCCGCACACGAGGCGATCGGCCGGATCAGCGCAGACTTGTTCTTCCTCGGGGTGACCGGCATCCATCCGACGGCGGACTGACCACCGGCGATGCCGACGAAGCCGCCATCAAACGTGCCTGGGCGCAACGGTCCGCCGAGACCTACGTGCTCGGCAGCGCGGAGAAGATCGGGGCCGCTTCGGCATTCGAGGTGGTTTCGCTGGGAGCCGTGACGGCGGTGCTGACCGACGCCGCGGCACCCGCCCGGGCAGTCGAGGAGCTGCGCGCTGCGGGGTCGAGGTGCGCCAGCCGCGGAGACGATGAGCGGCCGAGCCCGGATTACCTCGCGGTCGCGGGCCGCTGTTAATCTGTGCTGTCGTTCGCGGGGCACCCACCGATGGGAGGTCCCGCTTCGACACCCGCAAGCCCTCCTGCCACGGAGAGACCGTGGCCGCTGAGTCCAGAGGAGGTGGCGCTTTGCGCGCATATGAAGTCATGGTCATCCTCGACCCGAGCCTCGAAGAGCGAACCATCGAGCCGTCGCTCGACAAGTACCTCAACGTCATCCGCAAGGACGGCGGCACCGTCGACAACGTCGAGATCTGGGGACGTCGCCGGCTGGCCTATGAGATCCAGAAGAACGCCGAGGGCATCTACGCCATCGTCACGCTGCAGGCCGAGCCGGCCACGGTCAAGGAGTTCGACCGCCAGCTCACCCTCAACGAGTCCATCCTGCGCACCAAGGTGATCCGTCCCGACGCTCACTGAGCGTGAGCAGGGGCGACCCTGTGGACGAGCACTACCCAGCGTCGGCGGCTGCGGCTTTGATGGGCCCCGACACCTTTGCATCAGGCACGGACCAAGCTAGGGAGACCTGACATGGCAGGCGAGACCGTCATCACCGTGGTCGGCAACCTCACCGACGACCCCGAACTCCGCTTCACCCCCTCCGGGGCGGCGGTGGCCAACTTCACCGTGGCCTCGACCCCCCGCACGCTCAACAAGCAGACCAACGAGTGGGAGGACGGCGAAGCCATGTTCCTCCGCTGCTCGATCTGGCGGCAGGCGGCGGAGAACGTCGCCGAGTCCCTCCAGAAGGGTGCTCGCGTGATCGTGCAGGGCCGCATGCGGGCCCGCACGTGGGAGACCCGTGAGGGCGAGAAGCGGACGTCGTTCGAGATCGACGTGGACGAGATCGGTCCGTCGCTGCGATGGGCCACGGCCAAGGTCGCTCGGGCCGGACGCTCGAGCGCGGGCGGCGGTGGCGGCTACAGCGGTGGCGGTCAGCAGTCCGGCGGTCAGGCCGACGACCCGTGGGCGACCACTCCGGCAGCAGCCCCGCAAGGCGGCGGCCAGCCCCAGGGTGGCGGCGCTCCGTCCGGCGGTGCCCCCGCCGGCGGTCAGGACCCGTGGGGCGCTCCCGGCGTCGGCGGCGACGAGCCTCCGTTCTGATCTAACGCCGGTGGTTGAGGTGCGAGGAGCGCAAGCGACGAGCCTCGAACCTCGGCCAGACACATCAACCAATCAACCGAAACCATTCCGGCTCCGGCCGGGCTTCTAGAGAGGAAGCACCACAATGGCAAAGGCAGTCATTCGCAAGCCGAAGAAGAAGGTTTGCCAGTTCTGCAAGGAGAAGGCGACCGGTGTCGACTACAAGGACACCGCCCTGCTCCGCAAGTTCATCTCCGACCGCGGCAAGATCCGCGCGCGGCGGGTGACCGGCAACTGCGTCCAGCACCAGCGCGACGTAGCCATCGCAGTCAAGAACGCCCGCGAGGTCGCTCTGCTGCCCTACACGTCCACCGGTCGCTGACCCGGACCTGAGAGGAGCAGACAGATGAAGCTCATCCTGACCCAGGAGGTCGACGGCCTCGGCGCCGCCGGCGATGTGGTCGAGGTCAAGGACGGCTACGGCCGCAACTACCTCGTGCCGCGCGGTGTCGCGATCCGCTGGACCCGTGGCGGCGAGAAGCAGGTCGAGTCGATCAAGGCCGCGCGCTCCTCGCGCTCGGTCCGCGACCACGACCACGCCGCTGAGATCAAGGCCAAGCTCGAGTCGGGCCCGGTCGACGTGAAGGTGCGCTCCGGCGCGGGCGGCCGCCTCTTCGGCGCGGTCACCGTGACCGACATCGCCGACGCGATCGCGGCCGTGTCCGGCGAAGGCGTCGACAAGCGCACGATCGTGGTCGACCAACCCGATCAAGTCGCTCGGCGCCCACCAGGTCTCGGTCAAGCTGCACGATGACGTGTCCGCCTCCGTGGCGCTCAACATCATCCCCGCCTGACCCAGCCCCACTTCAGCAGGCCGTCCTCCTCCGGGAGGGCGGCCTGTTGCGTTGTGGGCGGTCCACTGTCCGGACGGTCTCCAGTTCGCGGGACGAGTCGTGTGCCTCACGCCGCTCCAGGGAACGGGCTCAGGCCCGACCCGGCACCGACGAACTTCGCTAGCGCCCGCTTCGGCCGACCGATCGACTCGTCCACGGGTGGCGCGCCGGCCCAGGTGCGGCTGGAGTAGCTGAACAGCAGCCAGACCGCCGTCACGTAGACCAGGAATCGGATCAGCTCGGTGACGTCCGCCAGCCCGGTCGACTCCCGCGCCGAAGATCAGGATCGGCGCGATCATCACGATCACCGTCGCGGTCACCACCATCCGCAGCCAGCGCGCGGGCTTGGGCTCACCGGCCGCGATCGCAGCCATGGCCAGCACGTGGAAGAGCAGGGCGACGAACGCGAACTGCGGGAGGTACGCCGCCCAGGACACGGCAGGTTCGCCGTCGTCGAGCCAGTCGACGACCTGCGGCACGGACAGCGGCACCGAGGCGGCGAGGCGCGATCAGGGCCAGGGCCCGGGTCAGGTCGCGGAAGGGCAGGTCCTGGGGCAGGCCGCGGACGCCGTAGAGGATGAGCAGCCAACCGAACGGGTCGAAGTACGCGTCGTAGCCACCGAGCGCTGGCCACTTCGCCTCGAGCACCACGAACACGAAGCCCATCGCGATCGCTTGCAGGGGCTTCACGCCCCACACCCTAGAGGGCAGTCAGCGCGGCACGCCGGTGACCAGCCAGCGATCGGTGCGCGCCCGCTGCAGCAGCGCGACCAGCCGGGCACCCATGAACAGAGCGCAGAAGCTCACCCAGATCCACACCAGGCCCGCCGCCCAGCACGCCGAGCAGGATCGCGACCGGGGCGTAGACGACCAGGATGAGGGTGCCGGCCCAGGCCAGGTAGGTGCCGTCGCCGGCGCCGATGAGCACGCCGTCGAGCACGAAGACCACGCCGGCGATCGGCTGCCCGATCGCCGCGACGAGCAACACGGCGACCAGCCGGTCCTGCACCGCCGCGTCGCCGGTGAACAGCGCCCCGAGCCACGGGCTGGCCGCCGCGAGGCCGATGCCGGTGACCACGCCGCTGACCAGGCCCCACTGGATCATCCGCCGCGTGACGGCACGGGTGGTGGCGACGTCGCCGGCGCCGAGGTAGCGGCCGGTGATCGCCTGCGCCGCGATCGCGATGGCGTCGAGCACGAACGCCAGGAACGTCCACAGCGTCATCGCCAGCTGGTGGGTGGCGATGTCGACGGTGCGGTTGCCCTCGGCCGGGTCCGAGGTCGCGACGGCGTACGCCGTGACCAGCAGCGCCGCTCGCAGCGTGATCGTGCGCACGACCAGGGCGACCGCGGCGTGGGCCGCGGCCAGGATCCCGCGGCGGTCGGGGCCCAGGGTGGCGCCCTCCCGGCGGGCGGCGCGCACGACCACGGCCAGCAGGGCCGCAGCGCTGGCCACCTGCGCCAGCACCGACCCGATGGCCGACCCCGCGATGCCGAGGCCGTCGAACGAGCCGACGCCGTAGACGAGCAGCAGGTTGAGCGCGATGTTGAGGCCGTTGCCGGCGACCGCGACGACGAGCGGGGTGCGGGTGTCCTGCAGCCCGCGCAGCACCCCCGTCGAGGCGAGCATGACCAGCAGCGGGACGGTGCCGAGGAAGGCGATCCGGAGGTACGTCGTCGCGTGGTCGGCGACCTCGCCCCCGACGCCGAACGCCGCCACGAGTGGCTCGGTCGCGGCCACGCCGACCCCGGTGGTGACCAGCCCGATCAGCACCGCCAGCCAGATCCCGTCGATGCCTTGGGCCAGGGCGCCGGACCGGTCCCCGGCGCCGAGGTGGCGGGCGACGCTGGCCGTGGTGCCGTAGGCGAGGAAGACGCAGAGGCCGATCGGCGGTCTGCAGCACCACGGCCGCGATGCCCAGCCCGGCGAGCTCCGGAGTGCCGAGGTGGCCGACGATGGCGGCGTCGCTGAGCAGGAAGAGCGGCTCCGCGATCAGGGCCAGGAAGGCCGGCAGCGCGAGGCGGAGGATCTCACGATCGTGCTGCCGTGTCATGGTCATTTCGGGCTATTTCCTCGGTGGACAAGCTTGTGGAAATCGGGGGATCGGGCTCGATGTCGACAAAGCCACTAGGCCGCCACCTGGTGACAGCCAGGTAAACGGCCTCATCTGCCACCTAATTTCGCTGCACACCCGGTGGAACACGTTTGCGCAGGTCAGGGGCGGGTTGGTGGCGGTCGCAGGCGGTCTTTCCACAACTCCTCCCCATCCTGTGCACAGTTGCTTGGCGCGTCGTCCACGGGCAGGTGCAGGTTATCCCCAGGCCCTGTGGATGGGCCCCTATCGCGGACCTCCCGACCCGCGTACGGTCACGGCTCGGGTCAAGGTCTCGGGGCGGTGCAGAAGTCGTGCAGAAGTGGTGCAAGAAGTGGGGCGGACAGCGTTGTCGGTGCACACAACTACCGTCGGCGACACGGTCGGTGACGACCTGTTCCGAGGTCCGGATCGATCACTCTTGAGTCACGGCAGCGCGTCACGAGCACAGCAGGGGGGAGGGCACCGGTGAGCGTCACAGAGTCCGACACCCGGTTCCCGCCGCCCGACGACCGCCCGTTCGAGGAGTGGGGCGACGGTCCTGCCCCCTACGCACCGGGTGAGGCACCCCGCTCGCCGGGCGACCGGACCCCGCCGCAGGACATGGCGGCCGAGCAGTCCGTGATCGGCTCGATGCTGATCTCCAAGGACGCCATCGCCTCGGTCTCCGAGGTGCTGCGCGGTCCCGACTTCTACCGGCCCGCCCACGAGACGATCCACGACGCGATCATCGACCTCTTCAGCCGCGGCGAGCCGGTCGACATGGTGACCGTCGCGGCCGAGCTCAACCGTCGCGGCGAGCTGCAGCGGATCGGCGGCGCCCCCTATCTCCACACGCTGGCCGCCAACGTGCCGATCGCGGCCAACGCCGAGTTCTACGCCCAGATCGTGCGCGAGACCGCGATCCTCCGGCGCCTGGTCGACGCCGGCACGAAGATCGCGCAGCTCGGCTACGCCGGCGAGGGTCAGGTCGACGACATCGTCGACCGGGCGCAGGCCGAGGTCTACCAGATCACCGACCGGCGCACCGCCGAGGACTACGCGCCGCTGTCGGACATCATGGACAAGGTCCTCGACGAGATCGAGGCGATCGGCAACCGCGAGGCCGGCCTCTACGGCGTCCCGACCGGCTTCGCGGAGCTCGACGACCTGACCAACGGTCTCCACGCCGGCCAGATGATCATCGTCGCGGGCCGGCCCGCTATGGGTAAATCAACCCTCGGTCTCGACTTCTGCCGGGCGGCGTCGGTCGCCAACAACCTGACCAGCGTCTTCTTCAGCCTGGAGATGACGCGGTCCGAGATCACCATGCGGCTGCTCTCGGCCGAGGCCAAGGTGCCGCTCAACCACATCCGCAACGGTCGGATGGACAGCACCGACTGGGACAAGATGGCCCGCCACATGGGCAAGATCTCGGCTGCGCCGATGTTCATCGACGACTCACCCAACATGACGATGATGGAGATCCGGGCCAAGGCCCGGCGGCTCAAGCAGCGCCACGACCTCAAGCTGATCATCATCGACTACATGCAGCTGATGACCTCCGGCCGCAAGGTCGAGTCACGGCAGCTCGAGGTCTCGGAGTTCTCCCGGCAGATCAAGCTGCTGGCCAAGGAGCTCGAGGTGCCGATCATCGCGCTCTCCCAGCTCAACCGTGGTCCCGAGCAGCGCGGCGACAAGCGACCGATGATGTCCGACCTGCGTGAGTCGGGCTCCCTCGAGCAGGACGCCGACATGGTGATCCTGCTCCACCGCGACGACGTCTACGAGAAGGAGTCGACCCGCCCCGGCGAGGCCGACCTGATCGTGGCCAAGCACCGCAACGGCGCGACCCGCGACATCACCGTGGCCTTCCAGGGCCACTACTCCCGCTTCGTCGACATGGCCCACTGAGGCCACGGGTCAGTCGGCGACGTCGGCGGGCTCCGGGAACACTTCCGCGGCGACCTCGCGGACCCAGGCGCCCTTGACGGCACGCCAGGCCTCGTCGTCGTGGCCGCGGCGCCAGTACGGCGAGCAGGAGAGGCGGTCCGGGTCGACCCGCGACTCGCTCAGCAGCACGCGGCGTACGGCGCGGGTGGCGTGTGCCTCGCCGTGCACGAACGCGCTGAGTGTCCCGGTCACGCGCGGCAGGGCTGCGACCGCGTCGGCGAGGAGCTGGTCGACGTCATCGCCGTGGCCGGCGCGGTGCACCCACTGGACCTCGAGATCGCCGGGAGACGTCAGCGGGATCTCGCCGGCAGCGTCCTCGACCTCGGCGATCACGACCACCGGGCGTCCCGGGGGCACCGCCTCGGCGCAGGCCGCGATGGCCGGGAGTGCGCTCTCGTCACCGACGAACAGATAGGAGTCGGCGTCCGGGTCCGGGTGGTAGTCGCCCGCGGGGCCGCGGAACTGCAGTCGGTCGCCGACCTGGGTGCGAAGCGCCCACCGGCCGGCGTACCCGATGTCACCGTGGGCGGCGATGTCGATGCGTGAGCTCACGCCGTTCGGCGTCCCAGGTGCGCACGGTGATGCGCCGCGGGAAGGGACGCTGTTCCGACGGCAGCGCGCGGACCGCCTCGTCGTCGAACGGCACGTCGTAGGGCGCGCCATCCGGCACGAAGAAGCAGTTGACGTACTGGTCGCTGTCGAGGCCCGGCGCGAACTCGTCGAGACCCGGCCCGCCCAGCACCACCCGCACCAGGTGGGAGCTCAGCTGATGGGTGGAGATCACCTGTCCGTACATGAGCGACTCCTCACAGACTCTCGAGCGCAGCGTCGATGTCCTCGATGACTTCTCGGGCTCCCACGGCCCCGCCGAACTCCCAATGGTTGCCGACGATGACGACTCCGTCGTTCGCAACCACGTCGAGGCGGGACCAGAGTGGGGACTTCTCGTGCTCCGTGGATCCTTCCCTGACTTCGAGGAAGAGCAGGCCGGTGTCCAGGAGGCGGGTGTTCTCCTGGGAGACCTCGATCGTCCCCCACTCGTCGGGCTCGATGGCGTCCAGGTGCTCCGGCTGACCGAACCCGAGCTCGTTGAGCAGGATGCTGCCCAGTGCTCCTTGGTCGCCACTGAGTCGGGGTGATGGCCACCAGGTCGGGCATGCTCTTCGCCTGCGTGACCGGCGTGGTCGCGATCGTGTCGGCATGCTCGGCGCGGAGGCTCGTCGAGCATCGCCTCCGTCTCGGCGATGTAGTCCTCCGCCTCGTCGTCGCGGTCGAGCAGCTCGCCGTAGGCGCGTAGCGTGCCGCGCCAGTCCTGGAACGACGCCGTGCCGGCGTACCGCTCCTCGCTGCTGGTCGACTCGCTGGTGGGTACGGCGAGCAGGGGGGCGATCGCCGACAGCTCGTCCTTGATCTCGACGCCGTCGATCTGGTCGAAGGGCACCAGGATCAGATCGGGATCCGCCGCGGCAACCTGCTCGAGGTTGGCCTCGAAGGCGAAACCCGGGTCGACCAGTCCGTCGCGCGACACCTCGTCATGCAGGTAGTGGTTCTCCGCGGCTGCGTACCAGTCGCCGCCGAAGACGCCGACGATCGACGAGGTGTCGTAGCCGAGGGCGGTCAGGTAGTCGATCGTCATCAGGTCCGCGAAGATCCGCTGCGGCTCGGCGGGGATCTCGATCTCGCCGTAGGCGCCCTCGACCGTCCGGTTCGTCGCGGGAGCAGACTCCACCGGCTCGTCGCTGCCGCACCCGGCGAGGACGCCCACCGCTGTCGCGAGGCATGCCATGGAGATCAGAAGTCGCATTGCAATTAGGTTAGCCTCACCTTTGTTAACTCCGAACCCCGGGTCTCATCGTCGGCTGTCACAACAGGCGGTCGGCCGGCGTCTCCATGTCCAACCAAGGACAAAGGAGACACCCATGACCAGCACCACCCGGGTTCCGCGCACCGAGCTCACCGGCATCTTCGGCGGGCTGATGAAGATCGCCATGCGCAAGATGATCGGCAGCGTGCCGGAGGGCGTCGAGGTGATGTGGCACAACCAGCGCGTCTTCAAGGACACGATGAAGTTCGGCCGCAAGGTGGAGAAGTGGGACGCGCTCGACCCCAACCTCGCGTCGTACGCCGCCATGACCGCGGCTGTGACCATCGGCTGCAGCTTCTGCCTGGACTTCCAGTACTTCACCGCGCACAACAAGGGGCTCGACGAGAGCAAGGCGCGCGAGGTGCCGCGGTGGCGGGAGTCCGACGTGTTCACGCCGCTCGAGCGCCGCGTGATGGAGTACGCCGAGGCGATGTGCCAGACCCCGCCGACCGTGACCGACGAGATGGTGGCCGAGCTGCTCGCTGAGCTGGAGGCGCCCGCCCTGCTGGAGCTGACGTCGCGGATCGGGATGATGAACTTCGCGGCCCGGGGCAACGTGGCGCTCGGCATCCGGTCGCAGGAGTTCGCCGAGGCGTGCGGGCTCCAGCCCCTGGCGACGCCAGTAGTCTCGGCGCGATGAGCGAGGACCCCTTCGTCAAGCATCGGCGTCTCCTCTTCACGGTCGCCTACGAGATGCTCGGCTCGGCCGTCGACGCCGAGGACGTGGTGCAGGACGCCTGGCTCAAGTGGAGCAAGGTCGACCAGTCCGAGATCCAGCACCCGCGCGCCTACCTGGTGCGGATCGTCACGCGCAGGGCACTCGACCAGCTGCGCACGGTCACCCGGCGGCGCGAGGACTACTTCGGACCGTGGCTGCCCGAGCCGCTGCTGACCAGCCCCGACGTCGCCGAGGACGTCGAGCTGGCGGACAGCCTGTCGACGGCGATGCTGCTCGTGCTCGAGACGCTGACCCCGACCCAGCGGGCGGTGTTCCTGCTGCACGACGTGTTCGACGTGGGCTACGACGAGCTCGCCGAGGCCGTCGGCAAGACGCCCGCCGCCGTGCGCCAGATCGCCCATCGCGCGCGGGCGCACGTCGCCGAGCGCAGGCCGCGGGGCGCGGTCTCCCAGGCCGAGACCCGGGAGGCGCTCGAGGCGTTGCAGCGAGCGGTCTCGACCGGCGACCTCCAGGATCTGGTCGACCGGCTCGCACCCGACGTGGTCGCCCTGGGCGACGGCGGCGGCATCAAGCAGGCCCTGCCACGGCCGGTGCTGGGCGCCGGCAAGGTGGGTCGCCTGTTCGGGGTCGGCATCGAGATGATGGGCTAGCGGATGACGTCCGAGCTCGCCCAGGTCAACGGGTGGCCGGCGCTGATCATCCGCCTGGACGGCGACCTCGACAGCGTGATCTCGATGCGGGTCGAGGACGGGCTGATCAGCGCGATCTACACCGTGCGCAACCCCGAGAAGCTGTCCCGGATCCTCGAGGAGGCCGGGGTCAGCCGCTGAGGGTCAGGCCGGAGTCAGCGTGTCCGCCATGGCGGCGATGTGGGCCGGCGTCGAGCCACAGCACCCGCCGACGAGGTCGATGCCGATGTCGGCGAGCCGGGCGGCGTGAGCCGCCAGGTCGCCGGGGGTGGCGTCGTACTCGAAGTGGTCGCCGACCACCTGCGGGAGGCCGGCGTTCGACTGGGTGACCAGGAGCAGGTCGCCGCTGCGGGCCTGCACCATCTCGGCGGCGATGACCTCCATCTCGGCCGGGCCGCGGCCGCAGTTGGCTCCGACGGCATCGGCGCCGGCCGCGGCCAGGTGGGTCACCGCGTCGCCGGGGCGGACGCCCATCATCGTGCGCAGGTTGGTGTCGAAGCTCATGGTCACGATCACCGGCAGCTGCGGCGCGACCTCCTTCGCGGCGGCCAGAGCCGCGTCGGCCTCGCCGAGGTCGCTCAGCGTCTCGACCAGCAGCAGGTCGACACCGCCCTCGACCAGCGCCGCGATCTGTTCGGCGAACAGCGCCTGCGCCTCCTCCGGGGTCAGGGTGCCGAGCGGCGTCAGCAGCTCGCCGAGCGGGCCGATGTCGCCGGCGACGAGCAGGCCGCGCTCGTCGGCCACCGACCGCGCGATCGCGGCGGCGTTGCGGTTGACCTCGGACAGCCGGTCGCCGAGGTCGTGCATGTCCAGCCGCGGCCTGGTGCCGCCGAAGGTGTTGGTGGTCAGCAGTCCCGCGCCCGCTTCGGCGTACGCCGCGTGCGCGGCCCGGACCGCGTCCGGGTTCTCGAGGTTCCACAGCTCACCGGGCGCGCCGTCCTCGAGCCCGCTGTCCTGGAGCAGGGTGCCCATGCCGCCGTCGAGCAGCACCGGCCGGCCCGCGCCCAGCAGCGCCGCGAGCCGGTTCGTCGAGCCGGTCATGAGCCGAGCCCGTCGAGGTAGCCGGCGATCCGCTCGGCCGGCCACTCGGCGTCGAGCTCACCGGTGACCCGGTCGAGGGCCTCCGCGGGCGTCCCGTCGGCCGCGGTCCACGGCGTCCGGTCCCAGCCCGCGAGGTAGTCGTCGGAGCCCGACTCGCCGAGCCGCATCGCGGCCTCGTCGATCGCCTCCTGGAAGCGCGGCGCGAGCTGCGCCTTCACCATGTCCTCGCCCGACCGGGCGGCGACCATCGACGGCAGCTCGCGCCACCGGGTCACCTGATATTCCGTCACGGGTCGAGCCTAGGTCGTCCTTGGTCGACTGGGGCCTGCGGCACACTCGACGGCGTGCAGACACGAGAGATCGGCAACGACACCGTCGGACGCGTGCAGGTGGGGGCGATCGGCCTGGGCCTGATGACCTTCGACCAGACCGGCACCCAGCCGCGCGAGCAGCTGGCCGACACCGTGCGGGCGGCCCTCGATGCGGGGGTCACCCTCTTCGACACCGCGGACGCCTACGGCCCGGGCGACGAGCTGGGCGGCGACGCGCAGGGCGCCAACGAGAGCCTCATCGCGTCACTGCTCGACGAGCTCGGAGTGCGCGACCAGGTGCTGCTCGCCACCAAGGGCGGGCACGTGCGCACCGAGGGCGGCGGCTGGGCCACCGACAGCTCGGCCACCCATCTGCGCGAGGCCGTCGACGCGAGCCTCGGGCGCCTCGGGGTCGAGCAGATCGCGCTGTGGCAGCACCACCGGCCCGACCCCAAGGTCGGCTACGACGACGTCATCGGCACCCTGAAGGAGATCGCCGACTCCGGCAAGGTCCGGATGGTCGGGCTCTCGAACGCCGACCCCGACCAGATCCGCCGGGCCCACGCCGTGCTGGGCGACGCGCTGGTGAGCGTGCAGAACCAGTTCTCCCCGGCGTTCCGCAGCAGCCGGCCCGAGATCGACGTCTGCGACGAGCTCGGCCTGGCGTTCCTGCCGTGGAGCCCGCTCGGCGGCCTGTCCAACGCGAAGGAGCTGGCCGAGCAGCACCCGGCCTTCCAGCAGGTCGCCGACGAGCGCGGCGTCAGCGCCCAGCAGGTCGCGCTGGCGTGGGAGCTCGCGCAGTCGCCGGTGGTGATCCCGATCCCGGGAGCGAAGCGGCCCACCTCGATCACCGACTCCGCTGCGGCTGCCGAGCTGGTGCTCACCGACGACGAGCTGTCCCGCCTCGACGCGAGCTGATCCGCCTCGGGTCGAGTTTGAAAAGTTCTCACCGGACTGTCGTATGCCGAGGGTGGCGTTCGTGGAAGGGACACAACCAACCACCACGAGAGGAACCACGATGGCCACCATCGCAGTGCACGAGTTCATCAGCCTCGACGGCGTCTTCGAGTCGCCGACCTGGACCTTCGACTACGGTTTCGCCCCGGAGATGGGCGAGACCCTCGGCGCGATCACCGGCGCGTCCAGCACGATCCTGCTCGGCCGCAACACCTTCGAGATGTTCGCGCCGGCCTGGCGCGACCGCACGGTCGAGGACGACCCGGGCGCGCCCTTCTTCAACGACACCGAGAAGTTCGTGGTCGGCACCGATGTGCCGGTCGGGGAGTGGAACAACTCCACGACGCTGGGTGCGTACGACGCCGCAGCGATCCGCAAGCTCAAGGAGGAGCGCGAGGGGGTCATCTACATCTCGGGCAGCGGCCAGCTGGTCCGCGCGCTCCTGGCCGAGGGCCTGGTCGACGAGCTGCATCTCTTCGTCTACCCGGTCGCGCTCGGCGAGGGGGAGCGGTTCTGGAGCGAGGGCGAGGGTCCGACCAAGCTGGCCCTGCAGGCCCAGGACGTCTACCCCAACGGCGTCGTGCACCTGTGTTACGGCCCGGCGGCGGCAGTGATCGAGCAGGTCAGCTGAGCCCGGCCAGCGCGCTGCGCGCCGCGAGGTAGCCGCACATCCCGTGGGCGCCGGCTCCGGGCGGAGTGGCGGCCGAGCAGAGGTAGGCGCCGGGAGCGCCGGTCGCGTAGGGGTTGGCGGCGAGGCGAGGGCGGAACACCAGCTGGCGCAGGTCGTTGGCGCCGGTGACGATGTCGCCGCCGACGTAGTTGTGGTTGTGCCGGGCCAGGTCAGCCGTGGTCGCGACGTGCGTCGCCCGGATCCGGTCGCGGAAGCCCGGAGCGAACCGCTCGATGTGGCTCGTGATCGCCTCGGTCGCGTCGCCGTCGTAGCCGGCGGGCACATGGGCATACGCATACAGCGGGTGTACGCCGTCGCGCGACCGGCTCGGGTCGGCGAGGTACTGCTGGCCGACCAGCACGAACGGCCGCTCGGGCATCCGGCCCGAGACCACATCCTGCTCGGCGGCCGCGATCTCCTCGAAGGTGCCGCCCACGTGCACGGTGCCGGCCCGGCGCGAGGGTTCGTGCAGCCAGGGCACGCCGCCCTCGACGGCGTAGTCGACCTTGAAGGCGCCGGGCCCGTGGCGGAAGCGCCGGTAGGCGCGGCGTACCCGGCCCGGCAGCCGGTCGCCCAGGATGTCGGCCGCGGCCGACGGCGAGGTGTCGAGCAGCAGCAGGTCGACCTCGCCCAGCTCGCGCACGTCGGTCACCCGGCGGCCGGTTTCGAAGGTGACGCCCCGCTCGGTCGCCCGCTGGAGCACGGCGTCGCGGATCGCTCTCGACCCACCCTCGGCGACCGGCCAGCCGAAGGCATGGGCGGCGGTCGTGAGCGCGAGGCCGATCGCGGACGAGGCGGGCGCCGACAGCGGGCGGAAGGCGTGGGCGGCGGTGCCGCCCCAGAGGGCGCGGGTCTCGTCGCCGCTCCATCGCCGCGCGAGCACCGACGCGGGCAGCAGCGCCCGGGTGCCGAACCGCGCGAGGTGGAACGGGTGGCGCGGCAGGTGCAGCACGGGTTGGAGGAACTCCTCGGCGATCGTGTCGAAGCGCTCGGTCAGCGGACCGAACAGGCTCGCCCACGTGCGGCCGTCCTGCCCGAGCGAGGCGGCGGTCTCCGCGACCGAGCGCTGCACGGCGGCCCCCGCGCCACCGTCGAGCGGATGGCTGAACTCGAGCTCCGGCCAGCGCCAGGTGAGCCCGGCACCTGCGAGGTCGAACTCGGTGGCGAAGGCCGACCCCACCGCCAGCGGGTGGAAGCCCGAGCACTCGTCGTGCACCAGACCCGGGCAGCGTCAGCTCGGCCGAGCGGGTGCCGCCGCCGAGGGTGTCCTCGGCCTCGATGACCCGCACCTCGACGCCGGCATCGGCCAGGGTCAGCGCAGCAGCCAGGCCGTTGGGCCCGCTGCCGACCACGACAGCACTGGTCACGCGGGCTCCGGGGTGGCCGGCGCGAACGTCTCCACGTCGTAGACCGGGTAGTCGGGGCCGTCGGTCGGCCACGGCTGCCGGTCGAGCATGTCGCGCACCTTCACCTGGCCGCGCTCCAGCAGACCGTCGGCGGCGTCGTAGACGCGGTAGGCCTGGGTCATCCGGTGGATCGGCTGGGACTCGAGGCAGATCACTCGGAGCTCGCCTGGAGCGAAGTGGCACCGCGCCTGGATGGAGGCCAGCAGCTGCTCGTCGTGGAGGTGGCCCTCGCCGAAGTTCCAGCCGAGGGCGAAGCCGGCGATCAGCTCGCCGTCGAGGATGGTGAGGTCGGTCTGGTCGGGCGCGACCCGGTCGATCAGGCCGTTGTGGGCGCGGCCGTGGGTGTGCATCGCCCGCCAGCCCTGCACCTTCTGGCCGAGGATCTCGGCGGTGGCCGGGTCGTAGAGCGTCTCCAGCTGGTGCACCGGCAGCCGGCAGGCCGTCGTGAGGTGGTCCTCCATCCGGTCCGCGGCGTCGCCCCGGAACAGCCAGACGCTGGTGGCCCAGTTGCCGGCGTAGTAGCGCATCGCCGGCAGGAACGACACCTTGTCGGGCCGCAGGTTGCCGATCACCGGCAGCAGCACCAGCGACGGGAGGATCACCACGAGCAGCCACGGGTTGTCGAGGTCCCAGATGGTGAGGTCGCCGTGCGCGCCGAAGAGGTAGTAGAGCGAGAAGAGGAAGAAGAGGTTCCACTCCAGCGGCACGCCCATCGGCACCGTGGACAGGATGTTGAGGTGGAAGACGGTCATGTAGATGACCGCGGCCCAGGTCAGCGGGCCGCCCTGGCCGAAGAAGACCAGGAAGAGCGGCACGCCGAACTCGGTCGCCGTGCCGGCGTGCGCGAGGAACCGCGGGATCCGGCTGGGCTGCAGGTCCTCGGGCGGGTTGCGGTACATCTTCCGCTTGACCCACTTGCTGCGGATGAGCGGCGCGTTGCTCATCATCGTGGCCACGACGTGCGGGAAGTGGTGGTTCATCTTCGAGGTCGCCGCGCCCCACCACAGCGCGAGCATCACCAGCTTGAAGCCGATGAACATGTCGACATAGGCGAAGATGAAGACGAGCAGCGACAGCCAGTACTGCTCGCCGCGGGCCGCCAGGAAGATCGTCTGGTCGCGTAGCCCGAGCAGCGCCAGGCTGATGATCAGCGGCAGCGTCTCGAGCGGGTCGAGGAAGCCGATGCTGCCGAACCCGGCGATCGTCTCGCCGTCGCCGGGGCGGGTCAGCAGCCAGCCGGCCGAGCCGAGGACCACGGCGTACAGCGCGACGTCGAGGGCGGTACGCCGGTCGCCGCGGGTGCCGGGCACCCGGTCGGGCCAGGGCGGCAGCCGGATGGTGCCGGGCCGCAGCCAGTAGAGGATCGAGCCGATGGGCGGGTTGAACTTCGAGGTCAGCGGGCCGGAGCCGCAGCCGAGGCCGATCACCTCGTAGAGCAGGGTCCAGACGATCAGCTTCTGGTAGACGATCGGCGCGTCCCACCAGGTGCCGATGTCGAAGACCGACCCGATGCCCGGCGTGAACGAGATGACCAGAGCGGCGCCGGCGACGTAGAACGCGCACTTGACGACGTACAGGAGATAGACGGCGGTGGGACTGCCGAAGCCGTGCTCGACCCAGTGCCGCGTGGAGATCGCGACCCGGTCACCGCGGGGCAGCGCCCGCCAGCTCTCGATGTCGACGTCGGGGAGCGTCGGCTTCATGAACCCCATGCGGATCTCCTTGCCACGTCCTGACCCACGTCAGGTCAGCACAGCGTAGAACCGAAGAGCCCTCAGCGGACCAAGCCGGACCGGTAGGCCATCACCACTGCCTGCACGCGGTCGCGGACGCCGAGCTTGGTGAGCACCCGGGCGACGTGGGTCTTGACCGTGGCGTCTCCGACGAACAGCCGAGCGGCGATCTCCGCGTTGGACAGACCCTCGGCCAGCAGGGCCAGCACCTCGGTCTCTCGCGGAGTCAGGTCGTCGGGAAGCGGGTGGCGCACCATCGTGGGTTCATCGGTGAACCTCGCGATCAGCCTGCGAGTGACGCTCGGCGCGAGCAGGGCGTCGCCGGCCGCGGCCACGCGGATGGCGTGGACGAGCTGGGTCGACGGTGCGTCCTTGAGCAGGAACCCGCTGGCTCCGGCGGCAAGGGCGGCATAGACGTGTTCGTCGAGGTCGAAGGTCGTCAGCATGACGACCCGTGGGCCGTCGGCGGAGGAGCAGAGCCTGCGGGTCGCCTCGAGGCCATCCATCGTGGGCATCCGGATGTCCATCAGCACGACGTCGAGGTCGAGATGCGAGATCTTCTCAAGGGCATCCGCTCCGTTGGTCGCATCTCCCACCACCACGATGTCGGGCTCGGTCTCGAGGATCATCCGCAGACCCGTGCGAACGAGCTCTTCGTCGTCGACCAGCAGCACGCGGATCATGACGAATCACCGTCGACCGGGATCCGGGCACGGACCGAGAACCCACCTTCTGGAAGCGTACCGGTCTGCACCGAGCCGCCGTACAGACCGACGCGCTCCCTCATCCCGACGAGTCCGTGACCACCGGTGGTGCTGGTCGCGGAGCACCCCGCCCGTCGTCGGGGACGTCGACGTCGAGGCTGTCGGCCCGATAGTCGACGCGGACGTCGACGCTGGTCGCGTCCGCGTGCTTCAGCACGTTGGTGATCGCCTCCTGCACGATGCGGTAGCCAGTGAGCTCGAGTCCCGGCGACAGCGGTCGCACGTCACCATCGACGGTCAGGCGCACCGGTAGCCCGGTGGCGCGCATCCGGTCCACGAGATCCGGGATCTGGTCCAGGCAGGGCTGCGGCGAGGTGGTGTTGGTGTCGTCGCTGGTCTCGGTCAGCAACCCGAGCAGCCGACGCATCTCCACCATGCCCTGGCGGCTGGTGCTCTCGATCGAGGCCAGTGCCTCACGGGAGCGTTCCGGGGACCTGTCGAGGGCGCGCTGGGCACCCTGTGCCTGGATCACGATCACACCCATGCTGTGGGCGACGAGGTCGTGCAGCTCTCGGGCGATCCGCGCACGTTCGTCGGCGACGGCGCGATGTGCCCGCTCGCGCTGCTCACGCTCGGCGGCGAGCGCACGCTCGCGGGGCGGTCGACTCGACTGCGCGTCGCTGCATCCAGCGGCCGAAGCCCCAGATCGCCAGAAGGATGAACCAGGCGGGCACGACCTCGTCCGCGGGCGCGCCGTCGCGGAGCCGCGGAACGTCGACGACGGCGATCAGCAGACCCACCGCGGCCGGTCCGAGGAAGGTCGCAGGCGCGGAGGCATGCGCGCCGAGCGAGAACCACCCGAGCAGCCCGGCGAAGAACGGCTGACCGAGGCCACCGCCGAGCTCGAGCTGCAACCACGCTGCTGCTGATCACGGCGACGAACGCGAGCACCGCGAACCGTCGTCGCATCAGCAGCGGCAACGTGAACCCCGCGACAAGAACGCTGTGGACGGCCCGGCCACCCTCGAGCTCGCCGGGAGACGCCGACCAGACCTGGGCCAGGGCGGTGCCTGCCAACGTCGTCACCACGACGAGGTCGACGACCATCAGGAGCTCGGACGCGAGACATGACCTGACGGTAGTGATCGACACGGCAGCGCACATCCACAACAGGGGGGACGCCAGGGCCCGGCATCGCCCGCACGGCGGACCCGCGGACCGTCACGACGACGGACGACCGCAGGTACCCGCTCTACCTAGCGTCGATCCACCGGCGAGGTTCGCCGCGACGAAAGGACAACATGATGGGCACGAACGAGAGCACGGGCAGGGCCGCAGTGGCGGCAGGCCTGCTGATGACGGTCGGGGTGGAGGGCGAGTGGCTCCTGGATCCGCAGCGCGACGACGGCACGGTCACGAGCACGCCCGGGTTCGCACTGCTGGTGACGCTGAGCACCCTGGGGTTCGTGCTGCTGGTCGTCGCGATTCGCGGCCTGCGGGCATCGTCACTCCGCCGGACGCGACCGGCACGCACCGGCGCCATGCTGTCGTTGGTCGGCTCGTGGTGCCTGGTGGCCTTCGGGCTGGCGGCACTCGGGTCCGCTCTCGCAACGGGCTCGGTGGCGGAGATCGCGTTCATCCCGTTCGTACTCGGCATGCTGTTGCTGGCCGCCGGCCCCGCCACGTGGGGCCTCTCCCTGCGTCGCGCCAGGGAGGCGGCGGGCGTGTGGCAGTCACTTCTCCTGTCGGGAGCTGCGGCGTTCGCGCTGCTGGCCATCCCGATCGATCCCTGGCACGACGTCGCCATGGTGGTCATGTTCGGTGCCTGGTCGGTGGTGGGGCTGTGCGTGCTGCGCGGGTCGGTCACACCGACGACGCCCCGCCGCACGCAACAGCGGATCGGGTGACGACGGGCGCTCTATCGTTCATACGTGGTGGCGCCCTGGGTTGTCGTGGTCGGTGGCGCGAACCTCGACATCAAGGCCCACAGCAACAGGCCGGTCGAGGCCGGCACGAGCAACCCCGGCGTGACCGGCCTCGCGCCGGGAGGGGTGGGCCGCAACGTTGCGGAGGCCCTGGCCCGGCTCGGCACTCCCACGGCGCTGGTGGCTGCTGTCGGCACGGACACCTTCGGCGACCGGGTGCTCGACGCGACCGCCGGAGCCGGCGTGGACGTCTCAGCAGTACGCCGGATCGATGGCGCCACCGGCACCTACACCGCCGTGCTCGACGCCGACGGTGAGCTGGTCGCGGCCGTGTCCGACATGGCGGCCACCGAGCGGCTCGCGCCGGCCGACATCGATGCCGCCTCAGCGGTGATCGCGGGCGCGCGGCTGGTGGTGCTCGACGGCAACCTCGCCGCCGCCACCCTGGACCGCGCGGCCGAGCTCGCGCACGCGGCGGGTGTGCCCGTGGTGGTCGAGCCGGTCAGCGTGCCGAAGGCGCGACTGCTCGCCCCGCTGCTGCGCGCCGAGCGGCCGGTGTTCGTGGCCACCCCCAACACCGACGAGCTCGCCGCGCTCGGCGGCCTCGCAGCCCTGCACGAGCGAGGTGTGGAGTGCGTGTGGGTGCGCCGCGGCGCCGACGGCTCGACCCTCGACGACGGCTCCGGCTCGACCGAGATCGCGGCGGTGCACGTCGCCGAGGTGCTGGACGTGACCGGTGCGGGCGACGCCATGCTCGCCGGCTTCTGCCACGCGCTGCTGGCGGGTGCGACGTCCGGTCGAGGCGGCGGCGTACGGTCACGCAGCGGCGGCGCTCACCATCGCCAGCCCGCACACCGTCCGACCCGATCTGACCGACGCCCTCGTCAGGAGCCTGCTGTGACGCCGCATCCCTCTATCGAGCTCACCGACGAGGTGCGCGACGCGCTCGCCGCCGGCCGGCCGGTGGTCGCCCTGGAGAGCACGATCATCAGCCACGGCATGCCCTACCCGCAGAACGTGGCGATGGCGATCGAGGTCGAGGGGATCATCCGCGAGCACGGCGCGGTGCCGGCCACGATCGCCGTGCTGCACGGCCGACCGCGCATCGGCCTGTCCGCCGACGACCTCGAGCTGCTGGCCAGCGATCCCGACGTCGCGAAGGTGAGCGTGCGCGACCTGCCGATCATCGTCGCCCGCGGCGCACACGGCGCCACCACCGTCGCCGCGACCATGCGGCTCGCGGCGATGGCCGGCATCCGGGTCTTCGTCACCGGTGGGCTCGGCGGTGTGCACCGCGGCGCGGCCACGTCGTTCGACATCTCCGCCGACCTCACCGAGCTCGCGCGCACCCAGGTCGCCGTGGTCAGCGCGGGCGTGAAGAGCATCCTCGACATCGGCCTGACCCTCGAGACCCTGGAGACCTACGGCGTGCCGGTGCTGGTGCACGGCAGCGACGAGTTCCCGTCGTTCTACTCCCGCACCAGCGGGCACGCCGCGCCCAACCGCGTCGACTCGGCGGCCGAGGTGGCCGCGGTGATGCACGCGCACTGGACCCTCGGCCTCGACGGCGGCGTGGTCGTCGCCAACCCGATCCCGGCCGACGACGAGATCCCGGCCGACGAGATGGGCGGCATCATCGACCAGGCGCTGGCCGACCTGGACCGGCTGGGGATCCGCGGCAAGGACGCGACGCCGTACCTCCTGGGCCGGATCGTCGAGATCACCGACGGCGCCTCGCTCACCGCCAACATCGCACTGGTGCGGGCCAACGCGCGGCTGGGTGCTGCGATCGCGACGGAGTACGCCGCTCTCTGACGTCCGCTCACTCCAGGAGTCGGGCCAGGCCGTCGAGCACCAGGTCGAGGCCGAACTCGAACTCGGCGCCGTAGTCGTAGCCCGGCTGGAGCACGTGCTCGGTCGTGAGTTCGCGGAGGTGGGGATACTCCTCCGCGGGCATGCCGGCGAGGATCATCGCGGCCAGGTCAGCGGTCTCTTCGGGGCTCTCGAACGGCAGGCTGCTGTCGGTCAGCGCGAACCCGTAGAGATAGGCGTCGACCGCCGAGATCGCGTGCGCGGTCAGCTCGACGGAGAAGCCACCTCTTCGGAAGCACCCCAGCATCGCGTCGAGGTGGCGCAGCGTGTGCGGCCCTGGAGCGGACCGGGAGTTCATCAGCGGCGTCGCCCACGGATGGAGCTGCAGCACCTCGCGCGCCGAGATGGTCCGGCGACGGGCGGCGTTGCGCCAGCGGGCGCGGATGCTCGGCAGCTCGATCTCGGCGAACACCGCGTCGACCATGCCGTCGAGCAGGTCGTCCTTGCCCGAGACATAGGTGTAGAGCGACATCGCCTCGACCCCTAGCTCCTCCCCGAGCTTGCGCATGCTCAGTGAGCCGAGGCCCTCGCGGTCGGCGTACGCGACGGCTGCGGCGAGCACCTGGTCGCGGCTCAGCCCGGCGCGGGCCCCGCGTCCACGTCGCGCTACTTGACTCATGGTGCTACCTTACAACGTAAGAAGAACTTACAGCGTAAGAATCAAGGAGTCGAGATGCAGGCCATCGTTCAGGACGAGTACGGCGACCCGAGCGCAGTGCTGCGCTTGGCCGAGGTCGAGAAGCCGGAGCCGCAGGAGGGGGAGGTGGTGGTGCGCGTGCACGCCGCCGGTGTCGACCGCGGGGTCTGGCACATCGTGACCGGTCTGCCCTACCCGATCCGGCTGGCGGGCTACGGCTTCCGCCGCCCGAAGCGCCCGTCACCCGGCATGGACGTGGCCGGCGTGGTCGAGGCGATCGGCCACGGGGTGACCGAGGTGGGGATCGGCGACGAGGTCTACGGCAGCACCAACGGCTCGTTCGCCGACTACGCCGCCGTCTCGACCGTCAAGCTCGCTCCGAAGCCGGCGAACCTGTCGTTCGAGCAGGCCGCAGCCGTGCCGATCTCCGGCTACACCGCGCTGCAGGCGGTGCGAGACCGTGGTGAGGTGCAGCCCGGGCAGAAGGTGCTCGTCCTCGGCGCGTCCGGCGGGGTCGGGCATCTCGCCGCGCAGATCGCCGTGGCCTACGGCGCCGACGTCACCGGGGTCAGCCGCACCGACAAGGTCGAGATGGTGCGCGGGCTCGGCGTCGCCCGGGTGATCGACCACACCCGCGAGGACGCTCTCGACGGCACCGCGGCGTACGACGTGATCATCGACACCGGCGGACACCGCCGGCTTCGCGACCTGCGGCGCGCGCTCACCGCGCGGGGCCGGCTCGTCATCGTCGGCTCCGAGACCGATGGGCGCTGGCTCGGTGGCACCGACCGGATGATCCGCGCCACCGTCTGGTCGCTGGTCAGCCGCCGCAAGATGGGGTCGTTCGTCTCGAAGGAGCACTCGGCCGACCTGCGGGTGCTGACCGAGCTGATCGAGGCGGGCTCGTTGGTGCCGGCCGTCGACCAGGTGCGACCGCTGGCCGATGCTGCTGTCGCCCTCGACCTGCTGACCAGTGGCCAGGTGCGGGGCAAGCTGGTGCTCACCCCGTGAGCCGCCTCGGAGCGCGGAGCCGCCAGCTCTCGGTGAACGCCTCGCCCACCTCGACCCAGTCGGTGTCGTCGTCGAGCACCATGCCCACGATCGTGGGTGACCACGGCGCCGAGAAGTAGGGCAGCCCCGCCGCGGCGTAGAAGACCAGCTCGTCGCCGGCCGCGCGGAAGGTCAGCACGGTCGCCGGCCCGTCGAGCCCGATGGCCGTGGCGTACGACGCCGGCGTGCCGTCGACGACGACCAGCAGGTGCGCGACCGTGGTCGACCCGATCCGCCAGCGCACGCCGCGCCAGGCGTCCTCCTCGCGGAGCTCGGGCAGCCCCTCGGCGATCTCCCGCAGCCGGGCGACGTACTCCTCCGGTGGCGGGTGCGCGTCGGCCATGCCCGCACGCTAGTCGCGCCCACCGACACGCTGACCCGTCAGAAGATCTTCTGACGGGTCAGCGTTAACGACCTCGGGGTTCTCGGGGTCGGGTCCAGGGATGGGCCAGGGCACCCACTCATGCGAATTGCCCCGGGGATCTGTTGGAATGTGCGCATGGTCCTCGGCTTTCTGAAGCGCCGCATCGCCAAGGTGGTGCTGGCTCGCTCCACCCGCAACGGCCTGGATCTACGCACCCTGGAGCGGCTGCCCGACTCGGTGACGATGCCGCTGCAGCGGGTCGGCCTCGACCCGATGCCGGAGATGACCACGGTGCGCGCCGAGGAGCCGGTGAAGAAGCTGGCCGACCTGTTCGGCATGGGCATCTGGCTGGTCAGCGGCTACGACGAGGCGCGCGTCGGTGCTCGCCGGTGGCGACGCGTTCAGCAACGACATGACCCGGATCGTCAACCAGAGCAGCAAGGACGCCAAGGACCAGATCGGTGGCCTCGGCATGACCGACCCGCCGGGCCACACCATGCTGCGCAAGCTGCTGACGCCTGAGTTCACGATGCGGCGCCTGGCGCGGCTGGAGCCGCGCATCGAGGCCATCGTCAACGCCCGTCTCGACGCCATGGAGGCGGCGGGGCCCGAGGTGGACATGGTCGCGGAGTTCGCGTTCCCGGTGCCGTTCGAGGTGATCTGCGAGCTCCTCGGCCTGCCGATCGAGGACCGCGCCTACTTCCACAGCCTTGGTGCCGCTCGCTTCGACCTGAGCGCCGGCGGCACGGGGATCTTCGACTCGGCCGGCGAGTCGCGCGAGTTCCTGATCGACGCGGTGGCCAAGCAGCGCAAGGACCCGGGCGAGGGCCTGATCGGCGGTCTGCTCGCCGATCACGGTGACGAGCTCGACGACGTCGTGCTCGGCGGCCTGGCCGACGGGGTGTTCCTCGGCGGCTACGAGACCTCGGCCAGCATGCTCGCCCTCGGCAGCTACCTGCTCGCCCAGCACCCCACAGCGATGGAGATGCTGCGGCAGGACGCCGCCTCCGCGGACCGCGTGGTCGAGGAGCTGCTCCGGCACCTCACCGTGGTGCAGCTCGCGTTCGTCCGGTTCCCGCGCGAGGACATGATGATCGGCACCCAGCAGGTCAGGGCCGGCGACGTCGTCGGAGTCTCGCTGCTCGGTGCCAACCGCGACCCCACGCTGACGCCCGACGCCGACACGTTCGACCCCGACCGCGGGGCCACCCGCCACCTCGCCTTCGGCCATGGCCTGCACCGGTGCGTCGGCGCGGAGCTGGCCCGGATGGAGCTGCGGATCGCCCTGCGGGCGCTGGCCACGCGCTTCCCCGACCTGACGGTGACCGCCCCGCCCGAGGAGCTGCAGTTCCGCAAGCTCTCGGCCGTGTACGGCGTCGAGAAGCTGCCCGTCCGGCTGCGCGACCCGCATCTCGCCCCCGCCTGACCTTGCCGGGCCCTGCCACGATGGCGGGATGAGACACCTCCTCGCCGTGGCCGCGGTCGGCGCCGTCGTGCTCACCGGCTGCTCGGACGACCCCGACAACGAGGCAGGTGCCGACAACACGGCGACCAGCTCGCCGGAGACATCCCCGACGGTGGGCACGAGCCCGACGGCGACGCCGGACGGCCCTGCCTCAGGACCGGTCGAGGCCGAGGACCTGGTCACCGGGCTGACCAGCCCGTGGGGGCTGATCGCGTTCGACGACGGCTCGATCCTGATCAGCGAACGCGACACCACCGACATCAAGCTGGTGCCGGCCGGCGGCGGTGAGGCGGAGGTCGTCGCCACCATCGACGAGGCGATCCCCGAGGGCGAGGCCGGACTGCTCGGGCTGGCCACGACCGAGGCCGAGGACCGGGTCTTCGTCTACTACACCGCCGACGACGACAACCGGATCGCCACGATGACCTGGAACGGCCGGCGGCTCGGTGAGCCGGAGGTGATCTTCGACGGCATCCCCAACGGAGAGGGTGACCGCCACGAGGGCGGACGCCTCGCCATCGGCCCCGACGACCTGCTCTACGTCGCCACCGGCGAGACCGGCGACACACCGGAGCTGGCCCAGGACCGCGACTCGCTCGCCGGCAAGATCCTGCGGCTCACCCTCGACGGCGAGCCCGCTCCCGACAACCCGTTCGACACCGCTGTCTACAGCTGGGGCCACCGCAACGTGGAGGGCATCACCTTCGACGACCGCGGCCGCCTGTGGGCCTCGGAGTTCGGCGACTCCACCTGGGACGAGCTCAACCTGATCGAGGCCGGCAGCAACTACGGCTGGCCGGAGGTCGAGGGGACTGGCGACGACGACCACTTCGTCAACCCGGCTGCCGTCTGGACCCCCGAGGCGAACTCACCCTCGGGCGTCACCTACTGGGAGGGCTCGCTGTGGATGGCCGGCCTGCGCGGCGAGACGCTGTGGGAGATCCCGCTCGTGGGCAACGAGACCGGCGAGCCGGTGCCGCACTTCCAGGGCGAGTACGGCCGGCTCCGCACCGTCGAGGTCACCGCCGACGGCTCCGGCCTGTTGCTGACCACGTCCAACACCGACGGCCGCAACCCGGAACCCAACGACGGCGACGATCGCCTGCTGCTGGTGACGCGCTAGGCGGGCCGGATCGCCCGCACCAAGCCGAGCAGCGAGCCGCGGGTGACGTCGGCGACGCTGAACGCGTCGTCCCAGACCCGGATCCTGCCGTCGACGACCTCGAAGGTGCCGCGCACCCAGAACGACGTCTCCCAGCGGCCGAACCGCAGATAGTCGGTGCGGTCGGTGAGCACGATGTCGCCGTTCGCGGCGGCGTGGTGCATCACCGCCGCGAAGCCGACCTTGCGCTTGTGCATGTCGCGGAGCATCGCGCCGACCTTGCGGCCGCGGAACGTGGGCAGCCCGGTGTTGCGCCACTCCACGTCGTCGTGGAGCAGCGCCACCGAGGCCACCGGGTCGGTCTCGAGGAGGGCCAGGAAGTCGCGGACGATCTGTTCGTTCTGGATCACCCGCGCAGCCTAGAGGCCTCGGCTACTTGCTCGTCGAGAGCCGGTACTGGCGCACCGACAGCGGGGCGAAGATC
>CAWJRK010000003.1:0-110512 GCA_963845215.1 uncultured Actinomycetota bacterium
CGATCATGCCGGTGGCCCCGCCGACGAGCGCGTACGGCGTGTGGCCGGCCAGCTGCAGGCGCCTGGCCGTGAGGATCTGGACGAGGTGCCCCATGTGCAGGCTCGGGGCCGTGGGGTCGAAGCCGACGTAGTAGCGCACGCTGCCCGAGCCGAGCGCCTCACGCAGGGCGTCGAGGTCGGTCGAGTGCGCGATCAGGCCGCGCCACTCGAGGTCATCGAGCAGGGTCGGGTCGACGGACACGGTGCACCTTTCGAATCAGTGAAGAGGGCACCAGCCTGCCCCATCGGCGGACCCGCCGCCCACCGGGTTCTGACCAGCGGGCACTCAGGACCAACCGCCTACGTCTGTGGTGGACGAACAAGGGGGACGCGGGTGATCGGCGGCAGGTACTCACTCGACCGGGAGCTCGGTCGAGGCGGCATGGGCTCGGTGTGGCTCGGCCGCGACGAGGTGCTGGGCCGACTGGTCGCCATCAAGCGGGTCGGGGCCATGATCGGCGGCTCCAGCCCCGATCTGGTGCGCGCGGAACGCGAGGCCCGGATCGCGGCGCGGGTCAACCACCCTCATGTGGTCGCCGTCTTCGACCTCGTGCACGAGGGTGACCAGAAGTGGCTGGTGATGGAGTACGTCGAGGGCATGACCCTTGCCGAGCGCATCCAGGCCCAGGGCCGCCTGACCGCGTCCGAGGCGGCACCGCTCCTCGCCCAGGCTGCAGAGGCGTTGACCGCCGCGCACCAGGCCGGCGTCGTGCATCGGGATGTGAAGCCGTCCAACATCCTGGTGACACCCGAGGGACAGGTGAAGCTGTCCGACTTCGGGATCGCCCGAGCCGAGGCCGACGCCTCCCTCACCGCGACCGGGCTGGTCACCGGCTCGCCCGCCTACATCTCGCCGGAGGTGGCGTCCGGGCGGCTGGCCACCGGCGCCAGCGACGTGTGGTCGCTGGGGGCGACGGCGTACCACGCATTGTCCGGCAGACCGCCGTACGACGTGGGCGACAACGTGCTCGGGGCGCTCTACCGGATCGTGCACGAGGAACCGCCGCGGCTGGTTGACGGCGGCTGGCTCACGCCGTTCGTGACCGCTGCCATGACGCGCGACCCTGCCCTCCGCTGGTCGATGGACGAGGTCACCGCGTTTCTGCGCGCGGAGGGCAAGGATCCCGGCCCTCCCCCGCGGACACCCGCCTTCACGCCGGTGGCGCAGGTCGCTGTGGCAGACAACGAGTCGACCCAGGTCATGTCGGTGTCGGTGCCGGCGTACACGCCACTCGCGGAGCCCACCCCGCCGACGCCGCCCGCCGGCGGCAACGGGAAGGGGCGCCTGCCGGTGCTGCCGGTCGTGGTCGGCGTCTGCGCGCTGATCCTCGCGGTGCTGGTCGGCGCGCTGCTGCTGAACGGCGACCCCGAGGAGGACCCGGGCACCGCCGACCCCTCCAGCACCTCGTCGTCATCGGATGGGTCGGAGACACCCTCAGCGCCCACCGAGGAGGCGATGACGGCGTTCGTCGAGGACTACCTCGACGACTGCCGACGACGATCCGGTGGTGGCGTTCGACCTGCTCACGCCCGCCTACCAGGTGGAGAGCGATGGCCTGGACGGCTACCAGAACTTCTGGGACAGCGTCTCGAACGTCCGGGTCGAGTCAGCGGAGGCGGACGTCGAGAACCTGATGGTGACCTATACCTACACGTACAACCGACGCGGCGCCGGCAACGAGTCGGACACCGTGCTCATGCAGCTCGAGCAGAACGACGACGGCTTCCTGATCGCGGACGCCGACACGATTGGCTGATCGTTGATCGGGGAACCGGCCTCGTACCTATGAGGAGGCCCCATGAAGGGACTGATCGGAGCCCTGGTCATCGTCTGGCTGGTCATCGGCGCGATCGCCGCAGCTCAGCGCGGCTACTTCGGCGATGACCGCGACGTCAACTGCAAGACGGTCGGCGACACCGTGCTCACCATCGTCGCTGGACCCCTCAACTACGTCGGCGTGAACCCGAAGGTCGACTGCGACGTGCCGCAGCCTTCGAAGTAGCTCTATCCCACGGGCTGTCCCTGGGCAGCATCAGCATCATCGACGTGTGCTCGGTGTCACCGACCCGTAGGTAACCCCCGGCCGACTCGACCAGTTCTGCGGCTCGAGCGAGGCCGCAGGCGGTCGTGCCCACGCCCGGTGCCCGATGCAACACGTCGCTGTCGGTCGAGCGACTGCCCTCGTCGGCGACGCAGACCCGCAGGTGCGAGGACAGCTCGGTCACGTCCACGTCGGTGCGCCCGCTGCCGTGCCGCAACGCGTTGTCCAAGAGCTCGTCCAGGCGGAAATGACGACGTCGCCGGCCACATGGGCGAAGATCGGATCGCTGGGCGCGAGCACGATCTCTCGTCCCGCTGCCTGGAAGCGCGGTCGCCACCGGTCCACGACACCGCCTACGAGACCGAGAAGCTCGAGATCCCGAGCCGAGCGCGCCCGATGGGCTCGTTCGCTCTCGAGCAGCTGGTCGACTGCGGCGGCAAGCCGGTCCACGTCCGCCAGGGAGGTGGTCAACTGCTGGCCGACGTCCGGTGGCGTCTGGGGCCACAGGCTCAGGTCCTCGAGCTCGAGCCGGAGTGCTGCGAGCGGCGTCCGGAGCTGGTGAGAGGCGTTGACCGCGAAGTCCCGTTCCCGGCCCACCAGTGCATGGAGCCGGCTCGCGCTGCCGCGAAGCGCCTCGCCGATGGCCTCGGCCTCCGGGATGTCGTAGTGCTCCACCTCGAGGTCGAAACGGCCGTCTCCCAGCTGCTGGGCAGCGTCGGCCAGCTCCCGGAACGGTCGCGAGAGTCGGCGAGCCAGCAGCGTGCCGATCATCCCCGAGACCACTAGGAGCGCCAGCCCGAGGAGGGCGAGCGGCAGGATCGCGTCGGACACCATCTCATCGACCTGGCCGCCCGAGCGCATGAGCTCGACGCGCCCGACGCCGTCCACAGACCGGGACGCACTGATGTCTCCGTCTCCGTCGGCTGGTGTGCCCACCATGGTCTGCGACCCCGAGTTCGACACCAACGAGAGGCCTTCGCCCTCTTCCAAGAGTCCGGCGAGGAACGCTTCGGTGATCGGCGAGCCGCTGCGGGTGCGCTCGATGAGCGCCACGGCGACCAGCTCAGCCGAGTGGTCCAGCCTGCTCTGCTCCTGCTCGTGCACGTTGTCCGCGAGCACGAAGGCACGCGGGATGCCGTAGAGGGCAACCACCGCGAACGTGGTGCCGACCAGCGCCAGCACCAGCCGGCTACGCATCCGGAGGGTCTCGCTCGAGGCGGAATCCGACACCTCGCACGGTGACGATGCGAGCCGGCACTTCGCTGTCCTCGAACTTCTGTCGCAGTCGACCGACGGTCGCGTCGAGCGTCTTCGTCGACCCGTACCAGTTCTCGTCCCACACCTGGTCCATCAAGGTCTCGCGGGTCAGGACCGAGCCGGGCTCGGCATCGAGCAGCGCGAGGAGGTCGAACTCCTTGGCCGTGACGGAGAGCTCGTTGTCGCCGACCCAGACCCGACGGCCACGGGTGTCGATGCGCAGGCCGTCGGATTCGGGACGCCGCAACCGCTGACGCGGCGTCGGCGGGCGGTGTCAGCGGAGCTGCCCCCGTCGTTGGGCGCGCAGCCGTACGGCGGAGCAAGGCTCGGGTGCGCGCCAACAGCTCGGACAGACCGAAAGGTTTGGCGAGATAGTCGTCAGCGCCCACGTCGAGACCCACCACGCGGTCCAGCTCACCTCCGCGGGCGGTGAGGATCATGATGGCGCCGTCGTATCCCTGCTCGCGCAGCCGTCGGCACACCTCCAGCCCGTCCACGTCCGGCAGGCCGAGATCCAGGAGCACGAGCTCCGTGCCTTCGTCGCGCACGTGATCGATCGCCATCAGTCCGCTGTCAACGTGGCGGACGGCGTATCCCTCCCGCTCGAGCGTGCGGACGAGAGGGCTGGCGATCGTCGGGTCGTCCTCGACGAGGAGCACTCGGGCAGACATCTCGACGAGCATAGGGCTCCCGTCGGCATCGCCGGTGTCGCTGCGCGCGTCGACGTGACCACCCATCAGAAGTCTCGGTCCGAGGTCCCGGTCTCCGTGACGGGAGTGGTCGAGCAGCGGTTGCCCCCGGCATCGGTGACGGCGCTGGACGGCGTCCACAGCATGGTCCCTGCCACAGCGGACCGGACACCGGTGCCGCTCGCGACGGACTCGAGCTGCACCCGCACCGTGGTGCGCGTGACTCCGTTCATCATCGAGGTGGTGACTGTCATGGTCGCGTTGAAGACCAGGGTCCTGTTCTTCCTGATCAGGTCAGCCCCCAGGTTGACCGATCCGAGGTTGACCGAGCTGTTCGTACGGAGCACGTCCAGGGTGTCGGCACCGAGACCGCCCACATTGCGGTCGCGGACCCGCACCTGCACGGCCAGGGCGGAGGCTCCGGTCCAACCCGGGCTGAGCGTCGTTGACAGGACCTCCTTGCTGAACGTGAAGGAGATCGAGTCACCGGTCTCGAGTCGACCCGCGGTTGCCCCAGCGTTGGTGGTCTGCACGTCGACGGCTCGCAGCGGGCTGTTGTCCACGCGTCGGCTGCTCACGGTCGGGGAAGTCGTGGTCTTCCCTGTGGCGTCGAGAAGGACCGCGCGCAAGTCGTAGAGGCCGTCGGTCACCGTCGTGGTGTTCCAGCTGCAGCTGTACGGCGAGCTTGTGTCGGAACAGATGTCGGTCCAGGAGCTGCCGCCTGCAGTCGCGCGCTGGATGCGCACCGAGGTGACGGTGGCGGTCGAGTTGGCGGTCGCGGCGAGGACCACGGTGCCGCTCAGGGCTGCACCCGGGTCCCCGAGGGACACCGACGCGACCGTGTTGTCGACCTGCCGGTTGGTCACAACGGCCGAGGTGGTGCTGTTGCCGGCGACATCGGTGGCGATCGCCCGCAGCGTGTAGGACCCGAAGGCCAGCTGGGTCGTGTCGTAGCGGCAGCTGAACGGCTCGGAGACAATCGTGCAGAGGTTGCTGAACGTGCTCGTGCCGGTCTTGGCGTACTGGATCACCACCTCGGCGATGCCGGAGTCGGCGTCAGCGGCCGTGGCGGCGAAAGTGCGGGCGCCACTGAGCGGTGAACCCGGGTCCGTGATCGTCACCGTCGGCGCCGCGTTGTCGACGAGGACCCCAACGATCAGCTCGGAGTACGTGGTCGTCAGGCCTGTGACCGCGACGGCGCGCAGGTCGTAGTAGTCGTTGGCGAGACCGACCGTGTTCCAGGTGCAGGTGTACGTCGTCATGAACACCTGTCCGCAGCCGGGGACCGACTTCCACGCGGTGGTGTCCGCCAGCGTGTACTCCACCCGGTAGATCGACGGCAGGATGCTCGGGTTGTAGAGGGTCACCGTCAGTGGCACGGAGCCGCGGACGACCTCGCCAGGGTCGCCGAGCACCAACGAGAACGTGTTGGCGACGATCGTGCGCACCACCTCGGAGTTCGTCGTGTAGCCAGCGTTGTCGGTGGCGACGGCACGAAGGTCATAGGTGGCGTCGTCGACCAGCCGCGTATTCCAGCTGCAGGAGTACGGCGCGGTCACGGTCGTGCAGATGGTCACCCACGACCCACCGCTCGCAGGCAGGTACTGGATCGCGACGTCCTTGATCCCGGACTCACCGTCGGCGGCGGCGGCGGCGAGCGTCACCGTGTTCTTCACCGGAGAGCCGGGGTTCTGCAGGCTGACGGTGGGCGGGCTCCAGTCGCTCGCGGCCGAGACCGTGGAGGGGTTGCTCGTGGAGGAGGTGAAGGTGGCCGACGACGTGCCCGGCAAGGTCATCCCGATGCCTCCGAGGAGGACCAGGACGAGGAGGGCGGCGGCCCGGCGGAAGTTCACAATGGCAACGCTATGAAAGGCCGGTACCCAAGGACCCCACCGAAGCCCTACGCGCAAGCCACGGTTCGGAACGGCACGATGTGACGGAGCCATCGGCTCAGGCACCTGTAGCGACGAGCTCAGGGTGCCGGGCGATCCCCCCGGATCGCCCGGCGTTCTCGCCGGGGGCGCGCTCGACGGTCGGCGGCAGGTCACCCTGCCCACGTCGAGGACGCAGCGCCCCGGCAAGCTCAATGAGACTGGCCAGTGCGATCAGACCCGCCGGGATGCCAACGACCAGCATCCGGGTCTCGCGGTCGGCCAGCGCGAGGAAGGCGTAACCAGCCACGGGGACCGTGAACTGGACGGTCGGCTGGGAGCCTTCGTCGAGCGTGAACTTCCATGGGTCCTGGTCGGCGTTCGCGTCACCCTGGGTGCGAAAGACCCGGGCACCATCCTCGGTGACGCCGGACTTGACGATCCGGTGGGTGACGAGCGTCGTCACCCCGCTGTCCGGAGGCGGCAGGTAGGTGATGACGTCACCGACCGCCAGGTCGGCGACGTCCACCTGGCGCTCGAACGCGATCGAGCCGCGCTCGAAGGTGCCGGACATCGAGCCGCCCGTGATGACGTAGCGGTCGTACCCCAGAAGGCCCGGCACGAGATACGCCGCAGCCCCGAGCGTCACGGCCGCGAGCAGCGCGCTGACGGTGAAGCCCACCGCCCGCTTGGGCAGGCTGGTGCGGGTGGCTTTCCTCATGATCACGCTCTCCTGGTGATGGGCTCAAGGCCACGGTCAGGGACGCCCCTCCCTCGGGGCGCCCCTGCTCGTCGCGACTACTGGTTGAAGGTCTCGCCGTCGAGCTGGACGGAGTCCCACTGGTAGCTGGCGCTGGCGGTCTTGCCCTGCTGGCTGTTGGGCGCCGACTCATCCAGGTGCACGCTGAAGGTGTAGCTGCCCGCCACCGTCGGCTGGATGATGCCCAGGTCCTTCTTCTCGCCGTCCACCAGGCCGCCGAACGTGCCGTTGTAGACCTCGGTGCCCGACGCGGACTTGATGACCAGGGTCAGGTAGTCGTTGGCGAAGCCGTTGGCCGACGAGGTCTCCGTCAGGCTGAACTTGGCCGGCAGGGAGCCGGTGTTGGTGATGACGAGGCCGCCGTTGACGGTGTCACCCGGCTTCATGTTGGTGAGGTTGAAGATCGCCGCATTCGACTTGGAGTTGGTGTGGCTGAGGGTGCCGGTCGTGACGGCACTGGCCGAGTTGCTGGTGGTCGAGGTGAACGTGGCACCCGAGCCGACTGCGATGGCGCCGGCAGCAGCGAGGGTGGCCAGCGGGATGAGGACCTGCTTGCGGTTCATGGATTTCCTTCGTGTGGTTCGTGTGGATGTTCCGTTTGGTTGATGAGGAAAACGCTACGAAGGAGCGGTCCACACGAACGCAACGGAAGTTGCCCACGACTTCCACAGTTCGGAACTGTCGAAGTGGCTCAGGCGAGCGGCAGCTCGAACACCACCGTGGTGCCCGGAGGATCCGATGCCTCGATGGCGATCCGACCCTGGTGCGCCTCGACCACGCGTCGGGTGGTCGCGAGCCCGATGCCGTTGCCGCTCGCTCCGCCTGGGCCACGCCTGAACAGCACGAAGACCTCGTCACGGAGCTCTGGGGGGACACCGATGCCGTTGTCCACCACCCGCACGACAGCGCGGCCATCAACCGCTTCGCCGCTGACCCTGCACAGCCGGCGGGACTCCGGGACGCGTGAACTTCAGCGCGTTGGTCAGGAGGTTGAGCGCCACGACGTAGAGGAGATCCTGGTCCCCTGTGACCATCGGCAGGTCCGCCACCACGATGGCTGCCCCGTCGGCGAGCCCGGACGGGACGAGATCGGCCTTCGCGCGGGCGAAGACATCGCCCAAGTGGACCCGCTCCTGGCGGAGGGTGGCCCCCTCTCTCGCGAACGTGAGCACCTGCTCGATCATCTGGTTCATCCGGCGCGCACTCTCGATGACGTTGTCGAGGAGCTCCGGCAGCTGAGCGTCCTGGCTCACGACCGGCTCGGACGACATCAGCTCCGCATTCATCAGGATCGCCGTCAGCGGCGTTCGCAGGTCGTGGCTCACCTGCTCGGCGAACTGGGTCAGGTGCTCGTTTGACCGCTTCAGCTCGTCGCGAGTCCTGGTGAGCTCGGCGAGCGACTCCTCGAGCTGCCGGCTCCTGAACCGCAGCTCGAGCACATCCATGACCCGGCCGGCCAGCGTCGTCAACGCAGTCTCCTGTACTGGGCTCAACACTCGCGGCTCCTCGTCGAAGACGCACAGGCGGCCGACCGCGACGCCGTTGGATGCGATCAGCGGGGCCGAGGCGTAAAACCGCACCGTCCCGATCGCGCCGGTCACGAATGGGTTCGCGGAGAACCTCGGGTCAAGACTCGCGTCGGCGACCACCACCGCGTCTGCCTCTCCGATGACGGCTGCGCACATCGAGTCCTCACGGGCGCAGATCGACGCGTCGAAGCCATACGTCGCTATCTGCCGTTGCTCAGTGCCCGTGATCAGATTGATGGCTGCGGTTGGTACTTCGCAGACCTGGGCAGCCAGGTCGACCAACGCTTGGAGTTCCCTGCCGGGAGATGCTTCCATCACCTCGTAGCGCTCGATCGTCTGGCTCAGCTCGTCGTGCTGGTCGCTCTGCTGCAAATCTGCCTCTCCGTCATTCTGTTGTCGGTCACTGCGCTCGAGCCAGGAGTGCCATCGCGTCGTGCGGCGCGTAGCCCTTGGCGTCGTTGTCGAAGTAGACGAAGACGTCTCCGTCCTCCGCCCAGGCCCGGCACTTCTCGGCCCACCGGTCGAGCGCCTGCGGGCTGTAGCCACTTGCATAGAGTTCGGTGTCACCGTGCAGACGGATGTACTTGAAGTCGCTGGTCTGCTGGATCGCCATCGGGAACTTCTTGGCGGTGTCGGCCACGACGCAGGAGATGTCGTGACGCCGCATCAGGTCGAAGGACTCCTGGGTGCAGAACGTCTCGCTGCGGAACTCCAGCGCGTGCCGGAGCGGCACCTCACTCTCCGCTGTGGTCAGCGCCCGGTCCTCCGGCACCTTGTCGTCGTGGCCCTCGGCGAGCTGCGCCGCGGCGGTGGTGGTGCGCGGCAGCAGGTCGAAGAAGTCCGCCATCCGCTCGGCATCGAAGGGCAGGTTGGCCGGCAGCTGCCAGAGCAGCGGTCCCAGCTTGGGCCCGAGCGCGAGGACTCCGGATGCGAAGAAGTTCGCCAGGGCGGTCTCGACGCCGCGCAGCTTCTTCATGTGCGTGATGAACCGTCCGCCCTTGACCGCGAAGACGAAGTCGTCGGGAGTCTGCGCCCGCCATGCGGCGTACGACGTGGGTCGCTGGAGGGAGTAGAACGAGCCGTTGATCTCCACCGAGCTCAGTCGTTCGGCGGCGTACTCGAGCTCGCGGCGCTGGACCAGCCCCTGCGGGTAGAAGTCGCCCCTCCACCCCGGGTAGGTCCAGCCCGAGATGCCAACCCGGATGCGCCCCATGACCCCCAGTGCCCTGTCAGGAGCCCGAACACACGAATCGTCCCGACCTGCGCAGGGCCGAGACGCTTCGCTTTGCACCTCAGCGTCGCTACTGGCTGAACGAGGGCCGAGACAGGCATCCGGTGCCCCGTCGCCTCCGAAGTACTCGACGTAGGCGTGGCGGGCCGGAACACCTGCCACCAGGAGTTCGACGTAGGAGGTGGGCTGTGGACGTGCGCGAGCACCACATCAGCATCGAGGGTGACTTCGAGCCGATCGCCATTGCGCTCTCATCGATCCGCAGCGTGAAGGTGTTGGAGAACAGCGACTCGCACGTGCTGTTCAGCCTCAGGAGTGGAGCGGCCGCGCTGGCTCGCCCGACGAGCCGCTTCGAGCAGGACGAGGTGGAGATCGTCATCGTCGACGACCCCTCGGGTGAGGCCGCCACGGAACTGGTCGCGACCCTGCTGGGCGTCCTGGACTACAAAGTGGTGCTGCTCCCTGCCGACAGGCGGTCGGCGCAGGCGTTGGTGGGGCGGGTGGGGCTCGAACCCACGACCCAAGGATTATGAGCGACCTGTGCGGAGCATCAGGACCACGACGGCTGCCTAGACCAGTTCGCAAAGGTTCTTCCCATTTCGGTTGGTGCGCCACCGGGACGCAGGGGGTCTGCGACTCTCAATTGTCCGCCGCCGCTCCCTGGGGGAATTGCCATGCTGCCCAGCCGCTTCCGCATCTTCCTCGGACTCATCCTGGTCATTGCCAGCCTCGTCGGAGCATCGGCGCAAGGCGCCGAGCCACAGCCAGGTGATGGGTGGTGGTCGGAGGGGGCGACGCCGCTCGTCCGACTTTCCGAACCTGAGGTCACCGCGCTGCCTGATGGTCGCATCTTCATCTTGAACCAGCGCGACGACTCGGCTGACCCCGGGGTCGACGCCCAGATCTATGACCCCGAGACGGATCAGTACATCTCTGTGGCGCGACCCCCGGGCTTCCGCGGCGAGTTCGACCATCCGACCGGGGAAATGGTGACCCTGACCGATGGTCGGGTATTCGCTTTGATGGGGACCTATGCCGCTTCCGCCTTGATCTATGACCCTCCGGCCGATGATTGGTCGGAGGTCCCAGGGATTCCGGACGTCGGTCGCGAGGCCGCCTCGACGATCCTGCCGGACGGCCGAGTGGTCGTCATCAGCCGACAAGCGGGTGCCGACGGATACGTGTACGACCCGGACAGTCTGGAGACCGTCCCCTTCTCGCACCCGGGCGTATATGTATCCGAAGCGCGCATCGTCACTCTTCCTGACGGTCGGGTGGCCTTCCGGGGTTCGCCATACGGCGGCCCCAGCAAGTTCTACGTGCTGGACCCCGACACGTTGGAGCTGGAGATCGCAGTCCACACACTGCCGTACATATCGAGCTACCGCGACAGTACCTTCGCGCTGCCCGACGGCCGGGTGCTGCTCGTGGGCCAAAACAACTCCGCCGAATGGATCTCGCTGGCGGTGGACGTCGCGGACGGTACCTCCGTCCAGAAGACGCTCCCGTTCCTCGGGTCGAGCGCAGGCGCACTGATGGGCGACGGGACCGTGGTGATGACTTCGTACCTGAACACCGTGGTCTACTCCCCGACATCCGACACCTGGCGGGTGCCAGCGTCCAACACCGCGCCATGGCGCGGCGCTCGGCGCCGGGTGGTCGTGGTCGGCGACTCCGTCTATGGGTTCAACTATGCCAACGGCGGGGACATCGCGTACCCGGTCGCGATCTACGAAGTCGGTGGGCCGACGGTGACGATCGACGGTACGGCGATGGTCGGGTCGAGCCTCGCGCTCACTAGAGGACCTGCTGCATCGCCTGGCGTCACGATGTCCTGGCGCTGGTATCGCGACGGGACGGCGGCGGCGCCCGCGTCGACCACCCCGAAGCCCTTCGTGCTGACCGCGAAGGACCTCGACGCGTCGATCACCCTGCGGGTCACGTTGTCCGAGGGGGGCGATGTCATCACGATGGCGGAGAGCAACGTCATCGGCCCGGTCGGACCGAGGGCGTTCACCTCGGTGCCGACGCCGAGGGTCACAGGCACGCCCAAGGTCGCGCTGTCAGTGCGGGTGACGACCGGCAACACCGTGCCGGGAACGACGACCTACACCCGGCAGTGGTTGCGCGACGGCGATGTGATCGCTGGCGCGACCGCGGCCTCGTACAAGCTGGTGAGTGCGGATGCCGGTCGGCTGATCTCCGTCCGGGTCTCCTACGCCCGTGTCGGCTACGTGACCGAGACGCGGACCTCGGCCACCGTCGCCATCGCTGCCCAAGTGGTCGTCAAGCCGACGATCACTGGTCAGATGATGGTCGGCCAGACAATCACGGGCTCGCCTGGGACCTGGGAGGCACCTGGTTACGACTTCGCCTACCTGTGGCTCCGCAACGGCGCTCCCATCGCCGGCCAGACCGGCCTGTCGTACACGCTCGTCACTGCCGACAAGGGCAAGCCGATCGCGTTCCGGGTGATCGCGACCAAGCCGGGCTTCCCGACCGTCGTGTCGACCAGCGTCAGCAGGCGCGTCGCCTAAAGTAGCGATGCTTCTCCACCGAGCCGTCTCCCCGCAAAGGGCACCAAGCAGAGATATTGAGTCGCGTGGCGACGCCACTGACGTCGGTGTAGTAAACATAGAAAACCACTCCCAAAGCAAGCGGTCAGATGCGTGCCATGGGAGGCGGCGGGTGACGCAAGGGCTCAGCCTCGGATGGTCACCCTTCAATCCGACGGTAGTGCAGTCAGGGCATAAGTTGGCCACGGTTGACATCGACCCCACGGGAGCGTTCTGCCGCTGCTATGCGACTACATGCGCCGGGCCGACTCGCCGCGCCGAGGAGCCCTCTAGGAGCCCGCCGTGTGCTGCAATCTGGACCTGCGCCGCCCTGCGAACAATTCTTGACCTGCGGAAACCTAGGTGGGGCGGGTGGGGCTCGAACCCACGACCCAAGGATTATGAGTCCTCTGCTCTGACCGACTGAGCTACCGCCCCTCACGAACGGGGCGAGCGTATCGCCTGCGGGCAGCGCCAACCGCGGGCACTATGTCGACCATGACGTCGACCATGACTCCGCGCCGGATCGTCCCAGTCGCAGCGATCGCCGTCCTGGCAGCGGGATTGTCGACCAGCGCCGACGCAGCAAGCGAGCGGCGGGGCAGCGTGACGCGCGCTGAGTTCGTGGCGGTCGAGGCGGGGATGACGTCGCGGACGGGTCGAGCGGATCTTCGGAGCGGGTGGCGGCTGCGCCTATGTCACGTACGCCGTCGGCGACGTGCGCTACGTCAACCGGCAGTACCGCCAGGCCAACGGGGGCTGGGCGGCCGTCCAGTTCGACACCTCGGTCGACGGAGTGATGCGGGTGCGCGCGAGGCGTCCCTTCAAGCAGTGGAACCTGCCGGAGAAGCTCTGCGACTGAGGCGCGGTCAGTCGCCGGCCGCGACGACGTCGTCGTCGGGGTTGTAGGCGCACACGTCGACGGGCTCGACCACCTCGGTGTTCGGGTTGGCGCGCTTCTTGGCCGGCGGGTGCAGCGTCTTCTGGACGAGGTCGCGCATGTAGTCGAAGTCGGGATCGGCCGAGGAGAACTTGTCGGAGCTGCGGAACACGACCGACTTGATCTTCGCGTCCTTGACCTTGAGGCCGAGGCCGACGAACGCCGGGGCCAGCTCGAGCGGGATGTCGGTGAACACGATCTCCTTGCCGGCGGCAGCGAGGTCCGTGTAGTGCCGGAACAGGTTCATCGGGTTGGCCGCCTCGATGATCGCGTCGACCATGCAGCGCTGCCGTTCCATCCGCTCGTAGTCGTCGGAGCCGTAGCGGCCGCGCGCGAACCAGAGCGCATGGAAGCCGTCGAGGTGCTGGTCGGGACCCGGGTCGAGGTAGTCGGTGGGCGGGATGCCGGCGTCGGTGTCGCCGTTGATCGCGACCGGCTCGTTGACGTTGACGGTGACCCCGCCGAGCGCGTCGACGATCTCTCGGAAGCCCGCCAGGTTGACCAGCACGTAGTAGTGGATCGGGATGCCGAGGCTGCCGGCGACAGCCTGCTTGAGGGCGTCGGCCCCCTCGTTGTCGCTCTCGCCGAGGATGCCGGGATAGCGCTCGGGGATCTGCCCGTAGACCGCGTTGAGCATGTAGAAGGCGTCGTCGTCGTAGCCGCTGTAGCCATCGGGGAAGATGTCGTGGAGGGGGCTGTGCTGCGGGAACTGCGCGTTCATCATGTTGCGCGGCAGGCTGAACATCGCGGTCCGACCGGTCTTCGTGTTCATGCTGACCACGATCATCGTGTCGGTGCGGACCCCCGTGCGCCCCTCGCCGCCGTCGCCACCGAGCAGAAGCACGTTGACGCGGTCCTCGCCGCCCCACGGATCCTCTTGGGTGCGGTTGGTCGGAGTCGTGGCACTCTCGTTGTTGCTGTCGTCGAAGACGGACTCGATCGCGTCGGCGTGGGCGAGCGAGGCCCGGGCCGCCATCCAGGACGGGGCGGCGACGGCCAGGCAGAGGGCGGCCACGGCCAGGTTGCCCAGGACGGTGTGCAGCCGCGAGCGGGTCCTCGGCCGGACCAGCCGGTACGACGTGAAGACGACGAAGGCCCAGGTGAGCAGCGCGACCCCGATCACCAGCGCGGCGATCTTGAGCCGGGTCGGGTCGAAGGCGAACTCGAGGGTCTGGTCGGTGCCGCGCAGACCGACGTACCAGATCGCGACGCCGAGCACGGCCAGCCAGCCCGTGAGCACCACGCCGCCCAGGAGCCGGCGGCCGGCGAACAGGTAGCCCGAGCCCGGGAAGAGCGCGCCCACCAGCGTCAGCCCGAGCGTGCCCGGCAGCCCGTGGGCCCGGCGCCGGCGCCGCTGCCCTACCCGGCTGCCGCCGCCGCTGGTGACGCTGCCGCGTACGCCGTGCCACAACGACCGACGTCTGCGCGACGACCTCGGCGCACGCCGGACACCGGGGCGGCGTGCGTCGCTGACCGGTTCGGGCATGGCGTCCTCGTCGGGGAAGGATGGGGCGGGCGCTCGTGCGGGGCGAGCCCGGGGGTCAAAATATCACCGACCCGGCTGCAAAGGGCTCACATCGGGGCGAGGCTGCCCAGCGGCGGGTGCGAGGCGAGCGTGCCCAGCCACGCCGCGGCCGCGTCGCCGTACTCCGTGAGCTGCTCCGGAGTCATCGACCGCGCGACGCGCTCCCACGACTCCACGCGGCCCAGCCTGGCCAGCTGGAGCGCGGCCGGCAGGGCCGCCCGCAGTTCTCGCGCCGGCACCACATCACTCCAGACCTCGAGCGCAGCATCGGCGACCCGCCACAGCCGGGGATCGTCCGGAGCGGCGCCGAGGCCGTTGGAGAGCACGTTGAGCGGGATCAGCAGGCCCGCCAGCGGCTCCATCGCGACCGCGTCGCCGAGGTCGAAGAGCCGGATCTCGCCGTCCACCTCGAACACGTTGTGAGCGTGCAGGTCGTTGTGGGCCAGCGTGATCGGCAGCTGGAGCGCAGCCACCTGCTCGGACCATCTCGCCACCCTCGGAAGGATGTCGCGCACGTGCTGAGCATCGTCGTCCGATGGTCGCCGCGGGTCGCCCTCCTCGAAGGCGCACAGCCGCGCCAACACCGACTCGGCCTGCCCGACCGCCGACTGAGGCGGCAGGGAGACCAGGCCGAGACGTTCAACCTGAGGAGCCACCAGCCGCTGCAGCTCGGCGTGGGCAACCGCGATGCGACACCACACATCGATGTCGCCCGCGATGCTGTCGCCGAGCGGGGCTCCGAGGTCCGGCATCAAGAACACCGCGCCCTGGCTGGCGATGACCGGCATCACCCGACCCGGCGCGAGGTCATCGAGAGTGAGCAGCAGGTCCGCCTCGTGATCCTGCTCGGGGCAGTTCTCCTTGGCGAAGACGACTCCTGCCTCGGTCTCCACCCGCCAGACGCTCGACCAGGGTCGGATGTGCACCGGCGTGAGGCTGGTCGGCAGGCCGACCTCGTCGCGCACGAACTCTGCGAGTTCCTCCCGGAACTCGTCGCTCTCCCAGCGGGCCGCGGTCACGACGGCACCGTAGTCGTCGGTGGCATGCTTCTGCCCATGGATATCGAACCTCTCGAGCCGCTCGACGAAACCTGGGAGCGCGCCCTCTGCGTGGTCGCCCATCCCGACGACATGGAGTTCGGCGCCGCAGCCGCCGTCGCGCGCTGGACCGGTCAGGGCAAGGTGGTGGGCTACTGCATGGTGACCAGCGGGGAGGCCGGCATCGACGGTATGACTCCCGGGGAGTGCCGTACGGTCCGGGAGGCCGAGCAGATCGAATCCGCTCGGATCGTGGGCGTGCCGTCGGTGGAGTTCCTGGGTCTGCCCGACGGCGTGCTCGAGTACGGCGTCGGGCTGCGGGCCGCGATCGCTCACGAGATCCGCAGGTTCCGGCCCGACATCGTGATCACAAGCAACTTCCGGGAGACCTGGGGAGGTCGCTCCCTCAACCAGGCGGACCACATCGCGACGGGGCGTGCCGTCGTGGACGCCGTGATGGACTCCGGCAACCGGTGGGTCTTCAACGACCAGCTCGTCGGCGGGCTCGAGCCGTGGGGTGGGGTGCGGGAGGTGTGGGCGTTCGGCTCGCCGCAGTCGACGCACGCTGTCGACACCACCGAGACCTTCGAGGTCGGGATCGCCTCGCTCGAGGCGCACCGGGCCTACATCGACGGCCTCAGCTGGGAGTTCGACTCCCGCGAGTTCCTCGAGGGCAACGGCCGGCAGACCGGGCAGCGCCTCGGTGTGGGCATGGCGGCGGCGTTCGAGGTCTTCCCGATGGGCTTCGGCGGATAGCCGCTACGCGTGCCTCAGGGCGCAGGTGCCCCGACGCTTCCAGGCAGGTGGCGGCCGGTAGTAGGCCTTCAGCCCAGATCGTCGTCGCGGCGGCAGGCGGTCCCAGTCGGCCCACTCGACGTCGAAACCGAGCGAGCCGGCCATCACCTCGGTCGCTCGCCGGCTCGGGATGCCGACCGGGGCGATCTCCTGCCCCGGCTCGTGCGCGATCGAGTTCAGATGACTGTCGGTGGGTTCGGTCGCCAGGCGGATCGTCGCCTCAGGCGCCAGGTGGAACTCACTGTCGATGACGACCAAGCCAGGGGCCAGCTGCTTGACCAGCTTGAGCAGTCCGTAGTGATCCATCACGTGGTAGAAGAACCCGAACATGGCCACGACGTCGAAGGTGTCGCCGCGCGCGACCAGCCGGGGCAGCTCGTCGTACACATCACCGTGCACGAGGGTGACCCGGCGCTTCGTCTCGCCGTCCGGGTACGCCGCAAACTGCTCGATCTGGTCCGCGCGCGCCTCGATGCCGAGAACGCTCGCCGCACCCGCCGCGCTGAGAGCGTAGGACCAGCGGCCGTCGTGTGAGGCGAGGTCGAGCACCTTGGCCCCGGCCAGCTCGGCGAGATAGGGCTGAACCAGGAACTCGTGTCGCCTGTTGAGCCGGTTGATGTTGAGCCGCTTGCCGGCGTAGCGCGGATTGCTCGCGAGGAAGTCGAAGAACCCCTGCTGCCCGGCGTCGCGAGGCTTGTTCATCTGCGAGTCCAACTTCCGTCCGAGCCGTCGTACACCGTCCTGACGCTGCACGAACCACGGTAGTTCGCCGACGACGAAGCCGCTCGCAGGCTCGTCTAGCGTGGCGACCATGACTGCCCGGATCGAACCCGCCGCCGCTCCCCTGCCAGCCGACGTCCAGGACGCGATGGATGCCGTGATGCGCGGCAATCCGCCCCTCGTGCTCTTCACGACGCTGGCGCGCGACCCGCGGCTGTTCCACAAGTTCTTCGCCGGTGGGCTTCTCGACCGGGGCAACCTCACCATCCGGCAGCGCGAGATCGTGATCGATCGGGTGACGGCCAGCTGCGGCGCCGAGTACGAGTGGGGCGTGCACGTCTCCGTGTACGCCGACAAGGCGGGCCTCGACCAGGCTCAGGTCGCGTCGCTGACCGCCGGCGGACCCGATGACGAGTGCTGGACGGACGGGGAGCGGTTGCTGATCCGCCTGTGCGACAGCCTCCACGGGTCGTGCTCGGTCGACGACGGGTTGTGGCGCGAACTCGCCGCCCACCTCTCGGAGGAAGCCATCATCGAGCTCCTCATGCTGGCCGGCTTCTACCGCACCGTCAGCTACCTCGTGAACGGCCTGCGACTACCGCTCGAGCCTGGCGCCGCCCGGTTCGCGGACGTGGGTCCCCCGCCCTGACCCGGCACGGAATACATGCGTAGTCATGTTGTTGTACGGGTGACCGCCGAACAACAGCAAGGAGCGCGCGATGCAGATCGACACGGCCAGCAGCAGAACCCCAGCCCGCTGATGGACGCCGTGACCAGGCTGGCCAACGAGTCGTGGGAGGCGTTGTTCCGCGCGCAGGCGACCCTGGCTCGGGAGTTCGAGCTCGAGGGCGAGTGGGGCGGGCTGCCGCCGCGTGAGTACGGCGTGCTGTACGCCCTCGCCGGCGCGAAGGACGGCCTGCGGATCACCGCCCTGATCGACGACGCCCTGCTGACCCAGGCAGGCGTGTCGCGACTCGTTGCCCGGCTGGAGAAGCGCGGGCTCGTTGCCCGGCGCGACGATCCGGCGGACGCCCGCGCGTGTCTCATCGTGCTGACGCCCGCGGGCCGCCAGGTGCAGCGCCGCGTCGGTACCCCGCACGCCCGCCATGTGGCCGCGGCGATGACCCGTGCCCTCACTCCGGCCCAGCAGGAGGTCCTCCGCGACCTCAGTCGCGCCCTCATTGCAGCATCCCCCAGCACTTCAGACAGGAAGGAACGGCCATGACCGGCCCAGACCAGATCATCCGACCCGAGCTCGAGTTCGGACTCGACACCTTCGGCGACGTACCGGAGGACGACAACGGCGAGCTGCTGTCGCACGCTGCCGCCATCCGTCAGGTCGTCGACGAAGCGGTGCTGGCCGACCGGCTCGGGGTCGATGTCATCGCCCTCGGCGAGCACCACCGACCCGAGTACGCGATCTCCACCCCGGAGACGGTGCTGGCCGGCATCGCCTCCCGCACCGAGCGGATCAAGCTGGCCTCGGGAGTCACCGTGCTCTCCTCCGACGACCCCGTGCGCGTCTTCCAACGGTTCGCGACGGTCGACGCGCTGTCGAACGGCCGTGCGCAGGTGATCCTCGGGCGCGGCTCGTTCACCGAGTCGTTCCCCTTGTTCGGCTACGACCTCGCCGACTACGACGTGCTGTTCGAGGAGAAGATCGAGCTGTTCTCGCGGCTGCTCGACGAAACCCCGGTCACCTGGGACGGCACCACCCGCACCCCGCTGATCGATGCCGACGTCTTTCCCAAGACCGAGTCCGGGCGCCTGGACACCTGGGTCGGGGTCGGCGGATCGCCCCAGTCGGTCGTCCGCGCAGCCCGCTACGGGTTGCCTCTGATGATCGCGATCATCGGCGGCCAGCCGGAACGCTTCGCACCGTACGTCGATCTCTACCGCCGCGCGGCCGCCCAGTTCGGCACCGTGGCCCACCCGGTCGGGATGCACTCCCCCGGGTTCATCGCCGACACCGACGACGAGGCGGTCGAGCTGGTGTGGCCGCGCTACCGGGTGATCCGCGACCGGATCGGCGCCGACCGCGGGTGGGCTCCGATCAAGCGCGAGGAGTACGACGCCGAGATCGCCCACGGCTCGCTCTACATCGGCTCTCCCGAGACCGTGGCGCAGAAGATCGCCCGCGCGGTCGGGGCGGTGGATGTCGGTCGTTTCGACCTGATCTACACCATGGGGAGCTTCCCTGCGACGGCGCGACTGCGTGCGGTCGAGCTCTACGGCTCCGAGGTCATTCCCCGGGTCCGGGAGCTGCTGTCCGAGACCACCCCGACCGAGGCCATCGCATGACGTCCGCCTCTGCGCCACTTCCCAGGATCGGCATCCTCGGCGCCGGCAAGGTCGGCACCGTGCTGGCGCGGCTCGCGGTGGCAGCCGGCCACGACGTGCTGGTGGCCGGGTCCGGCGAGCCGGAGAGGATCGCGCTCACGGTCGAGGTCCTTGCTCCGGGTGCGGAGGCCGCCTCGGCCGAAAACGTCGCTCTCAAGGCGGACGTGGTGATCCTCGCGCTGCCGCTCGGGAAGCTTCGGACGGTGCCGGTCGACGCTCTGTCCGGCAAGCTCGTGATCGACGCGATGAACTACTGGTGGGAGGTGGATGGCCTCCGACACGACCTGACCGACCCGGGCACCTCGACAAGCGAGACCGTGCAGGAGTTCCTGTCCGGTTCGCGGGTCGTGAAGGCCTTCAACCACATGGGTTACCACGACCTCGACGCCGAGGCCCGCCCCACCGGAACGACAGGACGCAAGGCGATCGCCATCGCCGGCGACGAGCCGGCCGACCTCGACGCGGTCGCTCGCCTCGTCGACGCCCTCGGCTTCGACCCGGTGGTCCTCGGGTCGCTGGCCGACGGCGTACACCTCGAGCCCGGCGCGGAGCCCTTCGGCGCCAACGCCGGCGCCGACGAGCTACGCGCGATGATCGGCCGTCAGGCGGAGTCCGGCGCGAAGGAGGTCTCATGACCGAGTTCAGCAACAACGTCGACCGGCTGCGTTACGAAGCACTGACCGACGGCGCCGTGGCGGGCTACTCGGAGTACCAGCTCACCGACGAGCTCATCGTGTTCACGCACACCGAAGTCGACGCGGCTTACGAAGGGCAGGGCATCGGCTCCCTTCTCGTGCGCTTCGCGCTCGACGACGTACGCCGGGAAGGCCGCCGCAGGGTGCTGCCCATCTGCCCGTTCGTCCTGGACTGGATCCGCCGGCATCCCGACTACGCCGACCTCGTTTACGGTGCATCATCGACGAACGAGTAGTCGCGCGGACTCGCAAACGAGTCCTTGCCGAAGACTGGCTTGGTAACGAAGGTGCCGTCCTTGTAGATCTACGTGCGGGTACTTCCGGTTGAACTTGGTGCAGTTGTCGTGGATGCCGGTCGTGTGCGCCTCGACGGGAGCGCTGAGCGCAGTGGCGGTGAGACCCAGGCCGAGTGCGTTCGCCGCGCTGGTAACGCGATGCGAGTAGTCATGGGAGCTGTTCCCTTTGCTGACGTCGTGGCGCCATCCGAGGGGGTCAGCCCGTGTCTGCGGACGCGATCCGCTCCCAGACGGGTGCGCTGAGCGCAGTGGCGGTGAGACCCAGGCCGAGTGCGTTCGCCGTGCTGGTAACACGATGACGAGTAGTCATGGGAGCTGTTCCCTTTGTTGACGTCGTGGCGTCATCCGAGGGTAGGAGTGTGTCGCAGCCCGTGTCTGCGGAACTGCGATCCGCCTCCCAATGCAGCCGCGGAGGAAGGGGTCACCTCCTGCCTCAGTTGAGCAGCTTCTCCATGTCTGCGATCTCGGCGACCTGGCTGGCTTCGATCGTCTCAGCAAGCTTCACGGCATCATCGAACTTGCCGTCGGTTTGCTCGGCGACGGCCATCTCTACCGCTCCCTGGTGATGCTCCATCATCATCTCCAACCACATCGCCTGGAACTCCGATTCTGCGGCTGCTGCCAGAGCGTCCATGTCCTCTTCGCTCATCATGCCCGGCATGTCTTCCATGCCGTCAGGAGCGTTCATGTCGTCCATGTCGTGACCCGCGTTGGCGTGGTCGAGCGAGGTCTCTGGGACTTCTTCTCCCCAGGCGGTCAGCCAGTCGGTCATGGTCTCGATCTCCGGCACCTGGGCGTCGCGGATCTGACTCACGAGATCTTGAACTGGCGGGTCGAGGGGGCGGCCCTGAGCCAAGACCGTCATCTGTACCGCTTGGGCGTGGTGGGGAATCATGCTGGTCGCGAACTCGATGTCAGCACCGTTGAAGACGTCGCCATTCGGAGCTGTCTGCTCCGCCGTAGCCACGTGGTCGCCGTCATGTGCGTCGCCGTCACTCCCACAGGCACCAAGGGCTGCTAACGCAACGATCACAGCCAGCGTCGTAGTGGTGCGCCCTACCAGGGTCTTGCTGTGTCGCATGACGACTCCTCGCTTCTCTTGGACCTCGCGACGCCTCTCGCACTCTACCGAGCGCGTCCGAACATTCTTGCCCTGATCGGGAATACGGTACCCCCCTAGGGTATTAGCCATTGAAACAGTAATCGCTCAACACTCGACTTGAAGGAGAAGACGATGTCTCAGACATCACCACCTGCCACGGCCTCGCGCCGTTGGCTGGGGCTCGCGGTGATCGCCGCTGCCCAGTTCATGGTCATCATGGACACCTCGATCATCGGGGTCGCGCTCCCCGAGATGCAGGCCGACCTTGGCTTCACGCCAGAGAACCTCTCGTGGGTCTTCAACGCCTACGTCATCGCCCTGGGCGGACTGCTGCTCCTCGGTGGCAAGCTGTCTGACGTACTCGGTGCCCGACGGGTATTCACCGCGGGATGGGTCGTCTTGATCGCTGGCTCGCTCGTCGCTGGGTTCGCTGGCAACGTCGGAGTCGAGCTGACAGGCCGCGCCATCCAAGGCGCGGGCTCTGCACTCATCGCCCCCTCGGCGCTGACCCTGCTGTTCATGCTCTTCGGAGCCAACCCCAAGGGGCTGACCAAGGCGTTGGCTCTCTACGGCGCTGCTGCACCCGCTGGCGGCACTGCCGGTGTCTTCCTCGGCGGCGTCATCACCGAGTACGTCGACTGGTCGTGGGTGTTCTTCATCAACATTCCCATCGCGCTGGCCATCCTGGCCCTGGTGCGCGGCACCATGCCAGGGGGCACCGGCTCGCGCTCGCGGGTTGACCTGCTTGGGGCAGCGACCGTGACGGCTGGGTTGGCGGCTGCGGTGTATGCCGTGGTCCAGGCTCCCGAGGTCGGTTGGGACGCAGCCCAGACCTGGGTTGTGCTTGCGGCAGCGGTTGCACTGCTCGGGATATTCGTGGCCTTGCAGGCGCGCGGACGGAACCCGCTGGTGCGCCTGGGCATCTTCCGAGCCCCTGATCTGGCTGCCGCCAACATCGCACAAGTGCTTCTGGGCGCGGCGTGGATTCCAATGTGGTTTTTCCTCAACCTGTACTTGCAGCAGGTGCTGGGCTACTCCGCCTTCCCGTCTGGCGCTGCACTGTTGCCGATGACTGCCTTCATCATGCTGGGCATGATCGTCGTCGCACCGCGCGCGATTGCTTCTTTCGGTCCCAAGCGGGTGACGGTGGTCGGTCTGCTGCTCCTGACTGCGGGCCTTGGCTGGCTGTCGCTGATCAGCCCCGACGGGTCGTTCTTGGTCGACGTGCTTCCGGCCTCCCTGGTCGCCGCTGCGGGCATGTCCCTGGCCTTCATCCCCACGCTCGGCACCGCGATCTCCGCGGCTCGTCCAGAAGAGGGTGGCCTGGCCTCCGGCATCGTCAACACCAGCTACCAGGTCGGCTCCGCGCTCGGTCTTGCCGTGATGACCGCGGTAGCCGCCGCCAACGGTGCAGACAAGATCGGTGATGTCAGCGCCCTGACCGACGGGTACTCCGCCGCCTTCATCGGAGCGGGCGTCATCGCGCTCCTCGGGGCACTGAGCGCAGCAACACTCCTGGGCAGTCGCGGCGCATCGGCACGTGCCGAGCCTGCGACCGCGGATCAGCTCGCCTGACCGCCACCGAGCCACAACCGAACAACTCAACCGAAAGGAACAACCTCCATGTGCGACACCCGAGCCATCTACCGAGTTCAAGGCATGACCTGCTCGGACTGCGCGAACAAAGTCAGCAGCGCCATCGGCCAGGTCGAAGGCGTGACCGAGACCGAAGTTGATCTCGCCAGCGGCGAAGTGAGCGTGATCGGAGCAGCCGACAGCGAGGCGGTGCGCGCCGCGATCAAGGGCGCTGGCTACCAAGTCTCGTGACTCAAGGGCGGTCCGTCGCCAACCTGTAACGATGTAGCGACGGGCTGCCCTCTCAGCTTCAAACCCGAAACGAACAACACAGCGAGGTACTTCCCATGAACCCGCGCAACAGCATGGCCGCCAACGCGACACTTCACTGCTTGACCGGCTGCGCCATCGGCGAGATCGCCGGCCTCATGATCGGCACCGCCGCAGGTCTCTCAACAGGACTCACGATCGCGCTCGCCGTGGGGCTGGCGTTCCTCTTCGGCTACGCCCTCTCGACTCTCCCGCTGATCAAGGCCGGACTCGGCTTCTTCGCTGCCCTCAGCGTCGTCTTCGCCGCCGACACCCTCTCCATCGCAACCATGGAACTGGTCGACAACGTGGTCATGGCGCTCATCCCCGGCGCGATGGACTCCGGACTGGTGAACCCGATCTTCTGGATCGGCATGATGATCGCCCTCACCGTTGCGTTCATCGCCGCCTTCCCGGTCAACAGGTACCTCATCGACAAGGGCAAGGGACACGCCCTGACCCACCAGTTCCACCACACAGGGCATGACGCCTCCGGCCACGAGGACCACGACGCACAAGCTTCATCTGGTGCGCCCCAAGAGCCCGCTCATGGCCAAGACGGGCATCCCCACCGCCACTAACGCAGCCCTGACCGAACGGAGTGAACTCATGAACACCAACACCCTCGCCGCCGCCGTCATCGGCTTCCTGCTCGGCGGGCTCACCGTCTCCATCGCAGCCGAACTCGAAGACGACGACCCCACCACCCCACCCAGCCACAGCTACAGCAGTCGGTAGCAAGCCGTGTCACTCTCCTCGCTACAGAACAGGACGCCAAAATGTTGGAACTGACTTGCCACAATTGCAACGAGACGATGTCGGCCGAGACAAGAAGACTCCCTCGCTGATCTCGGCATGGAGCACGCGACGAAGCACGGTCACACTCCGCGACGCGAACACGTCATCACCCGCATCCGAAAGCACAACAGCAGCTCAGACTGACCACATCAGCGGACACGTCCTGCCACTTCTCGGGGGATGGGGGTATGACCTCAACGCACCGTGAAGTACGACCGCTACGTCTCGGCAGGTCTGGTTCTGCCACGATTTTAGAGTCGGTCAGGGAGGTGTTCCAGGAAGACTGAGCGCAGTTCGCAAGGCAAGGTGTGCCCACTTGAGCAGCCTGGCTCCGTCCCGGTGAGCATCGGTCGCCCTGCTTCATCGGCGAGAAGGACTGCTGCAACTGCTGCTTTCCCGGGGATGGGCGCTCCTACTTTGGCGCACCAATCCTCGATCGACGCCTGTCGCCCACCGACACCTTTGAGATCCCTCTTTGTCATGGCATGCGGCACACCAAGCTGCGCCAGAACTTCATTGGCAGCCTCGATGTGCCTGTCCTCTCGAAGGACATCCTCGATGGTCAGTCCAGACCCACGACCTCCGAGTTGAACGACTCTTGATGCGTCGACACTCGCGTTCATGAGCCTCTTGGCATGCGCATCACCGCCCGAATCACCGTCGACAAGGTAGGCGACCCAACAGACCTCACGTAGGTAACTACGTCGGTAACACAGAGAAGCGGCCTGACCCGGGAGAAATGTTCTCCCTGGTCAGGCCGCTTGCTTGCTCCCCCGGTTGGACTCGAACCAACAACCCTCCGATTAACAGTCGAATGCTCTGCCAATTGAGCTACAGGGGATCGCGCTGGGCAAGGTTAGCAACCGCGGGGCTCCGCCTGAAATCGAGATCAGCCGAGACCGACGTCGCCCTTCGCGGAGGCGAGCGCCTCGGCGGCCAGGCGGCGTACTTCCGGATCGTCGGGGTCGACGCCCTCGTCGTAGCGGGTGCGCCAGAGCAGGTCGGCGCGCCGGCCGGGAGCGCGCCGCGCGATCACGCGCAGGCCGCGGGTGCCGGAGACCGGGACGTGGCGCTGGAGCACGACGCTGGCGGTGACCCGCTCGCGGATCAGCTCGAGGAGCCGGCGGGGCTCGTCGTCCTCGAGCACCAGCGTGAACGGCTCCGCATCGGTCTCGAGCACGCGCAGGGTGGAGGTCTCGCTGTCCCAGTCGGCCGTCTCGACCTGCTCCCACGGGATCCGGAAGGGCAGGTAGAGCGCGTCGCGGGTGCCGCAGATCGGGCGGCCGTCGGCGGTCATGGCGGCGGCCAGCGTGGTCTCCCCCGGCGCCACCTCGAGGCTCGGGCGCGTGCGTCGGAGTCTCACGTCGGCCCGACGATCCGGTCACGGAGGGTGCGCCGGTGCTGCTCGAGGGCGGCGAGCTCGCCGAACATCTTGTTGTAGTCGGCCGCCTGCTCGACGGGGTTGGTGCGCTGGAGGCGCGACTTGACCTCCTGGATCCGCCGGAGCGCGGTCAGCTCGAGCAGCCGGAAGACGTGGTGGCCGACGTAGGCCGCATCGGGCTCCTTGGCCGTCAGCAGCGGCTCGACGCCGAGCGCGCTGATCGCCGAGGACACCTCGGGCTCGGTGGCCGCGTCGCGCAGTCGGGTCGCCCACTGGGGATCGTCGGCGCCCGCGACCGTGCCGCCGGCCGCGGCGACCAGCTCCCAGACGCCGCGGTAGGTCGGGTGGGTGAAGTCGTTGACGCCGATGTCGGCGGTGGTGCGTCCGATCGCCATGGGGTGCTGGATCACGAGCTTCAACGTCTCGCGCTCGATCGCGAAGCGCGGGTCGCGCAGGTCGGGCAGGGACGACCGTGGCGTGGCCTCCGCCGGCGGCTCGACCGGTCGCTGGTCGTTGCGCCCGGTGCGGCTGACCGGCCGGTTGGCCGCGCGGCGTACCTCCGAACGGGCCTCCTCGACGTCGATGCCGATCATCCCGGCCAGCTCGCGGGAGAAGGCGTCGACCTTCGACTTGTCGCGGATGCTCGAGACGAGCCTGGCGGCCTCGCGCAGCGCGTCCACGCGACCGTCGGCCCGGTCCAGGTCGTACTTGCCGACCACGTTGGCGAGGACGAAGCGGTACAGCGGGACGCGGCGTGCGACCAGCTCCCGCACCGCTGCATCGCCCTTCTTGATCCGTACGTCGCACGGGTCGAGCCCGTCCGGCTCCACCGCGACGTAGGTCTGGGAGACGAAGTTCTGGTCGCCGTCGAACGCCCGGAGGGCCGCCTTCTGGCCGGCGGCGTCGCCGTCGAACGTGAAGATCACCTCGCCCCGGAACTCCTCGTGATCGTGGAGGAACCGCCTCAGCACCCTGGAGTGATCGTCACCGAAGGACGTGCCGCACGTGGCGACGGCGGTGCCGACGCCTGCGAGATGACAGGCCATCACGTCGGTGTAGCCCTCGACGACGACGGCCTGGGACGAGCGCGCCATCTCTCGACGCGCGAGGTCGATGCCGTAGAGGACCTGACTCTTCTTGTAGATGGGCGTCTCGGAGGTGTTGAGGTACTTGGCCTCGATCGAGTCGTCGTCGAAGATGCGCCTCGCCCCGAACCCGATCGTCTCGCCGCTGGCGTCGCGGATCGGCCAGAGCAGGCGGCCGCGGAACCGGTCGTACGCGGAGCGGCCGATGGCCACCAGCCCAGCTGCAACCACCTCCTCCTGCGTGAACTGCTTCCCTCGCAGGTACTTGAACAGGGCGTCGCCGTCACGCGGAGCGAAACCGAGCCCGAACGTCTCGGCCGCCGTCTGGTCGAAACCGCGCTCGGTCAAGAACTGCCGCGCGAGCTGGGCATCCGGCGTCTCGAGCTGCTCGGCGTACCACGTCTGCGCCACCGCATGGGCCTCGATGAGTCGGCGTCGCTGAGGCCCCTTGGGCCGATCGTCGCGTCCGCTGCCGTCCTCGTCCCGCTTGAGCTGGACGCCGAACTTGTCCGCCAGCCGCTCCACCGACTCGCCGAAGCTGAGGCCGTCGATGTCCATCAGGAAGTTGATGACATCGCCGCCCTTCTGGCAGCCGAAGCAATGGTAGAAACCCCGCGCCGGCGTGACGTTGAAGGACGGTGACTTCTCGTCGTGGAAGGGGCAGAGACCCTTCATCGAGCCGCCCCCGGCGTTGCGGAGCGAGACGTAGCCCGAGATGACCTCGTCGATGCGCGCCTTCTCGCGCACCTCGGCGATGCTCTCTTCTCGGATCCGGCCTACCACGTCGCGATCCTACGGCCGGCGGCAGGACAGCGACTAGTAGAGCCCGGTCATCACGTTCGCCAACGGTTCGCCGGCGGCGTAGCGGTGGAGCTGGTCGCGGACCAGCCGATGGGCGCGGGGCCACATCGCACTGCTCGCACCGCCGACGTGAGGCGAGATCAGCAGCCCGGGTGCCGACCAGAGCGGGCTGTCGGCAGGCAGGGGCTCCTGGTCGACGACGTCGACGGCGGCCGTGATCCGTTCCGTGCGCAGCTCTGCGACCAAGGCCTCGGTCTCGACGACGGCTCCGCGAGCCATGTTGACCAGGAGCGCGCCATCCTTCATCCGGCCCAGAAACTCCCCATCGACCAACCCCCGGGTCTCGTCGGTGAGCGGCAGGATGAGCACGACGACGTCGGCGTCCGGCAGCAGGCGCGGCAGCTCGCCGATCGCGTGTACGCCGTCGCGGGCCGAGCGCGCCACCCGTGTCACGGTGGTTTCGAAGGGCAGCAGCCGGGCCTCGATCGCCTCCCCGATCGCACCGTAGCCGACGATCAGCACCGACTTGTCGGCCAGCGCCGGCCGCCAGCCCGGCTTCCACGCGCTGCGGTCCTGCGCCCGCACGAACTCGGGGATGCCGCGCAGCGAAGCGAGGATGAGGGTCAGCGTCAGCTCGGCGGTGGAGCTGTCGTGGATACCGCGACCGCTGCACAGCGTGACGCCGTCCGGGATCTGCGAGCGCACGTTGTCGACGCCGGCGGAGAGCGTCTGCACGACCTCGAGGCTCGGTCATCCGCGACAGCACGCCGCCGACCTCCGGTCCGAGACGGTAGGGCGTCACGTAGAACGAGACCTCGGCGACCGACTCGGGCACGTGCTGGGTCGGGTCGACCACCTCGTAGCGAAGACCGGCAGGCGGGTCGCCGAGCTCGGCCGGGTCGAAGGGCAGCCAGACGAGCGGGTCAGCCATCGAGAGCTCTCAGCTCTTGGTGGCGGGTGAACGCGCTCGCGTCGGTGAGCGATGCGACCTGGTCGACGACCACCCGCAGCCTGCCTGCGTCGTCGGCGGCCACGGCCCAGTCGTCCGCGAACTGCCGGTCGAGGCCGACCGGCGCGCGAGCGAGCAGCAGCGCGACGAGCTCGGCGATCAGCTCGCGCTGCCGCTCCATCAGGGCCACCCGGTCGTCGGCCCGCATGACGTAGTGGGCGGCCACGCCCTTCAGGACGGCCATCTCGAGCGCGGTGGTCTCGGGCACCACGAGATCGGCCCGGTAGCGCACGAACGGACCGTCGCCGGCCGCGAACGTCGCCTGCTGGACCGCGCCGCAGAAGCGACCGATGAGGTCGCTGGTCAGGTTCTTCAGCGCGGCCAGGCTGCGCCGGGTGCCGTCGTACGGCGCCGACGGCCAGCTGCCGACCGTCTGCAACCCCAGCAGGATCTCGTCGAGCCGGTCGTCGGAGGCGCCGGGGAGGTACCAGTCGCGCACGGTCTGCCAGACCGCCGGCCGGTCGATGGCGGTCAGGTCGAGGCGGCCGGCCACCGTGCCGTCCTCGACGTCGTGCACGGAGTAGGCGACGTCATCGGCGAGATCCATCACCTGCGCCTCGAGACACTGACGCTCGCCGACCGCACCCTTGCGCATCCAGTCGAAGACCGGCCGGTCGTCGTCGTAGACGCCGAACTTGGGGTCGGCGGAGCCTGAGCGCGGCCACGGGTACTTCGTGCAGGCGTCGAGGGTGGCCCGGGTCAGGTTGAGACCGACCGACTGACCGTCGTGGAAGGTCTTCGCCTCCAGCCGGGTCAGCAGGCGCAACGTCTGGGCGTTGCCCTCGAAGCCCCCGCAGCCCTCGCTGAGCTCGGCCAGCGCCCGCTCTCCGTTGTGGCCGAAGGGCGGGTGACCGAGGTCGTGGGCCAGGGCTGCGGTCTCGGCGATGTCCGGGAGGCTGCCGAGGGCACGGGACAGGTCGCGGGCCACCTGGGCGACCTCGAGGCTGTGGGTCAGCCGGTTGCGCACGAAGTCGTCGGACTGCGGCCCCACGACCTGGGTCTTCGCGGCCAGCCGGCGAGAGGCGGCCGCGTGGACCACCCGCGCCCGGTCACGCTCGAACGGCGTCCGGACCGGTGCGTCGACCCGCTTGGGCGGCTCGACGACCAGCCGCTCGGCGTCGGCGTCGTCGTACAGGTCCAGGGCGTCCATCGGGCGCGAGACTACTGCGGCCGGTCAGATCTCGAGGTTGCGAGGGTCTCGACGCGCTCGTGCGACCTCGCAGGCTCGGTCGCGTCGCTTGCTCGACCTGGTCTCACGACGGAGCGAGCTCGTCCCTCGCTCGCTCCTGTTCGCCTCAGAAGACCGAGACGTGCACGTGGTCGAAGTGGTTGGCGGTGGCCGAGCCGCGGCTCGACATGCCGCGCCATCCCTCGCCGCCGCGCTCCACCGACCAGATGTTCTGGGAGTAGATGACGTAGCTGACGCCGAGCTCGACGTAGTACTTGCGCACGAACTCCGCGACCTGCCAGCCGCGGTCGCCCGACACCATGATGTCGAGGGCGTGGCCGGTGCCGTGGTCGCCACCGCCGCCGCGCAGGCCGCCGTAGCTGGTGATCTCGGGGAACTCGGCACAGACCGCGAGGTGCACCTTGCGGATGTTCTCGCTGACGCCCTCCACGGAGGTGCCGTTGGTGCAGGCGCCGCCGAGAGTGAAGGGCTTCTCGTCGGTGAGGTAGCCGCGGGTCACCCAGCGCGACCTGCCGTCGACGACGATCTCGTCGCGGCCGAAGAGCGAGCGACCCGTCACCAGGACCTTGAGGCCGGCGTCGACCTCACCCCGCTTCTTGGCGGTTTCGCCCGGCTGGGTCCACAGGTTCAGGACCGTCGAGGTCCAGAGCTTGCGATTCGCCTGGGTCGCCTTGGCGATCGCCTTCTCCGTCTGTCCCACGGAGAGCACCAGCTCGAGCTTGCTCGGCTTCACCGGCTCGCGGGAGCCGCCACGCGAGAGAACTTCGTCGCGCGGAGGCAGCGGCGCGGCGAGCTTGCTCTCCTCATCGGAGGCGTTCGAGTTCTGGGCGGAGATGAAATCGGGAGGCTGCGGGCCGGCGGCGAGCACTCCGAGGGTCACTGCGGAGGCGGTCGCCAGGAAGGCGAGCGGGGCGGCTACAACAACGGCCCTTGCCCGGAATGGGCTGAGTCGGCGGGCATTGGTGTCCCGCATGTGGCGGTGGTCTGCCACTGCGTAGATCCTTTGCTTGAGCGGTCAGGTCAGGTGCGTTCCCGTGAGTGAAAGGGCGGCACGACCAACGACTAAAGCACAGCCGAAGCGCCGGTGGTGAATCTGTGAACTACTTTTCGAGCGTGTTCCGAGTCACCCACCGGTGGTCTCGGAGGCATCCTCGCGCAGCCCGCACCCGGTGCCGTCGGTGTCGTCCAGCCAGCCCTCGGGCAGTACGACGCGCTCCCGCGGCGAGCCCTGGCGCCCGCGAGGGGAGCCCAGCTCGGCCACCGGGAACGGCTCGTCGGGGTCCAGCTCGGCAAGCAGTGCCTCGAGGTCCGACAGGCTGCTGACCAGGGCCAATGACCGCCGCATGGGTCCTCCGGCGGCAAAACCCTTGAGGTACCAGGTGACGTGCTTGCGGAACTCCTTGCACCCCCGCTCCTCGCCCATGTGCTCGCACAGCAGCTCGGCGTGGCGATGCATCATGGCAGCCACTTCGCCCAGTTTCGGGAGGGTCGCGACCTGGTCGCCGGAGAAGGCCGCGGCGAGATCTCGGAAGAGCCAGGGCCGGCCTAGACAACCTCGGCCCACGACCACTCCGGCCGCCCCGGTCTGCTCGACCATCCGCAGAGCGTCGGAGGCCTCCCAGATGTCGCCGTTGCCGAGCACCGGGATGTCGACGTGGTCGACCAGGGCCGTGATCGCGTCCCAGTCGGCGACGCCTGAGTAGGCCTGCGCCACGGTGCGAGCGTGCAGCGCGATGGCGGCGCAGCCGGACTCCTGCGCGATCCGGCCGGCGTCGAGGTAGGTCAGGTGATCGTCGTCCAGGCCCTTGCGGGTCTTCATGGTCACCGGCACGTCGTACGGCGTCGCCGCGGCCACGGCATGCTCGAGGATCTGCGCGAGGAGTGCTCGCTTCCAGGGCAGCGCTCCCCCGCCGCCCTTGCGGGTGACCTTGGGCACCGGGCAGCCGAAGTTGAGGTCGATGTGGCTCACGCCGTACTCGCCGCAGAGGATCTCGGCCGCCTTGCCGACGTAGACAGGGTCGATGCCGTAGAGCTGCACGGAGCGCACCTGTTCGGCGTCGTCGAAGACGAGCATCCGCTGGGTCGTCTCGTCGCGCTCGACCAGGCCGCGGGAGGTGATCATCTCGCAGACGTAGAGGCCGGCACCCTGCTCCGCGCACAGCCGGCGGTACGCCGCGTTGGTGATGCCCGCCATCGGCGCGAGGACCACGGGGGTCTCGACGCGCAGCGACCCGAGGGTCAGCGAGGTGGGCATGACGGTCATGGGCACCATTGTCCGGCGGGTCGGCACTCGGGCCCAAATCACTCCAGCCGCTGGTGTCTGGCGCCGCCCCTTTGCGCTAGCCCTTGTTGGGCTTCGCGATCCTCTTGATCGGTCCGGCCCAGGTGATGGGGTTGAAGTCCTGACTCGGCCGGAAGCTGACTGCCGTCAGCTCGCCACGGTTCGGGATCAGGTAGACCAGGCAAACCTCCTTGGTGGCGTCGGGCCCGAAGGTCTGGGCGAAGACGCCGTTGCCCGGGCACGGCTCGAACTCGGCCAGGAACCGCTGGGCCTGGATGAGGGTGTCGGTCGAGTCGACGGCGTACAGCGGCACGTCCTGGTCGCCGACGTCGGTGTCACCCACGTTGCCGATCGTGGCGTGCACGAAGTAGGGCGTCGACTTCTTGGCATCGACGTCCAGCTGCCAACCCTCGAACGACTCGGCGAGCGTCGTCTGCTCCAGCCGGGTCACGGTGATGTCGAGGACGCCGACCAGGTCCTGCTGCGGCTTCCAGGCGACCACGGCCGACTCCTTGACCGCGAGCTCGCTGCCCTGCTCGGTCAGCTCGACCCCGTCCGGTACGGGCAGGTACGCGGTCGGTTCGGCCAGCTCGCTGCTCGCCTCCGTGGGGGTCGAAGACTCGGTGGGCTCGGACGGGGCGGGGGCATCGGACGGCTCCTCGTCGCCGCCGCAGGCACCCAGGGCGAGGATCGCCAAGGCGGCTGCGGTGACGATCGCGCCGAGTCGCCGATAGCCCGTGGTCACGCCGTCATTCTGCCCCGCGGACGGTCAGCAGCCGAGAAGTCGCTCAGCGAAGTAGGCAGAGATGCCGTCGAGCGAGATCCGCTCCTGAGCCATCGAGTCGCGCTCGCGCACGGTCACGGCCTGGTCCTCGAGGGTGTCGAAGTCGACCGTGACGCAGTACGGCGTGCCGATCTCGTCCTGCCTGCGGTAGCGCTTGCCGATGGCGCCGGAGTCGTCGAAGTCGACGTTCCAGTTCCGCCGGAGCTCGGCCGCGAGGTCGCGGGCCTTCGGCGACAGGTCGGCGTTGCGGCTCAGCGGCAGCACCGCGACCTTGACCGGCGACAGGCGCGGGTCGAGACGCAGGACCGTCCGGGTGTCGACGCCGCCCTTGGTGTTGGGTGCCTCGTCGACGTCGTAGGCGTCGACGAGGAAGGTCATCAGGCTGCGCGACAGACCGGCCGCCGGCTCGATCACGTAGGGCACGTAGCGCGCGTCGTTGGCCTGGTCGAAGTACGACAGGTCCTTGCCGGAGTGCTCGCCGTGGGTCTTCAGGTCGAAGTCGGTGCGGTTCGCGATGCCCTCGAGCTCGCCCCACTCGGAGCCGGCGAACTGGAAGCGGTACTCGATGTCGACGGTGCGCGTCGAGTAGTGGCTCAGCTTCTCCTTCGGGTGCTCGAAGTGCCGCAGGTTGTCGGCCTTGATGCCGAGATCGACGTACCAGCGGGTGCGCTCGTCGATCCAGTACTGGTGCCACTCCTCATCCTCGCCGGGCTTGACGAAGAACTCCATCTCCATCTGTTCGAACTCGCGGGTGCGGAAGATGAAGTTGCCGGGCGTGATCTCGTTGCGGAAGCTCTTGCCGATCTGCGCGATGCCGAACGGCGGCTTCATCCGGTTGCTGGTCACGATGTTGGCGAAGTTGAGGAAGATGCCTTGCGCGGTCTCCGGGCGGAGGTAGTGCAGGCCGCCCTCGTCCTCGACGACCCCGAGATAGGTCTTCAGCAGGCCGGAGAACTGGCGCGGCTCGGTCCAGGCGCCGCGGGTGCCACAGTTGGGGCAGGCCAGCGTCGACAGCTCCACCGCGTCGGGGTCATCGAGGCCCTTCTTCTCGGCGTACTCCTCCTGGAGGTGGTCGGCCCGGTAACGCTTGTGGCACGACTGGCACTCGGTGAGGGGATCGGAGAACGTCGCGACGTGGCCGCTGGCCTCCCACGTCTGCCTGGGCAGGATGATCGACGAGTCGAGGCCGACCATGTCGTCGCGGCCCTGCACCATCGCCTTCCACCACTGGCGCTTGATGTTGTCCTTCAGCTCCACGCCGAGCGGGCCGTAGTCCCAGGCGGACCGGGTGCCGCCGTAGATCTCGCCGCAAGGAAAGACGAAGCCCCGGCGCTTGGCGAGGGAGACGACGTGGTCGACGGTGGATGCTGGCGGCTTGGCCACGTGGGTGATGCTCCTGATGCGGGTCGGCGGGAAGCACTCAGCCTAGCGACCGGGTCGACTCGATATTGAGCACGGTCTCCGGCTCCACGACCTCGAACGCGCTGGGCTCGTCGAGCGCGCGGCTCAGCAGCGGGACGGCGCCGAGCTTGACGTCGTACGCCGAGAGGGCCCGACGGTAGGCGCCCACGTGCTCCCACTGCGTGGTCAGCACCCACAGCGTGGGGTCGTCGAGGTTGCGCCCGATCACCCCCGAGACGTAGCCCGCGCGCTCCGCCAGCACGGCCCGGGCCCGCTCCAGGTCGGCGCGGAACGCGGACGCGTCTGCCCCGGCGACACGGAAGCGGTTCACGACGAGCACGCGACCCACCGTAGAGGTTCACCGAATTGACAATCATTCTCACATGGTCTGAGAATCATTCTCATGCGAACCACCATGATCGGACTCCTTCTCCTGGCGATGTCGGGCTGCGCCGCGTTCAGCGACGACTCCACCGGGTCCGACACCTCTGACGGCGTGCAGGTGACCGCCGCCTTCTACCCGTTGCAGTACGCCGCACAGCGGGTCGCCGGCGACCACGCCGAGGTCGTGAACCTCACCCAGCCCGGTGGCGAGCCGCACGACCTGTCGCTGACCGTCAAGGAGACCGCTGAGATCTCAGCTGCCGACCTCGTCGTCTACGAGGACGGCTTCCAGCCCGCCGTCGACAAGAGCGTCGAGGAGAACGCCGGAGGCGAGGTGCTCGACGCCGCCACGGTGGTGGACCTGATGGATCTCGAGGAGAGCGCCGCCGAGCATGAGGAGCACGCCGAAGAGGAAGGCGAGGACCACGCCGAGGAGGAAGACGAGCACGATCACGGCGACCTGGACCCCCACTTCTGGCAGGACCCGCTCCGGATGGCCGACCTGGGCGACGCCGTCGCTGACAAGCTGGCCGACATCGACCCCGACCACGCCGATGACTACAGCTCCAACGCCGCTGACCTGCGGTCCGACCTCGAGGCTCTCGATGCGGCGTACACCGACGGCCTGGCCGACTGCGACCGCGACGCGGTGGTGGTCTCCCACGACGCGTTCGGCTACCTGGAGAAGTACGGGCTGCACCTCGCCAGCGTGGCCGGCCTGTCTCCCGAGGCGGAGCCCACGGCCGCCAACCTCGGTGACCTGCACGAGCTGATCACGGACGAGGGCATCACCACCGTGTTCTCGGAGCGCCTGGCCAGCCCCCGGTTCACCGAGCCGTTGGCACGCGATCTCGGCATCACGACCGAGATCCTCGACCCCATCGAGGGGCTGAGCGACGACACCGCCGACGAGGACTACCTTTCCCTCATGGAGCAGAACCTGGGTGCCCTCCGAGAGGCCAATGGATGCCGGTAGACCCGATCGAGCTCTCCGGTGGCGCCGTCGCGATCGGCGGTCGCCCGATCCTGCGCGGCATCGACCTCAGCGTCCACGACGGAGAGTTCGTGGCGCTGATGGGCGCCAACGGGTCCGGCAAGTCCACGCTCGTCAAGGCTCTGACCGGCCTGCTCCCGCTGATGCAGGGCAACCTCCGCCTGTTCGGCACTCCGTTCGACGACTTCCACGACTGGCACCGGGTCGGGTTCGTGCCGCAACGGCAGGGCGCCACCACGGGCGTGCCCGCGTCGGTCTGGGAGGTGGTCGCATCAGGACGCCTCACCCGACGCCGGCTGCTCCGGCCGCTCTCCCGCGCCGATCGTGCAGCGATCGCTGACGCGCTCGAGGTGGTGGGCCTGTCCGATCGCACGAACGACGGCGTCGGGCGGCTCTCCGGCGGTCAGCAGCAACGGGTGCTGATCGCCCGCGCGCTGGCCGGTGAGCCGGAGCTCTTCTTCCTCGACGAACCCATGGCCGGCGTCGACCTGCCGAGCCAGCAAGCGGTCGCCGAGGCACTCGCAAAGCTCAAGACAAGCGGTGCGACGATCGTGCTGGTGGCACACGAGCTCGGCCCGCTGGCCGACCTGGTGGACCGTGCCGTGGCGATGCGCGACGGGCGGATCGCCTACGACGGCGCGCCGCTCGCCGACCACGAGGTGCACGCGCCCTGGCTGGGCGACCCCCACACCCATCACCACCACCGGGTCCGCGGGAATCCCGATCACGCTCCGCACGTCGCGGCGCCGCTGGAGGAACGGTCATGAGTCCCGTCGAGCTGTTCAGCGAGCCGTTCCTGCAGCGCGCGCTGATCGCGGCCCTGGTCACCGGTCTCGCCGCACCGGCCGTCGGCACCTACATCGTGCAGCGGCGGCTGGCGCTGATGGGCGACGGCATCGGCCACGTGGCCGTCACGGGTGTCGCCCTCGGAATCCTGACCAACACCTCCCCGACCTGGATCGCGATGGTGGTCGCGATCCTGGGCGCGATCCTCATCGAGCTGATCCGCGAGCGCGGCCACACGAACGGCGACGTGGCACTCGCCCTGCTGTTCTACGGCGGGCTCGCCGGTGGCCTGTTCCTGACCGGCCTGGACGGCCAGAGCAGCTCCCGCCTGGGCGAATTCCTCTTCGGCTCGCTTGTCAGCTTGTCGCGGACCGACGTCCTGATCACGATGGCGCTTGCGGCGATCGTCATCGCGATCTGTCTCGGGCTGGCACCGCAGCTGTTCGCGGTGACGCACGACCAGGAGTTCGCCCGGGTGGCGGGCCTCAACGTGCGCGCCTACAACCTCGCGGTCGCGGTCATGGCAGCGGTGACCGTGACCGTCGCCATGCGCACGGTCGGCCTGCTCCTGGTCAGCGCGCTGATGGTGGTGCCGGTGGCGACCTCGCAGCAGTTGACGAAGTCGTTCAAGACGACCCTCCTCGCCGCGATGCTGCTGGGCACGGTCGCTTCGGTCGGCGGGCTGGTGATCTCGGCGCTCGCACCCTCCGAGGCGAAAGTCCAGACCGGACCCACCATCGTGCTCCTCTCGATCGCCGGCTTCGCGATCACCTGGCCGCTCGGCGCCTGGCTGCGTCACCGGGCCGCGTTGCGCGCGCCGTTCCTCGCCGTCGCGCCCAGCGGCCACGACGTCACCGACCACGACCACGACCACGGGCCCGAGTGCGGCCACCTGGCTGTCACTCATGGCGACCACGTGGACTACGTCCACGACGGGCACCGGCACGCTCCGCACGGAGAGCACTATGACGAGCACTGACAGCACTCCCCTGCGCCCGACCAGGCAGCGGCTGGCCGTCGCGGAGGCGATGGGGTCCTTCGACGACTTCCGCTCGGCCCAGGAGATCCACGAGCTCCTCAGCCGCCGCGGCGAGGCGGTCGGCCTCGCCACCGTCTACCGGACGCTCCAGCGGATGGCCGACGCCAACGAGGTCGACGTGCTGCGCACCGAGACCGGCGAGGCGGCGTACCGCCGCTGCTCGGGCACGCACCACCATCACCTGGTGTGCCGCGAGTGCGGGGCGACGGTCGAGGTGGAGGGCCCGGCGGTCGAGGCCTGGACCAGGTCGATCGCCGCCGAGCACGGCTACGCCGACGTCAGCCACACCCTGGAGATCTTCGGCGTCTGCCCCTCCTGCGCGTAGGCGAGCGAGGGTCAGCGCACCCACTGCACGGCGGCGTCCTTGGCTGCCTGCACCTGCGACCCGGTCTGGCGCCGCGCCATCCGGCGCAGCACGATCGGGGTGACGATGGCGCCGACCACCGCCCAGGCACCGAGCACGCCGGCGGTCTCCAGGGTCCGCCACGAGTCCCCCAGCTCGAGCGACGCCGCGGAGTCGGGCAGGAACGCCGAGCGCATGCCGAGCCCGAGCCAGTACATCGGGAAGATCTGCGCCACGATCTGCACCCAGTCCCAGAGCTGCTGGATGGGGTAGAAGATGCCGGAGATGCCGGCCAGCACCATCACCGGCAGCATCCCCCACATGCCGACCTTCTGGGTGCTCGGCACCAGCGCGCCGATGACCATGCCGATCGGCAGCGCCGCCAGCAGGCCGAGGGCGAGCACCCACAGCACCGTCAACCAGCCGGACGCGTCGGCCATCAGCCCGTCGAAGAGCAGGAAGCTCGGCACCAGGATCACCACCAGCTGCGGCACCAGGTTCGCGCACTGGAACAGCAGCTGTCCGCTGAAGTAGCCGACCATGCCGTGCGGCACCGCCTTGTGGCGCAGCAGCGTGCCGTCCTCCTTCTCCATGGCCAGGGCGTACGCCGGACCGATGACGACACCGAAGGCGATCAGCGCGCCGAGGATGCTCGGCAGGGCGACCGACGGCAGGAGGAGGTCGCTGCCCGTCGACCTCGGTGTTGCGCCGGAGGTAGAGGTAGCCGACCACGAGACCGGCGGTGAACAGGTAGTACCACTGGTCCTGGCTGCTGCGCAGGCTCTGGACGAACTCGGTGCGCCTCGCGCCAGGCCGAGGCGGATGGCGTGCACGGTGGGGTTGGTACGCGGCGGCGCGGGGACGTTGCTCATCGGATCGCCTCCTCGGCGAAGAGGCGGGCGGCCGCCTCGGTGTGCCCGGCTTCGTGCTGCTGCACCAGGGTCAGGTAGGCGTCCTCGAGGCTGGGCCGGCGAACCTGGAGGTCGGTGACGTCGTCGTGCCGGCCGAGCAGCTCGCGCACGAACGCGGTGCCGTCGGGGGCGGAGCGGCGCGAACTGCTCGCCGCCGCGCTTCCAGGTGATCTCGGCCTGACCCGCGACCCGGTCGGCGAGCCCGCTCACGCTGTCGTCGGCGACGATCCGGCCCGCTGCCAGGATCAGCACCCGGTCGGCCAGCTTCTCCGCCTCGTCGAGGTCGTGGGTGGTGAGCATGATCGTGGTCTGCTCGCGCTGCGCGAGGTCCTGCACGAGCTGGTGGAACTCCCGGCGCGCCTGCGGGTCGAAACCGGCCGTCGGCTCGTCGAGGAAGAGCAGGTCCGGGCGGCCGACGATGCCGACGGCCACGTCCAGCCGGCGACGCTGCCCGCCGGAGAGCGTGGCGATCTTGCGGTCGGCGAGCTCGGTCAGGCCGACCGTCTCGATCAGCCGGTCGATGTCGTGGGGTCGCTCCCGCTCGGGCGTCGAGTACGGCGCGAAGTAGCCGCCCAGCTGGGTCAGCAGTCGGCGAGGGGTCCATCGCGGGTGGTCGCGCCACGACTGCAGCACGACGCCGGTGCGTGCCCGCCAGGCCTCGGATGCCTGGGCCGGGTCCTCGCCGAGCACGTCGACCTCGCCCGCCGAGCGGATCCGGAACCCCTCCAGGATCTCGATCGTGGTGGTCTTGCCGGCGCCGTTGGGACCCAGCAGGCAGACCACCTCACCCGGGTGCACGTCGAAGTCGACGCCGGTGAGGACGTCGTTGTCGCCGTAGCGCATGCGCAGGTCGCGGACGGTGACCACGGGGTCGGCTCGCTCCATCGCACCGACCGTAGTCGGCACCTTTGCCGGCCGACACCGACTTTGGTCGGTGATGTCAGGTGGGTCAGAGCGGGTCGGCGCCGCCGTAGCGCCGGTCGCGCCGGGCGTAGATCTCGATGGCGTCCCAGAGCGCCCGACGGTCGACGTCGGGCCACAGGATGTCGGTGAAGACCAGCTCGCTGTACGCCGCCTGCCACAGCATGAAGTTCGAGAGCCGCTGCTCCCCCGAGGTGCGCCAGACCAGGTCGGCGTTCGCGACCTCGGGCACGTAGAGGTAGCGGGCGAAGGTCCGCTCGTCGATGCGGTCGGGGTTGAGCCGGCCGGCGGCGACGTCCTGCGCGATCGCCTTGGCAGTGTCGGCGAGCTCCGCCCGGCCGCCGTAGTTGACGCACATGGTCAGGGTCAGCACGTCGTTGTGCCTGGTCAGCTCCTCGGCGACCTGGAGCTCCTTGATCACCGACTTCCAGAGGCGAGGGGCCCGCCCGGCCCAGCGCACCTTCACGCCGAGCTCGTGCATCTCGTCGCGCCGGCGCCGGATCACGTCGCGGTTGAAGCCCATCAGGAACTTCACCTCATCGGGCGACCGGCTCCAGTTCTCGGTCGAGAAGGCGTACGCCGAGATCGCCTTCACGCCGATCTCGATCGCGCCCTCGACCACGTCGAACAGCGAGCTCTCGCCCTGCTCGTGCCCCTTGGTGCGCGCCAGCCCGCGCTCCTTGGCCCAGCGGCCGTTGCCGTCCATCACGATCGCGACGTGCTCGGGCACCAGGTGCTTCGGGATCGCCGGCGGGCTCGCCCCGGACGGGTGCGGGGTCGGCTTGCGGACGGCGCGCTTCACGGGGGAGCCTAGGTCGGCGGCGTGGCGAATGCCCGCTGCACCCATCCGCCGCGAACAGGCACTTCCTGATGTGGGCCGATGCATTGCCCGACTGTTCAATTTCCCCGGCCAGCGGATCTCAGCCGCTACCGCTCGACGTACTCCATCGACCGCAGCTGCCGCTCGAGGTGCCAGGAGAGGAACGCGGAGACCAGGCCGCTGGCCTCCCGGAGGTGGCGGGCGTCGGCAGCGGCCAGCGCCGGCCAGTCGCCGGACAGCAGGGCGCCGAGCACCTCGATCGTCTCGGCGGCCGGGGTCGCCGAGCCGGGCACTCGGCAGGTGACGCAGAGCATCCCGCCCATCGACGGGTTGAAGTAGCGGTGCGGCCCTGGGCGGCTGCAGTGGGCGCAGGCGTCGAACGACGGCGCGTAGCCCGCGACCGACAGCGCGCGCAGCAGGTAGGAGTCGAGCACCTGGGAGGCGCGCTTCTCGCCCTCGGTCATCGCCCGCAGCCCACCGACCAGGAGCAGGAACTGCTGCAGCGACGGCTCCTTCTCCTCGGTGACCAGCCGCTCGGCGGTCTCGAGCATCACCGTGCCCGCGGTGTAGCGCTCGTAGTCGTAGCCGAGCTCGGCCGAGAACGCCGACCTGGTCTCGGCCTGGGTGACGATGTCGAGGTTGCGACCCTCGGCCAGCTGCAGGTCGACGTAGGTGAAGGGCTCGAGCCGCGAGCCGAACTTGGAGGTGGTCCGGCGTACTCCCTTGGCGACCGCGCGCACCCGCCCGTGCTGACGGGTCAGCAGGGTGATGATGCGGTCGGCCTCCCCCAGCTTGTGGGTGCGCAGCACGATCGCCTCGTCGCGATAGAGAGGCACGCTCTCGATTGTCCTCCCTACGCGGTGGAGGAACGACCCCGCCGCGCCGTACGCGCGTCGCGCCAGCAGCCGAGGGCGAAGGTCGCCGCCTCGCGGTTGAGGCGGTCCGGCTTCACCCGCCACTCGAGGATGCTCTTGGCCTGCACGAAGGTCGCGTGGGGCATCTCGTCGGCCAGCATCGCCGCGTCGGCGGCGGGGTGGATCGGGTCGGCGGGGTGGCCGACGACGAGCGCCGGCGCCTGCATCGCCCGGCGCAGCTTCGACGACGGCGCGACGCGGCCGAAGAACAGGCCGTGCACGACCGCCGCGACGGAGTCGGCGTGCTGGTCGAGCGTGTCGAGCACGATGCCGGCCCAGAACGGCACGACGCCGCGCGGGATCGGCCGGGTGACCAGGCGTACGCCGTTGACGGTGAAGGGCAGGAACCGCGCGGCGAACATCAGCGGCGCGAACGCCAGGATGCCGGCCTCGACCGCGTTGTCGAGCACCGGCATCTCGAGGATCAGCCCGCGCACGCGCTCCGGCGCGAGCGCGGCGACCTCGAGCGAGACGTTGGCCCCGAGCGAGGTGCCGCCGATCACGGCCTGGGCGGCGCCGAGGTGGTCGAGCAGCGCGATCACCTGCTCGCCGAACGCCGTCATCGAGTAGACGAGCGGGTCGGCAGGCTTGTCGGAACGCCCGTGGCCGAGCAGGTCGACGGTGACGACGTGGAGGCCCTCGCGCGGCCAGGTAGCGCGCGAGCGGCTGCTGCATCCGCCGCGGCATCAGCTGCCCGTGGACCAGCACCACCCAGTGGTCGCCGGCGCCGTACTCGGTGTACTCGAGTCGGTCGCGACCGGCCTCGCTCTCGAGGAAGAACTGGCCGATGCGTTCGGAGACGAGCATGTTCGGAGATTACCCGGCTGAGCCGCTGGAACGGTTGACCGCCGAGATCACGGCCTTCAGCGAGGCGGTGACGATGTTGGCGTCCAGCCCGACTCCCCAGAGGATCTCGTCGCCGACCGCGCACTCGACGTACGCCGCCGCGATCGCGTCACCGCCCGAGCTGAGCGCGTGCTCGGCGTAGTCGAGCACCCGCACGTCGAAGTCTGAGGGGCAGCTCGTTGATCGCGTTGACGAACGCGGCGATCGGGCCGTTGCCGGTGCCCTCGAGCGACTCGATCTCCCCGTCGACGTACACGTTGACCGAGAGCTGGTCCTTCTCGCCGGCGGCCGAGCTGGTGTGCACCGAGTTGAGCTTGAGCGGGGCCTCGCGGTCGAGGTACTCCTCGGAGAAGACGGTCCAGATCTCCTCGGCCGACATCTCGCCGCCCTCGGCGTCGGTGCGCTCCTGGACCACGCGGCTGAACTCGATCTGCGCGCGCCGGGGCAGGTCCAGCTTGTGCTCGGCCTTGAGGATGTAGGCGACGCCGCCCTTGCCGGACTGGCTGTTGACCCGGATCACGGCCTCGTAGGTGCGGCCGACGTCCTTCGGGTCGATCGGCAGGTACGGCGCCTCCCACGGGCAGCTCGCCGACGGGCACGCCCTGCTCGGCGGCCTGGCACGTCGAGGTCCTCGAGGCCCTTCTTGATGGCGTCCTGGTGGGAGCCGGAGAACGCCGTGTAGACGAGGTCGCCGGCGTAGGGGTGGCGCGGGTGGACCGGCAGCTGGGTGCAGTACTCGACGGTGCGCCGGATCTCGTCGATGTCGCTGAAGTCGATCATCGGGTCGATGCCCTGGCTGAACAGGTTCATGCCGAGGGTGACCAGGCAGACGTTGCCGGTGCGCTCGCCGTGGCCGAAGAGGCAGCCCTCGACGCGGTCGGCGCCGGCCATCATCGCCAGCTCGGTGGCGGCGACGGCCGTGCCGCGGTCGTTGTGCGGGTGCAGGCTGATCACGGTGTTCTCGCGCCGGGTCAGCTGGCGGGAGAACCACTCGATCTGGTCGGCGTACACGTTGGGGGTGGCGGACTCGACGGTCGCCGGCAGGTTGAGGATGATCTCGCGGCCGTCCTCGGGCTGCCAGACGTCGGAGACGGCCTCGCAGACCTCGAGCGAGTAGGGCAGCTCGGTCGAGGTGAAGATCTCGGGGCTGTACTCGTAGCCGATCACGGTGGCGTCGAGGTAGCTCTCGATGTTCTTCATCACGATGCCGGTGCCGCGGGTGGCGATGTCCTTGATCTCGTCCTTGCTCGCGTGGAAGACCACCCGGCGGAACAACGGCGCCAGCGCGTTGTAGAGGTGGATGTTCGCCCGCGGTACGCCGACCAGGGACTGCACGCTGCGCTCGATCAGGTCCTCGCGGGCCTGGGTCAGCACCGAGATCGTGACGTCGTCGGGGATCCGGTCGCCCTCGATCAGCTGGCGCACGAACGAGAAGTCGGTCTCGCTCGCGGCGGGGAACCCGACCTCGATCTCCTTGTAGCCCATCCGGACCAGGAGGTCGAACATCTTCATCTTGCGGGCCGGACTCATCGGGTCGATCAGCGCCTGGTTGCCGTCACGCAGGTCGGTGGAGAGCCACCGGGGCGCCGCGGTGATCGTCTGCGCACGGCCAGGTGCGGTCCGGCAGGTCGATCGGCGGGAAGGCGCGATACCGCTGGTGCGGCATGCCGCTGGGCTTCTGGGGCGGGATGGTGATGGTCATGAGGATCCTCGGCTGGTGGCTGGATGCCGGGCGGGCAGCACGCTCTCCGCAGCGAGGGGGTCCGGCTCTTGCTCAGACCTCGCTGCGGCAGCGAAGGAGCAGGTGCTGGCGCATCATGACGGAACTCAGACTAGCGCAGACCGGTGGGACGCGACTTCTCGTGTCCCACCGGTCGGCGCCTCACGGAGCTCAGCGCACCAGCTCGTACGCCGCCTCGTCGGTCGGCTCGTCAGCCGGCTCCTCGGCGGGGAGGTGCCGCGACGTCCACTTCGGCCGGACCGGCCACCAGGCCCGCTCGCCCAGGAGCACCAGGATCGCCGGCAGCATCACCAGCCGCACGAGCGTGGCGTCGAAGAGGATCGCGACGGACAGCCCGACGCCCATCATCTTCATCTCCAGCATGCTCAGCGTCGCGAAGATCGCGAACACCGAGATCATCACCGCGGCCGCGGACGTGATCACGCTGGCCGTCTCGCGCACTCCCTGCTCGACCGCCTGCCTCGTCGTCATGCCGGCGAGCACGTGCTCGCGGATCCGGCTGACCACGAACACGTGGTAGTCCATCGAGAGCCCGACCAGGACCACCAGCACGAAGACCGGGATCCAGTCGATCACGAAGCCCGGGTTGGTCGAAGTCGAGCAGACCCTCGGCCCAGCTGTTCTGGAAGACCAGCGCGAGCAGGCCGAACGAGACTCCCACCGAGCCGAGGTTGAGCAGCGTCGAGACGATCGCGATCGGGATGCTCCGGAACGTCACCGCCATGATCAGCAGCGTCAGCAGGAGCACGAAGCCCACCACGATCGGCAGCCGCTCGGCCAGCATGTCGGAGTTGTCGAGGCTCTCCGCCGCGCCTCCGCCGACGGCGTACTCGTCCAGGGACGAGAGGGCGGCCGGAGCCAGGTCGTCGCGGAGGTCGCGCAGCGCCTCGTCGACCCGCTCGTCGGACTCCTCGTAGGGCATCGCGAGCCGCAACGCGTGGGTGGTGCCGTCGTCGGAGCTGCGGATCTCGTCGTCACTGGCCACGAAGTCACCGGTGGCGATGGCGTCGGCCTCGAGGCGGCGTAGCGCCTGGCCTGCAGACTCGGCGTCGGCCGCGTCGCTCTGCACGACGACCGTGGCCGAAGCGCCCTCCACCGGGAACGCCTTCTGCAGGTCGCGCAGGGTCTGCACCTCGGTGATGCTCGCCGGCAGCGTGTCGATGTTGCCGCTGTGCATCCGCAGGCCGAGGGCCGGCAGCGCGAGCAGCATCATCACGATCACCGAGGCGATCAGGGCGGCCACGGGGTGCTTCAGCACGGGAGCGAGCAGTCGCGAGCTCAGGCCGCCGCGACCGATGCGCCGGTTGAGACGCCACAGGAGCGGCACCCGGGGGCGGTCGACCCAGTGACCCAGCAGCACGAGCAGGGCAGGCAGCACCGTGAGGGAGCCGAGCACGGCGACGCCGACGACCAGGATCGAGCCGACGGCCAGCGAGTTGAAGGTCGCGTCGCCCATCAGGAACAGGCCCGACAGGGCCGCGATGACCGCAGCGCCCGAGACGAGGATGGAGTGGCCCGAGGTCTGCGCGGCGATCTCGACGGCGTCGAGGGTGGTGCGGCCGGCTTCGCGTTCCTCGCGCTCGCGCTTGAGGTAGAAGAGCGAGTAGTCGACGCCGACGGCCATGCCGATCAGCACGATCATGCTCGTGACCGTGCCCTCCGCGTGCACCAGGTGCGACAGCGGGTGCGAGCACGCCGATGGTGGCCGCGACGCTCGAGAAGGCGAGCAGCACGGGAAGGCCCGCTGCGATCAGGGCTCCGAACGCGATCAGCATCAGGATCAGGGTCACCGGGAGGCTGATGGTCTCCGCGGAGGCGAGGTCCTCACCGACCCGCTCGTCGATGGCCTCGTCGAGGCTGACATCGCCGACCTGGCGAACCTCGAGGGTCGGGTAGTCGGCCTGGATCTCCTTGGTGTGGGCGAGCAGGTCCGAGACGTCGTCTTGATCCTTCGGCGAGCTGGATGGCGATCAGCATCGCCGAGCCGTCCGGGCTCCACTGCGCCTCGCCGATCTCGGCGACACCCTCGGTGCCGCGCATCAGTGCGGTGAGGTCCTGGGCGGCCTGGGTGGCCTCCGCCCGGTCCGGCTGGCCGGCGTCCTTCGCCGGTGATCAGCACGTTCTCGGAGTCGGCGTCGACCAGGCCGGAGTCGGTCATCAGGGCGTCGGCCCGACCGGACTCGCCCTGTCGGTAGTCGGCGTCGGTGGTCTCGACGGTCGGCACCGCCATGGCCAGGCCGACGGCTACGACGACGAAGGCGACCCAGGCCGCCACCGCCCGCCACGGGTGGGTTGCGCTCCAGCGAGCGGCGCGCATCGGGATACGAGTCAATGGGTTGGTAGACATGGCTCAACCCTGGTTTGCCCGGCCGCCGAAGTCGTTGCTGCCAGCGCGACACTTCGTAGTCGGGCTAGCCCGACAACCTCCGGTCGCTAATCTCGGCCGGTGGCCACTCTGCTGATCGTGCACCACTCCCCCACCCCGACGGTCCGGTCGCTGACCGACCGGGTGGTCGCCGGGGCCAACGACGACGAGATCGAGGGCGTCGAGGTGGTGGTGAAGGCCGCGCTCGAGGCCGACGGCGGACGACGTACTGGCGGCCGACGGCTACCTGCTCGGCACGACCGCCAACTTCGGCTACATGAGCGGCGCGCTCAAGCACTTCTTCGACACGATCTTCCTCGAGGCAGGTGGCGCGCTGGCCGACGACGGGTCCGCCGGTGCGACCGAGGGGGGCAAGAAGCCGTACGGGCTGTGGGTGCACGGTCGCTACGACACGACCGGTGCCGTGCGGTCGGTGCGAACGATCGTCCAGGCGCTGCCGTGGGTGCAGTCGGCGGAGGTGCTCGAGGTGCTCGGCGACGTGACCGAGGAGCACGAGCAGGCGGCGTACGAGCTGGGCGGCACGCTGGCAGCCCTGCTGAGCTGAGGCGGCCCCCTCTACGATCGACCAATGATCAAGGGGGGTGTCGCTCGCGGCGTGCTTCGCTGCGCTTGCCTTCCTGACCGCCTGCGGGAGTCGAGACGAACGTCGATCCCGACCAGGTCGACGCGGTCGAGGCCCCCGAGCTCGGCGCCTGCCGGCTGCTGACTCCCGAGGAGGTCTCCCAGCCCAGCAACGCCAGCAAGACGGTGGACTGCTCCGAGCCGCACACCGCGCAGACCTTCGCGGTCGGCGACGCTGCCCCCCGAGCTCGAGGACGCCGACTACGACGACGACGAGCTGGGCGAGTTCGCCTACGAGACCTGCTCGAGCAAGTTCCAGCAGCTTCCTCGGCGCCGACGAGAGCCTGGTCATGCGGACGGTGGTCAGCTGGGCCTGGTTCCGGCCGTCGGAGAAGGCCTGGGACAACGGCGCCCGCTGGTACCGCTGCGACATCGTGGGCGGGGGTGAGCAGTCCGAGGAGTACGCGATGCTGCCGGAGACCGCCGAGGGTCTGCTCGCGGGACGACCCAAGGACAAGTGGATGGTGTGCGTCGCCGGGGAGACCGTCGCGGACTCCCCGAAGATCCCGTGCTCGGCCAAGCACGACTGGCGGGCCGTCACCACGATCAAGGTCGGCGACGCGGATGACGACTACCCCGGCGACCGGGTGGTCGAGGTGACCACCCGCGACTTCTGCTCCGACTCGGTCGGCGCCTGGCTGAACTACCCGATCGACTACGAGTTCGGCTACACGTGGTTCCACGAGGCGGAGTGGCAGGCCGGCAACCGTCGCTCGGTCTGCTGGGCGAGGACGGCCGAGTGATGGGCGGTCGAGTGAGCGTCGCTGCGATCCGGCGTGTCCTGCTCGCGTGCTGGTCGTCACCGGCTGCTCCGGCGACGAGCACGATCCGGAAGCCGAAGCGCTGTCGACTCCCCGACCGCCGAGCCGTCGCCCGTCACGCGACCGAGCAGCCGTTCCCGAAGGACCGCGCCTGCTACGACTGCTGAGCGTCGAGGAGGCGGTCGCGCCGACCGCCGACCTGCCGCCGGTCGACTGCTCGGAGGACCACACGTCGATCACGTTCGCCGTCGGCCGGCTCGACAACGTCGCCGACGGCCACCTGCTCGCCGTCGACTCCGAGCAGGTGCAGGAGCTTCGTCGCGACGACCTGCCCGAGAGAAGTTCGCGGAGTTCGCCGGCGGCTCGACCGAGCAGCGAGCGGCTCAGCATGCTGCGCGCGGTCTGGTTCACGCCGACCGTGGAGGAGTCCGACCTCGGGCGCCGAGTGGTACCGCTGCGACGTGATCGTCGTCGCCGGCGACGACCGGCTCGCGCCGCTGAGCGGCCGCCTCGCCGGCGTGCTCGACACTCCCAGCGGGACGCGACCGCTACGGCATGTGCGGCACCGCCGCCCCCGACGACGCCGAGTTCGAGCGGGTGATCTGCAGCCGAGCGCCACGCCTGGCGCGCGGTCGCGACGGTCGACTTCGAGCCGGGCAAGTACCCCGGTGAGGCCGCCGTCCGCTCGGAGGGCCGGGACGTGTGCGAGAACGCCGGCGCCGCCGTCGCCGACGACGCGCTGGACTACGAGTGGGGCTACGAGTGGCCCACCAAGGAGCAGTGGAAGCAGGGCCAGACCTTCGGCCGCTGCTGGGCTCCGACTGATGCGGATCTGACAGCTCGATCACCGGTGGTCGAGCGTCGGACCGCCTAGAACCCGAGCTTGCGCAGCTGCTTGGGGTCGCGCTGCCAGTCCTTGGCGATCTTGATCTGCAGGTCGAGGTAGACCGGGGTGCCGAGGAGCGCCTCGATCTGCTTCCGGGCCGCGGTGCCGACCTCGCGCAGCCGGGCGCCCTTGTGGCCGATCATGATCCCCTTCTGGGAGTCACGCTCGACGAAGAGGTTCGCGTAGATGTCGAGCAGCGGCTTGTCGGCGTCGCGGCCCTCGCGCAGGCCCATCTCCTCGACCACGACGGCGATCGAGTGGGGCAGCTCGTCGCGCACACCCTCGAGCGCGGCCTCGCGGATCAGCTCGGCGACGATCGCCTCCTCGGGTGCGTCGCTGAGGTCGCCGTCGGGGTAGAGCTGCGGCCCTTCGGGCAGCAGGCCGACGAGCAGCTCCTCGAGCAGCTTCACCTGGTCGCCGGCCTGCGCCGACACCGGCACGATCTCGGCCCACTCGATGCCGATCTCGGCACCGAGCGCCTGGATGTCCAGCAGGTGCTGGCCGATCTGCTCCGGGGTGGCGAGGTCGGTCTTGGTGGCGATGGCGACCTTGGTCGTCCGCTTGATCTTCGCCATCTCCTTGACGATGAACCGGTCGCCCGGCCCGAGCTTCTCGTTGGCCGGGAAGCACACGCACACCACGTCGACCTCGGCCAGCGTGGTCTTCACCAGGTCGTTGAGCCGCTCGCCGAGCAGCGTGCGCGGCCGGTGCAGCCCGGGGGTGTCGACCAGGATCAGCTGGGCGTCGGGCCGGTGCACGATGCCGCGTACGACGGTGCGGGTGGTCTGCGGCTTCGAGCTGGTGATCACGACCTTGGAGCCCACCAGGGCGTTGGTCAGCGTCGACTTGCCGGCGTTGGGGCGGCCGACGAACGACGCGAATCCGCTCTTGTGCCCGACTTCTTGCTCAGTCATTGCTGCCCTGGCCTCGTCGTAGTCGGCCCAGATCTCCTCGTCGCTGCGGCCGGCGGCCTTGCCGGCCCGCCAGATCGGGCCCGGGTCGACCGCGCGCGGCTGGCGCTGGGCACCGCCGCGCCAGTAGCCCATCACGTCGTACGCCGTGCCCGGCAGCTTGCGCTCCCGCATCAGGTGCTTGCGGATCGCCCGCATCTGCGCCGACTCGCCGGCCATCCAGAAGTAGCCGTCACCCTCGGGCCACTCGATCTCGCCGACCACCTCGGCGAGCCGGCTCATCCCGTCGCCCTGCTGCTCGAGCCAGGTGACCTGCGCAGCCGTCGGGCAGGTAGAAGGCATGGTCCTCGGGCAGCTCGGCCCAGATCCGGGTCGGCAGGGCCGACCGTCTCCGAGATCCGGGCCATCGCGGGCAGCGCGGTCAGGTCACCGACCAGGATCAGCCAGGCGGCACCCTCGGGCAGCGCGAACGAGCCCTTCGGCTCGCTGATCGTCACCGTGTCGCCGACGCAGTCGCGCGCCGCCCACTCGGTCACCAGGCCGACGTCGTGGATGACGACGTCGAGCGGTCAGCTCGCCGGCGGCGGGGTCCCAGGACCGGACCGTGTAGTAGCGGCTCTGGAACTGGTCGGGCACCACCAGCCCGACCCACTCGTCGGGCACGCCCGTGGACTCGAACCCCGCCAGCCCGGGCCCGCCCAGCACCAGGCGCACGAGGTGGTCGGAGATCCGGGCGCGCTGCAGCACCTGTGCGGCGTACTGCTCGGCCCGGGTGCTCACCCACCGAGGTTAGTCACCAGACCGGACGCAGCGGGAATCCGTTGGAGCCGCTCGTCGGTGACGCGGACGGCCAGCACCTGGTGCAGCTGGATGTTGTTCTGCTCGAACCCGATCCGCGACACCGCCATGTAGAGACCCCAGGTCGCGCGCGGTGCCGATGCCGACCTCCTCGACGCAGGCGTCCCAGTTGTCGACGAGGTTGTCGTTCCAGGCGTGCAGGGTCTTGGCGTAGTGCATGCCGGAGGTTCTCGCTGTGCATGACCTCGAGCCCGGCGTTCTGCGCCTCACCGATGATCGTGCCGGACCCGATCAGCTCACCGTCGGGGAAGATGTAGCGGTCGATGAACGGACCGGTCTCCTCGCGGCGGTTGTGGTGGCGCGTGATCGAGTGGTTGAGCAGCCGGCCCTCCGGGCGCAGGTGGTCGCGCAGGAACCCGAAGTACGACGGGTAGTTGCGCACCCCGATGTGCTCGGTGAGGCCGATCGAGCTGATCGCGTCGAACCCGGTCTCGAACACGTCGCGGTAGTCGAGGTGGCGCACCTCGGCCAGGTCGCCGAGCCCGTCGCGGTCGATCGCCTCCTTGCCCCACGAGGCCTGCTGCGACGACAGGGTCACGCCGAGCGCCTTGACGCCGTACTCCTTGGCGGCGTGGCGGACCATGCCGCCCCAGCCGCAGCCGACGTCGAGCAGCCGCTGGCCGGGCTTGAGGTCGAGCTTGCGCGCGACGAGGTCGAACTTCTCGTACTGCGCCTCCTCGAGGGTCGCGTCGTCGTTGCGGGTAGACGGCGCAGGTGTAGGCCATCGAGGGGCCGAGCACGTGGCGGTAGAACTCGTTGGAGACGTCGTAGTGGTGGTGGATCGCCTCGGCGTCGCGGGTCATCGAGTGGCGCAGCCCCTCCATCGCCCGGCGCCAGCGCGGCAGGTGCTCCTGCGGCGGCGGGGGCGGCGGCTTGAGGTTGCTGACCCCGCCGAGCCCACGCACCAGCGCGACCAGCTCGGCAGGCCGACGGCGTGCGGAAGTCGAGGTGGTCCTTGAGCTTGCACCATCGCCTCGTACGGGTTGCCGGGGTGTACGCCGTGCAGGACCAGGTCGCCGGCGACGTAGGCGCGGGCCATGCCGAGGTCGCCCGGCGCCGTGAGCATGTAGGACAGGCCGCGCTGGTTGGCCAGCTCCAGCCCGAACTCGGCGTCGGGCGGTCCGGCAGAGCTGCCGTCGTAGGCCGTGAAGTCGCACCGGCGGCTCGTCGCGCAGCAGGTCGGCAATCGCGTCCGCGATCTTCATCGTTGTCGCACCGCCTTGTCGTAGAGGGTGGTCAGTCGGTCGTCCGGGTCGTAGCGCGCCTTGACCTCGGTCAGGTGCGGCACGTCGTAGAGCTGGTCGAAGGTCTCTCGGTCGTAGAAAGCCTCGGAGTAGAGCGATTTATGCCCGCCGAGCTCGTGCACCTTGGCCTCGATCGCGCGATTGCGCGGCGCGTCGGCGCCTCGGGGCCGACGTGCACGGTGCCCCAGAAGCCGACGTTGACGTAGGTGACGCCCGGCTCGAGCGGGTACGTCGGCCAGTCGCGCTTCGCGACCAGCGGGCACAGCCACACCGGGCGCATGCCGACCTCGGCGTCGAACCACTCCAGGAACTCCGGCAGCCGGTCGACCGGCACCTCGACGTCCTGGATCACCCGCTCGCGCTGCGGGCGGCCGGCCCGACGGTCCAGCTTGTCGGCGATGCCGAACCGGCGGTCCAGGCCCAGCAGCTTCATGTAGACGTCCGAGCGGCGGCGGCTCCGCGGCCAGAGGCGTCGGATGACCGGGTGCTGCGCGCCGAACGCGCCCGAGCACCAGAACCAGTCGGTGTCCCAGCGCCAGAGGTAGTCGTAGGTGGTCAGCAGGTCGGTCTCGCGCTGCCGGATCGAGCGGAAGTAGATGTCCTGTCCGGTGTAGTCGGAGGTCGGCCCGCCCTCGTCGGACCAGCGGGCCAGGGTCAGGTAGTACTCCCCCGGCTCGAACGCGACACCGTCGAGCCCGTCGACCCGCTCGCCGTCGTGCTCGCCCGCTCGTGACGATCTCGGCGATGGTCTTGGCCAGCAGGCCGAGGTCGTCGAACCGGACGTGGCGCAGGGCGACGTGTGCGGGCACCGGCTCGAGCTCGATCCGCAGCCGCGTGGCGTAGCCCAGCGAGCCGTAGGAGTTGGGGAAGGTGTCGAACAGGTCGTCGCCCGGCCGGGTGGTGACCACCTCGCCCGCGCCGGTGAACACGTCCATCTCCGTGACCGACTCGTGCGGCAGTCCGTTGCGGAAGCTGGTCGACTCGATGCCGAGGCCGGTCACGGCGCCGCCGAGCGTGATCGTGCGCAGCTGCGGCACCACCATCGGGATCAGTCCGTGCGGCAGGGTCGCGTCGACGAGGTCCTCGTAGGTGCACATGCCCTGCACGTCGGCGGTGCGGGCCGTCGCGTCGACCTCGATCACGCCGGTCAGGCCGGAGACGTCGAGGCCGGGCGTGGTGGTTCGCTGCCCGCGGGCGGAAGAGGTTGGTGGTCCGCTTCGCGAGCCGGACGGGCTGTCCCGCCGGGATGGCGGCGTACGACGCACGCAGCCGCTCGACCGCGCGTGCGTGCGTCCTCCCAGGCTCTCCCGAGTGTCACGCGGAGGCAAGTTACCTCCGCCCGGTCATCGACGCTCCTCGGTATTCGGTTCATGGCCGGCGGTAGCGCTCCGCCACCGTCGGGAACGCCTGCTTCGGACGCCAGTCGGCGGCATCGTTCGCAGGCACCGCGACGATGCCGAAACCGGCCATGTCGAGGTCCTGCGCCGGGTCCTCGTGATGGGGGAAGTCCGGCATCACGAACGTGAAGACGAAGCAGCCGGCGATGCCCGCGGCGGCGTACACGTCGATGAGCTCGCCGAGGTAGGTGGCCTGCACCGACTCGTCGCGCTGGTGGCCGTCGCTGACCCGCGGCGGGTCCGCGAACCAGTTGACGATGCGGAAGGAGCCCGGCCCGCGGACCTCGGCGCCGGGATAGCTGCCGCAGCCGAACTCGGTCACGACCACCGGCTTGTCGTGGGTGGCGACCAGCGAGCGCACGCGCTGCTCGTAGGCCTCATGATCGGGGCCGAGCCGGTAGAGGTTGACGCCGACGACGTCGAACGGCGACCAGTCCACCTGCTCCCAGAAGCCGGCGCCGTAGGTCACCGGCCCGGCGAACTCCTGCCGCGCGGTCGCGGCCATCGCCTTGAGCAGCGGGTCGAGCTTGCGGGTGATCCTGCGGTCGAAGAAGCGGCGCCAGCGCATCAGCACCTGAACCCTCAGGAAGACCCGCGGCCCCGGGAGCATCCCCGGCGAGGTCAGCGAGAACTCGGTGCCGACCATGAGCGTGACCCGGCCGGGATGGCGGGACCGCAGGACCTCAGCCGCGGAGGCCGTGGCCGCCAGGTGCGCGAGCAGCGCCTTCTTCCGTTGGTCGGGCAGGTGCGGCCGGATCCAGACGTCCAGGCCCTCATCGAGCGCGATCGCCGCGGCCCGGGCTCTGCACGTCGACGTCGCTGTCCATCAGCATCACGTGGGTGCAGTGCAGCTCCTGGCGGATCGCCCGCAGGATGCGCCGCGTCGCCGCCTCGTCGTGCGCTCCGGTGACCAGCGAGATGCCCCTGATCGGCGGCGGAGGAGCCACGACGTCGTCCATCCCGCGACGCTAACCGCGCACGTGGGCGGCAGGGATCGGCCGCAGGTCTCCCTCGTGGTGACGAAAGTAGGTCAGCCGATGATGGTCGAGCCGGCGATCGCGCCCCGCACGTCGCCGAGGTGTACGACGACGCCCGGATCCGCCGAAGTCGGTCAGCGCCCCACGGTCGGGCTCGCTGAGCTCCGCGGCCTCGCCTAGCACGACCGCTGCCTGGAGTCCCCTGGATCCCGAGGCGACGGCCATGGCGACGCACACCTGCGCCGCCGAGAGCTGGAGCGAGGGCAGCTCGACCGTGGCCGCGGCGTAGGTGCGGCCGTCGGTGTCGCGGACCGCGGCGCCCTCGGCGGCGTTGGTGCGCGCCCGGGTCGCGCGGGCCAGCGTGACCAGCTTCTGGTCCTCTGACGACAGCACCGACGACAGCTCACTCACGCACAGCCTCCATCTCCGACGACGCGTCGGTCTCGTCCGGTTGCTCGACCCGCCGGATCACCACGGTGCCGATCTTGTTGCGGCGGCCTGCGGTCTCCTCGGCGACGAAACGCAGGCCGTGCGCCTCGACCGTCGAACCCGGGATCGGCACCAGACCGAGGTGCTTGGCCATCAGTCCGACGACGCTGTCGACGTCCTCCTCCTCGACGTCGAACCCGAACAGCTCGTCGAGATCGTCGATCGGGTAGCGCGACGGCACCCGCACCGAGCCGTTGGCCAGCTCCTCGACCTCGACCTCGTCGGCGTCGTACTCGTCGGTGATCTCGCCGACGATCTCCTCGAGCAGGTCCTCGATGGTGATCAGGCCGGCGGTGCCGCCGTACTCGTCGACCACGATCGCGATGTGCTGCCTGACGGGCCTGCATCTCCCGCAGCAGGGCGTCGACCGGCTTCGACTCCGGCACCCAGTGGACCGGGCGCATGACCTCCTCGACGCGCTGGGTCAGCTCGGCCCCGGGCGCCTCGAAGTCGCGGCGCACGATGTCCTTGAGGTAGGCGACACCGCGGATGTCGTCGAGGTTCTCGCCGATCACCGGGATCCGCGAGAAGCCGGAGCGCAGGAAGAGCGAGAGCGTCTGGCGGAGGTTCTTGAAGTGCTCGATGAAGACCACGTCGTTGCGCGGCACCATCACCTCGCGGACGGTGGTGTCACCGAGCTCGAAGACCGAGTGGATCATCTTGCGCTCGCCCGACTCGATCAGCGCCGACGCCTCGGCGATGTCGACCATCTCCCGCAGCTCGGTCTCGGTCGAGAACGGGCCCTCGCGGAAGCCGCGGCCGGGCGTGATCGCGTTGCCGACCAGGATCAGCAGCCGCGGGAACGGCCCGAGCACCGAGGTGAACACCGCCAGGGGTCCGGCCGAGAGCGTGGCCACGGTGTCGGCGTGCTGGCGCCCGAGGGTGCGCGGAGCGACCCCGATCACCACGAACGAGACCACCAGCATCACGCCGATCGCGGTCAGCACGCTGACCCACCAGGAGCCGTCGACCGCCTCGTCGATCTGCAGGGTGACCAGCACGATCGCCGAGATCTCGCAGAGCATGCGGAGGAAGAGCGCGGTGTTGAGGTAGCGCGGCGCATCGTCGAGCAGCGCCACCAGTCGCTTGGCACCGGTGCGTCCGTCGGCGACGAGCTCGTTGGCCCGGGCCTTGGAGAATCCGCCGAGCGCGGCGTCGACGCCGGTGAACAGCGCCGGCCAGGAGCACGAGTAGGGCGGCTACGACCAGCAGCCAGAAGTCGCTCACAGCTCAGACTGGCTGGTCCGACTCGAGCCGCGCCACTCCCCCAGGATCTCGTCCTGCAGCCCGAACATCTCCCGGTGCTCGTCGGGCTCGGCGTGGTCGTAGCCGAGCAGGTGGAGGATGCCGTGCACGGTCAGCAGCTCGATCTCGGCGTCGGTGCCGTGGCCGGCGGTCTCGCCCTGACGCTCGGCGACCGCGGGGCACAGCACCAGGTCACCGAGCACGCCCTCCTCGGGCTCCTCGGTGACCAGGCCGGGCCGCAGCTCGTCCATCGGGAAGGCGAGCACGTCGGTCGGCCCCTCCTTCTCCATCCACTGCTGGTTGAGCTGGGCGATGGTCGCCTCGTCGACGGCCTTGATGCACAGCTCGGCCATCGGGTGGACCCGCATCCGGTCCATCACGAACCGGCTGAGCGCGGCGAGCCGCTTCACGTCGAGCTCGTGGCCCGACTCGTTGAGCACCTCGATGCTCATCGCGGCTCCCAGGTCGGCTCACGGTGCGGTCTCGGCGCGGGCCCGACGAGTTCGACGGGTGCGCCGACTTCGCGGACTGGAGACCGCCCTGGGCGTCGAACTCCTCGTACGCCGCCACGATCTTGCCGACCAGCCGGTGCCGGACCACGTCGTGGGCGGTGAGCCGGTTGAACGAGATGTCCTCGACGTCGTCGAGGATGCCCTCGATCACCCGCAGCCCCGAGTGGGTGCCGCTCGGCAGGTCGACCTGGGTCACGTCGCCGGTCACCACGATCTTGGAGCCGAAGCCCAGCCGGGTCAGGAACATCTTCATCTGCTCGGGCGAGGTGTTCTGCGCCTCGTCGAGGATGATGAACGAGTCGTTCAAGCGAGCGTCCCCGCATGAACGCCAGCGGGCGCCACCTCGATGGTGCCGGCGGCCAGCAGCTTGGGGATCGACTCCGGGTCGACCATGTCGTGCAGGGCGTCGTAGAGCGGCCGCAGGTAGGGGTCGATCTTCTCGCTGAGCGTGCCCGGGCAGGTAGCCGAGCCGCTCGCCGGCCTCGACCGCGGGGCGGGTGAGGATGATCCGGTTGACGTTCTTGGACTGCAGCGCCTGCACGGCCTTGGCCATCGCCAGGTAGGTCTTGCCGGTGCCGGCCGGGCCGATGCCGAAGGTGATCGTGTGCTTGTCGATGGAGTCGACGTAGCGCTTCTGGTTGAGCGTCTTGGGCCGGATCGAGCGGCCGCGGTTGCTCAGGATGTTGAGCGAGAGCACGTCGGCCGGGCGCTCGGTGGTCTCGGCGCGCAGCATGTGGAGCACGCGTTCGACGGTCTCGGCCGGTCACGCCCTGTCCGGTGCGGATGATCGTGACCAGCTCGTCGAGCAGGCGCTCGACGAGCGCGATCTCGCCGGGCTCGCCGTGCATGCGTGATCCGGTTGCCACGGACATGGATCTCGGCCTCGAAGCTGCGTTCGATCAGGCCGAGGTGCTCGTCACCGGGACCGAGCAGGCTCACCATGTTGATGCTGTTGGGGACGACGACCGTGTGCTTCGTGCGGTGCACGAGCCGGCTGGGTCTCCCCCTGATGGTTGCTGTCGGTCATGGGTGCTTTCTCGAGTAGCGGACTGAGATCTCTACTTTACGGGAGCCACCCCGAGTGACCACCACCGAGTTTCGCGTCCCGCCGGGACCGAGCCTGCGAGGGACCGCGAAGGGGACGAGAGATCGAGTGGGCTCGGCTCAGACCGCGCGCCAGCGCGGGATGAGCGACCTGTATCGAGATCCCGGCGTACCGTTGCGACATGCAGCGGGACGAGTACGACGAGGACCTCGAGCCGGAGGACCCCGACGCCCCGCCCGCGTGGTTCGCCGGACAGCACCTCCCGCCCGACGCCCGGGGCATGGGACTGACCGCGCTGGTGCCCGACGGGGCGCTGCTCGACTTCGCCGGCCGCCTCGACAGCACCAAGACCAAGCACCGGGTCACCGCCTGGCTGCTGCTCTTCGTGTTCGGGATGCCAGTGCTGATCTACATCCTCCGGCTGGCCCGGATGGCGTTCGGCGCCGACGCCTGACGATCGACGTCGTCGAGAGTTCGCCGCGGGGACGAGTCGTGTCCCACCACGCCCCATCCGGCATCAGGCACACGACCCGCAACTCCCGCCCAGGATCGACTCAGCGGTAGGCCACCGAGAGCATCCCGAGGCACATCTCGTCGGTGGTGCCCTCGCCCCACACGACGTACTTCTCGTCCTGACCCTCGAACGCCGGCAGCAGGTCGCGCAGCCACTGCACGTGCTTGCAGGTGACCTTGACGGTCTCGCCCGGCTCGAGCTCGACCGGGTCGATCGGCACCGACCCCTGGTTGTCGAAGTCCCAGACCTTGATGTCCAGGACGGTGCGCTCCTCGGACGTGTCGGGGTTGACCTCGATCTTGAGCTGGCGGCCGAGCAGGTGCATGTGGCCGGCGACGCCCAGGATCGTCATCGGTCGCTCGATGGTGCGCGTGCAGGACGAGGTCTCCGTCGGTGCTGTGGTCGGACCGGCACAGCAGGTGCAGGATGTCGGCGGTGCTGCCCGGCCCGTCGCCGACGCGCTCCTTGAGGTCGGCGACCGCCGCGGCGCGTTCGCACAACGGACCGTCGGCGTGCTCGGGCCGACACGGCAGCTCGACCGGCGCGGGCAGCAGGAAGGTGTGCAGTGGGGTGACGTCGTCGCGTCTTGGGCGTCACCCGGATCTGCGTCGAGCTCATGTCGGGCGCCTGGCCGGCAAGCAGGTTGTAGTGCACCTGCATCACGATCCGCGATCCTCGGGGCAGGTCCACGCCGTAGCCCGGGCTGGTCATCGTCTCCGTGCCGCCGGGCGCCCAGGCACCCAGCCAGCTGGCGTCGTCGACGTTGGCGAAGTCGCCGGGCAGGCCGCTGCCGCCGAAGCAGGTCCAACCGAGATCGTCGCTCTCGGCGTCCAGGCGCTCGGCGTCGTCGACCTGGTCGGGGGTGACCCGGAACAGGATCACGTGGTGGACGACGTCGGGGTTGCCCGGCACCACGTTGGTGCCGGTGAGGTAGCTGTCCTGGTCGAGCCGCGGGTCCAGCAGGAAGCAGCGGTAGTCGTCGGTGCCGACGCCGGTCGGGGGCGACGGCGTGTAGGTCTCCGGCATGGTCATCGTGAGCCGGTCCTCACCGCGACGCAACGGCAGCAGCTTGCCGGGCTTGCCCTGGGGATGCTCGGTGTGGGCGCTCTCCGGCTCACCTGCCACCGCGCTCGTGCTCGAGTCGGTCTCGGGATCGGGTGCCGACTGGGCCGACCCGCTGGGCTCGCCGCTGTCGCTGCACCCGGCCAGCACCAGCAGCATGGCTACCGCGATCCAGGTCAGTCGGGTCACTCGATCAGCATGCCACCCAGAGCCTCACCCGCTCCGTCTGTCGCGGAGCACCGGGCCTTCCTCGAGGCTGGAGACCACCCGGACTTCAGGCCGAACCCGGAGGGCGTCGCGGCAGCGCTGCTCGGCTGCTGCCACCAGTCGACTGCGGATCGGCGCCCTCGTCCGCGGTCACCTCAAGCCCGAGCACGTCGACGCCGCCGACCTGGTCGATGACGAACGCCCCCTCGACCAGCCCGGCGGAGCGCAGTTCCGCCAACACCTCGGCGGCCTGATGGGGGTGGATGAACATCCCGCGCACCTTCACGGCGGCGCCGACCCGCCCGAGCACCCCGGCCAGGCGCAGCTCGCCGTCGACGAGCTCCCAGCGCGAAACGTCTCCGGTGCCGAACCGGAGCAGCGGATAGCTCTCGCTGCAAGCACCGACACCACGACCTCCCCAGGCACCTCGGCCGGTCCTGGCTGACCCGTCACCGGGTCGCAGAGCTCGATGAGGACGTCCGGCCCGAGGCGCAGGCCCTGGTCCGGTTCGGTCTCGAAACCGATCAGCCCGAGCTCCGCCGTGCCATAGGCCATCAGCACCCGGGCCACGGTGGCGGACAGGGACTCGACGCAACGGTGGCGGCATCGGTTCGGCGGTCACCAGCGCCTTCCTGACGCGCCAACGCTCCGCTGCCTGGCCCGTCGACCGATACGCCTCGGAGAGCGCAGACAGGTACGACGGCAGGCCGATGTAGGCGGTGACTCCGAGATCGCCGACGACGCGCGCCTGCACCTCCGTCATCCCCACACCCGCGGGCACCACGCGTGCCCCCACTGCCCGGCAGGCCTCGTCGAACATCATCCCCGCCGGGGAGAGGTGGTAGTTGAAGCAGTTCAGGACCAGGTCGTCCGGGCCGATGCCGAGCGCCGTCAGGGCCGGCGCCCAGCGCCACGGGTCCGATCCGGCCAGCTGCGGCTCGTAGATGGGGCCGGGCGAGGCGAACACCCGGACCACCTCGGCTCCGTCGGGAAGCAGACCTCCGAACGCCGACCCGGCCTGGCGACCCGGAAGAGCGTCCTTGCTCAGCACCGGCACCCGGTCGAACTGGTCGAGGGAGGACGGCGGACCTCGCGAGCCCGGCCTCAGCGATCCTCGCGTCCAGCGCCGGCACCCGCCCGGCCGCCGCGGCCGCGACCTCGACCACCCTCGCCGAGACGCTCGTGCCGGTACTCCGCCAGCGCATCGGTCAGCGACATCTGGTTCTCCCCGTCCTCACGACATCCGCCCTCACAGCCAGCGCTTGCGGCGCTTGTAGTGCTTCACGTCGCGATAGCTCTTGCGCCCGGCCTCGCCCATGCCCAGGTAGAACTCCTGCACGTCGGGGTTCTCGGCGAGCTCGGCGGCCGAGCCCTCCAGCACGATCCGTCCCTGTTCGAGGATGTAGCCGTGATCGGCAACCTCGAGTGCCCGTCGGGCGTTCTGCTCGATGACCAGGACGGTGATGCCCTCGTCCTTGTTGAGAGCCTGGATGTGGCCGAAGATCTCCTCGACCAAGAGGGGCGCCAGCCCCAGCGAGGGTTCGTCGAGCATCAGGAGCTGTGGCCTGGCCATCAGGGCACGGCCGATCGCGAGCATCTGTTGCTCCCCGCCGGACAGGTATCCCGAGACACGCTGTCGCAGGTCGCCCAGCTTCGGGAAGTAGGTGTAGACCAGGTCGAAGTCCTCGCTGGCGGCTCCGCCCCGTCGAGTAGGCGCCCGCAACCAGGTTCTCGTGCACGGTCAGGTGCTCGAAGACGTGCCGACCCTCCATGCACAGGAACAGACCCGACTTCACCCGTGCCGCGGCGTCCATCCTCGTGATGTCGCGCCCGTCGAACAGGACCGAACCCTCGGTGATCTCCCCACGCTCGCTCGGGAGCAGGCCCGAGACCGCCTTGAGCGCCGTCGACTTGCCGGCACCGTTGGAGCCGAGAAGCGCCACGATCTCGCCCTTCGGCACCACCAGGGACAGGCCCCGGAGGACCAGGATCACCTCGTCGTAGACGACCTCGATGTTGTTGAGGGTCAGGAGTGCGGCGGGTGCGTCCGGCACCGGGGCGGTGCCGGACGCATCCATCGACCTGGTCTCGGTCATCAGGGAGTGACGCCGGTCTCCACCGGCTGCATCTGCCCACCCTGGGCGATGTAGATACCGGTGCCGGTCTGGCCGCGATGGGAGTCCTCGGAGAACTCCACCTCGCCGGTGCCGACGACGCCACCGGTATCGATCGGCCCCATGGTCTCCAGGGCCTCCTTGATGCCGGGTCCGGTGAGGTCGTCGTTGTCGATGGCCGCCCGGATGCCCTCGGCCATGATGTGCATCGTGTACCAGCCCTGCACGTAGTGAAGGCCCTCCTCCTCGAGCGAGGATCCCTCACCCTCGAGGTACTCCGCGATGTCCGCGTGCCCCTCCACGTCTGCGGTGACGGGCGCGAACGGCTGCACGAGCACGTGCCCCTCAGCCGCCGGACCCGCGGTCTGGATGAACTGCTCGTCGGCGCACCAGTTGAGGCAGACGATCGTCATGTCGAGCCCCTGAGCCTCGATGTCCTTCGCCACCTGGGCAGCCGGGCTCGAGACGTTCTGGATCAGGACGTACTTGGCGCCCTGGCTCTTCACCTGCGAGAGAAGGCCGACGTAGTTGGCAGCACCGGCGGGCATGGCGTACGACTCGATGTTGAGTCCGAGGCCCTCTTCCTCGTTCCAGGCGATGGCGTCCTCGACCGGGGCGAGACCGAACGGCGAGTCATTGTGGAGCAGCGCCACCTCCGAGCCCGCTCCGTCCTCCGCGATGTAGTTGAGCGCCACCCGGGCCTGGTCCGAGTACGTCGGCGCCACGACGAAGTTGAAGGGTGCTTCCGACGGATCGGTCAGCGGCTCGGCGTAGGACGCCGACATGAACGGCAGCTCGTCGGCCGTCACCTTGCTCGACAAGGCCTCCGAGTCGCCCGTCCCCCAGCCCTGGATCGCGATTGCGTCCTCGTTGAGGTACTCCTTGTACAACCGTTCCGCAGTCGGTACGTCGTAGGCGTAGTCCTTCGACGTCGCGTCGATCTCGCGACCGTCGATGCCTCCCTCCGAGTTGAGCCAGTCGATGTAGCCGAGCATGCCTTCGTTGTAGGGCGTGCCGACGTCCCCGGTGGCGCCGGTGAGGTCGGCGATGACGCCGATCTTGATCGGCCCGTCACCGTCTGCCGCGTCGTCGTCGCTGCCGGGGCTGCACGCGGAGGCGAGCACCAGGGCGAGGATCACCGCGGGTGCGGCCTTCCCGAATGTGCTGTGCATTTCGATCTCCTTGTTGGTTGTTGTCGTGGTCCTTGTCCGAGCGGTTGAGCGGTCAGTAGCGGAACGGCCAGAAGCGGACGAAGTCCTTCATCCGTTGCCAGATGCGGTCCAGACCACGTGGCTCCGCGAGCAGGAAGACGATGATCACCAGGCCGAAGACTGCGTTCTCGATGGCGGGCAACCTGCTGGCGAGGAACGTCATCCGGTCTCCGACCGAAGTGATCGCCTCGTTCAGGAACACCGGCACGAGGATCATGAAGAACGCCCCGTAGACCGACCCGGCGATGGTGCCCAGCCCGCCGACGATGATCATCGCGAGATAGAGGATCGACACCTCGAGGGTGAACGACTCCCAGGTCACGGTCTCGGTGTAGTGCGCGGAGAGCGCGCCGGCGAAGCCGACGAATCCCGACGAGACCGCGAAGGCGGTCACCTTCGCTCGGGTGACGTTCACGCCCATGGCCGAGGCAGCGATGTCCTGATCACGCACCGCCATGAAGGAGCGCCCGAGACTGCTGCGGAACAGGTTGCGGGCGACCAGCACCGAGACGACGGCGCACACGACCAGGATCCGGTACCACTCGAACTCGAAGAACTCCCGGGTGATCTCGTAGCCACCGATGTTCAGACGCTCCACCGAAAGCGGCGAGCTGCCATCGCGGAGGAAGCTCCACCGCCGAGCGACGAAGACGATGATCTCTTGGCTGGCCAGCGTCGCGATGGCGAGGTAGAGCCCTTTCAGGCGCAGCGCGGGCAGGCCGAACAGGGCACCTGCCACGGCGGTGATCAGCACCGCGCACGCGATGCTCAGCGGAGCAGGTAGGTCCGCCCGTTCGTAGAGCAGCGCCGACGAGAACGCTCCCACCGCCAGGAAGCCACCCTGACCGAGCGAGATCTGACCGGTGAAGCCGACCAGGATGTTGAGCCCGACCGCACCGATCACCGCGATCAGGATCGTGTTCACGATCGAGAGCCAGTAGTTGTCCAGCACGTACGGCGTGACGATCATCGCCACGACCATCACTCCGAGCCGGAAGTACTCCGCGCGGGTGTGCCGCAGCGCTAGCTCGCGCCGATAGCTGCGGTGATAGATGCCGGTGGAGGTCGCCACAGCTAGACCCTCTCGATTCGGGCTTCGCCGAAGAGCCCGTAGGGCCGGACGAGCAGGATGGCGACGAGCAACAGGTAGGGGACGATCTGGGCCAGGCCCGGATCCCAGTAGCCGCTCACGTACTGCGTGGTGAGCCCGATGGTCAGACCGCCCACGATGGTGCCCGGCACCGAGTCGAGCCCACCGAGGATGACCACCGGGAAGACCAGCAGCCCGAAGGTCGCCAACCGGCCGCTCACCTCAGTGACATCGCCCAGCAGCACGCCACCGACGAGGGCGCTCAGCGCGGCCAACCCCCATGCCAGCGCGAAGATCCGGCGCACCGAGATGCCCATCGTGAGCGCCGCCTGCTGATCGTCGGCGACCGCACGCATCGCGACGCCGTGCCGGCTGTGCCGGAAGAACAGAGTGAAGGCAACGAGCACAGCGGCGGCGATCACGATCACCAGCAGCCTGTTGAGCGGCACCTGGGTGCCTGGCAGCAGCTCGACGGGTGTCCTCGGCAGGATCGGCGGTTGCGAGACCGCGCGGGTGCCGAAGATCAGCTGGATCACGGCCCGCAGGAGGGCGGCCAGACCGATGGTCACCATGATCACGCTGATCGCGCTCTCACCCACCAGGGGCCGCAGCACGAGCCGCTCGATCAGCACGCCGAGCAGCACGGCGAAGGCGACCCCGACAACGACAGAGAGCACCAACGGCAGCCGGAACACCACGAACGCCGAGTACAGGGTGTAGCCGCCGATCAGAAGGAGCTCGCCCTGCGCGAAGTTGATCACTCCGGTGGACTTGTAGATCAGCACGAACCCCAGCGCAGCGAGGGCGAGGACCGCTCCGTCGGAGAGTCCGTAGACGGTGAGGTTGAGGAAGTTGTTCATCGGCGCCCGCTCCAGACCGGCCGCTGGCCCACGGAACGCTCCGAGAGCCCGTCGTCCAGGTGACGGATGCGAAGGGTGCTGGCTCGCTCGACCGACCTTCCGTCCTGGTAGCCCACCTTGTGGGCGACCAGCACCGATTCATCGCCCCGCTCCAGCGCCCGGATCAGCTCTGTGTACCGTTCGCCGACCACGTTGCGCCGGACCTTGCGGGTGCGGGTGATCTCGTCGTCGTCGGGATCGAGCGGCTTGAAGAGCAGCAGGAACCTGCGCACCTTGATGCTGTCGGGGAGGTCCGCGTTGGCGCGGTGGACCTCTTCCGCCACGAGGTCGTAGACCTCCGGCTTCGCGGCCAGGTCCGTGTACGTCGTGTAGGTCAGCCGCTTGCCCTCGGCCCAGGACCCGACCGTCTGGGCGTCGATCATGATCATCGCCGAGATCTCGTCGTCACCGAAGACCACGGCCTCCTCGACGTACGGCGAGAACTTGAGCTTGTTCTCGATGAAAGCGCTCGAGAACGGCGTGCCGTCGGCCGAGGTGCGCACGTCCTTGGCGCGGTCGATGACGACCAGATGTCCGTCGTCGAGGTAGCCCGCATCACCCGTGTGCAGCCAGCCGTCGGCATCGAGCGCCTCCGCGGTGGCTTCCTCGTTGCTGAGGTACCCCAGGAACACCGACGGCGAGCGCAGCAGGATCTCCCCGGAGCCTTCGATCCGGAGCTCGGTCTCGGGGATGGGGATCCCGACGGTGTGGAACCGGACGTCGTCGTCGTGGTGCAGGACGGCGATTCCGCAGATCTCGGTCTGGCCGTAGATCTGCTTGAGGTTGACGCCGATGGCGTGGAAGAAGCGGAACACATCGGGGCCGAGAGGTGCTCCGCCGGTGTAGCAGCGGCGGATCCGCGCCAGACCCAGCTGGTCGCGCACCGGTCGCAGGGCCACGACGTTCGCGACCATGGCCAGCAGCTGCCACACCGGGCCCGGCCGCCGCCCACGCACCCGCATGTCGGCGACTCGGTCGCCGACGGCGTAGCCGATCCCGAAGACCGTCCGCTTCAGCCAGCCGGCCTCGTCGATCCGGACCTGGACGTCGGACAGCATGGACTCCCAGATCCGCGGCGGGCTGAACATCACGTGCGGCCCGATCTCCCGCATGTCCGACCGCTGGGTCGCGGCGTCCTCGGGGAAGGACAGGGTCATGCCACAGGACAGGCCGCACGCTACGGCGATCATCTGCTCACCGATCCAGGCGAGCGGGAGGAAGGAGACGAACCGGTCCTCGGGTCCGAGCGGGTCGATCGAGGTGAGGTTGGTGGCCATCGAGAGCAGGTTGCGATGGCTGAGTTGTCCTAGCTTCGGCTGCGAGGTCGTGCCTGATGTAGTGCAGATGACGGCGATGTCATCGGGGTGGCCCGCGTCCACCTGCTCCCGGAGCCAGTCGGGGCTCTCCTCGGCGAGCGACCTGCCGCGTGCCTCGAGCTCGTCGAAGGCGAGCAGCAGGTCCTCGCCGTAGGCCTCGAGACCGTGCGGGTCGTAGTAGAGCACCGTCGTCACCTCGGGCAGCCGTCCCTTGACCTTGAGCAGCTTGTCGACCTGTTCCTGGTCCTCGGCCACGACGACCTGGGCGGCGGACACGGTGAGGATGTGGATGATCTCGTCGTCCAGGCTGGTCGGGTAGATGCCGACGACGGCCGCGCCGAGGGACTGGGCGGCCAGCTCCGCGATCAACCACTCGGGTCGGTTGTCACCCAGCACCGCGATGACGTCTCCGCGCGTGACGCCGAGCGCATGGAGACCATGGGCAAGGGACCGGACCCGGTCGGCGTACTCGCTCCAGGTGATCGGTTGCCAGATGCCGTAGAGCTTCTCCTGGAGTGCGACATCGTGGGGGCGGTCGAGAGCGCGCGCGGCGAGCAGCTGCGGAAACGTCAGGTCGGCGTGGTTGGTCGCCTCCTGGGCGGTCGCGCCGCGCCGCATCACGCGTCCGTCCCGAGGTAGGCCTCGACCACGGCCTGGTTGGCGCGGGTCTCCTCGGGGGTGCCGTCACCGATGAGCCTCCCGAAGTCCAGCACGCTGATGCGGTCCGAGATGTCCATGACGACACCCATGTCGTGCTCGATCAGGAGCACGGTCACGTCCCGGAGCTCACTGACATCGAGGATGTAGCGCGCCATGTCCTCCTTCTCCTCGGCGTTCATCCCGGCCATGGGCTCGTCGAGGAGGAGCAGGGAGGGCTCCACACACAGGGCTCGGCCGAGCTCCACTCGCTTCTGGATGCCGTAGGACAGCGAGCCGACGTGGGCATGGCGGTGGGCCTGTAGCTGGAGGAGGTCGATCACCTCTTCGACGAACTCCCGGTGCCGCACCTCCTGGTTGCGCGCCGGGCCGAACCAGAGCAGGGCCGGCAGCAGCCGGTGACTCATGTGGCGGTGCCGGCCCAGCATCAGGTTCTCCAACAACGTGAGGTGCCCGAAGAGCTCGATGTTCTGGAAGGACCGCGCGACACCCTGGCGCGCGATCCGGTGGGGTGGCGCACCCACCAGGTTGCGGCTGGCCCGGGCGTCGTCCGGGTCCCGGGTGTGGAGCAGGAGCCGGCCCTGCTGAGGTCGGTACAGACCGCTGATGCAGTTGAGCAGGCTCGACTTGCCGGCGCCGTTGGGCCCGATCACGGCGTGCACGTCTCCCTGGGTGACCGTGAACGAGACGTCGCTGAGAGCGTGGATGCCGCCGAACCGCAGGGAGACCCCCTGGACTTCCAGCAGCGGCTCACCCACCGGGACCCGGCTGGCGTTGAGCTCGAAGCGATACGCCCGTGTCAGCAAGGAACCCCCCAGACTGCAGGCCGCCGGTCGGCGGATGTGACGGACGCTACACTTCCACTATCTGGAAACGCAAGGACTCATTTCGGAGTTCGAATCCGCTGATAGGATGCACCCTGTTGATATCCGAAAGACGGGAGCGGCAGTGACGGAGTCACGAGCGCCCACGAGCGATGCCGCCCGCGGGACGCTCGGAACGGTCCGCAACGCCGTGCTCCTGCTCGACCTGCTCAGTGACGGCCCGGCGTACCAACAGCTCACCGACCTCGCCGAACGCTCCGGACTATCGGTCCCCACGGCTCATCGACTGCTGCGCTCCCTGGTGCTGGCCGACATCGTGGAGCAGGACAGCCGCACCTCGCGATACAGCCTCGGACCGGAGGTGGCGCGGCTGTCCCAGCGCTACCTGGGCCGGCTTCCGATCCTCGGCGCCCTGTCGCCCTACCTCGTCTCCCTTCGCGATGTCCTGCAGGTCACCCTCCACGTCGCCCTGCTGGTCAGGGAGTCCGTCGTGTACGTCGACCGGGTGGACGCCACGGACGGCGGCCCTTATCGCGAGAGCAATCGGGTCGCCAACGCCCTCACGACACCATCGGGCCGGCTGCTGGTGTCCCGAGCCCCGGACGAGATCTGGGAACAGTCGTTGGCCCTGCACGGCCGGGATGCGCCCCAGGAGGCGAGCACGCTCCGCACTGCCTGGGCCACCGCGCACTGGCTGGTGAGCAACGAGACGGGCGACCCCGTGCCGGAGGTTGCCGTGGTGGTGCCTGACGCCGGTGGTCGTGCGGTCGCCGCCCTGGCCGCAACCCTTCCCGCAGACGCAGGTGACGAGAGGGTCGCCACGATCGCGCAGCACCTGTCCCGTGCCGCGACAGCCGCCGGGAGGACCCTTGGTCATGGCTGACGAGCACGCTGAACGCCGAGCGGCGATCGAGGGCTGGGGCCCGATCGCCGAGCAGCTGGCATGGACGTCTCCATGGACAGAGCTGTTCCGGGAGAACCCGCCGTACCACAACTGGTTCCACGGGGGTGAGCTCAATCTCGCGGCCAACTGCACCGACCGCCATCTGCCTGAACGCGCCGACCAGGTGGCGATCTTGTGGGAGGGCGAGCCAGGTGACCGCCGGGTTCTGACCTTCGCCGAGCTCCACGCCGAGGTGGTCTCGTTGGCCGCCGGCCTCGAGCAGCTGGGACTGGCCCGCGGCGATCGGGTGGCGTTGCACCTCGGCTGGGTGCCGGAGACCGTCGTATCGCTCCTCGCCGCCCTCCGGATCGGCGCGGAGGTCACCGTGATCCCCGTGGCTCTTCCTGGCGAGGCACTGTCGTCACGGCTCGCCGACTTCCGACCGCGCATCCTCTTCACCCAGGACGGTGGTTGGCGCCGCGGCACGATCCTGCCGCTGAAGGCACGTGCGGACGAGGCGATCGAGGCTGCCAGCGGGCTCCAGCACACCATCGTGCTGCGTCGCACGGGCGTGCACGTGGACTGGTTCGAAGGAGACCTCTGGTACGACGAGGTCCTCAGCGACGCGCCGGTCGGGGCCGCGCCGGTCCCGCTCCCCGCGGAGCATCCGGCCCTGGCCGTCTACGTCGCCAACCGGCGCGGTCGGCCGGTGGCGATCCGGCTCGGGGCGGCCAATCTCGCGGTCGTGGCCCTGGCCAACCACCGCTACGCGATGTGTGAGGGCGAGGTGTTCTGGGGAGCCGCCGATGTCGCTTGGCTCGGGGCCCAGACCCATGGCATCTTCGGCCCGCTGCTCGCCGGCACCACCAGCGTGATGTACGAGGGGACCCTCGACTACCCGGACCCGGCCAGGTTCTGGCAGATTGTCGAGCGCTACTCCGTGTCCTCGCTGGTCACCTCGCCATCGATCGTGCGGGCGATCAGAGGATGGTCGCTGACCGCCCCCGGGGGCTCGGCCTCGCTGCGCCGGGTGGTGACCATCGGCGAGCGCCTCGAACCCGAGCTGCGCGAATGGCTGGCGGGTGCCCTGGACTCCGAGGTGACGCTCGCTGACGCGTGGGGGCAGATGGAGCTCGGCGGGATCGTCGCCTACGACCTGTCGGAATCGCCGCCGATGCTGCCCGATCCCGGTTTCGCGATCCTCGACGAGCAGGGTGACCCGGTGCCCGAGGGGAGCCCCGGCGAGTGGGTGATGCTCCACCCGTGGGCAGGTGTCATGCGCGGCGTGGAGGCCGGGGACGAGGATCCGACGTCGTACCACTGGGAGCGGCATCCTGGCAGGTACGCGACAGGAGACCTGGCTCGACGGAACGGTCCGGGAGACATCGAGTTCCTGGGTCGCGCCGACGAGGTGATCTCGGTGTCCGGTCAGCTGGTATCGCTCACCGAGGTCCGCGACATCTTGCGGGACCAGCCGTTCGTCCGCTGGGCGGAGGCGTTCGAGCGGATCGACGCGCGACTGGGTCGGTCGGTTGCCGCTGCAGTCGTCCTGGAGGCTGAGGCGCCGGACGACGTCGCCACCCTGCGTGAGCTGCAGGACACGGTGCGCGAACTGCTCGGAGGGCTCAGCAGACCGCGCGCCCTGCTGATTCTGGATCGCGTCACGGACGACGTGTCCGATGCGCCCCTGCGGCGCGCCCTCGGAGTGATCGCCGCCACTGCCGAAAGCGACCCGCAGCTGGTCACCTGGGAGCAGGTCCGCGCGGCTGCCAGTGCCTGACCCTGTGCCGATTCCTGGGTCTGTTCCTGGGTCTATTCCGGTGCCTCATCCTCCGCCTCAGCCGGGAGGCCACCCGAAGGAGCGCCCGGCGAGGAGGTGCAGGTGGACGTGGAACACCACCTGACCCGCGCCCGCGCCGGTGTTGAACGCCAGTCGGTAGGCGTCGTACCCCTCGGCCGTGGCGACGGCTGCGGCGGTGGTCACCAACTCGGCCGACGCCAGCGGGATCGCCCGCGGCCAGCGCGGCGGCGTTGTCGTAGTGGTCCTTCGGGACGACCAGCACGTGCAGCGGCGCCTGGGGGTTCAGGTCGCGGAACGCCACGGTCCGCTCGGTCGAGTGCACGACCTCGGCCGGGATGTCGCCGGCCACGATCTTGCAGAACAGGCAGTCGTCCATGGTTGTCCTCCCGAGCAGATCTTTGCATGGGGGTCCAGGAGTTCCGTGGACGCGCTAAGAGGTCGTACGCGAGGGTGACACCCATGAGCCACAGCGCCACCGAGACCACCACGGCCCGACGCGACCGACTGGTCGCCGCCGCGATCGAGGCGACGGGGCTCGACGACTTCGGCGAGGGCACCTGGCAGGAGGGGCTCGACCTGCTGCTCGACTCGCTCGCCGAGAGTGCCGAGCTGAACGAGATCGGCGTCGGGGTGGCGGAGGACGGCATCGTCACGGACCTGTCCAACCGGCTCCGCGTCGAGGGCTGGCGAGCCACCCACCCGGCGGTCGCCGGGCAGGAGATCCGACGGCCGATCGTGATCGTCGGCCAGCCACGCACCGGCACGACGATCCTGCACGACCTGATGGCGCAGGACCCCGCCAACCGGGCACCTCTGAGCTGGGAGATCGAGCGGCCGGTGCCGGCGCCGCAGACCGCGACGTACGAGACCGACCCCCGCATCGAGGAGTGCCAGGCCGGCTTCGACCTGGTCGAGTCGTTCATCCCCGGCTTCGCCGCGTTCCACGAGCTCGGAGCGAGGCTGGCCCAGGAGGACGTACGCATCTTCACCGGCGACTTCCGGTCGATGCAGCACTCGCTGCAGTTCCACGTGCCTCGCTACAACCACTGGCTGCTGCACGAAGCGGACCTGGCGCCGGCGTACCGCTATCACCGGAAGTTCCTCCAGCACCTCCAGTCCGAGCACCACTCGGAGCGTTGGCTGCTCAAGTCGCCGGCGCACCTGTGGAACCTGCCCGCGCTGGTCGCGGAGTACCCCGACGCGATCGTGATCCAGAACCATCGCGACCCGCTCAAGGTGATCGCCTCGCTCAGCGCCCTCGGCGCCAGCCTGCGCGAGATGACGACCGACTCGTTCGAGGTCAGCACCCTGGCCGCGCAGTACGGCGAGGACATCCTGCTCGGTCTCGACCGGGCGCTCGAGGCCCGACGTGATGGCGTGTTCGCGCCCGGCCAGGTCGTCGACATCCGCTACCAGGACATCCGCCACGACCTGATCGGGGCCGTTGCGCGGATCTACGACGAGATCGGGCTCGAGCTGACCGCCGAGGCCGAGTCGCGGATGCGGGCCTTCCTGGCCGCCCACCCGGGCGACCAGGGCGGGAGCCTCAAGCGCTACTCGTTCGCCGAGACCGGACTCGACGAGGGCGAGTTCCGGGAGCGCGCCGCGGCGTACCAGGAGTACTTCGAGGTGGAGTCCGAACCGCTGGGCTGAATCGCTGGGCAGACGTGTCAACCGCCCCGGCCGGTGACGCGTGCTACTAGCGTGACTGTCCATGCAATGGCCGCCGGCTCTTCGGGAGCGGCGCTGAACCGCGAACGCTGGACCGCCGACGAGGCGGTCGAGCAGCTGTACGCCGCCCACTGGTCCCAGCTGGTGCGCCTCTCCGTGCTCCTGGTGCGCGACACCGGCATGGCCGAGGAGATCGTGCAGGACGCGTTCGTCGCGGTGCACGGCCGGTGGGGCAAGCTGCGCGAGCCGGAGAAGGCGCTGGCCTACCTGCGCCAGGCCGTGGTGAACCGGAGCCGCTCGTCGCTGCGGCACCGGGCCGTCGTACGACGTCATGCCGCACGGGAGGCCGATCCCCCGCCGGTGCCCGGCGCCGACGAGGCGTCGCTCATCACCGATCGCCGCGCCGCTGTGCTGGACGCGCTGCGCGCCCTCCCCCGCAGGCAGCGCGAGGTGCTCGCGCTGCGCTACTACCTCGACCTCTCCGAGACCGAGATCGCCGACACCCTCGGCATCAGCCGTGGCTCCGTGAAGGCGCATGCCTCCCGCGGCTCGGCCGCCCTCCGCGAACTCCTGGATGGAGCAGAACTGTGACCGGCAACATTCCTGGCTCCGACCTCCGTGAGCTGCTGACGGACGCCGTCTCCGACGTCGAGCCCGCTCACCGGCTCAGCGAGATCCGGGCCCGCACGGCCCGACCCGACCGGCGCCCACGGTGGTACGTCGCCGGCAGTGCCGTGCTCGCCACCGCGGCCGCGGTCACCACCTTTGCCGTCGTCACCAACCTCGACGACAACGACGCAACGGATCCCGATCCCGCGCCGACTGGACCACCGACCGCCATCGAGACGCACGCGGTGCCGGCGTACTACGTCGGCGAGACGCCGCACGGTTCGCGGCTCTTTCGTGAGTTCACCAACGTGGATGTCAGCATTCCGAAGCTCGAGGCGTCACTCGACCTCATCGAGGGCGGCGCCGCCGACCCCGACTACGCGACCTATTGGGCTCCGAACTCGTTCGCCGGCGCGAGCGTGCAAGGCGACGTCATCTACGTCGACCTGGCCGACGAGGCTCTGCACGACCGGCCCGCGGGCGTGTCCAAGGCTGAGGCAGGGCTCGCCATCGAGCAGGTGATCTACACCCTCCAGGGCGCCCTGCAGGAACGGCTGCCCGTGCAGTTCCGGATCAACGGCAACCCGACCAACAACGTCTACGGCGAGGAGACCTCCAATCCCCTTGCCGAAAGCCCCCAGCTCGACGTGCTCGCACTGGTCAGCATCACCGACCCGGCGGAGAACGCGATCGTGAGCGGCTCGTTCACGGCGCGTGGGGTCGCCAGTTCCTTCGAGGCAGCCGTGCCGTGGCAGATCCAGGACAGCCAAGGAGCGGTCGTGCTCGAGTACTCCGCCCAGGCCGCGGGCTGGGAAGGACGCCTGTATCCGTGGGAGACCGTGATCGACATCTCCAGGCTGGATCCCGGCACTTACCTTTTCGTCGCCAGCACCGACGACCCGACCGGTGGCACCGAAGGCCCCGGGGCGACGTCCGACACGCGGACCATCGTCGTCGAGTAGGTCCACCACCGCGCAGCCCGACCAGAGAAGGATGGACGCCATGACTTCCCCACGCTCTCGATCGCTCGTCCTGACCGTTGCGGCCACCGCCGCGACCGTCGTGCTCGCCGGCTGCGGCAGCGACGACCCGAAGGACACCGCCTCGGACCCGGCTGCCAGCGACACCTCGTCGGCGAAGCCCACCGACGGCACCAGCGAGCCGACCTCGCCGGCGTCCAGCGACGGTGGCGGCGAGCCCGGCACCATGGCCGTGCCCATCTACTTCGTCGGCGACGGCCCGCGGGGCCCCGTGCTGTTCCGCGAGTTCCGTCGGGTCGAGACGGACAACCCGCTGGAGGAGGCTGCCGCCCTGCTGACCGCGGGTGACGCCCTCGATCCTGACTACCGCACGCTTTTCCCGGGCGGGTCCTTCGACGACATCTCGTTCGACGGCACTGGGGCGCAGGGAGTGATCTCCGCTGCCGTCCCCGACGACGGCTGGAAGACCGCGGCTCCAGGGATGTCGCAGGCCGAGGCGGAGCTCGCCGTCCAGTCGCTCGTCTACACGCTCCAGGGCGTGGTCGGCGCCAGGGCTCGGGTGCAGGTCACCCTCGGCGGCGAGCCGACGCTGCTCTTCGGCATCGACACTGCCGACGGAGTCAAGGATGCCCCGCAGCTCGATGTGCTCAACCTGGTCAGCGTGACCACGCCCGAGGAGGGCGCGACAGTCAGCGGGACCTTCACGGCCTCCGGCATCGCCAGCTCGTTCGAGGCCACCGTGCCGTGGGAGATCCGCCAGGGCGACGACGTGGTCAAGACCGGCTTCTCGACCGCGGAGGGCTGGATCGACAAGCTCCACCCGTGGGAGACGGAGGTCGACGTCTCCGACCTGGCGCCCGGTGAGTACACGTTCGTCGCGCTGACCGACGATCCTTCCGGGGGCGCAGAGGGCCATGGGCCGAGCGAGGACACGAAGACGATCACGGTCGAGTGAGGTTCTCGCGCCGCCGGCTCAACCGGACCCTGCTGCTGCGTCAGCACCTGCTCGAGCGGGTGTCGATGCCCGTCGCCGACATGTGCCGGCACCTGATCGGGCTCCAGGCCCAGGAGAACCTGCCGCCGTTCCTGTCCCTGGCCGCCCGGCTCACCGACCTCGACCCCCACGACGTGACCCGCGGGCTCCAGGACAAGTCGCTGGTGCGGCTGCTGACCATGCGCGGCACCGTGCACCTGCTGACGGCCGACGACGCGCTGATGCTGCGGCGATGGACCGCCCCGGTGCACGAGCGGGAGATCAAGATCAGCCAGAGCATCGCCGAGGCACGCGAGGTTGACCGGGAAGCCTTCGCGGCGGCGGTGGCTGAGCTCCTCGCCGACGCGCCCCTGCCGCAACGCGACCTGGGTGCCGCGCTGGCCGAGCGGTTCCCGGCGTACCCCGCGACGAAGCTGGGCCAGCTGGCCCGGTCGGTGGCGCCGCTAGCGCAGATCCCGCCGCGCGGGCACCTGGAAGGGCTCGGGCGGCGTGGTCTACCAGCACGTGGACCGCTGGGTCGGCAGACCGCTGACCGAGCCCGACGTCGAGGACATCGTGCGGCGCTACCTGCGCGCTTTCGGGCCGGCGACCGCCGCCGACGTCACCGCGTGGTCGGCGCTGACCCGGCTCGGGCCGATCGTGAAGGCCATGGACGACCTGGTGCGGCACGAGGACGACAACGGCAAGGTGCTCTTCGACGTGCCCGACGCACCGATCGCCGAGGAGGAAGCGCCGGCCCCGGTGCGGCTGCTCGGCAGCTACGACAACGTCTGGCTCTCCCACGCCCAGCGCGACCGGGTCACCGAGCCCGAGAAGCGCAACGCCTGGATGGGCCAGAACGGCGCGCAGGCGATGTCGCTCTTCGCCGACGGCATGCTCGAAGGGCTGTGGGTCCTCGAGGACGGCAAGGTCCGGGTGGTGGAGCTGCTCCGGCCGCTGACCAAGCGCGAGCAGTCCGAGCTCGAGGAGGAGTCCGCCCGGGTCGAGTCGCTGATGGCCCGCTGACCCGTCAGAAGATCTTCTGACGGGTCAGCGCCGACCCGGCCGGAAAGTTCCCGACGCGCCAGCCTGTTCGCGGAGAGTGAACGGTGTTTACGGTTCGGAACAACAGCCTTGTCCCGCTAGTTGAGTCGGTATCTGTCAACTCTTCTGAGATCGAGGGACCCCGATGTCCGACTCACCCCGCAAGCTTCCGGTGCTGTTCCTTCCTGACGTGGTGCTGCTGCCCGGCATGGTCGTGCCCATCGCGCTCGACGAGGCCGCGCAGGCCGCCGTCGACGCCGCCCAGTCCGCCGGCACCGAGCCGGCCGAGCTGCTCATCGCGCCGCGGCTCGACGACCGCTACGCCACCTACGGCGTGATCGCCACGATCGAGAAGGTCGGCCGGTTCAGCCGCGGCGGCCCCGCTGCGGTGCTGCGTGCCGGCGAGCGAGCCGCGATCGGCAGCGGCGTGACCGGGCCCGGCGCGGCACTGTGGGTCGAGGCGACCCCGGTGCCCTCCACGGAGATCACCGACCACGTGCGCGAGCTCACCGCGGAGTACAAGAAGCTCGTGATCGCCGAGCTGCAGCGCCGCGAGGCCTGGCAGATCGTCGACACCTTCAGCTCGCTCACCGACCCCGAGGCGATCACCGACACGGCCGGCTGGGCGCCGTACCTGAACAACGAGCGAAAGCGCGAGCTGCTCGAGACGCCCGTCGGTCGAGCGCCGGCTGGAGCTGCTCATCGAGTGGACCCAGGAGCACCAGGCGGAGGTCGAGGTCACCGAGAAGATCGACGGTGACGTGCGCGAGGGCCTGGAGAAGTCACAGCGCGAGTTCCTGCTGCGCCAGCAGCTCGCCGCGATCCGCAAGGAGCTCGGCGAGGGCGAGCCCGATGGCGCCGACGACTACCGCACCAGGGTCGAGGCTGCCGACGTGCCCGACTCCGTGCGCGAGTCCCTGCTGCGCGAGGTCGACAAGCTCGAGCGCTCCAGCGAGCAGAACCCCGAGGCCCAGTGGATCCGCACCTGGCTCGACACCGTGCTCGAGCTCCCGTGGAACACCACCACCGAGGACTCGACCGACCTCGACGCCGCCCGAGCGGTGCTCGATGCCGACCACCACGGTCTCGAGGACGTCAAGGACCGGATCGTCGAATACCTCGCCGTCCGGGCTCGCCGCGCGGAGCGCGGTCTCGAGGTGGTCGGCGGTCGCGGCAGCGGCGCGGTGATCCTGCTGGCCGGACCTCCGGGAGTCGGCAAGACCTCGCTCGGTGAGTCGGTGGCGCGCACCCTGGACCGCAAGTTCGTGCGGGTCGCGCTCGGTGGCATCCGTGACGAGGCCGAGATCCGTGGGCACCGGCGCACCTACGTCGGCGCGCTGCCCGGCCGGATCGTGCGCGCCATCAAGGAGGCCGGCTCGATGAACCCGGTCGTGCTGCTCGACGAGGTCGACAAGGTCGGTGCCGACTACCGCGGCGACCCGGCCGCGGCCCTGCTCGAGGTGCTCGACCCGGCGCAGAACCACACGTTCCGCGACCACTATCTCGAGCTCGACCTGGACCTGTCCGACGTGCTGTTCATCGCCACCGCCAACGTGGTCGAGCAGATCCCCGGACCGCTGCTGGACCGGATGGAGCTGGTCACCCTCGACGGCTACACCGAGGACGACAAGGTCGCCATCGCGCGCGACTTCCTGGTGCCGCGCCAGCTCGAGCGGGCGGCGCTGACCACCGACGAGATCACCGTGACCGACGGTGCGCTGCGCGAGATCGCGGCCAACCACACCCGCGAGGCCGGCGTACGCCAGCTGGAGCGGATCGTCGCGAAGGCGTTCCGCAAGGCCGCGACCAAGCTCGCGTCCGGCACCGAGGCACCGATCCTGGTCGACGAGGTCACCCTGAAGGACCTGATCGGCCGGCCCGCGGTTCACGCCCGACGCACACGAGCGCACCGAGGTGCCCGGGGTCGCTACTGGCCTGGCCGTCACCGGCCTGGGCGGCGACGTGCTCTACATCGAGGCGTCCGCGCTCCCCGAGGGCACCAGCGGGCTCAGCCTGACCGGGCAGCTCGGCGAGGTGATGAAGGAGTCGGCGCAGATCGCGCTCAACTACGTGCGCAGCCACGCGGCTGAGCTCGGCGTCGATCCCGCCGCCCTCGACAAGCCGGTGCACGTGCACGTGCCGGCCGGCGCGGTGCCGAAGGACGGTCCGTCGGCGGGCGTCACGATGACCACGGCGCTGGTGTCGCTGGCCACCGGGCGACCGGTGCGCGGCGACGTCGGGATGACCGGCGAGGTGTCGCTGACCGGTCGGGTGCTGCCGATCGGCGGGCTGAAGCAGAAGCTGCTCGCGGCCCAGCGGGCCGGCCTCACCGACGTGTTCGTGCCCGCCCGCAACGAGCCGGACCTGGACGACGTGCCGGCCGACGTGCTCGAGGCGGTGACCGTGCACCTGGTCTCGGACGTCCGCGAGATCCTCGCGGTCGCGCTGGAGCCGGCCGTGGCCGCGGCGGAGTCCGTCCGCCGCGTGAGTTAGCGCCCTCGAGTTCCCGTCCATCCGGCGCGATCGCGCCAGATGGACGGGTTTGAGAGCCAAGAACTTGTCCAAGCAGCGCGATCGCGCGGAATGGACGGTCAGCTGAGTCAGCGGCCCCTGAACACCGGGGGCCGCTTCTCGGCGCGGGCGGCGGCGGCCTCACGGACGTCGTCGCTCGCCCAGCAGGCCGCGAACGACGCGTCGATCTCGGCGTCGTGGGTGGTGTCGATCATCGCGGTGAGCACGCGCTTGTTGTGGGCGAGGCTGAGCGGCGCGAGCTGGGCGATCTCGTGCGCCCAGGCGAGGGCGGTGTCGAGGTCGCCGGGTCGGTCGGCCAGCCCGCAGTGCAGGGCCTGGTCGCGGTCGATCGTCTCGGCCGCGATCATCAGCCGTCGCGCCATCCCGCCGCCGGCGATCTCGGCCAGCGAGCGGATGGTCCAGGCGTCGACGGCCATGGCGTTGCGCGGCGTCGGCACCGCGAACTTCGCGGTCTCGTCGGCCACCCGCAGGTCGCAGGCCAGCGCGAGCTGGGTGCCGGCGCCGATGGCCGGCCCGTTGACGGCCGCGATCAGCGGCACCGGGCAGTCGGGTCAGGCCGTGCAGCATGCCGTAGAGCGCCTCGAGGAACTCCTGGCCGTAGACCCCGCCGAGGTCGGCACCCGAGCAGAACGCCGATCCCCGCCCGGTCACCACCAGCACGCGGGCACCGGCCTCCACCTCGGCGGCTGCTGCTGCGGAGATCGCCTGGCACTGGGCCAGGTCGAGCGCGTTGCGACGGTCGGGGCGGTTGAGCTCGAGGACGGACACTGGTCCGTCGCTCCTGGTCTCCAGCACGACCGTCAGCGTAGGGCGTGACCGCTACCGCCAGCGCGCGGTGCGGCTCAGCAAGACACTGACCGCAGCGAGGCCCGCCGTGGACGTGCGCAGCACCTCTGCACCGAGGCGGACCGAGCGCGCCCCGGCCTCCGTGAACCGCGCGATCTCGCCCGTCGGTGAGTCCGCCCTCGGGTCCGACGACGACGACCAGCCGACCCGACGCGGGCACCTCGAGCGCGGCCAGCTGCGTCACCCGCCTCCTCATGGAGTACGACGGCAAGGGCCGCCTCGCGCACCAGCCCGACCACGTCGTCGGTGCCGGCCAGCTCGGCGATCTCGGGGTGCCAGGTGCGCCGCGACTGCTTGGCCGCCTCGCGCGCGGTGGAGCGCCAGCGGGCCAGCCCCTTGGCGATCCGCTCGCCCTTCCACACCGCGACCGAGCGCTCAGCCGCCCACGGCACGACCCGCGCCACGCCGACCTCGGTGAGCAGCTCGACGGCGAGCTCGCCGCGGTCACCCTTCGGCAGCGCCTGCACGACCGTGATCGCCGGCTGCGGTTCGGGGTGGGACTCGACGCTGGTCGCCTCGACGGTGAAGACCCGCTTGCCGGTGCTGGTGACCGCGCCGGTCGCGAGGCGCCGGCCCCGTCGGTCAGCACGACCGACTCGCCGACGCGGAGCCGGCGTACGGCCACGGCGTGATGGGCCTCGTCGCCCTCGACGGTGACGGAGTCACCGACGCGCACCCCGGCCAGGGTCGGCACGAGGTGCAGGGGCAGGGTCATCGGATCAGTGGGGGTTGAACGCGTCGCGCAGCCGGCCGAAGACCGACTTCGAGCCCGGCTGCACCTTGCCGGTCGGCGTCTCCTCGCCGCGGATCGCCGCGAGCTGGCGCAGCATCTCTTCCTGCTGCGGGTCCAGCTTGGTCGGGGTCTCGACCCCGATCGAGACGATCAGGTCGCCGCGGCCGCCGCGCAGGCCGGGCACACCGCGACCGCGCAGCACCTGCTCGGAGCCGGACTGCGTGCCGGGCCGGATCTCCAGCTCGAAGGACGTCTCGACCCCCGAGCCGGCGCCCTGGTCGACGTCGGCCTCGAGGGTCGGCAGCGTCAGCGTGGTGCCGAGCGCGGCGGCGGTCATCGGCAGCGCGACCTGGCAGTGCAGGTCGTTGCCGTGCCGGGTGAAGGTCGGGTGGGCGGCCACGTGGATCTCGACGTACAGGTCGCCGGCCGGTCCCCCGCCGGGACCGATCTCGCCCTGGTCGCTGAGCTGGACCCGGGTGCCGTTGTCGACGCCCGCCGGGATCTTGACGGTCAGCGTGCGGCGCGACCGCACCCGGCCGTCGCCGGAGCACTCGCGGCACGGGTCGGGGATGATCACGCCGAAACCACGGCACGCCGCGCACGGCCGCAGGGTCCGGATCTCGCCCAGGAACGACCGCTGCACGTGGGCCACCTCGCCCTGGCCGCGGCAGGTCTCGCACGGGATGGGTTCGCTGCCCGGAGCGGCGCCGTCGCCGTGGCACGTCGTGCACAGCACGGCGGTGTCGACCTTGAGCTCGCGGGAGACACCGAACGCCGCCTCGGCCAGCTCGATCTCGAGCCGGATCAGGGCGTCCTGGCCGCGGCGTACTCGCGACCGCGGACCGCGGCCCCCCTGGCCGGCCGCGCCGGGCTGGCCACCGAAGAACGCGTCCATGATGTCGGTGAACGAGAAACCGGCGCCCTGCCCGAAGTCGGCTCCGCTGCCGAACGGGTTGCCGCCACGGTCGTACGCCGCCCGCTTCTGCGGGTCGGACAGCACCTCGTAGGCCTGCGAGACGACCTTGAACCGCTCCTGCGTCTCCGGGTCAGGGTTGACGTCGGGGTGCAGCTGGCGGGCGAGGCGTCGGTAGGCCTTCTTGATGGTGTCGGCGTCCGCGTCGCGGGCGACACCGAGAAGGGCGTACAGGTCCTGGCTCAACGTTGGTTCCTTCAGGTCGGTCGTGGTGGGAGAGGCTCAGGCCTCGTCGAGGATGCGGGAGACGTAGCGGGCCACCGCGCGCACGGCGGCCATCGATCCGGGGTAGTCCATCCGGGTGGGGCCGACCACGCCGAGGGTGGCCACGGCGTCGTCGTGGGGTCCGTAGCCGGTGGCGACGACGCTGGTCGACGACAGCTCCTCGTAGGGGCCTTCGTGGCCGATCCGCACGGTCACCATGCCCGCCGGTCGACTCGCCGAGCAGCTTGAGCAGCACCACGTGCTCCTCCAGTGCCTCGAGCAGCGGCCGGACCGCGGAGTCGAAGTTGTCGCCGTACCTGGCCAGGTTGGCGGTGCCGCCGACCGCGATCCGCTCGTCGGAGCGGTGGTCGCTCATCGCCTCGACCAGGGTCTCGACCACGAGTCTGGCACGTCGGCCGAGGTCGGTGCACCAGTTCACCCAGCGCGGTGACCGCGTCGGCGATGACCTCACCGGCAGCGGCCCGGTTGACCTCGGTCCTCAGGTCGGCCAGGTCGGCGTCGATCGAGGTCGGCGGTCAGCTCGACCACTCGCTGCTCGACCCGCCCGGTGCTGAGGATCACCACCACCAGCAGGCGGTTGGGGGCCAGCGCGACCAGCTCGATGTGCCGCACGGTCGAGCGCGACAGTGTGGGGTACTGCACCACCGCGACCTGCCGGGTCAGCTGGGACAGCATCCGCACCGAGCGGTTGACGACGTCGTCGAGGTCGACGGCGCCGTCGAGGAAGGTCGCGATCGCCCGCTTCTCGGCGCTGCTCATCGGCTTGACCGTGGTCAGCCGGTCGACGAAGAGCCGGTAGCCCTTGTCGGTGGGCACCCGGCCGGCACTCGTGTGGGGCTGGGTGATGAAGCCTTCGTCCTCGAGCGCCGCCATGTCGTTGCGCACCGTGGCCGGCGAGACACCGAGCCGGTGCCGCTCGACCAGCGCCTTGGAGCCGACCGGCTCCTCGGTGGCCACGTAGTCCTCGACGATCGCGCGGAGCACGGCGAGCCTGCGTTCTTCCTGCATCTCGCCTCCTCGTCGCTCGGCCTGGGTGGGCGGGCCTGGCACTCGTCCGACCCGAGTGCCAATGCTACTAGGCGACGCGTTCACCGTTCCGACGCGGCGCGTCATAGGTTAGGCTTACCTAACCACGAGCAGAGAGGTTCCGATGACCGTCGATCGCACCACCTCATCGCCCCAGACCACCGGCCCGCACGAGCTGGCGGCGACGGCGCGCAGCATCCTGGCCTGTCCTGCCGGCGTCAACCTGGTCGTCGACGGCGTCGACGACGTGCTCGCCGGCATGGACGACCTCGGGCATGCGCGACCTCGGCGGGCAGCCGACCTTCTCGTGCCTCCCTGACACGCCGCTCGCGGTCGCCGGCCGCGCCGGTCGCAGCGCCCTGCTCACCCTCGAGAGCGCTCTCGGTCCGCTGGGCTCTCCCGATCGGGCTGCCACACTCACGCTGTCCGGGCGGCTCGAGTCACGCGCCCACGAGGACTGCGAGTGCTGCGGCGAGACCCGCGCCACCGTGGTCATGGAGCTCAACTTCGCCTGCTCAGCCGTCACGACTGACGGGGCCGAGCGGCAGCACCGGGTGCCCCTCGAACACTTCCGCTCCCCCGAGCACCACCTCAACCGGGGGTTCCTGCAGCGGTCGGTCGAGCACGCCAACGCCTGCCATCAGGAGGAGCTGCGGCGCGCCGTCTCCACCACGTCCGGCACCCGCCTGTCGGACGTCGTCGGGGTCACCCTGACCGGGCTGACGCCGCGCCAGGTGGAGGTGCAGTGGGTCGACCTGCTCGGGGCCCACTCCCACGTGCTGGTGTTCCGGCGCGCGGCCCGCGACACCGAGGAGCTCGGCGAGCTGCTCCGCCGCGAGCTGCACGCTGGCCTCTGCTGATCGACCCAGCGAGCCGCCGTAGGCTCGGCGGATGCCGTTCACCGAGGTAGCCGACCGGGTCTGGGTCGCTCGCTACGAGTGGTTCGACGTCAACGTCTCGCTCATCGCCGGGGACCGCGGGTTGCTCGTGATCGACACCCACGCGAGCTCGGTCGCCGCTCGCGAGGTGATCGACGACATCCGCAGGCTCGGCGTCGGCGAGGTGGTCGCCGTCGCCAACACGCACCGGCACTTCGACCACACCTTCGGCAACGGTGAGTTCCGCACGGCGTACGGCGAGGTGCCGATCCATGCCCACGAGACGGCCGCCGAGCAGATGGTCGCCGCTCGGAGAGGCACTCAAGGCGGAGTACGACGACGAGCCCGACGATCCGCACCGCGAGGAGGTGCAGGCGACCGAGGTGGTGCCGGCCGACCACCCGTTCTCCTCGGCGGCGGTCCTCGACCTCGGCGACCGCATGGTCGAGCTGGTGCACCCAGGTCGCGGCCACACCGACGGCGACATCGTCGTGCGGGTGCCCGACGCGGACGTCGCTGCTCGCCGGAGACCTGGTCGAGGAGTCGCCGATGCGCAACGGTGTGCCCGGCTTCGGCCCGGACTGCTTCCCGCTGGAGTGGCCGCTCAGCCTCGACATCGTCCTGAGCCTCACCACGCCGGCCTCGGTCGTGGTGCCAGGCCACGGGGCGCCGGTCGGCCGCGAGTTCGTGGAGGACCAGCGCAACGCGATCGGCGTCGTCGCCGAGACCATCCGCGACCTGGCCACCCGTGGCATCCCCCTCGCCGAGGCACTCGAGGCCGGCCAGTGGCCCTACCCGCGCGAGGAGCTGGCCGACGCGGTCCGCCGCGGCTACGAACACCTGCCGCGCAGCCAGAAGCGGCTGCCGCTGATCTGACGGGGTACCGGCCCGCCATGAGCAACTCCGAGGAAGAGAACTCCACCGACCAGGACGCCGACCTGGGCATCGACGACGAGCAGCTACCCGACGACCTGCAGCCCGGCGAGGACAACCCGCTCGCCGAAGGTCTCGACGACGGCGAGACCGTCGACGACCTCCTCGACGGCGGCAAGACAGCCGAGCAGTCGAGCGACAAAGGTGACGATCCCGACGCCGAGGACTCCGGGAGCTCCGGCGAGTCGTGACCATGACTGTCGGTGCCCGGACCTACGGTCGTGGGGTGACGGATCGTTACGGGACCGACGTCCTCGCCGGAGACTGGCGCAAGCCCAAGGGCGGGCGCGCCGTCGAGACGCCCGCCGAGCTCGGGGCGGTGGTCGAAGAGGTGATGACCGACTGGTGCGGCGAGATCGTGGCGGTCGACCGTGACCTCGACACCCTGACCCTGGAGGACCGCCGCCAACGCCGGCGCACGTTCCCGCTCGGACCGGGCTTCCTGCTCGACGGCAAGCCGGTCATCCTCACCCCGCCCGTGCGGCTCACCGCTCCCGCGCGCCCGACGCGCACTGCGTCGGGCTCGATCGCCGTCCACGACGCCAAGGCCCGGGTCGCCCGGGCCAGCCGGATCTTCGTCGAGGGTCGTCACGACGCCGAGCTGGTCGAGCGGGTCTGGGGTGACGACCTGCGGATCGAGGGCGTCGTGGTCGAGTACCTCGGCGGCATCGACGACCTCGCCGATCATCTCGTGGACTTCCGGCCCAGCGCCCAGCGCAAGGTCGGCGTGCTCGTCGACCATCTCGTGCCGGGCTCGAAGGAGAGCCGGATCGCCCAGGGCATCGCCCGCTCGGAGGTCGGCCGTCACGTCCTGGTGGTCGGCCACCCGTTCATCGACGTCTGGGCGGCCGTGAAGCCGGACCGGATCGGCCTCCAGCGCTGGCCCGAGATCCCCCGCTCCATCGAGTGGAAGAAGGGCGTCTGCCAGCACCTCGGCTGGCCGCACCGCGACCAGGCCGACATCGCCCGCGCCTGGCAGCACATCCTGTCGCGGGTCAACTCCTTCGACGACCTCGAGCCCGCCCTCCTCGGCCGGGTCGAGGAGCTCATCGACTTCGTGACGACGACTCCCTAAGGGAGCAGGTCGCGCACCACGGCGTCGGCGAGCAGCCGTCCCTGCTGGGTCAGCACCAGCCGGTCCTCGTCGAGGACGATCAGCCCACGATCGACCAGCCCGGGCACCGCGTCGCGGCCGGCGGGGTCCAGCACGTCGAGCGACATCCCTGCACGCAGCCGGACCTCGAGCAGCACCCGCTCCGTGCGGCGGCTCTCGGCGTCGAGCGTCTCGCCCGCGTGGGCTGGACTCAGGCCGGCGGCCAGGCGATCGGCGTACGCCGCGGGGTGCTTGACGTTCCACCAGCGCACGCCGCCGACGTGGGAGTGCGCGCCTGGGCCCACGCCCCACCAGTCGCCGCCGGTCCAGTAGCCCGAGGTTGTGGCGGCATCGGGCAGCGTCGTCGCGGGCCCAGTTGGAGACCTCGTACCAGCCGAGGCCGGCGGCCTCGAGCTTCGCGTCGGCGGCGAGGTACTTGTCGGCGAGGTCGTCCTCGTCGGGCATCGGGAGCTCGCCGCGGCGTACTCGCCGGGCCAGCGCGGTGCCGTCCTCGACGATCAGCGAGTACGCCGAGACGTGGTCGGGCGCGCAGGCCAGCGCAGCATCGAGCGTGGTGTCCCAGTCGGCTGCCGACTCCCCCGGCGTGCCGTAGATCAGGTCGAGGCTCACCTGCTCGAAGCCCACCCGACGGGCCGCGACGACCACCTCGGGCACCCGCCGCGGGTCGTGGGTGCGGTCAAGGGTGCGGAGCACGTGGTCGACCGCCGACTGCATGCCGAAGGAGATCCGGTTGAACCCCATCTCGCGCAGCTCGGCCAGGTGGCGCTCGTCCACGGAGTCGGGGTTCGACTCGGTGGTGATCTCGGCGCCGGCGGCGAGCCCGAACTCCGCGCCGATGGCGGCGACCACGGACCCCAGGTCGGCCGGGCTCAGGAGGGTCGGGGTGCCGCCGCCGAAGAAGACCGTCGAGACCGGCAGGTCGACGTCTCCGAGCACCTGGCGCGCGCGGCGTACCTCCTCGATCGCGGAGGCGGCGTACGTCGAACGCGACGCGCCGCCGCCCAGCTCCTCGGCGGTGTAGGTGTTGAAGTCGCAGTAGCCGCACCGGACCGTGCAGAACGGCACGTGCACGTAGAGCCCGAACGGCTGCTTCCCCAGCTCCGCCAGCGCCGCCGCCGGCAGCGATCCGTCGGCCGGCAGCGGATCACCAGCAGGCAGGGCGGAGGGCATGCGCCCATTGTGGTTGACCCGTCAGAAGATCTTCTGACGGGTCAGCGTCAGACGGGCACGTTGAGGGTCAGGGTGTAGCCCTCGTCGACCGAACCCTCTGCCTTCGCCATCTGCAGGGAGTAGCCGTCGGAGAAGACCATGTCACTGCTCAGGCTGGTCTGGGCCATGGTCGAGACGCTGGCCTCGTAGCCCTCCGCGTTGTCGTAGACCTCGTTGCAGGTGGCCTCGGGGATCGCCAGCTGCGAGGTGCGGAGCTTGTTGGTGTAGCTCGTGGCGTCCGCCAACGACTGGTAGACCTCGAAGTGCATGTGCGGCCACCGGCCGGAGTACGCCGCCGGGAAGATCGTCGTGAACTCCACGTTGCCGTCGGCATCGGTCTCCTGCACTCCGCGCAGGTAGTTCTCGTCGGGGATCGCCTCGGAGTACATCGAGTACTCCCCCTCGCGGTTGCAGTGCCACAGGTAGACGGCCGCCCCGGAGAGGACCGTCGTGGTCTCGCCGTCGAGGTCGTAGACCTTGAGCTTCACCGTGGTCGGCACGCCCTCCGCGACCCCCGAGGCCGAGCCGAAGCTGCTGGTGATGTCGCTGCGCACGATGCCGCTCTCGGTCAGCACGTTGACCCCGTTGGATCCGTCGCCCGGGTAGGGGCCGGCCGTCTCCTCGGGGATCTCGCCCTCGGCGACCTCGGCCGTCGAGCCGCCACCCGCACCGACCGGAGGCGTGCCGCCCGGGCCGCCATCCGGTGGGCCTCCGGCCGAGGCGGAGGCGCTGGCCGTGGCCGTCGACCCGGACGAGCCGTCGATGCCGCAGCCCGCCACGGCGACCACGCCGAGGCCACCGAAGATGCCGAGCAGGCCACGGCGACCGAGGCCGTTGCGCTCGACGATCTTCGGGAGGTCGTGGGAGAGGCCGAGGTCGTGGTCCTCGAGCTCGTCGTCGTGGTCATGGTCAGCGCTGGTCGCGTCGTCATGCGCCAACTGTGACCGACGGCACCTGTGCGTTTGCTGTGCGCTACCCGCGATCAGGCATAGAAAGCGGCGATCCGCTCCTCGTTGTTGTTCTCGACCACGTTGCGCTTGACCTTCATCGAGGGCGTGAGCTCGCCCGACTCGATGGTCAGGTCGTGGTCGAGGATCTCCCACTTCTTGATGGTCTCCCAGCGGTTGAGCTTGGCGTTGAGCTGCTCGACGTAGCCGGCGACCAGCTCGTGCGCGGCCTCGGACCGGACGATCTCGGTGTAGTCCTTGCCGGCCATGCCGTTCTCCTCCGCCCAGCCGCTCATCGCGTCGGGGTCGAGGGTGATCAGCGCGACCACGAAGTTGCGGTCGTTGCCGAAGACCATGAACTGGCTGGCGTACGGACAGATCGCCTTGAACTTGGACTCGATCGCCGAGGGCGCGATGTACTTGCCGCCCGAGGTCTTGAACAGGTCCTTGATCCGGCCGGTGATGGTGAGGAAGCCGTCGGCGTCGAGGCTGCCCTTGTCGCCGGTGTGCAGCCAGCCGTCCTCGGTCAGCGTCTTGGCCGTCTCGTCGGGCAGGTTGTGGTAGCCGGCCATGATGTGCGGCCCGCGGAGCAGCACCTCGTCGCCGTCGCCGATCTTGACCTCGCTGCCGGGCAGCGCGGGGCCGACCGTGCCCATCTTGTAGTCGTCGGGGTGGTTGACCGTGGCGCCGGCGGCGTTCTCGGTCATGCCGTAGCCCTCGAGGATCAGGATGCCGGCGGCGTGGAACCAGTCCGCGATCTCGGCGTTGAGCGCAGCCGAGCCGGAGATGAAGAACCGCACGCGGCCGCCGAAGCGCTCGCGCACCTTGCTGAAGACCAGCCGGTCGAACAGCGCGTGCTGCAGCTTCAGGGGCAGCGGGACGGACTTGCCTTCGCGCTTGAGCTCGTCGACCTTCATGCCGACCTCGAAGGCCTTGTTGAAGATCTTCTCCTTGGCCCCGCCCTCGGCCTGCTGCATCATCACGATCCGCGCGTGCGCCTTCTCGAAGATGCGCGGCGCGGCGCCCATGAACGTCGGCTTCACGATGCCCAGGTTGTCGACGATCTTGTCGACGCGGCCGTCGATCGCGGTCGCGAAGCCGCAGGCGAGCTGCGCGGAGAGCAGCACCTTGCCGAACGAGTGGGCCATCGGCAGCCACAGGAACTGCAGGTCCGTCTCGTCGAGGATGTGCTGGGCCTCGATGGCCGCGCCCTCGTAGACCCACGCCTTGTGCAGCAGCCGCACGCCCTTGGGGCGCCCGGTCGTGCCGGAGGTGTAGATCAGCGTGGCGAGCTGGTCGGGCGCGATCTTCTCGGCGATGGTCTGGATGACGCTGGGGTGGTCGGCGAGATAGGCGTCACCGAGCTCGGCCAGGGCGTCCATGGTGATCACGCGGTCGCCGTCAGCGGCGCCGTCGAAGGTGATCGACCTTCTTCAGCTGCGGCAGCTCCGAGCGGTGCTCGTCGATCTTCGCGAGCTGCTCGTCGTTCTCGGCGAAGACGAACTGGCACTCCGAGTCGCTGAGGATGTACGCCGTGTCGTCGCCGTTGGTGCTCGGGTAGACCGTGGTGGTCGCGCCGGAGGCACACATCACCGCGAGGTCGGCGAGGATCCACTCGTAGCGGGTGCCCGCAGGCGATGCCGACGCGCTGCTCGGTCTCCAGACCGAGCGCGAGCAGGCCGGCTGCGAGGCTGGTGACCCGGTCGCCGGCCTGCTTCCAGGTGACCGACTCCCAGGCCTCGCCGCGCGGGTAGCGGAACGCCTCGGCGTCGGGTGACTTGGCCACCCGGTCGAGGAACTGCACAGCGACGTTCTGCGGAAGGTGATCGACGAAGCTGCTGTCGTGATTGACGGGCATGACTCTCCTGCGTCGGGCCGAGACCTGGATGGAAAGTAACCTTAGTCACCGGTGGTACCCATCGGTAGCCGTCCCATGGGTGAGTCCCGATCGATCACGGCTGCGATCAGCCGGCGCGGGCGGCCAGTCGGCGTACTCGGTCCGACAGCGCGGGCACGTGCTCGAGGTCGGGCAGCAGGCTGCGATCGACTCGGAGGGCGCGGAAGACCGTCGTCACGGTGACGTCGTGGTCGGGTCGGTGCTCGACCGTCACGGGATCTCCACGCTCGACGACACCGCCTCCAGCACCCGCAGGTAGGGGCCGGGTCGGGCCACGCTGGTGAACCGCTTCATCCACGCCGTGGCGTCGTAGCCGGTCGACCTCCAGGAAACCGTGGAACACCTTGCAGGGGGTGCGCACGTGTGCGACCTCGAGCAGCGCCGTGCCGACGCGCCAGCGCTCGCCGATCAGCGCCTCGTTGACGTCGATCCCGCTCGTCGTCAGGTTCTCACCGAACTGACCGTCGGGGATCGGCCTGCCCAGCACCTCCGCCCAGTGGTCCAGGTCCTCGCGGGCGAAGGCGTAGACCGCGTTGTCCGGGCCGCCGTGGTACTTGCGGTCGCACTGCTCGTCCCCGGCGAGGCCGTCGACGCCGATCCGGACCGGACCCGCCACCGCTCGCTTGCGGATCGCCGAGCGACCGACCCGCCCCGTCCACGGGCCGACCTCGGCCTGGCCCACGTTGACTGCGATCACTTGTCCGCCCACCACCGCATCCTCTCAGCGTCAGCGACGGGCGTCGGCGCGCCACCCTGCGTGTCTGAGCCCTGTCACTCCTGGACGGCCTTGGCGAGCGTGATGCACATGGTCAGGTAGTCGGCGTCCGGCGCGTCGGGGTGGTCCTCGATCTCCCACATCGCGTTGTGGACCATCCGGACGACCACCCAGTCGCGGGCGCGGTCCTCGTCGAGGCCGGCCGCGTCGACCACGGTGAGGAACCGGCGGCGTACTCCCCCTCGGATGTCGCCCATCGAGCTCCTCCCAGCGGTTCCAGAGCAGGGGCGCGACCTCGTAGTGGGGATCGCCGCTGGTCGGCTTGGGGTCGATCACGAGCCACGGCTCGCGGTCGGCGGCGAGCACGTTCTCGTAGTGCAGGTCGCCGTGGATCATCGTGCCGACGCTGGCCGGGTCACTCACGAAGTCGCGGCCGAGCGACACGGCCTGCTCGACCAGGCGGTGCGGGATCGGGGCGTTGCTCGGCAGCCGGGCCAGGTCGTCGGTCCAGCGCTCGACGTACGCCGTCTGCGGTGCGCAGCTGGGGCAGGGCCGGCACGTGGATGCGGGCGTAGAGGCCGGCCACGATCTCGCACGCCTCGAGGTCCCACAGCTCCGTGAGGTCGCGCTGGTGCAGCCGCTCGAGCAGCAGGGCCCGGCGGCCCGGGTCGGCGCGCAGCAGCCGGACCGCACCGTCGCCACCCCACCGCTGCAGGGCGAGGTGCTCGTGCTCCTCCTCGTCGCCGGGGCAGACCAGCTTGAGCACGGCCGGCACGCCGTCGCGGGTGCGCACCGGCAGCACCAGGGCCGTCCACCCGCTCATCGGCTCGCCGTCGGGGACGAGCTCCCACTCCTCCAGCAGCGCGGCCGCCAGCTTCGGGAGGCGGTCGACCCACGCCGCCCAGGCCGGCCCGCGCCCGGCGAACTCGCGCACCCCGGCCGGGACAGGAAATCACCTGGTGACGCCTAGATTGACCACCATGAAGAAGCCGCGCGCCACCTACGCCAACGTCACCTCGACGCTCGCTCTCGTGCTCGCCCTCGGCGGCACCAGCGCCTACGCCGCCAACACCATCGGCAGCGCCGACATCAGGCCCGGTGCCGTGAAGTCGTCCGACCTCGCCAACAACGCGGTGAGCGCCACGAAGGTCAAGGACGGCTCGCTCGGAGCTCAACGACCTCGATGCCTCCGCGCGCACGTCGGCGTCCCAGGCGCACCGCAGCGGCAACTCCGCCCCGCTCGGGCCCGGCACGCACAGCGTGGTCACCCTGCCCGCTCAAGGCCGGGCAGTACGTCGTGCTGGCCAGCACCGGCTACCAGCCCACCGACGGCGGCGCGAGGGTGATCTGCCGGCTGCGGCTCGGCGCCTCGGGAGTCGCCTCACGCTTCGTGACCAACAACGGCGTCGGCGACCTCAACTGCAGCACGCACACGGTGGTCAGGCTGACCCAGCCCGGGTCGCTGGTGCTCGAGATCGACGTCGAGGCCGGGGACAGCGTCGTCGTCCGCGATCCGAAGGTGACCGCGATCCGGGTCGGCTCGGTCTCCGACGTGCAGGTCTCCGGCTGACGGCTACTTCTTGGGCTTGTCGCCGGCCGGGCCGGAGGTGGAGAGCGCGGCGATGAAGGCCTCTTGGGGGACCTCGACGCGGCCGACCATCTTCATCCGCTTCTTGCCCTCCTTCTGCTTCTCCAGCAGCTTGCGCTTGCGGGTGATGTCGCCGCCGTAGCACTTGGCGAGCACGTCCTTGCGGATCGCGCGGATGTTCTCGCGCGCGATCACCCGGGCGCCGATGGCGGCCTGGATCGGCACCTCGAACTGCTGCCTCGGGATCAGCTCCTTGAGCTTGCCGGCCAGCATCACGCCGTACGCGTACGCCGCGTCGTTGTGCACGATCGCGCTGAACGCGTCGACCGGCTCGCCCTGCAGCAGGATGTCGACCTTGACCAGGTCGGCCGCCTGGTCGCCCGAGCGTTCGTAGTCGAGCGACGCGTAGCCCTTGGTGCGCGACTTCAGCTGGTCGAAGAAGTCGAAGACGATCTCGCCCATCGGCAGCGTGTAGCGCATCTCCACGCGGTCCTCGGAGATGTAGTCCATGCCACCGAGGTTGCCGCGCTTGCTCTGGCAGAGCTCCATGATCGTGCCGATGAACTCGGCGGGGCTCAGGATCGTGGCCTTGACCACCGGCTCGCGGACCTCGGCGATCTTGCCCTCGGGGTACTCGCTGGGGTTGGTCACCTCGATGGCGGAGCCGTCCTCCATGCGCACCTCGTAGACCACGTTGGGCGCGGTCGAGATCAGGTCGAGGTTGAACTCGCGCTCGAGCCGCTCGCGCACGATCTCCATGTGCAGCAGGCCGAGGAAGCCGCAGCGGAACCCGAAGCCCAGCGCGCCGGAGGTCTCCGGCTCGTAGGCCAGCGCCGCGTCGTTGAGCTGCAGCCGCTCGAGGGCGTCGCGCAGGGTCGGGTAGTCGTCGCCGTCGATCGGGTAGAGCCCGGAGTAGACCATCGGGTTGGGGTGCTTGTAGCCGCCCAGCGGCTCGGTGGCCCCGTGGTGCTGGGAGGTGACGGTGTCACCGACCCGCGACTGGCGGACGTCCTTCACGCCGGTGATCAGGTAGCCCACCTCGCCGACGCCGATCTCGGTCGACTTGACCGGCTCGGGGCTGATCACGCCGACCTCGAGCATCTCGTGGACGACGCCGTTGGACATCATCTTGATCCGGTCGCGGTGGCTGAGCTTGCCGTCGACCACGCGCACGTAGGTGACCACGCCGCGGTAGGTGTCGTAGACCGAGTCGAAGATCAGGGCACGAGCCGGAGCGTCCGCGTCGCCCACCGGGGCCGGGGTCTGCCGGACGATCTCGTTGAGCAGCGCCTCGACGCCGAGGCCGGTCTTGGCCGAGGTCTGCAGCACGTCGCTCGGGTCGCAGCCGATGATGCCGGCCAGCTCGGCGGCGTACTTCTCGGGCTGGGCGGACGGCAGGTCGATCTTGTTGAGCACCGGGATGATGTGGAGGTCGGCGCCGAGCGCGAGGTAGAGGTTGGCCAGGGTCTGCGCCTCGATGCCCTGCGCGGCGTCGACCAGCAGCACGGCGGCCTCGCAGGCCTCGAGCGACCGCGACACCTCGTAGGTGAAGTCGACGTGCCCGGGGGTGTCGATCATGTTGAGCACGTAGGTGCCCGGCTCCGCACCCTGCTCGTTGTCGGCCGGCACCGTCCACGGCATCCGCACGGCCTGGCTCTTGATGGTGATGCCGCGCTCGCGCTCGATGTCCATCCGGTCGAGGTACTGCGCCCGCGCAGCCCGCTCGTCGACCACCCCGGTGAGCTGCAGCATCCGGTCGGCGAGGGTCGACTTGCCGTGGTCGATGTGCGCGATGATGCAGAAGTTCCTGATGATCGCGGGGTCGGTGTAGCCCGGGCGGGCCGTGGGAGTGACAGACATGTTGCGCTCAGTGTCCCAAACCTCCGGTCGTCCACGGAATCGCTGGGCACGGTTCGGGATCCGGTCGGCTTCTGGACACCTGTCGTTTCCGGTGGCGGCAGAGCGTGCGGTCATGACTCGGGAACCCATTGCCATCGGCCGACGCACCCTGCTGCGCGGCGCCACCCTCACCTCCGCCGCCACCGGACTCGCCCTGGGAGCAGGCGTCACGAGCGGCGCCGGAGCGGACTCCGGCTCCGTTCCGGCGTTCGTTCGCTCGGGACGACCAGCCCTCACGCACGGCGTACAGGCCGGCGACGTGCGCGAAGGCGGGGCGATGCTGTGGAGCCGGGCCGATCGTCCTTCCCGGCTGGTGGCCGAGATCTCGCGCGATGCGGACTTCCGTCGGGCGGTCACGGTGCGAGGGCCCGTCGTGACGACGGCGTACCGATCTCACCGGTGAGATCGGCCTCTCCCGACTGCCATCCGGGACGGACCTGCACTACCGGATCCGAGCCGTCGACCTGGACGACCCCCGACGCTCGAGCCAGGCGGTGACCGGACACCTGCGGACCGCAGCGGGACGCGGCGACGACGTCCGGTTCCTGTGGTCCGGGCGACATCGCGGGGCAGGGCTGGGGTGTCAACCCGGACTTCGGCGGCTTCCGGGTCGCCGACGCGATGCGGGCGCGGCACGCGGACTTCTTCCTGTGCAGTGGCGACAACGTGTACGCCGACGGCCCGGTCGTCGAGTCGGTGCCGCTCCCCGACGGCTCGACCTGGCGCAACCTGATGACGCCGGCCAAGTCGAAGGTCGCCGAGACACTCGACGAGTTCCGTGGGCAGTACCAGTACAACCTGATGGCCGACAACTGGCGGGCCTTCCTGGCGGAGACCGCGCAGGTCTCGCAGTGGGACGACCACGAGGTCACCAACAACTGGTACCCGGGCGAGATCCTGGACGACGCCAGATACGCCGAGAAGCGAGTCGACGTGCTGGCCGCGCGGGCCCGCCAGGCCTTCCACGAGTACGTGCCGGTCGCCGCGATCTCACCCGACCCGGAAGGACGTGTCTACCGCGTCATCCACTACGGTCCGCTGCTCGATCTGTTCGTGCTGGACATGCGCACCCACAAGGACCCCAACACCACCAACCGCGAGACCACCGACGACGGTGGGGTGCTCGGCGAGCGGCAGACTCGCTGGCTGCTCGAGGAGCTCGGGCGCTCGCGGGCGACCTGGAAGGTGATCGCTGCCGACCTCCCGATCGGGCTGATCGTGCCCGACGGGACCGCCGCCCAGGAAGGCATCGCGCAGGGCGACGCCGGCGCACCTCTCGGGCGCGAGCGGGGGCTCGCCCGGGTGCTCACGGGCGCTCAAGCGGCTCGGCATCCGCAACCACGTCTGGCTGACCGCCGATGTGCACTACACGGCGGCCCACCACTACTCCCCCGACCGCGCGGCGTACCAGGACTTCGACCCGTTCTGGGAGTTCGTCTCCGGACCGCTGAACGCGGGAGCCTTCGGGCCCAACACGCTCGAGGGCACCTTCGGCCCGGTCGCGGACTTCGTGGCGGCGCCGCCCGCACCCAACACCTCACCCGCGGCCGGCTTCCAGTTCTTCGGCGAGGTCGAGATCGATGCCGCAGCAAGCGGCTCAGCGTGACCCTCCGAGACGTCGACGGAGCGGGCATCTACACCCAGACCTTGGACCCACACCGTCGGTGACCCGCAGCGGTGCCCGAAGATGGGCGCGTGATCCCGTCGCCCGTGCCCCACGGCAAGACCGCGCGCCGCCTCACGTGGCCGCACCTGCCGCCGCACATCCGTGCCCTGATCGAGGAGCGGATCGGCACGACGGTAGCCGAGGCCCGCTCGCAGGGAGCCGGCTTCACACCCGGCTTCGCCTCGGTGCTGATCGGCGAGGACGGCACGCGGCACTTCGTGAAGGCGGCCTCGCAGAAGGCGCAGCGGATGTTCGCCGAGTCCTACCGCGAGGAGGCGCGCAAGCTCGCAGAGCTCCCCGAGGCGGCGCCGGCGCCGCGGCTGCTGTGGGTGCACGACGCCGACGACTGGCTGGTGCTCGGCATCGAGTACGTCGAGGCGCGGACGCCGCGCGGCCCTGGCGCGAGGCCGAGCTGACCGCCGTGCTCGACATGCTGGCGCAGGCGGCGGTGCCACGCTGACCCGGCGCCCCAGGAGCTGGAGCTCGACGACGTCGCCACCGAGATCGCCGACTGGCCGGCGTACTGGGAGCACGTGCGGAGCGTCCAGCCCGACCTGGCTCACGCCGACGAGGCCGCCGCTCTCGCCGCCCGCTTCGCCGAGGTCATGGGCGGCGACACCGTGGTGCACACCGACATCCGCGACGACAACCTGCTGCTGTGCGCCGACGGACGGGTGCTGCTCTGCGACTGGAACTGGCCGGTGCGGGGCGCTGCCTGGCTGGACTCGGTGTTCCTGATGATCGGGCCGCGCGGTGACGGGCTCGACGTGGAGGCCGCGCTCGCCGCGCACCCGCTGACCGCAGAGCTGCCGCCCGAGCACATCGACATCGTGCTCGCGCTGGTCACCGCCTTCTTCCTCAAGAACGGCCGACGACCCGGTGCCGCCGACCTCACCGCACATCCGCGACCACCAGCGCTGGCAGGGCGAGGTGTGCTGGGACTGGCTCAGCGAGCGGCGCGGATGGCCTCGGTCCCCGTGAGCCGCTCCCCCATCTGCCGCACCTGCGGCACTTGGGCGAGTCCGTTGACCACGACCGAGTAGCCGAGCAGCGCCATCGCCCAGAGCGGATGGTTGGCGTCCCACAGCGCGACCGTGGCGAGGCCGAAGACGATCACCTTCGTCAGCGGGCGGACGACAGGGCCGCCGTACCTGGCCTTCGGCGAGGCGAAGTAGAACCACACCAGCATGGCCACCAGCGGCAGCAGCCACACCAGCAGCCACCCCGGATCCTCCTGCCACCCCCAGATCCCGAACGCCGCCATCACGAGGAGCTCGTCGACGAAGACGGCGGTCAGCACGATCCAGGCAAGGATGGTCACTGGGCTAGTGTCCTCTGAGAGCGTGTATCTCGATACGGCTCGATCTCCCGCCCGCCTCCGGACTTCGCAAGCTCAGTCCCGGGGCTGAATTTGGGCGGGCGAGCGTGCGCTTGGTATCTTTTTCCGTCGCGTGTCCGGCTGCTGCCACGGCACTTTATCCAGGCGACCGCACCCAGAACTTCACTGAACGATCCAACACACCGAGGACAAAGGTTCACCAGTGGCGAACATCAAGAGCCAGATCAAGCGCAACAAGCAGAACGAGAAGCGTCACGAGCGCAACAAGGCCGTCAAGACGAGCCTGAAGACCGCCGTGCGCAAGTTCCGCGAGGCCGCCGAGGCCGGCGACAAGGACGCAGCGACCACGCTGGCCCGCGACGCCGCCAAGAAGCTCGACAAGGCCGCCTCCAAGGGCGTCATCCACAAGAACCAGGCGGCGAACCGCAAGTCGTCGATCGCCAAGAAGGCCGCCGCTCTCTGAGCACACCGCTTTCGCGTTGACCCGTCAGAAACGTTTCTGACGGGTCGATGTGTTTCTAGCGCGGGTCGCGGAGGCCGGCGACGATCAGCACCAGCCGCTCCAGCGTGTACGACGCGTCGCTGGCCGCGCCCTTGATGTCCGCGTCGGCCTGGGCGACGGCCCGGATGGCCCGGGCAATCGCGGGGTCGGACCACGAGCGCGACTGGTCGCGGATCGTGCGCAGCTTCCAGGGCGGGACGCCCACCTCGCGGGCCAGGTCGGCCTCGCGCATGCCCCTGACCGCTCCCTTGTAGCGGGCCAGGCCCCGGGCACTGCCGGCGAATGCCGAGGTGACCAGGACCGGAGCGGTGCCGCCGTCGAGCGCCCAGCGCAGCTCCTCGAGGGCGACCTCGCGTCGCCCGGCGAAGGCCGCGTCAGCCACGGCGAACGACTTGGCCTCGGCCCGTCCGCCGAAGTACTGCTTGACCTTCTCGACCGTCAGCGGCTCACCGGGGAAGTCGTTGGTCAGCTGGTGCGCTGCCGCGGCCAGGGATCGCAGGTCCTGGCCCACCGCCTGCACCAGCGACGCCGCGGCCTCGGAGTCGATCGTGGCGCCGTGGGTGCGGACCTCGGCCGCCACGAAGCCGGGGTACTCGGACGCCTTGAGCTCGCCCGACTTCGACTCGCTCACGGTCTGGAGCTTGCGCAGCTTCGCCAGCACCCCCGACCCCTTCGGGCCACCGCCGTGCACCAGCACCAGGGCGACGTCCTCGGCCGGGTCGGCGGCGTAGCTCAGCAGGCCATCGACCGACTCGTCCGGCAGTTGCTCGAGGTTGCGGACGACCACGCAGCGCACGGAAGAGAAGAGCGACGGGGCCGACATCTCCCCCAGGGTCGCCAGGGACAGGTCGCCCGCGCTCGTCTCGGTCAGCTCCGACTCGGGGTCGTGGGCGCGCACCAGCTCGCGCAGCGAGACGACCGTGCGCTCGTTGAGGAACTCCTCTTTGCCGGTCACCAGGGTCACCCGGCCGAGTACGTCGGCGGCGCGTGGTGCAGGCATGGCGTCACCTTCCCACAGCGTGCCGACAGCCCTGCGTGATGGTGCCGCGTCAGGCTCTCCCGCGGGCGTGCACCTCGATCCCGGCCGGCCCGGTGCTCACCAGCAGGTCGCCCTCGAGGTCGGTGCGATGGACGTCCGCACCGTCTGCGACGAGGGCGTCGATCACCTCCGTCGAGGGATGGCCGTAGTAGTTGTCGGCACCGACCGACACCAGCGCGGTCTCGGCGTCGAGCGAGGTCAGCCACTCGAGGTCCTGGTAGCGGCTGCCGTGGTGGGGCACCTTGAGCACATCGATGTCGATCTCCGGCAGCCAGCGGGCCAGCGCCGCCTGGCCGGGGGGCTCGATGTCGCCGGTCAGCAGGATCCGGACACCTCGCACCTCCACCAGCAGCACTACGCTCGCGTCGTTGGCCAGGCTGCCGTCTCCCGACCCGCTCTCCATCGGACCCGGCGTCGGCCAGAGAGTCTGCAGATGAACGTCGCCGACATCGCGGGTCATGCCCTGCGTCGCGGCCGCGACCGCGAGTGGCTGGGTCTCTGCCGTGGCGAGCACGTCTCTGACCCCGTCGGTCGGATCCAGCACCCGAGTGCTCACGATCGACCCGACCTGGCGGCCGTCGAGCACACCCTCGAGCCCGTCGATGTGGTCGGCGTGGAAGTGGGTGAGCACCAGCAGCGGGACCTGCGAGATCCCGAGCCGCGACAGGCAGGCATCCACCGCCGACGGATCCGGCCCGGCATCGACCACGACCCCCGCCGACGGCCCGGCCCGGACGACCAGAGCGTCGCCCTGGCCGACATCGCACATCGCCAGCACCCACCCGTCGACCGGCCACCCCGGCGTGGGGAGCGGCACCGCCACCGCCACCACGACCAGCAGCCCGCAGGCCAGACCCGCCGTGCGCCGCCGGACGACGCGTGGACCGATCACCGCGATCGCGACGCAGATGACGCTCAGCGCGGCGAGGGCCACCGCGCCCGTGCGCCACTCGGTCGAGGCGGCCGGCAGATCGGCGCCGCGTCGCGCGACCAGGATGATCCACGACACGCACCAGCCAGCGACATTGCCCAGGAGCTGCCCCAGGGTGGCGGAGACCAGCGTCAGCAGACCGGCCGCCAGCCCGCACACCGTGGCCGGACCGACGGCCGGAGCCACCAGCAGGTTGGCGATCACCGCGACGAGGCTCACCTGGCCCGAGATCGCGGCCACCAGCGGCGTGCAGGCCAGCTGAGCCGCGCAGGGCACCGCGATCGCCTCGGCCAGCCAGCGGGGCAGCCAGCGCGCCAAGGCGTCTCTCCATCCGGGCGCCAGCAGCACGATGCCGGCGGTCGCCAGCACCGAGAGCGCGAAGCCGGCGCTGACGGCGAGCCTCGGTTGCACGAGCAGGAGCACCAGCACGGCCACACCCAGTGCCCGGATCGCCCGGTTGCGACCGTTGCCGCCCAGCGCGAGCAGCCCCACCGATCCCATCACCGCCGCTCGCAGCACGCTCGGCTCGGTGCGGGCGAGCAGCACGAACCCGACGATGCCGACTGCACCCACGACATACAGCCAGCGGCCGCGCACTCGGCACCACCGAGCCAGCACCAGCAGGAAGCCCACCACGAGCGTCAGGTTGGTGCCCGATACGGCGGTCAGGTGGGTCAGCCCGGTGGTCCGGAAGTCCTCCTCGAGGCTCGTGGAGAGGGCCGCGTCGTCGCCGTCCACGAGCGCCGGCACCAGCGCAGCCTGGTCGGCGGGACGATGGGCGACCGCCTGCCGGATCGCCGAGCGCACCGCCCCCGCGCCCCGCCACCACACGTCCGGCTTGGCCACCTGCTCCGGTGCTCGGGCCGACACCAGGAGCCCGGCCAGGTCACCGTCGTCAGCGGACTCGAGCCGGCCCGACGTGGCCACCACTGCTCCCAGCTCGGCGTCGGCCCAGTCGGCATCGCCGATCACCAGCACCGGCGTCGAGAGCTCGTGGGTCAGCCCACGACCGGTGACCGAACGGACCTGCAGCCGAACGACGACCTGGTCGCCGAAACGCCCCTCGACCGGGCGCGGGTCGGACACGACCGATCCCTCCAGGCTGACCGCCGCGCCCTGCTCGGCGAGCGCTGCCACCGGGCTCTCGGTCACCGCCAGCTCACGCAGCGCGGTCACCCCAGCCACCGCCGCCGCGGCCACGACCACGCCGGTCACCGTGAGCGCGACGACCCTCGGGGCACGGCACCAGACGACGACCGCCAGGACGGCGAGACCGGACAGACCCCCGACCAGCCACCAGCCGCCCACCACCTGGGCGGTGAGCGCGCCCGCCCACGCCGCCGCGCCGAGCAGCGCGGCCCGGAGGTCGGGCGGTGGGTCACGCTCATCGGCCTGCTCGACATCCGGCACCTCACACAGTGACGAAGGGGGCGATCTGACCGAGCGTCGTCTCCCCGATGCCGTCGATCTCGAGCAGCTCGTCGACCGCCGAGAAGCCTCCGTTGCTCTCGCGCCAGGCGATGATCGCCGCGGCCGTCACCGGACCGACCTCCGGCAGGGACTCGAGTTCGGTGGCCGACGCCACGTTGAGGTTGACCAGCTGGCCCGGCACCTGGCCGGGCGCGGGAGTCGCCGAGCCGGGGAGCGCCGCCGACTCCGGCGCGGTCCCGACCAGGATCTGCTCACCGTCGACCAGCACGCGAGCCAGGTTCAGCGAGGACAGGTCGACCCCATGGCGGGCGCCTCCGGCCGCTTTCAGCGCGTCGACCACCCGAGCTCCCGCGTCGAGCACGGCGATGCCGGGACGGCGTACCTTCCCGGCGACGTCGACGGTGACCGAGCCTGCCTGGGCGACGGGGGTGCTGGACGAGGCCCCCGGAGATGCCTCTGCCGAGGGCAGGGAGACCAGGTCCTCGCCTGCCGCCGGTGCGGCAACTGCGACGGACGGCTGTTCCGGATCACCACGCACGACCAACCAGGCGGTCACCGCCATGCCGAGCGCGATCAGCAGCGCCACCACCGTCACCGGGCCTGGCCCCAGGAGCACCCGGCCGCGCAGGGTGGCCGGCACCAGGGAGTCGGCCCATCGGATGGCGCGCCGGGGCGCCGCATGCCTGCCCGGCACGGGCACCACGGGAGGATCAGGCGCGGGTCGGGTCGGTGCCGGGACGACCCGCAGGTCCGGTGCCGCGACGCGGGTGTGGTCGCTCCACCACTCGCCACCCGACGCCGGCGCCACCGACTCGGCCCGAGTTGCCTCCAGCTCGGCCGAGAGCTGGGCGAGCCGACGGGCCACCGCCTCCTGGTGCACCGAGCTGGTGCGTCGTGATCGCATGCGGCGACGCTACGAAGATCGGCCGACAGGATGAAGCGACGTCACCCGAACCTGTGGACAACCGCCGGCCGGGGCTCCCCCTGTGGACGGTTCGTGGGCTGCCTACAAGCGTGGCGCGATGCAGACCGCGATCATCCCGGGCCCGACGTGAGCGCCCAGCACCGCACCGAGCTCACCACACCACAGCTCGCGTCCGCCCAGGTTGTCGGCCAGCCGCTCCTCCAGCGACGTGGCCAGCTGGTCAGCACGGTCGGGGTTCGCCAGGTGCGCGACGCAGATGTCCACCGGAGCGTCCCCGGCGGCCTCCACCGCCAGCTCCTCCAGCCGCGCCAAGGCACGTCCGGAGGTCCGTACCCGCTCCAGCGAGGCGACCACACCGTCCTTGATCTCGAGCAGCGGCTTGACCGCCAACGCGCCACCGAACAGCGCGGCCGCGGCGCCGATGCGCCCTCCCCGGCGCAGGTACTCCAGCGTATCGACGTAGAACAGCGACGAGCAGGCGGTGGCCCGCGCTCGCGCCGCCTCGGCAGCATCTTCGACCGACCGTCCCGCCTCGATAGCGTCAGCCGCCGCCAGCGCGGCGTAGCCGGTGGCCACCCCCACCTGCCGACTGTCCACGCAGATGACCCGCACCGGTGCGTCGCGGGCCGCCAGCTGCGCGGACTCGAACGTGCCGCTCATGTCGCCGGAGATGTGCACGGAGACGATCTGCTTCGCGCCCATCCGGGCGGCGGCCTCGTAGGCCTCGAGCACCACCGCGGGTGCGGGTCGGGACGTGCTGACCGGCCGGAACTCCCGCAGCGCCTCGGCCACCTTGGCCGGCGTTGCCTCCACCGAGCCCTCGTCGTAGGCATTGGCGCCGATGACCACCTGCAGGGGCACGACGATGATCCCGTGCTTCTCCGCAACCTCCGGAGGCAGCGTGGCGGTCGAGTCGGTGACCACGGCGATCGACATGGCCCGAAGGTTAGTGCTACCGAAAGTCAGACGACGACGTTGACCAGCTTCGGCGCCCGCACGATCACCTTGCGGATCTCGCGCCCGTCGATGGCCTTGACCACGCCAGGGTCCGCCATTGCCAGTGCCTCCAGGTCGGCCTCGGAGATGTCCGGCGAGACGTCCAGGCGCGCCTTCACCTTCCCCTGGATCTGTACGACGGCGACGACGGAGTCCTCGACCAGCAGGGCCGGCTCGACGACCGGCCACGCAGCCGTCGCGACGCACGGCTCGTGGCCCAGGCGCTCCCACATCTCCTCGGCGACGTACGGCGCCACCAGCGACAGCAGCACCGCGACAGCCTCGACCGCCTCGCGGACAGCGGGGTCGTCGGGACCCGCACCGGAGTCGATCGCCTTGCGGGTCGCGTTGACCAGCTCCATGACCCGGGCCACCATCACGTTGAACCGGTGACCCTCGACCAGCTGCTCGGCGTCGTGGATCACCTTGTGGGTCACCTTGCGCAGCTCGACGTCGCCGTCGGCGGCAGACGAGTCGGGTGCGGACGTCACGTCACCGCTCAACCGCCACGCGCGCTGCAGGAACCTCAGCGAGCCGGCCGGGCTCATGTCGGCCCAGTCGATGGAGTCCTCGGGCGGACCCGCGAAGACCAGGGTCAGCCGCACCGCGTCCACGCCGAAGGCATCAAGTTGGTCCCCCAAGCTGACGCCGTTGCCCAGCGACTTGCTCATCTTCTTGCCCTGGTTGATCACGATGCCCTGGTTCAGCTGGGCGGAGAACGGCTCCTGGAAGTCGATCATCCCCATGTCGGCCAGCGCCTTGGTGAAGAAGCGCGCGTACAGCAGGTGCAGCACGGCATGCTCGACGCCGCCGATATACAGGTCGACGGGCATCCACGTGCGCACCAGCGCCTCGTCGAACGGGCCCTCGGTGTAGTCCGGGGAGCAGTAGCGCAGGAAGTACCACGCGGAGTCGACGAAGGTGTCCATCGTGTCGCTGTCTCGCTTGGCCGGTCCACCGCACGTGGGGCAGTCGACGTTGACCCACTCCTCGGCGGCAGCCAGCGGCGAGACGCCCTTCGGCTTCAGGTCGGCGCCCCTCAGCTCGGGCAGCACCACCGGCAGCTGGTCCAGCGGCACGTCGACCTCCCCGCACTTCTCGCAGTGGACGATCGGGATCGGGGGCCCCCAGAAACGCTGCCGCGACACCAGCCAGTCCCGCAGCCGGAAGTTCACGGCACCCTTGCCGTCGCCCTTCGCCTCCAGCCAGTCGATGATGACCCGCTTGGCCTCGTCGACGCCCATGCCGTCCAGCGAGATCTCGTCGTTGGCGGAGTTGGTGGCCGGGCCGTCGCCGGTGAAGGCGTCGCCCTCCCAGTCCTCCGGCGGGCGCGACCGTGCGCACGATGGGCAGGTCGAACTTCACCGCGAAGTCCCAGTCGCGCTGGTCCTGGCCCGGCACCGCCATGATCGCGCCGGTGCCGTAGTCGGCCAGCACGTAGTCGGAGGCCCAGACCGGGATCTGCGCTCCGGTGACGGGGTTGGTCGCGTGCACGCCCAGGAAGACGCCGGTCTTGGGCCGGTCGGCGGTCAGCCGGTCGATCTCGGTGGCCTTGCGCACCTCGGCCAGGTAGGCGTCGTACGCCGGTCGCTGCTCGTCGGTGACCAGCTCGCCGGCCAGCGCGGCGTCGGCGGCCACCACCATGAACGTCGCGCCGAACAAGGTGTCGGGCCGCGTCGTGTAGACGCTGATCGGCTCGGTGCGCCCCTCGACCGGGAAGCTGACGTGGGCACCCTCGGAACGGCCGATCCAGTTGCGCTGCGCCGTGATCACGCGGTCGGGCCAGGTGGGCGCCAGGTCGTCCAGCGAGTCCAGCAGCCGCTGCGCGTAGTCGGTGATCTTGAAGTACCACTGGGTCAGCTCGCGCTTGGTGACCTCGGCCCCGCAGCGCTCGCACATGCCGTCGACGACCTGCTCGTTGGCCAGCACGGTCTGGTCGTTCGGACACCAGTTGACCGGGCTGTTCTTGCGGTAGGCCAGGCCACGCTCACGGAACTTCAGGAACAGCCACTGCGTCCACCGGTAGTACTCCGGGTCGGAGGTGTGCAGGCGGCGCGACCAGTCGAAGGCCAGGCCGTAGTTCTTCATGGAGGCGGCCTGGGTCTCGATGTTGGCGTAGGTGTACGTCGAGGGGTGCTCGTTGTTGCGGATGGCGGCGTTCTCGGCGGGCAGGCCGAAGGAGTCCCAGCCCATCGGGTTCAGCACCTCGTAGCCGCGGAACCGCCAGTAGCGCGCGATCACGTCGTGCAGCGCGAACACCTCGGCGTGGCCCATGTGCAGGTCACCGCTCGGGTAGGGGAACATCGTCAGCGCGTAGCGCTTCTCCTTGGCGGAGGTGTCGTCGGCCCGGAACGGCTCGAGCTGCTCCCACACCGGCTGCCACTTGGCCTGCACGGCCGCGACGTCGTACGTCGCCGCCTCGGTCGGGTCGGTCTGGCTCTCGTTCATCGGGTTCTCCTGCTCGGGCACCTGGCTGTCGTGGACATGAAAAAACCCCTCGCATGGAGGGGTGGCCGCGCGATCCGGAGGATCAGCGCGGCTGGCCAAGAAGCAGGGTCGTGGTCCGCATGCGCTGAGGATACCGCGACCGCGGACCGGCACGCGACCCACATCGGGCCCCACCTGCGGGAGAATGGGCGCGTGGCCGCTCGCCTCCGCCCCGCCGCGATCGCCGTGGCAGTGCTCGCCGTCGTCTCCCTCGCCGGCTGCGGCGGCGACGATCCCCAGCCGGCGGAGCCGGTCACCTGCTCCTCGGAGGCTCCGGTCGGCGCGGAGCCCACCTCCCCCGGCATGCTGCTCTGCGTCGGCACGGCCGGCCAGGTGCCGCTCACCGACCGCGACGATCGCCACCACGTGGTCCGGGTGACGGTGACCGAGGTCGAGCGGGTGCCGCGGGCAGAGGTCGACTTCCTGTCCGCTCAGGACCTCGGCTCCGACGTCGATCCCACGACCATCGACATCTACGCCGTGCACGCGCTGGCCCGCCTCATCAAGCCTGCAGACCTGGACCCGCTGCGCGACCTGCTCCTCTACTCCCGCGAGCACGACTTCGCCGACCCGCACGTGCTGTCCACCTGGTCGCCCGAGGGCTGCGAGCTCCGGGTGTTCGCGCGGACGATGCCGGCTGACACGACGCTCCGCACCTGCGACTGGGTCTGGGTCACCCGCGGGGCCGACCTGACCGGGGTGACGCTCGGCTCCGAGATCGACGACTACGCGGTCTACGGCGGCAACCCGGTGAGCTGGTCGCTGCGCGAGGAGGGCGATCAGTAGATTGCGGCCATGACTGTCAGTGAGATGTTCCGGCTGGACGACAAGGTCGCGATCGTGACCGGCGCTTCGAGTGGCCTGGGCGTGGCCTTCGCCCAAGGCTTGGCCGAGGCCGGCGCCGACGTCGCCCTCGGCGCCCGGAGGGTTGACCGGTTGGCCGACACCGCGGCGCTGGTCCAGTCGAGGGGGCGACGCGCCCTGACCGTCGGCACCGACGTTGCCGACCCCCAGGCCTGCACCGACCTGGTCGCGCTGGCGATGGAGGAGTTCGGACGCGTCGACATCCTGGTCAACAACGCCGGCATCGGCACCGCCGTACCCGCTACCCGCGAGACCACCGAGCAGTTCCGCCAGGTCATCGACGTCAACCTGAACGGCTGCTACTGGATGGCCCAGGCCTGCGGCCGGGTGATGCAGCCCGGCTCCAGCATCATCAACATCAGCTCCGTGCTCGGCATCACCACCGCTGGCCTCCCCCAGGCGGCGTACGCCGCGTCGAAGGCGGGCCTGATCGGCCTCACCCGCGACCTGGCCCAGCAGTGGACCGGCCGCAAGGGCATCCGGGTCAATGCGATCGCGCCCGGCTTCTTCACCTCGGAGATGACCGAGCAGTACCCGCCCGGCTACCTCGAGTCGCAGAACGCCCGGATCCCCTCCGGCCGCAAGGGCGACCCCGCAGAGCTGGCCGCCACCGTGGTCTTCCTGGCCTCCGCCGCCGGCGGCTACATCACCGGCCAGACGCTCGCTGTCGACGGCGGCATGACGATCACGTAGCAGCCTGGCTCGGCATCCTGAATCCGTGTGGGTCCAGCACTTCTAAGGGCCGGCTGGTCAGTCGCCCGATCCGGAGTGCAAGGTCCCGGCGGTCGCGGCACCTGGCCGGCCTGCGGCGATGCACACGTCTAGACGGCGATGGCCATTCGTTCGGTGATGGCTGGTGCGGTGGAGCTGGTAGGTGTGGCCGGTCGGGGTGATGGTGTCGACTTCGTGGCCGGGGCCGGGTCTGGGTTTGGCGCGCCAGCCGATGGCTTGTTTGTTGTAGTTGCAGGCCTCGCAGAGGCCTTGGCCGTTGGTCGCGGTGGTGGGGCCGCCTGTCGTCGGCGGCTTCGACGTGGTCGGCGTGGCGGATCGGGGCGTCGCACCAGGGGGTGCGGCACCGTTGGTCGCGTAGGCGCAGGAACTGGGCGAGCTTGGTGGGGAAGATCCGGGCTCTGGAGTCCATCGCGACCAGTTCGCCGGTGGTCGGTGCGGTGTAGAGCCGTCGGAGCCAGGCCTGCTCGCTGGTGGCCATCTCTCGGGCGAGGTCGGCCGGGACGGGTCCGTAGCCGTCGACCCAGCCGGGTTCGGTGCCGCGGCGGAACAGGGTCTCGTCGGTGATGACCAGGTTGATCATCACTCCCGGCTCACTGCCGGACCCCTGCTCTGACTCGGGACTCGGTGGACAGGATGCGGCTGACCAGGGTGTCGGCCATGATCTGGCCGGCCGTGCGGGGGTCACCGTTCGCGATCGCTGCGTCGGCGGCTTGCTTCAGCGTCGCGATGACGGCGACGCCGTCTCTGACCGGGAGCAGCGCGGAGAGCTGGGACATCACGTCGGGTGCGGGGCGGAGGGTGACGCGGCGGTCTTCTTCGGCGCGTCGGCGGCGTTCGACGAAGGAGGCGGGGTCGAGCTGGTAGGCGAGCTTCTTGGCTGCGGCTTCGAGCTCCCCGATGCCCATGGCTTCGAGCCGGTCGGGGTCGGCTGCGAGCTTGGCGTCCACGGTCCGTCGGTCCTCCAACGACAGGCACGCGGTCTCCCTCGCCATGATGGTGGCGGCCCATTCGGTGATCCGACCGGCCCGGAACGCGGCCATCGTGTGCGGCAGCTCGGTGGCCAGGATGTTCGCGAGCCCGAGGTGGCGTTGCGCCCGGTGCGGTGACTCACGGCGGGCGAGGGCGACCTGCCCGGCGACGCCACGGCCTTGGCGGTCCTCGGGGATCCCGGCGGCGGCTTGGTCGGCTCGTTGGGAGGCGTCGAAGGCTGCGGTGACCTCGGCCTGGAGGGCTTCGGTGGCGCACTTGAGGACCTCGAGGCGGCGCAGGGTGTCGATGCGTTCGGCGTCGGTTGCCGGGCCGGCGTACTCGGTGAGGGCGTGGGTCCAGTCCTGGATGTCGTGGGCCTGCATGTCACCTCCCGAGCGGAGTCTGTGTTCGAACGTATGTTCGATTCTACGCTGAGTCGACCGCGGGGTCAAGGGATGTTGGTTGAGTTTTCGTGTCGGCTTCAGGGGTCTCGACGACGCGGTCGCTCGTCCCTCGCTCCCGCTGCTCGACCAACGATCTCTCCCGTTGGTCGAGCAGGCCGAGCCCCTGGGCGAGGCCGTCGTCGAGACCCCCAAACGGTTGCTCGTCTCTCGCTCCGCTGCTCGACCAACGAGTGTGGGAACGTCACGCCCGGTAGGCGACCACCACAGAAGGCCGGGGGAAGGAGTCGGTGTGGGGCCAGGTGCTGGCCTGGTTCTCGAAGGTCGCGCCGTCGATCTCGCCGGGGTGCTGGACGGCGAAGAAGAGCGAGCGGTTGCTGTCGGTGACCAGAGGTCCGCAGGCCTCGGCTCCACGGGGCATGCTCACGAACTGCTGCACGTGACCGCGCTGCGGGGCCGCTCACCGGCACTCGGAACACGCCGTCGTGGCCGCCGAGCACAGCGCCGTCGGTGGAGATCCACAGGTTGCCGGTGCTGTCGAAGGCGACGTTGTCGGGGCAGCTGATCGGGCTGACGGCCGACTTGGGGTAGCCGGCGAAGTAGGTCTCCGGGGCCGCCGGGTCACCGCACACCAGCATCAGGTCCCAGGTGAAGGTCTTGGCCGCGTGGTCTCCCCCGCCGGGAGTCAGCTCGAGGACGTAGCCGTTGCGGTTGCCGGACGCCGAGGTGAGTGGGGCGCCGAGCGAGGCGCGCACCATCGACGTGGCCAAGGGGTTTGCCTCGTCGACCGGCATGGCAGCGGTCCCCCGGTTGGAGTTGTTGGTGAGCGCGGCGTAGACCTTGCCGTTGACGGGGTTGGGCTCCACGTCCTCGGGGCGGTCCATCTTGGTGGGCGCCATCTTGTCTGCGGCCAGCCGCGTGAAGATCAGTACGTCGGCCACCGACATGCCCGGCACGAACGACTTCTTGTCGGTGCACAGCGGGATCCACTGGCCGGTGCCGTCGAACTTGCCGTCCGCAGAGCCGTCCCCGCTCAGCCGGGCGACGTACAGCGTGCCCTTGGACAGGAGCTTCATGTTGTTGCGGCGGGCCTTGGGGCTGCCGCCGGGCTGGTACTGCTCGGAGGAGACGAACTTGTAGAGGTAGTCACCGCGTTCGTCGTCGCCCATGTAGGCGACGGCGTGGCGGCTCTTCGAGATCGCGATGTTGGCGCCCTCGTGCTTGAAGCGGCCCAGCATCGTGTGCTTGCGGGGCTTCGACTTCTTGTCGTGCGGGTCGACCTCCACGATCCAGCCGAAGCGGTGGGGCTCGTGGGGGTCGACAGTCAGGTCGAACCGGGAGTCGACCTCGCTCCAGCCCCTGCCCGTGCCGGTGATGCCGTAGCGGGCGTACTGAGCCGTGTACCTCGAGTCCAACGCGCCCGACTTGTCGAAGTACTGGTTGAAGTTCTCCTCCCCGGACAGGACCGTGCCCCACGGGGTGATGCCGCCGGCGCAGTTGTTGAGCGTGCCTCGAGCTCTCGTGCCGGTGTGGTCGGCGACGGTCCGCATCCGGGCGTCACCGGCTGCGGGGCCGTCGATGAGGAACTCGGTGTCGATGTGGATCCTGCGGTTCTCGTACGCCTTCGCCAGGTCGGTCTGCTGCCTCCACGAGCCCGGCGCGCTGCCGCGCTTGATCCGGACCACCGACATGCCGTGGTTGGACATGGCGATCGCCTTGATCTCGGCGGGCGTGTACGTGTTGGCCGGGAACATCAGGTTCTCGTCGGTGTACTCGTGGTTGACCACGAGGAGTGCGTCGTCGCCGCGCAGCGGCAGCACTCCCACGAAGTCGCAGTTGTAGCCGAACTGCATCCGCGCCGCCGCGACACTCTGCTGGTGCGCGTCGAACTCCGGCGCGCCGGCCACGACCTTGTCGCCCCAGCTCATCACCACCGCGGAGGTGAAGCCCTCGGCAACGGTCACCTCGTCGTTCGTGTTGGGGGCGACCGCCGTGAAGCCGGCCTTTCCGAGATCTCCGTCGACGCGGGCCGAAGAGCGAGCGGGCCGCACGGCCGCCGCCGCGGTGCCACCGCCCGCCACGAACCCCGCTCCGATGACCATGGCTCCCGAGCCGAGCGCCGCACCCTTCAACACGGACCGGCGGCGAAGGGCCTTCCCGATCTCGTCCTGGATGTGGGGGTGCGAGGTCGGGTTCGGCTCTGCCTTGTCGCAGGCGTTGCCGCACCGGAAGAAGCACGTCAGGTGGCTGCGCGAGTGTCGGGTGGTCGCACCGATGGCGGTGATCGGGAGTGCGCGGGTGGGCATGGGAGCGGGGGTCGGCCGAGTCATGCCCGGAAACTAGGGAGCCGACGTTGACTCCCGGTGAACACCGGGCGTACGCCGGCGTACCGCCGCACGGGAGAACGCCGCCGGGGTCGTGCCGGTCCAGCGTCGGAACGCGTGGATGAAGCTGGTGGCGCCGGCGTAGCCCAGGCGAACGGCGAGATCATCCACCGCCAGCGTGGCCCGGCCGCCCAGCAACTCGCGAGCCAGTGACTCCCGCACCTCGTCGAGCAGCGCCTGGTAGCTCACCGACTCGGCCCCGAGCCGTCGCCTCAGCGACCGCTCACTGAGACCGAGGTCCGCCGCCACCTCTGCCATCGGCGCACCCGCGGCGAGCTTCTGCGCGATCAGCACGCGCGCGTCCTGGGTGACCCCCGAACGCCGACGTCGGGTCGTCACCACCTCCGCACACAGCTGCTCGTAGAGCGCCACGGAGTCCGGGTTGCTGCGGGGCAATGGTCGGTCCAGCTCCGCGACATCGAACGTGAGCAGCGCGTGATCGTCATGCACGGAGAACCGGCCGCCGACTCCTCCCGGCACGAGCTCGTCGAGCACGCCGCGGATGGCCGTCGCGTCGCGCTCGACCAGGAACCGGCGTACGTCGGCCGGTAGACCCGTGCCGTCGACGGTGACCACCACGTCGGACCCGACCACATCCGCCCTCGGGATCGCGAACGTGTAGCTCAGGTCGATGAAGCGCAGTGCCACGTTCATCGCCTCGTGCACCGTCCGGCTGGACAGCACCGCGAACCCGAACGCGCCGAACGTCGCGAGGTCGTACGCGCGGCCCAGCTCGGCACCGGCGTCGTCACCCACCAGGCGGCAGAGGTTACGGACCACCCGCAGCTCCTGGCCCGCAGTGACCTCGGCCGAGGGCCCGATCGGCTGGTCGGCGAGCCCCGTGCCGGCGAGGACCGCGCGGCGCGCGATCCCTTTCCGACCGGCGTAGGCGATCAGGACGCCGAGCCCGGCTGCACTGCGCGGGAACTCCCAGTCGCGCGCGGCCGGCGGCTCCATCCGCGGCGAGGTCATGGCCGGAATTATGGATCGGAACCCGCCCTAAGCCTGCCGCGGGTCGCCGCGACGGCCTAGTTTCGTCGCATGAGCACACGTGTCGTCATCATCGGGGCCGGCTTCGGCGGTCTGGGCGCGGCCCGCGCCCTACGCGATCAAGGCATCGACGACATCACCGTCCTCGAGCGAGCCGACTCCGTCGGCGGGGTGTGGCGGGACAACACCTATCCCGGTGCAGCCTGCGACGTGCCCTCACCCCTGTACTCCTGGTCGTGGGCGATCAACCCCGCCTGGGGCCGCCGCTACTCGCCCCAGCCGGAGATCCTGGCCTACCTCCGGGAGGCGGCCGGTCGCGAAGGTCTGCTCGACCTGGTCCGCACCGGCATCGAGGTCGTCTCCTGCCGGTTCGACGAGGCGACAGGGAGCTGGCAGGTGATGGACACCCGCGGCACGGC
>CAWJRK010000004.1:0-140988 GCA_963845215.1 uncultured Actinomycetota bacterium
ATGAGCACGCTTGAGATCAAGGACCTGCAGGTCTCGGTCACCACCGACGACGGCCCGAAGGAGATCCTGAAGGGCGTCACGCTGACCATCAAGGACGGCGAGACCCACGCGATCATGGGCCCCAACGGGTCGGGCAAGTCCACGCTGGCCTACTCCATCGCCGGCCACCCGAAGTACGACATCACCGGCGGCTCGGTGACCCTCGACGGTGTCGACGTGCTGGCCATGTCGGTCGACGAGCGTGCGCGGGCCGGGCTGTTCCTGGCGATGCAGTACCCCGTGGAGGTGCCGGGTGTCTCGGTCTCCAACTTCCTGCGTACGGCGAAGACCGCCCTCGACGGCGAGGCGCCCAAGCTCCGCACCTGGGTCAAGGACGTCAACGCCGCGCTCGAGCAGCTCAACCTGGACCCCACGTTCGGCACCCGCAACGTCAACGAGGGCTTCTCCGGTGGCGAGAAGAAGCGCCACGAGATCGCCCAGCTCGAGCTGCTGAACCCGAAGGTCGCGATCCTCGACGAGACCGACTCCGGCCTCGACATCGACGCCCTGAAGGTCGTCTCGGACGGCGTCAACCGCTTCCGCAAGCAGGAGGGCAAGGGTGTCCTGCTGATCACGCACTACACCCGGATCCTGCGCTACATCGAGCCCGACTTCGTGCACGTCTTCGTCGACGGCAAGATCGCCGAGCAGGGCGGCCCCGAGCTCGCCGAGCAGCTAGAAGCCGAGGGCTACGACAAGTACCTCCGGGCCGCGGTCTGACCATGAGCGAGCTGACCGGCCTCCTCCCCGAGCTGGAGGTCATCCGCAAGGACTTCCCGATCCTCGAGCGCACGCTCGCTAACGGGCAGGGCCTGGTCTACCTCGACAGCGCCAACACCTCGCAGAAGCCGCAGGTCGTCATCGACACGATGGTCGACCACCTCGAGCGCCACAACGCCAACATCGCCCGCGCGATGCACCAGCTCGGTGCGGAGTCGACCGAGGCGTTCGAGGCGGCGCGCGACAAGGTGACCGCCTTCATCGGGGCGCCCTCGCGCGACGAGGTGATCTTCACCAAGAACGCCTCCGAGGCGCTCAACCTGGTGGCCAACACGCTGGCGTGGGCCCAGGGAGACCTGGCCATCGGTGCCGGCGACGAGGTCGTCATCTCCGAGATGGAGCACCACTCCAACATCGTGCCGTGGCAGCTGCTGACCGAGCGCAAGGGCGCGACGTTGCGCTGGTTCGGGCTCACCGACGAGGGCCGGCTGGACCTGTCGAACCTCGACCAGCTGATCAACGAGCGCACCAAGGTCGTCTCGCTGACCTGGGTCTCCAACATGCTCGGCACCATCAACCCCGTCGCCGAGATCGCCCGTCGCGCCCACGAGGTCGGCGCGATCGTGGTGCTCGACGCCTCGCAGGCCGTGCCACAGCTGCCCGTCGACGTCGTGGCCAGTGGCGCCGACCTGCTGGCCTTCACCGGTCACAAGGTCGTCGGCCCGACCGGCATCGGCGTGCTCTGGGGCAAGCGCGAGATCCTCGACCAGCTGCCGCCGTTCCTGGGGGGCGGCGAGATGATCGAGACCGTCAGTATGGAGCGGTCGACGTACGCCGGCATCCCGCACAAGTTCGAGGCCGGCACGCCGCCGATCGTCCAGGCCGTCGGGCTCGGCGCGGCAGTCGACTACCTGGCCCACATCGGCATGGACGCGATCCGCGACCACGAGCACGCCATCACGGCCTACGCACTGTCCGGTTTGGCGACGGTGCAGGGGCTGAGCGTGCTCGGACCGCTCGACGCGACCGACCGCGGGGGAGCGATCTCCTTCGAGATCGACGGCGTGCACCCCCACGACGTGGCGCAGGTGCTCGACTCGCGCGGCATCGCCGTGCGCGCCGGCCACCACTGCGCCAAGCCCGCCCACGCCCGCTTCGGGGTGCAGAGCTCGACCCGGATGTCGTCGTACCTCTACACGACGCCGGCCGAGATCGACGCGCTCGTCGAGGGGCTGGAATACACCCGCTCGTACTTCAAGTTGAGTTGAGTGAGATGACTTCTACTTCTGACCCAGGGCTCGACTCCCTCTACCAAGAGATCATCCTCGACCACTACAAGAATCCCCACCACAAGGGACTTCGTGACCCGTACGAGGCCGAGGTGCACCACGTCAACCCGACCTGTGGTGACGAGGTGACGCTGCGCGTGCACGTGGTGGACGGTGTCGTCGACGACGTGTCCTACGACGCCGTCGGCTGCTCCATCTCCCAGGCCAGCGCCTCGGTGATGACCGACCTGGTGATCGGCAAGTCGGTCGACGAGGCCATGTCGATCCACCAGGAGTTCCTGACCCTGATGCAGGGCAAGGGCACCGTCGTACCCGACGAGGACGTGCTGGAGGACGGCATCGCCTTCGCCGGCGTCGCCAAGTTCCCGGCGCGCGTCAAGTGCGCGCTACTGTCGTGGATGGCCTGGAAAGACGCCACCGCCCAATCGCTGGAGGAAACAAACCATGGCTGATGCCCAAAAGATCGAACACGGCGACCTGCCTGACGTCCCGGAGGCCGCGGGCGGCGGCACCGCGACCGTCACGATCGACGACGTGACCGAGGCGATGAAGGACGTCGTCGACCCCGAGCTCGGCATCAACGTGGTCGACCTCGGCCTGGTCTACGACGTGCACCTCGACGAGGGCCACAACGTCGTCCTCGACATGACCCTGACGTCCGCGGCCTGCCCGTTGACCGACGTGATCATGGACCAGACCAACTCCGCCCTCGAAGGCATCGTCAACGACGTCGCCATCAACTGGGTGTGGATGCCGCCCTGGGGGCCCGACAAGATCACCCCCGACGGCCGCGAGCAGCTGCGTGCTCTTGGCTTCAATGTCTGAAACTGAGCCCACCGAAGTCTCCGACGAGATCCACAGCTTCTGGGCCATGGCCAGCCGGCAGGCGCGGCTCGACAACCTGCCGGGCTACTTCGGCCCGACTCCGCTCGCCTCCGTGATGCCGCCGGCGTGGTCGTTCGGGGCGACTCCCGAGCAGTCCACCGAGCTGGCCGACCTGGTGGCCAGCGGCGTCAAGACGGCCACGGCCAGTGCTGGCGAGGACTACACCGCGGAGGGTGAGGCCCTGCCGGAGCCGGGCGTCCTGGGCATCGTGCTCGACGGTGAGGGACACCCGCGGGCGTTGGTGGCCACGACCGACGTCCAGGTTGTGCCGTTCGACCAGGTCACCGACGAGCACGCCCTGGCCGAGGGTGAGGGAGACCGCACCCTTGCTTCCTGGCGCGCAGGCCACGAGCAGTTCTTCCGCGACCACGACCCGCACGGCCGGGGCTTCCGTCCCGACATGCCGGTCGTCCTCGAGCGCTTCGAGGTGCTGTACCCGCTCCCCGAAGGGGCCGATCAGCCGGTGTAGGCAGGCAGCGGCGGGTCGAACGTCAGCGTCGTGTACGGCGCCTCGTCCGGCTTCTCGTCCCGCGGCCACACCGCCGTGCCGACGTACGTCGTGCCGTCGAGCGTGACCTCGACGCGGTAGTCGTACGGCGCCGGCCCGAGGTCGAACGCCGCGCCGCCGCCGTTGCCGGGCTCCCGGAAGAAGACCTGGCCGACTCCGAAGCAGCCCTTCTCGGGAGTGAACGGTCCGTAAGCCTTCGTCGCGCCGTCCGCGGCCGTCACCGTCACCGTCGCGCTGGCGCTCCGCGGGGTCGTGGCAAGATCCTTCAGGCCCAGCTCCAGGGGGTAGGCGACGGTGCCGTCACCGTCGTCGGAGACGAGTCCGACGTAGCCACTGGGCTCCGGCGCGTCACCGCTGATCGATGTCGCCCACGCGAACGTCGTGACCACGTCCCCGCCCGGACCCTGACCGAAGACATTGACGTCGTAGGAGCCGGGAGGGCCGGCCGCCGGGATCGCGAACGTGTAGTCACCGATCTTGTCGGCCGGGACCGTGATCGCCCGCTCGCACTCACCCTCGGCTGAGGGGGTGAAGGTGGCTTCGAAGGTCCAGTCCTTCAGCGGGAACGAGAACGGCACCAGGTCGCGGTCGCCAGCACTCTCGAAGGGTGGCACCGGCATCCCGTCGGCGCACATGTTGCCGTAGCAGCTGGTCCAGGGCTCCAGGACGACCTGGCGGCCGTCGAGCTGGAGCACGATCGGGGGCGCGCCTTGCTCGTCCCACTCCGGGGCGACGTCCGGGATGGCGTCGACGGCAACCGAGGGAGGCGAGGTGTCGGGCGCGGTCACCGGTGGCTCCTCGGCGTTCCCGTCGGGACGCAGTGCGGAGGCGCCCACGATGATCGCGGCGACCACCGCGGCCGACCCCACTGTGCCGACGACGGCGCGACGCCGATTGCGCCGGCGCCCGCGCCGGGCGACCACGTCGTCGTACGGCGGCGGGACGGGCGGGGTGAGGCCGTCGACGTGGGCCGACAGCTCGCTATCGAAGTCAGTCATGGCGTGGTGGGCACTTCCGTGTCGGTGAGCAGGGGGGCCATCGCCGCGCGGGCGCGCGACAGCCTGGACTTGACCGTGCCGACCGGCAGCCGCAGCAGGGCCGCGACCTCGTCGACCGGCAGGTCGTGGACGTGATGCAGGAGCACCACCGCCCGCGAGCTGAGCGGCAGCGACGCCAGAGCCGCAGCCACGTCCAGCCGGGCAGGTGTCGGTCCGGCGATGGAGGTCTCCGAGCCCGAGGCCAGGCGGCCCAGCCCGAGCGTGGCCACCTTCCGGCGGCGGTAGCGCGAGATCATCATCCGCACGGCCACGGTGCGCAACCAGGCCTCGATGTCGTCGTACTCGCGCACTCGGGACCACTTCTCGAGCAGCTTGACGAACGCGTCCTGGGCGACCTCCTCGGCCTCCGTCCGGGACCCGCTCATCGCCGTCAGCAGCCCGATCAGCCGCGGCCCGGTCACGGCGTAGATCGTCGCGACCTCATCGTTGTCCACACCTATGTCACGCGGCAGCGCCCGGTCGGGTTCCCTGTCTGTGTCCGCTGTCTTCGCTACCGTCGCCCACGTGCCCAGCATCCTCGTTCCGCGCAGCCGGATCGAGCGCTGGGTCGCAAACTTCGAGATCCGCCACGGCGCCACGGAGCTGCAGGTGCGAGACGGGGCGCTGACCGGCGTCTCGGAGGACGGATCGGACTTCGCCGCCCGACTCCCGTTCGCCGCCGTGTACGCCGGCCCGCCGGACCCCGCTCGCCTTCGCGGCGGCGATCGTGGCGCCGGCGGGCTGGGGCATCCTGCTGGTGCGCAAGGGCGGCTTCGCTGTGGCTCGCCTCGAAGCCGGGGCGACCGTCGAGTCGAAGGTCGGGCAGCGGCACGTGCAGGGCCGCACCAAGGCGGGCGGCCAGTCGCAGCAGCGCTTCGCCCGGCGCCGGGACAACCAGGCGCGCCAGGCCTACGAGGCCGCAGCCGACCACGCGGCCCGGATCCTCCAGCCCCGGCCCGCTCGTGGTGGGCGGCGACCGGCCCGCCGTCGAGGAGGTGCTGGCCGACCCGCGGCTCAAGGGGATGACCGTCGTCGAGCCATGGCTGCCGGTGCCCGACCCGAAGCGGGCGATCCTGGAAGCGGCCGTCGCCGATGCCCAGGCGGTGCGGATCGAGGTCCGGAACGCCTGAGAGCCCACGGCGCAGTTCGGCCCTTCCAGGCGCGACGTGAAGTAGTTTCGAACCCGTGGACACGCCCGGCTGGCAGCCAGAGACGGAGTGGCTGGCTCTTCCTGGCGGCACCGGCCCCTCGACCGTCGGCGTCTGGCGCACCGCCCTGGGTGGGCAGCCGGTGGTCATCAAGCGGCTCGCCGCTCCCGGGCCGGACGACCCGGACGAGCTGAGCGATCCCGCCCACTTCGCCTACTGGCGGCGCGAGGCCGACGTGCTCGGCTCCGGCATCACGGTCGCGACTCCCGGGCTCCGTCCCACGCCGGCCGCCATCGAGGAGGACGCCGAGGGGATCACCGTCACCCAGGAGTGGGTCGAGGACGACGCCCTGCCCGGCCTGTTCGTGGTGATGGCGCTCGGGAGGTTCGCCGGCAGCGACCTGCCCCGGCCGCGCTACCTCTCCCGCAACCAGCTGCGCGACCGCCTGCTGCGCACCGAGCGCAACGGCGGTTGGCCCACGTTGGCCCGGACCACCGTGGCCGACGTGGCCGACCACCTCTGGCGACGGCGTACGACCTTTCTCGACGTGCTCGACGCCCTGCCCCAGGTGCCCCAGCACGGCGACCCGACGCCTGCCAACCTGCCGGGGCGCTCGGGCGACGACGTGATCGCCATCGACTGGGCGACGCTCGGCATCGGCCCCGTCGGTGCCGACCTCGGCTACTTCGCGCTCTCGGCACGCGAGGACTTCGAACCGCTGGTCGAGGCCTACCTGATCGGGCTCCCCGACCCCATCGCCACCCGCGAGCAGGTCGAGCTCGGCGCTCGGGTGGCCGCCGTCTACACCGCCCTCAGCCGCGCCGAGTGGGCGCTGGCGCGGGTGGCCGGGGGAGAAGGCGCCCTCGCGGGCAAGTACCGCCACCCTGCGGTCGCCCCTCACCTACGCACGCTCCAGCGCCAGTTCCCGCTGATCGAAGCGCTGATGGACCGCTGACCCGTCAGAAGATCTTCTGACGGGTCAGCGAGAAATCAGCTCATACCTTGTCGGCGGCGAAGGTGTCGCAGGCGCTGAGCGAGCCCTCCTCGAAGCCGACCAGGAACCACTTCTCGCGCATGGCGGACGACCCGTGGGTCCAGCTCTCCTCGGTCACCTGACCCTGGGTCTTCTCCTGGATGCGGTCGTCTCCGACTGCCTCGGCCGCCTCGATGGCCAGCTTGATGTCGTCCTGGGTGAGCTCGGCGATGAGCACCTCGCCCTGCGCGTCCTCGGTGCTGGTGGCGGCCTTGGCCCACATGCCGGCGTAGCAGTCGGCCTGGAGCTCGAGGCGGACCGCGTCGCTCTGCGGCCCTGTCTGCTGCGACCGGACCTTGCCCATCTGCCCGGTGATGTTCTGGATGTGGTGGCCGTACTCGTGGGCCAGCACGTAGAACTCGACGAACCCACCGTCCGGGCCGCCCAGCTGACGCTCGAGCACCTCGTCGAAGAACGTGGTGTCGAGGTAGATCCGGTTGTCGGCCGGGCAGTAGAACGGGCCGACCGCGGAGGTGGCCCCGCCGCACTCCGTGTCGACCGAACCGCTGAAGGTGACCAGCTTGTCCTCGGCCTGGAAGTCACCGCCGAGCTCGTCGCCCCAGTAGTCGGTGAGCGAGTTCTCCACGGCGACGCGGGCGCAGTCCTGGCTGTTGTTGGCGTCCTCGCCGGTCTTGCACTCGTCGTAGCGCCCGGTGTCCGAGGCGTCGGAGAGCCGGGAGGTGGAGTACTCGGTGCCGCCGCCGAGGAACTGGATCGCCACGTACACCAGGACAATGACAATGATGCCGCCGATGCTGCCGCCACCGATGCCTCCGGGGATCGGCAGCCGCATCCCGGCGCCGCCCATGCCGCCGCTTCCACGGCCCTGACCGGTGTCCTGCACGCGGCCACGGTCGAGCCGGGCCTTCGGGTTGAAACGCATAGTGAAACACTAGGGCCAATCATGATCACCGCCCACCAGCTCGAGGTCCGAGCCGGGGCTCGCTTGCTGATGGAAGACGTGTCGTTCCGCGTAGCCGCGGGGGACAAGATCGGTCTCGTCGGTCGCAACGGGGCCGGCAAGACCACGCTCACCAAGATCCTCGCCGGAGAGGGCCTGCCGGCCTCCGGGACGGTCCAGGCGACCGGTCAGGTCGGCTATCTCCCGCAGGATCCCGGCACCGGCGGCCCCGACATCCTCGCCCGCGAACGCATCCTGTCCGCCCGCGGCCTCGACGACGCCGTACGCCGGATGCGGGAGGCCGAGGCCGAGATGGGCAGCGACGACCCCAACGTGCGCGACCGCGCGATGCGTCGCTACACGCGGGCCGACAACGATCTCCACGCCGGTGGCGGGTACGCCGCCGAGTCCGAGGCCGCTCAGATCGCGAACTCCCTCGGCATCGAGGACCGGGTGCTCTCCCAGCCGCTGCACACGCTCTCAGGTGGCCAGCGGCGTCGGGTCGAGCTCGCGCGGATCCTTTTCTCGGGTGCGGAGACGCTGCTGCTGGATGAGCCCACCAACCACCTCGACGCTGACTCGATCGTCTGGCTGCGCGACTTCCTGGTCGCCTACCAAGGCGGGCTGGTGATCATCAGCCACGACACCGCCCTGCTCGAGCGCTGCGTCACCCGGGTGCTGCACCTGGACGCCAACCGGGCCGAGATCGACATCTACAACATGGGGTGGCGGGCCTACCTCCAGCAGCGCGAGACCGACGAGAAGCGGCGCAAGCGCGAGCGGATGAACACCGAGAACAAGGCCAAGACGCTCACCGACCAGGCCAACCGGATGCGGGCGAAGGCAACCAAGGCGCAGGCGGCCCAGTCGATGCTCAAGCGCGCCGAGAAGATGATGGCCGGCCTCGAGGGCGAGCGGCAGGCCGAGAAGGTCGCGCGGATCAAGTTCCCCGCCCCCGCGCCCTGCGGCAAGACGCCCCTCACCGCGGAGGAGCTCTCGAAGTCCTACGGGTCGCTCGAGGTGTTCACCGACGTCGACCTGGCCATCGACCGTGGCTCACGCGTCGTGATCCTCGGCCTCAACGGGGCCGGCAAGACCACGCTGTTGCGGATCCTCGCGGGGGTCGACACCTCCGACACCGGCAAGGTGCTGCCGGGCCACGGCCTGAAGCTGGGCTACTACGCCCAGGAGCACGAGACGCTCGACACCGGCCGAACGGTGCTGGAGAACATGCAGAGCGCAGCTCCTCAGCTCACCGACACCGAGACCCGTTCGGTGCTCGGCGCCTTCCTGTTCTCCGGTGACGACGCCAACAAGTCGGCCAGCGTGCTCTCGGGCGGCGAGAAGACGCGGCTCGCGCTGGCCAGCCTGGTGGTCTCGAGCGCCAACGTGCTGCTCCTCGACGAGCCGACCAACAACCTGGACCCGGCGTCGCGCGAAGAGGTGCTGGAGGCCATCCGCACCTACGAGGGCGCGATCATCCTGGTCACGCACGACGAGGGCGCCGTTCGCGCCCTGCAGCCGGACCGGGTGCTGTTGCTGCCCGACGGCGACGAGGATCTCTGGAACGACGGCTACGCCGACCTGGTCTCGCTGGCCTGACTCCCTTCGGAGTGGCGTCGGTGGCCGTCTCTAGACTCCGGTCATGACTCCCGAGCGGCTCGCGCAGGCCGGACTCCTCTATTCCGTGGACGGTCTCGTCGCCACGGTCACCCTCGACAAGCCCGAGAAGCGCAACAGCCAGACACCCACGATGTGGCGCACCATGGCCGCGCTGGCCGAGGAGATCCCTGACGACGTCCGGGTCGTCGTCGTACGCGGCAACGGGCAGGCGTTCTCGGCTGGCCTCGACCGCTCCATGCTCGACCCGTCTGGTGGCGACGGCCAGGAGACGGTGGCCGACCTGATGGGCCTTGACGACGCCGGCATGAGCGCCACGATCGACGACTACCAGCGGGGGTTCACCTGGCTGCGCGACCCGAGGTTCGTCTCGATCGCCGCGGTGCAGGGCTACGCCATCGGCGCGGGCTTCCAGCTGGCGCTCTCGTGTGACCTGAGGGTGGTCGCCGACGACGCCCAGTTCTGCATGAAGGAGGCCGCGCTCGGCCTGGTGCCGGACCTGACGGGAACAAAACCGCTGGTGGAGAGCGTTGGTTACGCCAGAGCACTCGAGATCTGCGCGACCGCGCGGATGGTGGGAGCTGCCGAGGCCGTCGAGATCGGGTTGGCGTCCGCAATGGTCCCCCTGGCCGACCTCGACGCCACTGTGGCCGACCTGGTGGGTGCCCTGACCGCCGCGCCGCACGGCGCGGTCACCGAGACCAAGGCTCTGCTGCTGGGAGTGGCAGAGCGCGACCTGGATGAGCAGCGGCGCCTCGAGCGAGAGGCGCAGACCCGGAGGTTCCGGGAGCTCCTCGGGGCCCGATAGACAGCCGAGCACGAAGGAGGACGCCATGTCGTCGATGCATCCAGGCGCGGCCGCGTGGCGTCACATCCGGTCCGACCGGAGTGTCGTGGACAACCGGATCGACCCGGGCACGGTACGCCGGGTGTTCGGCTTCGCCCGTCCCCATCGGCGCCTGATCAGCGTTTTCCTTGCCCTCACCGTCGTGGACGCCGCCATGGTCGTGGTCATGCCGCTGCTGGTGCTGCGGATCGTCGACGACGGCATCCTGGCAGGCAACGGCGGGCTGGTGACAGCCCTCGCCTTCGCCATGGCCGGCGTGGTCGTCTTCAGCGCCGTCCTGGCCGTCGCTGCCGGGTGGCTGTCCTCCCGCATCGGTGAAGGGCTCATCTTCGACCTCCGCACCAAGGTCTTCGGACACGTCCAGCGTCAGTCGCTGGCCTTCTTCACCCGCACCCAGACCGGAGCGCTCGTCTCGCGTCTCAACAACGACGTGATCGGCGCCCAGCGCGCCTTCACCTCGACCCTGTCCAGCACCGTCTCCAACTCGATCGCGGTGGTGGTGGTCGGCATCGCCATGCTGGCGCTCAGCTGGCAGGTCACCCTGATGTGCCTGGTGCTGTTCCCGATGCTGTTCCTCGTCTCGCGCTGGGTCGGCGGGCGCCTGGCAGGTCTCACCCGCCGCCAGATGGACGGCAACGCCGATCTCGGGAACCTGATGACCGAACGCTTCAACGTCGGCGGCGCGATGCTGCTCAAGCTCTTCGGCCGGCGCGGCGAGGAAGACGTGCTGTTCGCGGACAAGGCGGCCGTGGTCCGCGACCTCGGTGTGCGGATCTCGTTGATCACTCGCATCTTCGGCGCCACCATGATGGCTGTGCCGGCCCTCGCGACGGCGATGGTCTACGGCTTCGGTGGCCACCTCGCGATCGACGGCACCCTGACCGTCGGCACGCTGCTCGCCCTGGCGACCCTGCTGCTGCGCCTGCTGGGCCCGCTGCAGGGGCTCTCCAACGTGCGGATCGACATCATGACGGCGCTGGTCAGCTTCGAGCGGGTCTTCGAGGTGCTGGACCTGCCGTCGCTCATCCAGGAGAAGCACGACGCCTTCGTGCTGCCGAAGGAGTCCGGCCGGCTGGAGTTCGACCACGTGTCGTTCACCTACCCGCGCGCCGACGAGGTCTCCCTCGGCTCCCTGGAGGCCGTGGCTCGGGCCGAGTCGCGCGACAACACCCAGGTGCTCAACGACGTCGGCTTCGTCGCCGAGGCCGGGCAGATGGTGGCCCTGGTCGGCCCGTCCGGTGCCGGCAAGACCACGGTCACCAACCTCGTGGCCAGGCTCTACGACGTCGACAACGGCGCCGTGCGGGTCGGCGGACACGACGTGCGCGACGTGACGCTGCAGTCGCTCGAGGACGTCGTCGGCTACGTCACCCAGGACGCCCACATGTTCCACGACACCATCCGGGCCAATCTGCTCTACGCGCGACCCGACGCCACCGACGACGAGACGTGGAGTGCACTCGAGGCGGCCCAGATCGCCACCCTGGTGCGGGCCCTGCCCGACGGTCTCGACACCGTGGTCGGCGACCGCGGCTACCGGCTCTCCGGCGGGGAACGTCAGCGGCTGGCGATTGCCAGGCTGCTGCTGAAGGCGCCGGCGATCGTGGTGCTCGACGAGGCCACCGCCCACCTCGACAGCGAGTCGGAGGCGGCCGTGCAGCGCGCGCTCGACGCGGCGCTGGAAGGCCGGACGTCGCTGGTGATCGCGCACCGGCTGTCGACGGTCCGCAATGCCGACCAGATCCTGGTGCTCGACGGAGGCCGGATCGTGGAGTTCGGCACCCACGAGCAGCTGGTCAGCCGCGGTGGGCTCTACAGCGACCTCTACCGCACTCAGTTCCGCGACGACGCGCCCGTGGTCGGCTGAGCCTTCGAGCCGCCCTTCTGGGCGCCGGGGCGCTGGCCCCGGGGCCCGCGCTTGCGTTCGTCGTAGGCAAGGTAGCCGAAACCGAAGATCGCGAGCACTCCGAAGAACCACCACTGGAGGCCGTAGAAGAAGTGGGGTCCGTTGTCGAGCTCGGGCAGCTCCACGGGCTCCAGCGGCTCCTCCGGCTCGGGGTCCTCCGAGCGGAGCTCGACGAACCCGCCGTACACCTCGCGGTCGAGCGCCTCCCCGATCGCCACGCTCGAGATCGCCCGGGTCGACTGGTCGTCGACCGCGATGCTGTCACCGGTGCCGTCGGCGCGGACCCAACCGGTGATGGTCACCTCCCCCTCGGGCGGGGCAGGTACGTCGGCAGGCGCCGGGATGTCCGAGCCCTGGGTCGGCAGCCAGCCCCGGTCGACCAGCAGGGCGGTGCCGTCGCCCGTGACGAGGGGCACCACGGAGTCGACCCCCGAGGATCCGTCGCGGGTGCGGTAGCGCACGATCACGGTGTCTACGGCGTCGTAGGTGCCGGTGGCCGTGATCACGCGCCATTCCGCGTCGTCGGGGACGGCCCGGCCAGGGGACAGCACGTCGTCGACGGGAGCCGGGGGCCTGTCCTCGTTGGCCCGCACGACGGCGTTGCGCTGCTGGCGGTCCTCGAGGCGGTGGAACTGCCACTGGCCCAGCCACCAGGCCGCCCAGGCGAGCAGCCACGACCGCCAGCCCGAACAGCAGCCAGCGGCGGCTCAGCAGGAAGCGGAACGAACGCACGGCTCCGAGCGTAGGTCAGGCACGTAGGCTGGGGTGATGCAGGTGCAACCGCTCGAGGACAGCTACGGCCGCGTCGCCAGCGACCTTCGCGTGTCGCTGACCGATCGCTGCAACCTGCGCTGCTCCTACTGCATGCCCGCCGAGGGACTCGACTGGCTGCCCGGCGACGAGGTGCTCACCGACGACGAGGTGGTGCGCCTGGTGCGGATCGGCGTCGAGCGGCTCGGGATCCGCGAGGTCCGGTTCACCGGCGGCGAGCCGCTGGTGCGCCGCGGCCTGGTCGAGATCGTGCGTCAGGTGCGGGCCCTTGACCCCGACCTCGAGCTCTCCATCACGACCAACGCCCTCGGCCTCGCCAAGACGGCTCAGGCCCTGGCGACGGCCGGCCTGAACCGGGTCAACGTCAGCCTCGACAGCGTGCGTGCCGAGACGTTCCACACCATCACTCGCCGCGACCGTCTCCACGACGTGGTCGCCGGGCTGGCCGCGTCGGAGGCCGCGGGCCTCGGGCCGGTCAAGGTGAACGCCGTACTGATGCGCGACGTCAACGACGACCAGGCGAGCGAGCTGCTCCAGTGGTGTCTCGACCGCGGCTACGAGCTGCGGTTCATCGAGCAGATGCCGTTGGACGCCCAGCACGGATGGTCCCGCGACGGCATGATCACGGCCGACGAGATCTTCGAGCGGCTGCAGCGCGACTTCGTGCTGACACCCGCCGTCGAGCCGCGGGGGAGTGCGCCTGCTGAGTTGTTCCTGGTCGGCGGGGGTCCGGCCACCGTCGGCGTGATCGCTTCGGTCACGCGGCCTTTCTGCGGCGACTGCGACCGGGTCCGGCTCACTGCCGACGGCCAGGTGCGCAACTGCCTGTTCGCCCGCTCCGAGTCCGACCTCCGCGCCGCCCTGCGCGGCGGCGCCTCGGACGCCGACCTGGCCGACCGCTGGGTCGTGGCGATGCGGGGCAAGGCGGCCGGCCACGGCATCGACGACCCGTCGTTCCTCCAGCCCGACCGGCCGATGTCGGCCATCGGCGGGTAGGCGGACTCACGACCACTAGGGCGCGCTGGCTCCCGCGGGGTGCGGCACGACGTCCTTGAGGAAGCCTCGGGCCCCGAGGAAGTCCGACAGGGACTCCCGGTGGTCCTCGCAGGCGAGCCAGATCTTGCGGCGTTCCGGGGTGTGCAGCTTCGGGTTGTTCCACAGCAGCTGCCACACGGCGGTCGACTGACAGCCCTTGGCCGAGCAGGTGTCGACGGTCGGGTCGGGCACGTCAGGGTCCTTCCGGCGAGCTCGGGCGGCTCTGGAGCTCGGGGGTGTCGAAGGCGGACCGCTGCAGGGCGAAGTCGTCGGTCTTCGACGAGGCGGCGTTGGCCATCACGACGGCGACGTACGGCAGGAGCAGCGCTGCCGCGATCAGGATCCACATCAGGACGCCGTGGCCGACGATCACCGCGGCCACGAAGCAGACCGTGCGGATGCCCATGGAGATGAGGTAGCGGCGCTGGCGGCCCGCGATGTCCTCGTTGCGGCTGGTCGCGGCCGTCGTGATCCGGACGGCGTGCTCCTCGCGCCTCCGGTCGCGGCTCATGCCTCCACTGTACGTCGCTACCCTGGGGCCAGATGGCCCGCCTGGTCGGGCCGATCACGTCTACGACCGGAGGCTCCATGTCCAACCGCACCTACCGCGTGACCGAGATCGTCGGCACCTCGCCCACCGGCATCGACGACGCCGTCCGCAACGGGATCGAGCGCGCCTCGCGCACCCTGCGCCACCTGGACTGGTTCGAGGTCACCCAGGTGCGGGGTCAGGTCAAGGACGGCGGCGTGGAGCACTTCCAGGTCGGCATGAAGGTCGGCTTCCGGCTCGAGGACGACTGATCTCGACGCAGGCCGCTTTTCGTCTACCGAGGGGTAGTCGATAGCGTCGCGGACGTGAGCGAACCAGCGAACGAACCCAGTCACGAACCCCGCTCGGTCCTCGTGACCGGCGGCAACCGCGGTATCGGCCGCGCCATTGCTGAGGCGTTCATCGCCCTGGGCGACAAGGTGGCGGTGACCACGCGGTCCGGAGGGGCTCCCGAAGGTGCCCTCGACGTGACCTGCGACATCACCGACCCAGCGGCTGTCGAGGCGGCCTTCGCCGAGATCGAGGCGGCGCACGGGCCGGTCGAGGTGCTGGTGGCGAACGCCGGCATCACCGCCGACACGCTGCTGCTGCGGATGTCGGAGGACGACTGGTCCTCGGTGATCGACACCAACCTCACCGGGTCGTTCCGGCTGGCCAAGCGCGCCAGCAAGGGGATGCTGCGCCTGCGCCGCGGCCGGATCATCTTCATCTCGTCGGTGGTCGGGCTGCTCGGGTCACCGGGCCAGGTCAACTACGCCGCGTCCAAGGCGGGCCTGGTGGGCGTGGCCCGCTCGATCGCACGGGAGCTCGGCTCGCGGTCGATCACGGCCAACGTGGTCGCACCCGGTTTTGTGGAGACCGACATGACGGCAGTGCTCTCCGACGAGCAGCGGTCGGCGATCAAGACGCAGGTGCCCCTGGGGCGGTACGCCGACCCGAGCGAGGTCGCCTCGGCGGTCACCTGGCTGGCAAGTGATGGAGCGGCGTACGTCACCGGGGCAGTCATCCCGGTCGACGGTGGACTCGGAATGGGGCACTGACATGACCGGAATCCTCGAAGGCAAGCGCATCTTGGTGGCTGGCGTGACCATGGACAGCTCGATCGGGTTCGCCACTGCCAAGGTGGCCCAGGAGCAGGGCGCCACGGTGCTGATCTCCAACTTCGGCCGAGCGCTGGGCATCACTCGCCGGATCGCGAAGCGGCTCCCGGTGGAGCCGCCGGTGCTCGAGCTCGATGTCACGGACGAGGCACACCTCGCTGCGCTGCCGGACGCCGTGCGGGAGCACGTCGACGGGCTGGACGGAGTCGTGCACTCGATCGCCTACGGCAACCCCGAGACCCTCCTGGGCGGCAAGTTCCTCGAGGGACCGTGGGACGACGTCTCCCAGGCCGTGCAGGTGTCGGCGTACTCGCTGAAGTCCTTGGCCACGGCCTGCCGCCCCTTGATGCCCGAGGGCGGTTCGGTGGTCGGCCTGACCTTCGACGCCACCGTCGCCTGGCCGGCGTACGACTGGATGGGCGTGGCCAAGGCTGCCCTCGAGTCCTGCTCGCGCTACCTGGCCCGCGATCTCGGTCCGGACGGGATCCGGGTCAACCTGGTCTCCGCCGGCCCGCTGCGCACGTTGGCCGCGAAGGCGATCCCTGGCTTCGAGGAGCTCGAGTCGATGTGGTCGGACCGTTCCCCGCTCGGCTGGGACAACAAGGACTACGAGCCGACCGCCAAGGCCGTCTGCGCCCTCCTCTCCGACCTCTTCCCGTCGACCACCGGCGAGATCGTGCATGTCGACGGCGGCTTCCACGCGATGGGCGCCTGACCCCACCCCAACTTTTCCGCTGACCCGTCAGAAGATCTTCTGACGGGTCAGCGATAGCGTCGTGCGGGTGACGTCTCTGGTCGAGCTGCGGGTCCTCGAGGGGCCCAACCTGTACTTCCCGCGCGCAGCGATCAAGCTGACCCTCGACATCAGCGGGCTGAGTGCGGTCTCGGAGGAGCGGGCGGCAAGGTTCGCGCAGCGGATCGGGCTGCGCAGTGCGAGGCCGGGGGCGCCGGAGTCGGGGTTCCGACAGCGGTTCGCCCTCCGGGCGCTCGGGCGGCTGGTGCGCGCGATCGCCCAGGAGTCGGGCACGTCGCGACTGGCGGTGCGGGTGCGGCCGACCTCCGACCAGCACCGCATCATCGTCGCCTTCCCGTGGGCACACCGGGAGCGGGCGCAGGCCATGGGACGCGCTGTCGCCGAGGTGCTGGACGCGGTGCAGGAGGGCGCGCCGAGCTCGGTGGCCGAGATCGAGGAGGCGGTCAGCCGGGCAGCAGAGGCGGTGGCAGCAAGCGAGCTGGGTGCGGCGCCGCACACGCTGACCCCGAAGGTGCCGGTGGTCGCCGTGACCGGCACGAACGGCAAGACCACGACGTCGCGGATGATTGCCCACATCGCGCGCACGTCGGGACTGCTGGTCGGCTGGTCCAACACCGACGGCATCTACGTCGACGGCCGGATGGTGGAGGAGGGCGACTACTCGGGACCGAGCGGCGCGGGCCGGGTGCTGGCGCATCCCGAGGTGCAGTTCGCGGTCACCGAGACCGCCCGCGGCGGGATCCTGCTCAAGGGGATCGGGCTGACCCGCAACGACGTCTCGGTGGTCACCAACGTGTCGGCCGACCACCTGGGGCAGCAGGGCATCGACACCGTGGACCAGCTGGCCGAGGTGAAGTCGGTGGTGCCCCGGATCACCCGCAAGAGCGGCTGGGCGGTGCTCAACGGCGACGACCCCCGGGTCTTCGCGATGCGCGGCGTGATCAAGGCGCAGCCGTGGGTGTTCGGCCGCGACCCGGACTCGCCGGCGATCCGCGAGACCCTCAACGACGGCGGCCGGGCCACCACGGTGATCGACGGCTGGGTCTCGGTGCTCGCTCCCGGCCGCGACCCCGATCCGCTGATCGAACTGGTCGACGTGCCGATGACCCTCGCCGGCCTGTCGCGCTTCAACGTCGAGAACACCCTGGCTGCCGCGTCCGCCGCCTTGGCGATCGGGATCGCCCGCGAGACCGTCATCGATGGCCTGCGCAGCTTCCGGCCTGACGCGGAACACAACCCCGGCCGGATGAACTTCTTCTCCATCGGTGACGTCTCGGTCGTGATCGACCTGGCCCACAACGAAGCCGGACTCGAGGCACTGCTCGAGATCATGAACGGCGTACGCCGGCCCGGCAGCCGCCTGCTCCTCGGACTGGGCGTCGTGGGCGACCGCCAGGACGACCTGATCGAGAAGCTCGCCGAGATCGCCGCGCGCGACAGCGATGTCGTCGCGATCGGCCACAAGGAGCGCTACCTGCGGGGCCGGACCGTCGAGGAGCTCGACGAGCTGCTGGCAGCCGGCGCCGCGCGGGTGGGCCTCACCGGCATCCCGTCGTACCCCACCGAGGTGGCGAGCCTCTCCGCCCTGGTCGGCCAGGCGCTTCCCGGCGACGTCGTCGGGCTGATGTGCCATGCGGAGCGCCAGGAGGTCTACGACTGGATCGCCGAGCAAGGCGGCTCGGCCGACTCTCCCGAGGAGCTCGCGGTCAAGGTGCGGGCCGCGGGCGGCGGTGCACCCTAGTCTGCGGCTCGAGTGGACCGCGAGGGTCGCAGCCTCGCAATGAGCAAAAGCACGCCGGCCAACAGTGCGGTCAGACCCGCACCCCAAGCGAGCGAGCGCGCATCCAAGCCACCACTCGGGGTCTGGCGACGCTGGTCGCGGGTCGAGTCCGCCGTCGTGAAGGGAGCGGTGGGGTCACTGGCCGGGGCCGGTTGTGTACGCAGGGCCCCCGAGGTTGGATCGCCATGTTCCTGGATCGCTGCGAGGACTGCCTCGAACGCGTACCCCGACAAGCGGCCCCAGTGGGCGGACCCGGACCCCGAGAGGTGATCGCGCCGCTCCACCCAAGCCGGTCCCGTGCCGTCGGTGTAGATCCGGTCGATCCAGGCCGGCATGTCGTCGCCGTACTCCCACGTGAGAGTGGCAACGTGCTCGAGCCCGCCCCCTTCGACTCCTCGTGGCACACCTAAACGCTCGGGCCACCCCACAAGCCCCTCGAGAGCCCCCATCTCGCCCCTGTCGAGGAAGTCGAGCAGAGTGGTCGATCCCGTTCGCAGGTCGTGGACCTCGACCTGGGTCGGGCCCTTGGCTGCTGCCGGCGGAGTCGCTAGTAGAACCAGCGTCAGCATTGACGCGCCGATCGTCGTAGGTCGCAACACGAGGACTCCTCCAGGGGGCTACCTGGACTACACCGCCGCCTCGCCGACGGTTCATCTCGTGATCGGCCAGCCGGTAACAGCCTCAGCCGTCTGACGGCTCCGGCAGCTCCGGAGCGACGTAGTCGGGGTCGGCGACGGGGGCGTCCTCGGAGACGCCGGAGCCGGCCTGGGCCTGCGACGACCAGGTCTCGAGCTCGCTCATCACCGCGGCATGCTCGTCGACGCAGATCACGACCAGGTCACCGGGGTTGGCGCGGGCCATGGCGTGGCGCACCGCCTCGATCTCCAGCGTGACCTCCTCGACCTGCTTGCAACGGGCACCGGCGTCCATGGCGCGGCGTACACCCTCGGCAACGAGTCCGGACACCTCACCGCGCTCGCGACCGCGCAGGGCGACGTCCTCGCGCACGATCACGACGTCGAAGTGCTGGGCGGCGATGTCACCGAGCTCGCGCATGTCCTCGTCGCGCCGGTCGCCGGCGGTGGCGATCACGCCGATCCGCGACGGCCGGGCCAGCTCGTGCGACGACTCCAAGGAGTCGCCCACCCGGTCCACGAAGTCACCGAGCATCCGCATGCCGGGCGCGTTGTGGCAGTAGTCGACGATCACGTTGACACCGTTGACCTCGACCTCGTTGAGGCGGCCGGGGGAGAGGTAGTAGCTCGTGGAGAACGTGCGCAGGCCCTGCCTGATGTCGTGCAGCGGGGCGCCGGCAGCGAAGGCCGCAGCAGCAGCCGCGAGGGAGTTCTGGACGTTCATCCGGGCCCGACCACCGAAGGTCGCGGGCAGCAGGTGGGTCCAGGCCAGCTGCATCTCCCGCGGCCCGTGCTTCACGACGATCATCTCGCCGCGTTCGGACGGGTTCAGCACCAGAGCCTTGCCACCACGACGGCAGTGGGCGTCGATCATCTCGCGGGTCTCGGAGCCGGGCTCCTCCATCGAGAACCACACCACCTGCCCCGAGCAGCGGCGGCGCATCTCGCGTACCAGCGGGTCGTCGGCGTTGAGCACGGCGTGGCCGTCACGCGGCACCGCCTCGACCAGCACGGCCTTGACGTCGGCCAGCTGCTCGACGGTGTCGATGCCGCGCAGCCCCAGGTGGTCGGGCTGCACGTTGAGCACGACTGCGACGTCGTTGCGCTCGTAGCCGAGACCCTCCCGCAGGATGCCGCCACGCGCCACCTCGAAGACGGCGAAGTCGACGCGGGGGTTCTGCAGCACCATCCGCGCCGACCGCGGCCCGGACGCGTCGGCCCGGATGATCAGTCGCTCGTCGATGACGACACCGTCGGTCGACGTCATGCCGACCTTGCGGCCCATGCCCTTGAAGACGTGGCTGATCATCCGCGAGGTCGTGGTCTTGCCGTTGGTGCCGGTCACGGCCACGATCGGGATCCGCGAGGTCGCCCCCGGCGGGAACAGCATGTCCACCACCGGCTTGGCGATGAACTGCGGCTCACCGATGGTCGGGTGCGTGTGCATCCGGAAGCCCGGCGCGGCGTTGACCTCACAGATCGCGCCCCCGGTCTCGCGCACCGGCTCGGTGATGTCGGGGCAGATGAAGTCGATGCCCGCGATGTCGAGGCCGACCATCCGGGCGGCTTCCTCGGCGATCTCGACGTTCTCCGGGTGCGCCTCGAACGTGCGGTCGATGGAGATGCCGCCGGTCGACATGTTGCCGGTCAGCGCCAGCTTCACGGTCTGACCCTCTGCCGGTACGTCGTCCAGCTCGAGTCCCTGGTCGCGCACCCGCGCGATCGCCGCGTCGTCGACCTTGATCCGGGTCAGCACCTTCTCGTGGCCGACACCGCGACGCGGGTCGGCGTTGGCCAGGTCGACCAGCTGCCGGACCGACGAGGTGCCGTCGCCGGTCACCGAGGCCGGCACCCGCTCGGCGATGGCGGCCACCCGGCCGTCGATGATCAGGCAGCGGTAGTCCTTGCCGGTGATCTGCGACTCGACCACGATCACGCCCCGCCGGGACTCTTCCTTGGCGATCTCGAAGGCCTCGCGCACATCTGTCTCGCTCATCAGGTCGAGGCAGACACCCCGGCCGTGGTTGCCGTCGAGCGGCTTGAGCACGCAGGGGTAACCGATCCGTTCCGCCGCGCGGACGGCAGCGTCCGCACTACGGACGGTGTCCTGCTTGGGCACGGGCAGACCGGCGGCGCCCAGCAGCCGGGTGGTGAGATCCTTGTCGGAGGCGATGTCGACCGCGATCGCCGAGGTGGCGCTGGTCATGGTGGCGCGGATCCGCTTGGCGTGGACGCCCTGGCCAAGCTGCACCAACGAGTGCTGGTTGAGGCGGATCCACGGGATGTCGCGGGAGACCGCCTCGTCGAGGATCGCCTGGGTCGACGGCCCGAACGCCGTGCGCTCGGCCCGCAGGATGAACGACTCGAGCTCCTCGGACCAGTCGAAGTCGGGGTCCGCCTCGACCAGGTGGTTCACGAGACGCACAGCGAGGCGGGCAGCCGCGAGGCCCACCTGCTCGTCGGCGTACCCGAAGACCACGTTGTAGTGGCCCTTCTGGCCCTTGACGCCTCGGGTCTTGCCGCGACGGATGTCGTGTCCGACGACCTGCTGCAGGGCCAGGGCGGCGTGCTCGGCGACGTGGCCGAGCCAGGTGCCCTCATTGAGCCGCTCGACGAACCCGCCACGCTTGCCCCGCGAGCAGGAGTGCTCGCGCAGGCCGGGCAGCATCTCCAGCAGGTGGTCGGTGAACCCCGGGATGGTGTTGGTCGGGAACTCCTCGAGCCGGCCGAGGTCGACGACCAGGTGGATGGCCTTCTCGTAGGACCAGATGTTGGCTCCGCGATACACACGCGTCTCGAGAATGGTGAGGTCGGGCGTGGGGCGTTCGGTCATGACGTGACTCCGTCCTGTGTCTCAGCCGGTTGCTCGTGGACGCGCTTCCTGCGGGTGCGATCGAGTCGGCGGCGCAGGGCGCTCGGCGAGGCGTCGGCGGCGGCGATGTCGCGCGCCATCTGCCGCAGGTCGTGCTCCGCCTCGGCTATCTCGGCTGCGTCCTCCGCCGTCACCTCCGCTGCCTGGGCGATCAGGCTGCGCTCGGTCAGGTCGAACGCCGACCCGGCCGGCAGCAGGTGCAGGATCACCCCACTGGCGAGGATCGGGGCTGAGCGCTTCGCCTCGAACGCGTTGGTGGTGATCCGGGCCGGGTCGAGGATCGTGACCGCGCCCCTGCCGACGACGCGCAGCACCTCGTGCTGTCCTTCGTGCTCGACCACGGCGGCGGTGTCCTCGTCGACACCTATCCCGAGCAGCTGCGGCGACTGGGCGACGATCATGAGCAGGCGACCGTAGCGGTTGCGCTGGTCGAAGTGCTGGTCGATGACCGCGGAGCTCACCAGCCCGAGTCCGGCGGCCATCTGGGTCATCCGTTGCTTCGCCGTGGCGCCGGGGCCGCCGAAGGCGAGCATGTGGCTGGACTGGATGCTGGCCCCCGCGGAGGTGCCGGCCACGACGATCCCGCGCTCGTGGGCCGAGACGATCGCGTCGCCCAGGGGCGTGCCGCAGACGATCGCGGAGAGCTTGAGCTGGTTGCCCCCGGTCATGAAGATCCCAGTGACGTCGTCCAGCGCCGCGACCAGGGCCGGGTCGTGGGAGTCCTCGCGACTCTCCGGGCGGATCGCCACGACATCGGCCGCGCCCTCACGACGGAAGAGGGCGTCGTACACCTCGGTCACCTCGGTGCCCAGGGACGACGCGCTGGGGATGACGGCGATCCGGGCGTCTGCGCCACCAGCCCGCTTCACGAACTCCTTGAGAATGGTGCGCCCGCGCAGTTTGTCCTCGGCGCCGCCGATGATCATCAGGGGTCCCTTGGGCATAGGGGCAACCTTAGGGTGATGCCTAGAGTGGACTCGTGCCCCCGCCCCCACGGACCTTGGTGGTCATGCGCCACTCGAAGGCAGAGCAGGCCGGCCCGACCGACTTCGAACGTGAGCTGTCCTCACGCGGTCGTGCCGATGGAGCCGCGACCGGCAGGTGGCTGACCGGCCAGGGGATCGTGCCGGACCATGCCGTCGTCTCCGCCGCCGCGCGCACCCAGCAGACCTGGGCGGCGGTTGCCGCGGGGGCCGGCTGGAGCCTCGAGCCGGCGTACGACCACGGCCTGTACGCCGCCGACCCCGACACCGCCCTCGACCTGCTGCGCACGCTGGATGAGGCGTGTGGCACCGCGATCGTGATCGGGCACAACCCGACCATGGCCTACCTCGCCCAGCTCCTCGACGACGGCGAGGGCGACGTCGAGGCCGGCAACGCGATGGTCACCGGGTTCCCGACCAGCGCTGTCGCGGTCTTCAGGCTCGGGGGATCGTGGGCAGACCTGGCGCCGGGTGCGGCGACCGTCGCCGCCTTTCACGTCGGCCGGGGCTGACCGGGCGGGCGCGCACGCTGCTGCTTCGCGGACCTCCAGCCATCGGACGACCTCCTCAGACAGGCGGCGAGGGGGTGATGATGCCGGCTTCGGCATCGGCCGCCTCGATCTCCTCGCGGGAGATGCCGAGGAGATACATGATCGCGTCGAGGTACGGCACGTTGACCGACGTGTCGGCGGCCTCGCGCACGACGGGGCGCGCGTTGTAGGCGATGCCGAGACCGGCGGCGTTGAGCATGTCGAGGTCGTTGGCGCCGTCGCCGATGGCGATCACGGCGGCCACCTCGACCCCCACCTTCTCGGCGAACTCCCGCAGCGCCGCGGCCTTCCCGGCCCGGTCGACCACGTCACCGACGATCCGGCCGGTCAGCTTGCCGTCGACGATCTCGAGCTCGTTGGCCCGCGCGTAGTGGATGCCGAGGTCGTCGGCGAGGCGGTCGGTGATCTGGCTGAAGCCGCCCGACACGATGGCGAAGCGGTAGCCGAGACGGCGCAGGGTCCGGACCATGGTGCGCGCACCGGGAGTGATCACGATGTCGCGGTAGACCTGGTCGATGACCGACTCGTCGAGACCCTCGAGCAGCGCCACTCTGGCCCGCAACGACTGCTCGAAGTCGAGCTCACCCCGCATGGCCGACTCGGTCACCTCCGCGACCTCCGCCTCGTAGCCGGCGTGCGCCGCGAGCATCTCGATCACCTCGCCCTGGATCAAGGTGGAGTCGACGTCCAGCACGATCAGGCGCATGCCGCGGCGCAACAGGTTGGCGGGCTGTACGGCGACATCGACGCCTTGCGCGGACGCCTCCGTGGCGAGCAGCGCCCGCAGGAGCACCGGGTCGGCGCCGGACACGTGGAGGTCGATGGCGGTCACCGGGTAGCGCGCCATCCGCTCGATCCGGTCGATGTTGCCGCCACAGTCGGCGATCCGGCCGGCGATCGCGGCCATCGCGCCGGCCTTGAGCGGGCTCCCGATCACGGTCACGTGCGAGCGGCCTTCGCCCCGCGACCGGTTGTCACCCGAGCCGCGCTCGATCTCGACGGACATGCCGAGCCCGGCCGCTGTCGCCTCGACGGCGGTCCGCAGCCGCTTCCAGTCGCGCGGCGCCGTGACGAGCACACCGAGGATCAGCCGCTGCCGCAGCAGGATCTGCTCGATGTCGAGCACCTCCACACCGGCTTGGGACAGGGTCGAGAAGATCGAGGAGGTCACGCCCGGCCGGTCCTTGCCGGTCAGGGTGATCAGCAGTGTCTCGGGCTTGGGAGGGTTCGCACTCATCGCTCACCGAGGCTATCGGTGCCTGTCGGCGACCACCTCTAGAGTCCGAGACATGACCGAAATCCACCACGCGATCAGCTACATCGAGATCAATGTGACGGACCTCGCGGCGACGCGAGCGTTCTACGAGTCGGCATTCGGCTGGGAGTTCAACGACTACGGCGACGCCTACGCCGGCATCCGCGCCCCCGACGGCGAGGGTGAGATCGGAGGCCTCAACCCAGCACGCCCGGCCGCGCTGGGGGGCCCGTTCGTGCTGCTGTACTCCGACGACCTGGAGTCAACCCAGTCGGCCGTCGAGGCGGCCGGCGGCAAGGTCGTCGATGGTCCGTACGAGTTCCCGGGCGGGAGGCGGTTCCACTTCACTGACCCCAGCGGCAACGAGCTCGGCGTCTACAGCCACTAGGCGGGCGGCCACACCTCGGGGGAGCAGGCGGCGGTGAGCGCGCGGCGACCCGCGCGGTCGAGCGGCACGATCGCAGCCCGCCGGGCATCGGCCTCCGCGGCCGTCAGGGCACCGCCATCGTCCTCGAGCGCCAGCTCAGCGATGCCGAGCGCCTGGAGCGCGCGGGCAGCCAGGTCGACGCAGCGCGCCGGCACTCCCGGTGGTGCCACGAGCCCGCTCACCCGTCGCAGGTTGAGCAGCTCGTCGGCCACCTCCGGTCGCCAGCGTGCCACCTCGAGCCGGGCCAGCTGGTCGGCCGCCTCCAGCAGGACGGCGCGCAGGCCCCGGTCGGCCTCACCGACGTCGGTGAGCTGCCGTCGTCCGGCCTCGTGCGCGACCCATTGGTACGTCGGCCCGACCCGCAACGGCACCAGCCCCGTCGCGGCGTCCGGGCAGACCACCGCCTCGCCGGCCTCGAGGGCGGCCGCGTTGAACGCCGCCGGGCCGCCGAGCCCGACGGGGTCGCCCACGGCCGGGAAGGCAGCGCCGACCGAGGAGGCGCCGCGCCGGCGCAAGGCCGCCAGGGCGACGAGAAGCGACTCCGAGTCCGTGCCGAGGCCGCTCACGGTGTGCGGCAGCCCGCCGAGCTGGATGGCGTCGATGACATCGTCCGGGGCCGCCTCGCCGCGCAGCCAGGCGGTGCCCCACCATGCCACTCGGCTCGATACCGGAAGGGGTCTGCTCATCGCGGCAGACGATACGCAGGACCCTCCAATGCATCGACGGCCCCTCGATAGGGTGGCGGCATGCCCGCCGCCCTTGAGTTCTCCGAGGTGACGATCCGGCGGGGTGCGGCCACGCTGCTCGACCGGATCACCTGGACCGTGCAGGGCGACGAGCGGTGGGTCATCCTCGGCCCGAACGGCGCCGGGAAGACCACCTTGCTCCAGGTGGCCAGCGCCCAGATGCATCCGACCTCGGGGGTGGCCGGCATCCTCGGCGAGGTGCTAGGCGCGGTCGACGTCTTCGACCTGCGCCCTCGCGTGGGGCTCACCAGCGCGGCCCTGGCCGAGCGGATCCCTCGTCACGAGACGGTGCGCGATGTCGTGGTCTCCGCTTCGTACGGCGTCCTCGGTCGGTGGCGCGAGCAGTACGACGACCTGGACCACGATCGCGCCTGGAGCCTGCTGGTCGAGGTGGGGATGAGCAGGTTCGCGGACCGCACGTTCGGCACCCTCAGCGAAGGGGAGCGAAAGCGGGTGCAGATCGCCCGCGCGCTGATGAGCGACCCCGAGCTGTTGCTGCTCGACGAGCCGGCCGCGGGGCTCGACCTGGGCGGTCGCGAGGATCTCGTGTCGACGATGTCGGTGCTGGCCAACGATCCGGGTTCGCCGGCAACCGTGCTGGTATCCCACCACGTGGAGGAGATCCCGCCGGGATTCACCCACGCGCTGCTGCTGCGCTCGGGGGAGGTCGTGGCCCAGGGGCCGGTCGACGACGTGATCACCGCGATCAACCTGTCCGCCGCGTTCGGCATGCCGTTGCTCGTGCGCCACGAGGACGGGCGCTGGAGTGCCCGCAGGCGCACACGGCAGAGATAGGGTCAGGACATGGACTGGTTCCGCGATCACATGACTGAGACCTGGCTCGGCCTTGCCGTGCTGCTCGGTGTCGCGGAGATGTTCAGTCTCGACCTGGTGCTGATCATGCTGGCTGTCGGCGCGGTGGCCGGCATGGTGCTCGCCCTGGTCGGAGCGCCCATCGTTCTCCAGGCCCTGGTCGCGGCCGGTGCCTCGATCGCGATGCTCGCCGTGGTCCGGCCCTCGATCGCCAAGAAGTTCCACGGCGGTCCGGAGCTCAGCCTGGGTCACGGCAAGCTGGTCGGACAGCGCGGTGTGGTGACCGAGGAGATCACCGGGCTGCAGACCGGTCGGGTCATGCTGGCCGGTGAGGTCTGGTCGGCGGCGCCGTACGACGAGGATCTGGTCATCGCACCCGGGCAGACCGTCGAGGTTCTCCAGATCAAGGGCGCCACCGCCTACGTGCACCCCCTGCCCAGCCTCGAACCCTGAACCCACCCCTCTCCGAAGGAGATCTCGTGCCTGTCGTGCTCGTGCTGCTCGCCCTGCTGCTGCTGTTCGTGATCGTGTTGCTCGCCAAGACGGTGCGGATCGTGCCGCAGGCCCGCGCGGCGATCGTGGAGCGGTTCGGCAAGTACAAGGGCACCCTGCCCGCGGGTCTCAACATCGTGGTGCCGTTCGTCGACAAGGTGCGCTACCTGATCGACCTCCGCGAGCAGGTGGTGAGCTTCCCGCCGCAGCCCGTGATCACCGAGGACAACCTGGTCGTCTCGATCGACACGGTCATCTACTTCCAGGTCACCGATCCGGTGGCCGCGACCTACGAGATCGCCAACTACATCCAGGCCGTCGAGCAGCTCACCATGACCACCCTGCGCAACATCGTGGGTGGCATGGACCTGGAGGAGACGCTCACCAGCCGCGACGCGATCAACAGCCGGCTGCGCGGAGTGCTCGACGAGGCGACCGGCAAGTGGGGCATCCGCGTCAACCGGGTCGAGCTCAAGGGCATCGATCCGCCGCCGTCGATCAAGGACTCGATGGAGAAGCAGATGCGTGCCGACCGTGAGAAGCGCGCCGTCATCCTCACAGCCGAAGGCCAGCGCCAGGCCGCGATCCTGACGGCCGAGGGTGCCAAGCAGTCATCGATCCTCACGGCCGAGGGTGCCCGAGAGGCACAGATCCTCAGCGCCCAGGCCGATCGGGAGGCCGCGATCCTGCGCGCCCAGGGTGAGGGTCAGGCCATCCAGACCGTCTTCCAGGCCATCCATGACGGCAACCCGGACCAGTCGCTGTTGGCGTACCAGTACCTCCAGATGATGCCGAAGATCGCGGAGGGCGACTCCAACAAGCTGTGGATCGTGCCCAGTGAGATCGGCCGTGCCCTGGAGGGCCTCGGCTCCACCATGAACTCCCTCAAGGGCATCCCCGACGACGTCGACGGGCCGGTGAAGCGGGTCGACATGGGTCCGAGCGAGCCGCAGACCGCCAGGGCCGGCGGCGACCCGGCGTTGTCGCAGGCCAACAAGGCCGTCGAGGCGGCGATCGCCGAGGCCGCGAGCGCGCAGATGGGCCAGCGCCAAGCTGACCCGCCGGCCGCCGGCGCCCCAGCCGACCCGGCCGGCCCGCCGCCGGAGGCTCCCGGCCAGCAGGGCTGAGCCGGGCTTGTCGGTCTTCGAGGTCGTCGCGATCCTGCTGGCGGGCATCGCGGCGGGGACGATCAACACGGTCGTCGGTTCGGGGACCCTGATCACCTTCCCGACGCTGCTGGCCTTCGGCGTGCCGCCGGTGACCGCCAACGTCTCCAACACGATCGGGCTGGTGCCGGGCTCGGTCACCGGGGCCTGGGGCTACCGCCGCGAGCTGGGCGGACAGCGCGCGCGCGTCGTGCGCCTGGCGTCAGCGTCTCTGATCGGCGGCGTCGTCGGCGCGGTGCTGCTGCTGGTGCTGCCAGAGGGCGCCTTCGAGGCGATCGTGCCCGCACTCATCCTGGTCGGGGTCGTGCTGGTGATCGTCGGACCACGGCTGTCCGCCTGGGTCGCCCGCCGGGCCGAGGAGCGGGGCACCGGCGACCGCCTGTTCGCCTGGTGGGTGTGGCCGGCGGTGCTGGTGACCGGCGTGTACGGCGGCTACTTCGGCGCCGCCCAGGGCGTGCTGCTGATGGCCGTGCTCGGGATCGGCGTGGCCGACTCGCTGCAGCGGCTCAACGGCGTCAAGAACGTCCTCGCGGCGATCGTCAACGGCGTCGCGGGTCTGCTGTTCATCTTCGTGGCCGACGTGGACTGGCTGGTCGTGCTGCTGATCGCGGTCGGGTCGGTGATCGGCGGACTGCTGGGGGCAAGCGTCGGGCGGCGACTCCCACCACTCGCCCTCAGGGTGACGATCGTGGTGGTGGGCGTCGCCGCCCTCACGGTGCTCTTGTTGGACTGAGGTCCTGTGGTCAGCCGATCTTCAGCACGCGGGTGCCGCCGGCGAACTTGTCGTGCCAGGCCTGACGGTTCACGGTGTCGCTGTTGATGCCGACGGCGATCATGATCACCGCGGCGAGCTGGGCGAGGCCACCGAGAGCCGCGCCCACGATCGGCACGATGCTGGCGAGGCCGAACGCCATGAAGATGTTGCGCCGCACCGCCTGCTCCATGGTCGGGTTGCTGGCGCCGTCGGGGCCGACCACCTTGAGCTTCATCAGCTGCTTGCCGAAGGTGGCGCCTTGGTTGGACTCGAAGTAGGCGTAGTAGCCCAGCGAGATCAACGTGGTGACCACCGAGAAGAACAGGTAGAACAGGATGTACTCGCCGGTGGAGTAGGTGAGCCCGGTCAGGAAGATGCCGGCGAAGACGGCGTACAGGATGCCGTAGATGATGCCGAGGCCGACGCCGTCGATCAGCCGGGCGAGGAAGCGGTCCATCAGCTCGCCTGGGCGGGAGGTGCCTGCCGGTGGCGGCGGACCACCGATGGGTCCTGGGGTCGGCGGGGGCGGGGGCGGCGGCGGTTGTTCAGTCATGCGGACAGCATCGGGTACCCACCCCGGTAGGTAAATGACCTGAAGGGGTCAACCGCCAGAAACTTCCGGCGCTCCGAGTGGGCTAGACCGCCTCGATGGCCTTCTTCTTCTTCTTCTTCTTGGTGCGCAGCCCGATCAGTCCCGAGAGCACCGCGCCGATCGCGACGGCGATGGCCGGCGCCGCGAGCTTCTTGGGCAGGGTGCCGTTCTGCATCGCTGCGTACGCCGTGCCGGCATCCGCCGCGTCGACCGCGACCCCGGCGAGCACCAGCGTGCCGCGACCGCTGCCCCTGGCCAGCAAGGTGACCACGCCGAGGGCGATCTCCCGGTTGCCGAACCACTGGGTCAGCATCGGCGGGTCCTCGGCCTGCCCGGTCATCTGCTTGGCGACCAGCTCGGGCTTGGCGATCGCGGCGACCCCGACCGCGATGCGGCCGAGCGAGAGGAGGGTGACGGGGTTCATCATGCTGGTGAGATTAGCGGCTGGGGCCAGTGGATCAGATGAGCGTCCGTGACGGAGGGCTGACGTACGCCGTCAGCCACCGGTTGAGCTCGTCGTACACGCGGGCCCGCGGCTCGGGCGCGGGAGAGCACGACGTCGTGGCGGGCGCCGGGGATGGCCACGTAGGTGACGTGGGGACCGACGGCCGGTGCCCACTGCCGGATCTGGGGCACGTCGAGCACGACGTCGTTGTCGTGCACGTCGTCGCCCATCTCCGGCGGGTGCTTCGACGCGCCCGACGACAGCACCAGCACCGGGCTGGGCACGGAGAGGCCGCGGTGCAGCTCGGCCTGGCCCTGCCGGATGGCGTTGAGCCAGCCGGCGCGCACCGGGAACGACTCGACCGGCTTCCAGGTCAGGTCGAAGTCCCACTCGCCCTCGTGCTCGCGGTGCAGGCTGCGCGTGTAGAAGCCGGTCACCGTGCGCTTGATCTCGCGCATGGGCTGGCGCTGGGCCATCCGCTTGAGCGCGACCGACGCACCGGCCGACCGCGTCCAGGCCGCCCCCTGGAGGTCGAACCACGGGGAGTTGAGCACCATGCCGGCGAGCTGGGCCGGCTGGCGCTGGTTGGCCCAGAGCGGGAAGGTCAGCCCGCCGGTGGAGTGCGCCGAGGCGACGACGTGGTCGTGCCCGTCGCGCTCGACGATGCGGTACCACGCGAGGTCGATCTCGGCGAAGTAGTCGCGGAGGTCGGTGACGTACGTCGGCGTCTGGTGCGGTCGCATCGACCGGCCGTACTTGCGCAGGTCGAGCGCGTAGAAGTCGTAGCCGCGCGCGAGCCACCACTCGGCGTACTCGGTCTGGAAGAAGTAGTCGGCGAAGCCGTGCACGTGCAGCACTGCCCGGTTGGTCGGCGCCTCGCTGCGGCGGCTGACCAGGGTGGCGACGACCGAGCCCTCGTCGTCGGGCGGGAGGCCGATGGTCTCGGAGACCCAGGGCTCACCCAGGACGTCGGTGGTCTGGTCGGACGGCATGCCCCCAGTCTTACCAACACCTCACACGTAGGGTCGACGGGTGCCCATTCCAGACTTCGTCGTGGAGCTGCGCCGGCACGTCGGGGACGCCGTGCTGTGGCTCCCGGCAGTGACCGCGGTGATCCGGCGAGATGACGAGCTGCTGCTCGTGCAGAGGTCGGACAACGGCACCTGGACGCCGGTCACCGGCATCATGGATCCCGGCGAGGAGCCGGCCGGCTGCGCAGCCCGTGAGGCCCTCGAGGAGACCGGGGTCGAGATCCGCGTCGACCGGCTGGCAGCGGTGACCTCGGGCATCGAGGTGACCCACGTCAACGGCGACCGCGCGATCTACCTCGACCTGGCCTTCGCCTGCACCTGGGTCAGCGGAGAGCCGTACGTCGCCGACGACGAGTCCATCGACGTTCGCTGGTGGCCCATCGAGGGCCTGCCCCAGATGAAGCCGATGCTCCTCGAGCGCATCGAGGCCGCCCTCTCCGACGAGACCACGGCGCGTTTCCGCTGACCCGTCAGAAGATCGTTCTGACGGGTCAGCGGGAGAAGTCGGCGGCGGCGCGGACCAGGCCGGCCAGGAGGCCTACGTCGGCAGCGGTCTCTGGATGCCACTGCACGGCCACGCAGAACCGGTCGCCGGGGGCCTCCATCGCCTCCAGCGTGCCGTCCTTCGCGTACGCCGACGGCACGAAGCCGGGGTGGGTCGCCACCGACTGGTGGTGGTGACAGCTGACCGACAGCCCCTCGCCGACGAGGCCGGCGACGCGCGACCCGGGCTCGGTCGCCACGGTGACCGTGCCGTAGGCGTCGCCGCCGGGGCTGTGCTCCTCGTGACCGACCAGCTCGGGCGTGTGCTGGTCGAGCGTGCCGCCGCCGTGCACCGCCATCAGCTGCATGCCGCGACAGACGCCGAGCACCGGCAGTCCGCGGGCCTCGGCGGCGGTCAGCAAGGCTGCCTCCCACTCGTCGCGGTCGGGGCGCCAGGCTGCGGTCCGCTCGTGCGGCTCGGCGCCGTAGCGACCGGGGTCGACGTCCGCACCGCCGCTGATGACCAGGCCGTCGAGCCGGGCCACCACCTCGTCGGCGGCGCCGGGCTCGGCCACGGGCGGCAACAGGACGGGGATGCCACCGGTGGACCGGACCGCGTCGGCGTACTGCGTCGGGCAGCAGATCCGCGGGCTGCTGCCACACGCCCCACGCAGCCGGCTCGCGGTACGTCGTGAGGCCGATGACGGGTGCGGTCACCAGAGGCTCATCAGAGGGGAGTGACGTACGCGCCCGAGATGCCGCCGTCGACCAGGAACGTGCTGGCCGTCATGAACGACGAGTCGTCGGAGGCCAGGAACAGCACTGCCGACGCCATCTCCTCGGGCTCGCCGAAACGGCCCATCGGCACATGCACCAGTCGGCGGGCGGCGCGCTCCTCGTCCTTGGCGAACAGCTCCTTGAGCAGCGGCGTGTTCACCGGTCCGGGGCAGAGCGCGTTGACCCGCACCCCGTCGCGGGCGAACTGGACGCCCAGCTCCCGGGTCATCGACAGCACGCCGCCCTTGGATGCCGAGTAGGAGATCTGCGACGTGGCCGCACCCATCACCGCGACGAACGAGGCGGTGTTGATGATCGACCCGCGCTTCTGCTCGAGCATGTAGGGCAGCGCGGCCTTGCAGCACAGGTAGACCGAGGTCAGGTTGACCTCCTGCACCCGGCGCCAGGCGTCGAGCTCGGTGTCGAGGATGGAGTCGTCGTCGGGCGGTGAGATGCCGGCGTTGTTGAACGCGATGTCGACAGAGCCGTAGGTGTCCTTCGCGGTCCGGAAGAGCGCGTCGACCTCCTCCTTGCTGGTCACGTCGACGTGCACGTACGTCGCCACCTCGGGGCCGCCCAGCTCGTCGACCAGGGTCTTGCCGCGCTCGTCGTCGATGTCGCCGATCACGACCTTCGCGCCCTCGGCGACGAAGCGCTGGACCGTGGCCAGGCCGATGCCCGAGCAGCCGCCTGTGACGACCGCGACCCGGTCCTGGATGCGTCCTGCCATGTGTGTGCGTGTCCTTCCGATGGTTGAGGTGGTCGCTTAGTGGGCGATGAAGACGTTCTTCTCCTCGGTGAACGCCAGGGGGGCGTCCGGACCGAGCTCCCGGCCGAGGCCGGACTGCTTGTAGCCACCGAACGGCGTCCAGTAGCGCACCGACGAGTGCGAGTTGACGCTGAGGTTGCCGGCCTCGACTGCCCGCGCGACGCGCAGTCCGCGCCCGAGGTCGTTGGTGAAGATCGAGCCGGACAGGCCGTACTCGGTGTCGTTGGCGAGGTCGACGGCGTGGGCCTCGTCGTCGAACGGCATCACCGCGACGACCGGCCCGAAGACCTCTTCGCGCCAGATCCGCGACGACGGGTCCTCGGTGGCGACCACGCTGGGCGCCACCCAGAAGCCGTCTCCACCCGGCGCCGAGCCGGCGAACGCCACCTCCACCTCGTCGAGGTAGGCCTGCACCGAGCTCTGCTGCTGTGCGGAGATCAGCGGCCCCATCTCGCTGCTCTCGTCGCTGGGGTCGAGCACCCGCATGCCGGACACGGCGGGTTCGAGGCGGCTGACGAACTCGTCGTACGCCGACCGCTCGACCAGGATCCGCGACCGGGCGCAGCAGTCCTGCCCGGCGTTGTCGAAGACCGCGCCGGGCGCGGCGGCCGCGGCTGCGGCGATGTCGGCGTCCGCGAACACGATGTTGGCGCTCTTGCCGCCGAGCTCGAGCGTCACGCGCTTCACCTGGTCGGCGCAGCCGGCCATGATCCGTTTGCCGACCGCCGTGGAGCCGGTGAAGCAGACCTTGCGGACCAGCGGGTGGGTCACGAACCGCTCGCCGACGACCGAGCCCTTGCCGGGGATCACCGTCAGTACGTGCTCGGGCAGGCCCGCCTCGAGCGCGAGCTCACCGAGGCGTACGGCGGTCAGCGGCGTGAGCTCGGCGGGCTTGAGCACCACGGTGTTGCCGGCAGCCAGCGCCGGCGCGAAGCCCCAGCCGGCGATCGGCATGGGGAAGTTCCAGGGCACGATGATGCCGACGACGCCGAGCGGCTCGAAGAACGTCACGTCGGTGCCGCCGGCCACCGGGATCTGCCGGCCGAACATCCGCTCGGGCGCGCCGGCGTAGTAGTTGAGGCAGTCGCGGACGTTGCCGGCCTCCCAGCGGGCGTTGCCCCAGGTGTGGCCGGCGTTGCGCACCTCGATCTCGGCGAGCTCCTCGACGTGCGCGTCGACGACGGCAGCGAACCGGCGCAGCAGCGTCGCGCGGTCGCCGGGGGAGAGGTCACGCCACGGGCCGAACGCCTGGTGCGCCGCCTCGATGGCAGCGTCCGCCTGGCCGAGGTCGGCGAGGGGCACGTCGACGACCGGCTGCGCGGTCGCGGGGTTGATGACGGTGTAGGTGTCGCTCATGGGTGGGTCTTCAGAGCCTTTCGAAGCCGCGGCGCAGCTCCCAGTCGGTGACGGTGGCGTTGTAGGCGGCGAGCTCGACGTCGGCCATGTTGACGTAGTGGTCGACGACGTCGTCGCCGAGCGCGGCCCGGGCGATCGCGGAGCTCGCGAAGCGCTCCCGTGCCTCGGGCATGGTGCTCGGCACCTTCGGCAGGCCCGACGCGTAGGCGTTGCCGACCAGCGGCTCACCGAGCTCGAGGTCGTTCTCGATGCCGTGCAGGCCGCCGGCCAGCATCGCCGCCAGCGCCAGGTAGGGGTTCACGTCGCCGCCGGGCACGCGGTTCTCCATCCGGGCACCCGCCCCATGCGCCGACGAGCCGGATCGCGCAGGTGCGGTTGTCGAGGCCCCAGGCGATCGTGTTCGGCGCGAAGGAGCCGTCGGCGAAGCGCTTGTAGGAGTTGATGTTGGGTGCGTAGAGCAGCGTGAAGTCGGCGATGGTGGCGAGCACGCCGGCGACGAAGCTGTCGTAGAGCGGCGTGCGCTCGCCCTTGTCGGCGTCCCAGAAGACCAGCTCACCGTCGGTGCCGCGCAGCGACAGGTGGATGTGGCAGGAGTTGCCCTCGCGCTCGTTGTACTTCGCCATGAACGTGATCGCCTTGCCCTGCTGGGCGGCGATCTCCTTGGCGGCGGTCTTGTAGACCGCGTGGTTGTCCGCGGTCATCATCGTCTCGGCGTAGAGGAAGCCGATCTCGTGCTGCCCGAAGTTGCACTCGCCCTTGGCGCCCTCGACGTCGAGGCCGGCGTCGTACATGTGGTTGCGGATCGAGCGCAGCAGCGGCTCGACCCGGGTGGTGCCGAGGATCGAGTAGTCGACGTTGTACTGGTTGACCGGCGTCAGGTCCTGGTAGCCGTCGAGGTGCGCCTGCTCGTAGGTCGTGTCGAAGGCGATGAACTCCAGCTCGGTGCCCGACAGCGCTGTCCAGCCCTTCTCGGCGCAGCGGTCGAGCTGGCGCTGCAGGATCGACCGGGGCGACTGCACGACCGGGGAGTGGTCGGGCCAGACCAGGTCGCACTGGATCATCGCCGTCGCCGGGAGATGGGTGAGCACCCGGATGGTCCGCTCGTCGAGCACGAACTCCATGTCGCCGTAGCCGCGCTCCCACGACGAGATCGCGTAGCCCTCGACGGTGTTCATGTCGACGTCGACGGCCAGCAGGTAGTTGCAGCCCTCGGTGCCGTGGCCGACGACGTGCTCGACGAAGTAGCGGCCGTGCAGGCGCTTGCCCTGCAGCCGGCCCTGCATGTCGGTGAACGCGACGACGACGGTGTCGATCATGCCGTCGCCGATGCGGGCCATCAGTCCCGTCCATGCTCAGGTGTCGGTCGTTGCGCGAGTGTCATGGGCTGGGTCACTGGTCTCCTCCTATCCGACCAGGCCGCGCAGCAGCGCGGCCGTGTCGTCGCAGTGTTCTTCCATCACGCGCCGCGCGCGATCGGGCTTGCCGGCCAGGATCGCGCTCACCAGGCGCGCGTGCTGACGGTCGGAGTGGGCGATGTTGGCCTCCAGCACCGGGATCGCCAGCAGCATCTCGTGCAGGGTCGCCTGCACCGAGGTGACCGCCTCGACCAGGCGCGGCGACTCGCTGAGCGCCGCCACGGTCAGGTGGAAGCGCGAGTCGGCCTGGCGGTGCTCGGCCGGCTTCCTGGCCGAGACGACGTCGGCGTGGGCGCGCTCGAGCTGCTCCCGGCGTACGTCGGTGAGCTGGAGGTGCGCGGCGAGCTGGGCCGCGCCGGGCTCGACCACCCGGCGGAACTCCAGGGCGTCCAGCCAGTCGCGCCGCTTGGCCTCGGTGACCCGGGCTGCGGCGCGCGCGGACGGTGTCTGCGGCTTGAGGGTGACGACGGTGCCGCCACCACGTCCACGGGTGGTCTCGACCAGCCCCGCCTCGCGCAGGGCGGCCATCGCCTCGCGCAGCGTCGCCCGCGAGACGCTCAGCCGCTCGGCCAGGTCGCGCTCCGGCGGCAGGGTGGTGCCGCGGGGGTAGACCCCGAGCCGGATCGCGGTCGCCAGCTGCTCCACGCACGCCTCGAAGGCGTGGTGCCCGCGCACCGGCCGCAGCACCGCTTCAGGCAGCTGCGACGCAGGGAGAGCCGGTCATGTCGTCATCCTGAGGATCGGGGGAGCGCGGTGTCAATGCGTCAGCAAGCTAATGGTCTGAGTTCATACCAATTCTGCTCGTACCTGTTTACACCCGGTGCAAGGCGGGTCTAGTTTCCTGCTGACGCCGCCTCGTTCACTCCCCGGGAAGGTCTCCATGCCGCATGACGACCAACTGATCCACAACGAGGACGAAGCGCTCCTCGCCAAGCTCGGGTACAAGCAGGAGCTCAACCGGACCTGGTCCGGCTTCTCCAACTTCGCGATCTCGTTCTCGATCATCTCGATCCTGGCCGGCTGCTTCACGACGTTCGGGCAGGGCTTCAACAACGGTGGCCCGGTCGCCATCTCGTGGGGCTGGCCGATCGTCTCGGCCTTCATCCTGATCATCGGCTTCACGATGTCCGAGCTGGTGTCGGCGTACCCGACCTCGGGCGGCATCTACTGGTGGGCCTCGAAGATGGGCGGCCCGCGCGCCGGCTTCTTCACCGGGTGGCTGAACCTGATCGGTCTGGTCGCGGTGACCGCGTCGGTCGCCTACGGGTGCGCGACCTTCATCGACCTGACCATCAGCACGTTCTCGGAGTCCTTCGCCGCGGACTACTCGCTGACCCGGGTCTTCGTCATCTTCGTGATCGTGCTGGCCGTCGCCGCGACTGCTCAACATCTTCAGCGGACACCTGATGGCGATCATGAACAACGTCTCGGTGTGGTGGCACGTGCTGGGCGCGTCGTTCATCATCGTGGTGCTGATCGTGGTGCCCGACAACCACCAGAGCTTCAGCTACGTCTTCACCGAGCGGTTCAACAACTCGGGCTACGACGACGGTTCCACGAGCTCCGGCATGTACTGGCTCCTGGTGATCCCGTTCGGGCTGCTGCTGACGCAGTACACGATCACCGGCTTCGACGCCTCGGCCCACCTGTCCGAGGAGACCCAGGCCGCGTCCGACGGCGCCGCCAAGGGCATCTGGCGCTCGATCTTCTACACCGCGATCGGCGGCTGGATCCTGCTGCTCGCGTTCCTGTTCGCGATCCCGGACGACGCCACCGGCAACCCGGACAACGTCGGCGTCGGCGGCGGCGGGGTCGCCTACATCTTCACCTCGGCCCTCGAGACGAACCTCGCCGCCACGGTCCTGCTGATCTCCGCAGCGCGGCCAGTTCTTCTGCACCACCGCCTGCCTGACCAGCGCCTCGCGGATGACCTTCGCGTTCAGCCGGGACGGGGCCATCCCCGGGTCGAGGCTGTGGTCGAAGGTCAACGCGCAACAAGGTGCCGGCCAACGCGGTGATGCTCGTGACCGTGGTGAGCGGCCCTGATCACGCTGCCGGCGCTGGTCGAGGTCAACATCGGCACCGAGGAAGCTCCGTTCATCGTGCCGACGGCGTTCTACGCCGTGGTCTCGGTCGCCGTGATCGGTCTCTACCTGGCCTTCCTGATCCCGATCTGGCTGCGCTGGCGGATGGGCGACGACGTTCGTGCCGGGCTCGCTGGAACAACGGCAAGAAGTACAAGTGGATGAACCTCGTCGCCGTCGCCGAGATCGCGATCATCTGCGTCTACTTCGTGCTGCCGTTCGTGCCCGGCGGCAACCCGTTCGGCGACGCCTTCTCGTGGAAGTTCGTCAACTACGCACCGATCCTCACCTTCGGCACGCTGATCCTGCTGACGTCTGGTGGCACGCTGTCGGCCAAGAAGTGGTTCACCGGGCCGAAGCACACGATCGACCCGGCCGTGGTCGAGGCCTTCGACGACTGAGTGTCGGACTCATCGCTGACCTGGACCGCCTCGCCGCGCTGGCGGGGCGGTCCTGGCGCGTCACGGAGCTGCCCGGCGGCCTGACCAACCACAACGTCCGGGTCACCTCGACCGACGACGGTCCGCCGCTCGACATCGTGGTGCGCTGCTCCCAGAGCGACGCCAGCCTGCTCGGGATCGACCGCGACCACGAGCACCTGAACTCAACGGCCGCGGCGGCTGCCGGCGTCGCGCCGCCGGTGGTCGAGTACCGGCCCGACCTGCGGATGCTCGCCATCGGCTTCCTCGAGGGCAAGGCTCTCGACAACGCGGACTTCGCCGACCCCGGCGTGCTGGCGCGCGCTGCCGACGCCGTGCGACGGCTGCACGCAGGTGCGCCGTTCGCCGGCGACTTCGACATGTTCGAGCGGCAGGCGACCTATCGGGCGACGGTCGAGTCTCTCGGGGCTCGACTGCCGCCGGGCTACGACGACCACGCCGAGGCCTGGGCGCAGGTACGCCGCGCCCTAGCCGCACGGCCGGCACCGACCGTGCCGTGCAACAACGACCTGCTCGCCGCCAACTTCATCGACGACGGCCAGCGGGTGTGGCTGATCGACTACGAGTACGCCGGCAACAACGACGCCTGCTTCGAGCTCGGCAACACCTCGACCGAGTGCGACTTCACCGCCGAGCAGACCGACGCCTGGGTCGAGGCCTACTTCGGCACACCCACCAGGGCCGACCTGGCGCGGGTCCGGCTCGGAGCCCTGTGCAGCGAGTACGGCTGGTCGCTCTGGGGCTTCATCCAGGCCGCCTCGAGCCCGCTCGACTTCGACTTCCAGGGCTGGGGGATGGAGCGCTACGAGAAGGCCGCGGCCACGTTCGGTGGACCTGCCTTCATCTCGCTGCTGGAGGATGCCGCCTCATGACCGATCTCCCCTCGCGCGCTCGGGTCGTGATCGTCGGTGGCGGCATCATCGGCTGCTCGGTGGCCTACCACCTCACCAAGCTCGGCTGGACCGACGTGCTGCTGCTCGAGCAGGGACATCTCTCCGGCGGCACCACCTGGCACGCGGCCGGGCCTGGTCGGACCGTTGCGGGCCTCGGAGAGCGGCACCCGGCTGGTGCAGTACTCCGCCGAGCTCTACGAGGCGCTCGAGGCCGAGACCGGGCTGGCCACCGGCTACAAGAACGTCGGCGGCGTCGTCGCTGGCGCGCACCGAGGACCGGATGATCCAGCTCAGGCGCACCGCGGCCAACGCGACGGCGTACGACATGGAGTGCGAGCTGATCAGCCCAGAGCGCGCGCAGGAGCTCTGGCCGCCGATGCAGGTCGACGACCTGCTCGGCGCGCTCTGGCTCCCCGGCGACGGGAAGGTCAACCCCACCGACGTCACCCAGTCGCTGGCCAAGGGGGCGCGGATGGGCGGCGCCACCATCGCCGAACGAGTGCGCGTGATCGGCATCGAGGTCACCAACCGGCGGGTCACCGGCGTACGCACCGACCGGGGTGACGTCGAGACCGAGGTCGTGGTCAACTGCGCCGGCCAGTGGGCCAAGGCGCTCGGCGACCAGGTCGGCGTCACGGTGCCGCTGCACTCCGCCGAGCACTTCTACGTCGTCACCGAGGCGATCGAGGGCGCGCACCCTGACCTGCCGATCATGCGCGACCCCGACGGCTGGACCTACTTCAAGGAGGAGGTCGGCGGCCTGGTCGTCGGCGGCTTCGAGCCCGAGGCCAAGCCCTGGCGCTCGCCCGACGACCTGCCGTACCCCTTCGAGTTCCAGCTGCTCGAGGAGGACTGGGACCACTTCTCGGTGCTGATGGACGAGGCGCTGGTCCGGATTCCCGCGCTCGCCGAGACCGGCATCCGCAAGTTCTACAACGGACCCGAGTCGTTCACGCCCGACAACCAGTTCCTGCTCGGCGCCGCTCCGGAGCTGGACGGCTTCTACGTGGGTGCCGGCTTCAACTCGGTCGGTATCGCGTCCGCCGGGGGAGCCGGTCGCGCCCTCGCCGAGTGGATCGTCGAGGGCGAGCCGACCAGCGACCTCGTCGGAGTCGACGTACGCCGGTTCGCTTCCTTCCACGGTGACAACGCCTGGCTGCGCTCGCGGGTGGCCGAGGTGCTCGGGCTCCACTACGCCGTGCCGTGGCCCAACCGCGAGCTCGAGACCGGGCGTCCGCAACGGGTCTCGCCCTTGCACGAGGCGCTCACCGCGCAGGGCGCGGTCTTCGGCACCCGGATGGGCTGGGAGCGACCCAATGTCTTCGGCCCGGCTGGCCTGGACTACTCGTGGGGCAAGCCGTCCTGGTTGGCCGCCTCGGCCGCCGAGCAGCGCGCCACCCGCACCGGCGTGGCTGTCTTCGACCAGACCTCGTTCAGCAAGTACGCCGTCGCCGGCCCCGGTGCGCTGGAGGCCCTGCAGTGGATCTGCGCGGCGGACGTCGACGTGGCGATCGACGGCTGCGTCTACACGCCGTTCCTCAACGCCCGGGCCACCTACGAGGCGGACCTGACCGTGACCCGGACCGCGGACGACGAGTTCCTGATCGTGTCCAGCTCGGCCACCACGATCCGCGATCTCGACTGGTTGCGCCGGCAGGCGCCGGCAGGCCTCGACGTACGCCTGCGCGACGTCAGCGAGGACTTCTCCGTGCTCGGTGTGATGGGACCGGCCTCCCGCGACCTGCTCACGGGTCACACCGACGCCGACCTGAGCGAGGACGGTTTCCCGTTCGCCACCAGTCGCCGGATCGAGGTCGCCGGCGTGGACGTCCGGGCCACCCGGATGACCTACGTCGGCGAGCTCGGCTGGGAGCTGATGGTGCCCGTCTCCGGCGCGGCCGTGGTGCACGCGGCGCTGGCAGCCGGGGGCGCGGTCAACGCCGGCTACTACGCCATCGAGTCACTGCGGCTCGAGAAGGGCTACCGGGCTTTCGGTCGCGAGCTGACGCCCGACTTCACGCCGGTGGAGGCCGGGCTGGTCTTCGCGACGGCGCTCAAGGGCGACAAGGACTTTCTCGGTCGCACCGCCCTCGAGGAGCATCGCGAGCGACTCGCGCAAGGCGGACCGCGACGACGGATCGTGTCGTTCGTGCTCGAGGACCCGGCGCCGATGCTCTGGGGCGGCGAGCTGGTGCTCCGCGACGGGTCTCCGGCAGGCCAGGTCACCAGCGCCGCCTGGGGCGAGACGGTCGGCTCCTCGGTCGGCCTGGCGCTGCTCCGCAGCGACGGCCCGGTCACGCGCGATGACTTGGAGCGCGGTGTCTTCGAGGTCGACGTGGCGGGGGAGCGGTTCGCGCTCCGGGTCTCGCTCACGGCACCGCTCTAGAATCGGAGGGTGAGCTTCGACGTCGCCGCCGACGCCTACGGCCGGTTCATGGGCCAGTACTCCGAGCCGCTGGGCCGGGAGTTCGCGCGCTTCGCCGGCGTCAGCACCGGGCAGCGGGTGCTCGACGTCGGTTGCGGGCCGGGCGCGCTGACCGCGCGTCTGGTGGAGATCCTGGGCGCGGACGCCGTAGCGGCGATCGACCCCTCCGCCTCGTTCGTCGACGCGGCCGCCGCACGCTTCCCGGGGGTCGAGGTGCACCTCGGCACCGCCGAGGACCTGCCGTACGCCGATGACGAGTTCGACGCCGCCCTGGCGCAGCTGGTCGTGCATTTCATGAGCGACCCGGTGGCCGGGCTGGCCGAGATGGCACGCGTCGTGCGACCTGGCGGCACCGTCGCGGCCTGTGTCTGGGACCACGCCGGCGGTCTGGGTCCGCTGTCACTCTTCTGGACCGCCGTGCTCGACCTCGATCCCGGCGCACCGCACGAGGCCGACCTGGCCGGCGCCCGCGAGGGCCACCTCGCGGAGCTCGCGACCACTGCCGGCCTGCGAGGTCGTCGAGCAGGACCTGCTCACCGTCAACGTCGCCTTCGCCCACGTCGCCGACTGGTGGGAGCCGTTCACGCTCGGCGTGGGGCCTGCCGGTGCCTACGTCGCCGCCCTGGACGAGGCGGCCCGCCAACGGCTGCTCCAACGCTGCACGGAGCTCCTGCCGGAGCCGCCGTTCACCATCGACGCCTCGGCCTGGTCCATCCGCGCCCGGACCTGAGCCAACCCACCGTGACCACTAGCCTGGACCGATGGGCGGAGCGGTGAGGGGAGTTCTGCCGCGCTCTGCCCACTACGTGCAGGAGCGGGTACGCCGGTGGCGGACCGGCTCCAGGGAGAGCCAGAACTACGTGCTGTCGCTCCTGCTGATCGGCGTCGCCGTCTCGTTCGTGGTGTCGTGGAACGCCTACCGCTGGATGCCGCTGACGGCGTACTTCGTCTGGCTCCTCGCCGGGATGCTGGTGCTCAGGTTCAAGCCGCTGGCGCTCCTGACCGTGGTCGCGTCGGTGGCTGCGGTCGTCGCGATGCGGCACGACGGCCCCATCGACGGCGCCCGGCTCACGGCATTGCTCACGCTGTTGCTCTCGGTGGCGCTGATCCTCTACCAGTCCAGCCGGCAGCGCAGCGGTCTGCCGGTGACCCTGAGCGAGGCGATGCTCGCCGAGCTGCGCGACCGGCTGCAGGCCCAGGGCGTGATGCCCGCGCTGCCCACGGCTGGGAGGCCCAGTCGGCGATGCTCTCCTCCCACGGCGTCGGCTACGCCGGCGACTTCTTCGTGGCCGACCTGGTCGATGACAAGCGGCTGGAGATGGTGCTGGTCGACGTGTGTGGGAAGGGCGTGGCGGTGGGGCCGCAGTCGCTCCAGTTCGCCGGCGCGCTCGGCGGGCTGCTCGGGGCGCTGCCGCCGCGCGAGCTCTTCGACGCCGCCAACAAGTTCCTGCTGCGGCAGCAGTCGGACGAGTCCTTCGCGACCGCCGTACACGTGGTCATCGACCTGCGAGGACGGCCGCTACACGATCACCAGCGCCGGACACCCGCCCGCGCTGCGCTGGGAGCCGGAGCCCGGCGAGTGGGTGGTCGACAACGCCCGCGGGATGGCGCTCGGCATCATGGTCGACCCCGAGCTGCACCAGAGCGAGGGCGTGCTGCCGCCGGGCGGTGCCCTGCTCTTCTACACCGACGGGGTCGTCGAGTCGCGCACGACCGACCTCGACATCGGCATCGCCTGGCTCCAGCGCGCCGCCCGGGACGCGGTGGCTCGCGGCTTCCCCGGCGCGGCCCGGCGAATCATCAGGCAGGTACGCCGGGGCGACGACGACCGCGCGGTGCTGATCCTGAACCGCGAGGACGAGTCAGCGGGCGCGCCGCTCTAGCTCGGCCCACGCGTCGACGAACTCACGCTCGAGCCGCACCGCCTCGCCCTCCTCGCGGGCGTGCAGGTGACCCAGCGTGAAGGTGCCGTCCGGCTTGGCGTCCTCCGCGAGCTGGACCAGCCACGACCGCGTCAGCACGGTGTCGTGGTGGTCGCCGAGCAGCTCCTGGATCTGCTTGGCGGCCTTCTCGACGCCGGACACCCGCGAGCCCAGCACCGGGTGCGCGGCCTCGCAGGCGTAGCGCAGTCGCTTGGCCGCCTTGCGCACCTCGTGGAGCCGGTCGGTGCGTTCCGCCGCGTCGCCGGCGGACTCCACCTGCCGCACCCGCTCGCGCATCCGGTCGACGTCCTTCGCGACCAGCCGCGGCAGTGCAGAGCCGGCCTTGCGCTGAGCCTGCTCCGTCCATGGAGGTGCTGGCCATCAGGTCCTGCAGGCCCTCGATGATCGCCAGATAGCGCTCGGACCGCAGCGTCTCGTCGGCCACGCGACGCGCGCCCACGGCGTCGGCCCGGCCGGCGGCCGCCAGCACGGAGCGAGCGGACCTGAGCGCTGCGCTGGGAGCCTCGTCGTTCAGCAGGTCGTGCAGCCGCTCGCGGACCACCTCGGCATCGCGGGCGGTGCCGAGTGCGTGGGAGACCCAGCGCATCTCGTCGCGCAGCGGATCGGTGACCTCGCGGTCGACGAGCGGCCGGTAGGTCGCCAGAGAGGTACGCAGCCGGCGCAGCGCCACTCGCAGGTCGTGGATGCCCTCGGGCTCGCGACGGCGTACTGCCCGGTCCGCGGCCAGCACCTGCTCGACCTGGGAAGTGAGGTAGGCGTGCAGCACCCGCGCCACCGGCTTGCTCTTGCGTGGGCGCTTGGCGGCGGGAGTGTCCCGGGTCGCGTCGCCCAGGACGCGGCCGAGCTTGCTCTGCGCGGCGGCGACGTTCGCGCCCGCTTCGGCCAGCAGCTCGTCGGTAGCCTTCAGCAGTCCCGGGCTGCCGTCGACCAGCTCGACCTCCCACTCACGCCAGGACAGGAGGCGGGGCTCATCGCCGGGCAGGGTCCGGTGCGCGTTGACGCTGTCGTCGGCGACTTCCGCGAGCACCCCGGAGTGGTCGCGGAGCAGGGTCACCGTGCGGCGGGTGTGCAGCGTGGCCACTGGAGCCAGCTCGGCACCCTGGGTGAGCGCGAGCACCAGGTCGCGCAACGCCTTCGGCGGCAGGTGCCGCGACCGCGACAGCGGCAGCTGGATCTCCTCGCGGGCATCGGTGCCGGCGGGCAGCTTGAGGTGCCATCCCTCGTCGCCGCCACCGCTGCGGCGTCGGAGGGTGACCCGATGGGCCAGCAGGTCGAGGCGGGGAGTGTCGAAGTACGTCGCCTCGAGCTCGATCTCCGGCCCGGTCTCGACCGTCAGCACGCCGTCCAGCCGGGTGAGGTCGGGCAGGGTCGCGTCGGCCGGCGGGTCGTAGGTGCGTTCGACTTCTCGGTGGCTGCTCACCCGGACGTTCTAGCCGAGGGAGGTGAACGGCCGGGATCGCGCGACCCCAACCGGGCCACCAGCAGGCCGGCGAGGAACGCTCCGAGGGTGCCCAGCGCTTCGTCGCCGAGCGTGTCCTCGTAGGCGGTGTCGAGCTCGGTGCCGTGCCGGATGAACGTGTACCACTCACCGAGCTCCCACCCGATCGCGAGGATCGCCCCGAGCCCCGTGACCATGAGGACCGTGGCCCAGGACTGCTGCAGGGTCCCGCAGAGGATCAGCCCCAGGCCCGCGCAGAGCAGGAACCAGTTGGCGAAGTGGTTGAGGTCGTCCCACCACGCCAGGGCGTCGTAGAGGTCGAAGCTGTTGCCGGTGACGTCGACCAGGAACGGCAGCATCACCAGGGTGAACGCGCCCCAGGGCGGCCGCGCGGCTGCCGCCCGGCGGCGCATGACCATCCACCAGATGGCCGGGGCGAGCAGCATCAGCAGCGGATAGGCGATCAGGCGGGCCCCGAAGGCCTTGTCCGCGAAGCGTTCGATGCCGGGTGCCCACTCTGCCACCGCCAGCTGGGCGACGGTGAGGACGAGCACGGCTGCGGGCACCCAGCTGGGCACCCCACCTGAAGCGGAGCGCGGTCGGGTCACGGGAGCATTGTGAGGTGGAATAGCCGATGCTGTGGGATCGTTGCACAAGTGATACGCAATTCAACTACCAGCAGGAGTGGTCCATGCAGTTCGGCATCTTCACCGTCGGAGACGTGACACCCGACCCGACGACGGGTCGTACGCCGACCGAGCACGAGCGGATCAAGAACACCGTGACGATCGCGAGGAAGGCCGAGGAGGTGGGTCTCGACGTGGTGGCGGTGGGGCAGCACCACAACCCGCCGTTCGTGGCGTCGTCGCCGACCACCACGATGGCCTACATCGCCGCCCAGACCGAGCGGATCATCCTGTCGACCTCGACCACCCTGATCACCACGACCGACCCGGTGCGGATCGCCGAGGACTACGGCACTCTGCAGCACCTCACCGACGGCCGGATGGACCTGATGCTGGGCCGCGGCAACACCGGACCTGTCTACCCGTGGTTCGGCAAGGACATCCGCGAGGGCATCAACCTCGCGATCGAGAACTACGCCCTCCTGCACCGACTCTGGCGAGAGGACGTCGTCGACTGGGAGGGCCGGTTCCGCACGCCTCTGCAGGGCTTCACCTCGACGCCGCGCCCGCTGGACGGCGCGCCACCCTTCGTCTGGCACGGCTCGATCCGCAGTCCCGAGATCGCCGAGCAGGCTGCGTACTACGGCGACGGCTTCTTCTCCAACCACATCTTCTGGCCGGCCTCGCACACCAAGCAGATGGTCGACCTCTACCGCCGCCGGTTCGAGCACTACGGCCACGGCACCGCCGACCAGGCGATCGTCGGGCTGGGCGGCCAGGTGTTCATGAGGAAGAACAGCCAGGACGCGGTGCGCGAGTTCCGCCCCTACTTCGACAACGCGCCGGTCTACGGCCACGGCCCGTCGCTCGAGGACTTCACGGCGCAGACGCCGCTCACTGTTGGCTCGCCGCAGGAGGTCATCGAGAAGACCCTCGGCTTCCGCGAGTACGCCGGCGACTACCAGCGTCAGCTGTTCCTGCTCGACCACGCCGGGCTGCCGCTGAAGACGGTGCTCGAGCAGCTGGACCTGCTCGGCGAGATCCTGCCCGACCTGCGGGCCGGCTTCGCCGAGGGCCGGCCGGCCCACGTGCCTGACGCTCCGACCCACGCGTCGCAGGTCGAGCTCGCCGCCGCTGTCCAGACGTCGGTGACGGTATGACCCGGATCGCGGTGGTCAGCGCCGGGCTCAGCGTCCCGTCGTCCACGCGGCTGCTGGCCGACCGTCTCGCCGACGCCACCCGGGAGGCGCTGGGCGAGGTCGAGATCGAGATCGTGGAGCTGCGGCCGCTCGCGCACGCGCTCGCCGACCACCTGCTCACCGGGTTCCCGACCGGTGACCTCACAGCGGCGATCGAGACGATCCGTGGGAGCGACGGCCTGATCGTGGTGACGCCTGTCTTCGCGGCGTCGTACTCGGGCCTGTTCAAGCAGTTCTTCGACGTGCTCGAGCCTGAGCTGCTCGACGGCAAGCCCGTGCTGGTGGCCGCGACCGCCGGCACCGCCCGCCACTCACTGGTGCTGGAGCACGCGCTGCGCCCGCTGTTCGCCTACCTGCACGCGGTCGTCGTGCCCACCGGCGTCTTCGCCGCCACCGACGACTTCGGCGACACCGGTCTCGAGGCGCGCATCGAGCGAGCCGCCGGTGAGCTCGCCGCCCTGGTCGGCAAGGTCGACCCGACCGCCCGGCGCCGCCGCACGGTGGAGGACGAGCTCGCCGAGCCGACGCCGTTCGAGGAGCTGCTCAGGCGCGCCCAGGGGTGACGGCTGAGTCAGAGCTGGTAGGTCCCGTGCAGGATCGCGCGCCCGGCGGTCTTGAACGCGAGGTTGAACGACACGACCGCCGGCGAGGCGTCGGAGTCGACACCGAGGGTCTCCTCCTTCACCGCGTGCACCACGAAGAAGTAGCGGTGCACCTGGTCACCTTCCGGGGGAGCGGCGCCCATGAACGCCTTGCGTCCACCGTCGTTGCGGCACATGAACGCAGCGCCGGGCAGGCTCGCGCCTTCCGCGCCGGCGCCGGTGTCGAGAGACGTGACGTCGGCGGGCAGGTCGACCAGGACCCAGTGCCAGAAGCCGCTCGGGGTCGGGGCGTCCGGGTCGAAGCAGGTGACCGTGTAGGACTTCGTGTCCTCCGGCGCGCCCTCCCAGGAGAGCTGGGGCGAGGTGTTGCCGGCGGCGGCGACCTGGTCGTCCTTGAGGGGCTGGCCGTCGGTGACGTCGGAGCTGGTGACCGTGAACGAGGGCACGGACGGCAGCAGGTCGTAGGGGTTCGGGGTGACGGGACGCTCGAGACTCATGTCACCAACGGTAGTCCGCACCGTGGCCCCGCGCCACGGGCCCCGGGCGGCCAGCCGCGATGATGGAGCCGTGGAGGAGCTACCGACGTACCCATCCGGCCTGCGCCTGTACGGCCGACGCGTGGTCGTGGTCGGCGGTGGGCACGTCGCGCAGCGCCGGGTGCCGTCGTTGATCGCAGCCGGTGCCGACGTGCACGTGGTGTCCCCGCACGTCACGCCGTCGATCGAAGGGCTGGCCGGGGCCGGTGAGCTGACCTGGCACCGGCGCGGGTTCGAGGAGGCCGACCTCGAGGAGACCTGGTACGTCGTGGCGGCCACCGACGACCTCGAGGTCAACGAGCGCGTCTCCGCCGCGGCCGAGTCGCGCCGGATCTTCTGCGTGCGCGCCGACGACGCCACCCAGGCGACCGCCTGGACACCGGCGGTCGGCCGGGCCGCAGGGGTGACCGTCGCCGTGCTGGGTAACCGGGAACCGCGCCGCTCGGCCGCCGTCCGCGACGAGATCCTCGCCGCGCTGCGCGAGGGCACCATCACCGCTCGGGCCCAGCGCGACCACACGCCGGGAGTGACCCTGGTGGGCGGCGGCCCGGGCGATCCCGAGCTGATCTCCATCGCTGGCCGCCGGGCGGTGATGGAGGCCGACGTGGTGGTCGCCGACCGGCTGGCGCCGCGTGAGCTGCTCGGTGAGCTGCCACCCGATGTCGAGCTGATCGACGTGGCCAAGCTGCCGCGGGGACGCTCGGCCCAGCAGGAGGAGATCAACCGGGTGATCGTCGAGCGGGCTCTGGCGGGCAAGCGGGTGGTGCGCTTCAAGGGTGGCGACAACTTCGTCTTCGGGCGCGGCTACGAGGAGGTCATCGCCTGCCGTGAGGCGGGGGTGCCGGTCACGGTCATCCCCGGGCTGACCAGCCCGGTCGCGGTGCCTGCCGTCGCGGGCATCCCGGTCACCCATCGCGGAGTCGCCCACGAGTTCACCGTGATCTCCGGTCACCTGCCGCCGGGTCACCCCGAGTCGCTGACCCAGTGGCCGGCGGTCGCCCAGCTCCGCGGCACGTTGGTGCTGATGATGGCCGTCGAGAACGCACCGCTGATCGCCGAGGCGCTGCTCGCGGGCGGTCGGGGCGCAGCGACCCCGGTCGCCGTGGTCTGCGACGGCACCATGCCCACGGCCCGCACCGTGCTCTCCACCCTCGGCACCCTGGACGCCGATCTGGAGGCCGAAGGGGTCGCGCCGCCCGCGATCATCGTGATCGGAGAGGTGGTCGCTGTGGCACACCCCGAGCGCTACGCCGCCCCCCACGATGGCTGAGCTCGTCGACATCGACGATCCGGCCGACCCGCGTCTGGCCGACTACCGCGACCTGCGCGACGTCGAGCTGCGCAAGCACCTCGAGGCCGAGCACGGCCTGTTCCTCGCCGAGGGGGAGAAGGTGGTCCGCCGCGCGGTCGAGGCGGGCTACCCGCCACGGTCGTTCCTGATGGCGCCGCGCTGGCTGGACACGCTGGCCGACGTGCTCGCGGGGTCCGAGGCTCCCTGCTACGTGATGCCGGAGGCGATGGTGGAGCAGGTGACCGGCTTCCACGTCCATCGGGGCGCGCTGGCCTCTCTGCAACGACTGCCACTGCCATCCATCGACTCGGTGCTCGAGGGCGCTCGTTCGGTGCTGGTGCTGGAGGACATCGTCGACCACACGAATGTCGGGGCCATCCTGCGCTCGGGCGCCGCGCTGGGCTTCGATGCGGTGCTGCTCGCTCCTCGCTGCGCCGACCCGCTCTACCGACGGGCGGTCAAGGTCGCCATGGGGGCGGTGTTCTCGATGCCCTGGACCCGCCTCGAGGACTGGCACGACGCCCTGCCCGACCTCACCCGCCGTGGTTTCACCACCGTCGCGCTCACGCTCGCCGACGACGCGGTGCCGGTCGAGGAGGCTGTGGCAGGCATCGACCGGCTGGCCCTGGTGCTCGGCGGCGAGGGACACGGGTTGTCGAGCCGCTGGGAGGAGTCCGCCGACCGCCGCGCGATCATCCCGATGGCAGCCGGCATCGACTCGCTCAACGTCGCAGCCGCGACCGCCGTTGCCTGCTACGTGGCCGCCCGGCGATGACAGACTCGCCCGGTGATCGACTACGAGACGGACCGGGCTGACTCGGCGTACCACCGGACCCTGCCCATCGGCGAGCGGGTGTCCAGCGCTCCGCTCCTCGACGACTGGTTGTCCTGCTTCGATGAGGCGACCCTCAAACCGCTGGCGCCGATGCTCGTGCCGGAGAAGCCGCGCAGCGGCGAGCTCGACCGTTCCGAGTGCGGTCACTGCCGTCCTTCCCAGCACACGCTCTGGCACGACGAGCACTGGCAGGTGCGTGCGGGGTTCGATCGGATGGGGCTTCCCTACGTCGGCGGCATCGCCCCGCGTGCCCACGTGCGCCTCGAGGATGCGCCGGTCGACCTGCTCGCGGGTCTCGGCCCGTTGATGCAGCGGGTCAGCGCTGCGGTGAAGGCCATCCCCGGCGTCGCCCGGTGCCACTTCGCCCGCTGGGGAGACGGCAGCGAGCACTTCCACCTGTGGGCGCTGGCCCGTCCGGCCGGGATGATGCAGGGACGCGGCGCGATGCTGGCGTTCTGGGACGACCTGTTGCCCGACGTGCCGAAGGACCTGGAGGCCGTGCACTTCCGGATCGTCGCCGAGTCGCTCGCTGCCGGCGGGGGAGAGGCCTTCCCGGGTGCCTGAGCAGGAGTCGCGGACGCGCTCGCGGTTCCGCGGGCGGATCGCCGGGGTGGGGAGCTCCAGTGGGGTCCGGGTGGTGATCGGCGACTGGCACGACACCCCGTTCGGACGTTTCGCGGACGCGATGGTCGAGACGGCCGCAGGCCATCGCGTGCTGCTCGCGCCCACGGTCGAGGCCCGGGACTTCATCGAGGCGACGTACACGTTCGACGAAGTGCGCCTGGAGTCGGTAGGGGTCGAGGGTGACGCTCAGTGTCTTCGAGTTCGCGCCCCGTCGTTGATGCTCGACCTGACGCTGGGGAGACGCACCCCGCTGGGATGGGCAGTGCGAGCCGTTCCCCACCGGGTCGCCACCGCGCCAGCGTGGTGCGCGATCACTGACCCGGTGGCGAGGGTGGCGCTGCGCGGGGTGCGCACCCGCGGCACTGCGGGTGGGCAGCGCCGGGAGTGGTATGGCGCTACGGACGTGCACGAGATCGTGGCGCTGTCGGGATCCTTCTCCGGATCGGATCTCGGGAAGCTGGCTCCGGTGGACCCGCCGTGCCGGTTCGGCTTCTCATCGACTCCGCGGCGACCGTCGGTGACGTCCGTGGTGACCACCGTTGAGGTGACCCCTCAGACGGGCAGCTCGTAGATCGTCTCGAGCCCGTCCTCCTCGTCCCACTGCTCGCCGACCTCGACGAACGGGAACTGCGCGATCAGCCCGAGCGAGGCGGCGTTGTCGGGCGAGATGGTTGCCCGCAGAACGTGGACCTCAGGCTCCTGGCGCGCCCGCTTCAGCAGCGCCAGGAGCGCGGCTCGGGCGTAGCCGCGACGGCGATACGCCGGGTCGACGCCGTAGCCCATCTCGACCATGCCGTTCGCGTCCGGCGCGGCATGGAATCCAGCCTTGCCGACGATCTCGCCGGTGGCGACGTCGACCAGGATGCCGGTGAACCAGTCGATGTCAGCGGGTGTCTCCACCACCTGCTGGGCGCGGAACGCCCAGGTGCTCAACGACTCGGCCGACACCAGCCACGGCGTCAGCTCGATCGGCGAGTGCTCGTTGGCCGCTGCCAGGTCGCCGGCAGCCAGGGCCATCACCGCGTCGCCGGGCAGCTGGACGATGCGGACCTCGGGAGCTGAGGTCACGCCGGCCAGTCCGGCGGGAAGTCCTCGGCCACCTTGTCGTGGGCCTTGGTCAGCTTCTTGCGCTGCTTGGTCGGGAGCCGGTCGCCGAACACCGTGCCCTTGGTGTGGTCGGTCTCGTGCTGGAGGCAGCGCGCCAGCATCCCGTCGCCACTGAACTCCACGGGCTCGCCGTCGAGTCCGGTGCCGGTGACCCGGGCGAAGTCCGGCCGGGCAAGGTCGATGAACGCACCCGGGAACGACAGGCAGCCCTCCTCCGCCTCGTCGAGCCGACGGTCTCCGGCCTCGGGCAGGCTCGATCTCGGGGTTGCACACAAGCCCGACCGTGCGCTCGCCGGACTCGTCGGGGCAGTCGAAGACGAACATGGCGACGTCCTCGCCGATCTGGCAGGCCGCGAGGCCGACGCCGTCCGCGGCGTACATCGTGGCGACCATGTCGGCTGCCAGCTGCCGCAGCGCGTCGTCGTACGCCGTGACCTGCTGTTGGGGCCGGTGCATGACCGGGGTGCCCCAGCGGGTGATCGGTCGCACCGTGCCGCTGACGGGAAGTGGCCCGTGCGGCGCGTGCTCGGGAGGGGAGGCCGGTGCAGGCATGAGTCGGAGCATACGAAGTCGCAGCGCGACGGCGGCGTTAGGGCTGCGGTTTGGTCCCCAACCGCAGGTTTTCGGCCCCGATACCTGCGGTTGGGGACCAAACCGCAGGTGGTAAACACGGTCACGAGCCGACTGTGACCCGAGCCACGGCTGCAGGTGTAGCCGCGTGTGTAACTCAGAGTTACAGTTACTGCATGTCCCTCATCAACAGCCTCAAGCCGGGCGGCAAGCACGGCGTGCCGGGCACGGCGAAGCGTGACCCGATCGGCTACCTGGTCGCCGGCCTCAACAGACTGGCCCAGAGCGACCTGATCGACAAGGTGAAGCTGCGCAGGCCCGCCGAGCAGGCGGTCTTCACGGTCACCCGCAGCGGCTTCAAGACGATGACCAACGCCAGCCGCACGTTCGCCAAGGCGGGCAACAAGGGCAAGCCCGGCGTCCGCGCGGCGACCGCTCAGCCGAAGGGCGTCTTCGATCTCACGCCCACCGAGGACGAGCAGATGCTCGTCGACGTGGTGACCGAGTTCGCCGCGGAGGTCGTCCGGCCTGCCGCTGCGGAGGCCAACGAGACCTGCGAGGCGCCCGACGCCCTGCTGAAGGCCAGCCTGGAGATCGGCCTCCCGATCCTCGGCGTGCCCGAGGCGCTCGGCGGGATCTCGGAGGAGCGCTCGGCCATGGCCGGCACGCTGGTCGCCGAGGCGCTCGCCCAGGGCGACATGGGGCTCGCCGTCGCCACCCTGGCCCCCGGCAGCGTCGCGACGGCACTCGGGCTGTGGGGCACCGACGCGCAGCAGCAGACCTACCTGCCGGCGTTCACCGGAGACGACGTGCCGGCCGCCGCACTCGCGCTGACCGAGCCCACCGTGCTGTTCGACGTGCTCTCCCCGGCGACCACCGCCACCAAGTCCGGCGACGGCTACACGCTCAACGGCGTGAAGACGCTCGGTCGCTCGCGGCGCCTCTGCCGAGCTGTTCGTCGTCGGCGCCAGCCTCGACGGCAAGCCGACTCTCTTCCTGGTCGAGTCCGCCACCGAGGGCCTGTCCATCGAGGGCGACCCGGCCATGGGTGTCCGGGCAGCCTCGCTCACCAAGCTCAGCCTGAGGACGTGAAGGTCCCGGCCGACGCCGTGCTCGGCGAGACCGACGGCACGACGTACACCGAGTGCGTCCGGCTCTCGCGGCTCGCCTGGTGCGCGCTGGCCGTTGGCGACCGCGCAGGCGGTGCTCGACTACGTCACGCCGTACGTCAAGGAGCGCGAGGCGTTCGGCGAGCCCGTGGCCCACCGCCAGTCGGTGGCGTTCATGGTCGCCAACATCGCGATCGAGCTGCAGGCGATGCGCCTGGTGACCTACAAGGCTGCTGCCCGTGCCGCCGCCGGCAAGGACTTCTCCCGCGAGGTCGCCCTGGCCCGCAAGCTGTGCAGCGACAAGGGCATGCAGATCGGCCTCGACGGCGTCCAGCTGCTCGGTGGCCACGGCTTCGTCAAGGAACACCCCGTCGAACGCTGGTACCGCGACCTCCGCGCGGTCGGCGTCATGGAAGGAAGCGTGCTGGTCTGATGATCAACCTCGACGATCCCAAGAAGTTCCGCGCGCTGGTGGGCCAGGCCAACCAGGTCGCGATGAACATGCTGCGACCGATCTCGCGCAAGTACGACCTCGCCGAGCACGAGTACCCCAAGGAGCTCGACATGCTCGCGGCGATGATCGACGGTCTCTCCGAGTCCGGCGCCTCCGAGGGTGCCGGTGCTGCCGGCGTACGCCGTGAGGAAGAGGATGGCGACAAGACCGTCAAGAACGGCGCCAACCTCGCCTCGGTGATGTCGATCGCCGAGATGTGCTGGGGTGACGTCGGGCTGCTGCTGTCGATGCCGCGCCAGGGCCTCGGCAACTCCGCCATCGCCTCGGTCGCCGACGACGAGCAGCTCGAGCGCTTCGACGGCGTCTGGGCCGGCATGGCGATCACCGAGCCGGGCGTCGGCTCCGACTCCGCCAAGATCACGACCACCGCCGTGCTCGACGGTGACGAGTACGTGATCAACGGCGAGAAGATCTTCGTCACGAGCGGTGACCGGGCCGACCACATCGTGGTCTGGGCGACCCTCGACAAGGACCTCGGTCGCGCCGCCATCAAGTCGTTCGTGGTCGCCAAGGGCACGCCCGGCATGGAGGTGGAGCGGCTCGAGCACAAGCTCGGCATCCGCGCCTCCGACACGGCCACCATCCGCTTCGACAACTGCCGGGTGCCGAAGGAGAACCTGCTCGGCTCAGCGGATATCGACGACAAGCAGGGTTTCGCCGGAGCCATGGCGACCTTCGACAACACCCGGCCCCTGGTCGCCGCGATGGCCGTGGGCTGTGCCCGCGCGTCACTCGACCTGACCCGCGACCTGCTGAAGGCGGCCGGCATCGAGGTCGACTACGACCGCCCGGCCACGGTGCAGTCGGCGGCGGCAGCCAAGTTCCTGCAGATGGAGGCCGACTGGGAGGGTTCGTACCTGCTGACGTTGCAGGCCGCGTGGATGGCCGACAATCGGCAGCCCAACTCGCTCGAGGCCTCGATGGCCAAGGCGAAGGCCGGCCGGGTGTGCTCGGACATCACGCTGAGTTGCGTCGAGCTCTGTGGGTCCATCGGTTTCAGCGAGTCCGAGCTGCTGGAGAAGTGGGCGCGCGACTCCAAGATCCTCGACATCTTCGAGGGCACCCAGCAGATCCAGCAGCTGATCGTGGCCCGCCGGATCCTGGGGCTCTCGAGCACCGAGCTGAAGTAGCCGACCTGCGAGCCTCCGCAGGGCGACCGCGAAGCGGAATCGATCACGAACTGCGGGCACTTCTGGGAAAGTGTGCGCATGGAAAACGTCCCGGGCAGCTCGGTCGACCTCGTCACCCGCCTCGAAGGGTTCGCAGCAGACACCCCAGACCGGCCGCTGTACGTCGAGCTGCTCGACGGAGTGACAGAGTCGGGCCGGCTCACCGCGGCCGAGCTGCGGGACCGATCGGCCGCGGTCGCAGCAGCACTCGGTGAGGCCGGAATCGGCCACGGTGACGTCGCGCTCCTGATCGCGACCCGACCGCTGGAGTTTCTGGTCGGGCTGTTCGGCTGCATGCGGGCCGGCGTCATCGCGGCACCGATCTCGTTTCCCCGACGCCCGGAACACCTGCAGAGCAGGCTCGAGCCGGTGCGCGCGAACGCCGGAGCCGTCGCGATCGTCGCGGGCTCACCGCAGGGTGAGGCCGAGAAGACCGCGCTCGAGCTCCTGACCGAGGGCAGCCTCCCCGTCGTCTCGACCGAGTCGGCCGCCCCGGCAGCGCTCCCACCCATCACGGTCGGAGACGTCGCCTACCTCCAGTACACCTCCGGCTCCACCAGCGAGCCGCGCGGCGTCATCGTCACGCACGCGAACCTGCTCGACAACCTCGAGGTGAACCGCATCCTGCTGGGCTACGACGAGGACTCGGTCAACGTCTCATGGTGCCCGTTGACCCACGACATGGGCCTGATCATGGGCGCCCTTCCCTCGGTCGGCTACGGCATCCAGTCCGTGCTGATGCCGCCCGGCGCCTTCATCCGCCGGCCGCTTGCGTGGCTGCGCGCGGTCGACACCTACCGCGGCACCCACGGCTACTCCCCGAACTTCGGCTACGACCTGTGTGTGGACCGCTCAACGGCGGACGAGCGAGCAGCCATCGACCTCTCGAGCGTCAAGTCCTTCGTCAATGGTGCCGAGCCCGTGCGCAGAGCGACCAGGGATCGCTTCATCGACGCCTTCGCGCCGAGCGGTTTCAGGGAGCAGGCCCATTCCCCGAGCTACGGGCTCGCAGAGGCGAGCGTGCTCGTGTCATCTTCCGGCTTCCAGGGACCGGGCGTCGTGCTGTGGGTGGACGCGGCCGAGCTCGAGAACGACCGTGTCGTGCTGCGCGAGAAGGGTGACGAGGGCGTGCGTGAGCTCTGCGCGGACGGTGTCGTCGGACCAGGCTTCGACGCCCGTATCGTCGATCCGCTGACCGGCCACGAACTCCCGCCCGACCGGGTTGGCGAGCTGTGGCTGCGCGGACCGAGCATCTGCGCCGGCTACTGGAACCGTCCCGAAGCCACCGAGGAGGGGTTCGGCGGGCGGCTCGCGGACGACGACGGCGCACCGTTCATGCGCACCGGCGACCTCGCGTTCATGTACGACGGCGAGCTGGTCATCTGCGGCCGCATGAAGGACCTGATCGTGATCCGCGGCCGCAACCTCCACCCGCAGGACATCGAGGCCATCGCCGAGGAGTCGCACGCCGCCGTCCGCCGGGGCGGCAGCGCGGCCTTCCGCGTGGAACGCGAGACGGGCGAGGAGCTGATCCTCGTCGCCGAGGTCGACGGTGAGGTGGAGGAGTCCGAGGTCTCCAAGGCGATTGCCCAAGCGGTGCTCACCGAGTTCGAGGTCAAGGTGCACGACGTGCTCCTGGTCGGGCCGCAGGGCATCCCGAAGACGTCCAGCGGGAAGAAGCAGCGCAGTGCCACGCGCGAGATCTGGCGGCAGACCCGCGATCCCGCTGACTCCTGAGCCCTACCGACAGAGCGACGCGAGCCGCACCACGTCGTCGGCCGCCTGGAGGTCGGCGACAGCGACGAAGACCGTGTCCGACACGGTCCGCTAGCGAGCCGTAGCGGTCGCGCTGGTCGGCAGCCGTGCCGGCATGGGTGCGTTGCGCGTACGCCGCCGCGGCGGTCCGTCTTCGAGACGGTCGACCCGGACCCAGGTGTCGTCACGATCGGCGCTCGGAAGGTCACCGGCGTCACCAGGGTGCCGAGACTGAGTCCGGTGCGCAGGCCGGCCAGGAGGCCGAGCGTCACCCACGGCTCGGGTATCGGCGCCCAGGCCCGATCGACCTGCGGGATCTGGATCAGATGGTCCATCACCGCCAGCCCGGGCGAACCCCGCCTCGTCGGCCGCGCGCGCCTCGTCGAGCCCGCGCCCGAGACGGGCCGCTACCACCTGCTCGAGGATCGCGAACGCATCGTCGGAGGCGTCGAGGTCGTGCGGACCGCTGCCGACGACGCCGCGGAGCGCGTCCGAGGAGACGATCTCGTCGCGCCGATAGCGCTCGGCCGCCCAGGTCGACTTCCCCGAACCGGACGGCCCCACCAGCACCACGAGCGCCGGGTCGGGCAGGGTCGCCACGGGGGGACCCGCTAGACCGGGTCAGGCTTCGCCGTGGCTCGCTTCACGGGGAGCTTGGCGCCGGGCGCCGTCTTCTTGGCTGGCCTCCTCTGCGGGGCCGGCTTCGCCCGCTCGGGAGCGATGTTCTTGGCCACCACCGCCGGCGTCGGTGCGGCCTGAGCTTCAGCCTTGTCCACCGGTGCAGCTGGAGCATCTGCCACCGCCGGAGCGGGTTGCGGCGTGGATCCCGACGCGCGAGGTCCGGGCGGCTTGCCGAGACGGTGATCGAGCTGCGAGCGGACCAGCCGCACCGTCTGCTTCACGGCGGGCGCGGCGGTGCTCTGCACCTGCTGCCCCGCTGATCGAGCGACCTTGATCGCTCCGGTCGCGGTGGTCACGAACTTGTCGATGAGGGCCATGCCGCGATTCAAGCATGCGCCCGAAGCCGGTCGCGGGTCACTGCTTCTTGGCCGGGAGCCTTCTTGCGCGGCTGGTCTTCTTGGCTGGCGCCTTCTTGGCTGGTGTCTTCTTGGCCGGAGCCTTCTTGGCCGGAACCGTCTTCACCGGAGCCTTCTTGGCCGCAGGCTGCTCGGACGGCGCCGGCGCAGGCCGTGCTGCCGGCTTCTTCTTCGACTTCGACTTCCGCCCGGGCACCAGCCCAGAGACGGTCTCAGCGGTCTCCAGCGCCTTGCCGACCACCTGACCCGCGGCACCTTGGGCGGTGCTGAGCGAGCCCTTGAGGGTGCCCTTGAGCTTGTCGATCGGTGTGTTGCGGGCCATGACGTCTCCTTGCCTCGGTGCCCGCAACGTACCGCTTCGGACTCCGATCAGGCAGGGCCCGCGGCAGCGGATGGAGGAGCGAGCAGGTGCTGGGGAGCCGAGAAGCCGGCCGCTGCGAAGGCTTCGTCGATCGCCTCGGCCACTCCGTCGACCCGATCGACGGGCACCAGCGCGACCGACGATCCGCCGAAGCCGCCACCGGTCATCCGCGCACCCAGTGCTCCGGCGCCGACAGCGGCGTCCACGGCTGTGTCCAGCTCCGGCGCAGGAGACCTCGAAGTCGTCGCGCAGCGAGGCGTGCGACGCCAGGAAGAGTCGGCCGAGGCCGGCGATGTCACCCGCCTTCACCGCCTGGACGGCGTCTGCGACGCGTTCGATCTCGGTGACCACGTGGTGTGCGCGCCTGCGCCGGGACGGGTCGGCGATGCCCGTCAACGCGTCGAGCCTCGCCTGCTCGCAGGGTCGGAACGCCGAGGTCAGCGGCGGCCGCCTCACAGTCGGCGCGACGAGCGGCGATAACCACCGTCGGTCAGCTCGTGGGAGACACGGTGTCGGTCACCAGCAGCACGTGGTCGGGAGGTCGAGCGGCATCGTCTGCTCGGTGTGGTCGCCGAAGTCGATGAGGAGCGCGGCGTCCGGCTCGGCGAGCATGGCGACCGTCTGGTCCATCCCGCCGGTGGGCGCACCGGCCACCTCCGACTCGGCCCGCATGCAGGCGCAGGGCAAGGCTCGCGGCGTACGTCGGGGGAGAGGTCGAGCCCGAGCAGCCCGGCCAGCGCCACCGCGGTGGCGCACTCCAGGGCGGCGGAGCTGGACAGGCCGGCGCCGAGCGGCACGGTGCTGTCGACGATCAGGTCGACGCCAGGCACGCGTGCCCGTCCTCTCGCATCGCCCAGACCACCCCGGCGACGTACGCCGCCCAGCCGTCGACGTGACCCGGGCCGGTCTGGTCGAGCCGTCCCGACCAGACGTCGTCGGCCCGCGAGCTCGCCACCCGCACCCGTCGTCGTCGTCCCGGCGGGCGGCCGCGACGTAGGTCGAGTGCGGAAGGGCCACCGGTAGGCACGGGCCGGCGTTGTAGTCGGTGTGCTCGCCGATCAGGTTGACCCTCCCCGGCGCCCGGCCCACGGCGTCGGCGGTGGCATCCGAACCGGTCGGCGAGCGCGGCACCCACTCCTGCGCGAGATGCGCCGGGTCCCCGGGCTCGACAAAGGTCACCGGCACACCTTAGAAGCCTGCTGAGAGGTAGCGTTCTGCGACGTGCAGTTCATCGACGACACGACGCCAGCGCACGACCTGACCTACGACGACGTCTTCATGGTGCCGCGACCCTCGGCCGTCGCCAGCCGCTACGACGTCGACCTCGCCACGGTCGACGGCACGGGAGCGACGCTGCCACTCGTCGTCGCCAACATGACCGCGATCGCCGGGAGGCGGATGGCGGAGACCGTCGCGCGCCGCGGCGGCCTCGTGGTGATCCCGCAGGACATTCCGGCGCCGGTCGTCGCCCAGGTCGTGCGCTACGTGAAGTCGCGGCACCTCGTCTTCGACACCCCGATCGAGCTGGCACCCGACCAGACGGTGGCCGAGGCGCTCTCGCTGATCCCGAAGCGGGCGCACCGCGCGGCCGTGGTGGTGGCCGACGGCAAACCGCTCGGCGTCGTCTCCGCCGCCGACTGCGCCGAGGTCGACCGCTTCGCCCAGGTCGGGCAGATCATGTCCCCGGCGGCGGTCACGATCACGGCCGACACCGACCCGCGAGAGGCCTTCGACGCGCTCGACCGCGCCAAGGCCCCGATGGCGGTGGCGGTCGACGCCGACGGGTCGCTGGTCGGGGTGCTCACCCGCACCGGCGCACTTCGCGCGACCCTCTACGCGCCGGCGGTGGATGCGGCCGGCGGGCTGCGGATCGCCGCCGCGGTGGGTGTCAACGGCGACGTGGCTGCCAAGGCGGCGAGCTGCTCGACGCGGGAGTGGACTGCCTCGTCGTCGACACCGCCCACGGCCACCAGGAACGGATGCTCGACGCCCTGCGCGCCGTGCGCGCGCTGGCCCCGGCCGTCCCGGTCGTCGCCGGCAACGTCGTCTCCGCCGACGGCACCCGCGCGCTGATCGAGGCCGGCGCCGACATCGTCAAGGTCGGCGTCGGGCCCGGCGCGATGTGCACGACGCGGATGATGACCGGCGTCGGACGGCCGCAGTTCTCGGCGGTCAGAGAGTGCGCCGCAGCCGCGCGCGAGCTCGGCAAGCATGTGTGGGCCGACGGCGGCGTCCGGCACCCCCGCGACGTCGCCCTCGCGCTGGCAGCCGGAGCGTCCTCGGTGATGATCGGCTCCTGGTTCGCGGGCACCTATGAGTCGCCCGGCGATCTGATGGAGGACTTCGACGGCCGCGCCTACAAAGTCTCCTTCGGCATGGCGTCGGCACGAGCCGTCGCCCACCGCACCTCGACCGAGTCGGCGTACGACCGCGCGAAGAAGGGCCTCTACGAGGAGGGCATCTCCTCCTCGCGGATGTACCTCGACCCGCTCCGGCCCGGGGTCGAGGACCTGATCGACGAGATCTGCTCAGGAGTGCGCTCGGCCTGCACGTACGCCGGCGCCGCGACCCTCGAGGAGCTCCACGAGCGCGCCGTCGTGGGCGTGCAGTCCGCGGCGGGGTTCCACGAGGGCCGGCCGCTGGCGACCAGCTGGTAGCTGATCGCTGCCTCGTGGTTGGTGTCGGGCCCGCGCGCGTAGCTGATCGATCAATCGGTGCCTGCCAAGGCATGTGCCGCGATTTTGGGTCATCAGGTGACTCACGACCGCGGCACAAACGCTTCCGCCTCGTCTCATCGCGCGGGCCGACACAACCGTCACCCCGAGGAAGGCCCAGCCTCCGGATCCTGCTCGACCGAGATCACGAAGTCGTCGCCGTGGGCGGTGACGCCGGTGATCACCGCCTGTTCGACGGCCTCGGCGGCGTAGGCGTGGCGCACCATCAGCGGGTCCTCCCGGAGGTCCTTCACCAGCGAGACGGCCAGCGCCACCATCACCACCACGAACGGCAACGCGGCCACGATGGTGATGGTCTTCAGTCCGTTGAGGGCGTCGGTGCCGATCAGCAGCATCACCGCCGCCACGGCGCCGGTGGCGACGCCCCAGAAGACCACGGTCCGGCGACGTGGGTCGGTGGTGCCTCGTTCGGAGAGGGTGCCCATCACGATCGAGGCCGCGTCCGCACCGGACACGAAGAAGATGGCGACCAGGATCATCACGACCACGCCGGTGAGCGTCGCCAGTGGGTACTGCTCGAGCGTGGTGAACAGCTGCGACTCCTGTCCGCCGGCGCCGAAGATGTCGGTGCCGGCCTTCTGCAGGTCGATCGCGGCGCCACCGAAGACGGCGAACCACAGCAGGCTGACCAGGCTCGGCACCAGGAGCACGCCCGTGACGAACTGGCGGATCGTCCGGCCCCGCGAGATCCGGGCGATGAACATGCCGACGAACGGCGTCCAGGAGATCCACCACGCCCAGTAGAAGACGGTCCACAGCTGGAGCCAGTCATTGGTCGCAGGTCCCTCGGCGCCCGTGCGCGCCGCCATCATCGGCAGGTCCCCGAGGTAGCTCCCGAGGGCGGTCGGGATCATGTTGAGGATGAAGACCGTCGGCCCGACGACGAACAGGAAGAACGCGAGCGAGATCGCGAGGACCATGTTGGTGTTCGACAGCCACTGGATGCCCTTGGCGACACCTGACACGGCGGACACCACGAACGCCGCCGTCAGCACCGCGATGATGCCCACCAGCACGGCGTTGCCGATGTCGCCGACGCCGGCCACGAGATCGAGACCGCTGCTGATCTGCAGCGTCCCGAGACCCAAGGAGGCGGCTGAGCCGAAGAGCGTGGCGAAGATCGCCAGCATGTCGATCACCCGACCCCCGAGCCCGTGCGCATGGCGTCCGAGCAACGGCTCGAACGCAGCGGAGATCAGCTGGGTGCGGCCCTTGCGGTAGACGCCGTAGGCGATGGCCAGGCCGACCACGGCGTACATCGCCCAGGGGTGCAGGGTCCAGTGGAAGAGCGTCGTGGCCATCGCGGTCTGGGCGGACTCGGGGTTGCCCGGCTCACCGGTGCCCGGCGGCGGCTCCACGAAGAAGAAGAGCGGCTCGCTGACGCCGTAGAACATCAGACCGATGCCCATGCCGGCGCTGAACATCATCGCCACCCACGAGATCGTCCGGAACTCCGGCTCCTCGTCGTCGCGACCGAGCGGGATCCGGCCGAACCTGCTCAGCGCGAGCCAGATGACGAAGACCACGAACCCGCTGGAGGTGAGCACGAACAGCCAGCCCGTGGTGTCCATCACCCAGGTCAGGGCCTTGCCGGATGCGGTGTCCAGCGACCCGGCGTCGATGAACCCCCAGGCCACGAACGCGATGGCGAGGGCCGCCGGCACGCCGAAGACGAGTGGGTCCAGGCCTTCCCGTGGCGGGGCCTTCTCCACTAGAGCGGTGTCGAGCGCTGGGTGTGGCACCACGTCACGGGTGCGACGTCTGGCATCGGTCCGAGGTCGATCGTCCTGTGTCGTCACCCTCCAGCAGTACCCGAACCAACCGGTCACGGACAAGTGCGGGGTCAGCGGGGTCAGCTGCGGGTCGAGTTCACCGTCCGGCCGCGCACGATGCCGATGAAGACCTGCACCCGCTCGTCCTCGTTGTCGAGCAGCCAGACCAGGCCGATCTTCGTCGCCGGGAGGTCGGTCACCGGACGTTGCACGACATCCTTGCGGGGGTGGAGCCGGGCCACGGACATCGGCACGATGACGACGCCCGTGCCGGCCGCGACCGTCTCGATCGCCTCCTTCTCGGTCATCTCCGGCCACTCGAGCTGGGTAGCTGTCGGCATCCAACCGGAGGCGTGCGGCCGCACCAGCTGCTCGTCCGCGAGGTCGTCGAGGACGACCTCCTCGCCCGCAGCGACGAAGTGCTCGTGCCCTGCCACGACGACCGGCACCTCGTCGTACAGGGGGATGCAGTGGAGCCCGTCGCGGTCGACCGGCAGGCGCATCAGGGCCATGTCGAGAGAGCCGTCGCGAACGCCCTCCTCCTGGGTCGCCTCGTCGATGGGCACCAGCTCGAGGGAGTCGCGCCGCCGCTCGCGCCAGGTGCCGGCCCACTTGTCCGGGGTCGCGCCGGTCACGAAGCCAACGCGGAACGGATCGGTCATCTGCTCAGCATGCCGGACAGACCGGCGGCGCCGTGACACCATCGCGCCCATGCGTCTTGGGGTGCTCGTCGGGGTGGTGCTGTCAGCGGTGCCGATGTTCACGTCGTACGCCGCCGACATGCGCGTCGAGGCGGCGCCGACGAGCATCACGATCGGACCGGGAGATGACCTCCCGGCGGCACTGGAGAGCCTCCGACCAGGCGGACCGAGCACCCTGCGGCTCTTGCCAGGGACGTATGACGTCATCGACCGGAGTGTGGCCGTACACGCGGGCACGGCCGAGCAGCGGATCCTGGTCACCGCCGCCGATCCCGCCAGCCCACCACTGATCCGCGGCTCCCTGGTGCTCCAGCAGCCCAGCTATTGGACGCTCGACAGGCTGGTCTTCACCGGCACTCGGTCTGGCTACGAGGCACTCCGGATGAACGGCGGCTCCGGCTGGATCATCTACCGCAGCGAGTTCACGGGCCAGACGGGCTACACCGCCAAGGCACTGCTCAACATCGCGCCGTACAACGGCACCGCTCCGCAGGCGTTCCGGGTGGCCTACAGCTGTTTCCACGACGGCCCGACGGATCCGCCGTCCGTGCACGACCACCTGGTCTACGTCACGTCGATGGCACCGCCCTCGCCGAGCTACATCTCGCGCAACATCTTCTTCGCCAACCTCAACGGCTCCGCGATCAAGACCAACTCGAGCAACGTCCGGATCAACTACAACACGATCCACAACGCGGCCGGGGCGGTCACGGTGCAGGAGAACACCGACTCGCAGGTGGGACTTCAAGGTGTGACGACGGAGCGCAACCTGATCCAGCGGGTCCGGACCCTGCCGGAGACGAACTACACCCACGTGTTCTGGGCCAGCCAGCTCGACGTGAACCCGCGCCCCGAGCCAAGTGGCTGCTGCGCGACAACTACACCTACAGCGCCAACGCTCCGCGCCACCTCCAACGCAGCAGCTCCGGCAGCGGCACGGTGCGGATAGTCGGCGGCTCGCTGCGCACGACCAGTGGCAACCCGGGTTTCGGATCCACCGAGGACTGCAGCGGCTACCGGCCGAGCTTCCCGGCGGCCCAGCAGTACGGACGCTGGGCCGGCGACGGCCGCTCGATGCTGCCGCCGCGCTGAGGGCCCGACGTAGGTTCGGGACGTGCCGCAGTTCCGCGCTCCCATGCGTTCCCGTCGCGACGACGTCGATCCCGCGCTGGCGGTGCTGCGGGCGCTGGAGCACGGTCTGGTCGGTATGGGCGGTGCGCTCCCGGAGCCCCCGCGCCTCACTGTCCGACGCGCTGGCTGAGCTGTCGGAGAGCCTACGACGAGCGCTTCGCCCGCCGGCTCGAGCGCTTCGCCGCTGTGCCCGACGGCGCCCTCGTGTGGACCCGCGACCGCGACGGACTCCTGTGGTCGGGCCGCATCGTCGGACGATGGCGCTACGACGACGACCCGGCCGCGCTGGCCGCCGACCTGGTGCACGTGCGGCCCGTTCGGTGGAGCGACAGTGGACTCGAGGAACATCGCGCACCAGCAGCCGTGGTGGCTAGCTTCGGACGCGGTGGCCGCAACTTCCAGCGGATCCGAGCGCTGCCCTGAGTCGGCCCGAAATGAAGAAAAGGCCCTGTGGAGCCAGGGCCTTTCCAGTGTCCGAGGGGGGACTTGAACCCCCACAACCGTTAAAGGTCACTAGCACCTCAAGCTAGCGCGTCTGCCAATTCCGCCACCCGGACGAGTGCGGCAAAACGATAGCAAAGGAGACGTGGTTCCCCGGCATCGGGGAGGCCGCACGCGCGGTGCTTTGATGGGGGCATGAGCACCGATGTCGCTACCGACGACGAGGGCCGGTCCTACGACCCGGCCGGCGAGGTCGTCGAGCTGTGCCGCGAGCTGATCCGGATCGACACCACCAACTACGGCGACGACGAGGGCCCGGGGGAGCGGAAGGCCGCCGAGTACGTCGCCGGGCTGCTGGACGAGGTCGGCATCGAGTCCCGGCTGTACGAGTCCGAGCCGGGCCGCACGTCCGTCGTCGCCCGCTGGGGCGGCACCGAGGGAGACGCGCTGCTGCTGCACGGCCACCTCGACGTCGTACCGGCTGCTGCCGAGGACTGGCAGGTCGACCCGTTCAGCGGCGAGATCCAGGACGGCTACGTCTGGGGACGCGGCGCGGTCGACATGAAGGACTTCGACGCGATGCTGCTGTCGATCGTCCGGGCGCGGGCCCGAGCCGGAGCAGTGCCGGAGCGCCCCATCGTGCTCTGCTTCACCGCCGACGAAGAGGCCGGCGGCCACAAGGGTGCCGAGGTGATCGTCAACGACCACCCCGACGAGCTCGAGGGCTGCACCGAGGCCGTGGGGGAGGTGGGTGGCTTCAGCACCACGGTCAGGGACCGCCGGATCTACCTCATCGAGGCCGCGGAGAAGGGCATGGCCTGGATGCGGCTCACCGCACGCGGGCAAGCCGGGCACGGCTCGATGATCAACCGCGACAACGCGGTCACTCGGCTGACCGCCGCGGTCGCCCGCATCGGCGCCCACGAGTGGCCGGTGCGGCTCACGCCGGCGATGCAGACCCTGCTCGCGTCCGTCGCGGAGCTGGTCGGCACCGAGGCGACGCCCGAGAACGCCGAGGCGCTGGTCGACGAGTTCGGCACGGCCACGCGGATGCTCGGGGCCGTCATCCGCAACACCGCCAACCCGACCATGCTCGGGGCCGGCTACAAGGTCAACGTGATCCCGACCGAGGCCACCGCCCACATCGACGGGCGCTTCCTGCCCGGCTACGAGGACGAGTTCTTCGCCACCATCGCCGAGCTGTGCGGTGAGGGTGTCGAGATGGACTTCGTGTCCAACCAGAAGCCTTGGGAGACGGCCGTACGACGGCAACCTGGTCGACGCGATGACCCGCTCGCTGATCGCCGAGGACCCCGAGGCACTGGTGGCGCCGTTCCTGATGAGCGGAGGCACCGACGCCAAGCACTTCATCAAGCTCGGCATGCGCACCTACGGCTTCGCCCCGCTGCGGCTGCCCGCGGACCTCGACTTCACGGCGCTCTTCCACGGCATCGACGAGCGGGTGCCGGTCGACGCGCTGGAGTTCGGCGCCCGCGTCTTCGACCGGTTCTTGGACGACATCTGATCTGATCTGCGGTCGGCAAAAACCCTGCGGTTTGGTCCCCAACCGCAGATTTTCGGCCGGATTTCTGCGGTTGGGGACCAAACCGCAGCCATTCAGGCAGTCCGAACCGCCCGGATGATCTTGCGCCGCAGGATGACGCGACGGGTGCCGTCGGGGGTGATCCGGACCCGGTCCAGCTCCCAGCCGCCGTGCTCGGCGCGCTCGACGAGCAGCTTGGTGACCACGTTGCGGGAGAAGTCGCTGGGGAAGACGACCTTGTCGAACTCCCACTGAACGGCCCGATCGGGACCGCGGCGGCTGAAGTACCTGGTCATACCTGCTCCGAGACATCCTCGAGGGCGGCGCAGATCTCGGGAGGTAGCGACTTGCTCTCGATGTCGAGTGCTCCCCGCAGCTGAGCAGCGGTCCGCGCGCCGACGATCGGCGCAGTGACGCCCGGCCGGTCGCGCACCCAGACCAGAGCCACCTCGAGCGGCGTCCAGCCCAGGCCGTCCGCAGCCTTGGCGACGGCTTCGACGATGCCGTGCGAGCGGTCGTCGAGGTAGGCGCCCACGAAGTTGGCGAAGATCGGCGAGGCGCCCCTGGAGTCGTTCGGGGTGCCGGTGCGGTACTTCCCGGTCAGCACGCCCCGGCCCAGCGGCGACCACGGGAGCACACCGAGGCCGAGCGCGGCGCAGGCCGGCAGCACCTCCCGTTCGATCGCACGGTTGAGCAGGGAGTACTCGACCTGGGTGGAGGCGATGGTGGCGCGTCCCGGCACTGCTCGCTGCCAGGTCGCGGCCTGGGCGGTCTGCCAGCCGGTGTAGTTGGAGATGCCGACGTACGCCGCCCGCCCGGAGCCCAGCGCCTGGTCGAGCGCGGTCAGCGTCTCCTCGATCGGCGTCTCGTCGCTCCAGATGTGCACCTGCCACAGGTCGACGTGGTCAACCCTCAGCCGCTTCAGGGAGGCGTCGAGGCTGGACAGGAGGTAGCCGCGGGCGGTGTTGGTGATCCGCTCGCCGGTGCGTCGCGAGATGCCGGCCTTGGTGGCCAGCACGATCTCGTCGCGGGAGACCACATCGCCGATCAGGGTGCCGATCAGCGACTCGGAGTCGCCATCGGTGTAGCCGGCTGCGGTGTCGACCAGGGTCCCGCCGGCCTCGGCGAAAGCGATCAGCTGGTCGCGGGCCTCGTGCTCGTCGGTGTCGCGACCCCAGGTCATCGTGCCGAGGCCCAGGCGCGAGACCTTGAGACCGGTGCGGCCGAGCGACCTGAGCTGCATGGCAGAAAGGTATCCGCCACACCGACCCAGGACGGGCAGCGGCTCGCCAGATGAAGCGCTTCCGTAGGATTCCCGACCGTGTGGGATCTCCTGAAGGCAGTCGTCCTCGGCACCATCCAGGGGCTCACCGAGTTTCTCCCGATCTCCAGCAGCGCCCACCTGCGCATCTATCCCGAGCTGTTCGGCTGGGGAGACCCTGGAGCGGCGTTCACGGCCGTGATCCAGATCGGCACCGAGCTCGCCGTGCTGCTCTACTTCCGCAAGGACATCTGGCGGATCGCGACGATGTGGCTGCGGTCGCTGGTGAAGCCGGAGTACCGCGGCCACCTCGACGCCCGGATGGGCTGGTTCATCATCATCGGCTCGCTGCCGATCGTGATCCTGGGCGTGCTGCTCAAGGACGTGATCGAGCGCGACTTCCGCAACCTCTGGATCATCGGCTCGACGCTGATCGTGCTCGGCATCGTGCTCGGCTTCGCCGACCGGTTCGGTTCCAGCGACAAGGAGATCAAGCAGATCACGCTGCGCGACGCAGTGCTGATGGGCGGGGCACAGGCGCTCGCGCTGGTGCCCGGGGTGTCGCGGTCGGGTGCCACGCTGTCGATGGGTCGCATCCTGGGCTACAACCGCGAGGCCGCCACGCGCTACGCCTTCCTGCTGGCGATCCCGGCGGTCGTGGGCGCCGGGCTGTTCGAGCTGAAGGAGATCCCGCACGGCGACAACACCTACGGGTGGGGGCCGACGATCGTGGCCACGGTCGTCTCCTTCGTGGTCGGGTACGCCGCCATCGCCTGGCTGCTGCGCTACGTCACGACCAAGTCGTACACGCCGTTCGTTCTCTACCGGGTCGCGCTCGGCACCGCCACGCTGATCCTGGTCGGCGTGGGCGTGCTCAACGCCTGAGCCGGCAGCACAGACTGCTAGAGCCAGCCCGACTTCTTGAACCACTTGAACAGACCCACGGACACGCCCACCATCAGCAGCAGCGCGAACGGGTAGCCGAAGGTCCAGGTCAGCTCGGGCATGTGCTCGAAGTTCATGCCGTAGATGCCCGCGATCAGGGTCGGCACCACGATCAGCGCCGCACCCGCGGAGATCTTCCGCATGTCGTCGTTCTGCTGCACCGAGATCCGAGCCAGGTGGGCGTCGAACGCCGTCGAGAGCAGCCCGTCGAGGGTGTCCACCACCTCCGCGGCCTGGCTCAGGTGGTCGGCGACGTCACGGAAGAACGGCGCGGCGTCCTCGTGCACCAGCGGCACCGCCCCCGTCGCGAAGCGGCGCATCGGCTCGCGCAGGGGCAGCACCGCGCGGCGTACCTCCGAGATCTCGCGCTTGAGCGTGTAGATCCGCACCGAGTCGTTGGTGCGGGCCGGTGAGAAGACCGACTCCTCGACCTCGTCGACGTCGACCTGCAATTCGTCGACCACGTCGGTGTAGCCGTCGACCACGGTGTCGCAGACGGCGTAGACCACCGATGACGGTCCGTGGCTGAGCACGTCCGCCTTCTCCTCCAGGTAGTGGCGCGCGTTCTGGAGCTGCGACCCCTGTCCGTGGCGCACGGTGACGACGAAGTCCGCGCCGACGAACATGTTGATCTCGCCGGTCTCCACGGCGTCGTCCTCGTCGACGTACCAGAGCGTCTTCAGCACCAGGAAGAGGCTGTCCTCGTACTTCTCCAGCTTCGGTCGCTGGTGCGCCTTCAGTGCGTCCTCGACGGCGAGCGGGTGCAGATCGAACGCGGCGGCCACCTCGCCGAGCTCGATCTGGCTGGGCTTGTAGAGACCGACCCACACGAAGTCGCCGGCTTCGTCGGCCGCCTCGCGCAGTGCGGCGTAGTCATGGGTGTGGCACTCGACAGGGACCCGCTCACCCTTGCGGTACACCGCACTGTCCACGATCACAGGCGTCACGCTAGTGGCCACCGCGCCGATACGCTCGCCGACATGGCAACCCTGATCCTCGTCCGCCACGGACGGACCACCGCGAACGCCGGTGGCACCCTGGCGGGGCGGCTTCCCGGCGTCCGGCTCGACGACACCGGCGAGGATCAGGTACGTCGGCTCGGCGAACGGCTGGCTGCGGTGCCGGTCGTGGCGCTGGTCAGCAGCCCCCAGGAACGCTGCAAGCAGACCGCGAAGGCGATCGCCGTCGCCCAGCCCACCCGGCTGCGGATCGCCAGCGAGCGCGGGCTGAGCGAGTGCGACTACGGCGACTGGCAGGGGCGGCAGCTCAAGGACCTCGCCAAGGAGCCGCTATGGACGACGGTGCAGACCCAGCCGTCGGCGGCGGTCTTCCCGGGCGGTGAGTCGCTGGTGACGATGCAGAGCCGGGCGGTCGACGCCGTACGCCGCCACGACGCCGCCATCGAGGCCGAGCACGGCGCCGGCGCGGTGTGGGTGGCGGTGAGCCACGGCGACATCATCAAGTCGATCCTCGCCGACGCCCTCGGCATGCACCTCGACCTCTTCCAGCGGATCCACGTCGACCCCGCCTCGGTCTCGATCATCAGCTACACCAGCACCCGCCCCTACGTGCTGGCCAGCAACACCCACGCCGGCGACCTCTCCTGGCTGAAGCCGCACCCCGCCAAGAAGAAGCGGACCTCTCGCAAGGCGGACGCCGCGGTCGGCGGTGGCGCGGGCCCTTCGGTGCCCTAGACCGTGTCCGGCGCTTGGCGTCCGTCGCGAGCGGCGTCCAGGACGTGCGATGCCAAGGCGCCGGAGCGACGTTGTACTCGGTCGTCCTACGAGCGACGGCAACGCCGGCAGCGTGCGTTCCGGGCGTCGCGCAGCAGGGCGGAAATCGCCAGACGCGCTCTGGGTAGGGTGAGAAACATGCCGATCGTCCACGGATTCGACCCGCCGGAGCGCTTCGTCGCCGGCACCGTCGGCGAGCCCGGCGCCCGCACCTTCTTCCTCCAGGCCCGGTCCGGTGCGCGGATCACCAGCGTCTCTCTCGAGAAGCAGCAGGTGGCCGCCCTGGCCGAGCGGATGGACGAGCTCCTCGACGAGGTGATGAGCGGGGGCACTGAAGCGGTCGTGCCCGCCGTCGCCCCACTCGGCCTCGAGGACAGCTCGCCGCTGGAGCAGCCGATCGAGGAGGAGTTCCGCGCCGGCACGATGACGCTCTCGTGGGACCCCAACGACGAGCGCGTCGTGGTCGAGGTGTTCCCGTTCACCGAGGCGGCCGTGGTGGCCCCCGACCAGGTCGACCAGGACTTCGAGGAGCCGGAGCCCGAAGAGGTCTTCCTGGTCCGGATCACCCCTGGCCTGGCAAGGGCGTTCGTCAAGCGTGCCGAGCAGGTGCTCGACGCGGGCCGACCCAGCTGCCCGTTCTGCGGCAACCCGATCGACCCCGACGGTCACCTCTGTGTCCGCGCCAACGGCTTCCGCCGCCGGGACCCGTGACCAGCTCGACGATCCCGCAGGGCGACCTGGAGCTGCACGGCCGGATCATGCCGGCGTCCAACGCGACGTTCCTCGGCGAGATGGACGGCGTGAAGGTCGTCTACAAGCCGGTCGCGGGGGAGCGGCCGCTGTGGGACTTCCCGGACGGCACGCTCGCGGACCGCGAGGTGGCGGCGTACGCCGTCTCCGCGGCGCTGGGCTGGGACATCGTGCCCACCACGTGGCTGGGTGACGGGCCGCACGGCCCCGGCATGCTCCAGGTGTGGCAGGAGGTCGACCCCGGCCAGGAAGCCGTGACCCTGGTGCGAGCGGGGCAGGTGCCCGAGGGCTACCTCGCTGTCTTCGATGCCCTCGACGACCGCGATCGCGACGTGACGCTGATCCACGAGGACACCGAGCCGCTGCGCCGGATGGCGATCTTCGACGTGATCGTCAACAACGCCGACCGCAAGGGCGGCCACGTGCTGGAGATGCCGGGAGGTCATCGCTACGGCGTCGACCACGGCGTGACGCTCCACCACGAGCCCAAGCTCCGCACGGTGCTCTGGGGCTGGGGTGGGCTACCGCTGACCGACACCGAGCTCGGAGCGGTCGGCGAGCTGCGCGCGAGTATCGACGGTGACCTCGGCGTCGGCCTGGCCGCGCATCTGACCGAGCTCGAGCTCGTCGCTCTCGAGCGACGGTGTGGGCGGCTGCTCCAGATCGGCTGCCTCCCGGTCTCGCGGGGCGAGTGGCCCGCGATCCCGTGGCCGCCCTTTTAGGGAGTGCCTCCCCGGCCGTTAGGCTTCCGGGCATGCGCTCATGGTCCGCTCCGGAGGTTCCCTCCCTGCCCGAGGTCGGGCCGCCGGTTGCCGTCCACGACACCGCGACCGGCGCACTGGTGGTGCCCGAGCCCGAGGGGCCTGCCCGGCTCTACGTCTGCGGCATCACGCCCTACGACGCCACCCACATCGGCCACGCGGCCACCTACATCGGCTTCGACCTGCTCAACCGGGCCTGGCGCAACGCCGGCCACGACGTCACGTTCGTCCAGAACGTCACCGACATCGACGACCCGCTGCTCGAGCGCGCCGAGAAGGTGCACGTCGACTGGGTCGAGCTGGCCGAGCGTGAGACCGAGCTGTTCCGCACCGACATGCAGGCCTTGCGGGTCCTTCCCCCGGCCCACTACGTCGGCGCCGTGGAGTCGATCCCGCTGGTGATCGAGATGATCGAGCAGCTGCAGGCTGCCGGTGCGACGTACACGCTGGACGGTGACCTCTACTACTCCGCGGCGGCCGACAGTGCCTTCGGCAAGGAGTCCGGCTACGACCGCGACACGATGCTGAGCCTGTCCGCCGAGCGCGGCGGCGATCCCGACCGTGAGGGCAAGAAGGACCCGCTCGACGTGGTCGTGTGGCGCGGGCCCCGCGACAACGAGCCGTCCTGGGACAGCCCGTTCGGCCCCGGCCGGCCCGGCTGGCACATCGAGTGCGCCGCGATCTCCGTGCGTCACCTTGGCCACGCCTTCGACGTGCAGGCGGGCGGCAGCGACCTGGTGTTCCCGCACCACGAGATGAGCGCCGGCCACGCCCAGGTCGCGCATCCCGATGCGGTGTTCGCGCAGGCCTACGTGCACGCCGGCATGGTCGGCTACGACGGCGAGAAGATGTCGAAGTCCAAGGGCAACCTGGTCTTCGTCTCGGCGCTGCGCAACAGCGACGTCGACCCGATGGCGATCCGGCTCGCGCTGCTCCGTCACCACTACCGGAGCGACTGGGAGTGGACCGACGCCGAGCTCTTCGGCGCCGTGGACAGCCTGACCGACTGGCGCCGGGCCCTGTCACTCGGCGCCGGTGCCCCCGCCGCTCCCGTGGTCACGGAGATCCTGGCCGCCCTGGCCGACGACCTCGACGCACCCCGGGCGACGGCGGCGGTCGACGACTGGGTCGCGCACACGCTCGGCGACCACGGTCTCGCCGACACGAGCGACCCCGAGGCTGCCGTCACGCTGCTGCCGGTGCTCGACGCGGCGCTCGGACTTGCCATCTGACTGCCAGCAGATGGCACTGTGGACGACATGAGCGACAACGCCGTCCGCCCCAAGCTCGCCCTCTCCGGCGCCTCCGATGCGCTCCAGTGGTACGCCGACGTGCTCGATGCCGTGCTCGGCGATCGCTACCAGGCGGGGGAGCAGGTGGTGTTCGCCGAACTCGAGGTCCTGGGCACCACGATCACGCTCAAGGACGCCGACGAAGCAGACCCGGTGCCCCAGCCCGGACCGATCCTGGACTGCGTGGTCGACGACCCGGACCACCTGGCCGCGCGGATGGTGGCGGCCGGAGCCGAGGTCGTCTTCCCGGTCGCCGATCAGCCGTACGGCGCGCGCGGCGGCCGCGTGCGCGACCCCTTCGGCGTGCAGTGGCTCCTGCAGACGCCGGTCACGATGACGCCCGACGAGGTGCAGCGGGCCATCGACGAGATGAGCTAGCTGCTAGCTGGTGCCCTTGCCGGGCTCGTCGTCGCCCCGGCGCTTGAGGTAGCGCTCGAACTCCCGCGCGATCGCCTCGCCCGAGGCCTCCGGAAGGTCGGCGGTGTCGCGCGTCTCCTCGAGCGCTCGCACGTAGTCGGCCACGTCCTCGTCCTCCTCGGCCAGCTCGTCGACTCCGCGCTCCCAGGCGCGGGAGTCCTCGGGCAGGTCGCCGAGCGGGATCGAGACCTCCAGCAGGTCCTCGAGCTGGCCGATCAGGGCCAGCGTCGCCTTGGGGCACGGCGGCTGGGCGACGTAGTGCGGCACCGCCGCCCAGTAGGAAACGGCCGGCACGTCGAGCTTCACGCAGGCGTCCTGGAAGACGCCGACGATGCCGGTCGGCCCTTCGTAGGTCGACTGCTCCAGCTTGAGCCGGTCGACCAGCTCCGGTTCGGTGGCGGTGCCCGTCACCGGGATCGGGCGGGTGTGGGGCGTGTCGGCCAGGAGCGCGCCGAGGGTCACCACGAGCTCCCCGCCGAGCTCGTCGCAGGCGGCCAGGATCTCGGCGCAGAACTGGCGCCACCGCATGTTCGGCTCGATGCCGCGCACCAGGATCACGTCACGGTCCAGGTCCGGGGGAGAGGCGATGGCGATGTGCGTGCTCGGCCAGGTGATCCGGCGGTGGCCGTTCTCGTCGGCGCCGACCATCGGCCGGTTGACCTGGAAGTCGTAGAACTCCTCGGGGTCGATGGCGCCCACCACCCGGGCGTTCCACACCTTCACCAGGTGGTCGACCACTCCGGATGCGGCATCCGCCGCGTCGTTCCAGCCTTCGAACGCGGCGATCACCAACGGGTTGATCAGCTCCGGCGCGTCCTCGATCTCGATCACTCTCGAAGCCTAGTCGGGCATAGGTGCCCTGACGCCGGGGTTACGCAGGAGTAGACGGCGTGACGCGAGGATTTCTCCGTCGTGGTCTGCGATGTCAACATTTGGGAAACCGGTCCAGTCTGTGGACAGCGTTTCTACGCTTGAGCAAGGCCCAGCAGAGGAGTCCCGTTTGTCCGCCTCGCCCGACCTCCGTCCCGACGTCACGGAGGAGCTCACCGAGCTCCTCCGCAGCCGGATCGCGGTGATCGACGGCGCCATGGGCACCGCCATCCAGCGTGACCGCCCCTCCGAGGAGGGCTACCGCGGCGAGCGGTTCAAGGACTGGCCGAGCGACCTCCAGGGCAACAACGACCTGCTGACCCTCACCCAGCCCGAGATCATCGCGGGGATCCACCGCGAGTACCTCGAGGCCGGTGCAGACATCCTCGAGACCAACACGTTCAACGCCAACACCATCTCGCTGTCCGACTACGGCATGGAGGAGCTCGCCTACGAGCTCAACTTCGAGGCGGCCCGCCTGGCCCGGGGCGTGTGCGACGAGATGACCGCTCGCACCCCGGACAAGCCGCGCTACGTCGCCGGCGCCCTCGGCCCGACCACCCGCACCGCCTCGATCTCCCCTGACGTCAACGACCCGGCCACCCGCAACGTGTCCTACGACCAGCTGGTGGCGGCGTACCAGGAGGCGGGCAGGGGACTGCTCGACGGCGGCTCCGACCTGCTCTTCATCGAGACGATCTTCGACACCCTCAACGCGAAGGCCGCGATCTTCGCCGTCGAGACGCTGTTCGAGGAGTACGGCCGCCGCTGGCCGGTCATCATCTCCGGCACCATCACCGACGCGTCCGGTCGCACGCTGTCGGGCCAGGTGACCGAGGCGTTCTGGACGTCCGTCCGCCACGCGAAGCCGATCGCTGTCGGCCTCAACTGCGCGCTCGGCGCCAAGGAGATGCGCCCCTACATCGCCGAGATGTCCCGCATCGCCGACTCGTTCGTGTCCTGCTACCCCAACGCCGGACTGCCCAACGCGTTCGGTGAGTACGACGAGGCGCCCGAGGAGACCGCGGCGATCATCCAGGAGTTCGCCGAGGCCGGGTTCGTGAACCTGGTCGGCGGCTGCTGCGGCACGACGCCGGCCCACATCGCCGCGATCGCCAAGGCCGTCGAGGGCAAGGAGCGCCGCGAGCCGGTCGACAACGCGCCCGCCATGCGCCTGTCCGGCCTCGAACCGTTCACGATCACCGACGACAGCCTCTTCGTGAACGTGGGGGAGCGCACCAACATCACCGGCTCCGCCAAGTTCCGCAACCTGATCAAGGACGGCGACTACGACACCGCCCTGTCCGTCGCGGCCCAGCAGGTGGAGAACGGCGCGCAGGTCATCGACGTCAACATGGACGAGGGCATGATCGACGGCGTCGCGGCCATGGACCGCTTCACCAAGCTGATCGCCAGCGAGCCCGACATCAGCCGCGTGCCGATCATGGTCGACTCCTCGAAGTGGGAGGTGATCGAGGCCGGCCTGAAGAACGTCCAGGGCAAGCCGATCGTCAACTCGATCTCCATGAAGGAGGGCGAGGACAAGTTCCGCGAGCAGGCCCAGCTGTGCAAGAAGTACGGCGCGGCCGCGGTCGTGATGGCCTTCGACGAGGACGGCCAGGCCGACAATCTCGAGCGCCGCAAGGCGATCTGCGAGCGGGCGTACCGGATCCTGGTCGACGAGGTCGGCTTCCCGGCCGAGGACATCATCTTCGACCCGAACGTGTTCGCGGTGGCTACGGGCATCGAGGAGCACGCGTCGTACGGCAAGGACTTCATCGAGGCCACGCGTTGGATCAAGCAGAACCTGCCCGGCGCGAAGGTCTCGGGCGGCATCTCCAACGTCAGCTTCTCGTTCCGCGGCAACAACCCGGTGCGCGAGGCGATCCACGCGGTCTTCCTCTACCACGCGATCGACGCCGGCCTGGACATGGGAATCGTCAACGCCGGCGCCCTCGTGGTCTACGACCAGGTGGAGCCGGAGCTGCGTGACCGGATCGAGGACGTCGTCCTCAACCGCCGGCCCGACGCCGCCGAGCGCCTGCTCGAGATCGCCGAGGAGCACAACAAGGCCGGTGAGGTCGTCGAGGCGACCGAGGCCGAGTGGCGCTCGCTGCCGGTCGGTGAACGGATCACGCACGCCCTGGTCAAGGGCATCGACACGTTCGCCGAGTCAGACACCGAGGAGCTGCGCCTCGAGATCGCCGCCCGCGGCGGCCGCCCGATCGAGGTGATCGAGGGCCCCCTGATGGACGGCATGGACGTCGTCGGTGACCTCTTCGGCGCCGGCAAGATGTTCCTGCCCCAGGTGGTGAAGTCGGCCCGCGTGATGAAGAAGGCCGTTGCCTACCTGATCCCGTTCATCGAGCAGGAGAAGATCGACAACCCCGAGTACGCCACCGCCAAGGAGACCAACGGCACGATCGTCATGGCCACGGTCAAGGGCGACGTGCACGACATCGGCAAGAACATCGTCGGCGTCGTGCTGCAGTGCAACAACTTCGAGGTGATCGACCTCGGCGTGATGGTGCCCGTGCAGAAGATCCTCGACACCGCGGCCGAGATCGGCGCGGACGCCATCGGGCTCTCCGGCCTGATCACCCCGTCCCTCGACGAGATGGTCACGGTCGCCTCCGAGATGCAGCGCCAGGGTCTCGAGATCCCGCTGTTGATCGGCGGCGCGACGACGTCGCGCGCGCACACGGCGGTCAAGGTCGACGGCAAGTACGACGGCCCGGTGGTCTGGGTCAAGGACGCCTCGCGGTCCGTGCCGACGCTGGCCTCGCTGCTCAGCGACGAGCGCCGGCCCGCCCTGATGGCCAGCATCGCCGAGGACTACGACTCGCTGCGGGCCCGCCACGCGGTCAAGCACGACCGGCCGATGGCGACCCTCGAGAAGGCGCGCGCCAACCGCACGCCGATCGAGTGGGAGGGCTACCAGCCGCCGGCACCGAAGCAGCCCGGCGTGCACGTGCTCACCGACTACGACATCGCCGAGCTGCGCGACTACATCGACTGGCAGCCGTTCTTCAACGCCTGGGAGATGAAGGGCAAGTTCCCCGACATCCTCAACAGCCCGGCGACGGGGGAGACGGCCCGCTCGCTCTACAACGACGCTCAGGTGATGCTCGACCGCATCATCGAGGAGAAGTGGCTGACCGCGAACGCCGTGTTCGGGTTCTTCCCGGCCGCCGCGGTCGGTGACGATGTCGTGCTGTACGCCGACGAGGACCGCACCGAGGTGCTGACCACGCTCCACAACCTGCGGCAGCAGGGCGAACACCGCGACGGCGTACCGAACAGGTCGCTGGGTGACTTCATCGCCCCCGCGGAGACCGGTCTCCCCGACCACATCGGCGCGTTCGCGGTGACCGCCGGCCTCGGCGCGGTCGACCGGATCACGGCGATGAAGAACGAGAGCGACGACTACTCCGCGATCCTGCTCGAGTCGCTGGCCGACCGTCTTGCCGAGGCGTTCGCCGAGCGCCTGCACGAGCGGGTGCGCAAGGAGTTCTGGGGCCACGCAGCCGACGAGCAGCTCGACAACGAGTCGCTCATCGCCGAGAAGTACTCCGGCATCCGCCCGGCCCCCGGCTATCCCGCCTGCCCCGACCACACCGAGAAGCAGACCCTCTGGGAGCTGCTCGACGTCAAGGCGAGCACCGGCATCGAGCTCACCGAGAGCATGGCGATGTGGCCCGGCGCGGCGGTCTCGGGCTGGTACTTCAGCCACCCCCAGTCGCAGTACTTCGTCGTCGGCCGGCTGGGCCGCGACCAGGTGGCCGAGTACGCCGAGCGCAAGGGCTGGACCCTGGCCGAGACAGAACGGTGGCTCTCGCCCAACCTCGGCTACGACCCAGATGACTGACCGGTCGTCGGTTGCCAAGTGCTGCGGTTTGGTCCCCAACCGCAGATTTTCGGACCGGAATCCTGCGGTTGGGGACCAAACCGCAGTGTTCCTGCTCCCAGAGCCGATGACGCCGCACCCCCAGTCGCAGTACTTCGTCGTCGGCCGGCTGGGCCGCGACCAGGTGGCCGAGTACGCCGAGCGCAAGGGCTGGACCCTGGCCGAGACCGAACGGTGGCTCTCGCCCAATCTCGGCTACGACCCGGATGACTGATCCGTCGCCCGCAGCCGTCCTGTGGGACATGGACGGCACCCTGGTGGACACCGAGCCGTACTGGATCGAGACGGAGTTCGAGCTCGCTGAGACGTACGGCGCCACCTGGAGCCGCGAGGACGCCCTGCACCTGGTGGGCAACGACCTGGTCACCTCGGGTCGCTACATCAAGCAGCGGATGAACCTCGAGCAGACCCCGGAGGAGATCGTCGAGCTGTTGCTCGACGGCGTGGTTGCCCGGGTGCAGGAGGACGTGCCGTGGCGCCCGGGTGCTCGCGAGCTGCTGGCCGAGCTGGGGGCAGCGCACGTGCCCTGCGGGCTGGTGACGATGTCCTACACACGCTTCGTCGCGCCGATCCTGGCCGCGCTGCCTCCCGACACGTTCAAGACCATTGTCACGGGTGACATCGTCGAGCGCGGCAAGCCGGATCCGGAGCCGTACCTCATGGCTGCCCGGCTGCTCGGCGTACACCCTGAGGAGTGTGTGGCCATCGAGGACTCCAACACCGGCACCATCTCGGCCGTGGCGGCCGGGTGCGGGGTCCTGGTGGTGCCCCACCACGTCCCCGTCCAGGAGGGCGAGGGCCGCGTTTTCGCGACCTCGCTGGAGCAGGTCGACCTCGCCGTCCTGAGGCGGATTCTGCCCTCCTCTGCCCGGAGGTCTTAGTACCATCGGACACTGGCAGCCGATACTCGTTGGCGTGCAGGATTGCTTCCAGTCGGGGGCTTGATCTCCTGCATCGCAAGTAGGTCAGGAAACCTCGAAATGTCCGTTCTTCGCAGTCTCGCCTTCGTGCTCAGCCTTGTGCTGAGCTCAGCGGCCCTGGTGGGCGCCTCTAGTGCGCTAGCCAGTGAAGGTGAGACTGCGAAGATCGACTTCCGCGACGCGCCGGAGCCCGAGACCAGGAGTTCTTTCCCTGCTCGGCGCTCAGCGCGTCAAGGTCAAGGTCACGGCTGGAGGCCGACAGGGCGTTCTCGAGGTCGTCGGAGTGGTGTTCAGCGAGGGCGAGGACGAGTGGTCGTGGAAGTTCAAGCATGACGACGACTTCTCCGCGCAAGGCAGCCGTCACGGCCAAGGAGCGTGAGGTCGACCGGTCCTTCCGCGTCGTCAGCTCGATGGTCAACTTCGTGGGCACAGACGTGGTGACCTTCCGGGCCGACGAACGAGACGACCGGCGAAGTCAATGCGTGGCTGAGCTGAGCTTACTGACAGGATGACGTGGACCCGTCCACGTCGCGAGCCCTCGAGGTGACTCAGTGCGAGTGCTCCGCCACCCGGTCACCCAGTTCATGCTGATCGGCGCCGTGACCGTGGTGGCTGTGGCCGTTGGGCAGCAACTACCTCGCGGACCGAGCCGCCCTGGATGAAGCCATCGAAGAGGCTCAGCGCACCACGGAGGTGCTGGCCACATCCGTCGCCGAGCCAGCGCTTCCCGGAACATCCCCGAGGCGGCGGCCGCCCGGGCGGAGGCGGACCGCATCGACCGCGAGGGCGTCCGCGAGCTCCTGCTGCGTCGACCAGGTCGAACGCGTGACGATCACGGACGCGAAGCGGAACTGATCGTCTACTCGGACGCGCGGGCGCTGATCGGCAAGACCTTCCGCTGGATGCCGACCATGCTCGCGTACTGGACGGAGGGTGGCAGCGGTTCTCGAGTACGCAGATTCCGACCCGCCCGGCGGACCACGCAGCTGACGAGGGCGTCGAAGGGACGATCAGGACCTACACGCGGATCGAGTCCACGCCAAGCGGTGAAGCGTTGCTCTTCGAGACCTACTACTCCGGCAGACGAGATCGACGTCGCGGGCCGACGAGATCTTCGGCTCGTTCCGCTGGATCGCGGTCGGTCCCGTCATCCTGTTGATCTTGCCGGTGCTGCTGATCCTTCGACTGCTGACAGGGCAGCTCAACCGCGCCGCCAAGGAACGCGAACGACTGCTCCGCTCCGCCATCGACGCCTCCGACGCGGAGCGACGCCGGATCGCGCGCGACCTCCACGACGGAGTGGTCCAGGAGCTGGCCGGCACCGCCTTCTCGGTGTTCGCGCTGGCCCGCGACGAGGAGACGAGCGAGGCCTCTCGTCCCGCGCTGCAGTCCGCGAGCGTCGCCCTGCGCGACTCGCTCAAGTCCCTGCGCTCCCTGCTGGCCGAGATCCACCCGCCCGAGCTGCACCCGGCAGGCCTCGGCTCGGCGCTGGACGACCTGATCGCGCCCGCCGCGGCGGCCGGCATCCAGGCCTCGGTCAGCATCGACGGCGAGGAGTCGGCGACCGACTCCCAGGCGGCCCTGGTCTGGCGCGTCGCCCAGGAGTCCGTGCGCAACGCCATCCGGCACTCGGGGGCAACTACCCTGGGCGTGACCGTCCGAGGCGACGGCGAGAAGCTGACTTTGGCCGTTGTGGACGACGGAGCCGGCTTCGACCCCGACAATGTGGTTGATCCGGACCGCTACGGTCTCCGGGGGCTACGCAGCCTGGTCAGGGACGTCGGGGGCGACCTCGAGGTGATCTCGGCGCCGGGAGAGGGTACGACTGTGCGGATGGAGGTGGACCTGACGTGACGACCGAGACCGACCCGGGCAACGCCCCGCCGATCCTGGTGGTCATCGTCGACGACCACGCCATGATCCGCGCCGGCCTCGAGCAGCTGCTCAGCGGCACCGACGACATCCTGGTGGTCGGCCACGCCGAGGACGGCGAGCAGGCGCTCGAGGTGGTCAAGGCCGAGCGACCCGACGTCGTGCTGATGGACCTCCAGATGCCGAACGTCGACGGCGTCACCGCGATCCGCCAGATCCAGGCGCTCGACATCGGGGTCGACGTGTTGGTGCTGACCTCCTTCAACGACCAGGAACGCATCGTCGGCGCGCTCGACGCCGGCGCCGTCGGCTACCTGCTGAAGGACGCCGACCCCGACGACGTACTCCGCGGCATCCGGGCCGTGGCCCGCGGCGAGTCGCCGATCGACCCGAAGGCTGCCCGGACCTTGCTCGGCGCCCGCGCCGACACGCACCAGGTGCAGCTCACCAGCCGGGAGGCGGAAGTGCTCGGTCTGGTCCGCGAGGGGTTGGCCAACCGCCAGGTCGCGCGCCGGCTCGACATCAGCGAGCGCACGGTCAAGGCCCACCTGACCTCGGCTTTTGCCCGGATCGGTGTCTCCGACCGCACCCAGGCGGCGCTGTGGGCCGAGCGTCACGGCCTGTGACGCGTGCCTGCGGGCCGATCTCGACGCCGTAACAGTGGCCATCTGAGCCGCCGACGCCCTCCTGACGACAGATCGTTGCGAGATCGCGACCTGCTGCGGGGGATCCTTCGGTGGCGACTCGCGGTCCGCCCGAGTAACGTCCCCGCTCGACCGACCCTTGATCAAGCGAGGGTCCGGACCAGAGGTGGACGAAGTAATGCGGAAAAAGCACCTTCTTGCGGCCGTGAGCGCGCTGGCGCTGGCCACCACGATGGCCGCGTGCGGCTCCGATGACGACGGCGGACGGCGGCGGTGGCAACGGCGGCGCGGGCGACGGCGTCGGCGAGCCCTGGATCCTGGGCACCACCGACACGGTGACCGCTCTCGACCCGGCCGGCTCCTACGACCTGGGCTCCTCGAGCCTCGAGTACAACATCTACCAGACCCTGGTGACGGTCCCCGCCAACTCCGCGGACATCGTCGGCGACGCCGCCGAGTCGTGTGAGTACGACGACCCCCAGACGCTGACCTGCACGCTCAAGGAGGGTCTGAAGTTCTCGAACGGCAACGACCTGACCTCGTCCGACGTGAAGTACAGCTTCGATCGCGCCATCCAGATCCAGGACCCCAACGGCGCGGCGATCTACCTGCTCGGCAGCATCACGGACACCGCCGAGGACGGCACGGTCACGATGAACGAGGGCGCGATCGAGACGCCCGACGACACCACGGTCGTGTTCAACCTCGACCAGCCGGACACGACGTTCCAGTACGTGCTCACCTACCCGGGTGCCGGTGCGATCGTCGACGAGGACACGTTCCCCGCTGACGTGAAGCTCGCCGACGAAGAGGTCGTCGGCTCCGGGCCCTACCAGCTGAGCCAGTACAAGGCCGGTGACCAGGCCGTCCTCGAGGCCAACGGCGAGTACACCGGCGACAACACCGGTGGCGCTGCGCAGGTCTTCGTGAAGTACTACTCCGAGCCGTCCGCGCTCAAGCTCGCCGTCGAGAACGGCGAGGTCGACGTCGCGTGGCGCAGCATGAGCGCGCCGGACATCGCCGACCTCGAGGGCAACGGCGATGTCACCGTTGCGAAGGGCCAGGGCGCGGAGATCCGCTACTGGGTGTGGAAGGTCGACGGCCCGGTGGGCAAGGACGCCGCTGTGCGGCAGGCCGCGGCCCAGGTCTTCGACCGGGAGTCGATCGCCGCGAACGCCTACGACGGCACCGTGGACCCGCTCTACTCGATCGTGCCGCCAGGCTTCGCGGGACAGAAGGACTCCTTCGAGGAGACCTACGGTGCGCCGGACCCGGCCAAGGCCAAGCAGATCCTCGACGACGCCGGCATCCAGACGCCGGTGGCACTCACCGTCGGGTGGACGCCTACGCACTACGGACCGAGCGCCGAGGACGAGGCCAACGAGGTCGAGCGCCAGCTCGAGGAGAGCGGGCTGTTCGACGTCAGCCTGAAGAGCACCGAGTGGGAGCAGTACCAGACCATCTACAAGGAAGGTGCCTACGACCTCTGGATGCTCGGCTGGTTCCCGGACTACCCGGACCCGGACACCTACCTGTCGCCGTTCGTGGTGGACGGTGGCTTCTTCCAGAACGGCTACTCCAACCCCGAGGCCAACACGCTCGTGGATGAGGAGCAGGGCACCGAGGACGCCGGCCGCGCGTGAGGAGATCTTCGGACAGCTGCAGGACCTCGTGGCCACCGACGTCCCGTTCATCCCGTCCTGGGTCGGCCAGAACATCGGCGTCTACGGCGCTGGGATGGAAGGGGTCGAGGACACTCTCGACCCGTCGTTCATCTTCCGGTTCTGGCTGGTCAACAAGAACGCCTGAGCAACAACAACACGCGGTCGTGGGGAGACAGCCCTCGGGTTGTCTCCCCACGATCCCTGTGTGGAGGCAATTTCTATGAGCCGTTCCGGTTCCGGATCGCTGCCGCAGTACATCCTGCAGCGCGTCCTGCTGGTGATCCCGATGATCTGGGTGATCCTCACGCTTGTCTTCGTCGTCTTGAGGGTGGCACCTGGCGACCCGGTCTCGGCCGCCCTCGGCGACCGGCTGGACGCGGAGGCACTCGACCAGCGACGCGAGGCGCTCGGACTGAACGAGCCGCTGATCCAGCAGTACTGGGACTACCTGTCGTCCGTGGCGCGCCTGGACTTCGGGACCACGTTCAGCGACAACCAGCCGGTGCTCGGGTCATCCGTGACAACGGTGGCGCGACGCTGAGCCTGACGCTGGCGGCGTTCGTGATCGCCCTTCTCGTCGGCATCCCGCTCGGGATGCTCGCGGGTCGCTACCGCGACTCGGTGGCCGACGTGGTGATCCGGATGTTCGGCATCGTCAGCTACGCGGCGCCCATCTTCTTCATCGGGTTCCTGCTCCAGGTGTACGTCGCCAGCCCCCTGGGGTTGCCCACGTCCGGTGCGAGCAGTCCGATCACCGCCTTCACCGTCGAACCGGTGACCCACATCCTGCTCGTCGACGTCTTCCTCAGCGGCGACGGCGCAGCCATCGAGGACGTCCTGAAACACCTGCTCCTGCCTGCGGTCACGCTCGGGCTACTGATCTGTGGCGTCTTCATCCGGCTGGTGCGGGTCAACCTCCTGCAGACCATCCACAGTGACTACGTCGAGGCAGCCGAGGCCCGCGGCCTCGATCGCGGCAAGGTCACCCGGAGGCACGCGTTCCGCAACGCCCTGGTGCCGGTCGTCACGGTGATCGGGCTCCAGTTCGCGCTGCTGCTCGGAGGAGCGGTGCTGACCGAGTCGACGTTCAACTGGCCAGGTCTCGGCCAGAAGCTGGTCGACTACATCAACGAGCGCGACTACGGCGCGGTGCAGGGCATCATCACCGTCTTCGCGGTGGCGGTGGTGCTGATCAGCCTGCTGGTCGACATCATCAACGCGCTCATCGACCCGAGGGTGCGCTACTGATGCGCCGCGTACTGACAATGCTGGGGAAGCCCTTCACCCAGACCGCCGGGCTGGCCCGGTGGCTGCTCGTGGCCGGAGTGGTGCTCACGGGTCTCTTCGTGATCTTCGCGATCTTCGCGCCCTGGATCGCGCCCTACGGCTTCGCCCAGTCCAGCGCGGACGGCACGATGTTCCCGAAGGCCGCGGCGCCGAGCGGCGACCACTGGTTCGGCACCGACCGGTTGTTCTTCGACGTTCTCTCGCGCACCATCTGGGGCGCCCGGACGGCCATCGAGGTGGTCCTGCTCTCGATCGTGCTCTGCGTCGTCGATCGGGGTGCCGCTGGGCATCGTCTCCGGCTACTACGGTGGCTGGCTCGACCGGGTCCTGGTGCTGATCATGGACGCGATCTACGCCTTCCCGTCGTTCCTGCTCGCCATCGTGTTCTCGTTCCTGCTCACCGACATCATCGGCGGCAGCGTGCTGGCGGTGTCGCTGTCGCTCACTGCGATCTACGTGCCGCAGTACTTCCGCGTGGTCCGCAACACGACGGTCAGCGCCAAGGAGGCGACGTACGTCGAGGCGGCACGCGCGATCGGGGCCGGCGACGGCGTGATCATGCGCCGCTACCTGTTCGGCAACGTCGTCCAGAGCGTGCCGGTGCTGGGCACTCTCAACGCTGCCGACGCGATCCTGACCCTGGCCGGGCTGGGCTTCCTCGGTCTCGGCATCCAGTCGACCGACGCCGCTGAGTGGGGTCACGACCTCAACCGGGCATTGTCCGACGCGGGCTCGGGGATCTGGTGGACCGGCCTGTTCCCCGGCCTGGCGATCGTGCTCCTGGTGACGGGGCTGACCCTGGTCGGCGAGGGACTGAACGAGACGCTGAACCCCACGCTGCGGGTCCGCCGGCTGATGCCCGTCGTGATGCCGCCGCGCACCAGAACACGTACGACGGACGAGGAGCAGCGCTGACATGGAGCTCATCGACGAGCCCGTTCAGGCCGGACCACGACCGCCGGTGATCTCGGCGCGCGACGTGCGGGTCTGGTACGGCACGACCAGGGGCGCGGTGCGCGCGGTCGACGGCGTCAGCTTCGACCTGGCGCCCGGGGAGACCCTCGGCCTGGTCGGCGAGTCCGGCTGCGGCAAGTCCACGCTCGGTCGCGGCCTGCTCGGGCTGCTGCCGGAGGGCGCGAAGCGCGACGGCGAGATCCTGTTCAAGGGCACCGACATCCTGTCGATGACCAAGAAGAACGCCTACCGGCTGCGCGGCCGCGAGCTGGGGATGATCTTCCAGGAGCCACTGACGCGGCTGAACCCGCTGATGCGCATCTCCGCGCACTTCGAGGAGGCCATCAAGCAGCACGAGCCGGAGCTCTCGAAGGACGAGATCAGGCAGCGCGCGCTGGAGGCGCTCCGGCTGATCGGGATCCCGCCGACCCGCTACAAGGCGTTCCCGCACGAGTTCTCCGGCGGCATGCGGCAGCGGCTGATGATCGCTCTGGCGTTGGTGCTGCGTCCCGCCTTCGTGGTGGCCGACGAGCCCACGACCGCGCTGGACGTGATCGTCGAGGCACAGGTCATCCGGATCCTGCACGACCTGCGCCGCGAGTACGACACCTCGCTGCTGCTGATCACCCACAACCTGGGCATCATCGCCGAGGCCTGCGACCGGGTGGCCGTGATGTACGCCGGCAAGATCGTCGAGATCGGTGACGCGAAGGAGGTGTTCTCGCGGCCCAAGCACTCCTACACCCGCGAGCTGCTCCGCTCGACGATCTCGTCTGCGGACCACCGGGCTGAACTACATCGACGGCGCTCCGCCCGACCTGATGGACCCGCCGCCGGGCTGCCGGTTCCACCCGCGCTGTCCCGACGCGATGAACATCTGCGCCACCAAGGAGCCGGTCGACCGCGACCACGGCGCCGGCCACCGGGCGGCCTGCTGGGCAGCCGACCTGCGCGACGGCAGCGTCACGCTCGACGACCACGAGTCCGCCCCACTCGAGAGGGAGGAGATCGACCTTGCCGACGAAGCCTGAGGCGACCCGCGCCGAGAGGAGCACGACCGAGAACATCCTGGAGCTCAACGACCTGTCCGTGCACTTCAGGCTGCAGGGGAGCGCGCTGGCGAGGCTGTTCGGGTTCCGGGCACGCCTCGTCCGAGCCGTCGACGACGTCAGCGTCTCCCTGAAGCGCGGCGAGGTGCTCGGCCTGGTCGGCGAGTCCGGCAGCGGCAAGACCACGCTGGGCCGGGCGCTGCTCGGCCTGGTGCCCGCGACCGAGGGGGAGATCCACTACCACGGCAAGCAGGGCGACCGGCTGGTCTCCGAGATGCGCGGCCGCGAGCTCCGGCAGCTGCGCACCGACCTGCAGATGGTCTTCCAGGACCCCAACGCCGCGCTCAACCCCTCGATGACCATCGAGACCGCGGTCGGCCATCCGCTGGTGATCCACGGCATCGCCAAGGGGGCTGAGCTGCGCCGACTGGTCGCCGCTGCGCTGGAGCGGGTCGGCCTGTCACCGGTCGAGAACTACCTGAGCAAGTACCCGTCCGACCTCTCGGGAGGCCAGAAGCAGCGGGCGGTGATCGCGCGGGCGATCATCCTCGACCCCGAGGTGCTCGTGGCCGACGAGCCGGTGTCGATGCTCGACATGAGCGTGCGCGCCAAGATCATCCAGCTGATGATCGACCTCAAGCGCGACCTGGGGCTCACCTACGTCTACATCACCCACGACCTCGCGTCGGCGAAGTTCTTCTGCGACCGGATCGCGATCATGTACCTCGGCCGGATCGTCGAGATCGGCCCGACCGACGAGATCTTCGCCAACCCCCGTCATCCGTACACCAAGGCGCTGCTGAAGGCGATCCCGGAGCCCGACCCCGAGCGGATGCTGCCGCGCGACCTGCCGCGCGGTGAGATCCCCGACGCAGCCGAGCCGCCGCTGGGCTGCTCCTTCCACCCACGCTGCCCCGAGGCCACCTCGATCTGCGGCTGGGAGTCACGCGACCTCCGCGCTGTGGTCGAGGAGCACTGGACGCGGCGTACGCCTGAGGAGTACGACGCCGAGACCCGCCTGGTCGGCGACCTGGACCACCTCGACGCGTCGGCCACCGAGGCCAAGATCGGCAACGGGTCGCCGGCTGAGATTCGTCAGCTGATCGACCGGATGAAGGCCGAGAAGCCGGACGAGCCGCTGTGGAAGGGCGTGTCGTCGATCGACGACGACGGCAACGGAGTGCGCCTGCAGTTCTTCGACGGCGAGGACCCGGCACTGCGGCGAGCCGGCGGCGTCGACGTGGCGTGCGTGCTCTACCCGGACGAGTCGGGAGCGGGCTCGGCCGAGAGCTGACCCGGGTCCTCGGGCTCGGGCAGGGGCGGCGGGCGTGCCGCCGTAGGCCGGGCAGATCGCCTGGTGGGCGCACCACGAGCAGAGCTTGCTCGGGCTCGGCCGCCAGTCGCCGGTCTCCCGTGCGGTCTTGATCGCCTCCCACACCGCCTCGACCTTGCGCTCAGTGGCGAGCAGGTCGTGCTCGTCGGGCTCGTAGCGGATCACCTCGCCGTCGCCGAGGTAGACCAGCTGCAGCATCTTCGGGACCACGCCGCGGGTGCGCCAGATGGCCAGCGCGTAGAACTTCAGCTGGAACAACGCCTTGCCCTCGAACCCGACTCCAGGAGAGCGGCCCGTCTTGTAGTCCACCACTCGGATGGCGCCGTCGGGGGCGATGTCGACCCGGTCGACGAAGCCCCGGAGCAGCAGCTTGGACTCGAGCAGCGTCTCGACGTAGAGCTCCCGCTCGGCGGGCTCGAGCCGGCGCGGGTCCTCGAGCGTGAAGTAGCGGTCGACCGCGTGGCGGCAGCTGGTCAGCCACTCGTCGAGCGGCGGCCCGCCGTCGAGGTCGAACATCTCCGCCGCGGTGGGCTCCGTCTCGAGCAGCGACTCCCAGGCCGGCACGATCAGGTCGTGGGCGCGCTGCGGCGTGCGGTCGGCTGCGGGCAGGTCGAAGAGGTCCTCGAGCACCTTGTGCACCACCGTGCCCCGCACCGCGTCGACGGAGAACGGCTCGGGCAGCTTGTCGACGGTGCGGAAGCGGTAGAGCAGCGGGCAGCTCATGAAGTCGCCGGCCCGGCTCGGCGAGATCGCGCCGAGGACGTTGACGCCGTCGACCAGGGTCGAGTGGGCCTCGGCCGGCGACTCGGCAGTCTCCAGCGCTTCGACGGCGGCCTCGACGACCGTGTCGACCGGATCGACCCCCTGCACACTCATGACTTGCCTCCTGTGCCGAACACTAGGGGAGGCCACCGACAGGGCTCGGATACGTTGGGGAGCGTGTCCGAGCCCGATCAACCAGCCCGCGCGCGTCCCCGGCCTCCGGGCACGTTCAAGCTCGGCACGATCGCCGGGTCCGACGTCCTGGTCTCGTCGTCATGGTTCCTCGTCGCCGGCCTGATCGCGGTGATCATGGCGCCCCGGGTGGAGCAGGTGGAGCCCGGCCTCGGTGCCGGCAAGTACGTCGCCGGGCTGGCGTTCGCGGTGGTGCTCTACCTGTCCGTGCTGCTCCACGAGGCCTCGCACGCCGTGATGGCACGTCGCTACGGGTTCAAGGTGCACTCGATCACGCTCCACTTCCTGGGCGGCATGACCGCCATCGAGGGGGAGTCGCGGACGCCGCGCCAGGAGTTCGGCATCGCGGTGGTCGGCCCGCTCACCTCTCTCGCGGTGGGTGCGGCGGCGGTGGGGCTGTGGTTCGTCACCCCCGACGGCCTCCTGCTCATGGCGGTCGAGGGCCTGGCCGCGGCCAACCTGCTCATCGGCGTGCTCAACCTGGTGCCGGGGTTGCCTCTGGACGGCGGCCGGGTGCTGAAGGCGTTCGTCTGGCGCCTCACCGGCAGCACGCACACCGGCACCATCGCCGGTGGCTGGGGCGGCCGGATCACCGCCATCGCCGCACTGCTCTGGCCGGTGCTCCAGGAGCCGCTGTTCGACGTGCGCGCCGACGTGCTCGACTACGTGCTGTCCGCGATCATCGCAGTGTTCCTGTGGACCGGCGCGACCGCGGCGATGGCGTCGGCGAAAGTGAGGCGACGCCTCCCGGGTCTCGTGGCCCGCGACCTCGCCCGTCGGACGCTCGCGGTGCCCGACGACCTCCCTCTGGCCGAGGCGATCCGGCGCGCCCGCGAGGCCCAGGCCGGCAGCCTGATCACTGTGACCAGCGCCGGACGCCCAGTCGGCGTCGTCAACGAGCAGGCTCTCCTGGCCACTCCAGAGGATCGACGTCCGTGGGTGTCGGTCTCGACCGTCGCGCGATCCCTCGGCGACGGGCTCACCCTCCCCGTCTCGATCGCCGGCGAGGAGCTGGTCAGCGCCATCACCCGGACCCCTGCCCACGAGTACCTCCTGGTCGAGGACGACGGCTCCATCTACGGAGTCCTCACCACCGCCGACGTCGACAGGGCGTTCCGCGCGACGACGTGAATGCTGCGGTTTGGTCCCCAACCGCAGAAAGCCTGCGCCGAAATCTGCGGTTGGGGACCAAACCGCAGGTATTTCAGCCGGCTCCGGTGCCACGTGGCGACTCGGCGAGCCTGCAGTAGCGTGCGCCCGTGACCTCCTCGCCTCCCCAGCCCGATGTGCCGTACGACGCCTGGTCGGGCGTGCATCGGGGACCGCTCCGGGCGGGAGAGTGGGTGCGGCTGGTCGACACCAAGGGCCGCAAGCACAACATCTGCCTGGAGGCCGGCAAGCGGTTCTTCTCCAACCGCGGCCACTTCGAGCACGACGAGCTGATCGGCCGCGAGGAGGGCTTCACCGTCACCTCCTCGGCCGGCGGCGAGTATCTGGTCTTCCGGCCGCTGCTCTCGGAGTTCGTGGTCTCGATGCCGCGTGGCGCCGCCGTGGTCTACCCCAAGGACGCTGCCCAGATCGTCGCCATGGCCGACATCTTCCCCGGCGCCGACGTGGTGGAAGCCGGGGTCGGATCGGGCGCATTGACCTGCTCGCTGCTGCGTGCGGTTGGCCCGCTCGGCACGGTGACGTCGTACGAACGCCGCGAGGAGTTCGCGGACGTCGCGCGCCGCAACGTCAACCAGTTCTTCGGGGCCACCGAGGAGCGGAGCCACCCCGCGTGGTCGCTCCTGCTCGGCGACCTCGCCGAGGAGCTGCCGGCCTCGGGCCGCCGGTGCGACCGGATCATCCTCGACATGCTGGCGCCGTGGGAGTGCCTCGACGCGGCGGCAGGGGCCCTGCGCGCCGGCGGCATCGTCTGCGCGTACGTCGCCACCACGACCCAGCTGTCTCGCTTCATGGAGACCGTCCGGATGCACGGGGGTTTCACCGAGCCGGCGGCCTGGGAGTCGATGGTGCGCGACTGGCACGTGGAGGGGCTGGCGGTGCGTCCGGGTCACAAGATGATCGGCCACACGGCGTTCCTGGTCACCGCGCGACGGATGGCGCCGGGGCAGACCGCGCCTCGCAAGACCCGCCGGCCGGCCCCGGGTGCCTACGGCCCGGACTACACCGGCCCGCGACCGCTGGGCCAGCTGGTCGAGCCGACAGAGCCGACCGAACCCGGCGAGTCCGACGGCGAATGAAGCCGTTCCTGCTGCTCTCCATCCGGTCGGAGAAGCTCGCCGCCGATGACGAGTACGCCGCCTTCAGCCGTTTCCTCGGGGTCGAGTCGCAGGATCTCCACCGCGTGCACCTCGGCGCCGAGCCGCTCGGTCGCGTCGAGCTCGACCGCTGGTCGGGCATCATCCTGGGCGGCGGCTCGTTCACCTTCTCCGATCCCGACGACACCAAGGCTCCCGCCCAGCGACAGGCCGAGACCGAGTTGATCGGTCTCCTGGACCAGGTCGTTGCGGCCGACTTCCCCTTCCTCGGCGCCTGCTATGGCATCGGCAGCCTCGGCAGCCACCAGGGCGGGACCGTCGACCGCTCCTACCCGGAGCCGGTCGGGCCGCTCTCGGTCTCGCTGACCGAGGACGGGCTCGCGGACCCGCTGTTCGCGGGCGTGCCACGTGACTTCGCGGCGTACGGCGGACACAAGGAAGCCCTCACGGCCCTGCCCGACCACGCCGTCCAGCTGGCCACCTCGGCCGCCTGTCCGGTGCAGGCCTTCCGGGTGGGGGAGCACGTGTACGCGACGCAGTTCCACCCCGAGCTGGACCTGGTCGGCATCCAGACCCGGATCGACGTCTACTCGACCTACGGCTACTTCGACCCCAGATGAGGCCGCCACCCTGCACGCGTTGTCGGCCGCCGTCGACGTGATTCATCCCATGAAGCTGTTGCGCAACTTCGCCCGCCGATACCGGCCTGTCGCTAAATCGTGACCGACACCGCTGGTTATCCACTTCCGTAACGCGGCGTCGCGGGTAGGGTCGATCAGGCAGGAGGTGATGCTCATGTCTTCCATGGACAGCGGTTCTAGCTCCGGGGGTCGACCGCCCGAGGAGCTCGAGACTCAGGTGCGCTTTCTCGAGGCCGAGGTGACGGATCTTCGTCGTCGGTTGACCGAGTCGCCGTCGCAGAGCCGAGGCATGGAGCTCCGGCTCGCCGACGCTCAGCGGTCGCTGGCGGCCGTCACGGCTCAGAACGAGCGCCTCGCCGAGACTCTCCGCGAGGCTCGTGACCAGATCATGAAGCTCAAGGAAGAGGTCGACCGGCTCGCGCAGCCGCCGGCCGGCTTCGGCACCTTCCTGACCCGCAACGACGACGACTCGGTCGACGTGTTCACCGGGGGCCGCAAGCTCCGGGTGAGCGTGAGCCCGGCCGTCGACCTCGAGACCCTGCAGCGTGGCCAGGAGGTCATGCTCAACGAGGCCCTCAATGTCGTCGCCGCCTTCGAGTTCGAAGAGATCGGCGAGGTCGTGATGCTCAAGGAGATCCTCGCCGACGGCGAGCGCGCCCTGGTGATCGCCAACGCCGACGAGGAGCGCGTCGTGCGCCTCGCGGAGCCGCTGCGCAACGCCACCCTGCGAGCGGGCGACTCCCTGCTGCTCGAGTCGCGCTCGGGCTACGTCTACGAGCGCGTCCCGAAGTCGGAGGTCGAGGAGCTCGTCCTCGAAGAGGTCCCCGACATCGACTACGAGTCGATCGGCGGTCTGGTCAACCAGATCGACCAGATCCGCGACGCGGTCGAGCTGCCCTATCTCCACCCCGAGCTCTTCAAGGAGCACCAGCTCAAGCCCCCCAAGGGTGTGCTGCTCTACGGCCCTCCCGGCTGCGGCAAGACGCTGATCGCGAAGGCGGTCGCCAACTCGCTCGCCAAGAAGGTCGCTGCCAAGACGGGTCAGGAGGGGAAGTCCTACTTCCTCAACATCAAGGGCCCCGAGCTGCTCAACAAGTACGTCGGCGAGACCGAGCGCCACATCCGCCTGGTGTTCCAGCGGGCGCGCGAGAAGGCCAGCGAGGGCACACCGGTCATCGTCTTCTTCGACGAGATGGACTCGCTGTTCCGCACCCGCGGTTCGGGTGTCTCCTCCGACGTCGAGAACACCATCGTCCCGCAGCTGCTGAGCGAGATCGACGGTGTCGAGCTCCTCGAGAACGTGCTCGTCATCGGCGCCTCCAACCGCGAGGACATGATCGACCCAGCGATCCTGCGTCCCGGTCGCCTCGACGTGAAGATCAAGATCGAGCGCCCCGACGCAGAGTCGGCGCGCGACATCTTCTCGAAGTACCTCCTCGAGAGCCTGCCGCTGCACGCCGACGACCTGAAGGAGTTCGGCAACGACCGTGACGCCTGCGTGTCCGGGATGATCCGGGCCACGGTCGAGCGGATGTACACCGAGACCGAGGAGAACCGCTTCCTGGAGGTCACCTACGCCAACGGGGACAAGGAAGTCCTGTACTTCAAGGACTTCAACTCCGGCGCGATGATCCAGAACATCGTCGACCGGGCCAAGAAGATGGCCATCAAGGACTTCCTCGAGCAGCAGCAGCGGGGCCTGCGCATCTCTCACCTGCTCCAGGCATGCGTCGACGAGTTCAAGGAGAACGAGGACCTCCCCAACACCACGAACCCGGACGACTGGGCCCGCATCTCCGGCAAGAAGGGCGAGCGGATCGTCTTCATCCGCACGCTCATCACCGGCAAGCAGGGCACCGAGCCCGGGCGCTCGATCGACACCGTCGCCAACACCGGTCAGTACCTCTGAGCCGCTCAGACATCGCCCGGCTGGGCACGCTGTTCGCCGTCTGGGCGCACCCGGACGACGAGACCTACCTGTCCGGCGGACTCGTGGCTGCCATGCGCGACCGGGGACAACGGGTGGTCTGCGTGACGGCGACCCGGGGGGAAGCCGCCGACCCCGCCTCGGGGCCGGCGGAGCGGGCGGCACTGGCGCAGGTGCGCAGCCGGGAGCTGGAGCGACGCAATGTCGCTGCTGGGGGTCGATGAACACCACTGGCTCGACCTGCCGGACGGTGCCTGCGCCGACCTCGACCCGGAGGCTCCGGTCACGACCCTGACGGCGCTGCTCGACGACGTGCGCCCGGACACGGTGATCACCTTCGGTCCCGACGGCTTCACGGGGCACCCTGACCACATCGCCGTCAGCCACTGGACGGGTGCGGCAGTGGACCGCTGCACGGCCGAGCCCGAGCTGCTGCACGCGGTGACCACGGCTCGGGCACGGGTCGATCCGAACCTCGACGACGACTACGACGTCTTCTACCTGGGTCGGCCGCGGATGTGCGAGGAGAGGGAGCTGGCGGTCCATCTCGAGCTCGCCGGGGCCGTCCTGGACCGGAAGGTAGAGGCGCTCCTCAAGCAGCCCTCGCAGACCTCAGGCCTGGTGGAGGCGGTCGGGCTCGACCGGTTCCGCGCCTGGGTCGCCAACGAGTGCTTCGCGACCAGCCCTCACGCCTGAGAGCGTCAGGACGCGCGCCCTGACGATACGTAGGTCCACGGCTTCATGAAGCCGGGGCCGGGGAGGAAGTCCTGCTCGAGCGTGCCGATCTGCAGCCCGGCGTCCGCAACGAGCCCAGGTACGTCGCGCGTGAGATGACAGCCACCTGCCACCCGCTTCTGGATCGGTTCCATCCGGCGCTGCCAGGTGCGCACCCGCTCGGTCGGGCCGCTGCCGTGCTCGAGGAAGTGGAAGGCGCCTCCGGGCTTGAGCACGCGGCGTACCTCGCGAAGCGCCAGCTCCACGTCGGGGATCGTGCAGAGCGTGAACGTGCAGAGCACGGCGTCGTACGCCGCGTCGTCGGCGTCGAGCGCCTGCCCGTCGAGGCCGACCCGGTGCACGGGCTTGGCACTGCCTTCCCGGCCGGCGAGCGACCGCTGCCAGCCGAGGTCGGAGGGCTCCACGGCGTCGACCGAGTCGACCTCGTCGGGGTAGAAGCGAGTGTTGAGGCCACTGCCGAAGCCGAGCTCCATGACCCTGCCGGTGAGCCCGACGCAGGCCTGCTCACGCAGCCGGTCGATATCCGGCCCACGCAGGGCCGCGTCGACCAGGCGGGGCACGACACGGCGTTCCCACCATCCGGGGTCACTCATGCCCCATATCGTGGCACGGGCCCGCTGCCGCGACGCCGACGTAGCTGCCGCGTACGCTCGTCTCATGAGCGTCCGCCGGGTGATGGGCACCGAGATCGAGTACGGCATCTCGGTCCAGGGGCAACCCCTCGCCAACCCGATGGTGGCCTCGTCACAGGTGGTGAACGCCTATGCGTCGGCCACGGTGAAGGCGCGCCGGGCTCGCTGGGACTTCGAGGAGGAGTCGCCGCTGCGTGACGCCCGGGGCTTCGACATGTCCCGGCAGGTCGCCGACCCGAGCCAGCTCACCGACGAGGACATGGGCCTGGCCAACGTGATCCTCACCAACGGCGCGCGGCTCTACGTCGACCACGCCCACCCGGAGTACTCCACCCCCGAGGTCACCACCCCGCTCGACATCGTGCGGTGGGACAAGGCCGGCGAGCTGGTGATGCTGGACGCCGCGCGGCGCGCGGGTCAGCTGCCCAACGGGGCGCCGATCGTCCTCTACAAGAACAACACCGACAACAAGGGCGCGTCGTACGGCGCCCACGAGAACTACCTCATGCGTCGCTCCACGCCGTTCGGCGACATCGTGCGACACCTCACGCCGTTCTTCGTGAGCCGCCAGGTGGTCGTCGGTTCGGGCCGGGTCGGCATCGGCCAGGACGGCCGGGAGAAGGGCTTCCAGATCAGCCAGCGGGCCGACTACTTCGAGGTCGAGGTCGGGCTCGAGACAACCCTGAAGCGCCCGATCATCAACACCCGCGACGAGCCGCACGCCGACCCCGAGAAGTACCGCCGACTGCACGTGATCATCGGCGATGCCAACCTCGCCGAGGTCTCGACGTACCTCAAGGTCGGCACCACCGCTCTGATCCTGTCGATGATCGAGGACCGCTTCATCGGCGTCGACCTCACCGTCGACGGCTCGGTCTCCGCGCTGCGCGCGGTGTCGCACGACCCGACCTTGAAGCAGCTGGTCACCCTCACCGACGGCCGCAAGCTGACCGCCATCCAGCTCCAGCTCGAGTACCTCGACCTCGCCAAGAAGTACGTCGAGGACCGCTACGGCTCGGATGCCGACGCCCAGACCGTCGACGTGCTGACCCGCTGGGAGTCGGTGCTCGACCGTCTCGAGCGCGACCCCATGTCGCTGGCCGGCGAGCTCGACTGGGTGGCCAAGCTCAAGCTGCTGGAGCAGTACCGCGACCGCGACGGCCTCGAGTGGGGCGACGCGAAGCTGCAGCTGATCGACTACCAGTACTCCGACATCCGGCCCGAGAAGGGGCTCTACCACCGGCTGGCGGGCATGGGCCGGATCGAGCGACTGCTCGACGACGCGTCGATCGAGAAGGCGATGCACGACCCGCCGGAGGACACCCGGGCCTACTTCCGCGGCCGCTGCCTGGAGAAGTACGCCGAGCACGTCGCCGCCGCGTCCTGGGACTCCGTGATCTTCGACCTGCCGGGCCGCGAGTCCCTGCAGCGGGTGCCCACGATCGACCCGCTCCGAGGCAGCAAGGCCCACGTGGGGGAGCTCCTCGACCGCAGCGAGACCGCAGAACAGCTGTTCACCGCCCTCACCCGCTGACGCCTGACGGCCGCAGCCTCACGTGGGGTCGGTGTTGGCTGCGGTTTGGTCACCAACCGCAGGGTTTCGGAAGGCAGGATTGTTGCGGTTGGTGACCAAACCGCAAGACCTGGAGCGACCGGTCGCCTGCATGCTCGTCAAAATGCCCAGGTGTGCCGCGTGGGTGTAGGTCCAGTGGATAGGGTCGTGTCATGGCCCAGGAGCAGAAGCAACCGCGCAAGTCCTCCGAGACCGAGGAAGCTGTCGAGACCGCGCCCGAAACCGATGTCGCCGAGCGCAAGGAAGCTCTCGACGACGACGTCGACGCGATCCTCGACGAGATCGACGAGGTCCTGGAGTCCAACGCCGAGGACTTCGTGAAGTCGTTCATCCAGAAGGGTGGCGAATGAGCGACCCCCGTCTCCCGGCCGCGTTCCTGCAGCCGGGCTCAGCGTCGTTCAGCGACTTCCTGGCCGAGCAGGCACCCGACCTGCTGCCTGGCCGCCGCGCGGTGCCCCAGGGCCTGACCCAGAGCAACGCGGGCGACCTTGCTCCGCACGGCACGACCATCGTCGCGGCGACCTTCCCGGGCGGCGTGATCATCGCCGGTGACCGCCGCGCCACGATGGGCAACATCATCGCCCAGCGCGACATCGAGAAGGTCTTCCCGGCCGACGAGTACTCCGCCGTGGGGATCGCCGGCAGCGCCGGGATCGCCATCGAGATGGTGCGGCTGTTCCAGGTCGAGCTCGAGCACTACGAGAAGATCGAGGGCAGCGTCCTCTCTCTCGACGGCAAGGCCAACCGGCTCTCGACCCTGATCCGCTCCAACCTCGGCATGGCGATGCAGGGCCTCGCCGTCGTACCACTGTTCGCCGGCTACGACCTCGACGCCGACCAGGGCCGGATCTTCAGCTACGACGTCACCGGCGGTCGCTACGAGGAGACGGCCTTCTTCTCGGTGGGCTCCGGATCGCTGTTCGCGAAGGGTTCGCTGAAGAAGCTCTACCGCGAGGACCTCGACGAGATCGAGTGCGCGACCGTGGTGATCCAGGCGCTCTACGATGCCGCCGACGACGACTCGGCCACGGGTGGGCCCGACCTGACCCGGCGCATCTTCCCGGTCATCCGGGTGATCACCGCTGCCGGCGGCCGGCGCCTCGACGAGGACGCAGTGGCCGACATTGCCGACCGGATGATCGCTGGGCGGATGCTGCGCCCCGACGGTCCGGCCGCCCCGCTGACGGCTGGCGGTGATCGCTGATGAGCATGCCGTTCTACGTCTCGCCCGAGCAGCTGATGAAGGACCGCGCCGACTTCGCCCGCAAGGGCATCGCGCGCGGGCGTTCCCTGGTCGTGCTGCAGTTCGCCGACGGCGTGCTGTTCGTGACGGAGAACCCCTCCCAGGCGCTGCACAAGGTCTCCGAGATCTACGATCGCATCGCCTTCGCCGCGGTGGGTCGCTACAACGAGTTCGAGAACCTCCGGATCGCCGGCGTTCGTCTCGCCGACATGCGTGGCTACGCCTACGACCGGCGTGACGTCACCGGGCGCGGACTCGCCAACGCCTACGCCCAGACGCTCGGCACGATCTTCTCCTCGGGCGGCGAGAAGCCCTACGAGGTCGAGCTCTTCGTCGCCGAGATCGGTGACACGGCAGCGGCCGATCAGATCTACCGGCTCACCTACGAGGGTCGGGTGGCCGATGAGCACGGCTACGCCGTGATGGGCGGCGACGCCGAGACAGTGACCACATACCTCGAGCAGCACTACGTCGAGGGCGCAGGCCTGGATGCTGCCCTGCAGGTCGCCGTGGCGGCCCTGGGCCACTCCGAGACCGGGGACCGAGTGATCCCCACCACCGACCTCGAGGTGGCTGTGCTGGACCGCACCAGGGTCCAGCCGCGGAAGTTCGCCCGGATCCTGCCTGTCCGGCTCGACGGACTGCTCGGTGAGCGCGGACCGGCCATCGCCGGCCCGCCCGAAGGCGTCGGCTCCGAGCCGGGCGCGGCTTCGTCGGTCGGTACGCCGGATGACGCTGCTGACCCGACCGACCAGGTCAGCGGCGGGGTCGACCCGCTCGAGGACCCGGTCACCGGTGAGCCGCCGATCGCGCCTCCGGAAGAGCCGCCGACCAGCTGATCCGAGTCACTTCCGCACGTCCTGGGCTTAAGGGTGCGGTTTGGTCCCCAACCGCATCCTTTCGGGGCGATTTCGTGCGGTTGGGGACCAAACCGCAATGCCAAATCTGCGCGCACAGTCCCGACCACCACGGTCATCCACAGGCGGATCGGTCTCGCGTTTCTGGATGAGCCCGCAAGAGCAGGCTCTGCTGCATGTCAGAACAGCTGCCGGCGTCCGCCACGGGCCAAGGCCCCGATGAGCCCATCCGCGGCGAGATGCGCGTGCTGGGATATCGACGGGTGAGCCACGGTTTGTTCCTGCAGGTCCGGGACGGGCTCAGCGAGGAAGAAGAGTTCCGGCGCGACCTGCGAGCCTGGCTCGCGGTGCTGCCCGAGGGGGCGGTGTTCACCCACGTCACAGGAGCGAGGCTGCGTGGCTGGTCCCTGCCGAAGTTGCCTGAACAGGTCCCCGTCTTCGCTGCTGTTGAGGGTGACGTCAGTCGTCCCCGTCGGCCTGGGTTGATCTGTTCGCGCCTTCGGCGTTCGGCAGAGGCGACCGACCGCCATGGCCTGCCCGTGGACAGTTCTGAAGAGATCCTCCTCCGTGCTGCCAGGGACCTTGGCCTCCTCGACCTGACCATCATGCTCGACTCCGCCCTGCGCCTGGGGGATATCGACCGCTCCGGAGATGGAGCGGCTCTTGCAGAGCGGCCGTCCAGGTGTGCTGCCGTTGCGGGCCGCTTGGACGCTCGCGACGGGAAACTCGGACTCCGCTGGCGAGACCATCCTCAGCCTGTTCCACGAAGTCATCGAAGTTCCTACTCGACCTCAGGCGGAGATCTTCGACGATCAGGGAAACCTGGTGGGGCAGGCCGACCTACTGGTGATCGGCACCGACTTCGTCCACGAGTACGACGGCGAGGTTCATCGCAACAAGTTGCAACACCGAACGGACCTCCGACGGGAGCGCGGACTGGCAGGCACACGGTACGTCCGCCGTGGCTACACCCTCGACGACCTGCTCAACCATCCCGTCGTGATGATGCACGAGATCGACCGAGCCCTCGGCCGACCGCACAAGCTCCGCAGGATGCAGCGTTGGCGACGCCTTCTCGACAACTCGCTGTACTCGGAAAGGGGCCGACAGCGAGTGCTGAACCGCTGGCACCGCGCCATGGGGGTCTTCGATTGGTCACGAACCGCATGACTTCGCTCCACTTTTCTGCGGTTGGGGACCAAACCGCGGCCCTGGACTCAACCCAGATCGTTGCCAAACAGCACCCGCCAAAGCCGCCGGAACCACACACCATCCCCGTAAGGTTCAGACCGTGGACCGGCGGATCTTCGGCATCGAGAACGAGTACGGCGTCACGTGCACGTTCAAGGGTCAGCGACGCCTGAGCCCCGACGAGGTCGCCCGCTACCTGTTCCGCAAGGTGGTCAGCTGGGGGCGCAGCAGCAACGTCTTCCTGCGCAACGGCGCCCGGCTCTACCTCGACGTGGGCAGCCACCCCGAGTACGCCACCCCCGAGTGCGACGACGTCGTCGAGCTGGTCACCCACGACAAGGCGGGGGAGCGGGTGCTCGAGGGGCTGTTGCTCGACGCCGAGCAGCGGCTCCACGACGAGGGCATCTCCGGCGAGATCTACCTGTTCAAGAACAACACCGACTCCGCCGGCAACTCCTATGGCTGCCACGAGAACTACCTGGTGGGCCGCGCCGGCGAGTTCAGCCGCCTGGCCGACGTACTGATCCCGTTCCTCGTGACCCGGCAGATCGTGGTCGGGGCTGGCAAGGTCACCCAGAGCCCGCGCGGCGCCAGCTACAGCGTCAGCCAGCGCGCCGAGCACATCTGGGAGGGCGTCAGCAGCGCCACCACGCGCAGCCGCCCGATCATCAACACCCGCGACGAGCCGCACGCGGACGCCGAGAAGTACCGGCGACTCCACGTGATCGTCGGCGACTCCAACATGAGCGAGACCACCACCATGCTCAAGGTGGCCAGCTGCGACCTGGTGCTGCGGATGATCGAGGAGGGCGTGGTGATGCGCGACTCACGATGGAGAACCCCATCCGCGCGATCCGCGAGATCAGCCACGACGTCACCGGCCGCCGCAAGGTCCGGCTCGCCAACGGCCGCGAGGCCAGCGCACTGGAGATCCAGGCCGAGTACCTCGGCAAGGCGCGTGACTTCGTCGACCGCCGCGGCATCAGCACCCCGACCATCGAGATGGCGCTGGACCTCTGGGAGCGCGGCCTCAAGGCGATCGAGTCCGACGACCTGGGGCTCGTCGACCGCGAGATCGACTGGGTGATCAAGTGGAAGCTGATCGACCGCTACCGCGCCAAGCACGGCCTGCCCCTGGGGCACGCCCGGATCGCCCAGCTCGACCTCGCCTACCACGACATCCACCGCGGCCGCGGGCTCTACTACCTGCTGGAGAAGCGCGGTGCCGTCGCACGCGTCACCACCGATCTGAAGATTTTCGAGGCCAAGTCGGTGCCGCCGCAGACCACGCGGGCCAGGCTCCGCGGCGAGTTCATCCGCCGGGCCCAGGAGCGCCGGCGCGACTTCACTGTCGACTGGGTGCACCTGAAGCTCAACGACCAGGCCCAGCGGACGGTGTTGTGCAAGGACCCGTTCCGCGCGTACGACGAGCGCGTGCAGCGGCTCATCGACGGCATGTGACCCAACCCGACCGGCCTCAGCGCCCACTCAGCCCTGCCTTGTAGGGTGACCGCGCTACAACTGGCCCCGTCTTTCGAAGGTGAATCCTGTGCTCCGACGCTCCCGTCGCCCCGCTCTGTTCCTGGCCTCGGCCCTCGCGCTGGCGACCCTCAGCGCCTGTGGCGACGAGGTCGTCACCGCGGGCGGGGGTAGTGACAGCCTGGACGGTTTCGACGCCGTCAGCATCTCCGGTGAAGTCGGCACGCCGCCGAAGCTCGACTGGAAGGGGCAGATGGAGGCCGACGAGATCGAGAGCCAGACCGTGATCGAGGGTGACGGCCCCCAGCCCGCGGCCGGCGACCAGGTGATCATCAACTACACCGTCGGCAACGGCTTCACCGAGTCACAGACCTACTCGACCTACGAGGAAGAGCCCAGCGGCCAGGTGCTCACCATCGGAGACGAGCTGTCGCCGTTGTTCATGGAGGCGGTGGACGGGCACACCGTCGGCTCGCGGATCGCAGTGGTCGCGTCCTCGACCGAAGCCTTCGGCGAGACCGGCAATGCTCAGCTCGGCATCGGCAACAAGGACGCGGTGCTGCTGGTGGTCGACATCACCGGCACGGTGCTCGACAAGCCCGCAGGCACTCAGGAGCCCGCTCCCGCCTGGGCCCCGACGATCAACTTCGAGAAGGGCGAGCCGACCGGCTTCGACTTCACCGGCACGCCCCAGCCGACCGACGCCCTGCAGCAGGCCGCGCTGATCAAGGGTGACGGGCCGGAGGTCACGAGTGGCCAGACCCTCTCGTCAACTACCTCGGCCAGATCTACGGCGGCGACAAGCCGTTCGACGAGAGCTACTCGAGGGAGCCGTACGAGACCGGCATCGGCGTGGGCACCGTGGTGAAGGGCTGGGACGACGGCCTGGTCGGACAGACCGTGGGCAGCCGGGTGCTGCTCGCGATCCCACCCGAGCTCGGCTACGGCAAGACGGGCAACGAGGACGCCGGCATCTCCGGCACCGACACGCTCTACTTCGTCGTCGACATCCTCGCTGCAGGCTGACCCACGTCGGTAGGGCAGGATCGTCCGCATGTCGACGGAGAAGAGCGAGCGCCTGCTCAATCTGCTCATCATGCTTCTCGTCCAGCGCCACTACGTCGCCAAGGACCGGATCCGGCGCATCGTCTACGGCGACTCGTCCAGCGAGGCGTTCGAGAAGATGTTCGAGCGCGACAAGGAAGAGCTGCGCAGCCTCGGCGTACCCGTCGAGCTCGGCCAGATGGACGCCTACTTCGGCGACGAGCCCGGCTACCGCATTCGGCCCGACGAGTTCGCACTGCCGGACATCGACCTCGAGCCGGACGAAGCCGCCGTGGTCGGCCTGGCCACCAAGGTCTGGGAGCACGCCACCCTCGCCAAAGCGACCACTGAGGCGGTCCGCAAGCTGACCGCTGCGGGAGTCGACATCGACGTGAGCGCCCTCGAGATCGCCCAGCCGAGACTGGCCGCGGAGGAACCTTCGTTCGACGTCTTCTGGGAGGCGATCTGCGAGCGCACCCCGCTGGAGTTCGACTACCTGCGATCCGGCTCCAACAAGCCCACCACCCGTCATCTCCAGCCGTGGGGAGTCACCCGCTACTCCGGCCGCTGGTACGCCGTCGGGTTCGACACCGACCGCGGCGCCGAGCGCGTCTTCCGGTTGTCGCGGGTGCAGGGCGCCGCACGCAAGGTCGGTCAGCCGGGGTCCTACGAGATCCCCGCCGACACCGACATCAAGGAGGTCTCGCGGCGACTGGCGCCGGCCCCGACCTCCGAGCCCGCCGTGATCCTGGCCCGCCGCGGCGCTGCCTGGCCGCTGCGCAGGTCCGCCGACACCGTCGAGGAGGGCATCGACGGTCCCGACGAGAAGACCGGCTGGGACCGGTTGGTGCTCAGCCGAGGCGGCGTGGGCCTCACCGAGGAGGTGCTCGGCTTCGGCGCCGACGTCTACGTCGAGGAGTCGGCCCGCCTGCGCGACGAGGTCGTCACCCGCCTGCGCGAGGCCGTCGCGTGAACGGCGGTCAAGGTGCGAAGGACCAGGTCGCCCGGTTGCTGACCCTGGTGCCGATGCTGCACATCCACGGACAGATGCGCCTCGGCGACGCGGCACGAGCCCTCGGGGTCACGGCGGACCAGCTGCTCAAGGACCTCAAGGTGCTCTTCCTGGTGGGTCTGCCCGGCGGCTATCCCGACGACCTGATCGACGTGGACCTGGATCCGCTGGAAGGACCGGAAGGCCCGATCGACGACGGGCTGATCCGGGTCTCGAACGCCGACTACCTCGCCCGCCCGCTCCGGCTGAACCCCACCGAGGCCTCGGCCGTGATCGTCGCCATGCGCGCCATGCGCAACGGGGCAGGCGAGGAGACCAGGCCGATCGTCGACCGGGCGCTTGCGAAGCTGGAAGCGGCCGCCGCCGCCGGACCCGGCGCGACGACGTTCGATCCCGGAGCGGACGGCGTCGACCCCGACTCCCTCGCCCTGGAGACCCGGCTGCGCACAGCGACCGACCAACAGCGTCAGGTGCGGCTGACCTACTACGTGCCGGCCCGCGACGAGGAGTCCGACCGGGTGGTCGACCCGCGTGGGGTGGTCACCTCGGCAGGGCTCACCTATCTCGACGCCTGGTGCCACAGCGCCGACGCGCCTCGCCTGTTCCGACTCGACCGGATCAAGGCAGCCGAGGTGCTCGACACCCCGGTCGCCACCCCGCCCGCCGCGCCGCGCGACCTCGCCGAGGGGCTCTTCGCGCAGTCCGAGGACACCACGCTCGTCACCCTGCTGCTGGCACCCCCAGCCCGGTGGGTCGTGGAGTACTACCCGGTCGAGTCGGTGCGGCCGACAACGCGGGGGAGCGGTGGAGGTGGACCTCCAGGTCGCGGACCGCCGCTGGCTCCGTCGGCTCCTGCTCCGCCTGGCTCCACACGCCACGGTGCTGCAGCCTCAGGAGTACGCCGAGGACTTCGCAGCCGCCGCACAGGCCACCTTGGACCTGTATTCATGATTGCGACGTACGATGACCACATCGACCGAACTGTGAGGACACCATGAACAACCCCATGCTCGGCATGCCCCAGGGCTTCGAATGGCTGGTCATTCTGGCCGTCGTGGTCCTGATCTTCGGCGCAGCCAAGCTGCCGGAGCTCGCTCGCGGCACCGGTCAGGCGCTCCGGATCTTCAAGACAGAGACCAAGGGCCTGCGCGACGACGACGACACGGACGAGGCGTCGCCCACCGCCGCCGCCCCGACCGAGCTGCCTCCGGCGGCCCCGCCCAGCGAGACGCCGACGACCCAGGACCGCCAGCCCGACACGCACAACGGCTGAGCGCGGCAAGCACCTCACCACCACACGACGGCTGACCCATGTCCATTTCCGGAGTCGTCTCGCTGTTCGTCGGCAGAGCCTGTCCACCCCGTCGGGGCCGACGGCCGGATGGCGCTCTCGGACCATCTGCGTGAGCTGAGCGCCCGGCTGCTCAAGGTCGCGCTGATCATCGTGGTCGGCCTCGCAGTCTCGTTCGCGTTCCACGACCAGCTCTACTCGCTGATCTACGACCCCTACCTCAAGGCCCAGGAAGCGCTGCCGGAGGGCGACACCGAGGCCGTCGACCAACGGCGCCGGCGCCGGCCTGCTGCTCTACCTGAAGCTCAGCGGGTTCGCCTCGGTGATCGGCACCAGCCCGCTGTGGCTCTACCAGATCTGGGCGTTCATCCTGCCCGGACTGCACGCCCGCGAGCGCAAGTGGACCCGGATCTTCGCCGCCATCGCCGGTCCGCTGTTCCTGGCCGGCGTCTGGCTCGGCTACGTGACCCTGCCCAAGGGCCTCGAGATCCTGATCGGGTTCAACCCCGACGGCGTCGACCAACCTGGTCGACTTCAACGAGTACCTCACGTTCTTCAGCCGGACCCTGATCGTCTTCGGCATCGCCTTCGAGATCCCGCTGTTCGTCGTCCTGCTCAACCTCGCCGGCGTCGTCTCCGGCAAGTCACTGGGCAACCACCGCGCCTGGATCATCGTCGGCACCTTCGTCTTCGCCGCGATCGCGACCCCGTCGGCAGACCCGTTCACGATGACCGTTCATGGCCGTGCCGATGGTGGTGCTCTTCCTGATCTCCGAGCAGATCGCCCGGTTCAACGACCGGCGCCGGGCCAGGAAGCGCAAGAACGCAGGCCTCGTCGCCCGACGAGCTCTCGCCACTGTGATGACGTGTGAGCTCGCCGAAGGACGTCGACCCGTTCGACCTGCCGGAGTGGCTCGGCTCGGGTGAGGTGACCTGGTCGGCCGAGTCCGGGCTCCACGGCGGCCACCGGGTCACCGGTTCGCTGGTCGACGGCGCCGCCGAGCCCCGTCGCCTGCGACCTGTTCGCCGTCGACGAGGCCTACCCGACCCCCGTCGCCGACGACGCCACCCGGCTGGCCACCCACCAGGCCTGGCGGCACGGACAGATCCGGCTGGCGTCGTACGACGACCGCCTGACGCTGCTCGTCCCCGGCACCGCCTTCACCGCCGACCTGGTCCTCGACGCCCTCGCCCGCCTCGCCAAGGCAGTCGGTGCCCGCCCGGAGTCGTACGCCGCCCACCTCCGCATCGGCGGGTGACCACCGCGCCGCTCCAGGCAGCCGACTAGGCTCGATTCCGTGCCCGGGCCCCTGCGCGACGTCGCGCTCCTCGTCAACCCCACGGCGGGGAAGGGCAAGGGGGCACGTGCGGCCTCGGCGGCGCTGGAGCGTTTCCGCGGGGCCGGCCTCTCGGTGCGGTCGCTGGTCGGCCGCGACGCCGACGAGAGCCTCGACCTGGCCCGGAAGGCGGTCGTCGGACGGCACGGATGCCCTGGTCATCGTCGGCGGCGACGGCATGGTCAACCTCGGGATCCAGGCGGTCGCCGAGACGGCCACGCCCATCGGGGTCGTCCCGGCCGGCACCGGCAACGACGTCGCCCGCTACTTCGACCTGCCGCGCAAGGACCCGCGGCAGCCGCGCAGCGGGTCATCGACGGCTCGCCGAGCTCCATCGACCTGGTGCGGGTCGGCGCGAAGTACTTCGTGACCGTGATGGCCGCCGGCTTCGACGCGGTGGTCAACGAGCGGGCCAACCGGATGACCTGGCCGAAGGGGCAGATGCGCTACAACCTGGCCACGCTGATGGAGCTGCGCACCTTCGAGCCGCTGCCCTACACGCTCGACCTCGACGGGCGGACCCTGCGCCTCTCGGCGATGCTGGTCGCGATCGGCAACGGACCGTCGTTCGGCGGCGGCCTGCGGATCACCGAGGGCGCGAAGCTCGACGACGGCCTGCTCGACGTCGTGGTCATCAAGCCGATGAGCAAGGTCGAGCTGGTGCGCACCTACCCCAAGCTGTTCAAGGGCACGCACACCACCCACCCGCAGTACGAGCACCACCTGGCCCGCACGGTGACCGTGGCCGCGCCCGGCATCGTGGCGTACGCCGACGGCGAGCGGTTCGGCGCCGCTGCCGCTGACCGTGGAGTGCGTGCCGGGAGCGCTGAGCGTCCTCTCATGACCGACACCCCCCACGACCGGCAGAGCCCGTCCGAGCGGTACGCCGACTTCCGGAAGGACCGGCGCCACCCGGTGCTGCGCGACTTCGCCGCGCACTACGACTTCCCGCTCGACGACTTCCAGCTGCGCGCCTGCCGCGAGATCGAGGACGGCCACGGCGTCCTGGTCGCGGCGCCGACCGGGTCGGGCAAGACGGTGGTGGGCGAGTTCGCCGTCCACCTGGCCCTCGCCGGAGGCCGCAAGTGCTTCTACACGACGCCGATCAAGGCGCTCTCGAACCAGAAGTACCACGACCTCGTCGCCCGCTACGGCGCCGACCAGGTCGGGCTGCTCACCGGCGACAACACGGTCAACGGCGAGGCGCCGATCGTGGTGATGACCACCGAGGTCCTGCGCAACATGCTGTACGCCGGCTCGCGGACGCTGCTCGGCCTCGGCTTCGTGGTGATGGACGAGGTCCACTACCTCGCCGACCGCGCCCGCGGTGCGGTCTGGGAGGAGGTGATCATCCACCTGCCGGAGTCGGTCACCCTGGTCTCGCTGTCCGCCACGGTGTCGAACGCCGAGGAGTTCGGCGAGTGGCTGGCCACGGTGCGCGGCGAGACGACCACGATCGTGGAGGAGAAGCGGCCGGTGCCGCTCTACCAGCACGTGATGGTCGGCCGCCGGCTGCTCGACCTCTTCGCCTCCTCCGACGTCGACGCGGCCGCCGGCTTCGTCAAGGAGGGCGCGCCGGTCAACGACGAGCTGATGCGGATCGCCCGCGACGACTGGGCCGCCACCCGGATGAAGGACCGGCGCACCCCGCGCGGCAAGCCCGCGCGCGGGGCGGCGGCCGCCCGGTCGGCAACGGCCGCCGGGTCTGGATCCCGAGCCGCCCCGACGTGATCGACCGCCTCGACCGCGAGGGGCTGCTGCCGGCGATCGTGTTCGTCTTCAGCCGGGTCGGCTGCGACGCGGCGGTGACCCAGTGCCTCAACGCCGGCGTCCGGCTGACCAGCGCCGAGGAGCGCGACACGATCTTCGAGCTGCGTCGAGGAGAGCTGCCGCGACCTGCCCGACGAGGACCTGCACGTGCTCGGCTACCACGACTTCCTCGACGGCCTGACCCGCGGCGTCGCCGCGCACCACGCGGGGATGCTGCCGGCGTTCAAGCAGGTGGTCGAGGAGCTCTACGTGCGCGGGCTGTGCAAGGTGGTCTTCGCCACCGAGACCCTGGCCCTCGGCATCAACATGCCGGCCCGCACCGTCGTCATCGAGAAGCTGTCGAAGTGGAACGGCGAGACCCACGCCGACATCACGCCGGGGGAGTACACCCAGCTCACCGGCCGCGCCGGGCGACGCGGGCTCGACATCGAGGGGCACGGCGTCGTGCTCTGGCAGCCGGGCATGAACCCGCGCGAGCTGGCCGGTCTCGCCTCGACCCGCACCTATCCGCTCCGCTCGTCGTTCCGGCCGTCGTACAACATGGCGGTCAACCTGGTGCACCAGTTCGGCCGGGAGACGGTCGCGCGAGCTGCTGGAGCAGTCGTTCGCGCAGTTCCAGGCCGACAAGGCCGTCGTCGGACTGGCCCGGCAGCAGCACAAGGCCGAGGAGGCGCTGGCGGGCTACGCCGAGGCGGCGACCTGCCACCTCGGCGACTTCATGGAGTACGCCGAGCTGCGCCACCGCATCAGCGACCTCGAGAAGGGCGCCAGCAAGTCGCGCCGCAACGACCGGCGCGAGGAGGCGATCGCCTCGCTGCGGGCGGCTCAAGCCCGGCGACGTGATCCAGGTGCCGGTGGGCAAGTTCGCCGGGTACGCCGTCGTGGTCGACCCCGGCTGTCTCGCCGGAGGGGCCGCGGCCCTACGTCGTCACCGCCGAGCGGCAGGCCCGCCGGCTGGCGATGATCGACTTCCCGACGCCGGTCGAGCCGGTGACCCGGATCAAGGTGCCCGCAACTTCAACGGCCGCAACCCGCAGATGCGCCGCGACCTCGCCAGCGCCCTGCGGAGCAAGACCCACAACCTGGCGCCGCCGCCACCCTCGCCGGCCGCCGCGAGCCACGGCCGGCGTCGCGGCGGGGTGGCCAGTCCGACTCGGAGAGCGAGATCGCCACCTGCGGACCGCAGCTGCGCGCGCACCCGTGCCACGGCTGCCCCGACCGCGAGGACCACGCCCGCTGGGCCGAGCGCTGGTTCAAGCTGGACCGCGACACCGCGACCCTGAGGCGCCGGATCGAGCGGCGCACCAACACCGTGGCCCGGCAGTTCGACCGGGTCTGCGAGGTGCTGACTGCGCTCGAGCTACCTCGACGGCGAGCAGGTGACCGACCGCGGCCGGCACCTGATGCGGATCTACTCCGACATGGACCTGGTGGCCGCCGAGGCGCTGCGGCACGGGCTGTGGGACGACCTCACGCCCTCGGAGCTCGCGGCCGTGCTCTCGGTGCTCGTCTTCGAGGCCCGGCGGCCCGACGACGCCTCCTCGCCGCGGCTCCCGGGCGGCCGGGTCAAGGAGGTGGTCGGGGAGATGGTGCGGCTGTGGGGCGAGCTCGACGAGCTCGAGACGCGAGCACCACCTGGACTTCCTGCGCCAGCCCGACCTCGGGTTCGCGTGGATCGCCTACCGCTGGGCCGAGGGCGACGACCTCGACGACGTGCTCGGCCACTCCGAGCTCGCCGCCGGCGACTTCGTGCGGTGGATGAAGCAGCTGCTCGACCTCACCGGCCAGGTGGCCGACGCCGCCGGCGACTCGCCCCTGCGCGAGACCGCCCGCGAGGCGGTGCGCGCTGCTGCGGCGCGGCGTCGTCGCCTACACCTCACTCGCTGAGTAGCACTGCCTCGGCGACGGGCGTGTCGCCGGACACCAGGTCCCACTGCTGCCCGACGGTGCCGGTCCAGCCGAGCACGGCGGCCACCACGGCGGCGACGTCGGCGCGCGGGATGTCGCCGCGCTCCAGCGACGGCGCCGAGCGCGACGAGCCCGGTGGCCGGCTCGTCGGTGAGGCGGCCGGGGCGGATGATCGTCCAGGCGAGGTCGCTGTCGCGCAGCGCGGCGTCGGCGTCGCGCTTGGCCTCGACGTACGCGCGCCACACGTCGCCGGTGTCGTCGGGCAGCGGGTCGTCGACGTCGATCGCCGAGACCTGCACGAACCGGTGGATGCCCGCCATGCGGGCGCCCTCGATCGACTTCAGCGAGCCCTCGAGGTCGACGGTGCGCTTGCGCTCGAGGTTGCCGTCGGGACCGCCGCCGGCGGCGAAGACCACCGCGTCGCAGCCCTCGAAGGCGGCGGCGAAGGCGTCGGCGTCCTGCTGCTCGATGTCGAGCAGGCGCACCTCGGCGCCGCGCGACTCGAGCTCGTCGCGGTACTCCTCCTTGCGCACCAGCGCGACCGGCGTGTGCTCGGAGCGACGCAGCTCGACCAGGAGGTGACGGGCCACCTGTCCGTGGCCCCCGACGATGGCGATGCGGCTCATGGGCTCCACCGTACGAGCGCCAGGCTACGAACCAGCGTGCCCGACAGCGCCGCCACCAGCCGCGCGGCCGGGCTCTCCAGGTTCCACCGCTCGGCGAGCGCCACGACCTTGTCGGGGTCGCGCGGGTGGGCGGGCATCAGGATGTTGCTGCGGTCGAGGTCGAGGTCGCGGGCGACGGCGACCACGTGCGGGGCCACCGCGAGGTAGTCGGCGGCGGCCTTGATCTTGCCGCGCGGCCGGGCCCCAGGTCGGCGTCGGGGTCGTCGGCCGCGGCGACGATGCCGGCCATGTCGCCGAAGCGGTCGAGCAGCGTGGCGGCGGTCTTCTCGCCGACGCCGGCGACGCCGGGCAGGCCGTCGGAGGCGTCGCCGCGCAGGGTCGCGAAGTCGGCGTACTGGCGGGCGTCGATGCCGTACTTCGCACGCACCCAGTCGTTCGTCGACCCGCTCGTGCTTGCCCACGCCGCGGGCGATGTAGAGCACCCGCACGTCCTTCTCGTCGTCGACGAGCTGGAACAGGTCGCGGTCACCGGTGACGACGTCGACCGGCTGCCCGGCGCCGGTGGCCAGGGTGCCGATGACGTCGTCGGCCTCGTAGCCGTCGGCGCCGATCACGCAGATGCCGAACGCGTCGAGCACGTCGAGGATGATCGGGATCTGCACCTCGAGCGGGTCGGGCACCTCCTCGACGTCGGGAGCCGCTTGGCGCTCCTCGACCACGCGGTGCGCCTTGTACGACGGCAGCAGGTCGACCCGCCACTGCGGGCGCCAGTCGTTGTCCCAGCAGCAGACCAGGTCGCTGGGTCGGTACTCGTCGACCAGCCGGGAGATGAAGTCGATGCAGCCCGCGCACGGCGTTGACGTTGGTGCCGTCCGGCGCCCCGATCTCCGGCACGCCGAAGAAGGCCCGGAAGTACATCGAGGCGGTGTCGAGCAGCATCAAACGGCCGGTCTGCTGGCTGGTCACGCGGGCATCCTGCCACGCGCGCCGCACTAGTCTGTCGCGCGTGACCAGTCCGATCTGGAGGCCACCGACCGCAAGATCCTCCAGCTGCTGCGCCGGGACGGCCGGATGTCCTTCACCGACCTCGGCAAGGCCACCGGTCTGTCGACGTCGGCGGTGCACCAGCGGGTCAAGCGGCTCGAGCAGCGCGGCCTGATCCTCGGCTACGGCGCCACCGTCGACCACGACGAGATCGGGCTGCCGCTCACGGCGTTCATCTCGATCCGCCCGATCGACCCCTCCCAGCCCGACGACTCCCCCGAGCCGGTCCGCGACATCCGCGAGATCGAGTCGTGCTGGTCGGTGGCGGGGGAGGAGTCCTACATCCTCAAGGTGCGGGTGGCCACGCCCGCCGACCTCGAGGACCTGCTCGCCCGGATCCGCGCCGCCGCCAACGTCTCCACCCGCACCACCATCGTGCTCTCGACGCCGTACGAGAACCGTCCGGTCACGTAGTGCCGAGCACCTCGCGTCCGGCCCGGTCGGGCCGTCGTCCGTGACATCGCCGCCGCCGAGGCGTTCCTTGCGCACGTCACCGCCCGTGACTGGTGTTCTGCCGGCGTCGATGCTCACGTGGAACGCGTTGTTCTTGATCTTGGCGGTGGTGTTCACGGCCGGCCGCCTCACCCCGGCACGACGTGGTAGCCAAGGAGCGCCACGACGATGGCCTGACGGCCATACCTGCAGTGTGGAACGCATGATGACTCCGATCCGCGCCCGGTCCATCACGGGACGCTGGTTCTCGCAGTCTCGACCTGTCGCAGGCCCACGGCGATCAGGTCTAGCGCAGTACCGTCAGTACGCCTGCAGCGCCGCCGTACGCCGGGAGGCCTCGGCCGACCTCGGCGGCCTTGAGGGCGGACTCGTCGAGTCGGCGTGCTCGGCCCACCAGCCTGGCCCTCGGCGGGCAGGGTGTGGATCGGGTCGTAGTACTCGTAGGTGCGGTCCAGGGCGTCGGGTCGGTCGGCCTCGATCGAGGTGCGGTAGTTCTTGGTCCAGTACGAGATGCCGCGCACCTCGTCGTAGGACGCGAGCTGGTGCACCCAGCGCTTGCCGACGAACGGCACGTCGCAGACGATCCGCGGGGTCGCGAAGCCCGGCAGGTAGCCCATGATGTGGTGCTGCAGCCGCTGGGCGTCGGCGACCGAGACCCGCCAGTGCTCCGAGAACGGGATCATGTCGCACATGTAGAAGTAGTAGGGCATGATCTGCGCGCCGTCGAGCAGCCGGAAGCACAGGTCGAGCAGCGCGTGCGGGTCGGCGTTGACGCCGTTGAGCAGCACGCCCTGGTTGCGGACGTCGCGCACACCGGCGTCGAGCATCGCCCGGGTCGCCTCGGCCACGAGCGGGGTGATCGAGTTGGCGTGGTTGACGTGGGTGTGGATCGCGATCGAGACGCCGCGCGGCCGGGCGAGGGTGCCGACCCGGGTCATGCCCTCGACGACCTCGGGCTGCAGCCAGTGCTGCGGCAGCGCCATCAGCGCCTTGGTGGCCAGCCGGATGTCGCGGATGTTCTCGATCTCGAGCAGCTCGGTCAGGAAGGCCTCGAGCCGGGGCCACGGCATGTTGGCCACGTCGCCGCCGGAGACCACGACGTCGCGACACCGGGCGTGCGGCGCAGGTAGTCGAGCATGTCGCCGAGCCGGTCGTTCGGCTTGCCGACGAACTTGAGCTTGTCGATGACCGCGGTCGAGTTGCCGACCAGGTCCATCCGGGTGCAGTGGCCGCAGTACTGCGGGCAGGTCGGCAGCAGCTCGGCCAGCACCTTGGTGGGGTAGCGGTGGGTGAGCCCCTCGGTCGCCCACATGTCGTGCTCGTGCAGCGAGTCGCGGGTGGCGTGCGGGTGCGAGGACCAGTCGGTGCGCCGGTCGCGAGAAGACCGGGATCATGTAGTGGCGGATCGGGTCGGCGTAGAACGCGTCGGTCAGCGAGCCGGGACCGGCAGGGCTCGACGTGCGGCACCATCGTGTTCATCATCTGCGGCGGCACCAGCATCGACATGGTGGCGCGCTCGGCCTGGTCGCGCTCGAGGTCGGCGTAGAACCGCTCGTCGACCAGGTCGCCGAGCAGCTCGCGCAGCTGCTTGACGTTCTTGACGCAGTGCGCCCGCTGCCACTGCACCGAGGCCCAGTCGGCGGCGGTGACGTCGCGCCAGCCCGGGAACCGGGTCCAGTCGGGCTCGACGAGCTCGACCCGCTGGTAGGGGTAGGGCTGGCCGGTTTCGAGGCCGATACAGGTCTCGATGGTCATGGCGTTGCTCCCGTTTGGTCAGCGCGTGTGCTCTCTGTCAGAGTACGCGGAGATCGTCCGGCGTGCACATCGGCCGGCCGGAAGATCTCCTGTCTAGATGAGATCTAGCGAGGACGCACGGCGATGACGCTGCCCGAGAGCGATCCGACCGGCCTGCACCGGGTGCTGGACGACGGCCGTGGTGCTGCCGCAGGCCGCCCAGCGCCTCGACACCCGCCGCGAGCTGTGGCCCGACGAGGTGCGGATCCGCGTGGAGCGGCTCAACCTCGACGCCGCGTCGTTCCGCCAGCTCGAGCGCACCCACGCCGGCGACGGCGAGCGGGTGCGCGCGAGGTGCTCGACATCGTCGCCACCCGCGGCAAGATGCAGAACCCCGAGACCGGCTCCGGCGGCATGCTCGTCGGCACCGTCGAGGAGGTCGGGCCGGACTCGCCGCTCGGGCTGGCCGTCGGCGACCGGGTCGACCACCCTGGTCTCGCTGACCCTGACCCCGCTGGTCGATCGAGGACGGCCTGGCGCGCTGGGACGGCCGCGGCGAGCAGGTGCCGTGCGACGGCTACGCCGTGCTGTTCGGCCGCTCGATCGCCGCCGTGCTCCCCGACGACCTGCCCGCCGAGCTCAGCCTGTCGGTGATGGACGTCTGCGGCGCCCCGGCGCTCACCGCCCGGGTCGTGGAGGAGTACGCCGACGCCACGGTCGCCGTGATCGGCGGGGGCGGGCAAGTCCGGCTCGCTCAGCCTGGCCGCCGCCCGCACGGCCGGCGCGCGACACCGATCGGCGTCGTGCCGCACGAGCAGGAGGCCGAGGCGCTTCGCGCAGCCGGGCTCGCCGACGAGGTGGTGGTCGCCGACGCCCGCGACCCGATCGCGCTGCGCGACGCCGTCGACCAAGGCCGGGGGACCGGCCGACGTCACCGTCGTCTGCGTCGACGTGCCCGGCTGCGAGGGCGGGGCGATCCTCGCCACCGCCGACCGCGGCACGGTCATCTTCTTCTCGATGGCCACGTCGTTCTCGGCCGCCGCGCTCGGCGCCGAGGGACTGGCCGCCGACGTGACCATGCTGGTCGGCAACGGCTACGTGCCCGGCCACGCGGCGTACGCCATCGAGCTGCTGCGCGGCCACGACGGCGTCCGTCGCTCTTCGAGAGCAGGCTGGAGTCATGAGGGGCAAGCTCGACCTCGACCCGGCCACCGTCCGGAAGGCCCGCAGCCTGGCCCGCAAGGCCGGGCGGCCGATCGTGACCCTGGCCAAGCAGCACACCACCGTCTCGGTCGAGCGGGCGACGCTGCGGCTGGCCGGGCTGCAGGGCGCCGACGCCGAGGGCAGCCCGTGGGTCAACCGGCTGATCGACGTCGTGCGCGCCGACGTCGGCCTCGAGCACGGCGTCGCGCTGCCGGTGTGGGACGCGCTGGTGCGCGGCGAGGCCGAGGACCTGGCCACGCTGGCGCAGAAGGCCGGCGCCGGCTCGGTCACCTTCCGGCTGCCCGAGGGCCGCGACGCCCAGCGGGCCCGCAGCCGCCAGCCGCAAGCAGGTCGGCGCCGGCATCCGCACCATCGACGCCCGGCGCCGCGAGCGCGAGCGGATGATCAAGCGCCACGGCGACGCCCCGCGCCAGCCGTGGATCTACCTGATCGTCGCGACCGGCGACATCTACGAGGACATCCCGCAGGCCCAGCAGGCCGCCCGCGAGGGCGCCGACGTGATCGCGGTGATCCGCTCGACCGGCCAGAGCCTGCTCGACTACGTGCCCGAGGGCGCGACCCGCGAGGGCTTCGCCGGCACCTACGCCACCCAGGAGAACTTCCGGCTGATGCGGGCCGCGCTCGACGAGTCGAGCAAGGAGCTCGGCCGCTACGTGCGGCTGACCAACTACGCCTCCGGCCTGTGCATGCCGGAGATCGCGGCGCTGGCCGGCCTCGAGCGGCTCGACATGATGCTCAACGACTCGATGTACGGGATCCTCTTCCGCGACATCAACCCGGTGCGCACCTTCGTCGACCAGCGCTTCAGCCGCCAGGTGCACGCCCGCGCCGGCATCATCATCAACACCGGCGAGGACAACTACCTCACCACCGCCGACGCCGTCGAGGCCGCGCACACGGTGACCACCAGCCAGCTGCTCAACGAGTACTTCGCCAAGGAGGCCGGGCTCGAGGACTGGCAGCTCGGCCTCGGCCACGCCTTCGAGATCGATCCCGACGTGCCCGACTCGTTCCGGCTCGAGCTCGCCCACGCGCTGCTGGCCCGCGAGCTGTTCCCGAAGGCGCCGCTGAAGTGGATGCCGCCGACCCGGCACATGACCGGCGACGTGTTCCGCGGCTACCTGCTCGACGGGTTCTTCAACCTGGTCGGCGCGCTCACCGGCCAGGGCATCCTGCTCGTCGGCATGATGACCGAGGCCGTGGTCACGCCCTGGCTCTCCGACCGCGACCTCGCGCTGCAGAACGTCCGCTACGTGATGGACGCCGCCGGCGACCTGCACGAGGACTTCCGCCCGGAGCCGCGACGGCTTCATCGCCCAGCGGGCCCGCCAGGTGCTGGGGGAGACGATCGACCTGCTCGACCGGATCGTCGACGACACGCTGCTCGAGGCCATCGCCGACGGCACCTTCGGCCTGATGAAGCGCCCCGCCGACGCCGGCCGCGGCCTCGACGGCGTCGCCAAGAAGTCGAGCGTCTACTACAACCCGGCCACCGAGATCCTGGAGGAGACGTGACGGACGAGGGCCAGATCATCCGCCCGTACGGCGACACCACCGGCGACGGCATGGTGCAGCTGAGCTTCACGCTCCCCATGCCGCACTCGAAGGTGGCCGAGGGCGCGGCGGCCCAGCTCGCGAACAAGATGGGCATGGATCCGGCGCTCGTCGTGCACGCCAAGCCGATGGGCCCCGACTTCACGTTCTTCGTCGTCTACGGCCGGGTCAACCACCTGGTCGACCCCAGCAAGGTGGTGGTGGTCGAGCGCGACTACCCGCTGCTCACGCCGAAGGAGGCGAACGCCGCGATCAAGCGGTCGCTGCGGCGTCGTCTCATGGTCGTCGGCGCCTGCATCGGCACCGACGCCCACACCGTCGGCATCGACGCGATCCTCAACATCAAGGGCTTCGCGGGGGAGAAGGGCCTGGAGTACTACCGCGAGCTCAAGGTCGTGAACCTCGGCGCCCAGGTCTCGGTGCCCCAGCTGGTCGAGCGGGCGCGCGCCGAGAAGGCCGACGCGGTGCTCGTCTCCCAGGTCGTCACCCAGCGCGACGCCCACCTGCTCAACACCCGCGAGATGTCGGCGGCGTTCCGCGAGTCCTACCCGAGCGACAAGCGCCCGCTGCTGATCGTCGGCGGGCCGCGCTTCGACGAGGCGATGGCGAGCGAGCTCGGCGTCGACCGCGTCTTCAGCCGAGGCACCACCCCGGGCGAGGTCGCCTCCTTCCTGGTGCATCGCCTCACCGAGAGGAAGGCGAGCTGATGACCGCCACCGTCGGCACCCGCGTGCTCCACCGCCGCTACGTGCCCTACTCGCACGCCCACTACGCCGGCAACCTGGTCGACGGCGCCTACAGCCTGGGGCTGTTCGGTGACGTGGCCACCGAGATGTGCATCCGCACCGACGGCGACGAGGGCCTCTTCGCGTCGTACTCCGACGTCCAGTTCCGGGCTCCGGTCCGGGCCGGTGACGTGCTCGAGATCAGCTGTGAGCTGGTCCGCGTCGGCACCCGGTCGCGGGTGATGGAGTTCGCCGTGCACGTGATCGCCCGCGGCGCACCCACCGACGAGAGCCCGGGCGCCGCAGAGCTGCTCACCGACCCGATCCTCGCCACGTCCGCCACCGGCACCGTCGTCGTCCCGGGCTAGTGCGACCGGCTTCCGGTGAGTCCGGCGCGTCCATGGCGACTCGCCGGACGCCGTGAAGATTTACCTGAACATTTGGCAAACGGCAGGCATCCGCTGACCTGCGCTTTCATCCATCTGCCCAGGTCAGCAGGCGGTTGACAGGTTCGCCTCGATCGCGGAACTCTGTGCCGTCGGCTCATGCAGGTCGTGGCCGACGGACCGACGTCCGAGTGGCCGGACTCGGAGGGTGCCGTGCGCCAGGCACCTGACGAGGTGGTTCGCGGAGGTCGGTCCGTCACTGCGAGAGCGACGCGGAAGGATCTCGGCCTCCCTAGACAACGTCCCGGCCTCCACAGCCAGTTGTTCCCGGGGCGGCCGAAGGTGTCTGGGATCCTTCCGCCCTCCTGCAGTGTGGCGGCCGGTAGGTTTTCATCGTGCTGACGCGGACTGGGATCGCCTTCGTGGCGGGGCTGATCCTGTCCGTGGCCTTCGAGCCGCTCGCCGTCGCCTACGTCATGCCCGTGGCACTCGTCGGCTTCGCGCTGACCACTCGTGGGCTCCGGCCCCGCCGGGCGTGGCTGCCCGGACTGGCCTTCGGGGTCTCGTTCTACTTCGTCACCCACTACTGGATGCGGCCCTCCATCGGCACCGACGCCTGGATCGGGATGTCGATCGTCGAGGCCGCGTTCTACGGCGCCCTGGGTGCCGCTTCACCGGTGCTCCAGCGGCTGCGGTGGTGGCCGGCCTGGCTGGCTGCGGCCTGGGTCACGATGGAGGTCATCCGCAGCGGATGGCCGTTCAGCGGCATGCCGTTCGGGCGGCTCGCCTTCGGGGTCGTCGACACTCCCGCTGCCCAGGCCCTGCCCTACGTCGGCTCGACCGGCCTCAGCTTCCTGCTCGCTCTGGTGGGGTTCCTGCTCGCCTGGGTGGTCATCGAGCGCGACCGCACGGACCGCCTGGTGGCCGTCGGCGTCCTGGTCGCCGTGACGGCGGCCATCTCACTCCCCGCCCTCGTGCCGTTCGAGCTGACGAAGGAGGGTCCAGCGACCGTCGCCGTGGTGCAGGGCAACGTGCCCGGCCGCGGCAACGACGTGCTCTACGACAGCGAGGGGCTGACCGACAACCACGTGCAGGCGACCCTCGACCTGGCCGAGGACGTCCGCGCCGGCACGGAGGCCCAGCCCGACTTCGTGCTGTGGCCGGAGAACTCCACGGCAGTCGACCCGTTCGAGCCAGACCCGGTCAACAGCGGGCTCAGCGAGGCCGCCGCGGCGATCGGGGTGCCGATCGTCGTCGGCGGGCTGGTCGACGCGGGTCCGGACCACGTGCTCAACCAGGGCATCGTGTGGGATCCCGTGACCGGCCCGGGGGAGCGCTACACGAAGTGGCATCCGGTCGTCTACGGCGAGTACATCCCCTTCCGTGATTTCATGAACGAGATCGGCTTCGAACATCACAGCCAGCTATCCCGGATCGCGCGCGACATGCTGAGCGGCACGCGCGAGACCCCGCTGCCGGTCAACGGGATCGAGCTCGCCGACTCCATCTGCTTCGACATCGCCTACGACGACGGCATCTACGCCCAGGTCGAGCGTGGCGCGGACCTGCTCACTGTGCAGACCAGCAACGCCAGCTTCATCTTCACCGACCAGATCGACCAGCAGTTCGCGATCACCCGGCTCCGCGCGATCGAGACCGGCCGTTGGCTGGCGGTGGCCTCGACCAACGGCATCTCCGGGGTGATCCGGCCCGACGGTTCCGTGGCGGCCGTGGCCGAGCCGCGCACCACCTCGGTGCTGGTTGAGGAGGTGGACCTCATGTCGGGCATCACTCCCGCCGTGTGGCTGGGGGCGTGGCCCGGCCGACTGTTCGCCTTGCTGACGTGCGTAGGACTCGTGCTGGGCACGGTCGCGTATCGTCGAAATGGAGAATCATCGCGCCGCGCGGTGACTCCGGACGGCATGGAGAGTCGTCCAGAAGAGAGGCAACCCGCATGAGGAGCGACGCATGACCACCCAGGACCTGGGGCGGGTCATCGTGGTGATCCCGACCTACAACGAGGCCGACAACCTCGCCTGGATCGTGGACCGGTTGCGCGGCGCGCAGCCCGACGTCGACGTGCTCGTGGTCGACGACGAGTCGCCTGACGGCACCGGCCGGATCGCCGACACGCTGGCCCAGGCCGACCCCCAGGTGCACGTGCTGCACCGCACCGCAAAGGGCGGTCTCGGAGCGGCGTACCTGCACGGCTTCGGCTGGGCGCTGGAGGAGGGCTACGACGTCATCGGGGAGATGGACGCCGACGGCTCGCACCAGCCCGAGCAGCTGCATCGCCTGCTCACTGCCCTGCCCGACGCCGACCTGGTGATCGGGTCGCGCTGGGTGCCGGGCGGCTCCGTCGTCAACTGGCCTCGGAGGCGCGAGCTGCTCTCGCGAGGCGGCAACCTCTACGTGCGCCTCCTGCTCGGCATCGGGGTGCGGGACGCCACGGCGGGCTATCGGCTGTTCCGGCGCCAGACCCTGGAGAAGATCGACCTGGCGAAGGTGAGGTCCACGGGCTACGTGTTCCAGACCGACATGGTCGCGCGCACCCTGAACGCCGGCCTCGCTGTCCGCGAGGTGCCGATCGAGTTCGTCGAGCGCGTACGCGGCGACTCCAAGATGAGCGGCGCCGTTGCCACCGAGTCGCTCAAGCGGATCACCGCGTGGGGTCTCCGGGAGCGGCGCGACCAGTTCCGTCGCGCGTGGCGGCGGGGGAGAGGCTGATCATGGCACGCCGACGCCGGGGACTTGCCTGGCTGCTCTTCATCGCGTTCATCGTGGTGCCGATCGTCGAGATCTACGTGCTCATCCAGGTCGGGCAGGTGATCGGGCCTTGGTGGACGATCCTGCTCCTGATCGCCGACAGCATCCTCGGCAGCTGGCTGATCAAGCGCGAGGGCGGTCGCGCCTGGCGCGCGCTCAGAGCCGCCCTGGACAGCGGCCGGATGCCGGCCAAGGAGCTGTCCGACGGCGCGCTGATCCTGATCGGCGGCACGCTGATGCTCTCGCCGGGTTTCGTGACCGACGCGTTCGGCATCCTGCTGATCCTGCCGTTCACCCGGCCGCTCTTCCGGCGCCTGCTCGCCACGGTCGTCACCAACAAGCTGCTCGTGGTCGGCACCGGCGCGGCAGCAGGCTTCGCCGGCCCCGGAAATGCACGACGCCCCGGACCCGGACCCGAAGGTCCGGTCGTCCAGGGCGAGGTGATCGACGAGTAGTGCCGCGTTGCCTCAGCGGCTGAGGGGTCCCGACACGCCGGTCGCGACCTCGTTCCGCGGTCGCGCGGCTTGCTCGACCACTATCAAAGCGCCCGCTACGCGGTCGCTTTCCGCTTCTTCGCGTTGGCACGGTGCAGGTGGGCAGGGCCGATCTCTCCGCCACGGAGCAGCTCGAGCCGCTCCTTGAGGATGTCCTCGAGCTCCTTCTCCGAGCGGCGCTCGAGCAGCATGTCCCAGTGGGTGCGGACCGGCTTCTCGGCCTTCACCTCACGCTCGATGCCGGACGTGCTCTCCGCCTCTGCTCCGCAGCGCGGGCACTCCCAGACCGCCGGGATGTCGGCCTCGACCGACATGGTGATCTCGAAACCGTGGCCCTGCGGGCACCGGTAGCCGACCTGCTGTCGAGCCGCGAACTCGATGCCGCGCTCGTCCTCGAAACTCTGGCCTCCGAGTCGTGCGCCACGCAATGTGCGCTCCGCCATGAGGCACCTCCCAAACGTTGTGGTTCCCTACCGAGTGTGTGCCGATAGGTTGGGCTCTTAGTGGAGCCACGCTGTAGCAGGCCCACCCGTAGACGTCCCTCCGTCTATCTGCTCAACGTTACTCGGGTGTCCAAGATTCCACTCAATCCCGAACATTCCCCCGGTATGTCCGAGCGGATCACCCCTCTGCGCGGGGGACGGCGTTGCCGGCCTCGGCGATTCCGCGCTTCGGGTCGAGGCGGAGCAGGAAGATCGCGCCCAGCACGAAGAAGACGATCAGGGCCAGGATGGCCGGGCGGTAGGAGCCCGAGAGCTGGAAGACCACCGCGAACAACAGAGTGCCGAACCACGACGTACCGCGCTCGCAGGCGTTGTAGAGAGCGAAGTACTCGCCGGCGCGTCCTCGGGGGATGAGCAGGCTGAAGAACGAGCGACTGAGGGCCTGGGTGCCACCCAGCACGATCGCGATGGCGATGCCGACGAGGAAGAACAAGACCGCGTTCTCCCGGGGCAGGAAGAACGCCGCGACGACGATCACCATCCAGGCGAAGACGCCGTACAGGATCGGTTGGTACGCCGAGCCGTACCGTCGAGCCAGTCGGCCGAAGAAGAGCGCTCCGCCGAAGGCCACGAACTGGATCATCAGGATCGCCGCGATCAGCACCGACTCATCGAGCCCCAGCTGCTTCTTGCCGTAGATCGAGGCGCTGTAGATGACTGTCTGGATGCCGTCGTTGAAGAAGAGGTAGGCGATCAGGAACGTCAGGGTCTGGGGATACTGGCGCAGGCCCTTCAGGGTCGACCACAGCTGACCGAAGCTGCGCTGGAACACACCGCCGGTCGACCGGCACGACGTCGCCGGCCGGGTAGTTGCGCAACCGGAGAAACGGGATGATGGTGAACCCCGCCCACCAGAGCGCAGCGGAGAGCAGGGAGATCCGGACCGCCATGGACGTGCTGAGACCGATCGCGTCGTTGCCCAGCACCACGGCCAGGTTCAGGAGCAGCAGGACCCCGCCGCCGAGGTAACCGAACGCCCATCCGCGCGAGGACACACGGTCGCGCTCGGCCTCGGTCGAGATGTCGACCAGGATCGCGGAGTAGCTCACCAGTGAGCAGCCGGCCAGGACGCTGCTCAGCACGATGCAGACCGCACCGAGCTGCCAGTTCTCGCCGCGCACGAAGAACAGCAGGCCAGCGAAGAACGACCCGCTCCAGGCGAACGCCGCCAGATGCACCTTCTTGCGGGACGATCGGTCGACCATCGCCCCGACGATCGGGAGGATGAACGCGCTCAGGATCGTGGCGAAGCTGGTCAGGTAGAGCGGTAGCGATCCAGCCGCGAGATCGAGACCCACCAGGTTGACCGTCTTGTCGCAGGTCTCGTCGGGGTCAGCGCACCCGGCTGCGCGTCCGGCGACGTCGATGAGGTACGGGCCGAAGAGCACCGAAAGGACGGTCGTGTAGAAGGCGCTGTTGGCCCAGTCGTAGAAGTACCAGGCGCGCTGCTCCTCGGCTCTGGCGAGCGGGCTGAGGTCGGCGATGCCGCTGGGCCCATCAGTTGGCGCCGTCATCGTCGTCTCCGTCTCCCGTGCCCGGAGCCACGCCACTGCCCCCGGGCGATCAGGACATCCTTGAGCAGATCGGTGCGATCGGTGAAGAGACCGTCGACGCCGAGGTCGAGCAGCTCCTGCATCTCGTCGGGCTGGTCGATGGTCCAGACGTGGACGTGCTTGCCCGCGGCATGGGCTCGTCGCACCAGCCCGGCCGTGGTCACCAGCAGCCGTCCGTGGCGGTGCGGCACCTGGAAGGCGGCGAAGTCCGGCGTCAGCAGAGCGGCCAGCCCGGCGAGCGGAAGAAACCGGAAGAGCACGACCTCGAGCGGGGTGGCCGAGGTCGGCACCGGCCTGGTGACGAGGCCGCGGAACCGCTGGAGCCGACGGCGGGAGAACGAGCCGACCAGCACGCGGTCCCAGGCCTCCCGCGCGTTGAGGAAGTCGGCCAGCACGGAGACTGCCCCGTCGGACTTGATGTCGATGTTGAATCGGGCCTCGGGAAAGGCATCGAACAGCATCTCCAGGGTCGGGATCTCCGCACGACCGCCGATGACAGCGGTCCGCACCTCCTCGTAGGAGAGCCGCGCTATCTCACCCTTGCGGTCGGTCACCCGGTCCAGCACCGCGTCGTGGAAGGCGAGAAGTACGCCGTCCCGGGTGACGTGGACGTCGGTCTCGAGGTAGTCGTAGCCGAGCGCCACGGCATGCTCGAATGCGGCCAGGGTGTTCTCCAGCCCCTCGATCTCGGGGTGATAGGCGCCACCCCGGTGGGCGAACGCCAGCACCGAGCCCGGCCGGTCGACCACCTCGTCGAGGTAGGCATAGCCGGTGCGGGGCGACGTCACGGCAAGCAGTATCCACGAGGGGCCGCCTGGATCGACCGATCATCGGCGCGTGTGCAGCGGGCGGCACCAGCCGCCCGCTACCGTCGGAGTATGGAGTCCTTGACCTGCCCTCGATGCGGCGCGGAGATGGAGTCGCGGCAGCTGTCCAACGTGGGCGGCGACGCCGAGGTGAATCGCTGTCCCGACGGCCACGGAGTGTTCTTGTCCCGCGCGGACCTGGGCGCACTGATCGAGGCCGAGAGCGACTGGCACCACCACGCCGGACAGCACACCCGACCGATGCCGAAGATCACCGCCGACATGGTGGAGGCGCCTCCGAGTGCCGCGCCCGCGGCGCGGGCGTGGGTGGAGACGCTCTTCCGGTGACGAGGGGCGCGCGAGCGCGTGCCCTCGTCGAGGGTGGTCGAGCAAGCCGTGCGACCAAGGAACGAGGTCGCGACAGGCGTGTCGAGACTGGTGAGCTGAAAGTCGACTTTCGGGTCAGATGTCCCGGAAGGTCTCGACGCTGGCACCGAGCAGGTTCAGCCGGGCGGCCAGGTCCTCGTAGCCGCGGTGGATCACGTAGGTGCCACGCAGCACGGAGGTGCCCTTCGACGCAAGCATCGCCAGCAGCAGCACGACCGCCGGACGCAGCGCCGGCGGGCACACCAGCTCGGCGGCCGACCAGTGCGTCGGACCCTCGATCATCACTCGGTGCGGGTCGAGCAGCTTCACCTGCGCGCCGAGCTTGGTGAGGTCCGTGAGGTAGATGGCGCGGTTCTCGTAGACCCAGTCGTGCAGGAAGGTCTGACCCTCGGCGACCGCGCCGATCACGGCGAAGAACGGCAGGTTGTCGATGTTGATGCCCGGGAACGGCATCGGGTGGATCTTGTCCATCGGTGCGACCAGCTGCGACGGCTTGGTGTGCAGGTCGACCAGGCGGGTGTAGCCATTGAGCGCTGGGTACTCCTCGGACCGGTCGTACTGGAGCCCCATCTCCTCGAGAACGGCGAGCTCGATCTCGAGGAACTCGATCGGGACCCGCTTGATGGTGATCGAGGAGTTGGTGACGATCGCCGCGGCGAGCAGCGACATGGCCTCGATGGGGTCCTCGCTGGGTGCGTAGTCGACGTCGACGTCGATGACGGCCTTGCCAGTAACGGTCAGCGTGGTGGTGCCGACACCGTCGACCTCGACCCCGAGCCGCTTCAGGTAGAAGCACAGGTCCTGGACCATGTAGTTGGACGAGGCGTTGCGGATCACGGTCGTGCCGGGGTGCAGCGCGGCTGCCATCAGTGCGTTCTCGGTCACGGTGTCGCCGCGCTCGGTGAGCACGATCGGCCGCTGCGGGACGATCGCCCGATTGACCTGTGCGTGGTACGAGCCGTCGGTCGCCTTGACCTCGAGGCCGAACGGGCGCAGGGCGGCCATGTGCGGCTCGATCGTGCGGGTGCCGAGGTTGCAGCCGCCGGCGTACGGCAGCTCGAAGGTGTCGGCACGGTGGAGCAGCGGGCCGAGGAACATGATCACCGACCGAGTACGCCGGGCAGCGTCCTCGTCGACGGCGCCGAGCTCGAGCTCCTTCGGCGGGATGATCTCGAGGTCGTTGTCGTCGTTGAGCCAGCGGGTCTGCACGCCCAGGCTGTTGAGCACCTCGAGCAGGCGGTTGACCTCCTCGATGCGGGCGACCTTGCGCAGCGTGGTGCGGCCCCGGTTGAGGAGCGAGGCGCACAGGAGGCCGACGCCTGCGTTCTTGGAGGTCTTGACGTCGATGCTCCCGGAGAGGGTGGTCGGTCCGGTGACCCGAAGGTGGGTCGGGCCGCCGCCGACGGCAACGATCTCTGAGTCGAGGGCTTCTCCGATGCGGGCGATCATCTCCAACGAGAGGTTCTGATGGCCCTTCTCGATCCGGTTGACCGCGCTCTGACTGGTGCCGAGCTGCTGTGCGAGCTCGGCCTGGGTGAGACCCCGGTGCTTGCGCGCGTCGCGGATGAGGTTGCCGATGCGTCCCTTGTAGTCGATCGCCATGTCAGCCACGGTAACTCACATGTGAGATAACACGAAATCTGGTCCCGTCGCCTGGTCTGGCGGGCTGCAAGGATGACCGCATGCGAGCAACGACGATCCACGCCCCCGGCGACATCCGCCTCTCGGAGGTCCCCGAGCCGGCGATCACAGCGCCCACCGACGCCATCGTGAAGGTCACCGCCGGTTGCATCTGCGGCTCGGATCTGTGGCCGTATCGCGGGGAGAACCCGATCCAGGCCGGCTCGACGATCGGCCACGAGTGCGTCGGGGTCGTGGAGGAAGTGGGCTCGGAGGTGACGTCGTTCGCGGCCGGTGACTTCGTGATCGTGCCGTTCTGCCACTGCGACAACTCCTGCGACCACTGCAAGGCGGGCGTCCAGTCCGCCTGCGCGAACCTCGGCATGACCACCAGCGGCCAGGCGGAGTACGCCATGGTCACCCAGGCCGAGGGCAGCCTGGTGAAGCTGGACGACCTGCCCGAGCCATCGATGATCCCTTCGTTGCTGGCGCTCTCCGACGTGATGGCGACCGGCTGGCATGCCGCCGTCGCCGCAGGGGTGCCGGAGGGTGGCACAGCTGTGGTCGTCGGAGACGGCGCGGTCGGCCTGTGCGGGGTGCTCGCGGCTTCGGTCATGGGCGCCGAGAAGGTGATCGCGATGTCCCGGCACGAGTCGCGGCAGAAGATCGCGACCGAGTTCGGCGCTACGCACATCGTTGCCGCCCGCGGCCGCGAGGGTGCTGCCGAGGTCAAGGAGATCACCGGGGGAGTGGGGGCTGATGCGGTGCTCGAGTGCGTCGGCACCGGCGACGCGATGGGCACGGCGTTCGCGGTCGCGCGGCCCGGTGCGACGGTCGGGTTCGTCGGCGTACCGCACGGTGTGGAGCTGCCCATCGGCCGCATGTTCCAGAAGAACGTCGGCCTGCGGGGCGGAATGGCCCCGGTGCGCCGCTACCTGCCCGAGCTGCTCGATCTCGTGCTCAGCGGCAGGATCGACCCTGGCAAGGTCTTCGACCTCACCCTGTCTCTGGACGACGTGGCCGAGGGCTACCGGGCCATGGACGAGCGACGGGCGATCAAGGTGCTGCTGGAGCCGTGAGGCCTCGGCTCAGGACGAGTTGGCGCCGGGCATGACGACTGGCTGGCACTCGCAGCCGTCACCGCACGACAGGAAGGTGTGCATCGCGTGGCCGCAGCGCGGGCACAGCGGATCATGTGAGAGGTGCCCGGTGGTGGTCTCGACGGTGTCCCACATGCGGCTCACCTCCTTCCGCCGGTCGGCATCGTCTGCTCGAACGAGAAGACCCACCCAGCGTGGCGAACTCATCGCTCTCCGGTGGCAGAACGCAGCAGAACGGACCGATCAGGGGAGGTCGACATAGCCCGATCGGGCTATGCGCCCCGCTCAGATCAACGTAAAGTGACCGTCGGGCCCGGGGAGGGCGCGGATTTCGGGAGTGGAGTCACGCGAACAGAGGTCGAGCAGGTATGACTGATCGGGCACTCAGCTATGACTGACCATGGTGCAGTCCCACCCAGCCCGTTGGTGGCCATCGAGGTCGACGACCAAGATCGCCTCACGATCAACGGGCACGAGGTGCCGCACGGCGATGTCGATCCACGACTGGTCGCCACCGATGTCGTCCGCGCCGACTTCGCCCAGCCACTCGGCCGACCCGTGCGGGCGCTCGCCACGCTGCCCACCGGTCAGGTCCGGATGGTGATCCATCCCGATGGCCGCGTGACCCACGTCGAGGAGCACCGGCCAGCGTCGCCGTCGGGCGTCCCCCCGGCGATGCGCGCCCAGAGCTGGCTCGCGGCCCGCGAGGCCGATCGCATCGTCGCCGCGGAGATCTACGCAGCGCGGCACGCCGGCCGGCGCCGCCGCTACCCGGTGGTGCTCGCCGGCGCGGCTGCGCTCGCGCTCGGAGCCACCCTGGTCGTGCTGCTGACGCAGAGAGGTCCGGTCGCGGACGAGCCCGCCGCCGCGTCCCCGCCGGCGTCGGCCCCTGAGATCCAGGCCGCGCCGCCCCAGTCGGTCATCGAGTCGCCCGAGATCCGTCCCATCGCCGTGTCCGGTGTGAGCGTCGAGACCGATCCGCGCGAGATCCGCCTCGAGATAGCCGCCCAGCGACGTACGACGGTGATGGTGGTCTTGACCCCCCTCGACGGATCCGCCAGTCCGCAGGGTCAGACCCTCATGATCCACCGTGCGGCCGACCGGGTGGTCACGGTGTCCGACCTCGACCCCGGTCGCTACCGCTGGCAGGTGACCGTGCCCGGCCAGCCGAGCAAGACCGGCGTGGTCCAGGTCCCGGACGTGCCACCGGTCGAGGAGCCGGTAGTGGTGGTGCCCGTTGTCAGCACCCCTGAGCAGACCGACACCGGCGGCTCGGGTGCGCAGCCGGTGCGCCACGCGCCGGCCGACCCGCCGCGGCCGACCGGCGTCAGCGACGGACCCAACCACCCGGTCGACCCTGATGGTGACTGAGCCCTCTGGCCGCGCCCGGCTGATCGCAGCGGGGGCCGTCATCGGCGTGCTGGTCTCCGCGACCGTCGGCCTCCCCGCCTCCGCCGAGCGATCCGGCACCTCCCAGGACCGGCCCTGGTCGGGCTTCCGGATCGACACCAGCGACCATGCCGCTGGCACCTGGCTGGGGGCTCGCAAGATCGGTAGCTCACCCGGGCGGGTGGTCTACCGGATCGACCCGTCTGCTGCGCCCAGCGCGCAGGGCTTCGATGAGCCGAGTCGTATGACAACCGTCCCGGGCCCTGGTGGCAAGCGCGCCGCGGGCGCACGGGCCACCTCGCGGGCGGCCTGGATCCTCTCGAAGTACGGCTCGTATCGCTATGAGATCCAGGCGGCCGCGGTCGACGCCGCGGTGCTCCACCTCCTGGCGGGTCCCAACTACTCCCTCAACGGAAAGGCCGGGAGGGCGAGGCTTCGCGAGACCGGGCAGGCCGAGCAGATCAAGCAGTTCGCCTCGACCATGCTGCACGACTCCATCCGACGCTCCGGGCCGTACCGTCTCGCCGTCCAGCAGCTGGGGGAGACGGCCATCGGCGACCCTGTGCGACTGGGCGTGCAGGTCGTCGTGGCGCGATCGGGGGTCCCGCTGACCTCGGTGCCGGTGATGGTGCGGGTCGGCGACGGCTCGTGGCAGGCAGCGGGTGAGACAGACGACGCGGGCATCGTCGACTTCGACTACGTCGGCAGGACGGCCGGACCTCAGCTGGTGACCGCCCGAGTGGCCCGCGTGCCGGAGCACAGACTTCTGGTGATGCAGCCCCGCCGACCCGCGGCCTCTCGGGTGGCTATTGCGGGACGCAAGCACGTCCTGGCGCTGCCGACGATGGCGGCCGTGAAGGCTCGCCCGGCCATCCGGGTCTCGTCGGGCGCGATGGTCTCCGGCAACCGGACTGCGGGCAGTTGGCGGATCGGCGGTGCCTACGGTTCCGCGGCGGCTGCGGCCGACGTCGTGCTGCACGGGCCCTTCGGGTCCTTCGACCAGGTGTCGTGCGAGCGCAAGGCGTTGCGCACCCGCAAGGTCTCCTCGATGGGCAACGGGCGCTACTCGCTGCCCCGGATGCAGGTGCGCCAGGCCGGTGTCTACGTCTGGCAGGTGACGGCGGCGGGCAACGCCTTCAATCTCGACACCTCTGCCTGTGGCGGGCGGTTCCGGGTCCGCCCCCGCACCTGAGCGTCACTCCTCCTTGCGTGCGCCCGGCGCTCCCGGACCGGACGTCGAGCCGGGCGGGGGAGGACCGGGCAGACGGGGGCGGATCCAGTCGATGCCATGTCCATCGGGGTCCATCGGGTTCTGGGGATCCATGGCCACACCCAGGACGGCGCCGATCTGCACCCGGGCCGTGTGCAGCTGAACCACGACCTCGTCGAACACGGCGACGTAGGGCTCGGTCGTCGTCCTCTCGAACGACGCGTGCCTGGATCCCCAGCACCGGAGACCTGCGCCGTTGGTCAGCTCCAGGTGCCGGATCATCTTGACGCCGATCACGGTGGCGTCGGCTGCCTCGTGCATCCGGTGCGGGATGTCGCCGATCTGCCCGAAGAACGACGACGGGCGCCCCTGCGACTCGAGGCAGTCCTCGCGCGTGCTGGTCTGGACAGCCGCTGCGCGCGGCTGGAGGGTGGGAGCCCGGGCGCACAGGATGGATGGACATGACCGAGCTGAGGATCGCGATCGTTCTGTACGAGCACATGACCACGCTGGATGCGGTCGGGCCGATGGAGGTGCTGCGCTTCCTCCCCGGCGCGCAGCCCGAGTTCGTCGCTGCCGCGCTCAGGGCGATCGAGCTCGCACGGCCGCACGGCGCCATCCCGCAGCACTGGCAGCCGCTGGCTGCGCCTGTCCCTCGGTGACCCGCTCGCGGCTGCTTGGCGGCCCGGCGCCGGTCCTGGTCGTGGTGATGGCCGCAGCCGTCTGGGGCGGGCTCCGCGGTGACTTCACCGACCTGTTCGTCTACCAGCACGCCGGAGGGCGGGTCCTCGACGGCCTGGCCGTCTACGGGTCGAGAGATCCCGTGATGGATCTGCCTTTCACCTACCCACCGTTCGCAGCGGTAGCGATGGTGCCGCTGGCAGTGTTGCCGACGTGGCTCGCGGCGGCTCTCCTGGCCGGCGCTTCGGTCGGCGCGCTGGCGGTCGCCGTCGTGGTGGTACGCCGTGCCCTGCACCTTCCCGCGCCGGGGTGGCTGGTCGCCCTCGTGGTGGCGGCCGCGGTGGCACTCGAGCCGGTCTGGCAGAACCTCACCTTTGGACAGCTGAACCTGTTCCTGATGCTCGCGGTGCTGGTCGACATGGTGCTGGCCGACAGGCGGAGAGACTCTCGCTGGTCCGGGCTTCTCGTCGGCATCGCGGCTGGCCTGAAACTGACTCCGCTGGTGTTCGTCGTGCTGCTGCTGCTGGTCGGGCGACGAGCGACCGCAGGTCGTGCGGCGATGGCTTTCGCCAGCACCGTTGTGGTCGGGTTCGCCGCCATGCCCGCCCAGGCGTGGGAGTACTGGTCCGACGGGCTCCTCGAGGGCAGCCGGGTCGGTCCTCCGGCACTGGCCCACAACCAGTCCGTGTATGGCGCGCTCACCCGGCTGCTCGACCACCCACCGTCGACCGTGCTGTGGGTCGCGGTCGCCGGGCCGCTGGCGCTCGCCGTGGTGCTCGTCGCCGTCCACTGGTGGCGGCGTGGCGATCAGGTGCTCGGCACCTGCCTGGGAGCAGTGGCCATGCTCCTCGCCTCGCCGATCTCGTGGTCGCACCACTGGGTGTGGGCGGTGCCCGTGACCATGGTGGTCTGGGAACGCAGCCGCTGGGCGGCAGCGGCGTGGACTGCGGTGTTCGTGGCTCGGCCGATCATCTGGCCGGCGTACGCGCAGGGACGCGAGTACGACTGGAGCCCGTTCGAGCACGTGGTCGGCAATGCGTACTTGCTCGCCGCACTCGCCCTCGCGTGCTGGGCGGCTATCGCCCTGCGCGGCAACTCACTCGGGCGAATGCCGTCCTGTGGCACGATCGTTCGGTGACCGACAAGCCCGCCGACGGGCAGCGCCTGAGCGACCTCACGCTGCTGCGGCGCGTCAAGGATCGGATGGACCGGGACTACGCGCAGCCGCTGGACGTCGAGGCGCTCGCCCGCGGAGTGCACCTGTCGGCCGGACACCTGAGCCGCGAGTTCAAGAAGGCGTACGGCGAGTCGCCGTACAGCTACCTGATGACGCGACGCATCGAGCGGGCGATGACCCTGTTACGCCGAGGCGACCTCAGCGTCACCGACGTCTGCTTCGAGGTCGGCTGCCAGTCGCTCGGCACGTTCAGCACGCGCTTCACCGAGCTGGTCGGCGTACCCCCGAGCGTCTACAAGCAGGAAGCAGCGATGGCGACCAAGGGGATGCCTTCCTGCGTGGTGAAGCAGGTGACGCGACCAGTGCGCGCCGGATCGATCAGGAATCGAGAAGCAGGGCCGGCGAACGTCTCCTAGCGTTCTCGGCATGGACATCAACATTCACTCGGGATTCCTCCCGCACACTGACCGCGACGCCACTGTGGCGTTCTACTGCGACGCACTCGGCTTCGAGCTGCGCAACGACGTCGGCTACAACGGCATGCACTGGCTCACCGTCGGACCTGCCGACCAGCCCGAGGTCAACATCGTGCTGTACCCGCCCGGCGCCGACCCGGGCATCACCGAGGACGAGCGCCGGGTCATCACCGAGATGATGGCCAAGGGCACCTTCGCGATGCTCACCCTGGCCTCCAAGGACCTGGACGGCACGTTCGAGAAGCTGGCGGCGAGCGAGGTCGAGGTCGTACAGGAGCCGACCGACCAGCCGTACGGCATCCGCGACGCCGCCGTCCGCGACCCGTCCGGCAACCTCCTTCGCATCAACCAGGTGGGCTGACATGAGTGCCATCGAGTTCATCACCCTGGAGGCATCCGACGCCGCGGCCGCCGAGGTCTTCTACAAGGAGGCCTTCGAGCTGGACGACACGATCAGGGTCCGGGAGTCCCAGGAGCCCACACGCGGCTTCCGCGGCTTCACCGTGTCCCTCGTCGTCTCCCAGCCCAGCACGGTCGACAGCCTGGTGCAGAGCGCCCTCGGCGCCGGAGCCACCGAGCTCAAGCCAGTCAAGAAGAGCTTCTGGGGTTACGGCGGAGTCGTTCAGGCCCCCGACGGCACGATCTGGAAGATCGCCACGTCGTCCAAGAAGGAGGCCGGCCCGGCCACCCGTGCCGTCGACGAGGTCGTGCTGTTGCTCGGGGTCGAGGACGTCAAGGCCACCAAGCAGTTCTACGTCGATCGCGGCCTGGCTGTCGGCAAGAGCTTCGGCAGCAAGTACGTCGAGTTCGAGACACCTGGCTCCGCGGTCAAGCTGGCGCTCTACAGCCGCCGGGCCGCTGCCAAGGACGCCGGCGTGCCCCCGGAGGGCCGCGGATCGCACCGGGTCGTCGTACACGGGGACGGCGGCGAGTTCACCGATCCCGATGGATTCCCGTGGGAAGCGGAGTCTGCCTGAGCACCCGACCGACCCCGATCGGGTAGACATGGGGCCGCCGTCGCGCTGCGACGGCGGCCCCGCTAACAGAGGAGAACGCCGAGCATGGCCACGAAGGGCAAGGAGACGGCACCGCACGCTGCCGACAGCCACGACCTGATCCGCGTGCACGGTGCCCGCGAGAACAACCTGAAGAACGTCGACGTCGAGCTGCCCAAGCGCCGGCTCACCGCGTTCACCGGTGTCTCCGGGTCGGGGAAGAGCTCGCTGGTCTTCGGCACCATCGCCGCGGAGTCGCAGCGGATGATCAACGAGACCTACAGCGCGTTCGTGCAGGGCTTCATGCCGAATCTCGCCCGGCCCGAGGTGGACCGGCTCGAGGGGCTGACCACCGCGATCATCGTCGACCAGGAACGGATGGGCGCCAACCCCCGCTCCACCGTCGGCACCGCAACCGATGCCAACGCGATGCTGCGCATCCTGTTCAGCCGGCTGGGCAAGCCGTACGCCGGCCCGCCCACGGCGTTCTCGTTCAACGTCCCGACCCGCAAGGCGAGTGGGGTGATGAGCACGGAGAAGAGTGGTGGCCGCGTCGAGAAGAACGTGGTGCGCGAGGCGGTCTACCTGGGCGGCATGTGCCCTCGCTGCGAGGGCATGGGCAACGTCAGCGACATCGACCTGACTGCGTTGTACGACGACTCGAAGTCACTTGCCGACGGCGCCCTGACCGTGCCCGGCTACAGCATGGACGGGTGGTACGGCCGGCTGTTCGAAGGCGTCGGACTGCCGATGGACAAGCCGATCGAGAAGTTCACCAAGAAGCAGCTCGACACGATGCTGTACGCCGAGCCGACCAAGATCAAGGTCGAGGGCATCAACCTGACCTTCGAAGGGATCATCCCGAAGATCCAGAAGTCCATGCTGTCCAAGGACGTCGAAGCGATGCAGCCTCACGTACGCCGGTTCGTGGAGCGCGCCATCACGTTCCAGGTCTGCCCCGACTGCGGCGGCACCCGGCTCGCGCAGGAGGCGCTGAAGTCCAAGATCGCCGGCAAGAACATCGCCGACCTCTGCGCCATGCAGATCAGCGACCTGGCCGACTGGATCCGGGACCTCGACGAGCCGTCCGTGGCGCCGCTGCTCACCGGCCTGCAGCACCTGCTCGACTCGTTCGCCGACATCGGGCTCGGCTACCTCTCGCTCGACCGCCCCGCGGGCACGCTGTCCGGGGGAGAGGCCCAGCGCACCAAGATGATCCGCCACCTCGGTTCCTCGCTGACCGACGTCACCTACGTGTTCGACGAGCCCACCATCGGCCTGCACCCGCACGACATCGAGCGGATGAACCAGCTGCTGCTGCAGCTGCGCGACAAGGGCAACACCGTGCTCGTGGTCGAGCACAAGCCCGAGACGATCGCGATCGCCGACCACGTCGTCGACCTCGGGCCCGGCGCCGGCACCGCGGGTGGCACGGTCTGTTTCGAGGGCACCGTCGAGGGGTTGCGGGGGAGTGGCACCATCACCGGCCGCCACCTGGACGACCGGGCGTCGCTCAAGGAGTCGGTGCGCGCCTCGACCGGAGCTCTGGAGGTGCGCGGTGCCTCGACGCACAACCTGCAGAAGGTGGACGTCGACATCCCGCTCGGCGTGCTGTGCGTGCTCACCGGCGTCGCCGGCTCCGGCAAGAGCTCGCTGGTGCAAGGCTCGGTCGCCGGCCGCGAGGGTGTCGTCGTGATCGACCAGGGCGCGATCAAGGGATCTCGGCGCAGTAACCCGGCGACGTACACCGGTCTGCTCGAGCCGATCCGCAAGGCGTTCGCGAAGGCCAACGGCGTGAAGCCGGCGCTCTTCAGCGCCAACTCCGAGGGCGCCTGCCCGACCTGCAACGGCGCGGGCGTCATCTTCACCGAGCTGGGCGTGATGGCCACGGTGGAGAGCACCTGCGAGGAGTGCGAGGGCAGGCGCTTCCAGGCCGCCGTGCTGGAGTACACGTTCGGCGGCCGCAACATCGCCGAGGTGCTGGCGATGCCGGTGGCCGAGGCGAGGGACTTCTTCGCCGAGGGCGAGGCGGCGACCCCGGCGGCGCACAAGATCCTCGAGCGGCTCGACGATGTGGGACTTGGTTATGTCAGTCTGGGACAGCCGCTGACGACCCTGTCGGGCGGGGAGCGGCAAAGGCTGAAGCTGGCCACCCAGATGGCCGACAAGGGCGACGTCTACGTCCTCGACGAGCCGACGACCGGCCTGCACCTCGCTGACGTCGAGAACCTGCTGGGTCTGCTGGACCGGCTCGTCGACTCGGGCCGGTCGGTGATCGTGATCGAGCACCACCAGGCCGTGATGGCGCACGCCGACTGGATCATCGACCTCGGCCCGGGTGCCGGACACGACGGCGGGAGGATCGTCTTCGAGGGACCGCCCGCCGACCTGATCGGGGCCAAGAAGAAGACACTGACCGGCCAACACCTCGCGGCGTACGTCGCCGGCTGACTCAGGGCCGGGTGGCGAGGTCGTACGCCGCGCAGCCGATGATCTCCATGCTCACCGTCAGGCGGTCGATGCTGATGTTCTTGGCGATCGTGTCCTCGGGGCTGTGGTACGGCGGCTCGAGGAGCGCCGGGGTGGCCTCGCCCCGCCACGAGAAGTTGGCGGCGTCGATGCCGACCTCCTGGAAGGACTGGTGGTCGCTGGCGCCGCGCTCGGTGACCGGCGAGATCCTGGGCGCGTAGCCGAGTCGCGTGGCGGCTGCGGCCACGGTGTCGGTGGGCGGGTTGGCCTCGCCGGAGAAGGAGAGCAGCCAGTAGCGCGTTGCGGGCTCCCAGCTGGTGCCGACCATGTCGTTCTGGAAGACGCCCCGGATCCGATCGCGCTCGGGCTGAGCGAGCTGCGCGACGTGATGGCGCGACCCGATCAGGCCCTGTTCCTCCGAGCCCCAGAGCGCGAACCTGATGCCTGCCGTGGTGCTGTCCAGACCTCGGAACACCCGGGCGAGCTCGAGAGTCAACGCGGTGCCGGAGCCGTCGTCGTTGGCTCCGGGTGCCCCGATCACCGAGTCGTAGTGACCCGAGATGTAGACCAGCGGAGTGAGCGCTCGGCCCCGGCCGGGTCGTTCGCCGATGACGTTCTGGCTGGTCAGGCCGCGGTGGGCGGTGGTCGACACCTGTAGCCGGAGCGGGCGGACGGCAAGGTCCTCACGCAGCAGGCGCTTCTGGACCTGGGCCACACCGAGCACCGGAATCGCTGCGACCGGCGTAGGCGCGGGAGGGGTCGGGCCGGTGGTCGGCACCAGGCGCAGCGAGGCGGCCGAGGCCCGGCGCGGGAACACCAGATCGGCGGGGAGCAGCACCACCGCCACCGCCCCGCGGCCCTGGGCGTCAGCGACGAACGCGGCACGTTGGTTGACCCGAGCCACGGGATCGCTCGCGTTCTGGGCATCGTCGGCGACCACTACGGCGCCGGTCACGACCGCCGCGTCCGCTGGCCAGTTGGGCGCATCCGCGGAAGCGACGTCGATCGCGTTGCCGGATACCTGCACGCCGTGCGCGCCATCAGGTGAGGCGCCTGCCTGCCAGCAGATGTCGTCAGGGAGCTGTCCGCTGGGGTCTCCGATCTGGGCCAGGAACTTGTCGGCGACCGGGAACGGCTCGAGGCGGACCGCCAGCCGGTGCCGATCGAGCTGGGCGGCGACGTACTGCGCGGCGTCGTACTCCGACTGGGTGCCGCCGATCCTGGGACCGATGTCCTCGGACAGCGCCTCGAGGTGGCGCATCGCCTGTCCGGGCCGGATGGCTCGGACCACGCGCCGGTCGGCGGGGCGCAGCGCGGGGCCGCGGAGCGCGCCGGGGCGCGCGGCGTCCGTCGCCCAGGCCGGTTGCCCGGCTGCGACGACGGCGACGGTGCCGGCGACCCCGGCGAGGATCGAGCGCCGGCTGAGCGACCCAACGGGGTCGGCGGACGCATGGTCGGCGGAGGGCAGGGTGGACTTCGATTCTTCCCGAGAGTTCATGCCGGGACACTAATTCTGTGCGACGCCCGGGGCAATGGGCAGCGACAATCGCTCCCCGCGCTTGCACCCGACGAAGTCGAGATCCTGCCCTCTACTTGAGTGTCGGGTTCCGGCAAGCGTCCGCTGCTACGCGGTCCGAGGCGCAGTCACTCGATCGAGCATGATGTCGCCAAGTCGTAACCAACCGAGGTCCTAGCCTGGCGTCCGACCAGTCGTCGTACCTCACCGGTCAGAGCATGGTGGTCGACGGTGGCGTGACCGTCCGCGGCCCGTTTCCTGACTGATCAGTTGAGGGGTGCTCCCGAGGGGGAGTACACCGGCACTGGGTAGTGGACGCCCTTGCAGTGCACCTCACCACGGGGTTCGCAGACGATCCGGTCCTTGATCAGGTGCCAGCTGGCGTCGCTCAGCAGGATCTGGCCCGGCTCGCACTGCGCTTGGAGGCGAGCCGCGATGTTGGCGTGCAACCCGATCGCCGTGTAGGTCATCCGCCCCTCGGAGCCGAAGCTCCCGACGCTGAGGACGCCGGTGTCGAGCCCGACGCGCATCTGCATCGCTTGCGAGACGCCCAGCCGCTGCCACTGCAGGTTCAGCGACGGGAGGGTGGCCTGCATCGCCTGACCCGCCCCGATCGCGCTGATCACCTGCTCCTCCACGTCCATGTCGTCCGGGGCACCGAAGAGCGCCATCGGCCCGTCACCCGCGAACTCGCTCACGATGCCACCGTGTTCCTCGACGATCTGGCTCATCGAGGTCATGTAGTCGTTGATCACCTGCGTCAGGATCTCGGCCTCGACGCGGTCGGCCAGGTCGGTGAAGCCGACCAGGTCAGCGAACAGCACGGTGACCCGCCGCCGCGTCGGCACGTCGATGCCGACGGTGTCGCCGTTGACGATGTGCTCGAACACCGCCCGCGGCACGTAACGGCGGATGGTCTCGCGGCTCTTGCGCAGCTCCACTTGCTGGCTCTCGATGATCTGGTCCTTGCAGAAGGCCCGTCGCTCGACGATCTCAATGACGACGCACACCATGAAGCAGCCCAGGTAGGCGATCACCAGCCCGGCCACCAGCGACCCGGCTTCCACGCCGTTGAGCTCCTGGCGCTGATAGCCCTGGACCAGCTGGTAGCCAGCGAAGGCGGCGTACGGCGTGATCGCAGCCACGGCCTCACCGGGTGGGATGCGGAAGATCGCGAAGCCGAAGAACATCACGACGATGACGCCGGCAGTCATGACTCCTGCGCGCGTCTGCGCGACCTGGTCGGCCAGTGTCACCTCGGAGAACAACCAGACCGCCAGGAACCCCGCCAGGCAGTTGGCGACAGCGGCCAGCGGCACCACCGTGCGCTGCAGGACCGGCGGGAACGTCAGCGCGGTGAGCACGAGCAGCAGCAGGATCCAGGCGACGACCCAGCCGGCTGCCTCCCTGGCGGCGTCGGGATCCAGGACCACCATCGCCACCAGCAGCAGGATCCAGCTCGGCGTGGACCCGATGTAGCCGATGCGGGTGAACGGTGTGGCCGTGACCATCCGCCACCGCCGGTAGCGTCGCTCGGTGTCGCGCACCTCGAAGCGCAGGCCGAAGAACCTCAGGACGTGGCCCGGATCTCGTTGTACATCCATGTCGCCCCCGCTCCGAACAATCGCTGGATCACCATCCACGGTGGCGCGACCGCCCGGCAGGCGCCACCGGCGCCTGGCTCAGCCGATGGTGTAGACCGCGGACCCTTTTCCGACAGTGGTCCTGCGTTCCCGCGCTGGCAACAGTTGTCTAGTCCAGCCCGAGCCGGTGCGTGGCCGAGCGCACAGGCGGGCTCTGTAAATTCTCCAGGCTGTCAGGATCGGAAGTGATCCGAGCGCGGCGCAAGCAGTCCGTTCAGCACGGAAGTGCTGAGGAGGTCGCGGAACGCCGGGGAAATGCCGTGCTGATCTCGGCCGAGGAGTTCGCGGCACTCGAGGAGACCGCCTACCTCCTGCGCGTGCCGGCCAACGCAAGGCGCCTGCTTGAGAGCCTGCAGCAGGCGAAAGCCGGGGAGCGAGCCGAGCACGAGCTCGTCGAGTGAGACTGGTCTTCACCCCGCACGGCTGGGAGGACTACAAGTACTGGCTCCAAGCCGACCGGCAGATCCTCCAGCGAATCAGCCGACTGGTCGACGATGCCTTGCGAGACCCGACAGTTGGCATCGGCAAGCCCGAGCCGCTCAAGCACCTGCTCGCCGGCGCGTGGTCGCGTCGGATCACCGAAGAGCACCGGCTGGTCTACCTGGTCGACGAGGATGACCTGGTCGTCATGCAAGCGCGCTTCCGCTACAAATGATGCAGCGACTCTGCACGGACACCTGCATCTGACGGTGTACGCCACTCCTGGGTGGATATCGCCGATAAGTGACACCGTGCTGCGCCGACGGTCCCTGACTGCTGGGGGCCTCTGACGGGTCGGGGGAGCGGCGCGCGCAAGCGGAGCGGCACGCCGCTCCGTCGTCCCTCGGCGGTTTCGGCGTCCAGGGTGGTTGCTGCAAGGGAGTCCTGACGGGATTGGGCGGGCGGGGGTTCTCGGCGTCCCCAGAGGCTCCGCGCCGCGCCGGTTTTGCGCGGGGTGGAGGGGGGACCCCGCCTGGTGAGTCGGTCACCCAACCGGGCCCACACGGCGTTGCGCCCAAGGCTGTCGGAGGTGGCCTCTACTCTGGATAGCGCACCTGGATCCCCCGTGGAGATCTGCCAGCACGGGCCGGGGAGCCGAGATAACGACGGGTGAGGACTGGCAGCCTCGCGCCACCGGGAAATCGACTCCCCGGCCCGAGCAAACGGCGCAAACCAGTGAGCGAGTCGAGCATCTGCTCCTCCTCACTGGAAGGTCTCAGACCCGATGTCTGCTGCGTGCTCTGTTTCGGCGTCCCATCAACCTGATTCGCCTACGTCGTGGTGGCAACGGCATGCGCCAGATAGTGGCCTCCTGGCGCTGCAGCTCGTGGGCGCGCCGGCGCTGCTCGGCCTGGTGCACGGCCTGGCGGCTGATCCCGAGCGCTCGGCCGATCTGTGCCCACGAGGCTCCCTCGGACCTGGCGGCCAGCGTCAACAAATCGAGGACATCGGCGAGGGTCGTTTGGGCGTGTCGCACGTCCTCCAGGGCGTCCAGGGGCTGCTGAGGTCCGCGTCGGACGCGCTCCAGGTCCTCGACCACTCGGCGCAGTCGCCAGCGGGCGTGGGTCCCTGCTTCGGTGCTCACGTCAACGGATATTGCAGGTCGACACCGACAGGAAAGAGTCTCGGCGCGTCAATTCAGATTGTCGAAAGTGTCTGCGACACCGTATTTCCGAATTCCGCTCGTGTGCGTGTCGCTTCGGCCCTCAACCGCTATTCGCGTGTTCGATATCGAGCGACAACCAAAAAGAAGAGACCCCGCGCTGCGCCAACAGCCGGGGTCGTGGACGACATCAGGGGTAACTGATGACGACGACTCCAGCCTACGGGTCAGAGCGGGCGGGGGAGAGCGGCGAAGCCGCTCCTTTCCTTGTCCTAACAGACCAAACGCTCACAGAGCGTCCAGGGGAGTCGGATGAGCGACCCTCGACCTGTAACACGGGGGTTGTTCCTGGGCGGTGGCTCACTCGCCTGCCGTGCATGGCACGTCCGATCGAGCCCGGCGATCTGGTGATGATCAACCGCGAGACCGGCGAGACGCGACCAATGCGCTGCCAACGCAACGGCTGCCCGGACTGCATCGGCGTGAACGCCTGGCGACGCTCCCTGGCGGTGCGCTACGTCGAACCGACCCACGAGCTGACAGTCACCACCACCGACCTTCACCAGGCCGATCAACCATGGCCAGAGGTCCAGGATCGGCTCCGAGTACTCCGCCAGGCCGCGAAGCGGGATCAGGTCGCGCTGGGCGCGTTCGGAACCTACGTCGAGCAGGGCAGCGTCAACGGCATGACCCACGCGCACATCGTCGTCAAGGACGGTCACCGGCTCGACTTCGACTGGCTCCGACACCGGCTCGTGTCAGCCGGGTTCGCTGGCCGGTTCACCTACGCTCGGATCAAGTCCGGCGCCGAGTTCTCCGCATACGTCGGCAAGGGCTTCGCCACCTACGCCGTCAAGGGCTACCGGACCGACGCCGACGAGGCGCTCAGGCTCAACGCGGGCCGCGTCGGCCACTTCTCCCGAGGGTTCTTCCCCGACGGCGTACGCCGTGCTGAGGTCGAGTCCCTGAGCGCCTTCTCAGACGCCACCGGC
>CAWJRK010000005.1:0-154051 GCA_963845215.1 uncultured Actinomycetota bacterium
TCTGCAAAGTGTTGCTTGGCAGCGCTTAGGACCGGCAGTTGGGGGTTGCCTTGAGAGCTTGCAAATGCCAGCACCTTTCGCCCCACCAAAAGCAAATCGTGCTCACCGAGTGAGCTCGGCCGAGAAAAGTGCTGCTGGCGATACTTGTCGAGCGCGAGAATCCATGCGGGAAACAAAACGTCGGGCGCGACAGTAGCAAATGCCCAAAACTGATCTGATCGCGGTAGCGAGTAGTCAAGATGCCACTGGGCGGCCCGATCAGTGAATCGCCTGAATGCGTCATCATCAAGCCAAAACTCTGCAATACCTTTAAATACTGGAATGCGGCTGTCCCGCACGAGATGAGCAACGCTCGTCTCAAAACCCTTGAGCCCGCACACTGCATACCCGTGCACCGGCTTCTTGGATGAATCGACGATAGCGGAGCAGTTGCTCTCCTGCGCCACGGCCTCGAAGATCCGCCGATAGGCGTCACGCAGCTCGGAAAGCCGTGATGAGAACCCCGCACTTTGAAGACTCTCGCGCCGTAGCCGGGGAATGTGGCGCATCCGATAGAGCTCGCTCTGGACGGCATCGAGGTGGGCGGCGGGCACCTTCTCGATGCCACCGAAGGCTCGGCCCATTGACGCCGTTCCAAAATCGCATTCAAGGAAGGGCTCGCACAGCTACATCGCTCGTTCAGGCGAAAGCCTCGATCCCAGACATACATGATCTCGCCTATCGCGACCACGTCGTAGCTCTGGGCGAGCAGTTGCTCCAGCAGGGTGCTTCCGCTCCGCGCAGCGCCAGCGATATAGACGATGCGCAGCGGAGGTCCTGCCGGAGTCGAGAGGGCGCCCGACATCTCGTCACTCTCATCTCTGGTCCGACGGCGGTAGGGATAACCAGCCTAGACCGGGGCGCTGGTCGCGCGAGGCGTTTCGAGGTCGCTGGTCAGCGTTGGGTCAGCTCGATCGAACCCCTGGGATCAGCAGCATTCGGACAGCACACTCGGGAGGCGAGGGTTCACGGGGCAGCCCACGGAAATTCCTCTCCCAACAACTCGATCAGGCGAGCGTTATGCGGAGCGAAGTACTCCGTGAGCTGTTTCCGCGTCGCATCATTCATGGGTGGATTGCCACCTTCGTGGAAGACCGGATAGGTCCGCACGACCGGCGCCCCGACGCCGAGCCACTCTGATGTCTCGCGCACTACATCCGCGGGCGCGGCGTACAGCCGTTCGCTCGGGATGATCCGCAAACGGGATCTCGGCACGTATTCGAACCACCTCGCAAGTTGCTCCGCATAGCGGCCCCTGCCGAGGTACGCGAAATGACGGTGCGGATCCATCTCGCCCGAGGGACCCAGTTGGTTGCTGTCAGCAAGGCGTCGTGGTTCAAGCGCGAGAGCGTCCTCGAAGGACTCCGTCTCGTGGCCGTTCTTACGCTCATGCCAGTAGTGCGATAGGCGCGCTCCACAGGGTCGCGGAGCAGGGCAACGAAGCTCGCGTCGACCAACTGGGCAGAAACTCGCTCCGCCGCTCGAGGGTCGTAGAGGAGATAGGGCGTTGCTTCACCGGTGATGCGCCCATTGCGCACGCGCCAGCGGAGGGGAAAGCGGGAGCGGTACCACAGCTCACCCCGGTGATACTCGCGGTCGAAGTAGTGCACCTCCTTGGTCACGGCGGGCAGGATCTGCGGGTGCTCGACCAAGTACCGGTAGAGCGATGTCGTACCGGCGCGCTGCGCCCCGATGACGACGAAGTCGGGGAGCACGCGGAGTGGGGCCGTGCGCTGGCGCAGCCAATCGCGGCTCCTGCGGAACCTCAGCATGCCAACGTTCCACCCTTGCGGTCGCACGTTCCGTTGAACGCTCACAGGCGGCAGACTTTAGCCTCCGCGGCCGCGATGACGCCATCAGCGGTTGGCGATCCTTCAGCCGCCGGCAGATCGCCTCGGGAGCGACTTTGGACTAGCCTCATGGACATGCCCGAGAAAGCCGGACCATCTCGTGCGCCCGTCCGAATCTCGGCTTCCGGCAGGCGTTCCGAACCGCAGTCAAGGAGGCGGTTTGGCTTGGGACGATGCGTCACCAGCAAGGCCCGCAACGCAACGTCTTCATCTTCGCCAGCCACCGGGGCGGCAGCACCTGGCTCATGCAACTCATGGAGGGTCAGCCACGTCTGCGAGCGCTCAACGAACCGTTTTCCGTCCACCAAGGTGGGACGCAACACATCGCTCGGATGCCGAAGACCGAGGCGGGTCAACTCATCTCGTTTTCCACCCCCGAGGCCGAAGCCCGCGTGCGCACCTACACCGAGGATCTTCTCAGTGGTCGCATCCCGACGGGCGCCACCTGGCGTTTCTGGAATCGTGACTATCCCAGGAAATCGGATCGCATCTTGATCAAGGATCTCCATGCCAAAGCCCTGATGGGCTGGTTCAGTGAGAACTTCGACATCGACGTCGTCTATCTGACCAGGAATCCCATTCCACAGTCTCTTTCGTGCCTGAGAAACAAGTGGGGTGCCAATGGTGGCGCGTTCCTGCGTGATCCGTCCTTCACGAGCCGGATCGGCCCAGATCTGACTAGATACGCACGACGCATCCTCGAGCTCGGCACTCCACTCGAACAGCACGTGCTCGGATGGGTCCTCGAGAACTACGTGCCTTTGACGTTGATCCCCCAGCGGCCGGACTGGCTGTTCGTCACCTACGAGGATTGCGTGCTGGAGCCGGAAGCGACGCTGCGTCGAGTTGCGAAACGCCTCCAGCTCCCGGACCTAGATGCGATGCGGGCTCGGCTGGACATTCCCTCACGTTCGTCCAAGATGTCGTTGGCCACTACCCGTGAGCAGATTGCCCGCGGCGACAGCGCTCTTGGCCTCGGTCTGTGGCGCGAGCAGGTTTCGCGGCAGGAAGAACGCTCGCTCCTCACGATGCTGGAACGGTTCGGCATCCCTCTATACGAGGCGGGATTCGACGAAGCGCGTCCATGGTGGGATTGAGCACGAAGCCACGGATCGAGGCTTAGTACGCGCCGGCGCCCTCGGGTCGCACGACCACGCGGAGCGTCTTGAGCATGATGCTCATGTCGGGCAGCATCGACCAGTTGTCGACGTAGTAGAGGTCGAGGCGCACCGTCTCCTCCCACGACAGGTCGGACCTGCCGGAGACCTGCCAGAGGCCGGTGAGGCCGGGGCGTACGTCGAGGCGGCGGTTGGTGTCGCGCTCGTAGGTGGCCACCTCGAGCGGCAGCGGCGGGCGCGGGCCGACCAGGCTCATGTCGCCGCGGAGGACGTTGATCAGCTGGGGGAGCTCGTCGAAGGAGTACTTGCGGAGCCACGCGCCCGGGGTGGTGATGCGCGGGTCGTCCTTGAGCTTGAACAGACCCGACTCGTAGCCGGTCTGGGCGTGCAGCTCGGCCAGCTTGGCCTCGGCGTCGACCACCATGCTGCGGAACTTCAGGCACGAGAAGAGCTCGCCGTCCTTGCCCACGCGCTGCTGGCGGAACAGGACCGGGCCGTCGTCGTGGAGCCGCACCCGCAGGAAGGCGATCAGGAAGATCGGGCTGAAGAGCACGCATCAGGCCGATGGAGCCGACCACGTCGAAGAGGCGCTTGCCCCAGCGGGCCGCCTCGGTCGCGCGCGGCGGGTCGACGTGGATCAGGGGCAGCCCGCCGACGGGACGGAACTTGACCCGGCCGCCGGAGACCTCGGTGACGCTCGGCGCGACGACCACCTGGACGTCTTCCTTCTCCAGCGCCCAGGCGATCCGGCGCAGCTCGCTGGCGGAGTCGACGGCACCTCCGGCGAAGAACACCAGGTTGGCCCGGGAGGCGAGCACCGACCAGGTGATCTCGTCGGTGTTGCCGATGATCGGGATGCCGCGCGGGGTCTCGCCGGTGCCGTCGGACTCGGGGCACAGCGCGCCGACCACCTCGTAGCCGAGCCACGCCTCGCGGCGGAGCACGCCGGCGATCTCGTCGATGTGGCCGGGCGACCCGGCGATCACGACGCGGTAGCGCAGGGCGCCGTTGACGTGGGCGCGGTGCACCGCTCGGCGCAGCGCGAGCCGGCCGACGAGCAGAGCCGGGACGGCGATCAGGAAGGCGAGCATGAAGAAGCCGCGGGAGAGCGGGTACTTGGCGAGGTAGCAGGTCACGCCGATCAGGCCGGCGGTGAGCAGGCTCGCGTGCACGACCCGCTTGTACTCGTCGGGACCGGCGCCGAAGACGCTCGCGCTGTAGCCGCCGAAGACCACGATGGTGAGCAGCCACACGGCCACGATCGCGGGGGCGATCCAGCCGACGTTCTCGTGGGCTGCCTCGACGTTGGTCGGACTGAACATGTCGAGCCGCAGCCGGCCGACGAGGGCGAGGCCGGTGGCGGCGGCGAGCACGATCGCGTCGAGGGCGAACGTGGTCGCGGGCAGGTAGTGGAGGGCTCGGGACGGTGCGGCCGGCATCGACCGGGCACGTCGTACGGAGAGAACCGTCATCGACGCCACAAGCCCTTTCTCCCAGAGTGCAAATGAACGATCTCGCTCGGCCCGATCCGCGCGAGTTCCTATGTAGAACGCAGCCAGGTGCGGAAAGTCACGTCCCGGTATAGACCGGCAGATTTCAACCTAGGGCTTGACCTGCAAGACTTGTCTTGAATATGGTAATCAACCAATCAGTTGAGTAAGGAGGTGGCGCCGTGACGGACCAGCTGTCCCGCGTCTTCCAGGCCCTGGCCGACCCGACCCGACGCGACCTCGTCGCCCGGCTCGCCGACGGCCGACGCCACGGTCGGCGAGCTCGCCGCGCCGTACGACGTCACCCTCCAGGCGGTCTCGAAGCACCTCAAGGTGCTCGAGGACGCCGGCCTGGTCACCAAGACCCGCGACGCACAGCGCCGCCCGGTGCACCTCGAGGCGGAGGTGTTCGACCTGATGACGAAATGGATCACGCGCTACCAGCGGGAGGCCGAGGAGCGGTTCCAGCGACTCGACGCCCTGCTGGCCCGGATGGACGACGACCAAGCAGCCGCACCGAGCAACCCCCACGAAGCAAGGAGAAGCATCATGAGCACCACGCAGCACAGCAACCGCGAGGCCACGATCGTGCCCGACCCGGACGTCCCGAAGATCACCATCACCCGCGAGTTCGACGCCCCGCCCGAGCGGGTCTACCGCGCCTGGACCGAGCCCGACCTGGTCGCGCCAGTGGATGGGGCCGCGCTCGGTCGACATGGACATCCAGGAGTGGGACTGCCGCACCGGCGGCGCCTACCGCTACGCCGCCAAGCAGGACGGCGCGGAGGTGGCCCGCTTCTACGGCTCCTTCCACGAGGCCCGGCCGGGCGAGCGCCTGGTGCAGACCTTCACCTGGGAGGGCATGCCCGACGGGGTGTCGCTGGAGACGATGACGTTCGAGCCGCTCGAGGGCGGGCGCTGCCGGATCGTCTCCGTCGCGGTCGTCGACTCGATGGAGGCTCAGGCCTCGATGATGGCCAGCGGCATGGAGGTCGGCATCCACGAGGGCTACGAGAAGCTCGACGAGCTGCTCGCGGACGGCTCCGCGTGACCGCCACGTCAATCAGGCCGCCGAGGAGCACCGGCGGGTCGCCGGCGGCTTCACCGAGCGCGTGCAGGGCGCCACCGACTGGGACGCACCCGCGCCGGTCGACGGCTGGACGGCACGCGACGTCGTACGCCACCTGGTGGAGTGGTTCCCCGGCTTCCTCGAGAGCGGCGCCGGCGTGCGGCTGGACCGGGGCCCGTCGGTCGACGACGACCCGGTCGGCGGCGTGGCAGGTGCACAGCGACGCCGTGCAGGCCCTGCTCGACGACCCGGCGACGCCGTCGATGATGCTGAAGAACCCGCACATCGGTGACGTGCCGCTCGACGAGGCGGTCGACCGGTTCTACACCTCCGACGTCTTCATGCACACCTGGGACCTCGCGCGGGCGACCGGCCAGGACGAGACCCTCGACCCCGAGAAGTGCGCGGTGCTGCTGGCGGGCATGGAGCCGATGGACGAGGTCCTGCGGGCCAGCGGGCAGTACGGCCCGAAGGTCGAGGTGCCCGACGACGCCGACGTACAGACCAAGCTGCTCGGCTTTCATCGGCGAGGACGACCGCCGGCTGACCTCCCCGCTAGGGTGGCGGGCATGAAGGTCTTGGTCACCGGCGGCGCCGGCTACATCGGGTCGGTCACGGCCAAGGCGCTCGAGGAGGCCGGTCACACGCCGGTGATCCTGGACTCCCTGCTGAGCGGGCCGCTGGCCTTCGTGCGCGACCGGATCTTCTACGAGGGCGACATCGCCGACCGCGAGCTGCTGCGGCGGATCGCCGCCGAGCACCCCGACATCGACGCGACCATCCACATGGCCGCCCGGATCGTGGTGCCGGAGTCGGTCGAGAAGCCCTACGAGTACTACCGCGACAACGTCGCCAAGTCGCTCGAGCTGTTCGACGAGCTCGAACGCGCTCGGCCTCGACCGGGTGCTGTTCTCCAGCTCGGCCAGCCTCTACGCCACCAAGGACAGCTTCGAGGTGACCGAGGAGGACCCGCTCGACCCGCAGTCGCCGTACGCGCGCACCAAGCGGATGATGGAGCAGGTCCTCGAGGACATGGCCGCGGCGAGCGACCTGCGCGCGATCATCCTGCGCTACTTCAACCCGATCGGCTCCGACCCCGACCTCGAGTCCGGCATCTACGCCAAGGAGCCGTCGCACGTGCTCGGCCAGCTGGTGATGGCGGCCCGCGGCATCAAGGACTCGTTCACGATCACCGGCGTCGAGCACCCCACCCGCGACGGCACCGGCATCCGCGACTACATCCACGTCTGGGACCTGGCGCAGGCCCACGTGCGCGCCGTCGAGCGGTTCGACGAGGTGATCGCGGCCGTCGGCGCGCCCAGCACGGTGATCAACGTCGGCACCGGTGACGGGCGTGACCGTCCGCGAGCTCGTGGCGTCGTTCGAGAAGGTCTTCGGCCGGTCCGTGCCGATCGCGGAGGCTCCGCCGCGGCCGGGCGACGCCGTCGGCGCCTTCGCCAACGTCGACAAGTCCGCCGAGCTCCTGGGCTGGAGCACGCGCGCTGACCCTCGACGACGCGATCGCCTCCGCCCTGGCCTGGGGCGAGAAGCGCCAGGAGATCCTGGGCTACGAATGACTCGCGGCGGGCTGGCGACGGTGATCGCCGCTCTCACGGTGCTGGTGGCCATGCTGTCGACGCACACCGGCGACGACGACCCGTCCGCGCCCTGACGCCCGCCCGGCGGCCGCACCGCCCCTCGCCGGCCGGATCGTCGTGCTCGACCCGGGTCACCAGCTCGGCAACCACAACTTCCCGCGCCAGATCAACCGACTGGTGCCGGCCGGCGGCTTCCGCAAGCCGTGCAACACCACCGGCACGTCCACCGACCGCGGCTACCCGGAGGCGACCTTCGTCTGGCAGGTCTCCCGGATGGTGCAGCGGCGGCTCGAGGCGCTCGGCGCGCGGGTGCGTGCTCACCCGCCGCGCCAACAGCCAGCGGCTGTGGGGGCCGTGCGTCGACGCGCGCGGTCGGGCCGGCAACCAGGTCGGCGCCGACCTCAAGCTCAGCATCCACGCCGACGGCTCCCGCGCCCCGGGCGCCCGCGGCTTCCACGTGATCGCGCCGGCCGACCGGCGCTCGCTGGACCCACGACATCTCCGGCGCCTCGCGGCGGCTCGCCCTCGACGTCGCGCGCCGCGCTGCGGGCCGAGGGGTTCGCCCGGGCCAACTACATCGCCGGCGGCGACGGGCTCGACGTCCGCGGCGACCTCGGCACCCTCAACCTCTCCGACGTGCCGACGGCGATGGTCGAGCTCGGCAACATGCGCAACGCCCGGGAGGCGCGGCGGATGACGAGCCCGCCGGGCGGGCGGCGTACGCCGCGGCGCTGGTCGCTGGCGTGCGCCGCTATCTGGGCGGCTAGGTTCTAGAACATGCCACTCGACCCCGGGACCGCGGCTCTGCTCGACCTGATCGCGAGCTCCGGACATCCGCCCACCCACGAGAGCTCGCCGGCGGACGCCCGCCTCGGCTATCGGGCGCTCCTGGTCGACGCGCAACGGCGAGCCGGTGCCGGTCGGAGCGGTCGAGGACCTCACCGTGGCCGGGCGCCCGGCTCGGGTCTACCGCCCCGAGGGCGCCGGCCCGTGGCCGACGCTGGTCTTCCTGCACGGCGGCGGGTTCGTGATCGGCGACCTCGACACCCACGACCAGACCTGCCGCGGATCTGCAGCGGCGCCGACGTCGTGGTGCTCGCCGTGGACTACCGGCTGGCTCCGGAGGCGGCGTACCCGGCAGCGGTCGAGGACGCGCTGGCCGCGGTGCGGTGGGCGGCCGACCACCAGGCCGAGCTCGGCGGGGGTGACCTGCTCGCAGTCGGCGGCGACAGCGCCGGGGGCAACCTCTCGGCCGTCGCGGCCCAGGAGCTCCCGGACCTCGTCGGTGCCCAGGTGCTGATCTGCCCGGCCACCCACGTCGCGGGCGACTACCCGTCGCGCACCGACAACGGGAAGGGCTACTTCCTCGAGCACGCGACGATGCTGTGGTTCTTCGAGCACTACTCCGGTGGCGACGCCGCCCTCGACCCCGACGACCCGCGCCTGTCGCCGCACTTCGGCAACCTCGAAGGTGTGGCTCCCGCGCTGGTCGTCACGGCGGAGTTCGACCCGCTGCGCGACGAGGGCGAGGCGTACGCCGACCGGCTGGCCGAGGCAGGCGTCCCGGTCGACCGGGTGCGCTACGACGGCCTCGTGCACAACTTCCAGGACATGGGCGCGTTCAGCCCGGCGGCCACCGCTGCCACCGACGACCTGGTCGCCCGGATCCGCGCCCTGCTGCACCGCTGACGCCATGATCGCCACCCACCACTGGGACGACTGGACGCTCGACGACCTGGTCGCGGCCAAGGGCGACCGCAAGGTCAGCCTCGTGGTGCCCGCGCGCAACGAGGCGGCCACGGTCGGCGACGTGGTGACCCGGGTCCGCGAGGCCCTGGTCGACACGGTCTCGCTGCTCGACGAGGTCGTCGTCATCGACTCCGACTCCACCGACGCGACGTACGCCGTCGCCACCGACGCCGGCGCGGTGGTGCACCGCTCGGCGGAGATCCGCCCCGACCTCGGCAGCTACCCCGGCAAGGGCGAGGCGATGTGGAAGTCGCTCTTCGTCACCACCGGCGAGGTGATCGTGTTCATGGACGCCGACCTGACCGACTGGGACACCCACTTCGTGCCCGGCCTGCTCGGGCCACTGCTGACCGAGCCCGGGGTCGGGCTCGTCAAGGGCTTCTACGAGCGACCCGGTGTCGACGGCGGTGCCCTCGACGGCGGCCGGGTGACCGAGCTCGTGGCGCGGCCGCTCATCGCGTTGACCTGTCCCGAGCTGGCCGGCCTGGTGCAGCCGCTGGCGGGGGAGTGGGCGGTACGGCGGTCGCTGTTCGAGACGCTGTCGGTGCCGACCGGCTACGCCGTCGAGCTGGCCGCGCTCCTCGACACGGTCGCGGCCCACGGCACCTCCGCGATCGCCCAGGTCGACCTCGGTCGCCGCGCGCACGACCACCAGCCGCTGCTCGACCTCGGCGCGATGGCCACCCAGATCCTGGCCGCCGTCGAGCGCCGCCGTGGCCGGGTGCCGGGCGAGGTCTTCCTCACGCAGTACGAGTCGCGGGGCGGCAGCCTGCGCTCGGTCGAGCGCGCGGTGATCACCGACGAGCGGCCGCCGGCGGTGTCGGCATGACCCTGCGGCTGCGGCGACACGAGTTCGCCGACGACGCCACGCTGATGATGGCGATCGTCAACCGGACGCCCGACTCCTTCTACGACAAGGGCGCGACCTGGGCCGAGGAGCAAGGCCTTCGAACGGGTGGCCCTGGTGGTCGAGCAGGGCGCGGAGATCGTCGACATCGGCGGCATCAAGGCCGCACCCGGTGTCGAGATCGACGAGGCCGAGGAGAAGTCGCGCGTGGTCGACTTCGTGGCCCGGGTGCGCGAGGCCTACCCCGTCGCTGGTGATCTCCGTGGACACCTGGCGCGCAGCGGTCGGCGACGCGGCCCTCGCGGCGGGCGCCGACGTCATCAACGACGCGTGGGGCGGCGCCGACCCCGAGCTGGTCGACGCCGCCGCCCAGCACGGCGCCGCGATCATCTGCACCCACACCGGCGGCGTGACGCCGCGGACGCGCCCCTACCGGATCGAGTACGACGACGTGGTCCGCGCCGCCATCGACGACACCGTCGCCTACGCCGAGCGCGCCGTGGCGGCCGGGGTCGCCCCGGAGTCGGTCGTGATCGACCCGGCCCACGACTTCGGCAAGAACACCTTCCACTCCCTCGAGCTCACCCGGCGGCTCGACGAGATGGTCGCCACCGGGTGGCCGGTGCTGGTGTCGCTGTCCAACAAGGACTTCGTCGGCGAGACGCTCGACCTGCCCGTCGGCGAGCGGCTGACCGGCACCCTCGCGGCGACCGCCGTCTGCGCGCTCGCGGGCGCCCGCATCTACCGCGTGCACGAGGTCGTCGAGACCCGCCAGACCGTCGACATGGTGTGGACGCATCGCCGGCCGCCGACCTCCGCGGCGTGCGATCCGGGGGCTGCAGTGACCCGGACCAGGGTCGTGCTGGTGCCCGGCGTGCTCGCGCTGCTGCCGGAGTACGCCGGCCTCGAGGACCCCGTCGCCGAGCTGCGGGCTGCTTGCCTCGAGGCGGTGGCCTGGCTGGGGGCCGACGTCACGGTGCTCGCCGACGACCAGGGCGCGCGGGTCGCGGCGCACCTGCTGGGTGACCGTTCAAACAGCGCGATCGCGCCGGATGGGCAGGTCGCGAGGCCGAATCGGTCCAAACAGCGCGATCGCGCCGGATGGACGTCGCTCCTCGTGGTCGGCAACGGCAGCGCCCGGCGCACCGAGAAGGCGCCGGGGCATCTCGACGAGCGGGCTGCCGCCTTCGACGACGCGCTCGGAGCGGCGCTGCGCGCCGGCGACCTGACCGGCGTCGACCTCTCCCTGGCCACCGAGCTGTGGGCGTCGGTCGAGGGCATCGCGGGACTGCGCGAGGTGCTGCGCGGGGAGACTGCGACGGTTGACTACGACGACGATCCGTTCGGCGTGCAGTACTGGGTGATGAGGTGGCAATGCGAGTCCTGATCGGTCCCGACAGCGACGACCTGGCGGCGCTCTACGCCGCGCCGCGGCAGCCGTGGCTGCGGGTCAACATGATCACCACGCTCGACGGCGCCGCGACCGGCGAGTCCGGCACCAGCGACTCGATCAACAACGCCGCCGACAAGCGGGTCTTCGACACCCTGCGCGGTCTCGCCGACGCGATCATCGTCGGCGCCGGCACCGCCCGCATCGAGGGCTACCGGCCGGCGAAGGTGCCGATCGTGGTGGTGAGCCGGCGCGGCGAGGTGCCGCCGACCCTGCGCGGTGCCGCGCCCGGCCGGGTCTGGCTGGCGACCTGCACCAGCGCTCCTCACCTCGACGAGGCCCGGGAGCTGCTCGGGCCGGACCACGTGCTGACCCTCGGCCAGCACCGGGTCGACCTCGCCGAGCTCAAGCAGCGGCTGGTCGACCGCGGCTGGCGCGACCTGCTGTCCGAGGGCGGCCCGCACCTGCTCCACGAGCTGCTCGCCCAGGGGGTCGCCGACGAGGTGACGGCGACCGTCACGTCCCGGGTGGTCGCCGGCCACGGCCCCCGGATGGTGGAGGGCCCGCCGCTCGACGTACCCCTCGACCTGCGGCTGCTCCTCGAGGAGGACGGCACCCTGCTCGGCCGATGGTTGGTGGGCCGATGAAACTGTGCCCATGAAGCTGGGGATGACGCTGCCGGTGATGGAGCCGGACCTGTGGGAGCGCGGGGCGGAGACGCTGGAGGAGTGGTCGCGCGCGATCGACGAGGGACCGTTCGCGACGCTCTGCTTCGGCGAGCGGATGGCGTTCGACAATCCCGACACGACCACGCTGCTGGGAGCGGTCGCCGCCTGGACCTCGCGGGTGCGGGTGCTGACCACGGTGATCGTGCCGCAGCTGCACCAGCCGGTGCCGCTGGCCAAGGCGTTGGCGACCGCCGACCAGCTGACCGGTGGTCGGCTCAGCGTGGGCTTCGGCGTGGGCGGTCGCGAGGAGGACTACCGCGCGGCGTCCGCCGACATCGGCACCCAGACCATGGCCGGCATGGCGGAGCGGATCGCGGTGATGCGCCGGGTCTGGGCCGGCGAGAAGGTCACCGAGGCGATGCGCCCGGTGGGGCCGCCACCGGTGCAGCCCGGTGGGCCCGAGCTGCTCGTCGGCACGATGGGACCGAAGACCATCCGGCACGCTGCCGCCTGGGCGGACGGCCTCGCGGGATTCACGCTCGACCTGGACCCAGTGGCCGGCGGTGAGCTGTTCGCCCTGGCCCGCACCGCCTGGGCCGATGCCGGGCGGCCGCCGCCCCACCTCGCCACGTCGTTCTGGGTCGCGCTCGACGACGGCGACGGGAGCGCGCGCGAGCAGGTGCACCGCCACCTGCGCCACTACATGAACTGGCTGCCCGTCGAGCTCGTCGACGCCATGGCGCCGACCACCGGCTTCGCCGGCACCGAGGCCGAGCTCCGCGACCTGCTGCGCCGCTTCGAGGACGCCGGCGCCGACGAGGTGCACCTCATCCCCACCCACTCCGACGTCGCGCAGGTGCACCGGATCGCCGACCTGGTCGCCTGACCCGATAGTCCGGTACGTATGGCACCTCAAATCAGCTGTTGAAGGTGCCATACGTAGCGGACTATCGGGAATGCCCGGAGACCCCGAGGAGGTTGGGACGAGGATGACTCCCGACGACTCGCGCCGCATCTCGGTGCTGCTCGGACTCCTCTTCGGCCTGGCCGGACTGGGGTCCGCGTCCGCTGCGATCGCCGTGCCGCTCGTCGCGGAGCACTTCGACGTGAGCGTCGGCGTCGGCACCTGGATGATCAGCGTCTACGTGCTGATGCTCGGAGTCGCGACGGCGGTCTACGGCCGCGTCTCGGACCTGATCGGTCCTCGCATCCCGTTCCTCGTCGGCATCGCGCTGATGGTCATCGGCGCGATCGGGGCAGCGGTGGCGCCGACGTTCGAGTTCCTGCTGGTCGCCCGGATCCTGCAGGGCGCCGGCGTGGCCGCGATCCCGACGTTGGGGGTGGCGATCATCAGCGCCCGCTACGACGGCGACATCCGCGGCCTCGCGTTCGGCCGGCTCGCCGCGATGGCGGCGTTCGTGACCTGTCTCGGCCCGCTGCTCGGGGGCGCTCTCGAGGAGGTGGTCGGGTGGCGCGGCGTGCTGGCGCTGCCGGTGCTCGGTCTCGTCGTGGTCCCGTTCGTCTGGCGCGCCCTGGTCGGTGAGGGGTCGCGCGCCCCGCTGGACATCGTCGGCGCACTGCTGGTGGCCGTCACCGCGGCCGGGCTGATCCTGGTGATCCAGTCGCCCGCCAGCGGAGTGGTCGTGGCCCTGGTCGGCATCGGCCTGCTCGCGATCGGCACGCCCGGCGTTGCTTCGCAGGTACGCCGCCGGCCGCACGGCTTCCTCCCCCGCTCGGTGATCGGCAACCCCGCCGTCGTCCGCAGCGCCCTGGCCGCGGCGGCGATCCCGGCCGCGTGGTTCGCCCAGCTGGTCGCCGTACCCGCTGTCCTGGTCGGTGACGGCTGGGAGCCCTACCAGGTCGGTCTGCTGCTCGTGCCCAGCGCGGCGTCGCGCTGCTCGTGCCCCGGGTGACCAGTGGCCTGCTGGCCGGCTTCGGACCCACCGCGTCGCTGGGCGTCGCCGGACTGCTGGCGACGACTGCCCTGTTGCTGGCCGCCCTCGGCGCGGCCGTGGTCTCGCCGGTGCTGCTGAGCGTCGCCGTCTCCCTGGTGACCGTCGCGTTCGGCATCGGACAGCCGGCGCTCAGCGCCGCGGTCGGTGAGGCGGTCGACCTCGATGTGCGCGGCGTCGCCCTCGGCATCGCCACGCTCGTCTTCATGACCGGCGGCTCGGTCGGCTCCGCGGTGGTCGGTGGCCTCGGCGACGTCGTCGGCATCGCCGCGAGCCTGGCCCTGCTGGTCGCTGCTCCCGGTGGTCGGCCTGGTGGCGCTGCTGCCCGAGCTGCGCCGGGTGCCCGAACCCGTCTGAACCCTTCGCGGCCCCCGCTACCGTTGCCCGCGTGAGCATGCGGCGTCGGGACGTGGACGAGCCCTCGGTGTGGGTGGTCGCGGCGGCCTGCTCGATGGGCTTCGTCGTCGCTGCTGTGGGTGATCGAGATCGTCGACGCGGCCTCCGGCAACGAGCTCGACCAGTACGGCGTGCACCCGCGCTCCGACGAGGGCCTCCTCGGCATCCTCTTCGCCCCGCTGCTGCACGGCGGCTGGACCCACCTCGAGGGCAACACGGTGCCGGCGCTGATCCTGGGCTTCCTGGTGCTGGTCTCCGGCATCGCTCGCGGGCTCGCCGCGACCGCGATCATCTGGCTCGTCGGCGGCGTCGGGGTCTGGCTGGTGGCACCCGGCAACACCGTCCACCTCGGCGCCTCGGTGCTGATCTTCGGCTGGCTCGTCTACCTGGTCGTGCGCGGCATCTTCAGCCGCAGCGTCGGCGAGATCATCCTCGGGCTGGTGCTGTTCTTCATGTACGGCGGCCTGCTGCTCGGCGTGCTCCCCGGCCAGCCCGGCATCTCCTGGCAGGGCCACCTGTTCGGCTCGATCGGCGGCGCCCTCGCCGCGGTCTTCCTCAGCGAGCGCCGCAGCGCTCGATCGTCTAACCGACGATCTCGTCCTCGATCGCCTCGACGATCCGGATGTCACGCACCGCGCCGTCACCGAGGGCCGCGAGCGCCGCCTGGTAGTCCTCGCTGTGGTACGCCGCCACCGCGGCCTCGACGCTCGGGAACTCGATCAGCGTCGTCCGGTCGGTGGTGCCGGACTCGAAGGCGTGGACGGCGTTGCCGCGGGCCAGGAAGCGGCCGCCCGAGGCGCGCATCGCGGGGCCGGCCAGGTCGGCGTACGCCTGGAGCTTGTCGTCGTCGGAGACGGAGCGGAAGGTGTTGATCCAGTAGGCGCGAGTCATGTGCCATTCTTCGTCGAGCTCAGGTGCTGGCGCGGCGGACCAGGGTCGGCGGGAAGATCACCCGCATCGCCCGGGCGGTGCGGTCACCGTCGATCTGCTCGAGCAGCAGCCGGGTGGCCTGCTCGGCCATCTCCCTGATCGGGTTGCGGATCGTGGTCAGCTCGGGGTCGGCCCGCTCGGCGACGCCGAGGTCGTCGTAGCCGACGATCGCGACGTCGTCGGGCACGGTCCGGCCCAGGCTCCGCAGCACCCGCAGCGCACCCATGGCCATCAGGTCGGAGGCCACGACGATGCCGTCGAGGTCGGGGTGGCGCGTCGAGCAGCTTGGCGGCCGCGAACTCGCCACCCCGCTCGGTGAAGTCGCCGTGCTCGACGGCACCGTCGTCGAGGCCGGCCGCGAGCACGGCGCTGCGCCAGCCGTCGAGCCGGTCGAGGCCGGCGCTCATGTCGCGCGGCCCGGCGATGGTGCCGATCCGGGCTGCGGCCGCGCGTGATCAGCTCCTCGGCGGCCTCGCGCCCACCGGCCACGTTGTCGGTGTCGACGTAGGCGACGCGGTCGGCGCTGTTCCAGGGCCGGCCGATGAAGACGCAGGGCAGCTTCAGGTCGGCCAGGTGGTCGGCCAGCGTGTCGTTGCGGTGGTGGGAGACCACGAGCGCGCCGTCGACGTGGCGGTTGCGCAGGTAGCGCAGGGTGCGCGCCTCCTCCTCGCCCGGCCGGGCCAGCAGCAGCACCAGCTGGAGGTCGCGCTCCGAGAGCACCTGGGTGGTGCCGCGCAGGGTGCGCGCGAAGAACGGGTCGGCGAAGACGCGCTCGTCGGGCTCGGGCACGACCACCGCGATCGAGTCGGTACGCCGGGTGACCAGGCTGCGCGCGGCGGGGTTGGGCGTGTAGCCGAGGGTGCGCACGGCGGCGTCGACCGCGGCCTTGGACTTGGTGCTGACCCGGTCGGCGCCGTTGATCGCGCGCGACGCCGTGGCCCGGGAGACGCCGGCCAGCCGGGCCACCTCGTCCAGCGTCGGCGAGCTGTCGCCGCTGCCGTTGACGGCGCCAGATCTGTCCACGCGCGCCACGCTAGTGCTCCCCGGATGGAGGCGGTGGCAGCAGGCCGGTGGCCGCGACGTCGGCGTACCAGAGGGCGCTGTTCTTGGGCGTGCGCTGCTGGGTCTCGTAGTCGACGTAGACCATGCCGAAGCGCTTGGTGTAGCCGTAGGCCCACTCGTAGTTGTCGAGCAGCGACCACTGGAAGTAGCCGCGCACGTCGACGCCGGCCGCCATCGCGTCGTGGGTCGCCCGCAGGTGGGCGTCGAGGAACGCGATCCGGTCCGGGTCCGGCACCGACCCGTCCGCGACCGGCGCGTCGCGGAAGGCGGCGCCGTTCTCGGTGATGAAGATCGGCGGCACGTCGTAGTCGTGGTCGAGCCGGAGCAGCAGCCGGGTCAGGCCCTCGGGCTGGATCTCCCAGCCGCTGTCGGTGCGCGGCAGGCCGCGGCTGGGGAAGGTGACGTCCTCGCAGCCGACGTACGGCGTGACCACCGGTCGCGGCGGGTGCTCGATGCCGTCGTCGACCGGTGCGGCGAGCGGCCGGCCGGAGACGCTGTCGCCGCGGTAGTAGTTGACGCCCAGCACGTCGAGCGGCTGCGAGATGAGGGCCAGGTCGCCGTCGGCGACGACCTCCTGCCACGCCCGTCCCTGCCAGGGCAGCGCGGCGGTGTCGTCGAACAGGTCGGTCGGGTAGGCGCCGCGCAGGATCGGGTCGAGGAAGACCCGGTTGTGCAGCGCGTCGATCCGCCGGGCCGCGTCGCGGTCGAGCTCGTCGGTGGGGTCGGCCGGGTCGGCCACGGTCAGGTTGAGGGTGATGCCGAGGTCGGCGTGGTGCCGCGGCGCCGCAGCTCGTCGATGACCAGGCCGTGGCCGAGCATCAGGTGGTGGGCGGCCACCAGGCCGGCCACACCCTCCTGTCGCCCGGGCGCGTGCTGGCCGCCGGTGTAGCCGAGGAAGGCCGAGCACCACGGCTCGTTGAGCGTCGTCCAGGTCGGCACCCGGTCGCCGATGGCGTCGTACAGGGAGAGCGCGTAGTCGGCGAAGCGGTACGCCGTGTCGCGGTTGGTCCAGCCGCCCGCCTCCTCGAGGGCCTGCGGCAGGTCCCAGTGGTAGAGCGTCAGCCACGGCCGCAGGTCGTGGCCGAGGAGCTCGTCGACCAGCCGCTGGTAGAAGTCGATGCCGGCCTGGTTGACCGCGCCGCCGTCGGGACGGACCCGCGCCCACGACGTCGAGAAGCGGTAGGCGCCGAGGTTGAGCGACCGCATCAGCGCGACGTCCTGCGGCATCCGGTGGTAGTGGTCGCAGGCGACGTCGCCGGTGTCGCCACCGAGGACGGCGCCGGGCACCCGGGCGAAGGCGTCCCAGATGGAGGGTCGGCGACCGTCCTCGGTGGCGGCGCCCTCGATCTGGTACGCCGCGGTGGCGGCGCCCCACCAGAAGTCGGGCGGGAACGCGACGCTCGCACCAGGGGTGGCGGTGGCGACCATCGGCTCTGAGGTGATGGGAGTGGTCATCCCTTGACGGCTCCTTGCATGATGCCGGTCACGAACTGCTTGCCGGTCGCGATGAACAGGACGAGAAGAGGGATGGTGGCCAGCGTCGCGCCGGCGAGCACCAGGGCGTAGTCCTTGTAGTAGCCGCTCTGCAGCTGGTTGAGCGCGATCTGCACGGTCGGGTTGTCGCCCGGCAGCACGATCAGCGGCCAGAAGAAGTCGGTCCAGACGTACATGAACGTGAACAGCCACAGCATCGCGGCGGCCGGCCGCGCGGCGGGCACGGCGACGTGCCGGAAGATCCGGAACATCGAGCAGCCGTCGACCCGTGCGGCCTCGACCAGCTCGTCGGGGATGGCGTCGACGAGGTACTGCCGCATGAAGAAGACCCCGAACGCCGTGACGATCCAGGGGATGATCACCGCCCACACGCTGCCGGTCCAGCCGAGCTTCGCCATCAGGATGAACAGCGGCACGACGCCGAGCTGGGTCGGCACCGCCATCGTGGCGATGATGAAAGCCAGCAGCACGATGTTGCCGCGGAACCGCAGCTTGGCGAACGCGAAGCCGGCCAGGGTGCCGAAGAACACCACCGAGGTGGCGGCGACTCCGGAGATCAGCAGGCTGTTGCCCAGTGCCTTCCAGAAGGCGACGCTGTCGAAGACACGCTGGGCGTTCTCGAAGAAGTGACCGCCGGGCAGCAGCGGTGGCGTCTGGCGGGCCATCACCTCCTTGGTGTGCGAGCCGATCAGGAACGACCAGTAGAGGGGCGCGGCCGAGCCGAGCACGAACGCGGTCAGCAGGCCGTAGACGAGGAATCCGGGACGCTTGGTCATCGGCGCATCCCTCGCAGGGTGCCGACGCGACGGCTGACCGCCAGGTTGACCAGCGCGAACACGACGATCACCAGGAACAGCAGCCAGGCGGTGGCGGAGGCCCGGCCCAGGTCGCGCAGGTGCCAGCCGAAGTCGTAGATCAGCATGGTCAGGGTGCTGAACTGGCGGTCGCTGCCGCCGTTGCGGGCGATGGTCTCGTCGAACAGCCGCGGCTCGGCGAAGATCTGCAGCCCGCCGATGGTCGAGGTGATGATGACGAAGATCATCGTCGGCCGGATCATCGGGAGGGTGATGCTGACGAACTGCCGGATCCGGCCGGCGCCGTCGAGGGCGGCCGACTCGTAGACGTCACGCGGCACCGCCTGCATGGCGGCCAGGAAGATCAGGGCGTTGAACCCGGTCCAGCGCCAGTTGACCATCGACGCGATCGCGATGTGACTGGCGAACCGGTCGACGTGCCACTGGATCGGCTCGAGGCCGATCCAGGTGATGGCGTCGTTGATCAGGCCGTAGCGGTCGCCGAAGAGGCTTCCGAAGATGATGGCCACGGCGGCGGGGGAGACCACGAACGGCAGCAGGATGCTCATCCGCCACAGGGTCCTTCCGCGTAGGTGGCTGTCGAGCAGCCCGGCCAGGCACACGGCGATCACGATCTGCGGCCCCGACGACAGCAGGAAGATGCTGATCGTGTTGACCAGCGACTTCAGGAAGTAGGGGTTGCCGAGCACGTCGCGGTAGTTGTCGAGGCCGACGAACTCGCCCTTGCCGCCGATCAGGCTCCAGTCGAAGACCGAGACGTAGGCCGTGTAGACCAGCGGGAAGAGGCCGACGACGGCGAACAGCAGGAAGAACGGCGAGATGAAGAGGTACGGCGAGTAGCGCACGTCCCACGTCGAGAGCCGCTGCCGCCAGGTGAGCGGGGGCCGCACGACCTGCTTCGGGCTGGTTGTGGAGTGGTACTTCCCGCCGGGGACGCCGTGGTGTCGTCCCCGGCGGGAAGCTCGAGGTGGGTCATCGGAGTGGGTTGATCACCCGGTCAGGACAGCTGCTCGACGTCGCTCAGGAAGGTCTCCCAGGAGTCCGCCGCGTTGTTGGAGCCGTCGTCCACCCGGATCACCGCGGCCTGGAAGGCCTGCAGGATGTCGGAGTACTTCGGGCCCTTGAAGGGCTGGACCTCGATCGCCAGCGCCCGGTCGGAGAGGATCGAGCCGGTCGGTGCGTCGTTGAAGAACGCGTTGACCTCCTCGGTGAGGATCGGGTCACCGAGCGCGTCGGTCTGGCTCGGGAAGGTGCCGATGGCCTGGAAGGCCTTCAGCTGCTGCTCGGGCGCGGTGATCCACGCGGCGAACTCCTTGGCCTCGTCCGGGTGCTCCGACTGCTGGGGTACGACGAGGAACGAGCCGCCCCAGTTGCCGCCGCCGCCGGGGAACGCGTTGGCGATGTCCCAGCCCTCGACGCCCTCGGCGTTGCCCTCGATGACACCGAGCATCCAGCCGGGGCAGGCCATGGTGGCGAAGCCGTCGTTCTGGAAGGAGGCGGTCCAGTCGTCGCTCCACTGGCTCAGCCGGGTCGACAGGCCCTTGTCGGCGTTGCTGGTGACGGCCTCCCAGACCTCCTGCAGCTCGGGGTTCTCGACGTTGATCGTGCCGTCCTCCTCCTCGAACGGGAACTCGACCTGGTTGAGCATCGCCTGGGCGACGCCGCCGGACGAGTCGTACCAGGCGGTGTCGGGCATCGCGGCGACGAACTCCTCGCCGACGGCGAAGTAGTCGTCCCAGGTGCCGAAGAGGGCAGCGACCTCTTCGCGGTCGGTCGGCAGGCCGGCCTCCTCGAACAGGTCGGCGCGGTAGCAGATGCCCTCGGGGCCGCTGTCGGTGCCGTAGCCGATCAGCCGACCGTCGGCGTCGGTGCCGGCGGCTGCCTTCCAGTCCAGCCAGCGGCCGTCGAGCTCGCTGTCGGTCAGGTCGACGAACGCGTCGGACTCGGCCAGGATCGCCGGCATGCCGTCGCCCTCGATGGCCTCGATGTCGGAGAGGCCCGAGCCGGCCGCCAGCTTGGTGAAGAGGTTGTCCTTGGCGTCGTCCCAGGTGCCGACCTTCTTCTGCTCGACCTGGATGTCGGGGTTGGCGGCGTTCCACTCCTCGATGAGCTCCTCGTAGCCGAACTCGTTGAAGGTGGCGATGGTGATCTTGACGGGGCCGTCGCTCGAGCCGCCGCCGTCGTCGTCACTGCCGCAGGCGGCGGTCAGACCGACGACCAGGGCGCCGACGGCGCAGAGTGCGAGCCCGCGCCGGAGGCGGGGCCTGGAGGTGGATGAGTGCTTCACGTTGGAACGCTCCTACCGTGTGCGGTGACCCGGGCGGGCCTGGGGCGGAGGCGCTTCGCGGGGTGAGAGCGCTTCCACTTGAGTTCGTGGAACAACATGACACCCGTCACATCCGGTGTCAACGGCGAGCGCGGAAACAATGGAACGGGCTCCGGACAAAAGGTGGGAGCGCTTCCACCACTGGCCCGGGTACGTCGCCTCAGTCGGCCAGCGCGGCGGCAAGCGCGGAGATCTGCGCCAACGGGGCGGCGTAGCCCGGGAAGTAGGCGCAGACCCGCTCGGCGACCTCACCGAAGCGCCGGCGGATCTCGGCGGCGCACTCCTCGGGAGTGCCGCGGACGGCGAGGGTGGCGACCATGTCGTCGGAGACCAGGTCGATCATCGCGCCGATGTCGCCGGTCTTCGAGAGCGCGTTGAGCTCGGGCTGCAGGTCGGCCCAGCCCTCGACCTCGAGCACCGGGAGGTACGCCGGCGTCGAACCGTAGAACGCCAGCAGCCCCCGGACCCCGGTGGCCGCCGCAGCCTGCTCCTCGGGCGTCTCGCCCATCGCGCAGATCACCTGCGGGCAGATCGCGAAGCCGTCCGCGTCCCGCCCGGCGCGCGCCAGTCCCTCGGCGACGGCCGGCATGGTCCGCTCCTGGAAGTGCCGCAGGCTGTGGAACGGCATCACCAGCAGGCCGTCGGCCACCTCGGCGGCGGTCCGCGTCATCACCGGACCGAGCGCTCCGAGCAGGACCGGCGGGGCGCCGTACGGGTTGGGGCCGGGCACGAACGTCGGCGGCATCAGCGTGTGCTGCGTGTGCTCGCCGCGGAAGTCCAGCCGGGTGCCGTCCTGCCACGACGTGAGGATCGCCTTGACCGCTTCGACGATCTCGCGCATCCGCGCGGCCGGCGGGCTCCAGGTGGCGCCGTAGCGCTTCTCGACGTGCACCTTGATCTGCGACCCCAGCCCCAGCCGGAACCGGCCGCCCGACATCAGCTGCAGGTCCCACGCGGCGTGGGCGAGGTGCATCGGGCTGCGTGGCATCGCGATGGCCACGTTGGTCATCAGCTGGGTCTCGACCACCCCGGCCGCGGCGGCCAGCGGCAGGAACACGTCGTGGGGACCCTCGAACGTGAAGAGCCCGTCGACGCCCGCGCCGACGAGTTCACGGGCACGGGAAGCGGCCTCGTCGGGCCGGCCGTCGAGCTGCACGTCGAGGAGCACGCGGTCAGTGTGCCCCACCCGTACGCTGACCGGCGTGACCTCCTACCTCGTGGTCGGCGGCGGCATCATCGGCGTCGCTGTCGCGGCCCGGCTGCAGGTCGTCGACCCCGACGCCGAGGTCATCGTCTGGGAGAAGGAGGCGGCGCTGGCCGCCCACCAGACGGGCCGCAACTCCGGCGTGGTCCACGCCGGTCTCTACTACGAGCCGGGCTCGCTGAAGGCGCAGCTGTGCCGTCGCGGCGTCGGGCTGCTCAAGGCGTTCTGCGCCGAGGAGCAGATCGCCTACGACGAGTGCGGCAAGGTGCTGGTGGCGCTGGACGAGGCGGAGACGGCGCGGCTCGGTGCGATCGAGGAGCGGGCCCTGGCCAACGGCGTGCCCGGCGTACGCCGGATCGACGCGGCGGAGCTCCGCGAGCTCGAGCCGCACGTGCGCGGCGTGGCCGGCCTGCACTCGCCGACCACGGCGATCGTGGACTTCGCCGCCGTCACCCGGGCGCTCGCCGGTCGGGTCGAGGCGCGCGGAGGGACGGTGCGGCTCGGCGTCGAGTGCACCGCCCTGCGCGAGGAACGGGGCGGTGTCGTCGCCAACGAGGCCGAGCAGTTCGACCGCGTGGTCCTCTGCGGCGGGCTCCAGAGCGACCGGCTGGCAGTGCTCGCCGGCGACGACCGCGACCCGCGGATCGTGCCGTTCCGCGGCGACTACTACCTGCTGCGCCCGGAGCGACGCTCCCTGGTCAACGGCCTGGTCTACCCGGTGCCGGACCCGCGCTACCCGTTCCTCGGCGTCCACCTGACGCGGCGGATCGACGGCGACGTGATGGTCGGACCCAACGCCGTCGTCGCCCTCCGCGACCTCGCCAGACTCGCGGCGTACGCCGGCTTCCGGAGGTTCGCTCGCCAGCACTGGCGCACCGGCGTGCGCGAGGTGGCCGGCTCGCTCAGCAAGCGGCGCTTCGTCGCCGCGGCCCGTCGCTACGTGCCGGAGCTGGAGGTCGACGACGTCGTGCCGGGTCCGAGCGGCGTGCGCGCCCAGGCGATGGCCGCCGACGGCAGCCTGGTCGACGACTTCCGGGTCACCGTGCGCGGCCGCGTGGTCGCGCTGCGCAACGCGCCCTCACCCGGCGCGACCTCGAGCCTCGCGATCGCCGAGCACCTGGTCGACCAGGTGCTCGCGTTGGGCTGACCCGTCAGAAACATTTCTGACGGGTCAGCGGTCGAGAGCTACTTGGCGGCCTTGCGGGCCCGGGAGGCGGTCTTGGCGCGGTCGTTCTGGTCGAGCACGAGCTTGCGGATGCGGACCGCGTCGGGGGTGACCTCGACGCACTCGTCCTCGCGGCAGAACTCCAGGCACTGCTCGAGCGACAGCTTGCGCGGCGGGATCAGCTTCTCGAACGCGTCGGAGGTGGCCGAGCGGATGTTGGTCTGCTGCTTCTCGCGGGTGATGTTGACGTCCATGTCCTCGGACCTGGAGTTCTCGCCGACGATCATGCCCTCGTAGACCTCGGTGGTCGGGTCGACGAACATCACGCCGCGCTCCTGCAGCGAGGTCATCGCGTGCGCGGTCGCCGCGCCGGCGCGGTCGGCCACCAGGGAGCCGGAGTTGCGGGAGCGGATCTCGCCGGCCCACGGCTCGTAGGCCTCGAAGATGTGGTGGGCGATGCCGGTGCCGCGGGTCTCGGTGAGGAACTGGGTGCGGAAGCCGATCAGGCCGCGCGCCGGCACCACGAACTCCATGCGCACCCAGCCGGTGCCGTGGTTGGTGAGCTGCTCCATCCGGCCCTTCCGGGTCGCGAGCAGCTCGGTGATCGTGCCGAGGTGCTCCTCGGGAGCGTCGATGGTCAGCCGCTCCATCGGCTCGTGCACCTTGCCGTCGACCTCGCGGGTGACCACCTGCGGCTTGCCGACGGTGAGCTCGTAGCCCTCGCGCCGCATCTGCTCGACCAGGATCGCCAGCGCCAGCTCGCCGCGGCCCTGCACCTCCCAGGCGTCGGGACGCTCGGTCGGGAGGATCTTCAGCGACACGTTGCCGACCAGCTCGCTGTCGAGGCGGTCCTTGACCAGTCGCGAGGTGACCTTGGTGCCCTTGACCCGGCCGACCAGCGGCGAGGTGTTGGTGCCGATGGTCATCGAGATCGCCGGCTCGTCGACGTGGATGAGCGGGAGCGCGATGGGGTTGTCCGGAGTCGGCGAGGGTCTCGCCGATGGTGATCTCGGGGATGCCGGCCACGGCCACGATGTCGCCGGGCCCCGCGCTCTCGCCGGGGTTGCGCTCGAGACCGGTGGTGACCAGCAGCTCGGTGATCTTGACGTTCTTGACCTCGCCGTTGCGCCGGATCCAGGCGACGGTCTGGCCCTTCTTGAGGATGCCCTCGTGGATCCGCACCAGGGCGAGGCGGCCGAGGAACGGCGACGCGTCGAGGTTGGTGACGTGGGCCTGCAGCGGAGCGCCCTCGGTGTAGACCGGGGCCGGGATGGTGTCGACGATGGTCTTGAAGAGCGGCTCGAGGTCCTTGCCCTCCGGCATCGTGCCGTTCTCCGGCTTCTCGAGCGAAGCGATGCCGACCTTGCCGCTCGCGAAGACGACCGGGAAGTCGAGGGCGTCCTGGCTGTGCGACTCGTCGAGCAGGTCCATGAACAGCTCGTAGGTCTCGTCGACGACCTCGTCGATGCGCGCGTCGGGCCGGTCGACCTTGTTGACCACGAGCACGACGGGCATGTCGGCGTTCAGCGCCTTGCGCAGCACGAAGCGGGTCTGGGGGAGCGGGCCCTCGCTCGCGTCGACCAGCAGCACGATGCCGTCGACCATCGACAGGCCGCGCTCGACCTCGCCACCGAAGTCGGCGTGGCCGGGGGTGTCGATGATGTTGATCGTCATGCCCTCGGGCGCGGACGGTCCGTTGTAGTGGATCGCGGTGTTCTTCGCGAGGATCGTGATCCCCTTCTCGCGCTCCAGGTCACCGGAGTCCATCACCCGGTCGCCCACGGTCTCGGCCTGGTGCACGGTGAAGGCACCCGCCTGGCGGAGCATCGCGTCGACGAGCGTGGTCTTGCCGTGGTCGACGTGCGCGACGATCGCGACGTTGCGCAGGTTGGCGGTCTTGGTTGCAGACATGGGTGTACGCGGTTCACTTCCGGTGGGGTTCAGGGGCGGGGCCAGATGGGCCTCGGCGAGTCTAGTGCGGGGCACACCGAACCCACGATTCCGTCGGGTACAACTGGGACAGTGACCCTCGTCCGAGTACGCCGCACCGGCGGCTTCATCGGCCGCCCGGTCGAGGCCGAGGTCGACCTCGACTCCGACGACGACCGGGCCGCGCGAGCTCGTGGGGCTGGTTGCCGGGTGAGCCAGCCGGTGCACACGAGCAAGCCCTACCCCGACGGGTTCACCTACGAGTTCGACGTCGAGGGCGAGTTCCGCCGGGTGCTTCGAAGCGCGACCTGACGCAGGACCTGCGGCGGATCGCCGAGCTGGTCCTGCGCCAGGGCGATGCGAGCGCTAGGAACCGCTGCCGTACGGCCGGGTGATGATCTCGAGGTTGTGGCCGTCCGGGCCCTCCCAGTAGACGCCGCGGCCGCCGTCGTTGGTGTTGATCTCCTCCGGCCGGCTGTGGAACGGGTCGGCCCACCACTGGCGACCACCGCTGCGGATCCGCTGGTGGATCTGGTCGAACGCCTCCTCGTCGACGAGGAACGCGAAGTGCTGGCCGGGAAGTCGCCACGATCGTCCATGAAGTCGAGGCTGGCGCCGTTGTCGAGCTCGAGCACGGCGAACGGGCCGTACGTCGCCGGCGCAGCGAGCCCGAGGATCTCGGCGACCTCGCGGGCGGCGGCGTCGCGGTCGGACACGTGGACGATGGTGTGGTTGAACTCGACGCTCATCGGGCCCTCCGGGGTCGGCGTAAGTGGAAGAATGGTCTCCGCTTCTACCGTACGGTGTGCCCATGGCGATGCGAGCCGACGCCCGGCGCAACCTCGAGCAACTCCTCGGCGCCGCCCGCGACCTGGTCGCGGAGAAGGGCGCCGACGTGCCGCTGGAGGAGGTCGCCCGCCGGGCGGGGGTGGGCATCGCGACGCTCTACCGGCGCTTCCCCGACCGCGAGTCGCTGCTGCGGGCGGTCGTCGTCGACGCGCTGCACCGCACCCGGCAGGCGGCCGAGCTGGCCGCCGAGGTCGAGGACGCCGTTCGAGGCGCTGGCCACCTACCTCCGGGCGGCGCTCGAGCTGCGGGTCTCGGCCGTGATGCCGCAGGTGCTCGGGCGTGCTCGACCTCGAGGACCCGGAGGTCGCCGCAGGCCCGCGACGGCTCCGGCCCAGGCGGTCGAGGCGCTGGTCGACGCGGCTCGCGACAGCGGCGACCTGCCGCGCGGACGTGTCGTTCGCCGACGTCGGCATGATGCTGGTGCGGATCGCGCGACCGCTGCCCGGGCCGATGCCGATGGAGCAGAAGGACGAGCTGGCGCGGCGGCACCTGGAGCTGTTCATCCGCGGGCTACGGGCTCCCGGCGACGGGGACGCTCGATGGCCCGCTCTCTCGCTGCGACCTCACCGCATGGTCGGCTGGACCGCGACCGCTGACCCGTCAGGACGCGAGGTCAGCGGCAGGCAGACGGTCAGGCGAGGGCGCGGTCGAGGGCGGCCTCGACGTGCAGCGTCGTGCACGGGAAGACGGGCAGCTCCGAGTCGGCCTGGTGCACCAGCAGCTCGAGCTCGGTGCAGCCGAGGATGAGGCCACCGGCGCCGGCGTCCCAGAGCTCCTCGATCAGACCGACGACGGTACGCCGCGAGCTGTCGAGCACCTTCCCGTGCACCAGCTCGTCGTAGATGATCCGGTTGACGGCTTCGTGGTGCTTGGCGTCGGGCACCAGCACGTGCAGCCCGTGGCTGGCGATCCGGTCGGTGAAGAACGTGCGCGACATGGCGAACGTGGTGCCGATCAGCGCCACCGACTCCACGTGCTGGGCCTTGCAGGCATCGGCCACGACGTCGGCGAGGTGGAGCAGCGGGATGCCGACCGCGGCCTCGACCTGCTCGGCCACCCGGTGGAACGTCGTGGTGCAGAGCATCAGGAAGTCGGCGCCGGCGCGCTCGACGCCCTGCGCCGCGGTGGCGAGGATCGCGGCGACGTCGTCCCAGCGTTCGGCCTCCTGCAGCGCGGTGACCTCGGCGAAGTCGACCGACGCCATCACGGTCTTCGCCGAGCTGAACCCGCCGAGTCGGTTCTCGACGCCCGAGGTTGAGACCTTGGTAGTAGGCGGCGCTGCTCTCCCAGCTCATCCCGCCGATGAGTCCGATCGTCTGCACGGACGGCAGTCTGTCACGGCGCTCAGGATGCGGCGTCGCTCCGGCTACTCGGAGACCCGATGGACCTTGTGCTGGGCGGCCTGGGCGCGGGGCCGGATCACCAGCTCGTCGATGTTGACGTGGGGCGGGCGGGTGATCATCCAGGTGATCGCGTCGGCGACGTCCTCGGCCGTCAGCGGGTCCGGTACGCCGGCGTACACGGCGTCGGCCTTGGCCTGGTCGCCGTCGAAGCGGACCAGCGCGAACTCGTCGGTCTTGCACCATGCCCGGCGCGATCTCCATCACCCGCACCGGCTGGTCGAACAGCTCGAGCCGCAGCGTCTCGGTGACCACCTGGGTGCCGTGCTTGGCCGCGGTGTAGCCGCCGCCGCCCTCGTAGGCGATCCGGCCGGCGGTCGAGCCGACGTTGAGGATCGCGCCGGCACCGGAGGCGACCAGCGCCGGCAGCAGCGCCCGGGTCACCTGCATCAGGCCGATCACGTTGACGTCGTACATCCGGCGCCAGTCGTCGCTCGAGGCCTCGGCCACGGGGTCGCGGCGCCGAACGCACCGCCGGCGTTGTTGACCAGCACGTCGAGCCGGTCGCCGACGACGGCGGCCAGCCCGGCGACGGACTCCTCCGACGTGACGTCGCAGGCGACCGCGGTGCCACCGATCTCGGTCGGCCAGCGCCTCGATCCGGTCGGTACGCCGCGCCGCGCAGATCACGTGGAAGCCGGCGGCGGCCAGCGACCGGGCGGTCGCGGCGCCGATGCCGCTGCTGGCTCCGGTGACGACGGCGGTGGGACGGAGGAAGGAGACGCTCACCTGCTCATTGTGTCCCGAGGGGCGTGAGCGGCTGACGTCGGCTCTGCGAGCTGGGAGCGACGTGCGGGCGGCGCTGGTGGCAGACTGACCTCCTGGTCCGTCTCATCGTTCTCCGGGAGGTGACGTCGCGTGGGCTGCTCGCTCGTACGCCGGCACGACCGGTCTGCTCGGTGGAGTCGCCTGGGTGGTGCGCTACTTCGTGACGCAGGACGGGCTGTGGTGGGCGGGCCTCGCCCTGCTGACCCTGGCCTGCTGCGCCGCCGGAGCGGCCTGGTCAGCAGCAGCGCACCGCGCTCCGGGTGTTCGTGGCGGTGGCGTTCCCGGCGCTGGTGGCTCGGTGTGGTGGGTGGTCCGCGACGGCGTCGAGCGACACCGAGGTCGTCGACGCTGTCTTCGGCGCCGGGGTCGCCCTGGTCGCGCTCGTAGCCCTCGTCCACGTCTCGGGGAATGGCTGCGCGACGACGGTAGTTGGGTACTGGCAGGAGTCTGTCCGGACCCGCCACCTGTCAGGGGAGCCAGTGAGTGAAGGTACGCCGATCCGGCGTCTGGCCATGATCAGCGTGCACACCTCACCGCTCGACCAGCCGGGCATCGGTGACGCCGGCGGGCATGAACGTCTACGTCGTCGAGGTCGCCAAGCGGCTCGCGGCCCGGGGCATCGAGGTCGACATCTTCACGCGGGCCACGACCTCGGCGCTCGAGCAGGTCGTGGCGCACAGCGACGGGGTCACGGTGCGCCACATCCACGCCGGGCCCTTCGAGGGGCTGACCAAGGACGAGCTGCCCGGCCAGCTCTGCACGTTCGCGCGCGAGGTGCTGCGCGCCGAGGCCGGCCAGCCGCTCGGCCACTACGACATCGTGCACTCGCACTACTGGCTCTCCGGCCAGGTCGGCGCCCTGGCCCGGGACCGCTGGGGCGTGCCCGCTCATCCACTCGATGCACACCATGGCCAAGGTGAAGAACGATGCGCTGGCCGAGGGCGACACCCCCGAGCCGGTCGCCCGGATCATCGGCGAGCAGCAGGTGGTCGAGGCCGCCGACGTGCTCATCGCCAACACCGACCTCGAGGCCAAGCAGCTGATCAACCTCTACGACGCCGAGCCCGGTCGCGTCGAGGTGGTCAACCCCGGAGTCGATCTGTCGGTCTTCCGGCCGCGCGAGCGCACCCAGGTGCGCGCCGAACTCGGGATCCCCGCGGACGCCGACGTGCTGCTCTTCGCCGGCCGGATCCAGCCGCTGAAGGCGCCCGACGTGCTGCTGCGGGCGGTGGCCGTGATGCTCGAGCGCAGCCCCGAGCTCCGCTCGCGGCTCCTGGTGCCGGTCGTCGGCGGACCGTCGGGCACCGGCCTGGACCGCCCGAAGTCGCTGGCCTCGCTGGCCGACGAGCTCGGCATCGCCGACGTGGTGCGGTTCGTGCCGCCGGTCTCGCAGGACGAGCTCGCGCGGTGGTACGCCGCCGCCACGCTGGTCGCGGTGCCGTCGTACAACGAGTCGTTCGGGCTGGTCGCGGCCGAGGCCCAGGCCTGCGGCACGCCCGTGGTCGCCGCCGCGGTCGGCGGGCTGACCACCGTCGTGCGCGACGGCCGCAGCGGCCTGCTGGTCGAGGGCCACGACGCGCTCGGCTGGGCCGACGCGCTGCACAGGGTCGTCGCCGACCCGGAGCTGCGGGAGCGGCTGGCGGAGGGTGCGATCACGCAGGCCCGCGAGTTCTCGTGGGAGGCGACGGCCGAGCGCACGCTCGACGTCTACCGGCGGGCCCACTCGCTCATGCGCGAACCTGCATGATTGCTGCATGACCAACCGAGGCCGCCGACATCGTCCGCGGCTACCTCACCGATCAGGAGATCGAGTTCGACGAGGTGGCCGACGGCGTCTTCTCGTTCAGCCTGCCGGGCGAGAAGAAGCTGCAGACGGCCGTGCGCCTCGACCTCGGCCCGCACGCCCTCGGCATCCACGCCTTCGTCTGCCGCAACCCCGACGAGAACCACGAACGCGTCTACCGCTGGCTGCTCGAGCGCAACCTGAGGATGTACGCCGTCGCCTTCGGCGTCGACCCGCTCGGCGACATCTACCTCGACGCCCGGCTGCCGCTCGCGTCGGTCACCGACGAGGAGCTCGACCGCCTGCTCGGCTCGGTGCTGTCGTACGCCGACGAGTCGTTCAACGCGATCCTGGAGCTCGGCTTCAGCAGCGCGATCCGCAAGGAGTGGGAGTGGCGCAAGCTCCGGGGCGAGCCCACGCACAACCTCGAGGCGTTCCGCGGCTGGCTCGAGGCCGGTGATGACTCGGTGCCGCTCAGCGGGCGAGCAGGACGGCGCCGAGGGCAAGTAGCGCGGGCACCGCCTGCACGGCCAGGATCCGCACGCTGACGGTGGCCGCGCCGTACAGACCGGCGACGATGACGCAGGCGAGGAAGAAGATCTGCACGTCGTCCTGCTCGGACGCCAGGCCCCACACCAGGCCCGCGACGAGGAAGCCGTTGTAGAGACCCTGGTTGGCCGCCAGCACCTTGCTCGCTTCGGCGAACTCCGGCTCGTTGCCGAAGGTCTTCAGGCCCATCGGCTTGGTCCAGAGGAACATCTCGAGCACCAGGAAGTAGAGGTGCAGGGCCGCCACCAGCCCGACGAGCACGACGGCAACGGCATCCATGCCGTCAATATGTCAGGTGCGCACCGGCTCCGGGGTCAGTTCGGTGACGCGGGGCTTGCGCCGGGTGAGGAGTACGCCGGTGATGCACAGCGCCCCGCCGACGAACGCCAGGGCGGGCGGCACCTCGCTCAGCATCAGCCAGGCCATCAGCGTCGTGATGAACGGCACCAGGAACGTGGTGAGCGCGAACTTGCCGGCGTCCGCCCGGTTGAGGGCGTAGGCCCAGGTCACGAACGCGAGCGCGCTCGGCACGATGCCGAGGTAGGTGATCCAGAGCAGGTCGGAGGCGCTCGCGTCGCCGACCACGCCGACCAGCTCGACCGACCAGGGCAGGCAGGCGATCGTGCCGACGACGTAGAACCAGAACGTCATCTCGAGCGCGGTCATCCCACCACCGAGCAGCTTCTTCTGAGTGATCACGCCGACCGCGAAGGTCACCGCCGCCAGCACGGTGAGCAGCACACCGACGACGTCACCGTTGCCACCGCTGGACGAGGCGCGGCCGATGATGACCACGCCCGTGAAGCCGACGGTCAGGCCGATCACCAGCCAGCGGGTCAGCCGCTCCTGGAAGAAGAACGTCGCCAGGAGGGCCACGATGATCGGCCCGATCTGGATGATCAGGGCGGCGGTGCCGGCGTCGATGCGGCGCTCGGCCTCGTTGAGCGCGACGTTGTAGATCCCGATCCACGAGACCCCGCCGAGCGCGATCAGCGGCCATTCGCGCTTGGTCGGCAGCCGGCGCCGCTCAGCCGGCACGGAGACGCGCACCATCAGCCACAGCGCGGCCACCGCGACGAGCAGCCGACCCAGGCTCAGCGAGCCCGGCGGCACGTCCTCACCGAGGTGCCGGATCGCCACGAACGCCGAGGCCCAGGCGAACAGCGTGAACGCCACCGCGGCGAGGGGGAGCCAGGGCCGCGAGGTGGTCACGCGTGAACCGTACGGGTGGCAGGCATTCGACGCCTAGCGATTTTCGGCCAACGAAGCGCGAGAACCCGCCGTTTCCGCTGACCCGTCAGAAGATCTTCTGACGGGTCAGCGGTCAGAGGTCGATCTCGACACGCTTACGCCGGTTCGTTCCTCACCGGCGACGCTGCTCGATCCGACCGCACCCACGCGTCGCGCTCGTTCCTCGCGCGCCACTGCGCGGTCGGCGCGCTGGGCCTCTTCGCCCTTCGGGCTCAGAGATCCAGCTTGTAGCCGAGTCCGCGGACGGTGACGAGGTACTTCGGCTCGCTGGGCTCGGGCTCCAGCTTCGCGCGCAACCGTTTGACGTGTACGTCGAGGGTCTTGGTGTCGCCGACGTAGTCGGAGCCCCAGACCCGGTCGATGAGCTGGCCGCGGGTGAGCACCCGGCCGGGGTTGCGCAGGAACATCTCCAGCAGCTCGAACTCCTTGAGCGGCAGCCGCTGCTCGTGACCGTCGACCGTCACCACGTGTCGCTCGACGTCCATCCGGACCGGCCCGGCCTCGAGCGTGTCGGGCGACAGGTCGGGGTCCAGGCCGCGACGCAGCACGGCCCGGATGCGGGCGACCAGCTCCCGCGGGGAGTAGGGCTTGGTGACGTAGTCGTCGGCGCCGAGCTCGAGCCCGACCACCTTGTCGACTTCGTCGTCCTTCGCGCTGACCATGATCACCGGCACGTTGGAGGTCTGCCGGATGGTGCGGCAGACCTCGGTGCCGGGGATGCCCGGCAGCATCAGGTCGAGCAGCACGATGTCGGCACCGTTGCGGTCGAACTCGACGAGAGCGGCGTTGCCGTCGGCGGCGATCGCCACCTCGAAGCCCTCCTTGCGCAGCATGTAGGCGAGAGCGTCGCTGTAGCTTTCTTCGTCCTCTACGACGAGTACCCGGGTCACGGGCGGTCCTCCTGATTCAGGTCGGTCCGAGCCGTGCGGCTGGAGTGCTGGGGGAGAGTCAGGGTGAATGTCGACCCCTGGCCCTCCACCGACCACACTCGGACCTCGCCCCCATGGGTGGCGGCGACGTGCTTGACGATTGAGAGTCCCAGACCGGTGCCCCCAGTGGAACGGTGCCGGGCCGGGTCGACGCGGTAGAACCGCTCGAAGATGCGGTCGATCTCGGTCGTGGGGATGCCGATGCCCTGGTCCACCACGGAGATCTCGACGTTGCCGTCGGCGGCCTTGGTGGTCACCAGCACCGTCGCGGAGGGCTCGGAGTAGCTGACGGCGTTGGCCACCAGGTTCGCCACGGCGGCGGTGACCTGCTCCTCGCTGCCGAAGACCTTGAGGCCCGACGTGCCGCCGGTGACGACCGAGATCTTCTTGGCGTTGGCGTCGATCGCGCTGGTGTCGACGGCCACGTCGATCACGTCGTCGAGCGAGACGGGGAGCGGCGACTCGAGCGGCTCGTCGCCCTGCAGCCGCGACAGCTCGATCACCTGCTGCACCAGCCGCGACAGGCGGTCGCTCTCGGTCAGCATCCGACCGGAGAACCTGCGGACCGCCTCGGGATCGTCGGCCGCGTCGCTCACCGCCTCAGCGAGCAGCCTGATCGCGCCGACCGGCGTCTTCAGCTCGTGGCTGACGTTGGCGACGAAGTCACGGCGTACGGACTCGACCCGGCGTTCGCGGGTCCGGTCCTCGACCAGCGCCAGCACCAGCCGGGAGCCGAGGGGCGCGACCCGGGCCATGACGTGGCGCGACGGGGCGGCCGGTCGGCTCATCACCAGCTCTGCCTCGCGGATCTGGCCGTCGTGGCGCACCTGGCTGACCAGCTCGGCGAGCTCGTCGGAGGCAAGGCTGGTGCCCCGCACCAGACCCATGGCGTACGCCGGCGCGGACGCCTTCAGCACGACGTCGGACTCGTTCACCACGACCGCGCTGCTGCGAAGCACCGACAGGACGCCGGCGACACCGGGCGGGACAACCGGCTCCTCGCGCGCCGGACGGTCCTGCTGCTGGCGGTCGCTGATGTGCCAGGCGAGCACGGCACCTCCGGCAACGACGGCGCCGACCACCGCGGCGAGGAACGCCTGCGTCGTCGGGTCCACCCTGAAAGCGTACGGCCGTGTTCACGTGGATTTCGCCAACGAAGGCGAGGCTTCGCAACGTTCATCGCTCGTTCACCTATCCACCCCGGGCGGTCATTCGGGCCCTCTAGGTTCCTCGACATGCGTGAGGTCTTCCAAGAACAGCTGGAGTCGATGTTCGACGAGCTCGCCGGTATCGGCAGCAAGGTCGAGACCGCGATCGGTCTGGCCACCGAGTCGTTGATGACCGGTGATGCCGAGATCGCCGAGCGGGTGATCTCGGCCGACGCCGAGATCGACCGCGCCCGGGAGCGCGTGGAGGAGTCGGCATTCTCGATGCTGTCCCTCCAGGCGCCCGTGGCCGGCGACCTTCGCACGGTCGTGGCCGGACTGCGGATGGTCAGCGAGCTCGAGCGGATGGGCGACCTCTCGGTGCACGTCGCCAAGATCGCCCGGCTGCGGGTGCCGCACATCGCCGTACCCGAAGAGGTGCGGCCGACGATGAGCCGGATGGCCGCCGTCGCCGCCGACATGGTGCACCGCGTGATCGAGGTGATCATCGCCCGCGACGTCGAGGCGGCGATCGCGCTCGGCCGCGCCGACGAGGAGATGGACCAGCTGCGGCGGACCAGCTTCACCGAGCTGCTCTCCGACAACTGGACCCACGGCGTCGAGGCTGCCGTCGACATCGCGCTGCTCGGCCGCTACTACGAGCGGATCGCCGACCACGCCGTCTCGGTCGCCAACCGCGTGGTCTTCGTCGTCACCGGCGAGTACCCGACCGCGGTCGACGCATAGGCGAACTGTTCCTTTGCGCTGACCGGAGTTCCGACACGCCCGTCGCGACCTCGTTCCTCGGTCGCGGGGCTTGCTCTGATCTCCCTGAGCCCACGCGGCCCGCTCGTCGCTCGCGGTCTGCTGCTCAGCGACCCTGGTTGGCCACGGCCGCGGCCGCTGCGGCGGCCGCCTCGGGGTCGAGGTACTGGCCGCCCTTGGTGATCGGTCGGAACGACTCGTCGAGCTCGTAGACGAGCGGCATGCCGGTCGGGATGTTCAGGCCGGCGATGTCCTCGTCGCTGATCTCGTCGAGATGCTTCACGAGCGCCCGCAGGCTGTTGCCGTGGGCGGCGACCAGCACCGTGTGGCCGGCGCGCAGGTCGGCGGTGATGTCGGACTCCCAGTACGGCAGGAACCGCTCGATGACGTCCTTGAGGCACTCCGTGCGGGGCAGCTCGTCTCCGAGGTCGGCGTACTGCGGCAGACCCGCCTGCGAGAACTCCGAGTCGTCGTCCAGAGGCGGCGGTGGGGTGTCGAAGGAGCGTCGCCAGAGCATGAACTGCTCCTCGCCGAACTCCTCGAGCGTCTGCTTCTTGTCCTTGCCCTGCAGGGCGCCGTAGTGGCGCTCGTTGAGCCGCCAGGAGCGGCGCACCGGGATCCAGTGACGGTCGGCGGAGTCGAGGGCGATGCAGGCGGTGTTGATCGCGCGGCGCTGCAGCGAGGTGTGCACCACGTCGGGCAGCAGGCCGGCTTCCTTCATCAGTACGCCGCCGCGCTCGGCCTCGGCGCGGCCCTTGTCGGTCAGGGCCACGTCGACCCAGCCGGTGAAGAGGTTCTTGGCGTTCCACTCGCTCTCGCCGTGGCGGAGCAGGATCAGGGTGTGGGGCATCAGGTCGTGTCTCCTAGTTCTCGGCAGGCCATGGGACTAGGTGACACGGCCTAATGCGCGGGTGCCTCTTCGGTTTCGCAGGAGTACGCCTCACCGGAGGTGGCGCCGGGGGCGTCGTCGAGGCCTTCGTACTGGTCGCACTGGGTGACGACCGGCAGCGGGAGCTCGACCACGTCGCCGTTGTCGAACGTCAGCGTCACGTCGTAGACCTGGCCGGCCTCGAAGCTGCCCTCGATGCGGATGCCGGCGTCGTGCAGCTGGGTGGATCCGCCCGCGGGCACCGTGACAGGCTCGAGGTCCGCTTCTGCCCCGTCGGTGCCGCTGGTCACGCTGGTGAGGATGATGTCGGTGTCCTGGTCGTTGTTGACCAGCTGACCGACCAACGTGCCGGAGTCGGGCTGCCCGGCGACGATCAGGGTGTTGTTCGCGTCGACCTGGTAATCGCGGTTGGTGTGCCCGGCCGTGAGGTCGTTGACCCGGTCGGTGGCGTAGTCGAAGCCGCAGGCGCTCAGGACGGGGATGAGCAGCAGCGCGCCGATGGCGAAACGCGGGGTGCGGCGAGAGTGCCGAGGGTGCATCGTCAAGCCTTCGCAGGTCGGTCCGGTTGTCGCCCGAAGCCTAGCGGTCTACGGCCGCGCTCACTGACCGAGGCCGACGCTACTGCCGACGAAGCCCATGGCGGCCACGATCAGCACGACGTACGTCGTGGAGAGCGCCAGCAGCTTGGTGGCGCCGAGGCGGAGCCCGAGCTTGAGCGGCAGGTAGGTCCAGCCGTCCTCGTTGTCCGCCACGAGTCCCCAGATCGAGCGCAGGAAGTGCACGCCGACGCCGAGTAGGCCCGCGAGAACCGTCATCGCGGGCTCGGGCGCGGCACCTTCCGCGCTGCCACCCCAGCCGCCGTACGACAGGTAGGCGGGGTAGAGCGCGAACGCGATCCCCCAGGGCAGCCACGACAGCACGCCCTGGCGCAGCACGGTGTTGCCGAGCATGCCCGCCGCGAGTGAGAGCAGGTAGCAGCTGCCGGCGGTCACGCCGGTCGCGATCGCGAGGGGTACGACGACCAGCACACCGCACGCGAGCGCGAACCAGACGGTGCCCGGGTCGAGCTTGCCCTCGCCGATCGGTTTGCCGGACGCCTGGTGGCGGGCGTCGCGGTTGCGGTCGACCAGGTCGTTGTGCCAGCCGAGGATGGTCTGCCCGACGAGCACGGTGGCCAGCACCACCGCGGCCTCTCGCCCTGGACGGCCAGCGACCAGCGCGGCCGCGGCGAGCGCGAGGGCGGTGAGCACGGCCTGCTTCGGGTGCGCTGCCCGCAGCAGGAGCAGCGGCCACGCGTCGCGGATGGACAGCGACGGGCGGGTGCGCCGACGGTCGCGGGTGGCCCGCGCCGGTGGGGACCCCACGGCGTCCGCCGGCGTCTCGGACGCCGCACGATCGGCTGGCTCAGGACCCTCCCCGGCGCTCGTGCCTCGCTTCCAGCGTTGCGTGATCGCCATGGCGGAAGTATCGACCACGCCGGCGGACGCGGTCGGCAGCAGGGGTCGCGCGCCCTCCGCGAGAACCCGCTGGATAAAGAGCGCCCCACCACACGAACCGCATCCTGTCAACCCGGTGACACATGCTCTGACCTGCGGAAACGTCGAAGAAGCGGATTCGCGGGCGTGTTAGAATGAACACCTAGGAAGGGGTTCATCACATATGACTTTCACCGTCGGCGAAACGGTTGTTTATCCCAATCACGGGGCCGCAGTCATCGAGGACATCGAGATGCGGAAGATCAAGGGGGAGGATCGCGAGTACCTCGTACTCCGCATTGTCGCCCAGCAGGACCTGGTGGTGCGCGTGCCCGCGTGCAACCTGGATCTCGTCGGAGTTCGCGACGTGGTCGACAAGGACGGGCTCGAAAAGGTGTTCGACATCCTGCGTGCCGAGCACGTCGAGGAGCCGACCAACTGGTCGCGTCGCTACAAGGCGAACCTCGAGAAGCTGCACAGCGGTGACGTCATGAAGGTGTCGGAGGTCGTCCGCGACCTGTGGCGCCGCGAGCGCGACCGCGGTCTGTCGGCCGGCGAGAAGAGGATGCTGGCCAAGGCGCGCCAGATCCTCGTTTCCGAGCTCGCCCTGGCCGAGCACACCAACGAGGACAAGGCCGAGACCATGCTCGACGAGGTCCTCGCCAGCTGAACCCCGCTCACTGAGCAACGTCGAACCCCCCGGACCCTGTCCGGGGGGTTCGTTCATGTCTGGCCTACGTTAGTGGGATGGAGGACCAGCCGGCCGCGCTCGGGGCCGTGATCGAGCAGGGCCGCGGCTCGCTGCCGTTCACGCTCATCCACGGCGAGGCGCTGGTGGCCTGCGCGGCCTGGGGGTTGGGGGAGTCGGGCGTGACGCCGGTCGACCTCGGCACCGAGTGGGCAGGGCTGGTCGACGGCGGCGAGCCGTTCGTGATCCACGACAGCCTGTGCCCGATGACCCCGGGCAGCTTCATCGCCGAGTGCCTGGTGCGGGCCGTCGAGACCGACACGGTGGTCGTCGGCGTACGCCCGGTCACCGACACCGTCAAGGTCGTGCGGCACGGCGTGATCGGCGAGACCGTCGACCGCGACACGTTGCGGTCCGTGGCCTCGCCGGTGGTGCTGCCCGCGCAGGTGGTCGCGGAGCTGGATGCCCTGCCTGCCCTGGACTTCGCGGAACTGGTGGCCGTGCTGGAGGCGAGGTTCGGAGTCGAGTACGTCGAGGCGCCGGCTTCCGCGCGCCGGGTCACGTCGCCGGAGGACGTGGCCCTGCTAGAGGCGCTGACCCAGCCGCTCCGCTAGGGCGACATCCTCGGGGAAGGTGATCTTCAGGTTGTCCGGCCGTCCGGGCACGGCCACGACCTCGACGTGGGTGTAGCGCTCGAGGCAAGCAGCCGTGTCGGTGCCGTCGAACCCGTCGTGGTCGGCCCGCCGGTAGGCCTCCAGCAGGACGGCGGCCCGGAACGCCTGCGGGGTCTGTACGCCGTGCAGCTCGGCACCATCGAGCCCGGCCGGCGCGCCGACCACCGGCGGGAGGGGCACGGTCGGGATAGCGCCGCCGTGCTCGCGGGCCGCGCTCAGCACCTCGGCGAGCAGCTCGGCGCCGGCGAGCGGGCGAGCCCCGTCATGGATCGCGACGACATCGACCTCGCCGCTCTCGACGTCGGCCGCCAGCGCACGCAGGGCTGCCCACTCCGACCCGTGGCGGGTCTTGCCCCCGTCGACCAGGTGCACCTCGCCCTCGCCGAGGTGCGGCGCCAAGCGCGTCGGCGACCGCGTGCTCCTCACCGTGGCGCACGACGACCAGCACGCGGGCCACGTCGGGGAGGGAGAGCGCGTCGCGCACCGACCACGCCAGCACCGGCACCTCGTCGAGCGGCAGCAGCACCTTGTTGGTCTCGCCGCCCACCCGCGTGCCGGCGCCGGCGGCGAGGATCACGACGGCGGCGGCCACGACGGGAGCATACGGTCCGCGCTGCTGGCAGCGGGCTCGGTTGTCCTGCGACGTGAGCGCATTTCGTTTCATGCCTGTTACATGGAGAAACAGGGCGAGAACACAGCCGACCTACGTTCTCGCCATGGCGCCACGCGGACCGATCGAGGAGTGGCAGCCCGTGTGCAGGCTCGCCGAGCTCGAGATCGACCGCGGTGTGACCGCGCTCGTGCACGGTCAGGCGATCGCGATCTTCCGCACCGGCGACGACAACGTCTACGCACTGGGCAACCACGACCCGTTCGCGAAGGCCTCGATGCTCGCTCGCGGAATCGTCGGCACGCGCGGCAGCGTGCCGTTCGTGGCGCCCGTGGCCCACAAGCACGCCTTCGACCTGCGCACCGGGCGGTGCCTGGACGACACGCACGTCGCGGTGCCGGCGTACGACGTCAAGGTGGTCGAGGGCGTCGTGCTCGTCGGCCACCGCAAGGTCGCCGCCTGACGTTCCTGTGGGTGGGCAGCGGGAGCGAGGGACGAGCGACCGCGTTGTCGAGACCTCCGCAGCTGGCACGGCTAGGTACCCGGGATCGGTTCGGGGGTCTCGACGACGGCCTCGCCCAGGGGCTCGGCCTGCTCGACCAACGGGAGGTCTTTGTTGGTCGAGCAGCGGGAGCGAGGGACGAGCGACCGCTCGGGGGGTCTCGACGACGGCCTCGCCCAGGGGCTCGGCCTGCTCGACCAACGGGAGGGCTTCCGTTGGTCGAGCAGCGGAGCGAGGGACGAGCGACCGCGTTGTCGAGACCTCCGCAGCTTGCACGGCTGACGTACCCGAGGTCAAAGCCCTGGCGGAAGTACGGCGGTCATGATGTCGTCGCCGCCGAAGACAGCGTCCTGCCACACGAGCCGGTCGCCCGAGACCGCCGGGAAGGCCTGCTGGCCGCGCTCGTCGAGCAGGTTGTAGATCGTGCCGGTCTTCAGCGAGTAGAGGTAGAGGTCGGTGTCGACGATGCCGCGGCCGTCGGTCTCCGCGACGCCACCGCCGAGCGAACCCACGGCCTCCGGCCAGATGGCGTAGTCGCCGTTGAGCGCCGAGCCGTAGGGCACCGCGCTCTCGGTCAGCAGAGTGCTGCCGCCTCGGCCGTCGAACAGCAGGCCGACCTGGCCGTCGTCGAGCGCCAGCACGCGGCCGGCTGCGGTCGAGACCGCGAAGATCGCGCCGGACATGGTCCCGACCTCCGTGACCGAGTCGTCGGCGGTGTCCCAGAGGAAGACCCCGCCGCTGTCGGTGCCGAGCGCCACCTGTCCGTCACCGGTGCCGACCGCGGTCACCGAGCTGATGCCGGCGGCCTGCAGGTCGAGCTGGGAGACGGTCCCCTTCGGGTCGACGAAGTACGCCGACCCGTCGACCTCGTCGGCCCAGGCCGCGCCGTCGTCGGAACCGGAGATGCCGGCGTTGACCGTCGCCTGGCCGAACGAGCCGAGCACCTGGCGGTCGCCGGACTCGGGGTAGAAGGCCACCTGGCCGGCGCCGTTGAGGTCCGGCAGCTCGAGGCTGATCAGCGACGTGCCGGCGTAGGCGACGTAGAGGGAGTCGCCGGAGCGGCTGGCGGGCTCGCCGCCGATCTTGCTCGACGCCGCGAACCCGGTGAGCGAGCCGTCGGCGCTGAGGTCGACCCACGCGACGTCGTCGCCGGAGACGGTCGGCGCGAGCTGGGTCTGGGGCGTGGAGACGACGACCTGGCCGAGGGCGTTCGACGGCGGGTTGCAGTCGGCGCAGAGCAGGTTCTCGTCGAACAGCTCGCGCGCCACCCGCAGGATGGTCGGGTCGGCGTCGGCCGCCTGGATCGTCTGCTCGACGGCATTGCGAGCGTCGAGGAAGCCCGAGGTCGGTCCGAGCTGGGTGGTCAGTGCGGCGTACACGATCTTGTCGAAGTCGGAGGCGAGGTCGGACTCGTTGCCGCTCACGCCGTCGATCTGGGCGAGGCGGGTGCGGATGCTCCACAGCGCGTTGCTCCAGATCAGCGAGTTGGAGTGCACGCCGCCGTGGTCGTTGTTGTCGCCCGTCAGGGACCGGAAGCGGAGACCGGTGTTGAGCAGGTAGTAGTAGTCGGCGAACGTGTTGCCGCTGAGCATGTTGCGGACCGCCAGGGTGCCGTCGACGTCGGCACCGCAGAGGAAGTCCGGCTGGGTCAGCCGGACGCACCCGAGCTCGCCGAGCGCGGCGTCGTCGCGGCCGGTGACCAGGTTGCCGATCACGTTGCCGAAGTAGTCGGAGAAGGCCTCGTTGAGCGCACCCGGCTGCCCGGAGTAGATCAGCGCGGCCGAGGAGTCGGTGACGCCGTGGGTGATCTCGTGGGCGGCCACGTCGATCTCGACGAAGTCCTCGAGGCCGCCGCACGGGGCGCCGTAGACCATCTGCGGGCGGGGGAGGCTGTCGTCGAAGTAGGCGTTGCAGAAGTCGGAGCCGCCGAGGTTGACCGAGGAGACCAGCGACGAGCCCTGGTCGTCCCACGAGCGCCGGCCGAGAGCGGCGTAGTAGTCGTAGATGGTGCGGCTGATCGCGTGCGCAGCCACGGCATCGCCGTTGCGGAACGCCGGCGTCTCGCTGGTGACCAGATTGCCGGGCGCCTGGCCCTGGTCGAGGCCGCTCAGGTCGAAGGTCTCGATGCCGCCCTGGCCGGTCGCGGGGTCGTACGTCGGCGTGGTCGGGTCGATCAGGGCGATCACGCCGCCCTGCTCCATGCCGGTGGCGGAGACGTCGCCCATGGCCCGGCTCTTGCCGGTCACCGCCACGGCGTCGCCCTCGGCGGCGGCGACCCGGGTCGGCGCCAGCAGGCCGGTGCCGCCGGTCGGCCGGCGCGACGACGGCATCATCGTCAGCCCCTGCATCGACTCGGAGCGCACGTCGATCACGGCGCCGCTCTGGGCGTCGACGTAGTAGGTCGCGCTGAGGTTGACCTTGCCGATGTCGGACTTGGCGGAACCGATCCGGACGGCCCACGCGAGCCGGCCTTCTTCGATGGGCACGATCGCCAGCGCCGGCTCGCCGCGGGCGACGCCACCGGAGGCCAGGCGTGCGGTCCGGATGGCATCGCTGACGGCGACGGTGGGCGCCGTGACCGGGTCGAGCGCCGGGAAGACGCGGCCCCGGACGGTGTTGACCCGGGTGCTCGTGTCGCTGACCTCGAGGCTGAAGACGAGCTCGCCGTCGACCACGGGCACGCCCTGCAGCTCCTGGGCTGCCCGCACGCTGACCACGTCGGCGATGGTGGGCGCGGTCGGGTCGCCCAAGGAGAGCTCCGCCGCCTCGACGCCGAACAGCGCGCCGCCGTACTCGTCCATGAGACCGGTGATCGCGGCCTTCTCGTCGCCACCCCCGGGTGCCTGGTAGCGGCCACCCGACAGCTCGCTGAGGTAGCCGGTCAGGTCGTCCTGGCGGCCGATCCAGCCCGACGACGTGGCGTCACGCAGGTCGGCGATGGCGTCGGTCAGGTCCTGCACCCGGGTGGCCGCGGCGTCGGGTTCGGACTGCCGGAAGGCTGCCGACACGGTGAGGGTCAGCGGCTCGGCGCCGTCCTGGCCGAGATCGGTCCCGGTGTCGCAGGCAGAGAGGCCGAGGACAGCAAGGACCAGGGTCGGCGCCAGTGTTGCGCGGACCCGCATGGAGGTGACGCCGGACATGTGAGCCCTTTCGAACGGTGCCGCGATTGTCGAAGCGGCTGGGATGGGTGTCAACCGCGCGCGCCCAACGGCGCACGGTTGGTCCTGATCCGCTAGACCGCTCTCGGTCCGCGCGCCACAAATCGTCGCGGATCGCGGCCCGGACTGTCATCATGCGGTCGACGTTCGTCCGATTCCGGAGGTCTGCCGTGCCTTGTCCCACCTGCCAATCCGACAACCCGGAAGTGGCGGCCTACTGTCACAAGTGCGGTGCGTCGATGCGCGCCAACTCCTCGGGAGTCCGCACCTACGCCGTGGCCTCGTCGGAGGGCGTCAACCAGTTCGCCCTGATCTCGACGATCATGCCGCACACCAGTCGCGACACGGCTGACAACTATCGCTGGGCGATGATCATCAGCAGCGTGCTGATCATCGGCGCCACCGCCCTGGGCCTCCTGCCGATCGCGATCGCCGCGGCCGCGTTCCTGATCCCGCTGGCCTACCTCGTCTACATCTACGACGTGAACCTCTGGGAGGACGCGCCGGCCAAGGTGGTGATCGGGCTCTTCTTCGTCACCGGAGTGCTCGCGATCCTGGTCTCGCTGCTGTTCTTCGAGTGGCTGTTCGCCAGCCAGTTCCAGTCGTTCGTCGCCGGTGGGCGCTCCCGAGGAGGCATCGACTCGCTCTCCATCTCGGCGCTGCTGATCTTCGCGGTGCTGCTGCCGGTGATCGCCGAGGTGGTCAAGAACCTGCCGGGCGCTCTGCTGGCCCGGCTGCCGCAGTTCGACGACATGATCGACGGACTCACCTTCGGTGTCGCCGCGGGCACGGCGTACGCCGCGTTCGAGACGATCGTGCTCTACCGCGGGGTCTTCACCTCCGAGACGTTCCGCACCGAGTCGGGCATCGCGACGTGGGTCGTGATCGTGGTCAACCTGATGGTGGTCAAGTCGCTGATCTACGGCACCGCCACCGGCATCGCGGTCGCCGCGTTCTCCGGCAAGGGCGAGGGCTACGACGGCTTCACGTCCTACTACCTGAAGAACTTCGCCTTCGCGGCCGGCATCAACGTCGCCTACTGGCTCGGCGTGCGGCTGCTGGCCTACCTGCCGTTCGGCCAGGCCCTCGGCCTGATCTGGGGCTTCGTCATCCTGGCCGTGCTCGTCATCCGGATCCGGGTGATGATGCAGGCCGCGCTGCTCGAGGCGGCCATCGAGGACGCTGCCAAGGCAGACGTGTCGAAGCACGACATCTTCGTCGAGACGTTCTGCCCCGAGTGCGAGAACATGCTGCTCGTCGGGTCGCAGTTCTGCATCGCGTGCGGCACCTCGGTGCGCTCGACCTCGCACCAGACCCGCAAACACATGAACACCGAACATGCCGACGCCCCTGCTGCCGACGGCGGTGTCGCATGACGCAGCCACCTCTGCCCCCGCAGCAGCCCGTGCCGACCCAGGCGATGCCGGCCGCACCTCCGCCGCAGGCGCCGCCCGCCGGCTACTACCCGCCGCCGCCTCCTGGTGGCTACCCGCCCCCGCCGCCGCCTCCGGGCAGCCTGCACAAGTCGAGCAAGGGCAAGACCATCGGCATCATCGTGGGCGCCGTCGTCGGTGTCGGGATCCTGGGTGGTCTCGGCGCGGTCGTGTTCGGTGGCGGCGATGACGACAAGGACGACGTCTCGACGTCCGAGGCCAACGGCAACGGCTCGGGGATCCTCGACCCGGACCCGGTCGGCTCCGCGACCCCGCAGCCGACCGACCCCACGGACGCTCCGACCGACGACCCCACCACGGAGCCGACGGACGAGCCGACGCCGACCGAGGACCCGACCACGCCGCCCGTCGACGGTGACACGACGACGATCGGGTCCGGCGTACAGATCTTCATCCCGGAGGGCTGGGAGATCGGTGGCCAGGGCAACGACGATGTCGGCCTCACCAACGGCGACGGCAGCTGGGCCTACGCGCTGACCGGTGTCGACGACCCGTCGGTCGAGGCGTCGGCGGTGCTGAGCGCCAACCTCGACACGATGCTGCCGCCCGACAACTACAGCCAGCTGAACACCAGCGACGTCCGGCCGCTCACGGCGTCCGGCTCGGTGGTGTCGATCGCGGTGATGGACTACGAGGCGCTCTGGGTGGACGCCCAGTCCTCGATCCCGCTGCACGGCCAGGTCTACGTCGCGGTCCGCCAGGACGGCGTCGTGCTCCTCATCGCCGTGGAGCACACACCGCCCGGCGACTTCGAGGCGACCATCGACGACTGGGGCCCCATCGTCGACAACAGCTTCGCGCTCCTCGGCGGCTCCTGAGCCTGCTTTCCCGCTGACCCGTCAGAAGATCTTCTGACGGGTCAGCGGGAAATGATCAGGGCGGTGGCGATGGCGGCGACGCCTTCGCCGCGGCCGGTGAGGCCGAGCCCGTCGGTGGTCGTGGCCGAGACGGCGACGGGTGCGCCGAGCGCTGCCGACAGGGCTGCCTCGGATTCGGCGCGCCGGGGTCCGATCTTGGGGCGGTTGCCGATGACCTGCACCCCGGCGTTGGCGATGTCGTAGCCGGCGGCGCGGACCCGGAGGGCGGTCTCGGTGAGCAGGGCGACCCCGGACGCACCCGCCCAGGCGGGGTCGTCGGTGCCGAAGTTCGAGCCGAGGTCGCCGAGCCCGGCTGCGGAGAGCAGGGCGTCGCACACGGCATGCGCGGCGACGTCTCCGTCGGAGTGCCCCGCGAGGCCCTGGGTCTCCTCGGGCCAGGCCAGACCGGCAAGCCACATCGGCACCCCGTCGGCGAGGCGGTGCACGTCGGTGCCGACGCCGACACGAAGTCGTAAGGACTCATGGTTCACCGGATGATCATGCCTGAGCGACAATCACGGTGTGGAGTCCTCTCGCGCGCGGTGGTGGTCGGCCGGCCTGATCGCCGGCGCGGCGGGATTGGCCACCAGCTACCTGGTCGCATCGCTGATGTCGATCCGGGAGTCTCCCGTCGTCGCGGTCGCCGACCTGGTCATCCGGCACACCCCCGGACCGGTCGCGCGCACCGCGATCGACGTCCTCGGCCACGCCGACAAGCCCGCTCTCCTGATCGGCATCCTCGTCATCATCGGCGCGGCCTTCGCCTGGCTCGGCAGCCTGTCGCGCAAGAACTGGTGGGCGCCCGCCATCGGGTACGCCGTCCTGGCCGGGGTCGGCGGCGTACGCCGTGCTGTCGCGCAACGGCGCCCACCTCACCGACGCACTGCCCGTCGCGATCGGCTTCGTCACCTGGCTGATCGCGCTGTCCGTGCTCACCGAGCAGCTGCGTCGGGTGCCCGAGCTGCCGGAGCCCGCCGACCACTCCGATCCCTCTCGTCGCGGCTTCCTGATCGGGGCCTCGGCGATGGCCGGGGTCGCTGGGCTGGCGGCTGTCGTCGGGCGGGTCGTCGGCGGGGGCAGGCGCAAGGTCGAGGACATCCGCGAGCTGCTGAGGCTGACGGACATGACCGAGCCGGTGGTCTCGCCGAAGGCCCGGATCGGGGTCGAGGGGGTGACGCCGTGGATGACGCCCGCCGAGGACTTCTACCTGATCGACACCGCAATCGTCCGCCCGGCGATCGAGCCCAAGGAATGGTCCCTGCGGATCCACGGCATGGTCGACCGGGAGATCACGCTGACCTACGACGACCTGGTCGCCCGTGAGTTCACGGAGAGCTGGATCACCCTCAACTGCGTGTCCAACCCGGTGGGCGGCGACCTGATCGGCAACGCCTGGTGGAGCGGCATCCGGGTGGCCACCCTGCTGGCCGAGGCCGGCGTCGACCCGGAGGCCGACGCCGTGCTGCAGACCTCGGCCGACGACTGGACCTGCGGCACCCCGCTCTACGCCCTGACCGACGACCGCGACGCGATGCTCGCCGTCGCGATGAACGGCCGCCCGCTCCCCATCGACCACGGGTTCCCGGTGCGCACCATCGTGCCCGGGCTCTACGGCTACGTCTCGGCCTGCAAGTGGGTGGTCGACTGGGAGGTCACCAAGTTCTCCGAGATCTCGGCGTACTGGACCGAGCGCGGCTGGGGCGAGTTCGGCCCCGTGAAGATGTCGTCACGCATCGACGTGCCGCGGTCGGGGGAGGACGTCGAGGCGGGCTCGGTCACCTTCGCCGGGGTCGCCTGGTCGCAGCACACCGGCATCGAGAGCGTGGAGGTCGCGGTCGACGGAGGAGGCCTGGCAGCAGGCAACGCTCGCGAAGGTGCCCAGCCGGGACACGTGGGTGCAGTGGAGCGTCGAGATCGACGTGGAGGCCGGCGACCACCTGGTGAAGGTGCGGGCCACCGACAGCAACGGTCTGGTGCAGACCAGCGTCGAGCGCGACGTGCTGCCCGACGGCGCCACCGGCCTGCACGAGCTGGACTTCACGGCAAGCTAGGACTCAGGGCAGCGGGTGGGCCGCATCGTGGATGACATAGACGGTGCCGCCCGAAGCGGGGAGCCAGGCGTCCTCGAACTCCTTGCGGTCATAGGTACGCCGCACCCCCTTGCGGGTGGTCGAGGCCGGGTCGTTGACCACCACGTCGCCCGAGCCGGTGAAGCCGACGACCACCAGCAGGTGGCCGTTGGAGGACGAGACGGCCGACCCGGTGAGCTCGCCGGCGGCGTACGAGATCGAGGCGACGAGCGGGATGCCGGCCGCGATGTAGTCCTCCGCCTCGCGCAGTGACCGGAGCCGGGTGACGAACGCCTTGCCGACCCGCGGTGCGGCGTACGCCGTGTTGAACGCCCAGTTGCCGGTGCCTTCGTACGCCGAGTCGTAGGTCATCCGGGCGGCGTAGTCGACCCACGGGTCGGTGTGGCCGGCCGGCACCCACTTGTACGCCGACGGCGCGGGCAGTGCGTCGTAGTAGCCGAGCACCATCGAGGTCGAGGTCGGTGAGCACCAGGCCTGGCCGCCGCTGCCCCAGGCGGGGAAGTGGCCGCGGTGCGCCATCTGCGAGTAGCGCGGCACGTCGAGCACGATGCCGCGGCCGGGTCCGGGCGTGGAGGCCGGTGCCGGAGCGGGAGACGACGTCGACGCGACGGCTCCGACGGTGTCGACGCTCGGTGACCCGGTCAGGCCGGCGCGCCGCATCAGCAGCACGCGCACCTGGTACGCCGAAACCCCGGCCGGGCCCGTGGACTGCCACGTGTCGACGTTGACCTTGCCGAGGTCGTCGGTCTGGCCGGAGACGGTCTGCCGGCGGATGTGCCGGTCGCCCGAGGTCCAGCGACCCATCACGTCCCAGCTCGACACCTTGCCGCCGGCACTCCTGGCACGGACCTGGACCTCGATCCAGCTGTCGGCCGGCGTGAGCGCCGACCAGGACGGGACCAGCTCGGTCAGCGCGAAGCCCGGCGTGACCCACGGGGAGTCCCACGAACCCTGCTCGTAGGAGCGGCCGGCGTACGACCTGAGCACGGTGGGGGCGACGAGGACCAGCCGGCTGTTGACGACCTTGGTGCCCGCGAACGTGCCGGTCCTCCACTCGGTCGCGCCGTCCCACTGGGTGTAGGCGATCGACCGGGGGGTCGGAGCTGCCTCGGCCGCCGGCACGGCGACCACCATCGCGCACAGGAGCGCGCCGAGGGCGAGGGAGGATCCGCATCATGCCACGGTACGTCACTCCAGCCCCATGCGTAACACGTGCTCGACCGAAAGAAGAAGTCGTTGGTCGAGCAGCGGGAGCGAGGGACGAGCGACCGCGTCGTCGAGACCTCTGGAGCTGATCTGCCCATCGCGTGGGGTGTGGTGGGCGGGTCGGCTGGGGGTCTCGACGACGGCCTCGCCCAGGGGCTCGGCCTGCTCGACCAACGAAACCCCGACGGCCTCGCCCCGGGGCTCGGCCTGCTCGACCAATGAAACCCCGACGGCCTCGCCCAGGGGCTCGGCCTGCTCGACCAACGAAAGGCGCCGTTCCGCCGAAAATGCGTTGGCGACATTCGTCCCTAGACTTGGCGCGTGACGTTCCGGCTGTATGACACTGCGACCCGCGAGGTCCGTGACTTCGTTCCCCTCGAGGAGGGGAAGGCGGGTCTCTACGTCTGCGGTCTCACCGTCCAGTCGGAGCCGCACGTCGGACACGTGAGGTCGGGGGTCAACTTCGACGTGCTGCAGCGCTGGCTGCGCCACCTGGGCTACGACGTCACCTTCATCCGCAATGTCACCGACATCGACGACAAGATCCTGATCAAGGCGGCCGAGCAGGGCCGGCCTTGGTACAACCTCGCTTACGCGATGCACCGCGAGCTCGACCGCGCCTACGCCGCGCTCAACGTGGCGCCGCCCACCTACGAGCCGGGCGCGACCGGCCACGTGCCCGAGATGATCGAGCTGATCGGCGAGCTGATCGCCAGGGACCACGCGTACGCCGCCGAGGACGGCTCGGGTGACGTCTACTTCGACGTGCGGTCGTGGCCGGCGTACGGCGAGCTCACCCGGCAGGGCCTCGACGACATGGAGCCCGCCACCGACGCGGACCCGCGGGGCAAGCGCGACCCCCGCGACTTCGCGCTCTGGAAGGGCCACAAGAAGGAGATCGAGCCGGCGACCGCTGCCTGGCCGGCGCCCTGGGGGCCCGGACGGCCCGGCTGGCACATCGAATGCTCCGCGATGGCCGGCAAGTACCTCGGCCCCGCGTTCGACATCCACGGCGGCGGCGTCGACCTGCGCTTCCCCCACCACGAGAACGAGCAGGCGCAAGCACGCGCGGCCGGACGGCCGTTCGCGTCGTACTGGATGCACAACGCCTGGATCACCACCTCCGGCGAGAAGATGAGCAAGTCGCTCGGCAACTCGCTCACCATCCCCAACGTGCTCAAGGACTACCGCGGGATCGAACTGCGCTACTACCTGGTGGCGGCGCACTACCGCTCGCACGTGGAGTTCAGCTTCGACGCCCTCGACGAGGCGGCGGTGGGGTTCCGGAGGATCGAGAACTTCCTCGAGCGCTACGGCGTCGCCGAGGCCGGTGAGCTCCCTCAGGCTTTCGTCGATGCGATGAACGACGACCTCGGCACCCCGGCCGCGGTCGCGGTGCTGTTCGACACCGTGCGCGAGGCCAACCGCGGCGACGACCCGCAGGCGCAGGCCGCTTCCGTCGTGGCGATGCTCGACGTGCTCGGACTCAACCCGGCCGACCCCGCGTGGGCCACCACCGGGAGCAGCGACGCCAAGCTGACGGCAGCGGTCGACGTGCTCGTGGCCGGGCTGCTGGAGCAGCGCGACCGCGCCCGCGCGGACAAGGACTTCGCGGCCGCCGATGCGATCCGCGACCAGCTCAAGGCGGCCGGCATCGAGGTCGAAGACACTCCCGACGGCCCGAAATGGACGGTGCAGTAATGCCAGGCAACTCGCAACGAAAAGGGTCGGTGCGCAAGACCAGCAAGAAGCCGACCGCCGGGTCCGGGGGCAGGGTCAAGCGCGGCCTCGAGGGCAAGGGCCCGACGCCCAAGGCGAAGGACCGGCCGTACCACAAGACCTACCGCTCGACGAAGGCCGAGGCGGCGACCACGAAGAAGACCCCGTCGCGCCAGCCCAAGCGCCGGACCAGCTCCGACGCCGAGTGGATCGCCGGGCGCAACTCGGTGGTCGAGGCACTGCGCGAGGGCGTGCCGATCAACGGCCTGTACGTCGCCGAGGGGGCCGAGCGCGACGGCCGGCTGCGCGAGGCGTTCAAGCTCGCCCAGGATCGCGGCATCCCGCTGTCCGAGGTCAGCAAGGTGGAGCTCGACCGGCGCACCGACCGCGCCGTGCACCAGGGACTGGCAGCCAGGATCCCGGCGTACGAGTACGCCCATCCCGACGACCTGCTCGATGCCGCGGACCAGAGCGGCGAAAAGCCGCTGATCGTGGCGTGCGACTCGGTGACCGACCCGCGCAACCTCGGTGCCGTCGTTCGCAGCGCGGCCGGCTTCGGGGCACACGGCGTGGTCATCCCCGAGCGTCGCGCTGCCGGCATGACCGCGTCGGCCTGGAAGACCTCGGCCGGTGCTGCCGCCCGGATCCCCGTCGCGCAGACGGTCAACCTGGTGCGCCAGCTGAAGGCCTACCAGGACGCCGGCTGCATGGTCGTCGGCCTGGCTGCCGACGGCGACGTGTCGCTGCCGGACCTCGACCTCGCCGACGGCCCGCTGGTGCTGGTGGTCGGCTCCGAAGGCGCAGGGCTGTCGCGGCTGGTCAAGGAGACCTGCGACCAGCTGGTGTCCATCCCGATGGCCAACAGTGTCGAGTCACTCAATGCCGGGGTGGCTGCGTCGGTCGCCCTCTATGCCATCGCCGAGGCGCGCAGCTGAGCTGGTGAGCCGACGCACCCTGATCACTGGCGCCGCGTACGTCGCGGTGTGGGCGGTGTGCGCGCTGCTGATCTCGCTCGCCCTGTTCCTCAACAGCAGCCGCAGCGTGTCGCTGGCCAGCCACGACGCCGTGGTCGCCCCGGACTTCTCCGGTCAGGTCGAGGTGCACACCGGTCCGGTGCTGCCCGACCTCCGGGTCGACAGCGGCGGCTGGATCGGCGTGGACGTCCAGCTGGGCAAGACCGACGCGTCGTCGACCGACGCCTTGGTCAAGCGCTACGCCTTCATCGCGAGCCAGCCCGACGGTCCGACCGACAAGGTCCGGAGCGTCGTCACCGGGATGGCGCTCGACGCCGCCGTGCGGGGTGCGGTGCTCGGACTGGTCCCGCTGTTGCTGTGGGTGGCACTCGGGCCGGCCCGGCGCGGACACCTGTTCCGCCGGGCGCGCAGCCGCCAGGGCGGGATCGCCGGCCTGATCCTGGTCCTGATCGCCGTCGGTCTCTGGGCTCCCTGGCGGCCGAACGAGGACGTAGGCACCCGCGACCGCGACTGGATCACCCTGGACGAGTTCCTGGGGCCGGCGATCCATGTCCCCGACGAGCTGAGCGGCGTCGAGGTGCTGAGCAGCGCCACGACCAGCCAGACCAGGCGGTTGATCGAGAGCGCCGTCGAGACCTACGACAAGAGCCTGAAGTTCTACGCCGCAGCCGAGGAGGACGCGGCCGAGCTCGAGCTGCGCGCTCCAGAAGTGGGGGAAACCGTGGTGCTCCTGGTCTCGGACCGCCACGACAACATCGGCATGGATGCGGTGGCGCGCGCGATCGGTGACCGTGGAGGAGCGACGGCAGTCTTCGACGCCGGCGACGACACCTCGACGGGTTCGCAGTGGGAGGCGTTCTCGCTGGACTCGCTGACCGCCGCCTTCGACGACCTGGACGGCCGGTGGGCGGTGACGGGCAACCATGACCACGGGTCGTTCGTCGGCTCCTACCTCGAGGACAGCGGCTGGACCGTCCTCGACGGTGAGGTCGTCGAAGGCCCCGGCGAGGTGCGGATGCTCGGGGTGCCCGATCCTCGCTCGAGCGGGCTCGGCACCTGGCGCGACGAGGTGGGGCTCAGCTTCGAGGAGGTCGGCACCCGGCTGGCGGACGAAGCCTGCGCCGCGGCCGAGGACGGAGAACGGGTCACCACGATCCTCGTGCACGACGCGAACCTGGGCGACGAGGCGCTGGAGCGCGGCTGCGCTGATCTGGTGCTCGGCGGGCACCTCCACAACCAGTCGGGCCCCACCGCGGTCGCGGGGGAGTCCGGGGACATCGGCTACAGCTTCACCACCGGGACGACGGGCGGGGCGGCGTACGCCTTCGCTCTGGGGGTCACCATCAAGCGGACCGCCCAGGTCACCCTGGTCACCTACGCAGAGGACGGCACCCCGGCCGGGCTCCAGCCCGTTCTCCTCGAGCCCAGCGGGGCCTTCGAGGTCGGCGAGTTCCTCCCCCTGACCTACTGAGCGTTGCCTCAGTCGACATCTCTGCTGCGAGAATGGGTACTGAGCCTCGGGTTCAAGACTGCCTCAGCCCTAAGGTGCGCACATGGCGACGAGCACGAGGGAACGACTGGTCGAAGCGGCGAACCACGCTTTCGCCGAGCACGGCATCCAGGGCGCGTCGCTGGTCGAGGTGACGCGGCAGGCCGGCCAGCGCAACCGCGGCGCGGTGCACTACCACTTCGGTGGCCGCGACGAGCTGCTCGCTGCGGTGCTCGAGCAGCACGCCGACTTCCTCGCGCAGCGCGAGGGCGAGCTGCTCGCCCAGGCCAAGGCTCGGCCGGACGACGACATCGCCTCGGTGGTCGAGGCTGTCATCCGGCCGTGCATGGAGCTCGCAGCGAGCAGCGAAAGCGGTCGCAACTACGTCGAGATCGTCGGCGAGCTGATCGAGCAGGACCCCGCCACCCGCAGCGCGGGCGTCGAGGCGATGCTGGCCCGCACAGGTGGCTACGAGGTCTACGCACTGCTGGCCGAGCGGGTCCCCGAGATGGACGAGGGGCTGCGCCAGGAGCGCTTCGCGCTGATGACGTCGTTCGTCATCGGCTCGGTGGCCCGGCGAGTGCGGGCGAAGAACGTCGGTCCCGGGGCGCGCGAGTCGCCGCTGACCGACGAGCGGTTCGTGGTGAACCTCGTGACCATGGCGTCGGCCATGCTCGCGGCCCCGCTGGTGCCGACCGACCTGTAGGTTCTGCGCGTGCTAGCCGTGCGCGTGGTCCGTCATGCCCCGCCCGCCGAGGCGATCGAGGTCCAGGAGATCGAGACGCCCGAGCCGGGGGCGGGTGAGGTGCGGGTCGCGGTAGCGGCGGCGTCGCTCAACTTCGGCGACATCGCCCGATGCCGTGGCGGCGTGGCGGCGGTGATGGCCGAACCGCCGTTCACGCTCGGCATGGATGTCGCCGGCGTGGTCGAGGCTGTCGGCGACGGGCATGGAGGAATGGCTCGGACGCCGCGTCGTCGGCATCTGCCCGCAGTCGCTGGGCGGACTCGCGGAACGCGCCCTGGCCGGCACCGTCTTCGACGCCCCACCCGAGCTCTCCGACGTCGAGGCCGCGGCGTTCACTCTGCCCTTTCACATCGGCTACCTGGCCCTGCACGAACGGGCCGGCCTGCAGCCAGGCGAGACCGTCGTCGTCCGCGGTGGCGCGAGCGCGGTCGGTACGGCGGCCATCCAGCTCGCCGTCGCCGCCGGAGCCCGGGTGATCGCCATCGCGGGCGGACCGGACAAGACCCAGCTGTGCCGGGAGCTGGGGGCCGCGCGGGCGATCGATCAGGACACCGAGAGCGTCTTCGACGTGGTCATGGACGAGACCGGCGACCGGGGCGCGGAGGTCATCTTCGACCCGATCGGCGGGGAGCAGACCGAGACCATGTGGACCTGCGGCGCGCTGGGCGGCCGTTACCTCGCGGTCGGCTTCAACGACGATCCCGAGTCGGGCCTCACGGGCCGCCCGCTGCGCAAGCTCTCGATGGCCAACCTGACCGCGATGGGCGTGATCCTGGCCTACCTGGACGTGCCCCGGGCCTACCGGCAGTTCGGTGTGAACCCGTTCCCGCCCGAGACCGGCCGGCGGGTGCACGCGGCGCTGCTCGAGCTGGTCGCCGACGGGAAGATCCGGCCGGTCATCGGCCGCACGATCGGCCTCCACGACGTCGCCGCCGCGCTGGAGGACCACGCCGCCCGGCGTACCTCCGGTCGGACGGTGCTCGATCTAGCTAGTCCGCCGACGCCGAGGTGAGTGCCTCGTCGGGCCGCTGCGGCAGCACGTTGTCGACGTAGTCGCGGGCGGCCTGGAAGATGTCGATCTCGCCGCCGGCCTGCTCGGAGAGGTACCACCGGTGCTCGAGGATCTCGTGGAAGAGCTCTGCCGGCTCGAGCTTGCCGCGGGCCTCCGCCGGCACCATCCGCACGATCGGCTCGTAGACCTCGGTCAGCCAGCGGTTGGCGACCAGCGAACGGTCCTCGCGGCCGAGGTCGTAGTGGGCCGTGAACGCCGCGAGGTCGTTGAGCAACCGGCGGGCCTGCGCGTCCTCGACGTTCAGCCCGGTCAGCGCCTGGAGCTCCCGGCAGTGGTGGCCGAGCTCGACCACCTTCGGCTGGATGCGGACCTGGTCGCCGTCGAAGTCGGTCACGATGTCGAGCTCGTCGACGTCGAAGCCGAGGTCGTTGAGCCGCTCGATGCGCTGCTCGATCCGCCACATCTCGTCGGCCCCGAACTGCTCCTCGACGGTCAGCTCGTCCCACAGCGCGTGGTAGCGGTCCTCGAGCAGCTCGACGATGCCGTGCGCCTCGAGGTTGTCGTCCAGGGCCTCGCTGGCCTGCAGGTCGAGGAGCTCGGCGAAGACGTTCTCCTTCGCGACGGTCAGGTCGTACTCGCGCATGTTGCGCGACAGCGTGGGCTTCAGCTCGCCGGTCTCGGCGTCGACGAGGTAGGCGGCGAAACCGCCCGCGTTGCGCCGGAACAGCACGTTGGAGAGCGACACGTCGCCCCAGTAGAAGTCGGCGAGGTGCAGCCGCACCAGCAGCACCACCAGCGCATCGACGAGGGACGGCACGTTGTCGGCCGACAGGCCGTGCGCGAACAGACTGCGATAGGGCAGGGAGAACCGCAGGTGCTCGGTCAGCAGGGCGCTGGGCAGCTCGCCGCCCTCGCCATCGCCTGCGCCACCACCGGTGCCGGTGCGGCCGGTCACCACGCCCATCGGCACGACGGCGGGCAGCCCTATCCGCTGCAGGTCGCGCAGCAGCCGGTACTCCTTGAAGGCGATCTCCTCGACCGTCTCTTTGACCGCATACGTGCGATCACCCAGCCGCACGATCCGGACGACGTGGCGCGACAGCCCGCGGGGGAGCGGGACGACGTGCTCTGTCCAGTCCTCCAGCGGCGTCGACCACGGCAGGCTGAGCAACGCCGGGTCGGGGCGGCTGGCGACAATGTGGAGCGCCACGTGAGGCATGTTACTGATCGTCAGACCTACTGGATGACAGTTATAACGCCCGCCCAGTGGCTACGACGGTCAGTAACATCCCCGCGCCGCGGTCACGGCTCGAGGCGGACCGCTCCGGGGCCGTAGACGGCCAGCAGGTCGCCGGGGTTCATCAGCGCGCAGCTGCGCAGGCTCAGGCAGCCGCAGCCGATGCAGCCGTCCAGCCGCTCGCGGAGGAGCTCGATCCTCCGGATCTGCTCGTCCAGCCGCGGCCGCCAGGTCTTGCTCAGCCGGTGCCAGTCGGCCTTGGTCGGTGCGCGGTTGCCCGGCAGGGTGGCCAGCGCCTCGCCGATCTCCTCGAGGGTCAGGCCCACCCGCTGCGCGGTGCGGATGAACGCCACCCGCCGCAGCGTCGATTTCTCGTAGCGCCGCTGGTTGCCGGACGTGCGCTCCGAGTCGACCAGGCCTCTCGACTCGTAGAAGCGGATGGCACTGGTCGCCACCCCCGAGCGCTCCGCGAGCTGGCCGATCGTCATGAACTCCACCGCACCACCCTGTCTCGACTTCAAGCCAACTTCAAGTTCAAGCGAGCAGCAGCGACCCCCGGTGATGCGTCCCAACCCAAACATAGAACAGGTTCTAGTTTTGCGGTACCTTTCCGCCATGTCTGAGACCACCGCTCCCGAGTCCGCCCGCGTCGTCGTCATCACCGGAGCCGCGTCGGGCATCGGCTACGCGACCGCCGAGCTCTTCCGCGACGAGGGCGCGACCGTCTACGGCCTCGACATCTCGCCGACCGTGCCCGACGGCGTGACCTACGTCGAGTGCAACGTCGGCGACCGCAGGTCCGTCGACGCCGCCATCGAGCGCTGCGCGGAGCACGGGCGGATCGACGTGCTGGCCAACGTGGCTGGCATCGTGCAGTTCGGCCGGTTCGAGCAGATCGGCGACGACGAGTGGGACCGCGTGCACGCGGTGGACCTCAAGGGGCCGTTCATGCTGATGCAGGCCGCGATGCCGTACCTCAAGGCGGCCGGCGGCAACATCGTCAACGTCTCGTCGGTGGCCGGCAACGTCGCCCAGCCGTACGCCGTCGCCTACGCCGCCGCGAAGGGCGGGCTCACGCAGATGACCAGGGCGCTCGCGCTCGAGCTGTCGCCCGACAACATCCGGGTCAACGCGATCTGCCCGGGCACCGTGGACACCCCGATCGTGTCCCAGGTGGCCGCCAACTTCCCGAGCGACCTCGACCCGCGAGTGGCCGACCGGCTGATGATGATGCTGCCCGGCAAGGCCATCGCGCCGGCCGAGATCGGCTCCGCGATCGTCTACCTCGCCTCCGCCAACGCCCGGATGATCACCGGCACCGTGCTGGCTTTCGACGGTGGCATGAGCTGAGCCGACTCGGCGCGGCGAGGTGCTCGCCAATAGCATTGGCCAGCAACCCGCCGCGTTAGCTCAGTTGGTAGAGCGTCGCCCTTGTAATGCGAAAGTCGTCGGTTCGACTCCGACACGCGGCTCCGCTCTGCCGATCGATCGGCGGCTCGATAGATTGAGCGCATGTCCCAGCCCACCCCACTCTTCCTGGTGGGCGTCGGACGATCCGGCACCACGGCCCTGGCCGAGATCTTCGGCGTGCATCCCGAGATCGTGATGGGGATGGAACGGTTCAAGTTCCTGTGGGGTCCCAGGGTCGACGAGTACTCGCCGGAGCTGTTCGAGCGCGAGCGGTTCTTCGACTTCTCCGACGGGCTCACCAACATCCGTCCGGACGTCGACCCCCGGTGGCAGCACCTCTACGAGCAGCAAGAGGCCAAGTGGGACGCCGCCCGCTACGTCGGCGACAAGATGACCAAGGCCCGCATCGACCAGCTGTGGTCCAAGCTGCCCGATGCGCGCTTCGTCTGCATCGTCCGGTCACCCGAGGACGTGGCCGCCTCGTGGGACGCCCGTGCCAACACCGACTCCGACGTGAACTGGCCGGCGCGGCTCAACAGCGAGCGCGCGATCAAGGCCTGGAACGCCAACAACACCCGAATCCGGCGAGCCGTGCGACAGCGTCCGGAGCAGGCGATCGTGGTCGAGTACGAGTCCTTCTTCAGCGACGGCGAGGCGACCAGCCTGCGCAACGTACTGCAGTGGCTTGACCTCGGGTTCGCGCCCGAGGTGGCGGCGGCGTTCGCCGACGCCCACGAGCACTACCGGAGCCGGATCGCCGGCAAGGAGCGCGTCCTCTCGCCGGAGGTGCAGGAGCTGGTCGACGCCAAGGTCAGCCCGCGGCTGTGGAAGCACCTGCGCAAGCTCGCGGTCTGACTACCTCAGCTGCCTGACCGCGAACGTCGGCGGCGGGGCGGCGATCGACTCCTGCGCGGCGATGAGCTGGATCTCGCGGGTGCCCGCGGAGAGGGTGGCCTCCAGCACGGCGTACACCGATGCCGTGGTCCGGCCCAGCGCCTCCGCCGGGGAGCCGGTCGTCCGCAGGTGGGCGAGGTAGAGCGCCGCGGTCACGTCGCCGCAGCCGTTGGGGCTGATCGGCAGCAGCGGTGTGGCGACCGCCCAGGCGCCCGCGTCGGAGACCGCCACGACGTCCATCGAGTGTGCGTCCTCTGTGGCCAGGACGCTGGTCACCAGCACGTCGCGGGGTCCGGTGTCGCGTACGACGTCCACGGCCGCCAGCACCTCGCCGAGGGTGCGGGTGGTGCGACCGGAGAGGAAGTCGAGCTCGAAGTGGTTGGGCGTGATGATGTCGGCGCGCGGCACCACCTGGTCGCGCATGAACTCCGGGATCCCGGGCCGCACGAACATCCCCCTGCCGACGTCGCCCATCACCGGGTCGCAGCAGTAGATCGCGTCGGGGTTGGCCTCCTTCACCTGCGCAACCGCATCCAGGATCACCGCCCCGACTGCCGGATCGCCCTGGTAGCCGGACAGCACCGCGTCGACCTCCCCGAGCACGCCCCGCTCCGCGACGCCGGCGATCACGTCCGCCACATCGGCGGGCGCGAGCATCGGCCCGCGCCACTCGCCGTAGCCCGTGTGGTTGGAGAAGTGCACCGTGAGCACGGGCCACACCTCGTGCCCCAGCCGCTGAAGGGGGAAGACGGCCGCCGAGTTGCCGACGTAGCCGTACGCGACCGAGGACTGGATCGACAGGACCTTCACCACCTGATCGTCGCGGTGGAGGCCTGTACGCCGCAAACTAGAACAAGTTACAGTTATCCCGCTCAGCTTCACCTGACCGAAGGACGAGGACGCATGGCCAAGCGTGGCGCTCACCAGAACGAAGCCGACTATGTCGTGGTCGGATCCGGCAGCTCCGGAGCCGCGATCGCAGGCCGGCTCGCGGAGTCGGGGGCCAGCGTGATCGTGCTCGAGGCAGGCAAGAGCGACGAGCAGTTCCTGGTGAAGAAGCCCGGGATGATCGGCCCGATGCACGCGGTGCCCGAGATCAAGGCCAGGGTCGACTGGGGCTACTACTCCAGCCCGCAGAAGCACCTGCTGGACCGCAAGATGCCGGTGCCGCGCGGCAAGGTGGTCGGCGGCTCGAGCTCGATCAACGGCATGGTCTACGTGCGCGGCAACCGCGCCAACTACGACGCCTGGGCAGCCGAGGGCAACACCGGCTGGAGCGCCGACGAGGTCAACGCGGCGTACCAGCGGATGGAGGACTTCGAGGACGGCGCCAACGACTACCGCGGCGCCGGCGGCCCGATCAAGGTCACCCGCAACAAGACGCCGCAGGAGGGCTCGCTGCAGTTCATCCAGGCGACCGCCGACACCCTCGGCGTGAAGATCCTCGACGACTACAACGCGGAGTCGCAGGAGGGCGTCAGCCGGATGCAGCAGAACGCCGCCGGCGGCCTGCGCTACAGCGCCTCGCGCGGCTACATCCATCACCTCGCGCCGCCGACGCTGGAGCTGCAGACCGAGGTGCTGGTCACCAAGGTCGTGATCGAGAACGGCCGGGCGACCGGCGTCGAGGTCACCGACAAGGACGGCACCCAGCGCACCGTGCGGGCCGGCAAGGAGGTCATCCTCTCGGCCGGCTTCGTCGGCTCGGCCCAGATCCTGATGCTCTCCGGCATCGGCCACGCCCAGCACCTGAGCGACCACGGCATCGAGGTGATCGCCGACCTGCCCGTCGGCGACAACCTGCACGACCACATGTTCCACGCGCTGACGTTCCACACGACCTCGACGAAGATGCGCGGCAACGCCTTCTTCTTCGGCAAGGGAGTGGCCAAGGAGGTCATGCGGCCCGGCAAGTCGTTCCTGGCCAACAGCGTGTTCGAGGCGGTGGCGTTCATGCGCACCTCGCAGGCCACCGACGTACCCGACCTGCAGCTGCACCTGCTGCCGTGGTCCTACGTCTCGCCCAACCAGGACGAGCCGATCCGCCACAAGGTCGACCCGCGTACGTCGATCACGCTGCTGTCGACGCTGATCTACCCGCGCAGCCGCGGCACGCTCCGGCTGGCGTCCAACGACCCGACCGCGGCGCCGCTGATCGACTTCCAGTACCTCGCCGACCCGGGCGACCTCGAGGTGCTCGCCGAGGGCTCGGAGATGGTGCGCGAGATCATGGCGGGTGCGGCCTTCGGCGGTGCCGTCAAGGAGGAGATCCACCCCGGCGCCAGCCTCAAGGGCCAGGAGCTGCGCGACGCGATCCTCAACCGGGCCACGTCGGTCTACCACGGCGTCGGCACCTGCCGGATGGGCGTCGACGAGCTCGCCGTGGTCAGCCCCGACCTCAAGGTGCGCGGCATCGAGGGCCTCCGGGTCTGCGACGCCTCGATCATGCCGTCGATCACCGGCGGCAACACCAACGCGCCCGCGATCATGATCGGCGAGCGCGGCGCCGACTTCGTGCTAGGACGGAACTGACCATGACGCTCCAACGCCCGGCCTCGATCACCGACGCCTTCCTCCAGCAGCTCGTGTCGCGGGTGCCGTCGACCGCGGGCGGCACCTGGAAGCTCACCGAGGTCTACACCGGCGAGGTGCTGGTCGAGCTGCCGCAGTCGACCCCGGCCGACATCGAGCAGGCCTACGCCACCGCGCGGGCAGCGCAGGTCGAGTGGGCCAAGCGGCCGCTGGCCCAGCGGCTCGCGGTGTTCAAGCGGGCGCACACCCTCTTCATCGACAACGCCCAGACCACCGCCGACCTGATCCAGGTCGAGAGCGGCAAGAACCGGCGGATGGCGATCGAGGAGACCTGCGACCCGGTGATGGTGATGAGCCACTACCTCAAGCGGGCGCCCAAGCTGCTGGCCTCGACCAAGCGCGGCGGCCCGGTGCCGTTGCTCAGCAACTCGACCGAGATCCGGCTGCCCAAGGGCGTCGTCGGCATCATCGCGCCGTGGAACTTCCCGTTCGCGACCGGCATCTCCGACTCCATCTCGGCGCTGATGGCCGGCAACGCGATCGTGCTCAAGCCGGACAACAAGACCGCGCTGTCGCCGCTCTACGGCATCCAGATGCTCGAGGAGGCGGGGCTGCCGAAGGGCCTGTTCCAGGTCGTCTGCGGTGAGGGTCCGGACGTCGGGCCGACGCTGATCGACAACGCCAACTACGTGATGTTCACCGGCTCCACGGCCACCGGCCGGGTGATCGGCGAGCGAGCCGGGCGCAACCTGATCGGCTGCTGCCTCGAGCTCGGCGGCAAGAACCCGATGATCGTGCTCGAGGACGCCGACCTCGACGAGGTCGTCCAGGGCGCGCTCTTCGGCGCCTTCGGCAACACCGGCCAGATCTGCATGCACATCGAGCGGATGTACCTGCCCGTCGTCGCGCTACGAGGAGTTCAAGACGAAGTTCGTCGCGGCCACCGAGGCGCTGAAGCTGGGGGCGTCGTACGACTTCGGCATGGACGTCGGCTCGCTGGTCTCGCCGGACCACAAGGACCGCGTGCAGTCGCACGTCGACGACGCCGTCGCCAAGGGCGCGACCGTGGTGACCGGCGGCAAGGCGCGGCCCGACCTCGGGCCGGCGTTCTTCGAGCCCACGATCCTCGAGGGCACCACCAAGGACATGCTCGCCGGTCACACCGAGACCTTCGGCCCGGTCGTGTCGCTCTACAAGTACGACACCGTCGACGAGGCGATCGCGCTGGCCAACGACACCGACTACGGCCTCAACGCCTCGGTGTGGGGTGGCGACGTCAAGACCGCCTGCCAGGTGGGGAAGCGGATCGAGTCGGGCAACGTCAACATCAACGACATCCTGGCCACGGCGTTCGCGTCGAAGGGCACGCCGTCGGGCGGCGTGAAGAAGTCGGGTGTCGGCGCGCGCCACGGCGACCAGGGGATCCTCAAGTACACCGACGTGCAGAACCTCGCGGTCCTCAAGAAGCAGGTCATGGGCGCCCGCCCGGGCCAGGACTACGACAAGTACGTCAAGAGCATGCTGTCCGGCCTGAAGATGATGCGGAAGACCCGGATCCGTTAGCCGACCAGGGGTGCCCGGATCGGGTACACCTAGGGCATGAAGTCGAGCCGAGCCATCGCCCTGGGCGTCGCGGCGCTGGGTGCGGTGGCCGCGCACGACGTCGTCCAGCGCAAGCACGCGATCCTGCGCAACTACCCGGTCGCCGGTCACCTGCGGTTCCTGCTCGAGCGGTTCGGGCCGGAGCTCCGGCAGTACATCGTGACCTCCAACGACGAGGAGCGGCCGTTCAGCCGTGACCAGCGCCGCTGGGTCTATGCCTCCTCGAAGCTCGAGAACTCCTACTTCGGCTTCGGCACCGACAACGACGTGGAGAACGTCGTCGGCTACCCGATCATCAAGCACCGCACCTTCGCCGGCCCGGGAGCCTCGACCCACCGGCACGCCGAGGAGGGCGTGCCGTTGCCGTGCGCGAAGGTGGTCGGTGCATCGCGTGGCCGGGCGCGTGCGTTCCGGCCGGCGTCGGTGGTCAACATCTCGGGCATGAGCTTCGGGTCGCTGTCCGCCAACGCGATCGAGGCGCTCAACCGCGGTGCGGCCCTGGCCGGCTGCCTCCAGAACACCGGTGAGGGCGGGCTCTCGGCGTACCACCGCAAGGGCGGCGACATCGTCTTCCAGATCGGGACGTCCTACTTCGGGTGCCGCGACGAGGACGGCAACTTCGAGCTGGCGCGACTCAAGGATCTCGTCGCCAGTGCCCCCGTGCGGGCCCTGGAGATCAAGCTGTCGCAGGGCGCGAAGCCGGGCCTCGGCGGCATGCTGCCGGGCGCCAAGGTGAGCGACGAGATCGCCGAGATCCGCGGCATCAAGGCCGGTGTCGACTGCGCCTCACCCAGCCGCCACGAGGTGTTCGGCGACGTCGACTCGATGCTCGACTTCGTCGAGATGCTCGCGGACGAGACCGGCCTGCCGGTGGGCATCAAGTCCGCCGTCGGCAACATGAGCTTCTGGGACGACCTGGTCGAGCTGATGAGCGGCGGCCAGCGCGGCGTGGACTTCGTCAACATCGACGGCGGCGAGGGCGGCACCGGCGCGGCGCCGATGGTGTTCGCCGACTCGGTGGCCTACCCGTTCCGGATCGGCTTCAGCGAGGTCTACCGCCGGTTCGCCGCGGCCGGGCTGACCGACGACGTCACCTTCGTCGGCGGCGGAAAGCTCGGGCTACCGGAGAACGCAGCGGTCGCCTTCGCGCTCGGTGTCGACGTCGTACAGACGGGCCGGGAGGCGATGCTCGCCGTCGGCTGCATCCAGGCGCAGAAGTGCCACACCGACCACTGCCCCACGGGCGTGGCCACCCAGAACGCCTGGCTGCAGCGCGGTCTCGACCCGACCCTGAAGTCCGTGCGGGTGGCCAACTACGTGACCTCGCTGCGCCGCGACCTGCTCAAGGTGAGCGAGGCGATCGGCGTCGAGCACCCCGGCCTGATCGGGCCCGACGACATCGACCTCCTCGACGGCACCCGCTCGCGGACCTCGCTGCGCGACACCTACGGCTACCAGCCGGGCTGGGGCGAGCTCGGGCCGGAGCTGCAGCGCTCGATCCGCGAGCTGATGAACCCGCCTGCCTTCGAGCACCCGCCAACGGACTGAGCGACAGGCGAGCCGGACCTAGGCGACCTGCAGCGACCTCTTCGACAGGCCCATCCAGAACCCGTCGATCACCTGGATGCCGGGCTCGTCGGCCGAGCTCGCGGCACCGAGGGTGACGAACAGCGGTGAGTAGTGCTCGACGGTCGGGTGGGCGTAGGGCATGCCCGGGGCCTTCTCGCGGTACGCCGCGAGCTCGTCGACGTCGCCGCGCGCCATCGCCTCGCCGGCCCAGGCGTCGAAGTCGGCCGACCAGCCCGGAGGCGTCGCGTCCAGCTGCCACGAGGTGAGGAACGGCAGCCCGTGGGTCAGGAACCCACTGCCGACGATCAACACGCCCTCGTCGCGCAACGGGCGCAGCCGCTCGCCCAGCTTGAGCAGGCGCTCGGGGTCGTGGGTGGGCAGGGACAGCTGCAGCACCGGGATGTCGGCGTCGGGGTACATGATCCGGAGCGGCACCCAGGCGCCGTGGTCGAGTCCCCGCGAGGTGTGCTGGTGGACTGGCTCGGTGGCCGGCATCAGCTTCGCGATCGTGGTGGCGAGCTCGGTCGCGTCCGGGGTCTCATAGGTCATCCGGTAGTACTTCTCGTCGAAGCCCCCGAAGTCGTAGACCAGCGGTGCACCGCTCGCGCTGAGCGAGACCGGCGCCGACTCCCAGTGCGCGCTGACGATCAGGATCGCCTTCGGGCGCGGCAGGTCGGCGGCCCAGGCCGTGAGCTGCCCGGACCAGGCGGGGTCGTCGAGCAGCGGCGGCGCGCCGTGGCCGAGGTAGAGAGCGGGCATGCGGTTGTTCATGATTCAACTAGTCTAGGCTTATCGCTGCCCAAAGACCAGTCGACCGGCGCGGCCCCCTGCTCGACCAACAGCCGGTTGACCCGCGAGAACGGACGCGAGCCGAAGAAGCCACGGCTCGCCGACAGCGGCGACGGGTGCGCCGACTCGACCCAAGGGATCGGACCGAGCCCGGGCTTGAGGCTCTGTGCGTCGCGACCCCACAGGATCGCGGCGCACGGAGCGCCGGCTCTCGGCGCGGCGTACGAGCACCGAGATCGCGTGCTCGGTGATCTCCTCCCAGCCGCGCCCGCGGTGCGAGGCCGACTCGCCCGGACGCACGGTGAGCACCCGGTTGAGCAGCATCACGCCCTGGTCGCTCCACGGCGTGAGGTCGCCGCTGCGCGGCGGGATGGTGCCGGTGTCGTCGCGCAGCTCGACGTAGATGTTGACCAGGCTCCGCGGCAGCGGCCAGACGTCCGGGTCGACGGCGAAGCTGAGTCCGATCGGGTGTCCGGGCGTGGGGTACGGGTCCTGGCCGACCACCAGCACGCGGACGTCGGCCAGCGGCCGCTGGAAGGCGCGGAAGACGTGGTCGCCGGCCGGAAGGTAGCCGCGCCCGCTGGCGAGCTCCTCGCGCAGGAACTGGCCCATCCGCGCGATCCGGTCCTCGACCGGGGCCATCGCCTCGGCCCAGTCGGCCGCCATCAGCCCCTTGTCCACCATGCCCGCGAGCGCACCCATGGCGGGCAGGTTAGTGGCTGACCCGTCAGAAGATCTTCTGACGGGTCAGCGGGAAAACCGTGCTTCCTTGGGCAGGTACGGCGGCCGGCCGCGCTCGCCGACCTCGACCGCAAGGATCGCCTGGTGGCCGGCGTCGCCGAAGATCGCCGACTGGTTGGCCACCAGCACCTTGGTGCCGAAGAAGGTCGCGCTGCAGGGGGTGTCGAACGGGATCGGAGATCCGTTGTCGCCGGTGAGCGGAGCGTCGGGGAAGCGGTCGAGCTCCACACCGGTGGCCGAGAGCTCCACCAGCTGCGCGGTCAGCCCGGCCATCGCGATGTAGATGTGGCCGGAGCGGCCGATGCCGAAGCCGTCCGGCAGCTCGGTCGGCAGCGAGGTCCACAGCGTCGAGAGAGCGCCGGGCCCGCCCGTCGCCGTGAGCGGCACCCGGAACAGCGCGCCGTTGGTCGGCAGCGTGGCGCCACCCAGGGTGGTCTGCTGTGAGATGAGCACGTCGTGCTGGCTGCGCCGGTAGACGATGCCGGTGGTCCCGAACTGCAGGCCCTCCAGGTGACGGGAGGCGAGCCACTTCGAGACGGTGCCGTCGCGGCGTACCTTCCAGATCACACCCTGCGCGTAGTCGGTGACCAGCAGGGCCCCGCCGGGCACCCAGGTCGCGTAGTTGGGGGAGGCGCCCGCGGGCAGCCGGGCCACCCGGGTGAACTTCCCGGTCTCGACGTCGAGCAACAGCACCGAGGACGTCGAGGTCTCGAGCAGCACGAGCTTGCCCTTGCGAGTCTGGTTGGCGACCTGGACGCCGTGGTGGCCGAGCACCTGACCGGGCACGGTCCACGACTGCAACAGCTTGCCGGCGGCCGACCACTCGAAGACCTTCGACCGTGCCTGGGTGCCGCTGTCGTAGCTGCCGGCGTAGACGCGGCCGTTGCGGTGCGCGAAGACGTACGCCGGGTAGCCGGGCGCGGGCATCGGCGCGAAGACGGTGGTGGTCCACTTCGGCGGCGCCGCCGCCTGCACCGGGCTCAGCAAGGACGCCGCGAGCAGCAGTCCCACCAGGCCGGCGAGCGGGGCGAGGAGCCTCCTCATCGCAGCTTCTCCACGACCTCGTGGCCGGCACGCTCGCCGGAGCGCACGGCGCCGTCCATGTAGCCCGACCAGTACGTCGAGGTCTCGGTGCCGGCCCAGTGCACGCGGCCGAACGGCTGCCGGATGGCGGACCCGTACTTGGCCAGCGCGCCGGGAGCGTGGATCGCGGTCGGCCCGCCCACGCTCCACCGCTCCTTGGTCCAGTCCTGCTCGGTGTACTCGATGGGGTGCAGGGCCTGCTCCCCGAACAGCGCGGCGAAGCCCTTGAGCACCGCCTTGCGGCGCTGGGCCACCGGCAGCGGACCGTACTTGCGCCAGGTGGAGCCGCCGACGAACGCCAGCAGCACGCCGGGCTCGCCGTCCTTGGGGCAGTTGTCGAAGACCGCGCGCGCGGCCCCGCTGTCGTTGACGCCGAAACCGTTGAGCCCGTCGGCGCGCCAGAACGCCGTCTTGTAGACCGCGTCGCACTTCATCAGCTGGCCCATCTCCATGCTGCTCAGCAGGCGCTTGCGCCGGGTCGGCAGCAACGGGTGCCAGTCGATGTCCAGCACCAGCGGCGGCGGCGCGGCAACGATCACCCGCTTGCAGGAGACCTTCCCCCGCTTGGTGTGTACGACGGCGCCGTGGTCGTCCTGCACGATCTTGGTGACGGCTGCCCGCAGCGCCACGGCGTCGCCGAGCTTGCGCGCCATCCGCAGCGGGATCAGCTGCGAGCCACCCACGAACCTGCTCTCCTGGGCGCCGTTGGCGGTGTCGGAGTTGCGGGCGAAGGTGCCGACGGTGCGCTCGTTGCCGGAGCAGGCGACGTACCAGAGGGTGAAGAGGAGCGAGAGCTGGTCGGGGTCGGCGCCGAAGCCCGGCTGGGTCCAGGACTCGATCAGGTTGGTGATGCCGCCGGGGTTGAGGATGGCCTTGCTGCGGATGAACTGGCCGAGCGTCATCGCGTCCCACTGCGCTGCGCGCGGGTGGGCCCACGGCGCGTCGACGTCGATCTCGGCCGCCATCGAGTCGATCTCGCCGAGCAGGAGGAAGGCGTCGGGAAGGATCGTGAGGTCGGGCGGCACGGTGCCGGTGTACTCCTGGCGGCCGGTCAGCGAGGAGATGTAGACGCTCTTGCCGGTGTTGTACTCCAAGAAGGTCGGCACCTCGAGCCGTCGCGCCAGCCGGAGGATGTGGTCCTGGGTCGGGCCGACGAACGCGCCGCCCGCCTCGATCACGCCGCCGCTGCGCAGATGGTGGTTGAGCACCCGCCCGCCGACCCGATCGCGGGCCTCGACCACGAGCACCGACCGGCCGGTGCGCTCGACCTGCCGGGCCGCGACCAGTCCGGCGATGCCGGCACCGACCACGACCACGTCGACCTTCTCGGGCAGCGAACCCTGGAGTCCCTGCGGGCCGTTGCCCGCCGCGTCGGCGGCGAGCTCGGTGAGAGCGGTGATCCCGAGGGAGGAGCCGAGCGTGGCGCCGGCGAGCGAGGCGCCGCCGAGGACGCTGCGGCGGGAGAGCGACGGGATGGTCATGAGGGCTCCTGAGGCGCAAACCTGAAAGTGTGTCAGTTTCGGTTTCGTACTCTACACTGCGAAATCATGAGCGCGGTACGAACGAAGGACCCCGTCTCGCGCCGGGTGCCGGCGCAGGCCCGGAGCCGGCGCCGGGTCGAGCAGATCCTCGACCACGCGGCGCGGCTCGTGGTCACCCAGGGCGTGGAGTCGCTGACCACCCGCGACATCGCCGCAGGTGCCAAAGTGCCGGTCGCCTCGCTCTACCAGTACTTCTCCGACAAGGAGGACGTGCTGCTGGCCCTGGCCGAGCGCGACATGGCCGAGATGGACGACCAGGTCGCGGCCGACCTCGCCGAGCTCGACGTGCTCACCGTCGAGACCCTGGTGCGCACCGCGATGCTCGCATTCGTGAAGGTCTACCACCGGCGTCGGGCGTTCGTGGAGATCTACCTGCGGGGCCGGACCAACCTCGCGGTGCACCGGTTCGGCCGGGAGCACAACGTCCGGATCGCCGCCACCCTCCGCGCCGTCTGCATCGAGCGCGGGCTGGCCACCGAAGCGCTCACCGAGGCCGTAGCGGGGCTCGCCATCGAGGTGGGCGACCGCATCTTCCAGCTCGCGTTCGAACACGACGCCGACGGCGACGCGGTGCTCATCGAGGAAGGCATCGCGATGATGACGGCGTACCTCCAGCGCTATGCGACGCCCGCGGGCCTCGGCACGTGAGCGCGCGCAACGATGTGGCCCGCGCCGCCCGGACCCTGGCCGAGGCCGGCCTGCTGATCGGCACGGCGGGCAACGTGAGCCTCCGGGCCGGCGAACTCGTGGCCGTCACCGGCACCGGCGTCGTGCTCGCCGACTGCACGGCAGCACAGGTCACGCTCGTGACCCTGGACGGCGAGGTCGTCGACGGCACGCTGGCGCCCACGTCCGAGCTCGACCTCCACCTCGGCGTGTACGCCGACACCGACGCGGCTGCCGTCGTGCACACGCATGCGCCGTTCTCGACCGCGGTCGCGTGTGTGCTCGACCAGCTGCCGGTGATCCACTACCAGCAGCTGCTCCTCGGAGGCGCCGTCCGGGTAGCGCCCTACGCCACCTTCGGGTCTCCCGAGCTGGCCGCGCACGTGCGGGCCGCACTGGTCGACCGGCAGGCAGCCCTGATGGGCAGCCATGGGTCGGTGGCCATCGGCGCGACCCTCGACAAGGCGGTCGAGCACGCGCTGCTCCTCGAGTGGCTGGCCACCCTCCACCACCGCGCGAGCTCGCTCGGCGAGCCCCGGGTGCTGACCGACGACGAGCAGACCGACGTGGTGCTCGCGGCGCTGGAACGCAACTACGGAACGCCCTCTGTGATCGGCAAGGAGAACGCATGAAGATCGCCACCGTCGGTGTGCACGTGCTCGACACCCACGTGATCGGCATCGAGGGGGTGCCGGAGGGATCGGATGGCGCACTCGTCGAGACCATCCGGGTGTCGCCCGCCGGCACCGCCGGGGGCACGGCGGTGATCCTGGCTCGGTTGGGAGCCGAGGTGTCGTCGTACGGCGCCGTCGGCGAGGACCCGATCGCGGACTCACTGCTCTCGCTGCTCTCGCGCGAGGGGGTCGACGTGACGGGCCTGGTGCGCAAGGCCGACCAGCAGACCTCGGCCTCGGTGATTCCGGTGCGGCCCAACGGTGACCGGCCGGCGTGGCACTGCATCGGCGCCAACGGCGCGTTCACCCTGGACGACCTCGACCTGAGTGTCCTGGAGGGCATCACCCACCTGCACCTGGGCGGACCGGAGTTCCTCGGCGGCGAGGCGGCCGGTCAGCTGCTCGCCCACGCGCGGTCGCTCGGCGCGACCACGTCGGTCGACATCCTGGCCCCGGGCGACCCGGACATGCTGGCGTGGATCGGCGACGCTCTGCCCCACACCGACTACCTGCTGCCCAACGACGAGCAGGTGCTGGGCTTCACCGGGGAGACCTCGCTCGCCGAAGGTGCGCGTGCCCTGCTGCTGCTCGGCGTCGGCTGCGTGGCCGTCACCCAGGGCGCGAAGGGCGCCCTGGTCGTGACGGCGCACGAGAAGCTCGAGGTGCCGGCGTACGCGATCGACGTGGTGGACACCACCGGCTGCGGTGACGCGTTCTCGGCCGGCTTCCTGCGCGGGCTGTCGCTCGGTCGCGACCTGCGCGGCGCGGCCGAGCTCGGGTGCGCCAGCAGCGGCCCAGGTCGCCCAGGGCCTCGGCACCGACGCCGGCTCCTACTCGCTGGAGTCCGTCGAGAAGTTCGCTGCGGAGACACCTACTCTCGGCTGATTGACGGGATGAGCCGCAGGGCCAAGGTCGACGACGTCCACGCGCTCGCCCTGGGCATGCCCGGCGCGAAGCTGGTCGAGGGCGGCCAGGCCGTCTACCAGGTGAGCGGCCGGAGCTTCGTCTTCTTCCGCAACCCGCGGCCGGACGCCTTCGACCCGGAGACCGGCGAGCGCTACGACGACGTGATCGTCTTCTGGGTGGAGTCGGAGGAGGACAAGCTGGCGCTCGTCGACGACCCGTCGACGCCGTTCTTCACCACGCCCCACTTCAACGGGCATCCCTCGGTGCTGCTGCGCGGCTCGCGGATCGGCGAGCTCGACGTCGACGAGCTCAGCGAGATCGTGTACGACGCCTGGCTGGCCCGGGCCGGCAAGCGCGCCCGCGAGAAGTGGCTGGCCGAGCGGTCGCTCGGTTAGGCCGCGGGCTTGGCTGTCGATTTCGCGCGATCGCGCTGGATGGACAGGTGATCGGCTCGCGGAGTTGTCCATCTGGCGCGATCGCGCTGAATGGACGGGTCACCCTGGACCACCCGGCTAGCGTTGCCGACATGGCATCCGAACCCACCGTGGCCGACAACCCCTCCGCGAGCCGCTTCGAGATCACCGTCGACGGCAAGGTCGCCGGCTTCGCGGAGTACCAGCGCAGCGACGGCGAGATCGAGTTCACCCACACCGTCGTCGACGACGCCTACGAGGGCCAGGGCCTCGGCAGCACCCTGGTGAAGGCGGCGCTCGACAACGTGCGCGGCGACGGAGTGCAGGTCGTGGCCTCCTGCCGTTCGTGAAGAAGTACATCGAGCGGCACCGCGAGTACGCCGACCTGCTGGCGCCGGGCAACTAGCTCAGGGAGCCAGCGCGCGCGAGCTCGCCGACTTGTGCCGGCGGGCCTTGCTGGTGCCGATGTCCGGCCCGTCGGGCTCGGTGACCGACTCGGTGCTGGGATCGGCGTCGTCGTCCGCGTCGGTGGACCACTGCGAGATCCACTCGTCCATCACCCGCCAGGTGCTGCCGCGGGCGGCCCGGCCGGTCAGCATGCCGAGGTGGCCACCGGGCACGATCTCGAACCGCACCTCGCGCGACCCGGTCAGCATCGGCACCACGGCCTTCACCGCGGGCACCGGTGCGATGCCGTCGGTGGCGCCGCCGAAGACCAGCACCGGCGCCTTGATGTCGGCCAGCGCGATCACCCGGTCGTCGAGCTCGAAGGTGCCGCCGACCAGGGCGTTGGCCTTGACGAAGCGGTGGTAGAGCTGGCCGAACGTGCGGCCGGGGTAGGCGATCATGTTGTCCATGAAGCGGTCGACCGCCTCGACCTGGGCCAGGAAGTCGGCGTCGTCGATGTGGGTGGCCAGCGCGATCGGCTTGGTCACCAGCTTCTGGAACGACGACAGCTGGAAGGCCCACTTGACCAGCGGCTTCGGCGCGCCGCCCAGCAGCTGGTAGCCGCGGGTGATCGGGCCCTTGCCGTTGACGAAGTTGAGCAGCGGCCGCAGCGGCGCGACCATCGGCACCAGGCTGACGTCGATGGGAGAGCCGACCACGGTCACCGAGGCGATCGGCAGGTCGGGCGCCGTCGGCCGCGGACAGCAGGGCGAAGATGCCGCCGAGGCTCCAGCCGATCACGTGCACCGGCCGGCCACCCGCGTGCGCGGAGACCTCACGGATCGCGGTCGGCACCACCTCGTCGATCCAGTGCTCCATGCCGAGGGCGCGGTTCTTGAACGACACCTCGCCGTACTCCACCAAGTACGTCGGCCGGCCGGCCCCGACGAAGTGCTCGACCAGCGAGCAGCCGCGACGCAGGTCGAAGCACAGCGCGGGGGCGGCCAGCGGCGTCACCAGCAGCACGGGGTCGCCCTGCTCCTGCACCTTGGCGGCGGGACGGTAGTGGTAGACCTCGCGCAGCGTGCCCTCGTCGATGAGCGTCCGCGGCATCGTGCGCAGGTCCGCGAGGCCGCCGTAGAAGACCTTGTGCGCCACGTTGTTGGCCGCGGACACCACCTGGTCGGGCTTCGGGATGAGGTCCACGGAAGGAAAGTTACTCCTCGGGGTCGAGACGCGGGCTGCTCCGGCGGAGAGGTCCGCCACACTGAGCCCATGTCGCCACCCGCTGACTCCGGGGCTCGGCATCGTCGGCTACGGGGCCGCGGTCGGCTGAGACTCCGTGCTCGGCCGGGTCACGACTTCTTGGCCGGGCGGGTGGACTTGCCGTGCGTGTGGTTGCCGGACAGCTCGGACATGAAGCTCTCGGCCCAGGCCACGACGTCGTGCTGGCCGCACCTGCTTGCGCATCGCCTTCATCCGGCGGGTCAGCTCCTTCTCGTCGGCCTGGTAGGCCTCGAGCAGCGCGGACTTCATGCCGTTGATGTCGTAGGGGTTGACCAGCCAGGCCTGGCGCAGCTCGTCGGCCGCGCCGGCGAACTCCGACAGCACCAGGGCGCCGTCGTCGTCGAAGCGGCAGGCGACGTACTCCTTGGCGACCAGGTTCATGCCGTCGCGGTAGGGCGTGACGACCATGATGTCGGCGGCGCGGTAGAGCGCGGCCATCTCGTGCCGGGGGTAGGACGAGTGGAGGTAGCTGATCGCCGGCCGCCCGATCCGGCCGAGGTCGCCGTTGATCCGGCCGACCAGCCGCTCGATGTCGTCGCGCAGGATCCGGTAGTGCTCGACCTGCTCGCGCGAGGGCACGGCCACCTGGACGAAGACGGCGTCCTCGACGTCGAAGTGGCCGTCCTTGATCAGCTCGCTGTAGGCGCGCAGTCGGGCGTAGATGCCCTTGGTGTAGTCGAGCCGGTCGATGCCCAGGAAGATCTTGCGGGGGTTGCCGAGCGCCTCGCGGATGTCGGAGGCGCGGGTGGCGACCGAGTCGGACAGCGCGAGCTTCTCGAAGCCGGCCGCGTCGATCGAGATCGGGAACGCCGCCGCCCGGACCGTGCGGCCGTCGGGCAGGTAGATCAGGTCGCGGTGGGTCTTGTGGCCGACCCGCTGGCGCACCAGGCGGACGAAGTTCTGCGCGCCGCCGGGCAGCTGGAAGCCGACCAGGTCCGCGCCGAGGAGGCCCTCGAGGATCTGGCGGCGCCAGGGCAGCTGCTGGAAGAGCTCGGCCGGCGGGAACGGGATGTGCAGGTAGAAGCCGATGCGTACGTCGGGGCGCAGCTCGCGCAGCATCTGCGGCACCAGCTGCAGCTGGTAGTCGTGCACCCAGACCGTCGCGTCCTTCGCGCAGAGCTCGGCAGCCTTCTCGGCGAAGCGCTGGTTGACCGACACGTAGGAGTCCCACCACTCGCGGTGGAACTCCGGCTTGGCCACCACGTCGTGGTAGAGCGGCCACAGGGTGCCGTTGGAGAAGCCCTCGTAGAAGAGCTCGATCTCCTCGGTGTTCATGCTCAGCGGCACCAGCGCCATGCCGTCGTCCTCGAACGGCTCGAGGTCGCCCTCGGTGCCGCCGGGCCAGCCGACCCACACGCCGTTGCCGGCGCGCATCACCGGCTCGATCGCGCTCACCAGGCCACCTGGCGAGCGCCGCCATCCCGGAGTGCCGTCGCTCAGCGTGACCCGGTCGACGGGCAGGCGGTTGGCGACGATGACGAGGTCCCAGGACATGTACTCACCCTAGTGAGTGGGGCCAGCACGTCGGGCTAGCCCGACATCGAGGTCTCGTGCTGGCAGGATCGAGCCAGCCGCCCGGCGTACCTAGCGTTGGGGGCATGAGCGAGACCCTGCCCCCGGCGATGACGAGCCCGATGACCACGACCCCCCACACCCAGGCCTCCCGGCCCGTCGAGCGGCCCACGGTGATGCGCCGGCTCGCGCTGGACACCGCCTACAACCTGTCCGCGCTGCCGCTCGCGATCATCGGTTTCGTCGTGGTCGTGACCGGTGTCGCGGCCGGGGTCGGCCTGCTGGTGATCTGGGTCGGCGTCGCCGTCCTCGCCGCCACCCTGCTCGCCATGCGCGGGCTCGCGCACCTCGAGCGGCTCCGGCTGCGCAACCTGCAGCTGCGTCCTGCGCCCTCCCCGATCTACCGCGTGGCGCCGCCCGACGCCGGACCGGTGCGCCGCCTGGTGACGCCGCTGCGCGACGCGCAGTCGTGGCTCGACTCGCTGTGGGGCATCGTCGGCTTCGTCACCGGCATCGTCGCGTTCGTCTTCACGGTGACCTGGTGGGCCGGTGCGCTGGGTGGCCTCACCTACTGGTTCTGGCAGCAGTACCTGCCCGACGAGGACGACGTGACGCTGGTCGAGCTGATGGGCATCGGCCAGGGACAGCGCGCCGAGAGCGTGCTCTACCTGGCCTTCGGGCTGATCTTCGTGCTGACCCTGCCTGCCGCGCTGCGCGCCGTGAGCGTGCTGCACGGAGGCCTGGCCAGTGCCCTGCTGTCCAGCCGTGCCGAGCTCCAGGAGGAGGTACGCCGGGTGGCCGGCAGCCGCGACTCCGCCCACCGCGCCGAGGCCGACTCGCTGCGCCGGCTCGAGCGCGACATCCACGACGGTCCCCAGCAGCGGCTGGTGCGGCTGACCATGGACCTCGGCCGCGCCCGCAAGCAGCTGAACGACGACCCGACGCTGGCGAGCGAGACCATCGAGTCGGCGCTGGCCCAGGCCAGGGAGACCGTCGACGAGCTGCGGTCCCTCTCGCGCGGCATCGCGCCGCCGCTGCTCGTGGACCGCGGCCTGCGGGTCGCTCTCGAGGAGATGCTGCGGGGCAGCGTGGTGCCGGTGCGGCCGACCATCGACGTACCCGACCACCTGCCGCCGCACGTCGAGACCGCCGTCTACTTCGTGGTCTCCGAGGCGCTCACCAACATCGCCAAGCACAGCGGCGCCCAGCAGGCGAAGGTGGCGGTGACCACGGCCGACGACGCCGTGACCGTGGTCGTCGAGGACGACGGCGTCGGTGGTGCCCACGAGTCGAAGGGCCTCGGCCTGGCCGGGCTGCGCCAGCGTCTCGCCGGCGTCGACGGCGTGCTCGACGTCAGCTCGCCGGTCGGTGGGCCGACGGTGCTCGAGGCCCGGATCCCCACCAATGGAACGGTCGGAGGGCCATGAAGCCGAACCCGATGAGAATCGTGATCGCGGACGACTCGCTGCTGCTGCGCGAGGGGCTCCAGCTGCTGCTCACCGAGGCCGGCCACGAGGTGGTCGCCTCGGTGGGCGACGGGCCCGCGCTGGTGCACGCGACACTGCACGAGCGTCCGGACATCTCCGTGGTCGACGTACGGATGCCGCCGAGCCACACCGACGAGGGCCTGCGGGCCGCGGTCGAGGTGCGCGCGCAGTGGCCGGAGGCGCGGCTGATGGTGCTCTCGCAGTACGTCGAGGTCTCCTACGCCGACGACCTCCTCGCCGACGGCCAGGGCGGCATCGGCTACCTCCTCAAGGACCGCGTCAGCGACCTCGACGACTTCCTCGCCGGCCTGACCACCGTCGCCCAGGGCGGCACGGTGCTCGACCCGCTCGTCGTCCGCCAGCTGATGTCGCGCAACAGCGACCCGCTCGCCGCGCTGACCGCCCGGGAGCGGGAGGTGCTGTCGCTGATGGCCGAGGGGCGCTCCAACGCAGCGATCGCCGAGGCCCTGACCGTCACCCTCGGCGCGGTCGAGAAGCACACCCAGCGGATCTTCGCCAAGCTCGGCCTGATGCCCGACGACGACGCCGCCCACCGCCGGGTGCTCGCCGTGATCAGCTACCTGCGGTCCTGAGCATTCTTCGGGGTCGGGTCGACGGCTTCGCCGCGCCGCCCACGCAAGCGCAGTGCCCGACTCCCGGGTTGCGCCGCGCCGCAGCGTGCAACTTCGGCGCCCGATCAGTCCGCGGGCCGCGCCCCGACCTGTCGCAGCACGTCGTCGATCTGCCGCATGATCAGCAGCGTCTGCTCGTGCGGGACCAGTGGGCTCTCGAGGAGTCCCTCGGCGAGGCAGCGACCCACTTCGGCGATCTCGTTGCCGTAGCCGCGACCGATCACCTGCCCGGCTCCCTCCAGTCGCACCGGGTCGCGGTCGACCGGGAGGAACTCGGCGTACCCGGGATGATGGAAGGGGTCCGCGAGGTCGAGCCGGCCGAGGTCGGTGGCGATCGAGGCCGTACGCGCGCACCACGACGTCATCGACGCGGTCAGGGTGGCGAGGGTGCCGTTGGGGTAGCGGCCGGCGATGCTCACGTCGAGGTCGTAGCCCTGCTCGGAGAGCTCGCCGACCGCCCTGAGCTCCTGGGCCGGCCCGAGCATCAGGTGCGCCACGGTGAGCGGGTAGATGCCGACGTCGAGCATCGCGCCGGCGCCCAGGGCAGCGTCGAAGATGCGGCTGTCCGGTGGTCCCTCGAACTTGGTGCCGAACTCCGCGCGCAGGTGACGAGGGATGCCGAAGCGACCGGCCGCGAGCTGGTCGCGAGCCGCGAGCACCACCGGATGACAGGCGGTCCACATCGCCTCCATCAGGAACCGCCCGTGCTGCCGCGCCAGCGCCATCATCTCCTCGGCGTCCGCCACGGTCACGGTCACGGGCTTCTCGCACAGCACGTGCTTGCCGGCCTCGAGGGCGAGCCGGACGTTGTCGAGGTGCATCGAGTGCGGGGTGGCGACGTACACGACATCGACGTCGGGGTCGGCGACCAGTTCCTCGTAGGAGCCGTGCGCCGTGGCCCCGCCGTACTCCGCGGCGAAGGCCTGGGCCGCCTCGATCCGCCGCGAGCCGACGGCGCGCAGCTCGGCCCCCGGGGTCAGCATCAGGTCCTCGGCGAAGAGCGCGAGCGATGGTGCCGGTGGCGAGGATGCCCCAGCGGATGGTCGGAGCGGTCATGGAGGGAGGATAGGCGCGGCGCGGCGATCCTAATGACATCGTTGTGATTCGCCCTCTACAGTTGGCTGCGGAACGGCACGACGACACCTCCGGGAGACCTGCGCATGGATGCCCAGCGCGACACGCGGCACGACCCCCAGGACGAGGGGAGCCGCCTCAGCGACCGCGATCGCGAGATCCTCGAGTTCGAGCGCCAGTGGTGGAAGTACGCCGGCGCCAAGGAGACCGCTGTCCGCGAGCAGTTCGACATGAGCTCGACCCGCTACTACCAGGTGCTCAACGCCCTGATCGACCGTCCCGAGGCCCTGGAGGCCGACCCGCTGCTGGTCCGCCGCCTGCGCCGGCTCCGCTCGCAGCGGCAGCGCCAGCGCTCCGCACGCCGCCTCGGCTTCGAGGTCTAGGGATGCGCCGACGCGACCAGCGCGGCGCGATCCTGCCGTCGCCGGTGGTGATGCTCAGCATCATCGCGGTGACCATGGCCGCAGTCGACCTTCGTGGCGACCCGTGGCGACGAGCCCACCGAGCGCGAGGTCACCCCCGTCGCTCAGGCACCCGAGTCGTCGCAGTCGCCGTCGTCCACACCAACGGCCAAGCCGACCCCGCCGCCGGAGCCCGAGATCAAGCGCGGCGAGATCTACGTCGAGGTCTACAACAACTCCAACATCTCCGGCCTCGCCGGCCGGGTCGCCGAGAAGGCCACCGGCGCCGGCTGGCAGGTCGTCGGCAGCGACAACTGGGTCGGCACCATCCCGACCAACACCGTCTACTACCCCAAGCGGCTCAAGGACGAGGCCGAGCTGCTCGCCCTCGACCTCGGCATCAAGCGCACCTACCTAGCCGTCGCACCGATGAAGCTCGACCGGCTGACGGTCATCCTCACCGGCGAGATCTGACCGACCCCGCTAGTTCTGCACGCGTAGCGAGGCGGGGGCCACTCCGCCGCCGCCGTGGATCTCTCCGACGAGGTCCTGGAGCGCGGTGAGCGCCACCCGCTGCGGCATCGGTCCGTAGGAGACCCGGGCAACGCCGAGCTCCTGCAGCCGGGCGAGCGACGGGCCGCCGGGGATGCCGATCAGGGTCAGCCGCTGCGGCCCGAAGGCATCGACCAGGAGCCCGACCTGCGCCTCGTCGAGGAGCGCGGGCACGAAGACCGTCGGCGCGCCGGCGTCGAGGTAGGCCCTGCCGCGCTCGATCGCGTCTGCCAGCGACTCGGCCGGGTCCCGGTCGCGGGCCTTGGCGAAGGCGTCGGTGCGCGCGTTGAGCACGAAGTCGGGCACGCCCTCGGCGGCGGCGGCCTTCATGATCGCCTCGACCTGGGCGGTCGCCTCCGCGAGCGGCTTGAGCTGGTCCTCGATGTTGGCGCCGACGACGCCGAGGCCGATGGCGCGGCGGACGGTCTCGGGGGCGTCGCCGTAGCCGCCCTCGAGGTCGGCGGTCACCGGGAGGTCCACGGCCTCGACGATCCGGCCGACCATCTCGAGCATCGTGTCGAGCGGGATCTGCTCGCCGTCGGGATAGCCATAGGTGGAGGCGATGGAGTGGCTCGCCGTCGCGACGGCCTTGGTGCCCGGGGTGTCAGCGACCACCTTCGCGCTGATCACGTCCCAGGCGTTGACCACGGTCAACAGCTCGGGGTCCTGATGCAGTCGGAGCAGCTGGGTAGCGCGTGCCTGTACGTCGGTCATGCCGCAGTCAACCAGGCATCGAGGAGCGTTGTTCCCCCGGGCCGTGGTTGGGTGGTGGAGTGGATTTCACGTCCGTCGAAGGCGAGCAGAAGTACGCCGCCATCGTCCGAGCCGCTGCCGAGACCGTCGTCGGTCTCGACTTCGACGGCACCCTGTCGCCGATCGTCGACGACCCGACGCTGGCCCACATCCACCCCGACGCCAGCGAGGTCCTGGTCCAGCTGGCCGAGCAGGTGCTGGCCGTGGCGGTGGTCACCGGGCGCCCGGCCCGGCAGGCGCTCGACCTCGGCGGGCTCGAGGACGTCGGCAACGCCATCGGCGACTCGGGCAAGGAGCTTTACCTCTTCGGGCAGTACGGCAACCAGCGCTGGAGCTCGACCAACCGCCGCGTGGTGAGCCCGCGGCCGCCCGCCGGGCTCGCCAGCTTCGAGCGGGAGCTGACCCGGCTGCTACGCCGGCTCGACGCCTCGGACGCGTACGTCGAGGACAAGGGCCTCGCGGTCGCGGTACACACGCGGCGGCTGGCCGATCCCGAGGGTGCGTTCGAGCGGCTGCTGCCCGCGATGAAGGAGCTCGCCGCGCAGCACGACCTCGTGGTCGAGCCCGGCCGCAGCGTGATCGAGGTCCGCTCGCCAGGCATGCACAAGGGCCTGGTCGTGGACCTCCTGGTCGAGGAGCTCGGCGCGGGCGGACTGGTGTTCGCGGGCGACGACCTCGGCGACCTGGAGGCCTTCGAGGCGGTGGCCGCTCAGGGCAAGGCCGGTCTGCCGACGCTGCTGGTCTGCTCGGCATCCGACGAGCAGAGCGCGCTGCGCTCGCTTGCCGACGTCGTGGTCGCCGGCCCCGAGGGAGTGCTCGCCCTGCTGGGCCGGCTGGCCGTCGACGCCCGCGATCTTCGCGCGTAGACCGCGCGGATTTCCCGTCCACATGCCGGGACCCGTGTACGCATCCTGAGACGGGCTCCCGTAGTGTTTCCACCAGCTCATCTAGAGGGACTGAGGGAACGGCCCAGTGAAGTCCCGGCAACCGCCGCGTGCCCCCCGTGCTTGCCCCAGCGCAGCACGGTCGCGGAAACGGTGCCAAATCCGTCCCGGAGGCGAAGGTCGCGCCGGGAAAGATGAGAAGGAGGACTCATGAGCACCGTTGTCGTTGACACCACGACGCCCACCCTGCGCGAAGGCGCGTTCGGCCACGCCAAGGCACTCTCGTGCCGCGAGTGCGGCCATGAGGTCGAGCTCGGCCCGCACTACGCGTGTCCGGAGTGCTTCGGACCGCTCGAGATCGCCTACGACTTCCCAGCCATCACCCGCGAGCAGATCGAGGCCGGCCCCAACAACATCTGGCGCTACAAGGCCCTGTTGCCGGTGCCCGACGACATCGAGCAGAGCCCCAACATGGAGCCCGGCTACACGCGGCTGCTGAAGGCGGGCAACCTCGGCCGCGAGCTCGGCATCGACAACCTGTGGGTCAAGGACGACAGCACCAACCCCACCAACTCCTTCAAGGACCGGGTCGTCGCCTGTGCGCTGAGCGCCGCCACCGAGTTCCACTCCAAGGTCTTCGCCTGCCCCTCGACCGGCAACCTCGCCAACGCCGTCGCCGCGGCCGGCGCCCGCGCCGGCATCAAGACGGTGGTCTTCATCCCGAGCGACCTCGAGACGCCGAAGCAGGTCAACTCGGCCATCTACACCGACTCGCTGGTGGCCGTGAACGGCAACTACGACGACGTCAACCGTCTCGCCTCCGAGATCGCCGGCGAGGAGGACGGCTGGGCGTTCGTCAACGTCAACGTCCGCCCCTACTACGCCGAGGGCTCCAAGACGCTGGGCTACGAGATCGCCGAGCAGCTCGGCTGGCGTCTGCCCGACCAGATCGTGATCCCGGTCGCGTCCGGCTCGCAGCTGACCAAGGTGCACAAGGCGTTCCAGGAGCTGATCAAGCTCGGCCTGGTCGAGGACAAGCCCTACAAGGTGTACGGCGCGCAGGCCACCGGCTGCTCCCCGGTCTCGGTCGCCTACAAGGCCGGCGTCGACGCGATCCGCCCGGTCAAGCCGGACACGATCGCCAAGAGCCTGGCCATCGGCAACCCCGCCGACGGCATCTACGTGCTCGACATCTGCCGCGAGACCGGCGGCGCGGTCGAGGACATCACCGACGAGCAGGTCCGCGAGGCGATCGTGCTGCTCGCCCGCACCGAGGGCATCTTCACCGAGACCGCTGGCGGCACGACCGTCGGCGTACTGAAGAAGCTCGTCGAGACCGGCCAGCTGGACACCAGCCTCGAGACCGTCGTGATCAACACCGGCCACGGGCTGAAGACGCTCGACGCGGTGTCCGGCTCTGTCGGCCCGCGGGCGACCATCGACCCGTCGTACGCAGCCTTCGTCCAGACCGGTATCTGAGGAGAGAGTCACCTTGAGCGTTTCCGTCCGCGTCCCCACCATCCTTCGCACCTACACCGACGGCGAGTCGGAGGTGACGGCGTCGGGGGAGACCCTGGCCGCCGTGCTCGACGACCTCGACGCGAGCTACTCCGGCATCAAGGGCCGGATCCTCGACGACAACGGTGAGCTGCGCCGCTTCGTCAACGTCTACGTCGGCAACGACGACGTGCGCTTCCTCGACAACCTGGCCACCCCCACTCCTGCGGGCACCCAGATCTCGGTGATCCCGGCGGTCGCAGGCGGGTAACCGCCCCTTCAGGAGCGTTCACCAGCCGTTCAGGTGGTCGTGCGACCAATGGGGTCGTGCGACGACTCCTTCTGATGGTCGGTGCGGTCACGGCCACTGGTCTCGGCCTACGCCTGCTGCTCCAGCGCCAGGCGGCGATCGCCCGTCGGATCATCGGCAAGCAGCTGGGCGAGGAGGCGCTGCCGGCCGACCGCATCTGGAGCAAGAAGCTCGGCGCTCCGCTCGACCTGCTGCTGCTCGGTGACTCCATCGCCGCCGGTCTCGGCGCGGAGCGGCGCAAGGACACGCTGGGCGGCCGGCTCAGCAAGCGGCTGGCCACCGCGACCCACCGCTCGGTGCGGCTGACCACCGCGGCCAGGGTCGGCTCGGAGTCGTCGGTGCTGGCCAGCCAGCTCGACGACCTGCCGCCCGACTACCGCGCCGACGTCGCGGTGATCGTCGTCGGCGGCAACGACGTCACCCACCGGGTGCCGGTGGCCGAGTCGGTGCGCCACCTCGAGGACGCCGTACGCCGCCTCCGCGACGCCGGCACCGCCGTCGTGGTCGGCACCTGCCCGGACCTGGGCGCGCTGCGTCCGGTGCCCCAGCCGCTGCGGGCCCTCGGGTCCCGGGCCTCCCGGCAGCTGGCGGTGGCCCAGCGCGAGGCGGTCGCTCCGCTCGGCGCCTACGTCGTCGACCTGGCCGCGGTGGTCGGGCCGTTCTTCATCACCAACCCCGACGAGATGTTCAGCCTCGACCGCTTCCACCCCTCGGCCACCGGCTACCGGCGTACCGCCAAGGCGATGCTCCCCTCCGTCCTCGCCGCACTCGGCATCGCCGACGACCTCCCCTTCGGCCACCACCCGCCCATTTCCCGCTGACCCGTCGCCAAATTTTCGCTGACCCGTCAGAAGATCTTCTGACGGGTCAGCGATCTAGGGCGGCGCGGCGGTCGAGCAGGTGGGCGCGTTCGGCCTCGTTGTCGCAGCGGGCGATCGCCTCGTCGTAGGAGATGCGGGCCTCGTCGAGCAGGCCGGCGCGCACCTGCAGCTCGGCGCGTACGCCGGGGAGCCGGTGGCCGGGCAGGTCGAGGTCGTCGAGGAGCATGAGCCCGGCGATCGGGCCGTCGAGCTCGGCGACGGCGACCGCCCGGTTGAGGCGGACGACGGGTGAGCCGGTCAGGGCCTCGAGCTCGGCGTACCGCCCCGCGATCCGGCGCCAGTCGGTGTCGACCGCGCGTGGCGCGACGGCGTGCTCGGCGGCGATCAGCGCCTGCAGCAGGTACGCCGTCGACGGCGCCGCGAGCCACGGCTGCAGCAGCGACATCGCCTCGACGATCTCGCTCGTGGTGCCAGAGCTCCCGCTCCTGCTCGGGCAGCAGCACCAGCCTCCCGTCGGCCACCCGGGCGTCGCGACGGGAGTGCTGGAGCAGCATCAACGCGAGCAGCGCGTCGAGGTCCAGCCGGCCGGCGTACTCCTGGGGAAGGAGCGACCGCAGCACCCGCACCAGCCGGATCGCCTCGCCCGCCTCCTCGGCCCGCAGCACGTCGGCGCCCGAGCCGGGCGCGTAGCCGGCGGTGAACGCCAGGTAGGCGATGTCGGCGACGGCGGCGACGCGCGCCTCGAGCTCGGCACCGACGGGCACCGAGAACGACTCGGCCGCCAGCCGCTTGCGGGCCCGCGTCAGCCGGGCCGCCATCGTCGCCTGCGACACCAGGAACAGCCGCGCGATGTCGGCGGTGCTCACCCCGAGCACCAGACGCAGGGTCAGCGCCGCGGCGCTCTCGGGAGCCAGCGCAGGATGGGCGCAGAGCAGCACGAGCCGCAGCCGCTCGTCGACCAGCGGTTCGCCGGCGTCGGCCATCACGCGCTGCGCCTCCTCGGTGAGGTGCGCCTCCACCGCCAGCAGGGGCAGCTTGCGACCCGCCACCGACTCGGAGCGCAGGCGGTCGATGATCCGGTGCCGGGCAGTGGTCAGCAGCCACGCCGTCGGATTGTCGGGTACGCCGTCCGGCCAGGTGCGCGCGGCCGCTTCGAAGGCATCGCCGAGACCGTCCTCGGCGAGGTCGAGTCGGCGGTACTGCGCAACGAGCAGGGCCACCAGCCTGGCCCACTCGTTGCGCAGGACACGCTCGACCTCGGTCAGCCGGCGGCCTCGCTGTCTTCACCGAGCAGCAGCTTGCGCACCTCGATGCCGCTCTCCGCGTCGGCGAGGATGCCGCAGCAGTCGAGCAGGTCGTCGAGGTTGTCGGAGTCGACGAGGTAGAAGCCGCTCAGCTGCTCCACCGCCTCGGCGTACGGGCCGTCGGTGATGGTCAGCCCGTCGGTGCCCCGGCGGACCACCTTGGCCTCGCGTGAGTGAGGGAGCTCCGCCCCGCCGGTGATCGTGTGACCCCGCGCGGCGAGGGCCTCGGAGAACTCGGTGTGCTTGGCGAAGACGGCGTTCTTCTCCTCCTGGGTCATGTTCTCCCAGAGGGACTCGTCACCCGGCAGCAGGACGATGTAGGAAGTCATGGCGGTTCCTTTCGATGGTGGTCAGTCTCTCAGGGGGATGACGGGCGAGAGGGGCGGATTTCGACAGGGTCGCGCCAGATCTTCGCTTCGCTCGATCCGGCGCCGAGCCCAGCTCTATCTCTCGCGCGTTTCCGGCCCTCGCAAGCTCGGGCCGGGCGCTCGACGACAGCCCGACCGCCGGTAGTCTGCGCGGAGATTCCCGATCGTTCCGAGGAGCCCGCGTGACCCCCAACCCAGCCGCCGATCTGTACCTCGATCTGATGGCCAAGATCCTGACCAGGTACGGCTTCGAAGGCCGCAACGTCACCGTGCACCTGGGGGGACGCTCCTACGAGTCCTACCTCTGGGAGCTGATCCGCGGGGTGCTCAAGGACCGCGACATCCGGATGGTCGAGCCGGGGCAGTTCGACGCGGCGACCCGCGAGGACGGCAAGGACTGGCCGGCCGACGCCGAGTCGATGATCGGCATGAAGCGGATGCGCAACATCCGCCACTGCGTCGAGAGCGTGCTCGCCGACGACGTGCCCGGCGACCTGATCGAGACCGGCGCCTGGCGCGGCGGGTCGACCATCTTCATGCGCGCGATCCTCAAGGCGCACGGCGACACCACGCGCAACGTCTGGGTCGCCGACTCGTTCGAGGGCCTGCCCGAGCCGGACGCCAAGAAGCACTCCGCCGACACCGGCGATCAGCACCACACCCGCTCCGACCTCGCCGTCTCCGTCGAGATGGTCAAGGAGAACTTCGAGCGCTACGACCTGCTCGACGACCAGGTGAAGTTCCTGGTCGGCTGGTTCTCCGACACCCTGCCGACCGCGCCGATCGACAAGCTGTCGGTGCTGCGCCTCGACGGCGACATGTACTCCTCGACCATCGACGCGCTCGACGCCCTCTACGACAAGGTCTCGCCGGGCGGCTACGTCATCGTCGACGACTACGGCGCCGTGCCGGCCTGCGCCAAGGCGATCCACGACTTCCGCGACCAGCACGGCATCACCGAGCCGCTGCAGGAGATCGACTGGGCAGGGCAGTTCTGGAGGAAGTCGTGACCTCCCCCGACACCGACCCCGACACCGACACCGACACCGACTACGAGAAGGGTGTCGCCAAGCTCGAGCGCGAGCTGGCCTTCGCCCGGCGCAACGGCGGCCTGGCGGTCAAGCAGATGCACGCCATGCTGGCCAAGGAGCTGCGGCAGAAGGAGCGCGAGCTCGAGAAGGCCCGGGCGCGGGCCCAGAAGCTGAAGCAGCGCGCCGAGCAGGCCGAGCAGGAGCTCGCAGCCATCAAGTCGAGCTCGACCTGGAAGGCCGGCCGGGCAGTCGTCGCCGTCCCGTCGCGGATTCGGCGTCTGGGTCGCAAGTGACCTCGGTGCTCCTGGCCACCTTCGCGCTGATGCCGGAGGGCGAGCCCGACGGTCACCACCTGACCGCGGCCCTGGCCGCCCGGGGCATCGACTCGACCTGGGTGCGCTGGGACGACCCGGCCGTCGACTGGGCCGCCGCCGACATCGTCGCCGTGCGCGCCACCTGGGACTACCAGCGCCGCTGCGCGGAGTTCCTGGACTGGGCCAGGGCCACCGAGCGGGTCAGCCGCTTGCTCAACGGCGCCGAGGTGTTCGCCTGGAACGCCGACAAGGCCTACCTGACCGAGCTCGCCGCTGTCGTCGACGTCGTACCCACTGGCCTGCTGGACAACGACACCCTGGTGACCGGCCTGCAGGCGGCCGTCGACCGCTGGGGCACCTCGGTCATCAAACCGCGCACGGGCGCCGGCGGGGTCGGTGTGGTGATCGCCGCGAGCCTCGAGGACGAACGTCTGGTCGGGCTCACCGAGGCGCCCTGGATCGTCCAGCCCCTGGTCGAGTCGGTGCGCACCACCGGCGAGACCTCGGTCTACGTGCTCGGCGGCCGCGCCGTCTCCCAGGTCGACAAGAGCACGGGTGGCGACGAGATCCGGGTCCACGAGTACCACGGCGGCAGCAGCCGCGCGGTCGCCCTCGGCGCCGAGCAGGCCGCCCTCGCCGAGGCCGCGGTCCGGGCGGCGGTGACCCGGCTCGACGTCGACCTCCCCTACGCCCGCGTCGACATGATGGTCTGGGAGGACCGCTGGGCGGTCTCCGAGCTCGAGCTGATCGAGCCGGGCCTCTACCTCGACGTCGACCCCGGCAACGCAGATCACTTCGCGGATCTCGTTCTTTCTCTGGCCTAGCGCACGCATCAGGGAAGCGGTGTTTTCGAGATCGTCGCTGCGCTCCGCACATCGAAATCACCGTGCCCACCAACCGAATGGCTCGCCCGCGCGTTGTGAAGGGCATGTCGGAGGAAGAGTCGTTCACCTCGTGGGCGCAGGACCGCCAGCTCGCGCTGCTGCGGACGGCGATCCTGCTGACGGGTGACCGGCACCGCGCCGAGGACCTGGTGCAGGAGGCGCTGGCCAAGGTCGCGGTCCGCTGGCGGCGCCTCCAGACTGGCAACCCCGAGGCCTACGCCCGGCAGGTGATCGTGCGCGACAACATCTCGTGGTGGCGCAAGCACCAGCGCGAGGTGGTGCTCGAGATCTCCGACGACGTACGCCGGGAGCCGGACCCGACCGGAGCGGTCGACCGACGGATGTCACTGGACCGGGCCCTCGCTGCGCTGACCCCGCGCCAGCGGGCGGTGATCGTGCTCCGCTTCTACGAGGACCTGTCCGAGCGCGACACCGCCGAGACCCTCGGGGTCGCCGGCGGCACCGTGAAGAGCCAGACCCACCTCGCGCTGCGCCGCCTCCGCGAGGCCGCGCCCGAGCTCGCCGAACTGTTGGGAGACCCGCGATGACCGATCATGATCTCCGGAGCCTGCTCCGCGACCAGGTGGCCGACGTGACCACCACCGCCGACCTGTCGGCCGCGGCCTGGAGCACCTCGCGCGGCGTACGCCGTCGGCGGGCGCTCGGAGTCGTCGCGGGTGCAGCAGCGGCCACGCTCCTGGTGGTCGGCGGCATCGCGGTGCTCGGCAACCAGTCCGCCGACTCTCCGGACCCAGCGCCGTCCCCCTCGCCAGAGGTGAACAAGACGCCGGACGGTCACTACGCGGGTGCGCCCGTCTACTGGTCGCCGACCCAGCCCGAGGAGGCCGCCCTGCCGACGATGACCGAGGGTCGGCCACCGCTCCCTGAGGTGATCGATCTGGCCACCGAGACGTCACCGGTCGAGGACGACCCCATCGACCGCGCGGTCGCCGCCTTCGGCGTGAGTGGCGACGGTGACGACGCACGGCTGGTCCTGCTCGCAGTGGACGGCACCTATCGGACTCTTGACCTGTCCGACGTCGGACCGGATCCGACGATCAGCTGCTGCCAGCGGCCGCCGCTTTATGACGAGATGCTCTCGCCCACGGGGGAGTACGTCGCCTTCCCGCAGATCGACGGGCTGATGGTCTACGACCTACCCCGTGGTGAATGGCGAAAGATCGCAGGTGGAGCTGTCGACCCCTGGCAGGCGACCTGGATCAGCGACACCGAGATCTACGACCCGAGGTTCGCCGGCGGAGCCGGGCCGACGTTCGACGTCGTCACCGGCGAGCGGACCCGCATCGACTTCGAGGCTCGACGAGGGCGGCAACACCCTCGACCTCGAGCGCGACGAGTCGTACCAGTTCGGACCGGCCCGCACCGGTCGATCCGGCGTACTCCAGAGCTGGGGCTCGGGTGCTGACCTCCCGGTGCCCGACCACCGCAAGCGACCTGAGTTCCTGGTCACCAGCGGCGAGCAGACCACGATCCTCACGTTCACCGGCAGCCCGGGCGGCGACGAGCGCTGGCTGCAGTGCTGCCCGGTCGTCGGCTGGGCGGATGCCGACGTCGCGATGTACGAGTCGCGGTCCGTCACGCCGCGGATCATCGCGTGGACGGTCGGCACCCACACCTTCGAGACGGTCTCCACGATCACCGGCTTCACACCCGGCGAGCAGAGCTACGTGGCGAGCTACGCAGACTTCTGGCGGTAGTCCTCTCGGCTTCCTTTGCGACATCTCTCAGGTTGGCGGTCCAGGGTGCTGAGGTGCCCACCGTCCTGGTCGTCGACGACGAGCCCGATGTGCGCGACAGCCTGCAGGGCGGCCTGACCTTCGAGGGCTACGACGTCGCCACCGCGTCCGACGGTGGCCGCGCGCTCGGGATCCTGGCCGAGGGGCTGCCCGACGTGGTCGTGCTCGACGTGACGATGCCGATCGTCGACGGGCTGGAGGTGTGCCGCCGCATCCGCGCCAAGGGCTACGACGTCCCCGTGCTGCTGCTCACCGCGCGCGACGCCACGGACGACCGGGTCGACGGGCTCGACGCAGGGGCCGACGACTACCTGGTCAAGCCGTTCGCGCTCGAGGAGCTGCTCGCCCGCCTCCGCGCGCTGCTGCGTCGCGCCCAGGCCCGCCCGCAGGACGACCGGCTCGAGTTCGCCGACCTGAGCCTGGACTGCGCGACCCGCGAGGTGACGCGCGACGGAGTGCTGCTGGAGCTGACGCGCACGGAGTACGACCTGCTCGAGCTGTTCCTGCTCCATCCGAAGCAGGTGCTGACCCGCGAGGTGATCCTCCGCGAGGTCTGGGGCCTGGACTTCGATCCGGGCTCCAACACGATGGACGTGTTCGTCGGCTACCTGCGCCGCAAGACCGAGGTCGGCGATCGCTCGAGGCTGGTGCACAACGTGCGGGGCGTCGGCTACGTGCTGCGGGAGCAGGCGTGAAGGCGCTGCCGCTCCGGGCCAACATCGCCCTGCTCTGCGCGGCGACCACGGCTGCCGCGATCGTGGCCGCGAGCATCCTCGGCTGGATCGCAACGAGGAACTCCATGCGCGACCAGATCGACGCCTCGCTCGGCCAGGGCGGCGTCCGCGTGAGCATCAACTCGAGCGGTGTGACGACCGCCCTGCCCGTCGAGACGCTCTGCGACACCCCACCCCTGCCGCCCGAACGGGACGAGCTGCCGGTCCCTCGGGTGCAACTCCTGAGAGCAGACGGCTCCGGCTGCCCCAACGTGCGGCAGGACGAGCTCATCCGGGCGACCCAGGCCGAGATCGAGGTCGCCCAGGGCGAGCGACCGTCGGTGCTCCGGGACGCCACGACTGCAGGTGGCGAGCACGTCCGGACGCTGACCACGCAGGCGGCGAACGGCTACGCCGTGCGGGTGAGCCGCTCCCTCGAAGAGGTCGACGCCACCCTGAGCGACCTGACCTTGCGGCTCCTGTTGGTCGCCTCGCTCGGCGTGCTGGTGGCTGGTGGCGCGGGGCTCGCCGTGGCCCGGGTCGTGGTCCGTCCGGTCGACCGGCTCACCGCGGCAGCCGAGCACGTGGCGGCGACCGAGGACCTCGACGTGCCGATCGAGGTGCGCGGGCGCGACGAGGTGGCCCGACTGTCGTCGGCGTTCAACTCGATGATCGACCGGCTGGCCGGCTCCCGGCGACGGCAGCGCCAGCTGATCGCGGACTCCAGCCACGAGCTGCGCACCCCGCTCACCAGCCTGCGCACCAACGTCGAGTGGCTGATGCGCTCCGAGGACAGAGGCCAGCCGCTCAGCCCCCAGCAGCGACGCCAGGTCGAGCAGGCGGTGCTCGGCCAGGTCGACGAGCTGAGCGCCCTGATCGGCGAGCTGGGTGCGCTGGCCCGCGACGAGCCGGTGCGTGAGCACGTCGAGGTCGAGCTCGACCAGGTGGTGCTGCGTGCCGTCGAGCGGGCCCAGCGCCGCGACCCGGCCCGGCGCTTCGACCTGCGGATCGAGCCCTTCGTCGCGCGCGGCGACCCGGCTGCGCTGGAGCGCGCGGTCCTGAACCTGCTCGACAACGCCCTGAAGTTCTCCGACGGCCCGATCGCGGTGAGCCTGCTGTCCGGGCAGGTCGCCGTCTACGACGCCGGTGGCGGGCTCCCCGACGCCGACCAGGGCAACGCGTTCGAGCGGTTCTGGCGGGCGCCGGCCGCCCGCGAGCTGCCGGGTTCGGGGCTCGGCCTGGCGATCGTCGCCGACACCGTCGCCCAGCACGGCGGCACGGTCTTCTTCACCGACGCACCGGGCGGCGGGACGCGTGTTGGATTCGCACTGCCAGCCCTCACCGAACTCTCAGCCGAGCCACGCGAGACCCACATCTGAGGTTCCTAGCGTCCTCCACATCGCGCGACGAGAAGCGCACTCGATGAGGAGGAACCGATGAAACCACGGCTCGCCCGCCACCCCGGCGTCGCCCTGCTGCTCCTGGCCCTGATGCTGACCCCGTTCGTCGCCGCGTGCGGAGCCAACGGGGACGACGACCCCGGCGTCGCGACGCTCGATGACTCCGGCGACAGCTCGGACGAGGAGAGCGACGACGCCGACGACACTGCCGACGACCTACGACACTGCCGACGAGGGCGATTTCGAGGAACAGGCGCTGGCGTTCGCCCAGTGCATGCGGGAGAACGGCGTACCTGAGTTTCCTGACCCTCAGCTCAACGGCGACGGCGGGCTGATCATGGGCGGACCCGGTGGCGGCGTGGACTTCGACCAGGAGGTGATGGAGAAGGCTATGGAGGCCTGCGAGGACCTGCGCCCCCAGGGCGGTGGCAACTTCTCCGAAGAGGACCGCCAGGAGATGCAGGACGCCGCCCTCGAGCACGCCCAGTGCATGCGCGACAACGGCGTGCCCGACTTCCCCGACCCGGTGTTCGAAGAAGGTGGCGCCCGGATCGACCTCAACGGCATCGACCCCGAGAGCTCGGTGTTCAAAGAGGCCCAGGAAGCCTGCGAGGACGTGATGCCGAACCGGCCCGGGGGCGACGAATGAGGGCGCGCACCGCGGTGGCCGGCACGGTGGTCGTGCTGGCCGCGGCCGGCTCGGTGGTGGGGGTCACCTACCTCCGCGAGGAGCCGCAGGCCAGCGCCGACGACACCACCACCGAGACCGACACGACGGTGGTGCCGGTCGAGCTCCGCACCCTCAAGGACGCGGAACGGCTCTCCGGCGATCTCGGGTACGCCGACGAGCAGACCGTCTCGGTCGGCTCGGCCGAGGGCGTGCTCACCGACCTGCCCGACGAGGGCTCGGTGGTCAAGCGCGGTGAGTCTCTCTACGACGTCAACGACGAGCCGATCGTGCTGCTCATCGGCAAGCTCCCGCTCTACCGCGAGCTGTCGTGGGGCGTCGACGACGGCGCCGACGTCCGTCAGCTCGAACGCAACCTCGAGCGGCTCGGCTACGACCCCGGCACCGTCAACAAGGAGTTCAGCTACTACACCCAGGAGGCGGTCGAGGACCTGCAGGACGACCTCGGGCTCGACGACACCGGGGTCGTGACCGCGGCGCAGTTCGTGGTGCTGCCCGAGGCGGTCCGGGTCGGTGCCCCGCAGGCCACGATCGGCACCCAGCTCACCGCGGCCGCGTCCACTCCGTTGTACGACGCCACCAGCACCCGGCGCGCGGTGACCATCGACCTCGACCCGGCCGACGAGGCGCTGGCCGAGATCGGCGCGAAGGCGACGGTGACCCTGCCGGACGGTTCGACCGTGATGGCAACGGTCGACAGCGTCGGCACCGCCGCGACAGCCACCGACTCCGAGTCCGAGGACCCGTCGGCCGAGGCCACGATCCCGGTGACCCTCACCCTCGACGAACCCAAGAGGGTGGCGGGCCTGAGTGCCGCACCGGTCACGGTCGACCTGACCCGCGACACCCGCCAGCAGGTCGCAGCCGTGCCCGTGACCGCCCTGGTGGCGCTGGCCGAAGGTGGCTTCGCCGTACGCCTCGAGAGCGGTGAGCTGGTGGCCGTCGAGACCGGCCTCTACGCCGCCGGCTACGTCGAGATCACCTCCGGCCTCGAGGCCGGCGACCGGATCGAGGTGCCCGCATGACCGCCGCGCTCGACACAGGTACTCCCGTGCTGGAGGTGCGCCGGCTCCGCAAGAGCTACGGCGACCTCGAGGTGCTGCACGGCATCGACCTTGCCGTCGACCCGGGGGAGCTGGTGTCCGTCATCGGCCCCTCCGGGTCCGGCAAGTCCACGTTGCTCCACATCATGGGCACGCTCGACCGCGGCAGCTCGGGCACCGTGGTGATCGACGGACACGACACGGCCGAGATGTCCGAGGTCGAGCTGGCGGGGCTGCGCGCGCACCGGATCGGGTTCGTGTTCCAGTCCTTCCATCTGCTCGAGGGGCTGACCGCTCTCGACAACGTCGCGCAGGGTCTGCTGTACGGCGGGGTGCACCGGTCGGCCCGCCAGCAGCGGGCCCGCGAGATGCTGGTGAAGGTCGGGCTGGAGAACCGCGCCGCCCACCCGCCCCGGATGCTCAGCGGTGGCGAGCGGCAACGGGTGGCCATCGCCCGGGCGCTGCTCAACCGGCCGGCGATCGTCTTCGCGGACGAGCCCACCGGCAACCTCGACACCCACAGCGGCGACGAGGTGCTCGGTCTGCTGCACGAGCTCAACGAGGTCGACGGCACCACGATCGTCGTGATCACCCACGAGCACGCGGTGGCCGACGCGATGCGGCGCCAGGTCGAGATCCGCGACGGCCTGGTCACGCACGACTCGCGGCAGGTCCCAGCGTGAACACCCCAAGAAGTTCTTCCCTTCCCCCGCTTCGCTCCTCCAGGAAACAACTCCTCGGGGACCCCACAAGCGTGAGGCGGTCGAAGGTCAGCCTGCGTGACCAGCTGCGCACCGGCGCCGTCGGGTTGTCCTCGCGCCGGGTGCGGACGTTGCTGTCGGCGCTCGGAGTGGCGATCGGCGTGGCCACGGTGGTCAGCGTGCTCGGCATCTCGCGCAGCTCGCAGGCCGACCTGCTCGACCAGCTCGACGCCCTCGGCACCAACCTGCTCCAGGTGCAGTCCGGCTCGGGCATGGGCCTCGGCGGCAACACCGACCTGCCGGACACGGCCGCGACCCAGGTGCGCAACATCGAGCCGGTCGAGGACGTCGCCACGTTCACCGACCTGACCGGACCGGTCCTGCGCACCGAGCTGTCCGACCCCAACGTGACAGGCGGGCTCTCGGTGCGCGCCGCCGACGCGTCGCTGCTCGACACGCTCGCGGGCACGATGGCCGACGGCAGGTTCCTCGACGAGGCGATCGACGACTTCCCGGTCGTGGTGCTGGGGTCGGTCGCGGCCGAGCGGCTCGGCATCGAGGAGGTGGACGGCAGGACCTCGGTCTACATCGACGGCCGCAACTGGCTGGTCGTCGGCATCCTCGGTTCCCTGCCGCTGGCTTCCGACATCGACCGCTCGGTGCTGCTCGGCTACGACGCCGCGGCGACCTATCTCGAGGACGACCTCGCCCCGTCGGGTCTCTACGTGCGCGCCGACCCGGACACGGTCGAGGCCGTCGCCGACGTACTCCCCGCGCAGGCGAACCCCGAGGAACCCGAGAACGTCGAGGTCTCCCGGCCGTCGGACGCACTGGCGGCCAAGGCGGCGGCGGGTGACGCGTTCACTTCGCTCTTCCTCGGACTCGGCGCGGTCGCGCTGCTGGTCGGCGCGGTCGGCACGGCCAACGTGATGGTGATGTCGGTGCTCGAGCGGCGCGGTGAGATCGGGCTGCGCCGGGCCCTCGGCGCGACCAAGCGTCATGTGCGCACGCAGTTCCTGGTCGAGTCGCTGCTGCTCTCGCTGGCCGGTGGTGTGCTCGGCATCGGCATCGGGGCCCTGGTGACGTTCGGGTACGCCGTGTACCAGGACGCGTCGTACGTCGTGCCGCTCTCCGCGGTCGGCTACGGCCTGGCCGCCGCGGTCGTCATCGGAGTCCTGGCCGGCGTCTACCCAGCCACCCGCGCCGCCCGCCTCTCGCCCACGGAGGCGTTGCGAGCGTAGGTGACTCATGTGCTGAACTCGACGCATGCGGATCGGGCGAGTGCTGGTCGGAGCGGCGGTGGTGCTGGCAGTCGTGGCCGCAGCGTTCTTCGTGCACACCAGCCGTGGCGACGACCCGGCCGACTCGGCCGGGTCGCCGCCCGACCATCCGTGTCCGAGCGGCGTGCCCGCTCTGCGGGACGTCGTGTGGGGCATCGACGTGAACAAGAACCAGCACACCAACTCGCACGGCGGAGACTGGGAGCGGGTGACCCGCAGCGAGCACCCGCCGGCGTTCGCCTATCTGAAGGTCAGCGAGGGCGAGCGCGACCCGGTGCAGGTCAACCACTTCGCGCAGCGCGACACCGAGGCGGCGCGCCAGGCCGGCATCGTGGTCGGCTACGTCCACTGGGCCGAGCCTGGCCTGCCGGAGGCACGCAGCGTCGAAGAGGATGCCGTCCTGGAGGCCCGGGCGGCTGTCCGCGCGATGGGTGGGTCGCTGCGCGGCACGCTGCCACCGGCGCTGGCCCTCGGCCTCAACCCCCGCACGGTCTCGCCGGAGGACATGACGACCTGGGCGCTCGCGTGGCTCACCGAGGTCGAGCGCCTGGTCGAGCGCCCACCGATGGTGGTCGCGAGCACGCGGTTCCTCACGAGGTCCATCGATCCCGACCCCGAGCTCGCGGGCTACCCGCTGTGGCTCGCCGGCGACGGGTGCGTGCCGGCGCCGTGGACCGACTGGACCTTCCGCGACGCGGGAGGCTCGGGCCTCGGCCACCCCTACTTCGTCAGCGAACCCGGCGCACTGGTCTACGACGGCAGCACGAAGCAGCTGCTGGAGCTCGCGTCGACCAGCACCGGGAAGGGTGCCGGCCCGGCGCACGCTCACGCCCATCGGTCCGACTGACTGGCGCACCCCACTGTTTGCACTCGACCGGGTCGAGTGCTAAACATGAGGCTGGCACTCTCGCCATGAGAGTGACAACGCACCACCAACAATCCCCGGTCCGGGGAGTTGAGGTCAGCAGCGTCGGCGGGAAGGGTTCGCCGGTTCGGCCTGGCCGTCCGTCGCGGGCAACGATCCGGTCCGTCCAAACTCTGAATGCGAAGGAATCGCTGGAGTTATGCCGAAGCTGATTGCTTTCAACGAGGAGGCCCGGCGCGGCCTCGAGCGTGGCATGAACACGCTCGCGGACGCCGTCAAGGTCACGCTCGGCCCCAAGGGCCGCAACGTCGTACTCGAGAAGAAGTGGGGCGCGCCCACCATCACCAACGATGGTGTGAGCATCGCCAAGGAGATCGAGCTCGAGGACCCGTACGAGAAGATCGGTGCCGAGCTCGTCAAGGAAGTTGCCAAGAAGACCGACGACGTTGCCGGTGACGGCACGACGACGGCCACCGTGCTCGCTCAGGCGATGGTCCGCGAGGGTCTGCGCAACGTGGCCGCGGGTGCGAACCCGATGGGCCTCAAGCGTGGCATCGAGGCCGCTGTCGAGGCCGTGTCCGAGCAGCTGCTCGGCATGGCCAAGGACGTCGAGACCAAGGAGCAGATCGCGTCGACCGCGAGCATCTCCGCCGCTGACCCCACCGTCGGCGACATCATCGCCGAGGCGATGGACAAGGTCGGCAAGGAAGGCGTCATCACGGTCGAGGAGTCGAACACGTTCGGCCTCGACCTGGAGCTCACCGAGGGCATGCGGTTCGACAAGGGCTACATCTCGGCCTACTTCGTGACCGACCCCGAGCGGATGGAGACGGTCCTCGAGGACCCCTACGTCCTGATCGCCAACTCCAAGGTCAGCAGCGTCAAGGACCTGCTGCCGCTCCTGGAGAAGGTCATGCAGTCGGGCAAGCCGCTGCTCATCCTGTCCGAGGACGTGGATGGCGAGGCTCTGTCGACGCTGGTCGTCAACAAGATCCGCGGCACCTTCAAGTCCGCTGCCGTCAAGGCGCCGGGCTTCGGTGACCGCCGCAAGGCCATGCTGCAGGACATCGCGATCCTCACCGGTGGCCAGGTCATCTCCGAGGAGGTCGGCCTCAAGCTCGAGTCGGCCGGCATCGAGCTCCTCGGCCAGGCCCGCAAGGTCGTCATCACCAAGGACGAGACCACGATCGTCGAGGGCGCGGGCGACCCCGCCCAGATCGAGGGCCGGGTCAACCAGATCCGGGCCGAGATCGAGAAGTCGGACTCCGACTACGACCGCGAGAAGCTGCAGGAGCGCCTGGCCAAGCTGGCCGGCGGCGTTGCGGTGATCAAGGTCGGCGCGGCCACCGAGGTCGAGCTGAAGGAGCGCAAGCACCGCATCGAGGACGCCGTTCGCAACGCGAAGGCGGCCGTCGAAGAGGGCATCGTCGCCGGTGGCGGCGTCGCACTGGTGCAGGCAGCCGACATCGCGTTCGCCAAGCTGGACCTCACGGGTGACGAGGCGACCGGTGCCAACATCGTTCGCTACGCGACCGAGGCTCCGCTGAAGCAGATCGCGATCAACGCCGGTCTCGAGGGCGGCGTCGTTGCGGAGAAGGTGCGCAACCTGACGCCGGGCCACGGCCTCAACGCGGCCACGGGCGAGTACGTCGACATGATCGCCGAAGGCATCATCGACCCCGCCAAGGTGACCCGCTCGGCCCTGCAGAACGCCGCCTCCATCGCGGCGCTCTTCCTCACCACCGAGGCCGTTGTGGCCGACAAGCCGGAGAAGGCTCAGGCCATGCCCGGCGGTGGCGACATGGGCGGCATGGGCGGCATGGACTTCTGAGTCCACGCTTCTCCCGCTAGACACCAACAGCAAGGCCCCCGCCGAGAGGCGGGGGCCTTGCTGCATCTCAGGCGCCGGCGCCTGGGTCAGCCGACGGTGGCGACGCCGCAGTGCGAGTTGGGCGTGTTGCCGGGGTACGACACCATCAGGTCGCCGCCCTCGCCGGTCGTGATCCGGACCTCCCGGTCCTGCAGCGGGGAGTCGGCCGGGATCCGCAGCACCCAGTCGTCGCCCTCCTGGCTCAGCGTGGCCGGGTCTCCCTGGTCCCAGCCGCAGTCGGCAGGGCCCGGGCCCTCTCCTCCCTCGGCGGGCTCCACGCCCGTGACGGCGCCCCCGCTGGACTCGAGCTCCGGTCCGCCGCCGGCGTTGTCCTCCTGCACGTCGGTCGAACCGCCCTCGGTCGGAGGTGGCCCCTGCCCGAGGTTGCCCTCCGAGTCGACGTAGTAGGTGATGCCGAGGTCACCGGAGTCGCTCGGCTGGAAGCTGACCTCGGCGTCGATGCCCTTGTCGCGGAGCGCGTCCTCGAGACCAGCGGAGTCCTCGAGCCGGTGGATGGTGACCACGACGTCGCCGTCGGAGTCCTCGTCGACGGCGTACGCCGGGCTGGTGGCGGGGCCACCGGGCGAGGCGACCACGAACGCGGTCGCCGCCGCGGCCGCGACGGCGAACCCGGCCGCCCAGCGGCGCTTGTGGGAGCGCGGCGTCTCCGGCTCGACGGCCGCCTCGGGGGAGCGGGTGGCGACGTGCGCACGGAGCTCCTGGAGCAGGCCGGCCTCGAAGTGATCGAGGGTGGGTGGGGTGACAGGTGGGTTCGTCATGGGGTGACCTCCGGGGTGAGGGCGACGACGGGGCCCGGGTCGGGCTCCGATCGACGCAGGGTGCTGGTGATCCGGGCCCGGCTGCGGTGCAGCCGAACCCGCGCGGTGGCCGGCTTCACCCCCAGGCTCCGGGCCGCGTCGGCGACCGACAGGCCGTCCAGCGCAACGAGCTCGAGCAGCTTGCGATCCTCGTCGTTGAGTCCGTCGAGGGCGCGGTAGAGGCGCCGGGACTCGCGTTCGGCGTCGATCCGCTCCTCGATCCGGGCCAGTGAGGCCGGGTCGAGCAGCCGGTGACCACTGATCCGGCGGGCGGCCTGCAGCTCGCGGCTGCGGCGGCGTACCTCGGCGGCGATGGTGTTGCGCCCGACGCCGTAGAGCCAGGCGACGACCGGGCCCCGATCGGCGGAGTAGGTGTGGGCACTGTCCATGGCGGCCAGGAAGACGTCGGCGGTGAGATCGGCGGCGAGGTGCGGATCGTCGACCCGCCTGGCCACGAACCGCTGCACCGCCTCGACATGGTCGCGGTAGAACGCCTCGAACGCGTCCGGCTCGTGGCCGATCCGCGTCAACGGCGTATAGGGGGTCTGCATGCCCATACTTGGACGATAGGCACCCAACCGTTACCGCTGGATTCCGACGGTGGCGCATGAAGTCGGCGTGATGTGAAACCGTTGGCAGCGTGACCGACGACGAGCGCTTCGAGGCGCTGGCCCGCCAGCTCGTCGATCCGTTGCGCCGGTTCCTGGTGCGGCGCACCGATCCCGAGACTGCCGACGACGTGCTGGCGGACACGCTGCTGGTCTGCTGGCGGCGGCTCGACGACATACCGGACGAGCCACTGCCGTGGGCCTACGGCGTGGCCCGCAACTGCCTGGCGAACGCCCTGCGCAGCGGGCGCCGGCAGGAACGGGTGGCGGCCAAGGTGGCTGCGGTCGATCCGCCCAGCGAGCTGTCGTCGGCCCCCGATGATGGTCCCGACCTCGCTGAGGCGCTGGCCGCGCTGCCGGAGACGGACGCCGAGCTGCTCCGCCTCTGGGCCTGGGAGCAGCTGACGGCAGCCGAGATCGCGGAGGCGCTCGAGATCACGTCGAACGCCGCGAGCGTGCGCCTGCACCGGGCCAAGGAGAAACTGCGCGAGGAGCTCGGTAAGAGTGGCGCCGGTGCCGGACATGAGGAGTCGAGAGAGGGGAGGCAGTCATGACCACCGATGATCACGACGCGAGCGACCAGCAGCTGCGAGACCAGCTGCGTGCGATCGACCCGGCCGCCTCCCTCCCGCCGGCCGAACCCGCCTGGGTGGCCCGACTCCTGGAGGACACCGTGAGCGACGACCTCGACACCCACATCCCGGAGACGCGGCAGACCGGCGTACACGAGCGCAGCCGGCTGACCTGGCTGGTCGCGGCCGCGGCGGTGCTGCTCATCGCGGGCGTGAGCACGTTCGCCCTCCTCCAGCGCGCCGACGACGACGTGCCCACGGCCGACCCGAGCGGCGAGCCCGCCGATCCCGCGACGGTCACCTCGCTGACCGCGCCCGCGGAGACCTCCGCGAAGTGCGCCGTGCCGACCGCAGACATCCTGGGTCAGCAGGAGCTGGCCTTCGACGGCGTGGTCGACGACGTCACTGCCGGCTTGGTCACCCTGAGGCCCCGGATCTTCTACGCCGGCGAGCCGACCGACCTCGTGCGGGTCGAGGCGCCGCCCGAGGCGCTCGAGGGGCTGCTGCTGGCGGTGCAGTTCGAGGTCGGTGGGCGCTACCTCGTCTCAGCGGCCGACGGCCAGGTCTCGGTGTGCGGCTACAGCGGGGCGTGGTCGCCCGAGCTGGAGCAGCTCTTCGTCGAGGCCTTCCCGGGCTAAGCCAGCTCTCGATAGTTGCCCAGGTCGGCGGTGACGCCGAGGCGGGACATGAAGGCGCCCGGGTCGAAGCTGCTGGTCCGGCGCATCTCGACGACCGCCGCACCGGCCGCGCCCGCGGCTGCCTGGTCGTCCCAGGCGGCGACGGTGACGATACCGACCTCGTCGGGGGTCGACTCCTGCTCGAGGAGCAGGTCGTAGCGGAAGCCCGGCTGCTTCCGGAGCAGCTCGTGGGTCCTCAGCACCTCCACCAGGAACTCCTCCCGGACACTCGATGGCACTCGGAACCTGTCGACGCGGTACACGTGGTCTGTCATGAAGGCGACGGTAGAACTTGAAGTTAACTCGAAGTCAACTCCGTACTGGGACACTGGTCTCGTGCACGGACTACTGCTGGCAGCTGGCGCGGGCTCTCGGATCGGCATGCCCAAGGCACTGATGCGTGACGCCGACGGCACCTCGTGGCTGCAGCGGTCGGTGGCGACGCTGGTCAACGGGGGCTGTGACGCGGTGACCGTGGTGCTGGGGGCCCGGGCGGCGGAGGCGCTGCCGCTGGTGCCCGACGGCGTGACCGCGGTCGTGGCCGACGACTGGGCCGAGGGCATGTCTGCCTCGTTGCGGGCCGGCCTGGCGGCCCTCGGCGACTCCGACGTCGCCGTGCTGAGCCTGGTCGACCTGCCGGATGTGACCGCCGAGGTGGTCCGCCGGGTCGTGGTCGGGCGCCGGCCGCTCCACGCTCAGCCGGGCGGCGTACGACGGCAGGCCGGGGCACCCGGTCGTGATCGGCCGCGACCACTGGGCCGGCGTGGCGGCGTCGGCGACCGGAGACTTCGGCGCCCGCCACTACCTCGACGCCCACGAGGTCACCCTCGTCGAGTGCGGCGACCTGGCCACCGGCCGCGACCAGGACGAACGCTGACCCGTCAGAAGATCTTCTGACGGGTCAGCGCGGATCCGGCCAACCTCCGGCCAACACCCCGCTGAGTAGCCTGAAGGAATGGAGTCGACACCGGGGCTGGCCGACTGGGCGAGGTCGCCGCACGTCTCGGCGCGACCGGCTACCTGTGCGACGACGACCTCGCGACGGTCACCTTCCTGGCATTGCGGATGGGACGGCCGCTGCTGCTGGAGGGGGAGCCCGGCACCGGGAAGACCGCTCTCGCCGAGTCGCTGGCCCAGGCGCTCGACCTGCCGCTGATCCGGCTGCAGTGCTACGAGGGCATCGATGCCACGCAGGCGCTCTACGACTGGGACTTCCCGCGCCAGATCCTGCACCTCCGGGCGCTCGAGGCGGCCGGCTCCGCTGCCGGCTCCGAGGGGATCGACGCCACCGAGGCCGAGAAGAGCCTGTACGACGAGCGCTTCCTGCTGGCGCGGCCGGTGCTGGCGGCGCTCCAGCAGAGCCCGGCGGTGCTGCTGGTCGACGAGGTGGACCGGGCCGACGACGAGTTCGAGGCGTTCCTGCTCGAGGTGCTGTCGACCTACCAGGTGACGATCCCGGAGTACGGCACCATCCGGGCCGCGACGCCGCCGGTCGTCGTGCTGACCTCCAACCGCACCCGCGAGCTGCACGACGCGCTCAAGCGACGCTGCCTCTACCACTGGATCGACCACCCCGGCCTGGATCGTGAGGTCGCGATCGTGCGCTCCCGCGCGCCCGAGGTCTCCGAGGCGCTGGCGCGCCAGATCGTCGCCGTCGTGCAGCAGCTGCGTGAGCGCGACGACCTGGAGAAGCCGCCGGGTGTCGCCGAGACGCTCGACTGGGCGCGAGCCCTGCACACGCTCGGCACGACCGAGCTCGACCTCGAGTCGTCGGCGCGGACCCTGGGCGCGCTCGTGAAGTACCGCGAGGACGCGGAGCGCGTGCGCCAGGCGCTGGACCAGATGTTGCGGTCATGAACGCTGACGTGATCCTGCTCGGGTTCGCCCGCGCCCTCCGCGCTGCCGGGGTGCCGGTCACCCAGGACCGGGCCCAGACCTACCTCGACGCCGCCGCCGTGGTCGGCCTCGACGACCGCCGCGCCACCTACGCCGCCGGCCGCGCGACCCTGTGCTCCTCACCCGACGACCTGGTGCGCTACGACCAGGTCTTCGAGGCCTACTTCAACGCCCGCGACGGGCTGCCGCGGGCCCGGCCGGCGACGGCCAGCGTGCCGGCGTACCCGGATCTGCCGTTGAGCGAGCAGGCCGCCGGTGGCGAGAGCGAAGCGGCCGAGGACGTGGTGCGGGCGATGGCCAGTGACACCGAGGTGCTCCGGCATCGCGACCTGGCAACGCTCAGCGCGGCCGAGAAGCATCGACTGGCGGGCATGTTCGCGACCCTGCATCCGCGACCTCCGATGCGGCGTACGTCGCGGCACCAGCACTGGCACCGCGGTGACGTCGATGCGTCGCGCACGCTGCGCGCGAGCCTGCGCCGGATGGGCGAGCCGGCCGCGATCGAGTGGCGGCGGCGGGGCACGAAGCCGCGGCGGGTGGTGCTGCTGGTCGACGTGTCCGGCTCGATGAGCGGCTACGCCGACGCACTGCTGCGGCTGGCGCACCGGATGGTGGTGGCGAGCCCGCGCGGCTCGGTCGAGGTGTTCGCCGTCGGCACCCGGCTCACCCACCTGACGCGTGCCCTGCGCAGCCGCGATGCCGAGCGAGCGCTGGTCAACGCCGGCGAGACGGTGCCCGACTGGTCGGGCGGCACCCGGCTCGGCGAGACGATGAAGGTCTTCCTGGACCGCTGGGGCCGGCGCGGACTGGCCCGCGGGTCGGTGGTGGTGGTCTTCAGCGACGGGTGGGAGCGGGGTGACGCCGGGCTGCTCGGCGTACAGATGACGCGACTGCGCCGGATCGCCCACCGGGTGGTCTGGGTGAACCCCCATCGCGGCAAGACCGGCTACGAGCCGGTGCAGCAAGGCGTCCTCGCGGCGCTGCCGCACTGCGACGACTTCCTGGCGGGTCACTCGCTGGCGACCTTCGCCGAGCTGGTCGAGGTGGTCGCGCATGCGTGACGTGCTTCCTGAGCTGATGAAGTGGTGGGAGGCCGGCGAGACCGTCGGCGTCGGCACCGTCGTGGCGACGTTCCAGTCGGCCCCGCGGCCGGCGGGCGCCTCGATGCTGGTCGGGCCTGAGGGCTCCGCCGTCGGCTCGGTGTCGGGCGGCTGCGTGGAGGGCGCCGTCTACGACCTGGCCCAGTCGGTGGTCGAGTCCGGAACGCCGGTGCTGCAGCGCTACGGCGTCTCCGACGACGACGCGTTCGCGGTCGGCCTGACCTGCGGCGGCATCCTCGATGTCTTCGTCGAGAAGGTCTCCCGCGAGACCTTCCCCGAGCTCGGAGACCTCGCAGCCGACATCGAGGCCGGCCGCCCCGTCGCCCTGGCCACGGTCATCGAGCACCCCGACCCCGCCTGGCTCGGCCGCCGCATGGTCATCCGCCCGGGCGGGGTAGTCCCTGACGAAGGGACGGTCGAATCGGCGGATCGACCGTCCGATCGTCCGGGACTATCGGGGTCGCTCGGCTCACAGCGGGCCGACGACGCGGTGCACGACGATGCGCTGGGGCTGCTGGCGGCGGGACACAACGCGACGCTGACCTACGGCGCTGACGGCGAGCGCCGGGGTGAGGGGATGCGGGTGTTCGTGTGGGCGTTCGCGCCCCGGCCGCGGATGCTGGTCTTCGGAGCGATCGACTTCGCGGCGGCGGTCGCGCGGGTCGGTGGGTTCCTCGGCTACGAGGTCACCGTGTGCGACGCCCGCCCGGTCTTCGCCACCACCAGCCGCTTCCCGGACGCCGACGAGGTGGTCGTCGACTGGCCGCACCGCTACCTCGCCGCCGAGCAGGAGGCCGGCCGGATCGACCGGCGCACCGTGATCACGGTGCTCACCCACGACCCGAAGTTCGACGTGCCGTTGCTCGAGGTCGCGCTCCGGCTGCCCGAGGTGGCGTACGTCGGGGCGATGGGTTCGCGGCGTACCCATGAGGACCGGCTCGACCGGCTGCGCGAGGCCGGGATCACCGACGCGGAGATCGCGCCGCCTGTCGAGCCCGATCGGCCTCGACCTCGGCGCCCGCACCCCCGAGGAGACCGCGGTCAGCATCGCCGCCGAGATCATCGCCGGTCGCTGGGGCGGCAGCGGCGAGCGGCTCGCCTCGACCGACGGCCGGATCCACCGCGACACCGACGTCCTCCCGTGAACCGGCTGACCACTGCGCTCGCGGCTGCGGTGCTGGTGCTCGTCACCGCCTGCTCGGGTGCGGACTCGGACGAGGATTGAACGACGACGTCGGCGTCGGCGATCGTCCGAGCACGACTCCCAGCGCGGCCACCGCCCCCGACGAACCCCGCAGCGACTACTCACCTCCGCCCTGGGTCACGGGAGGTTTGGAGCCGCTGCTCCCCGCCGTACGCCACCGGCTGTCGCTGCCGTCGCTGATGCGTGAGGAGTGGCGGGCCAGCCGGATCCGCCAGGTGTCGGTGGAGGTCGAGACCGACGCCTACACGCGCTCGCGGGTGACCTACCGCAGCGGCGACCTCACCATCTCCGGGGTGCTGCTGCGGCCGCACGGTCGCGGCCCGTTCCCCGGCATCGTGCTCAACCACGGCTACATCGAGCCGGAGGTCTACGCCACCGGCCAGGGGCTCGCGCGCGAACAGGACTGGCTGGCGCGACAGGGCTTCGCGGTGCTCCACACCGACTACCGCGGTCACTACACGTCCGACCCGCCCGTCGGACCCTTCGACCGCGAGACCCGGCTGGGCTACACGCGCGACGCGATCAACGCCGTGCTCGCCCTCGAGCGTGAGCCGTACGTCGACCCCGACCGGATGGCGATGCTCGGCAGGTCCATGGGCGGCGGCATCACCCTCAACGCGCTGGTCGCCTACCCCGGCCTGGTCGAGGCCGCGGTGATCTACGCGTCGGTGAGCTCGAGCTTCCCCGAGAACCTCGTGCACTTCACCGAGCCCAACCGCCCCGAGGAGCTGCAGCGGTTCTACGCGCGCTTCGGCACGCCAGGAGACAACCCCCGCTTCTACCGGGACCTCTCGTCCCGCTCCTACTTCGATCGGATCACCGAGCCGCTCCTGATCCACCACGGCACCACCGACGAGACCTGCCCGTTCCCGTGGGCGCGCACCACCCAACGGCTGCTGGAACGGGCCGGCGTCGACAGCACCCTCGAGGCCTACGAGGGCGAGCACCACTCCTTCGTGCCGCGCTGGCAGGACTCGATCGAGCGGACCGTGCCGTTCCTCCGCCGCCGTTGGGGTAGTCCCTGACGAATCGGGGTCGCTGAAGGCAATCAGCCGACGCGGTCTCGCCGAGTGATCGCCCTCACACCCCGGTGCTACGTTGACTAGACCAGGACGGGAGCCGGGGATGGGTCGCAGTGAGCTTCAGACGCGCAAGCTGGAAGCGCTGCGCGCGTGGACCTCGTTCGTCGAGCTGGGCGACAAGGCCGAGGCCGTGGTCCGCCCCGAGATCCTGACCAGCTGGACCCGCTCCGAGGCGGCGATCTCCAGCGACGTGGCCGAGGCGCCGCTGGCCGACGAGGGCGAGACCCAGTCGATCTGGCGCGACTCGCCACTGCAGGCGGCGGTCGAGAACGTTGAGTCCGAGCTCCGGCGCACCGCCGAGGACGGCGACCTGGTGCTCGCGGTGACCGACGCCGAGACCCGCATCCTGTGGACCTACGGCGGCCGGGTGATGCGCCGCAGCGCCGAGACCGTCAACTTCGTGCCCGGCGGGCGCTGGGACGACGAGTCGGTCGGCACCAACGCCCTCGATCTGGCCAACCGCCTGGCGGAGCCGTCGATGGTCTTCAGCGCCGAGCACTACGCGACCTTCGTGCACAACTGGGTGTGCTGGGCCGCGCCGGTGTTCGACCCGACCACCGGCCACAAGCTCGGCGTGATCGACCTGTCGACGACCTGGGACCGCACCCACCCGATCGGGCTGGCGACGGCTCGGGTGATGGCCCGGCTGATCGAGTCGGCCCTGCCGCGCTCGACGTACCACCCCTCGGCGCTCCTCGACGAGACCGGCGACCCCGGCCTGGTGATGACCCTCCTCGGCACCGCCGAGGTCCGGCTCGACGGGCAGCGGCTGCTGCTCAACCGCCGCCAGACCGAGATCCTGGCGCTGCTCGCGCTGCACCCCGACGGGCTCTCGCTGGAGCAGCTGCACGCCCAGCTCTACGGCGACCAGGCGATCACCTTCTCCACCCTCAAGGCGGAGGTCTCGCACCTGCGCTCGGCGCTCGGCGGCCAGCTCGGCTCCCGCCCCTACCGCCTCCTGATGCCGATCGCCACCGATGTCGATCACGTGCTCGGGCTCCTGCGCGCGGGCAACGTCTCCGCCGCGGTCGAGGCGTACGGCGGCGACCTGCTGCCAGGCTCCAACTCACCCACGCTCAGCGACATGGCCGAGTACGTCGCGGTCGCGCTGCGCGAGGCGCTGCTGGCCGACCCCGAGCCCGACGCCGTGCTCCGCTACAGCGAGCTCGCGCCGTACGACACCGCGGTGCTGGAGCGCTGCCTGGCCGCGCTGGGCGAGCTCCCGCACCCCACCAAGGCCCTGCTCAAGGGCAAGCTCGCCGCCGCCACCCGCTAGCCACCGGCCGGACGCATCGGGCCGTCGCCCGAGGCCGGCCTCGCGGGCCCGGACGATCGCCTCCGAGCGCCCGGCCACCTGGAGCTTGACGAAGATCGACGAGACGTTGTTGGCGACGGTCTTCGCGGCCAGCGACAGGCGCTCGGCGATGGCCACGTTGCCGAGGCCGGCTGCGAGCAGGTCGAGGATCTCCCGCTCGCGCGGCGTCAGCTCCGGGAACGCCGGCTCGGCCGCGGTCGGCCCCGCCCGGAAGAAGGCCAGCACCCGCTGCGCCACCCCGGGCCCGAAGATCGCCTCGCCCCGGGCGACCGCGGTGATCCCGCCGAGGATCTCCTCCTGCGTCGCACCCTTGACCAGGTAGCCCCGGGCGCCGGCCCGCATCGCCGCGAACACCGAGTCGTCGTCCTCGTGCATGGTCAGGATCAGCACCGCGACCGACGGCGCCACCCGGGTGATCTCCCGGGTCGCCTCGAACCCGTCCATCCCCGGCATCTGCAGGTCGACCAGCGCGACGTCGGGGGAGTGCACGACCGCTTCGCGCACCGCGTCGGAGCCGTTGCCGACCTCCGCCACGACGTCGAAGCCGGTCACCGACGACAGCAGCGTGGTCAGTCCGTCGCGCACCACGGGGTGGTCGTCGGCGATGAGCACCCGGATGGGGGCATTCATGCGGTCACCAGCGGGAACGTCGCCAGCACCCGGCCACCAGTCCCGTCCGGGCCGGCCTCGAGCCGGCCGCCCAGCTCGTCGATGCGCTGGCGCATGCCGGACAGGCCCACGCCCGGGCGCCAGTCATCGATCACCCCGCCGTCGTCGCGGATGCACACCTCGAGCTCGTCGCCGTAGCGCACCGTCAGGCTCGCGGTGGTCGCCGACGCGTGCCGGGCGATGTTGGTCAGCGCCTCGGTGGCGATCCGGTAGACGGCAACCTCGAGCGCGGCAGGCAGCGCCGGCAGCGGGTCGCTGTCGACGCGGACGTCGAGACGGCTGCCGTCGCTGCGGTAGGACAGCTGCTCCACCCGCTGCCGCAGCGCCTCGACGAGTCCGAGCTCGTCGAGCACCGGCGGCCGGAGCTGGTCGACCACCCGGCGGACGCTGTCGATGGCCCGTCGGGCTTCGACCTGGGTACGCCGCACCAGCTCGTCGGCCCGTTCGGGATCGGTGTCGCGCAGGTTGGCGGCGGCGTCGGCGGACAGCGCCAGGCCGGTCAGCCCGGGGCCGAGACCGTCGTGCAGCTCGCGCCGCAGCCGGCGGCGCTCCTCCTCGACCGCCGTGACCTGGCGCTCGCGGGAGACCTGCAGCTCCTCGCTGAGGGTGGTGGCGTGCACCGCCAGGGACAGCGGGCCGGTCAGCAGGGCGACGCCCTGGAGGTCCTTGGGGGAGAGGCTGCGCTCGCCGGGTCGCAGGCCGAGCACCAGGCTGCCGACCACCTGGTCGCCGCGGCCCAGCTCCACGCGGTGATGGGGCACCTCGCGGTTGCCCGCCTCGCCGAGCAGCCGGTCCTGCTCGTCGCGCACGGCGACGTACGGCATCCGCAGCGTGGTCGAGAGTGACTCGGCCACCGCGGTGAACGACGCCCCGTCGGCCTGCAGGTGCGGGCCCACCGACGACATCACCCGGGCCGGGTCGCGCCGTTCGCCGTACGTCGCCTGCTCGACGAGGCGCTGCAGGCGCGGGTAGAGCGGCCCGACCATCAGCGCCACCGCCAGCGTGGCGAGCACGGATCGTTCGGTCCAGGCGCCGAGCAGGCGGTCCAGCACCGTGACGAGCACCAGGTAGACGGTCAGGGCTCCGAGCGAGAGCAGCAGCCAGGTGAGGGCGCGGGAGACGACCAGCCTGATGTCGAGCAGCTGGTGGCGCAGGATCGCGACGGTGATCGCGACCGGGATCAGCGGGATCGCGAAGAGCACCAGCACCGGCGTGCCCGCAACGAGGGCCCAGGGCACCACGACCGCGATCACGGCGACCGTCGCCATGAGCAGCCAGGCCAGCTGGCTGCGCACGCGCTCGGCGCCTCTGCGGTAGCGGAGGCTGAGCGCGACCAGGGCGACCACCAGGAAGGCCAGCACCCGCAGCTCGGACACCGTCCACAACGGCATCAGGGCGTCGTGGTCGGAAAGCGTGAGGTAGCCCCGCGGAAGCCGCGGGAGCATCGGCTCCGGCGCGGTGCCGAGCTCGACTGCGAACAGCGGCGCGGTCACCACGAACCCGATCGCCACCGGACGCCACCGCGGCGACGGGAGGCCGCCGGTGGGGAAGAGCATCAAGGCCAACGGCAGGAAGAGCGCGATCGACCACGGCCAGGACCACGCGGCCACGGTGACCGCAGCTCGCTGTAGCTCGAGCGGAGCCCCCTGCTCGGCCAGGATGCCGGCGAGGGGCACCGCCAACGCGGTGGTCGCGTGCCCGAGGCCGTCGGCCACGAGGAGCCAGCCGACCGGGTTCTTCGGTCGGTGCCAGGCGATCACGGCGCCGCACAGGCCGAACGCCGCGCCCATCAGGGCGTTGGTGACGATGAACCCGTCGAGCGCCTCCGACCACGACAGCCCGAGCACCAGGCTGAGGACGACGGCAGCGACGACCTCCGCCGATACGAGCGCGCCGGCGAGGAGGGCACGTCGGGTCATGGGCTCAGTGTGCTCTCGGCGGACTCCCGATGGGGAGGGAACGGACTCCCGACCTCTCCGGGCGGATTCCCCGCGGATCGGTCATCCCGGCCCATGCCGAGGGAGACCGACCGGCCGCACGGTGTCGAGTCAGCCCTTCTCACCTCTGGAGCCCCCATGAACGCACTGCCCAGGTTCGCCCTGGTCCTGCTCGGCGTGCTGTCGGTCGCCGACCTCTCGCTTCCCTTCGTCACCGACGGAGACCACCCGCCGATGTCGATCGCGGTCGTCGCGGCCGCCCTCGGCGCCGCGTTCGCTCGTCTTCCTGCGCGGCGCCTGGCGCGGGACAGCGCCCGGCGCTCGTCGGCGTGGTGGTGACCCGCTTGCTGTCGGCGCTGCTGACCCTGCCGGCGTTCTTCATCGGCGACGTGCCGGCAGGCGTCGTCGCCGTCTCGGCCGGCACCGTCGCGCTGACCGTGCTGGGGATCGTGCTCGCCCTGGCCGGATCCCGTCAGGCGGTGGCGGCATGACGACGACCACTGCCACCCGCACCGAGACCAGCACGGGCAACGGTTGGGTCGCCCTCGCCGTGCTCGCGCCGATCGGCGCGGCGCTGGTCGCCGTGCTGCGCTACGTGCTGCCCTACGAGACCATCGACAGCACCACGGAGATGGTGCGCGAGGGATACGCCGACCCAGGGGCGCTCGCCCTGGTGCTGTGGCTCGGACTCGGTGCCGCGCTCACGATCGTGCCCGGCTCCCTCGCCATCGGTCGGCTGGTGCGCGACGGGGCGCCCAAGCTCACGGCCGTGTCGCTGACGCTGCTGGTGCCGGCGTACTTGATGCTGCCGGTGCTACTGATCGTCGACCACGCGATCTGGGCCGGCTCGGAGTCCGGCGCGCTCGCAGGCGTCGGTCGTCAGCGTGCTCGATGCGGCCCATCCCATCGTCGGGATCGCGACGGGGATCTTCGTCGTCGGCCATGTCGTGGGCACCGTGCTGCTCGGCGTGGCGATGCTGCGGTCCCACTGCGTGCCGGCTTGGGCGGCCGTGATCACGATCGTCTCCCAGCCGCTGCACTTCGTGGCCGCCGTGGTCGCGCCCAACCACACCCTCGACGGCGCCGCCTGGGGCCTGAACGCGATCGGCTTCGCCGCCGCGGCAGTTGCCGTCTATCGATCCCCCCGCTGATCCCATCCACCGCGTTGTCAGTCGACCTTGCGTTCGACCACCGTGGTCTGCTCGGTCTGGGCCACCCCGTCGACCGACTCGGCTTTCAGGGCGAAGGCGAAGATCGCGCCGATGATGATGAGGACGATTCCGGCAGCCATGGATCCGCGGGTACCCATCCCTCGCCATTTCCCGCTGACCCGTCAGAAGATCTTCTGACGGGTCAGCGCTGCTGAGCGCCAACCAACACCCAACCGCCTCTCCTTAACGTGAGCCACATCACCCGCCCGGCGTCACGCTCAAGGGAGAGCTCATGACCCAGATCAACCTCACGGTCGACGGGACGAAGGTCTCGGACGACGTGGAACCGCGAATGCTGCTGGTGCAGTACCTCCGCGAGCGGCTCGGCAAGACCGGCACCGTGATCGGCTGCGACACCAGCAACTGCGGCGCGTGCACGGTCCACCTCGACGGCACCAGCGTGAAGTCCTGCAACGTGCTGGCCGTGCAGGCCGACGGCAGCGAGGTCACCACCATCGAGGGGCTGGCCCAGGACGGACAGCTGCACCAGGTGCAGGAGTCCTTCCGCGAGTGCCACGGCCTCCAGTGCGGCTTCTGCACGCCGGGGATGATCATGCAGAGCGTCGACCTGCTGAAGGAGAACCCGAAGCCCACCGAGGAGGAGATCCGCCTCGGGCTCGAGGGCAACCTCTGCCGGTGCACCGGCTACCACAACATCGTCCGCGCCGTGCAGCACGCCTCTGGCCAGGAGGTGAACTCATGACCGCCGTCCAGGACGCACCGGCCGCCAAGGAGATCGGGCGAGCCGGCGGCGCAAGGAGGACCAGCGGCTGATCACCGGCCGCACCCGTTGGACCGACAACATCACCCTGCCGGGGATGCTGCACCTGGCGATGGTCCGCAGCCCCTTCGCCCACGCGAAGATCGTCTCGATCGACACCAGCGCGGCGAAGGCCTCGACCAACGTGGTCGACGTCCTCACCGGCGCGGACCTCGGCGAGGGCCAGGGCGTCAACATCAACGCCTGGCCGATCACCCCCGACCAGGTCGCACCGGTCCACGTGCCGATGCCCAGTGACCGCGTCGCCTTCGCGGGCGAGACGGTGGCCGTGGTCGTGGCGCGCACGGCCGCCGCCGCCCGCGACGCAGCCGAGCTCGTCGACGTGGAGTACGACGAGCTGCCGGCCGCCCTCGACCTCAAGAAGTCTGCTGCTGACGAGGTGCTGGCGCACCCCGACCTCGGCACCAACAAGTCCGCACTGTGGGTCTTCGACTCGGCGGAAGCCGGCACTGGTGGCAACGTCGACGACGCGATCGCGAAGGCCCGCACCGACGGCATCGTGATCGAGCGCGAGTACCGCCAGCAGCGGCTGATCCCGGCGTTCATGGAGCCGCGCTCGACCGTGGTCGACCCGACCGGCGAGCAGCTCACCATGTGGTCGGCGACCCAGATCCCGCACATCCTCCGCTTCGCGCTGGCGGCGACGACCGGCGTGCCCGAGTCGAAGATCCGCGTGATCGCGCCCGACGTGGGCGGCGGGTTCGGCGGCAAGCTGCAGACCACGCCCGAGGAGTTCATCACCTGGGCGGTGGCGCGGCGCCTCGGCAAGCCGGTGAAGTACACCGAGACCCGCAGCGAGTCGCTGATGACTGCCCACCACGGCCGCGACCAGTGGCAGCGGCTGACCCTCTCCGCGGAGAAGGACGGCACCGTCACCGGCTTCAAGGTCGACCTGCTCGCCGACATGGGTGCCTACATCTCGATCGTGGGCGGTGGCGTGCCGGTGCTCGGCGCGTTCATGTTCAACGCGATCTACAAGTTCCCGGCGTACCAGTTCAAGGTCCAGACCGTGCTCACCAACAAGACCTGGACCGACGCCTACCGCGGCGCCGGCAGGCCGGAGGCGACGTACGGCGTGGAGCGGATGATGGACGAGCTCGCCGCCGAGGTCGGCGTCGACCCGCTCGCGATCCGCGAGAAGAACTGGATCACCCACGAGGAGTTCCCGTTCACGACCGTGGCCGGGCTCGAGTACGACTCCGGCAACTACGAGGCCGCCACCGCCCGCGCCAAGGAGATGTTCGGCTACGACGAGCTGCGGGCAGAGCAGAAGCGCCGCCGCGAGTCCGGTGACACCGTGCAGCTCGGCATCGGCGTCTCCACGTTCACCGAGATGTGCGGCCTCGCGCCCAGCCGGGTGCTCGGCTCGCTCGACTACGGCGCCGGCGGCTGGGAGCACGCGAGCGTGCGGATGCTCGCGACCGGCAAGGTCGAGGTGGTGACCGGCACGAGCGCGCACGGGCAGGGTCACGAGACGGCGTTCAGCCAGATCGTCGCCGACCGGCTCGGGGTCGCGTTCGAGGACGTCGAGATCCTGCACGGCGACACGCAGGTCTCCCACCGGGGCCTCGACACCTACGGCTCGCGGTCCCTCGTCGTCGGTGGCGAGGCGATCGTGAAGGCGGCCGACAAGGTCATCGAGAAGGCGAGGCCGATCGCCGCGCACCTGCTCGAGGCATCCGTCGACGACATCGAGTTCGAGGCCGGCCGGTTCTCCGTCAGGGGCACCGACCAGGGGCTGGCGATGGCCGAGATCGCGATGGCGGCCTTCGCCGCGCACAACCTGCCCGACGGCGTCGAGCCGTCCATCGACTCCGATGCGACCTACGACCCGGTGAACTTCAACTACCCCCACGGCACGCACCTCTGCGCGATGGAGGTCGACACCGAGACCGGTGGCCTGAAGATGCGCAAGTACGTCGCCTGCGACGACATCGGCAACATCATCAACCCGCTGATCGTGGCCGGGCAGGTGCACGGAGGACTCGTGCAGGGCATCGCCCAGGCGCTCTGGGAGGAGGCGGTGTACGACGACTCGGGCACGCTGGTCAGCGGCTCGTTCGTCGACTACCTGCTGCCGACCGCGGCCGACACGATCAGCTTCGACATCGACCACACCACCTCGCCGGCCACCACGAACTCGCTGGGCACCAAGGGGGTGGGCGAGGCCGGCACCATCGCCTCGACCCCGGCCGTGGTCAACGCGGTCGTCGACGCCGTACGCCATCTGGGCGTCAACGACATCCAGATGCCCTGCACCCCCGAACGCGTCTGGAAGGCGATCAACTCGGGAGGCACAGGCGGCGCCACTGAGGCTGCTGCGATGCCGCACTTCGGCGACGGCGATGCGGCAGGCAACCAGGAACAGCCGGGCACTGCGAGCACGGAAGGAGCAGGCGCATGATCCCCGCATCGTTCGACTACCTGGCTCCGACCACGGTCGAGGACGCCCTGTCGGCCCTGGCCCAGCACGGCGACGACGCCAAGATCATCGCCGGCGGCCAGAGCCTGTTGCCGGTGTTGCGGATGCGGCTCAACGCACCCGAGATGGTGATCGACCTCGGCAAGATCGCATCGCTGCGCGGCGTACGCGACGACGGCGACGCGATCGTGATCGGCGCGATGACGCCGCACTCGGTGGTCGGCTCCGACCCCCTCGTGCGCGAGCACGCCCTGCTGATCACCAAGGCGATCGAGCACCTCGCCGACGCGCAGGTGCGCCATCGCGGCACCTTCGGCGGCGCACTCGCCCACGCCGACCCGGCGGGCGATCTCGGCGCGCCCACGCTGGCACTGGGCGCGGAGTTCGTGATCGCCGGATCGGCGGGCAGCAGGACCGTGGCCGCCGACGACTTCTTCGTCGACCTCTTCGAGACCGCCATCGGTGACGACGAGATCCTCACCGAGGTACGCATCCCGAAGCACACCGGCTGGGGAGCCCACTACGAGAAGTTCGTGCGGGTCGCGCACCAGTGGCCGATCGTCGCCGTTGCCGCGACGGTCCAGGCGAGCGGTGACTCGATCACCGAGGCGCGGATCGGGCTGACCAACATGGGTTCGACCCCGCTGCGTGCCCGCGCCGTAGAAGCCGCGCTCGCCGGCCAGCCGGCAACCGCGGTAGGCGTCGGGGCCGCTGCGACGCAGGCCGCCGACGGGACGAACCCGCCGTCCGACCTCAACGGAGACGCCGACTACCGGCGTCACCTGGCCACGGTCCTGACCCGCCGCGCGGTCCTCGCTGCGGCCGAGCTCGCCGGCTGAGGCGCCGATGGAGCTGGAGCACCGCTTCACCGTGCCCACCTCGGTGGACGTCACCTGGGCGCTGTTCGACGACATCGCCTCGGTGGCCGAGTGCTTCCCGGGCGCCACGGTCAGCTCGGCCGAGGGGACGACGTTCACGGGGTCCTGCAAGGTCAAGCTCGGCCCGATCGCCCTGGTCTACAACGGCTCGGGCACGTTCGTGGAGAAGGACGAGGCTGCTCATCGCTTCGTGGTCGACGCGAAGGGCAAGGACAAGCGCGGCAACGGCACGGCCGGCGCGAAGGTCACGCTGTCGATGGCCGAGGTCGAGGGTGGCACCGCTGTCGAGGTGCTGACCGACCTGTCGATCACCGGCAAGCCGGCGCAGTTCGGTCGCGGCGTGATGCAGGACGTGTCCGACAAGCTGCTCGGCCAGTTCGTGCAGTGTCTCGAAGACCGGCTCACCGCACCTGGGGAGGAGTCAGGCGAGCCCGCGGCCGCCGTGCCGGCGTTGGGGGACATCGACGCCGGCACGGCCCGGCCTCCCGATCCGGCCCCGGTAGCCGCACCCGCCGCACCGCCGCCGCGCCACGACAGGACGACGCGATCAACCTCGGCGCCACCGTGGTGCCGATCCTGCTCAGGACCTACTGGAAGCAGGGCGTCGCCGCGCTCGCGGTGATCGTCTTCCTGATCTGGTTGGTCAGCCGCTGACTGGATGGCGGGGTTGTGGTGGTCGAGTAGGCCGAGCCGCAGGCGAGGCCGGTTCGGCCTGGGGTACGCCGTTGATCCCCGGCGTCAGCTCGCTCTCGAGCCGCAGCACCGACAGCAGGCCGACGAGCACGCAGCCCCCGACGAGCAGGCCGATGTAGACGTAGCCGAGCTCTCGGTCGATCAGCACGCCCGCGATGGGCGGGGCCAGGATCGCGGCGAGGTTGAACACTCCGGAGCTGACCGCGTTGTAACGGCCGCGCAGGTGGTCGGGGGCCAGGTCGTTGACCAGTGCCGGGATGGTGGGCTGCAGCAGGGTCTCGCCGAGTGCGAAGACCGACGCGCACGCCGCCACCAACATGGTCGCGCCCAGCGTGCCGGGCACCCAGCCGGAGGCGCCGAGCAGCAGCCAGGAGAAGGCCCAGACCAGGCCCATCACCGCGATCACCCGGGTGCGGCGCCGCCCCTCGATCCGTTGCAGCACCACGAGCTGCAGGAGCACGATCACCAACGTGTTGCAGGCGAACGCGAAGCCGAGCCCGCGCGTCGAGATCTCGCCGACGGCGCGCGCGAACGCGGGCATGCCGGTGTTGAGCTGCGCGTAGCCGACGAACGCCGCGACGAACGTCATCACCGTCAGCGCGCCGACCGCGGGTTGGCGGAGCACCGTGAGGTAGGTGGCCGGCACCTCGTCGTGCGCCGGCTCGTGCGCCACCGCTCGGGCGACGTGTCGCAGCGGCACGAGCAGGAGGAACAGCGGGGGCAGGTAGCTCGCCGCATCGGCCGAGGTAGATGGCCTGGAAGGTGACCAGCCGGTCGACGTCGACGAGCAGCCCGCCGGCGATGCCGCCGATCCCGATGCCGAGGTTGAGCAGCGCGAAGTTGACGCCGAAGTAGCGCTGCCGCAGGTGCTGCGGCACCACCGACGGCGATCAGGCTCTGCGAGGCCGGCCACGAGATGCCGAACGCGATGCCGTTGAGCCCGAGGCCGATCGCGGCCGTGAGCTGGGTGTCGGCGAACGCGAGGATCGTGTCGCCGATCGTGAGGCACGCCAGGGCCGCGATCATCACCCGCCGCGCGCCGAGCCGGTCGATCGCGACCCCGGCCGGCCCCAGGATCAGGACGCCGGCCAGCGGCGGAGAGCGCGAGCAGCAGGCCGACGTCGCTGAGGGAGAAGTCGCGTACCTCGTGGAGGTAGACCACGTGGAACGGCAGCACCAGGCCGGTGCCGATGAACTCGAAGACGATCACCGAGAGCAGCAGCTTGCCCTCGCGCGGCAGGTCGTGCCAGAACGACGCGAGGCTCGGTCGCTCGGTGGGGTGCTCATCGCCCAGGAGTCTTCCAGGAGCCACCGACACGGCTCACCTGGTTTGTCTGGACCAGGGCGCCAGGAAGCGCGGCTTGGCCCTACTGTTCTCGCCATGAAGCGAGTCCTGGCCTACCTGTTCGGGTTCGGCTTCGTGTTCACGGCCATCTTCGCCAACGCCGCGGCGTGGAACGGCGAGTGGTTCGGGATGGACTTCGGCGGCACCGCGTCGGTTTCCGAGCCGTCGACCATCACCGACTACCAGGCTGAGTTCGTGGTCGACGACGACGGCGACATCCACGTCACCGAGACGCTGACTATCGACGGGCTGTTCACCCGGCACGGGATCTTCCGGTTCCTGGACCGCGCGGACCCGACGGCGCCGTCGACGCGCCGCGAGCCGTACGACGTGTCGGTCACCCTGGACGGGAAAGAGGAGTACTTCGAGGAGCTCAAGGAAGAGCACCGGCGGATCACGAACCTCAAGATCGGCAAGGCGACCGAGACGCTCGGCATGGGTCTGCACGAATACGTCATCAAGTACTCGATGCACGACGCCATCCAGCCGGGTCAGGGCGTCGACGAGGACAGCCAGTTCTACTGGCAGCTGATCCCGACGGGCTGGCTGCAGGACATCGAGAAGTCCACCCTGACCGTGCACCTGCCCGCGCCGGCGTCCGACGAGGTGCAGTGTGCGGTGGGCATCGGTGAGACCAGTGGCTGCGAGGCGACCGGGGCCGGCACCGACACGCTCACCGTGACCACCGGACCGCTGCCGGACCACACACCGGTCTCGATCAAGACCGGGCTCGACCTGGCGACACCTGACCAGGACAAGGACGTGCCGTGGTCGGCGCGGCTCGACCGGACGCTCAGCAGCAACCCGATCCTGCTCGGGATCGTGCTCCTGATGGGCCTGGCGGCTGCGGTGATCGGCGCCGTGGCGGCGCGGACCAGCTACGAGCGCAACCCGCAGTTCCCGCTGATGTACGCACCGCCCGACGGCATCGGTCCGGCCCAGGCGAAGTACATCTTCACGGAGTCCATCAAGCAGGAGGACTACGTCGCGACGCTGATGTACGCGGCGGAGAAGGGCGCCATCGACCTTCGCAAGGACGGCGAGGCGTGGACGGTCGCCGACAAGCAGGGTGCGCAGGGCTGGGCCGGCCTCGACGAGGTCACGGTCGGAGTCGCGCACCTGCTCGGCGGGCCGGGCACGACGTTCGTCGCAGCGCCCAAGGACGTGTCGGCCGGCCAGCGGTTGAAGACCGAGATCGCGTCGTTCGACTCCAACGTCAAGGACTGGGCTCGCCGTTCGGGCAACCTGGTCAGCTCGGGACTCGGCGGCGTCGGCGGGCTGCTGGTGGTCGCCGCACTGATCCTGGTGCTGGTGATCGCGATCTGGAACCCCCTCAGCATGACCATGCTGGCCGTCATCCCCGGCGCCTTCGCGATCACCGGGATGCCGCTGATGAAGACCGGCTCCGGCACCAAGCGCACCGCCCAGGGCCGTGACCTCTGGTCGAAGGTCGGCGGCTTCCACCGTGTGCTGTCCACGCCCTCGAGCCAGGACCGCTTCGACTTCTCCGGCCGCCAGGAGCTGTACACGCAGTACATCCCGTGGGCAGTGGCTCTCGACTGTGCCGACGAGTGGGCGGCCAAGTACCGCATCGAGATGGGCACCGAGCCGCCGAGCCCCAGCTACTTCGGGGCCTACCACGGCGCCGGTGCGGGCATACTCGTCAACTCCATGGTCAGCGACTTCAACTCCACGGTCAGCAGCGCCATCTCGTCGTACCAGGCGACGCAGTCGTCCTCGTCGAGCAGTGGCGGCGGCGGGTTCTCCGGCGGCGGAGGTGGCGGCGGGGGTGGCGGCGGTTCCTGGTGAACCCCGCTCGATGCACGTTCGAAACACCTAGGGAAAAGAGAACAACCTGATGTTGATCGCGATCATCGTCATCGTCGTGGTGCTGGTGCTCCTCGTGGGCTTCGTCATCGTCGGCTTCAACAAGCTCCGCACCACCGACGTGGGCGCCGAGGAGGCCCTGGGTGGTATCGACGTCCAGCTCACCCGCCGCGCCGAGCTGATCCCCAACCTGGTCGAGACCGTGAAGGGATACGCCGCCCACGAGAGCGGCGTCTTCGAGGAGATCACCAAGGCCCGCGCCGGAGTCGCGGCTGCGGCGGCGGGCGACGACGTACCGGCAAAGGCTGCTGCGGACGCCGAGCTCTCCCAGGCGCTGGTGCGGCTCAACGCCGTCGCCGAGGCCTACCCCGACCTCAAGGCGAACCAGAACTTCCTCGAGCTGCAGCGCCAGCTCGCCGAGACCGAGAACCAGCTGTCGTTCGCGCGCCAGTACTACAACGACGCCGTGGCCACGCTGAACAAGCTGGTGCTGACCATCCCGTGGATGTTCTTCACCGGCATCGCCAACGTGCACAAGCGCGAGTTCTACGACGCCCCCGAGGGCCACGACATCGCGCCGACGGTCAAGTTCTGAATCCTTTCGTTGGTCGAGTAGGCCGAGCCGCCAGGCGAGGTCGTATCGAGACCCCTGAGCTCGCATCGCCAACCCGCCCACACTCGGGTTGGGTACGTCGGCTCCGTGGTCTCGATACGCCGAACCGCGACCTCGCAAGCTCGGTCGCGACGGCTACTCGACCTGCCCTCGCCTCGCAGTGCGCTCGTCCCCCGCGCACTGCTGCTCGGTCAGAACACGTTGAACGGCCGGAACTGGACCGAGATCCTCGGGCCGGCGGAGGCGACCTTGGGGACGGCGTGCTCCCAGGTGCGCTGGCAGCTGCCGCCCATCACGACCAGGTCGCCGTGGCCCATCTCGATCGCGATCGACTCGCCGCCGCCGCGTGGTCGTAGGCACAGCTTGCGCGGGTCGCCGATCGAGATGATCGCGACCATCGTGTCGTGGCTGCTGCCACGGCCGATCGTGTCGCCGTGCCAGGCGACGCTGTCGCGGCCGTCGCGGTAGTAGCAGCAGCCGGCGGTGCGGAAGCGCTCGAGCAGCTCGGAGAAGTAGTGGTCGGAGAGCGCCTCGCGGGCCTCGGTGAGCACGGGGTGGGGCAGCGGCTCGTCGATCATGTAGGTGTAGACGAGCCGCGGCACGTCGACGACCCGGTCGTACATCTGGCGGCGTTCGGCCCGCCACGGCACGTCCGCGACGAGTGTCGCGAAGACGTCGTCGGGGTCGGGGAGCCAGGTGCGGGCGACGTCGACCCAGGCCCCGTCGCTGAGCTCGCGACGCTGCAGTCCGTCGAAGCCCAGCGCCGTGGCGGGCGGCGCCTCGAAGAGGGTGGTCTGGAAATCCATCACCCCATCGTAGGTCAGAGTCGAACAAATGTTCGATAGGGATCTGCCTAATTCCCGTGGATCGGATTCGGGATTCAGGGGACAAGCCGGGCTAGACCGCCCTAGTGTGCTGAGGGTGGAAGAAGCACTCCTCTCGGACGGGCGGGCTCTCAAGCACGTCCAGGTGCGGGAGTACGTGCGCTCGCTGGTAGCGGGCAATGCGCCCGGTTCGCCGGCGCCGTCGGAGCGCGACCTGGTGCACCGGTTCGGAGTGGCTCGGATGACCGTCCGCCAGGCGCTCGACGCCCTGGTCGCCGAGGGGTTGCTCGAGCGGATCCCCGGCCGCGGCACCTTCGTGGCCCGACCCCGTCGCGTGGCCACCACGATCACCGGCTACTCCGAGGAGATGTCGCGACGTGGCCTGCTCGCCGAGTCCCAGACCCTGCTCGCCCGCCGCGAGCAGGCCGGCCCCGGCGTCGCCCGCGCCCTCAATCTCACCGAGGGTGACGCGGTCATCCACTGGCGTCGACTGCGGCGTGGCGACGGCATCCCGATCTGTGTCGAGGACGCCTACCTCAACGAGGTGCTGCTGCCGGGCTTCCTGCAGAGCGGCATGCCGACCAGCCTCTACGACGACCTCGCCGCCCGCGGCCTCCACCCGAGCTGGGCCGAGGACTCGATCAGCGCCGACACGGCTACCGACGAGGAGGCGCAGCTGCTCGAGATCGAGCCGGGCGGCGTCGTGCTCCGCCACTCGCGCCGCGCCCTGAACGGCGACAAGACCATCGAGGTCTCCCGCAGCGTCTACCGCGCCGACCGCTTCACCATGTGGATCCAGCTCGGGGGCGACTGAGCACTCGACCACCTGGTCACGGTCGGTTCAGATGACCCAGGGCCGCCGCGACCTGGCCGGTCTCCTCGCACACCCACACCGGGTCGGGGCCGCCGAGGTCGGGCTGGATGTAGAGCGAGTGCACGGGGCCCTCGTCGCAGGCCAGGCACATCGGCCAGCGCCCGACCTTCTCGAAGAGCGCGTCCTGCACGTCCTGGGCGACCAGCCCTGCGACGTACACCTCACCCTCGGGCCATTGCCGGGCCCACCACTGGCGCGACTCGCAGGCATCCTCGAGAGCGGAGACCGCGGCGGCCGTCGCCTGATGACGGGCCACCAGGTCGGCGAGCACCCGGGCTCGAGCCGACAGGACCAGGTTGTCCAGGCTGTCGTCCACCCCCCCATTGTGCGCCTGCCTCAAACCCGCGTCCCGAACACCTAATCTGGGAGGCATGGCTGAAGCGCTGCTCGACGTCACCGTGCTGCACGCACGCGACGTCGCGGGCTGCCACGAAGGCGGGGCCGACCGGCTCACGATGATGGTGCCCGGCGACGCGTGCGGCACCTCGCCCGACCTCGCGTCGGCGGCCTCCGTGATCCGCGCCAGCGACCTGCCGGTCCGGATCATGCTGCGGCTCAACGAGACCTACACGACCACCGGCGGCGAGTTCGTGCGCCTGGTCGGGCTCGCCGAGGAGTACGTCGCCCTGGGGGCCGAGGGCGTGGTCTTCGGCTTCCTGGACGCCGACCTCGAGGTCGACGTGCTGACCTGCCAGGCGCTGTCGGCGGCGCTGCCCGGCGTGCCGTGGACCTTCCACCGCGCGATCGACCACACCCTCGACGCCGCGCGCCAGTGGCGCCGCATCATCAACCTGCCCGGCCTGACCGCGGTGCGCACCGCCGGCTCACCGCAGGGTCTGGCCCAGGGCTACGACGACGTGCTGACGCTGGCCGGCTCCGTCGCCCGACGTGGCGAGGCTGGCGATGCCCGGCGGCGGGCTGCTGCCCGAGCACGTGCCGTGGCTGAGCCGGGCGGGCGTGCGGCAGTTCAGCGTCGGCCTGCAGGTGCGTCCCGGTGCGACGTACAAGTCCTACGTCGACGGGGAGTTCGTGCGCTCGTGGCGGTCGATGCTCGACGACGCGTCGGCGCGGGCCCGTCCCGCATGATCCTGATCGACCCGCCCAACGTCCCTTCTCGCGGCCGGATGTGGTCGCACGTGGCCAGCGACGCGTCGTACGCCGAGCTGCACGAGTTCGCGCGCCTGCTCGGGCATCCCCGAGCGCGGCTTCGACCGCGACCACTACGACGTGCCGGCCGAGTACTACGACCAGGTGATCGCGCTGGGCGCCGAGCCGGTCACCTCGCGCGAGCTGGTCAAGCGGCTGGTGGCCTCGGGTCTGCGTCGCCGGAAGAACGCCGGCTAGTCCGGCAGCCCCTCCAGCTCGGCCTCCATGTTGGTGCGGGCGGCGTCCTCCCAGTGCTTCAGCGCGTACGCCGTGTGGAACAGCTCCGGCTTGGCCAGCAGGTCGCGCAGCACGTCGGCCCGACCTGCGGCGAAGACGTCGTCGGCGCAGGTGGGAGTACTCGCGGCGCACGTTGACGACGTACTCGGGGTAGCGCTCGGGCGGCGCCGCGAGGATCGCCAGGTCGCCGTCGGACAGCGCGCACCCGTTGGCGTCGGTGTCCTCGGGGCGGTGGGTCTCGGTGAGCCGCACCAGCCGGGCGGCCTCGGCGACCACGGCCGGCTCCGCGAGGTCGGCGAGCGCGTCCTCGGCCCAGGCGGCCGACCGCTCCTCGGCGTCGCGCTCGCCGTCGTAGACCGCGTCGTGGAACCACGCCGCCAGGGCCACGGGCACCCGGTCGAACACGGTGCCGTTCTCGGCCAGCTCGTCGAGCCGCGCGAGCACCTCGCCCAGGTGCCGGGTGTCGTGGTAGCCGCGGGCTGGGTCGGCGTAGGCCGCGACCAACGAGTCGCGGACCGCATGCCCGCCGTGCCAGCGGCCATGCGGAGACCAGGGAGGCGGGCACGGGCACAGGCTCGGGATCAGGCGGAGGTTGGTCCACGCCGCCCATTGAAACAAACCCGCACCCGGCTCACGAGGCCGGACGGGTCATCGCCCACCGGATGGTGCCGATCGCAGCGCCGCCGAGCACCCGCACGACGGTCCGCTCCGAGATCGGCAGCCAGGGCAGGCGCAGGTGTCGCCGGGTCCAGCGCGGCATCAGGCCGATCGCGGCAGCGACGAGCACGCCGTACGGCGCCCGGGCGGCCAGCGGCAGCGGCGGCTTGAAGAGGAGGTAGCGCACGGCCTCCCTCGCGTCGTCGGTGCCGCGCAGCTCCGGGCGGTAGGAGTCCAGCGCGGCCCGCAGCTCGCTCTCGGTCGTCGGCGGGTCGAGCACGCCGAGCCGCCGGGCCACCTCGGCCGTCTGGGCGACGTACTCGTCCCGGCCCGCCTGGTCGAGCGGCCTCTTGCCGTAGGTCTGGTGGGCGCAGCAGGAAGCTGTCGATCTCCGCGAGGTGCACCCAGGCCAGCAGGTGTGGGTCGGAGGCGGCGTACGCGCTGCCGTCGGGCATCGTGCCCGTGACCCGCTCGTGGATGGCGCGCACCACGTCGACGGACTGCTGGGCGTCGTCGGCCGTGCCGAACGTGGTGACGGCGAGGAAGCGGCTGGTGCGCGCCAGGCGTCCCCACATGTCGCCGCGGTAGCCGGAGTGCTCCGCGACGGCACGCATCGCGGCGGGGTGCAGGGTCTGCATCAGCAGCGCGCGGATGCCGCCGACGAACATCGACGCGTCGCCGTGCACCTGGACGATCGGGCTGTCGGGCTCGAACCACCGCGGCCCGGGCGTGCCGTGGATCCGTCGCAGCGTGCCGCGCGCCGTCGGGTCCGGCGACGCGCAGGAAGAGGCGCGGTGCCGAGCTGGTCCCGCAGTGCGATGCACCCCATCGTGCCTGGTCCGGCAAATGTTCGGACCGGCCGCGACGCTGCGGGCCACGACATGCCGGTCGCGGGCTGTCCGAGCACGCCCCCGGGAGCAGGCGACCGCGACGCTCGCGAAGCTGCGCGCGTCGCTCTACTGGCAGCTGGAGCAGGGTGCGGAGAGCGTGCTCTTCGAGATCCCCACGGCTCGCGACGGCGCCCGCGAGGGCCGGGAGTCGGTGACCATCAAGGTGAAGATCGACGGCAGGAAGTACGTCCGGACGGTGTACGTCGCGGGGTGAAGCTGGTCAGGCCTGCCAGGTGCGGACCCAGAGGCACTGCTCGGAGTCGCGGAGGCGGTCGAGGGCGCCCGCCGAGAGCGGCTCGGCGGCGTCGGTGACGACGTAGCCGACCTCGTCGCGGGTCGACAGGAGCTGGCCGGTGACGTTGTCGCCCTGCTCGGCCAGCAGCGCGTTGACCGAGGCCAGCACGCCGGGCACGTTGCGGTGCAGGAACCCCAGACGGTGGCCGCTGGCCAGCGGCGGGGCGGCGACGGCGGGCAGGTTGACCGACAGGGCGGTGCTGCCCTCGAGCGCGAAGCTCGCGAGCTTGCCCGACACGAACCAGCCGATCTCCTCCTGCGCCTCCTGGGTCGAGCCACCGACGTGCGGGGTCAGGATCACGTTGTCGAGGCCGCGCAGCACCGACTCGAACGCGTCACCCTGGGCCTTCGGCTCGACCGGGAACACGTCGAGCGCGGCGCCGGCGATGTGACCGGACAGCAGGTGGTCGCGCAGGGCGACGTCGTCGACGACCATGCCACGCGAGGCGTTGATGAACATCGAGCGCGACTTCATCAGCGCGAACTGCTCGGCGCCGAACAGGCCGGCGTTGCCGGGGCGTCCGTCGATGTGCAGGCTGACCACGTCGGAGATGGCCAGCAGCTCCTCGAGCGAACGCATCCGCCGCGCGTTGCCGTGGGCCGGCCGGTCGGCGGTGTCGTAGAAGACCACCCGCATGCCCATCGACTCCGCGAGGTTGGACAGCTGCGTGCCGATGTTGCCGTAGCCGACGATGCCGAGGGTGCGGCCGCGCACCTCGTGGCTGCCCTTGGCCGACTTGTCCCAGACCCCGTCGTGCATCTTCTGGGTCTTCTCCGGCAGTCGCCGGGCCAGCGAGATGATCTCGGCGATCACCAGCTCCACCACGCTGCGGGTGTTGGAGTACGGCGCGTTGAAGACGGCGACGCCGCGCGAGGCGGCCGCGGCCAGGTCGACCTGGTTGGTGCCGATGCAGAAGCAGCCGATCGCCAGCAGGTCCGAGGCGGAGGCCAGCACCTTCTCGGTGACGTTGGTGTTGGAGCGGATGCCGAGCATGCTCACCCCGGCCAGCGCTGCGATCAGGTCGTCCTCACCGAGGGAGCCCGCGAGCAGCTCGACCTCGAACCCGCGGTCCTCGAGCAGCTCGACAGCAGCGGGGTGGATGTTCTCCAGCAGCAGCACCTTCACGTCATGACTCTAAGAACTCTGGGCGGTCGATCGTTAAACGCGGGTGCATCGCGGACACCCGCGCGCCTACCGTGGCTCCTCGTGGTACCAACCGTCGACTCCTTCCACGCCCTGGCGCGCAGCTCGCCCTGGCGCTGGCGGACCCTGCACTTCTCGCGCCGCGGCGGTCGCGGCGACGTGGAGGCGTGGGTGCGGCGTCCTGGCCGGCTCAAGGTGCGGGAGGCGGACGGCCGCGAGGTCTTCGAGTCGGGCGTTCCGTACACACGCAGCGCCGTGCTCTCCGTCTCGGCCGACCACTCCGGGCCGGTCCCCGAGATTCCCGACGCGAGAGCTCCGCAGGACGTGGAGCCGCTGTGGCGCCCGGACGGGCTGGTCGACTCTCGTCCAGCCTCGTTCGACGTCGAGTACGACGACCCGATGTACGGCGACTTCACCTGGGTCGCGATGCTCGACCCGGTCGAGCTCAGCCACCACGTGACGGTGTCCGACCTGCGGGTCGACGAGCTCGATGGCCGCGAGGTCTGGCGGGCGATGCTGAGTGCCGACGACGGCTACGACCCACGCTGCCCCTGCTGCCCGCTGCTCTGGTCGGCGATCAGCGACACCGAGGAGTACGGCGCGCCGCGGGCGGACCACGTCTACCCGGCCGGCTACGACGTCGCCCTCGACGTGCAGACGGGCGTCGTCGTCCGCTGTTGCGCGATCGGTGAGTCCAGCCTGGACCAGCCGGCTGGAGGTCGACATCCACGAGGTCGACGCGGACCTGGACCGCCTGTTCCTGTCCGGCTGAGTAGCGTCAGCCCATGCTGGGAGGTCCGGCTCTTCACCGTTCCGTTCGTCATGCTCGGTCTCGCCGACCTGGCCTACTTCACCGCGGTCGGCGTAGCGATCCACAGCCTCCCGCTGTTCGTCACCGGCCCGATCGGCTCCGACGAGGCGGGCGCAGGCCTGGCGTTCGGGGCGTTCGGCGTGACCGCTCTGCTGTGCCGCCCGCTGGCGGGCCGACTCTCCGACACCCGTGGTCGCCGCAGGCTCCTGATCCTCGGTGCCTTGCTGGCCGCGCTCGGCATGGCGCTGCTGCCGTTCGCGGAGTCACTCGAAGTGGTCGTCGGGATCCGGCTGGTGCAGGGGGTCGCCGAGGCCGCCTTCTTCGTGGCCGGGTTCGCCCTCCTGGCCGACCTCGCGCCGCCGTCGCGCATGGGCGAGGCGCTGAGCTACAACTCGCTCGGACTCTATCTGGGCATCGCGTTCGGTCCGCCGCTCGGCGAGGTGCTGATCGAGCAGGGGGGCTTCGACGCGGCGTGGACCGGCGCCACGGTGCTCTCGGTGGTGGCCGCGGTGCTGGTGCTGGGGATCAGGGAGCCGCCACGCTCCGACGACCTGGACGGGCACGGCAAGCTGATCCATCGGCCCGGGATCCCTGTGTCGCTGGGGTTCTTCACGTCGCTGGCCGCGGTCAGCGGCTTCTTGGCGTTCGCCTCGCTGCACTCCGAGGACGTCGGCCTGAGCAACACCAGCATCGCCTTGGTGACCTACGGCCTGGTCGTGGTGTTCTGCCGGATCGCGTTCGCGCGGGTGCCGGACCGGGTGCCGTCGCTACCGCTCGCCGGGGCGTCGCTGGTCGCGATCGCGTCGGGCCTGGGCATGATCGCGGCCTGGGGCTCGCCGGTGGGACTGATGAGCGGCGTCGCAGTCATGGCAGTCGGCGTCGCCTTCAGCACGCCCGCCTTCTTCTCCGCGATCTTCGCGACTGCGAGGCCGTCGGAGCGCGGCGCCGCTGCAGGTACGGCGAGCGCGTTCATCGACCTGGGTCTCGGCTTCGGCCCGATCGCGCTCGGCGTGGTCGCGGAGCCCAGGGGATCCCGTGGGCGCTTCGGCGTCGGCGCGGGCATCGCGATGCTCGGTGCGCTGTGGACCTTGCGTCTGGCCGCTCAGGCCGGAAGATCCAGGAGGACCTGCCGGCCTGACCCGCCGGCTACGCGGCGCCCGACACGCACGCTGGCGGCGTTGTCGGCGCTCGCGAGACAACCCCGGTATGGCTCCGCACCTCCGCCTTGCCATCGCACGCGCCGGACGCCGCTCGCTTCGACGCCTCAGGCCGGCAGGTCCTCCGCATCCACGATCCGGTAGGCGTAGCCCTGCTCGGCGCAGGAAACGCTGGCGGTTCTGGGCGAAGTCGGCGTCGACGGTGTCGCGGGAGACGATCGTGTAGAAGTGCGCCGACTTGCCCTCGGACTTGGGGCGGAGCAGGCGGCCGAGGCGCTGCGCCTCCTCCTGGCGTGAGCCGAACGAGCCGGAGATCTGGATGGCGACCTCGGCCGAGGGGAGGTCGATCGAGAAGTTGGCGACCTTGCTGACCACCAGCAGCCCGACCTCGCCGGTGCGGAAGGCCTCGAACAGCCGCTGCCGCTCCTTGACCGGGGTGTCGCCCTTGATCACCGGGGCGCCCAGCACCTCGGCGACCTCGTCGATCTGGTCGATGTACTGGCCGATCACCAGGGTCGGCTGGCCCGGGTGCGAGTCGACGATCTCGCGGACCACGTCGATCTTGTGGTGGGTGCACGACGCGAGCCGGTAGCGCTCCTCGGGCTCGGCGGTCGCGTAGACGAGCCGCTCGTTGGTCGGGAGCGTGACGCGGACCTCGATGCAGTCGGCCGGCGCGATCCAGCCCTGCGCCTCGATGTCCTTCCAGGGGGCGTCGTACCTCTTGGGACCGATCAGCGAGAACACGTCGCCCTCGCGGCCGTCCTCGCGCACCAGCGTCGCGGTCAGCCCGATCCGGCGGCGGGCCTGGAGGTTGGCGGTCATCCGGAAGATCGGCGCGGGCAGCAGGTGCACCTCGTCGTAGATGATCAGGCCCCAGTCGCGGGCGTCGAGCAGCTCGAGGTGGGAGTAGACGCCCTTCCGGCGGGTGGTCATCACCTGGTACGTCGCGATGGTGACCGGGCGGACCTCCTTGACCGAGCCGGAGTACTCGCCGATCTCCTCCTCCGTCAGCGAGGTACGCCGCAGCAGCTCGTCCTTCCACTGCCGGGCGCTGACGGTGTTGGTGACCAGGATCAGCGTGGTGGCCTGGGCGTGGGCCATCGCGGCCGCGCCGACCAGCGTCTTGCCGGCGCCGCAGGGCAGCACGACCACCCCGGAGCCGCCGTGCCAGAACGAGTCGGCGGCGTCGCGCTGGTAGTCGCGCAGGTGCCACTCGGACTCGTCGAGCGCGATCGGGTGGGCCTCGCCGTCGACGTAGCCGGCGAAGTCCTCGGCCGGCCAGCCCAGCTTGAGCAGCGCCTGCTTGAGGTTGCCACGCTCGGAGGCGTGCACGAGCGACGGTGTCGTCGTCGATCCGGGCGCCGAGCATGCCCGCGATCTTCTTGGCGCGCAGCACCTCCTCGAGCACCGGCTGGTCGTTGCTGGCCAGCACCAGCCCGTGCACCGGGTGCTTCTCCAGCCGCAGCCGTCCGTAGCGGGCCATGATCTCCGCGACGTCGACCAGCAACGCGTGCGGCACGGCGTAGCGGCTGAACTTCAGCAGCGTGTCGACCACCTGCTCCGCGTCGTGTCCGGCGGCGCGGGCGTTCCAGAGACCCAGCGGCGTCAGCCGGTAGGTGTGGATGTGCTCGGGCGACCGCTCGAGCTCCGCGAACGGCGCGATCGCCTTGCGACACTCCTGCGCCTGCTCGTGGTCGATCTCCAGCAGCAGGGTCTTGTCCGACTGGACGATCAGGGGGCCGTCATGCACCTGCCGAGTTTACGGAGTGGGTGGTGGGGCCGGGGCGGCGGTGTGTGAGGTGTCGACGCCGCGCCCCACCGGGTTGTGTGCCTGACGACGCTCATAGGTCGGGCTCAGGCACACGACCCGACCAACCCGGCGTCGGCACGACCTACGCGCCCTCCACCGGCCGCACGCTCGTGATCCGGTGGACGGCGAAGGTGCGTACGTCGTCGGCCCGGTGGTCGCGGGCCCGCAGCTGGCCGCCCTCGACCGAGAGCGGGTCGACGATGCGTTCGGAGGCGGTGCCGTGGTTGTCGACGTAGCCGATCAGCACCGTCGCGCCCTCCGCGACCGCGTCGCGCAGCGCCATCAGTGACCCGCTCGGGGTCAGCGTCGGCGCGGTCGCGGGCCGAGCAGCCGCCACCCGGTCGCCAGATCGGACCGCGGTGACCACGGCGGCGATCCGCACGGTCTCGCGCACCTCGCGGGGAGCGCCCCGCTGCTCGCGCGGGGTGCGGGCGCGCAGGAGATCGGGGCGGGTCACCCGCACCGTGCCGTCGGCAGCCTCGACGACGGGCGCGGCGCCGAGCTCGCGCAGCCGCGGCAGCAGCACGTCGAGCGGCGTCGTGCTGATCAGCACCGTGGGAGCGAGCCGACGCAGGCCGAGCGCAGCCGCCTTCGGATCGCCGAGCAGCTCCGAGAGGGCGGCCTCGTCGTCGGCGCGCAGGAACGCCTCGGCGTGACCGACCCGGATCGTGCCGAACGTGCGCACGGTGTCGTCGACCAGGTAGGTGAGCGGCTGCGGCACCGGGGTCCGCGACACCCTGCCGAGGAACTCGTGCACCTCGGCGGCGGACCAGCCGACGTCGAGGGCGCGCCGCACCGATCCCGGGCTGAACCGGTAGACGGTCGCACCGCCGCGCGACTCGACGTCGGCGAGCAGCTGCAGCCGCCGGGCCAGCTCGGCCTCGAGCGGCCCGGGCGCGACCGCGGTCAGGTCGGCCTGGATGAGCACGTGGTCGACCGGCCGGGGGAGCAGGTCGCGAAGCAGCGGCGCCGGGTCGTCGCCGGCCAGCAGCAGCACGCGTGTACGCCGTCAGCCCACCGAGCCCGGTCACCCCGAGCGTCGCGGCCTCGGTGATCGTCCAGGCCACCTGGTCGGCGCGGCTGCGCGGCCGGCGGGGCCGCTGCCAGGCGACCCGGGCCACCACGGACGGCGTGCCGGTCGCGGCGGCCAGCACGTCGCCCGGCGCGAGCGACCCGAGCGCTGCGAGGGTCATCGACCGGGCCTCGGTCATGGTCCGGCTGGCCAGCTCGGGCGACAGCGCGTTCCAGGGCTTGCCGGAAGCGTCGCGCGCCCCCACGAGTCCGGGCATCCGCGGGCTCTCCCACCAGGCGCGCACCAGCGTCGCCCAGCGCCCGGCGACGTCGCTGACGATCCAGGCGTCGAACGCGTCGGTCGGCACCCAGACCGGGTTGCCGTCGGCGTCGGCGCGGGAGGCCAGCAGGCCGGCGCCCGACGCCACCTCGACCAGCAGCGCGGTGGTCGCCTCGTCGACGTGGAGGTGGATGGCCGCGGCCTTCAGCTCGCGTACGCCGAGGCCACCGCTGCGCAGTGCGGCGGCCGGCTGGCTGCCCCAGTGGTCGAGCAGCAGCTCGATCCGGCGTACGGCCTCGAAGGCGGCGCCGGCGCCGGCGCGGTCGACGATGTCGGCGCCGCGGTCGGCCGTCGCGATCTCGGGTGCCTGGGGCGAGCGGCTCGCGGGTGGTCCGCCCGCCGCGCAGCACCAGCCCGACCTCGCCCGGCACGACGACGGTGCCCGTGGGGCGCGGCACCAGCAGCTGGCGCGCCAGCAGCTCCTCGGCCGGGGTCTCCGCGTCCTCGGGCAGCACGGTGTGCCGGGCCGATGCCGGTGGTCGCCTCGCCGCCCTCGGCGTCGACGTGCTCGAGCAGCGCCCGGGCCGCGGGCGACAGCGCCTCGAGGTGGGCCGCCACCTCGTCCGGCGTCGGCGGCTCCGGGCTGCGCGGTCGCAGCCCGCTGCGCTCGCCCGCCAGCACCTCCGCAACGCCGGTCAGCGGGCGGACGCCGCCGGGTGACTCCCAGGCCAGCGCCAGGTCCTGCAACCGCTCCAGGGCGGCGTCGACCTCGGACCGGTCGGCGTACACGATGCTGCGGAGTTCGGCCGGCGTGGTTTGACCCGCCACGACGAGGGCATCTAGGACAAAGAGCTCGAGCCGGGTCAGAATGTCGAGCGCACGGATGAGCGAGGTGCGCAACGAGGCGCGAGACGCCAGTTGACCGAAGTCGTGAGGGGCGGGAGTGGCCAGGTCGGGACGCTCGGTGAGCAGCAGCGAGAGCCGCTCGTCCGGCCAGCTGCGCAGCTGGTCGGCAAGCGAGCGGAACCCCCTCGACGTAGCCATCCTACCAACGTTAGTCGGCCTCCCGCCAGCGCGAGCGGACGCGCATGACGCCAGTCGAGCTGCACCACGGGGCCGCGACCGACGTCGGCGTGGTCCGCGAGGTCAACGAGGACGGCTTCCTCGCGGCCCCGCCGGTCTTCGTGGTCGCCGACGGCATGGGCGGGCACGACCGCGGCGACGTGGCCAGCAGCATCGTGATCGAGGAGTTCGGCAGGCTGGCCCGCGACGGCTACGACCCCCTGCGCGGGCCGGCCGTGATCGCCGAGACCCTCGAGCAGTGCCAGGCGCCGGATCGCCGACTACGACGCGCGCCAGCGCGCGGCCGGCGCCCAGGACTTCGCGGCCGGCACCACCGCGGTCGTCGCGCTGCTGATCGAGCAGGAGCACGAGCCGAAGTGGCTGCTCGCCAACCTCGGCGACTCCCGCGTCTACAAGTACAACGACGGCGTGCTGGAGCAGGTCAGCGTCGACCACAGCGTGGTGCAGGAGCTGGTCGACGCCGGCACGATCACCGTCGACGACGCGGCCATCCACCCCGAGCGCCACATCATCACCCGCGCGCTCGGCGGGGCCGGGAGCGTCGAGGCCGACTACTTCGTGCTGCCGCTGTCGGCCGCCGAGCGGATCGTGCTCTGCTCCGACGGGGTCAACGGCATGATCGACGACGCGCGGATCGCCGAGATCCTGGCCGAGGCCGACGACCCGCGAGACGCCGCCGACCAGGTCGTCGCGGCCGCGGTGGCAGCGGGCGGGCAGGACAACGCGACGGCCGTCGTCGTCGATGTGGTGGGATTGGTCAACGACACGCCGTACGACTCGGAGCGACAACGCGTGAGTCTCGAGGAGAAGCTGGGAGCGCTGCCATGAGCGACGAACAGCCTGACACCATCTGGTCCTACCAGCCCGGGGACTGGTTCGGCATCTTCGGAGCGGACCTCACCCTGCTCCTGCCCGGCAGCGAGAGGTCGCGGGTGACCGGGCTGTGGGAGCTGGTCGACGGCGGTGCCGGGTTCGACCAGGTGCTCGACGGGCTGCTCAGCTCCGGCCTCAGCGCCCTCCCGGGATTCGTGCTCATCGGCTCGGGCGAGGGCGGCCGACCCGGATCCTGCTCCGCGGCGCGGCGTCCGCGCTGGTGGTCGACACGGTCGACGACCCGGTGGCCCTCGAGGGCTCGGCCGCACCTCGACCTGGTCCGAGCGGTCCTTCGACGGCGTCACCGGGCTCAGCGTCGCCGTGGGCACACCCGATGCCGAGGCGCGACACCTCCCCATCGAGCAGGGTCTGGTGCGGGTCTCGCGGATCGACCAGCCGGAGTCTCCACACAGCCCGTGGCCGAGGCCCCGGATCCGGAGCCGGACACCCTCCGCCGTCCGCGTCGCCGAGGCACCCTCGACGAGGTCGTCCGCCGACAGTCGTGCCGGAGGTGGTCGAGCGAGTCCTCGGCCAGCTCGACGACGACGCCGACACCAACGCCCAGCCCTCGCCGTACGCCGCCGGGCTCGCCGAGGCCACCGGGCCCATCGAGCCGCTGCCCTGCGTCGACCCCCGACGGCTGCCGACCTGCCGCCACCGCCCCTGCCGCCGCCCCGCCCTGCCGATCGCCCCGACCCCGGTCGATCCCGACCACGACGGCATGACCAGGGCCGGCCTCGACTCGGACGACTTCGCGCGCCAGCAGCCGGGCATCCCCGGGCAGCCGCAGCCGCCCAGCGTCGTCCGCTCGGTCGCGAAGCTGGTCGTCTCCAACGGCGAGACCTTCGACGTCGATCGCGTCGTGCTGGTCGGGCGCGCCCCCGAGGCCCGGCGCTTCACCTCCACCGAGCAGCCGCGGCTGGTGACGGTGCAGAGCCCGCTGCACGAGATCTCCTCCACCCACGTCGAGATCCGGCCGGGCGCAGGGGCCGACCACGGCAGCGCCGTCGTGACCGACATGGGATCGACCAACGGCACCGTGCTCGTGCAGCCCGGCCTCGGGCCGGAGGAGCTCAAGCCCGGCATCGCGGTACAGCTGATCCCGGGCGCCGTCATCAACCTCGGCGACGGCGTCACCATCCAGGTCTCCCGGCCCTGAACGTGCCGACCGATGACCCAGACCGCCACCGGCGGCCCCACGACGTATCCGGCAGCCGAGCTCGACCGCCGCTTCTACGCGTTCACGGTCGACCGGCTGATCGCCTGGAGCCTGTACGCCGGCGCCGTCTATCTCGCGCTACCGCTTGTTCTTCGACGACGACCGCACCTGGCTCCGGCGATCGCCCTGATCGCTGCCGTGGTGCGTCGTGGTCGGAGGCGCCTTCGCCGTCCTGCTCGGCGTCGCGGGGGTCTCGCCGGGCAAGTCCCTGGCGGGACTCCGGGTCGTGCACCACGAGACCGGCACGCCCATCGGCGTCGGCCGGGCGCTGCTCCGCAGCGTCATCCTCGGGGTCGCCGCGCTGCCGACGTTCTGCCTCGGCGTGGCCACCCTGGCCTGGACCGCGGTGATGGACGGCGGGGGCTGGCGCCGGGGCTGGCACGACCACGTCAGCCACGCGGTGGTGGTCGACATCCGGCCGGTGCCCGTCGACGAGCCGGTCGAGGAGAGCCGCCCTCGCCAGATCGTGAACCTGACCGCCATGCGGTTGCTGCCGAGCCAGCCCGAGCCGTCCGCCTGAGCCGCCACCGGCGCCGCGGGCCGAGCCGCCCCGCAGCCACCCCGGCAGCCACCCCCGTCGCAGCCGCCGCCGCTCAGCCCGACCCCTCGGGCCGCCCCGCTGCGCCGCCGCCGAGCGCGGCACCGCAGCCACCTGTGCCCGCGCCACGGGCGCCGGAGCCCGCGCCGCCACCGACGCAGCTGACGCCGCCGTCCGCGCCTGAGCAGCACCACCTGCCCGACCGCACGGGTGGCGGGTCACCTTCGACACCGGGGAGACCTTCGTCGTCGACGGCCTGGCGCTCGTCGGCCGACGACCGGAGCCGCGGCGAGGGCGAGCCGGTGCAGCATCTGGTGCCGCTGCGGTCCACCGACATGTCTCTGTCGAAGACCCATGCCCAGTTCCAGGTCGTGCCCGACGGTGCCCTCGTGGTGATGGACCGGGGCTCGACCAACGGCTCGGTGCTGGTGCGCCAGGGCGTCGCCAAGGCGCTGTCGCCCGGACGTCCCTCGACGCTGGTCGAGGGCGACAAGGTGCGCTTCGGCGACCGCGAGATGACGGTGGGCAGAGAGACATGACCTTCGAGCACTCCGGCACGGTGACCACGACGGCCACGCCCGCGGCGGTCTGGCGCTCTGGAGCGACGTCGCCACCTGGCCGACCTGGGACCCGGCGGTCGAGGAGGTCTCCCTCGACGGCCTGTTCGAGGTCGGCACGACCGGCACGATGACGCTGCGCGGCGGCATCGAGGCGCCGTTCACGCTGGAGGTCGTCGACCCCGACGCGCGCTACCTCGACCAGCTGACCATCGGCGACCTGATGATCCGGATCGACCACGTGGTGCGGGAGACCCCGGACGGCGCCGAGGTCACGGTGACCACGACGATCGACGGCCCGGGCGCCGACGACATCGGGCCGATGGTCACCGCCGACGCACCCGTCGCCCTCGACGCCCTGGTCGCCCAGGCCGAGGGCCGCTAGGCGGCGACCTCGGGCCGGGCTTCCGGAGCTGCTCGACCACCCGCGACCACCCGTCGGCTCCGTGTCCCTCTGCGACGGCGGCGGCGGCCAGGTCGCGCAGCAGGTGGGGGAGCCGGGCGTCGAGGCCGATGTCGTCGCTGGTGTCGGCGATGTGGCGGAGCGCCGAGAGCTCCATCGCGAGGCAGTCCTCGGTGCCGGGGTAGGCGCCCTCGTCGACGTCGCGGGCCAGCCCCTCGAGGGACGCCGGCAGGATGTCCACCATCACCCGCGCCAACGGCAGGAACTCGGTTGCGCTGACTCCCTGGGCAGTGACCATGGCGGCGGCGTGCAGGAAGCCGGTCATGCCGGCGAAGAACACCTCGAGCATCCCGGTGTCGAGCAGCGAGGCAGACCGTGGTCGTCGCCGACGTGGCGAGCGTCGCCGCCCAGGATGGCCAACGCCTGCCGTGTCGGAGAAGGTGCTGATCCAGCAGCTCCGCGAGCTCGAGCGGGACGGCGTCGTGCATCGCGAGGTGCACGCGCAGGTGCCGCCCAAGGTGGTCTACCGGCTGACCGAGACCGGCGAGGCGCTGGAGCGGGCGTTGGCGCCGCTCGGTGACTGGGGCGAGCAGCACCTGGAGCGGATCTCGCGGGTGCGAGCCGGCTCCTAGCGCCTCGCCGAGAGCCGCAGGATCGGCCCGATCAGCGCGCGGTAGACGGGGCGCACCACCCAGGCCGGCAGGTCCTGGTTGCGTTCCTCCTCCCAGACCCGGGCGCGTGGATGGCGACCGAGCAGCCGCAGCACCAGGCGGCTGCGCAGCAGCGGCCCTCGCGGCTGGCTCGGACGTGTGGACCTCGATCCGGCTGAGGTGCTTGGTGTTCAGGTAGCCGTACTGCTGCGGGCTCACCAGGCGCACCGGCGCCCCGTGGTCACTGTCGAGCGGCTCGCCGTCGAGGTGCTCGGCGAGAGCACGTCGTCGGCCAGGGCGTCCTCGATCAGGAGCACCGCGGCGTACCCGTCGAGGCCCCGGAACGACAGGTGCGTGACGGTCGTGCCGGCGGGCAGGGCCGGCTCGAGTGGGCGCGGTAGAAGGTCGCGAAGGCGACGCCCTCCCAGTGCAGGTCGGTCGCCGACCACCCGGCCACGCAGTGGAAGTCGGCGCTGAGCTCTCGCCGCGGCAGGCCGCGCAGGTCGGTGAACGGAACGTCGAACGGCTCGGCACCGCTCCGCGCACCTGATCGACCGGGTCGGCGGGCACGGGGGGCGCGAGGCGTGGACAGGTGGGTGCCGAAGCGGGGGAAGCCCGTCGACGCGTCGCTGACCCGGCGGGAGGGTCACGACGAGGACCGGCGGGCCGGGCCGCGGCCTCGACGTCTGCCGATCTGCCGCATCATCGCGGGGTAGACGACGAGGTAGCGGAACGGCTTGATGAACGCCATGTAGGCACTGGCCGAACCGTCCGCGGGGCTTCACGTAGACGGCCATCTGACCCTGGAAGCTGACCGTCGCCCTCGCTCGACCCAGGCCAGGTGCATGCACGCCGTGCACGGTCCGGTTCGAGATCTCCGCGGCGAACTCCGTGTCGGTGCGGTAGAGGGCGACGAAGGGCAGATCGATCGAAGACCAGGTCGGCCACCGTGCCACGCAGGTCGTCCGGCAGGCGCGTCTCGGAGCGAGGTCTCGACACGCGCCTGGGATCGGGAGCGCGTTGCCGGAGCTGTCGGCGGCGTCGGAGATCCGGCCCAGGTCGAACCATGAGCCGAGCAGGTCGCGAGCCCGCCACAGCACCCGTGTGGCCAGTGAGCCCGAGCTCGGCGGGCCCGCGGAGGCGATCAGCTCGATCAGGGCAGGGAAGTCCTCCGGCACTCCCGTAGACGGGCAGGGCCCAGACGTCTTCGACCTCGAAGTCGGGCGCGATCTCGCGGATCCGCCAGGGGCGGGAGGTGTGGGCCTCGATTGGGAATGCTCATCGGTCCTCGATCCATACGGTGTCGTATAGACGCTAGGGCCCGGGGCTTGCTTCTGTCAATACGGTGCCGTATAGATATGCCGGTGGCCAACGTCAGAACTCCTCGCAGCGCCTGGGTCGACGCCGGACTCCAGGCCCTGGCGAGGGGCGGCCCGGACGCCATCCGGATCGAGGTGCTCGCCGAGAGCCTGGGCGTCACCAAGGGCGGCTTCTACTGGCACTACCCGGGTCGGCCGGCGTTCCTCGCCGAGATGCTGGACACCTGGGAGAAGGCCGTCGTCGACGACGTCATCACGATCGTCGAGAGCCGGCCCGAGGGTCCGAAAGGACAAGCTGCAGCGACTGTTCGGACTGGCCGCGTCGGTCGACCTCGACGTGGAGCTGGCGGTGCGCGAGTGGGGTCGCCGCGACGACGACGTCGCGGCTCGGCTGCACCGCATCGACAACCGCCGGATGGACTACCTGCGCACGCAGTTCGCCGCGTTCTGCCGAGACGAGGACGACGTCGAAGCCCGGTGCCTGCTGGCGTTCTCGATGTTCATCGGTAGCCACTTCATGGAGGCCGACCACGGTGACCGCAGCCGGGCCGAGGTGCTCCACCTGGCGTTCGACCGGCTACTGAGCTAGCTCGGGTCGGGCACGTCGTCGAAGACGTCGGGGGTTCCGATCCAGTCGAAGTGCTTGATCGGCCAGACCAGCGAGAACACCTTGCCGACCACGCGGTCGACCGAGACGAAGGCGTCCTCGGAGTCGCAGTCGGGATCGTCATCGCACAGCTTGGCCGAGGAGTCCGCGGACTGGGCGCGGTTGTCGCCCATCACGAAGAGGTGGCCCTCGGGGATGGGGCCGGCCTCCCAGTCCTCGCGACACTGCGTCGGCATCGGGCCGTCGCACGCCCGCTGCTCGGCCAGGAAGTCGTCCTCGTCGAGTGCGTAGCCGTTGATCTCGAGCCGGCCCTCGTCGTCGCAGCAGACGATGGTGTCGCCAGCGACGCCGATCACTCGCTTCACGAGGTGGCCACCGGTCGGGTACAGGCCGATCGCGGCCATGCCCTTGGTCAGCGTGTTGGTGGGGCCGGGGTCGGGTCCGGGCAGCCAGCCGCCTGGGTCCTCGAAGACCACCACGTCTCCGCGCCCGGGCTCGCCGCCGAACCAGTAGGAGGGCTTCTGCACCAGGATCCGGTCGTTGACGACCAGGCCCGGCCGCATCGACGAGGAGGGGATGTAGAAGGCCTGCACGAAGAAGGTCTTGATGACCAGCGCCAACGCGACCGCGATCACGAGCAGGATGATCGTCTCGAGCCAGAGGGGCGCCTTGCGGCGGGCGGTGTCAGCCACGCCGAGACCTTACGTCAGCACCCCCAGCCTCTCGCCGAGGGCAACGTCCACTGCGGCCTCGGCGTGGACCCGCATGGAGTCCAGCAGCGGGAGCGCGGCGTCGGCCTGGCTGACGAGCAGCTCGATCTCGGTGCACCCGAGCACTACGGCCTCGGCCCCGTCGGCGGCGAGCCGCCCGATGATCTCCGTGTACGCCGCGCGCGACTCGTCGACCACCCGTCCCTGGGTCAGCTCCTCGAAGATGACGCGGTCCACCACGGTGCGGTCCTCGCCGCCCGGCACCGAGACCTGCATCCCGGCGTGGGCCAGCCTGCCGACGTAGAAGTCCTCCTCCATCACCCAGCGGGCGCCGAGCACGCCGAGCCGGGTCCAGCCGCGGGCCTCGGCGCGGTCGGCGATCGCGTCGGTGATCCGGAGCAGCGGCACGTCGACGGCGGTCTCGACGTCGTCGGCGACCCGGTGCATCAGGTTGGAGCAGATCAGGACCACGTCGGCGCCGGCGTCCTGGCACCGCCGCCCGGCGTCGGCCAGCAGTCGCCCGGCAGCAGCCCAGTCGCCGGCCTTCTGCTGGGCCCGGACCACCGAGAAGTCCAGCGACTGCAGGGCGACCGAAGCCGAGGCGTGGCCGCCGACCCGCGCCTGTACCTCCTCGTTGAGCACGCGGTAGTACTGCGCGGTCGAGTACCAGCTGAGCCCGCCGATGAGTCCGATCGTCTTCATGACCCCAGCCTGGGGGCAGTCCGGCCTGAAAGATAGACCGAAATCGTTCGGGTGGATGAAAGCACGACTTATGATCGGTCAGTGGACCCGCGCCGGCTGATGATCTTCAGGGAGGTCGCGCGCTCCGGCTCGATCAGCGCCGCGGCCCGGACCCTCGGCTGGACCCAGCCCGCGGTGAGCCAGCACCTGCGCGCCCTCGAGCGCCAGGCCGGCTGCGCGCTGCTGCTGCGGTCTCCGGCCGGCATCGAGCTGACCGAGCCCGGCCGGGTGCTGCTCACCCGCGCCGACGCGATCGCCGGACAGCTGCACATGGCCGACGAGGAGATGGCCACGCTCACCGACCTGCGACGCGGCCGGGTCCGGCTGGCGGCGTACCCCTCGGCTGCCGCCACCCTGGTGCCGCGCGCGGTGGCAGGTCTGCGTCGGCGACACCCGGAGGTCGACGTCGCGCTCACCGAGGCCGAGCCCCCCGAGGCGGTCGGTCTGCTCGAGGCCGGTGACGTCGACCTCGCACTCGTCTTCGGGTACGCCGGCGAGCCGGTCGCTGGGAGTGGCTGCGTGTGGCGCCCGCTGGCGACGGAGCCGGTCGACCTGGTGGTGCCTCCGGGTCATGCGCTGGCCCGGCGGCGCGGCCTGACCATGCGCCACCTGGCCGCGGAGCCCTGGATCGTGGGGTGCGAGCGCTGCCGCGAGCACGCCGTCGGTCTGTGCGCCGCCGCCTCGTTCGAGCCCGACGTGCGCCACGTGACCGATGACTACGTCGTGGTCCAGAACCTGGTGGCCGTCGGCCTCGGCATCGCGCTGCTGCCCCGCTCCGCGCTGGAGGCCTTCCGCCATCCCGAGGTCGAGGTGCGGGAGAGCAAGGCGTTCGGCTCCCGCACGTTCGGCATCGTGCACCGGGCCGGCGCCGAGACGGTACCGGCGACGGCGGCCCTGATGGCCGAGCTCACCCGGGTGCGCTGAGTCAGCCGGTCCACTCGTCGCGCAGCAGGCCGTAGTGCATCGAGTCGGTCCACTCGCCCTTGCTCCAGTAGTCCTGGCGGAAGTGCGCCTCCTTGGTCATCCCGAGCCGCTCGCACAGCTGGGCCGAGGAGGTGTTGCGGGCGTCGAGCTGCGCGAAGATCCGGTGCAGGCCGAAGTGGCCGAAGCCGAGGCTCGATCACCGCCCGGGCGGCCTCGGTCGCGAAGCCCTGGCCGCCGTACGCCGGGTTGAACACCCAGCCGATCTCGCCGACCGACGGTGGCTCGCCGGTCATCAGCCGCAGCATCAGGTCACCGATCACCTCACCGTCGTGCTCGACCACGAGGCTGAGCGCGTCGCCGGTCTCGACCGGCGCGAGGTTGCCCTCGAACCTGGTGATCTTCTCGGCCACACCGGCCTCGTCGAGCACGTCGTGGAGGAGGTGGCGGACCACGTGGGGGTCGCCGTAGTAGCGGAGCAGCGCGGTCAGGTCGGACGGGGTGGCGGCGCGCAGGACCAGCCGTTCGGTGTGGAGGGGCAGGGTGGGGGCATCGGTCACCCAGGCAACGTAACTGCGACTACCTGGAGATCAACACCGGAATTCGGGTGACGGTGCCGGAGGCGCCGCGCCAGGCGACGTAGCCGTCGTCGAGGCGGGCGGTGCGCCCGCGCCCCGAGACGGTGATGCGGTACGTCGCACTCTCGCCGGGGTCGAGCCGCACCGCCGCCGGCGTCACCGTCACCCGGCGCTCGAAGCCGAGGGTCCGAGACGAGAAGTAGAGAGCCTTGGAGCCGACGTTGGTGATCGTCCGCCGAGCGGCCCGCTGGCCGCCGCTGAGCAGGATGGATGCGGTGTTGAGGTGGCTCCGGCGGCCCTCGAGCCAGGCGCGGTAGCTGCCGGCGTCGAGCGGGTAGACGAGCCCCGGCGTGGCCGAGTCGTCCGCCCGCACCCGCCCCGCGCCGGCGGCGAGCACGCCGGTGGTCAGCGGCTGAGCGGTGGTGGCCAGGGCCGAGCGCACCTCGGTGGCCGACAGGTCGCGCTCGGCGAGCAAGGTGGCGGCGACGCCGGCGGCGTACGCAGTGGCGGCGGAGGTGCCGGTGACGAAGTCCCAGGCGACCCCGCGGGCGTCCTTCGGAGTGCTGCCCAGGATGCCGGTGGCCGGCGCGACGAGGTCGGGCTTGAGCACGGCGGCCGACGGGTCGCCAGCACTGGACCACGCGGCGACCCTGGGCACCGACGACACCAGTCCGACCGGTCGCAGGGAGATCTCGGTGCGCGGGTGGGCGGCCAGCCAGCGGATCAGGTCACGCCCCGGCCCCCGGGCGAGGTGCACGGTCGGCACGCTGTGGAAGTCCTCGTCGAGCGAGCCGCGGGTGTCGTTGACCAGCACCATGCCGACCCCGTCGGCGAGGCTGACCGCGCGCGACTTGTCGACCCGGCCGACGGTGCCTCGCTCGCAGAGCACGATCCGGTCCGCGACGGCGCCGGCGTCGAGGCTGCCCGGCGTGCAGACACGGGCCGCCTCGCGGGTGGACCCGGGAGCGCTGACTCGCGAGCCGAGCACCAGGCGGGCCGGACCGACCGGCTGGGTCGCGACCATGGCGCCGGTCAGCGGTGCAGCCGAGCCACGCACCACCTCGCCCTTGCGCAGCGCCGCTGTGGTGCCGCCGACGGTGGTCACCCACGGGCTCGGGTGTCCGGCGTACGCCGTCCGGCCGTTGTTGCCCGCTGCCGCGACCACCACGATGTCGGCCTCGGCGGCTCCGAGGAGCGCGCGCTCGACGGTGTCGAACTCGTCGGGCCCGCCGACCGACAGGCTGAGCACGTCGACGCCGTCGCTGGTGGCCCGGTCGATCGCGGTCACCAGGTCGGCCGTGGCGCAGCCGTCGTCGGCCGGGTCGGGGGCTCCCCAGCACGCCTTGTAGACCGCGAGCCGGGCCTGCGGCGCCAGGCCGCCGAAGCTGCCGAGCGACTGCCCGGGCACGCGTACGGTGACGTCGGCGTTGCCGGCTGCGATGGAGGCCATCTGGGTGCCGTGGCCGTCGGTGTCACGCGGCGACAGCGCGGACGCCGCCCGCAGGTTGTCCTCGCCGAAGCCGTGGACGAACCACTCGGCCGCCATCAGCTTGCCGTTGCAGATGTCGGGGTCCCACGAGTCGCCGTCGGCGCACGAGCCGTCGAAGTCGTCCGGGAGCCGGCCGAGCTTCGGCACCTCGGCGAAGAGCCGGCTCTCCGGGGCGATGCCGGAGTCGACCACGCCGATCACGGTGCCCGCTCCACCCTGCGTCCGGGCGCCCGCTGCGGCTCCCACGACGTCTGCGCGGCCGATGCTCGCCAGCGGCCGGATCTCGTTGGCCTCCACCAGGGCGACGTCGGGATGTCCCGCCAGCAGCTCGGCCTCGGCCTGGGTGAGCTCGACGGCGAAGCCGTTGAGCGCGGTGTGCCACCGGTAGACAGGGTCCCGGCCGCCGATGGTGGCGAGCACCTGACCCTGCTCGGCACTCATCCGGAGGCTCGCCAGCACGGGCGGAAGGTCGGTGTCGAGGCCCGACAGGCCCGGCCCATCGAGGGTCACCAGGTAGAGGTCCTGGGGCTCCTCGGCGCTCGCCGGCGTCGGCGCTGAGGCCACTGCGGCGATCGCGATCGCGCCAGCAAGCAGCCAACGGCGTACGCCGCTCGCGGGGTGCTGGTGGTCGGGCATGGTCGTCCTTCGCGGAGGGAAAGCGTCCATTCTGGCTCAGGAGTCCCAGGAGTGTCAGGTGACCTGGGTTTCCCGACCTAGGCTGAGGGAGTGGTTGACGTGGTGAAGGAACCGCTCGTCGTCGGCTTCGACCTCGACATGACGCTGATCGACACCACGCCCGGCTTCGGTGCCGTGCTGACCGCGCTGGGTGACGAGCTGGGCGTGGAGTTCCCGGTGGCGGAGATGACCTCGCGCCTCGGGCCGCCGCTCGACCTGATGCTGACGCCGCACCTGGCGGAGGAGGCGATCGGCCCGGCCGTCGACCGGTTCCGGGCGCTCTATCCCGACCATGCGATCCGGTCCGTCGATCTCCTCCACGGCGCGCACGAGGCGATCGCCGCCGTCCGTCGTCACGGCGGGCGGGTCGTGGTGGTGACCGGCAAGTTCACCCCCAATGCCCGGCTCCACCTCGATCACCTGGCGCTCGATGTCGACGTACTCGAAGGCAAGGTGTGGGGGATCGGGAAGGCCGAGGTGCTGCGGCGCGAGGGAGCCACGATCTACGTCGGCGACCACATCCACGACGTGGAGGGCGCCCTCGCGGCAGGGGCCACCAGCGTCTCGGTGCTCACGGGCGGCTGCACGCGTGAGGAGCTCCTCGATGCGGGTACCCATGTGGTGCTGGACGATCTGCGGGATTTCCCGTCGTGGCTGGACGGCCACATCGTCTAACCTGTCCCGTCGCCCCCCGGACGGAGGGCGCATGACGAGCGAGAAGGGTCGAGACCGTGCCCACTGGCAAGGTGAAGTGGTTCAGCGCCGAGAAGGGCTTCGGCTTCCTCTCCCAGGAGGAGGGGGACGACGTCTACGTGCACGCCGACGCGCTTCCCGAAGGCACCACCAACCTGAAGGCCGGCACCCGTGTCGAGTTCGGCATCGCCCAGGGTCGCCGCGGCGACCAGGCCCTGCAGGTCGTGGTGCTGGACGCCCCTGCCTCGGTGAGCCGCAACAAGTCGGTGGCCAAGCGGCGTAAGCCCGAAGAGATGGCCCCGATCGTCGAGGACCTGATCCGCCTGCTCGACGACGTCGGCGAGTCCTACCGCCACGGCCGTCACCCTGACGCCCGCACCGCCCGGCCCGCCGCCAAGCTCCTCCGCGCCCTCGCCGACGAGCTCGAGCTCTGACCGTTTCCCGCTGACCCGTCAGAAACTTTTCTGACGGGTCAGCGGGAAACTGGGGCTGGTGTGGTGGCCGGGCGGCCGCCTTTGCGGGGGCGGGAGCCGAGCACGAAGACCGCCCAGGCGCCGAGGGTCGCGCAGGCGACGCCCAGGCCGAGGTGCGGGTTGAGGGGCAGGGCGATGCCGACGAAGCCGCCGACCACCCACGACAGTTGGAGCGTGGTGTCGCTGCGCGCGAACGCGCTCGACTGCACCTGGGTCGGCACGTTGCTCTGGATGGTCGAGTCGAGGGAGACCTTGGCCAGGGCCTGCGCGAGGCCGGCGGTCAGGCCGAGCAGCACGAGCGGCACGATCCCGTAGAACACCGCACACAGCAGCGCCATGGCGGCGTCCGCGAGCAGCGCCGCCACCACCGTGACCGCGGGATTGATCCGCTTCAGGATCGAGGCGGCGAAGATGCCGAGCGTGTTGCCGAGCCCGGCAGCCCCGATCACGAGGCCGATCAACAGCTCGGGGCGCCAGCCCTCGATCGGGTTGTCGCGCAGCAGGAACGCCATGAACATCGTCAGGAAGCCCGACATCCACCGCGGGCCACAGTTGGCGCGCAGCGCGAACGCGACCGACGCCGGGATCCGGGTGCCGCGCTTGCCCGTCGACTCGTCGCCGCGCAGCACCATGTCCTGCTCGCCCGCGGAGGAGTCGACCTTCTCCGGCAGCCGGATCGCCAGGACGGTGCCGATCACGAACAGCACGAACGCCCATCGGAGCGTCCACTCGGTGCCGAAGAACGCGATCGCCGCGAGCCCGCCCGCGATCGGCGCCGACGCGGAGGCACCGACCACGCCGGCCAGGCTGACCCGGCTGTTGGACTTGACCAGGGTCAGGTCGTCCGGCTTCAGGCGGGGTACGGCGGCGGCGCGGGTCACGCCGTAGGCCTTGGAGGACACCAGGATCCCGAGCGCCGCCGGGTAGAGCAGGTTGGACTCGTCGGCGACCGCGTTGGCCAGCACCCAGCAGAGGAACGCCCGGATGGCGAAGGTCGAGCCGATCGCCCACCGCCGGCCGTGGCTGAAGCGGTCGAGGAACGGTCCGATCAGCGGCGCGACGATCGCGAACGGCAGCATCGTCAGGCCCAGGAAGAGCGCGACCTGGCCGCGCGCCTCGCTGGTCGCCCCGGCGAAGAAGATGGTGGTCGCCAGCGAGATGGCGACGGCGGCATCGCCTGCGGCGTTGGCGGCGTGCAGCTCGATCAGCCGGGAGAGGCCCGACTGCTCGGCGCCCTGCGCACGCGACGCTTTCTTCGCCTGACGCATCGTGTACGACGAGAACCGGCCCGTCACCCGCCCCATCCCGCGCAGGCCGCGCCCGGTCACCTTCGCGCTGGTGCCGAGCCCGCGGCCGATCGCCCTGGCCCGGTCGGCGCCGGTGGTGCCGACCTCCGGCCCGGTCCCGGCTCCGGTCCCGGCTCCGGTCCCGGTCCCGGCGTCTCGCTCATGCAGACCATCCTGCACGCTCACCCCTACAGGCGCGCGTGAGGACCCGCCCGAACTGACAGGCGCAGGACCCATGAGTCATGCTGTCGCCGTGCCTACGTCCGTTGCCACTCCCGTAGAGACCGACTCCGTCACCGTCACAGCGGCGGCGATCCAGGCCGCCCGCACCGCGCTGCTGGAAGAGGTCGACGCCGCGGACGTCGGCGACCACCTCGGCCACCTGGCCGAGGACGAGCGCGTCACCACCCACTTCTTCGCCTGCGAGCGCAAGGGCTACGTCGGCTGGCGCTGGGCGGTCACCGTCACCCGGCCCTACCGCCTCCGCACCATCACGATCGACGAGGTCGTGCTGCTGCCCGGCGACGAGGCGATCGTCGCCCCGCAGTGGGTGCCCTACCGCGAGCGGATCAAGCCCGGCGACCTGTCACCGGGCGACCTGCTGCCCGTGGCCGACGACGACCCGCGGCTGGTGCCGACGTACTTCGCGGGCGACGACCCGCTCGACCCCGACGACAAGGCGCAGCTGCGCCAGGTGGTCAAGGACCTCGGCCTCGGCCGGGTCCGCACTCTCTCGATCGAGGGGCGCGAGGACGCCGCCCAGCGCTGGTACGACGGCGACGCCGGCCCCGACGCACCGATCTCGCAGTCGGCTCCCGAGCCCTGCACGACCTGTGGCTTCCTGGTCCGGATCGCCGGCCCGCTCTCGGAGACCTTCGGGGTCTGCGCCAACGGCGACGCCAACGACGACGGCCGGGTGGTGGCCTTCACGCACGGCTGCGGCGCGCACTCGGAGGTGCGGCTGACCAAGCGTCAGGAGGCTCCGCCGATGCCGGAGCACGTGTTCGACACGGTCAGCCTCGACGAGATCGACGTTCTGTAGGTTCCGAGCCCTGGTCGTCCTCGCCGAGCACCTCGGTGCGGAAGACCCGCCTGCGCCGGCAGTACTCGATGCCGAACAGCCCGAGACCCATCCCCGCCAGGCACATCCACAGCCACCAGGTGCGGCCGGAGTCCTCGAGCGCGCCGTAGAACGGCAGCAGGGCGATGGACGCCAGGAAGAACGCCGCCGTGCCGACCTGGACCGTGCGGACTCCGTCGACGTCGAGTGGCTCGACATCGGCAACGACGTAGATCCGGTTGCCGAACTCGTGCTTCATCGGCTGGTTGTCGCGCAGCTCCACGCTCCGCACGGTATCCCAGTGCGATCCCAGCGCGCTGTCCGCGGCTCTTCCCGTAGGGGGTGCGACTCTGCCATCCTGCCGAAATGACGACCACGGGAACGACCGGCCGGTCCGGCATCGATGGCTTCTTCAAGATCAGCGAGCGGGGTTCGACCGTCGGCCGGGAGATGCGTGGCGGTCTCGTCACGTTCCTGACGATGGCCTACATCATCGTGCTGAACCCGATCATCCTGCTGTCGGGCACCGACATGAACGGCGACTCACTCGCCAACGGTGACTTCGAGGCGATCGCCGCGGCCACCGCCCTGGTCGCCGGGGTGATCACCATCCTGATGGGCGTCGTCGCCAACTACCCGCTCGCGCTGGCCACCGGGCTCGGGCTGAACGCCTTCGTGACCTTCTCCGTCGCCAGCCAGATGACCTGGGCCGACGCCATGGGGCTGGTGGTGATCGAGGGCGTGATCATCCTGGTGCTCGTGCTCACCGGCTTCCGCGAGGCCGTCTTCCGGGCCGTGCCGCCGGCGCTCAAGGTCGCGATCTCGGTGGGCATCGGACTCTTCCTGACCATCATCGGCCTGGTCGACGCCGGGTTCGTACGCCGCACCGGCACGGGTCCGGTGCCGGTCGAGCTCGGTTCCGGCGGGCAGCTGCAGGGCTGGCCGGTGGCGATCTTCTGCCTCGGCCTGATCCTGGTGTTCTCGCTCCACGTGCTCAAGGTGCGCGGCGGGATCCTGATCTCGATCATCGTCACGACCGTGGTCGCCATCATCGTCGAGGCCGCGGCCGACATCGGCCCGGCCTTCTCCGCCGCCGGGGTCAACCCGACCGGCTGGGGGCTGACCGTGCCCGCCTGGCCCGACGACATCGTCGGCAAGCCGGACCTCCAGCTGCTCGGCGAGTTCAACCTGCTCGACTCGTGGGAGCACGCCGGGGTCGTGACCGCCGCCCTGCTGGTGTTCACCCTGCTGCTCGCCGACTTCTTCGACACGATGGGCACGATGACGGCGATCGGCGCAGAGGCGGACCTGCTCGACGAGGAGGGCATGCCGCCCAACACCCAGCGCATCCTGATCGTCGACTCCCTGGCCGCGGTGGCCGGCGGTGCGGCGTCGGTCTCCAGCAACACGTCGTACATCGAGTCGGCCTCCGGTGTCGCCGACGGCGCGCGCACCGGCCTCGCGAGCGTGGTGACCGGTCTGCTGTTCCTGCTCGCGATGTTCTTCGCCCCGGTCGTGGGCGTGATCCCGCAGGAGGCGGCGGTGCCGGCGCTGGTGCTGGTCGGCTTCCTGATGATGCAGCAGGTCAAGGGCATCGACTGGGACGACCTCGAGATCGCCATCCCGGCGTTCCTGACCATCGTGCTGATGCCCTTCACGTACTCGATCACCGCCGGCATCGGCGCCGGCTTCATCGCCTTCGTGCTGATCAAGCTGGTGCGCGGCAAGGTCAGCGAGATCCACACGCTGATGTGGATCATCTCGGTGCTCTTCGTCGCCTACTTCGCGATCCACCCGCTCACCGACTGGCTCACATAACCGCCGTCCGCCCGATTTCTCGCTGACCCGTCAGAAGATCTTCTGACGGGTCAGCGCATTTCCCGGCCGTCTCGCGGAATACTTAGCATGGGTAATGACTTATGCTAACGACATGCCAACCGTGGAGAAGGTCGCCCGCACGGACGCCGGACTAGCCTCCGAGCTCCGGCTCTCGGTCATGCGCCTACGCCGCCGCCTCGCCGTCGAGCGTCACCCCGACAACGAGCTGAGCCTCAACGCCATGGCCGTGCTCGGCGCCCTCTACCGCAACGGCGAGGTGTCGCTCGGCGAGCTGGCCGCCCACGAGCGGGTGCAGCCGCCGAGCATGACCCGCACCGTGAAGTGCCTCGAGGAGGACGGCTACGTCGTCCGGCGGGCACACGACACCGACGGCCGCCAGGTGCTGGTCTCCCTCTCCGACCAGGGGCGGGCCACCGTGCTCGCCGACCGCGGCCGGCGCGACGCGTGGCTGGCCACCCGGCTGCGAAGCCTGACTCCCGAGGAGCGCGCCGTGCTCCGCCAGGCCGCCCCGATCCTCGAACGGCTGGCCAAGGACGACTGACCATGACTGACGACAAGGACTGACCACAGCTTGAGCCCCACCTTCCGCTCCCTGCGCAACCCCAACTACCGGCGCTACGTCATCGGCAGCGTCGTGTCGAACACCGGCACCTGGATGCAGCGGGTCGCACAGGACTGGCTCGTGCTCAGCCTCGGCGGCGGCGGCGCGGCGCTCGGCATCACCACCGGGCTCCAGTTCCTGCCGGTGCTCGCGCTCTCGCCGTACGCCGGCGTGATCGCCGACCGGTTCCCGAAGCGCCGGCTGCTGCAGATCACCCAGGCGATGATGGCGGTCTCCGCGCTGGCGCTCGGGCTGATCGCGGTGCTCGGGGTCGCGGAGATCTGGCACGTCTACGTGCTGGCCTTCGTGTTCGGCATCGGCTCGGCGTTCGACGCGCCGGCCCGCCAGTCCTTCGTCTCGGAGATGGTCGACCCCGAAGACGTCACCAACGCCGTCGGGCTCAACTCGGCGGGCTTCAACCTGGCCCGCATCCTGGGCCCCGGCCTGGCCGGCCTGATGATCGGCCTGCTCGGCGGCGGCGCCGAGGCCACCGGCTGGGTGATCCTGATCAACGCGGTGTCCTACCTCGCGGTGATCTGGCAGCTCGAGCGGATGGACCTCGCCCTGCTTCACACCTCGGAGCCGCGGCCACGCACGCCCGGCATGCTCCGCGAGGGGGTCCGCTACGTCAGCGGCCAGCCGAAGATGGTGCTGATCCTGATCATGGTGTTCTTCGCCGGCACGTTCGGGATGAACTTCCAGATCACCTCCGCGCTGATGGCGACCGAGGAGTTCGGCAAGGGCGCGGGCGAGTTCGGCCTGCTGGGCTCGGTGATGGCCGTCGGCGCGCTGGCGGCCGCGCTGCTGGCCGCCCGCCGCGTCACGATCCGGCTGCGCCTGCTCGTGTTCGCCGCGATCGGCTTCGGCGTGGCCGAGATCGTGGCCGCCGCCCTGCCGTCGTACGTCGCGTTCATGCTGTTCGCGCCGGTGATCGGGTTCTGCACCCTGACCCTGCTCAACTCCTCCAACGCCACCCTGCAGCTCGAGTCGGACCCCGCGTTCCGGGGCCGGGTGATGGCGCTCTACATGACCATCGTCATGGGCGGCACTCCGCTCGGCTCGCCCGTCATCGGGTGGATCGGGGAACACCTCGGCGCCCGGTGGACGTTGCTGATCGGTGGCGGCCTGACCATCGCCGGGGCACTGGTGGCGGTGGCCGTCTTCGAGCACCTCGAAGAAGCGGCAGGTCGAGGCCGATCGCACCGTTTTGACCCCGCTGTCAGCAGCCGGGTAGCCTCGATCCTCGTGTCTGGGACTAACCAGACCGTTGCGCGTGCCCAGATCTGGGAAGACGCGCTCCACACAGGCACAAGATCCAAGCAACACAGTCGTGCCCGGCAGAGCGCCGGGCACTGAGAGCAAGAGGAAAGGGAACCACCCGGTGCCCACCATTCAGCAGTTGGTCCGCAAGGGCCGCCAGGACAAGGTGTCCAAGAACAAGACGCCTGCCCTCAAGGGTTCGCCCCAGCGACGCGGTGTCTGCACCCGCGTCTACACCACCACCCCGAAGAAGCCGAACTCCGCCCTCCGCAAGGTCGCCCGCGTGCGCCTCTCCAGCGGCGTCGAGGTCACGGCGTACATCCCGGGCGTTGGCCACAACCTCCAGGAGCACTCCATCGTGCTCGTCCGCGGCGGCCGGGTGAAGGACCTTCCCGGTGTCCGCTACAAGATCATCCGCGGCACGCTCGACACCCAGGGTGTCAAGAACCGCAAGCAGGCTCGCAGCCGCTACGGCGCCAAGAAGGAGAAGAGCTAATGCCTCGCAAGGGTCCCGCTCCCAAGCGCCCGATCGACATCGACCCCGTCTACGGCTCGCAGCTGGTCTCCCAGCTCGTCTCCAAGGTGCTGCAGGACGGCAAGAAGCAGGTTGCTCAGCGCATCGTCTACACCGCGCTCGAGGGCTGCCGCGAGAAGAGCGGCACCGACCCCGTCCTGACGCTCAAGCGTGCGCTCGACAACGTCAAGCCGGACATCGAGGTCAAGTCCCGCCGTGTCGGTGGCGCGACCTACCAGGTCCCGATCGAGGTCAAGGGCACGCGCGGCACCACGCTCGCGCTGCGCTGGCTGGTCGGCTACGCCCAGGAGCGTCGCGAGAAGACCATGCACGAGCGCCTCATGAACGAGATCCTCGACGCCTCCAACGGCCTCGGTGCCGCTGTGAAGAAGCGCGAGGACACCCACAAGATGGCCGAGTCCAACAAGGCCTTCGCCCACTACCGCTGGTGAGGCGTGCGGGTGCACGACGAAGTCGTGAGCCCGCAACCGCCCGCTTGAACCCACCCCATGCCAACCTAAGGAACCAGACTCACAGTGGCTGTCGACATCACCACGGACCTCAACAAGGTCCGCAACATCGGCATCATGGCTCACATCGACGCCGGTAAGACCACGACCACCGAGCGCATCCTCTTCTACACCGGTATCTCCTACAAGATCGGTGAGGTCCACGACGGCGCTGCCGTCATGGACTGGATGGAGCAGGAGCAGGAGCGCGGCATCACGATCACGTCCGCCGCGACGACCTGCTGGTGGAAGGACCACCAGATCAACATCATCGACACCCCCGGGCACGTGGACTTCACCGCCGAGGTCGAGCGCTCGCTGCGCGTCCTCGACGGCGCGGTCGCGGTGTTCGACGGTGTCGCCGGCGTCGAGCCGCAGACCATGACGGTCTGGCGGCAGGCCAACAAGTACTCCGTGCCCCGCATGTGCTTCGTCAACAAGCTCGACCGCACCGGCGCCGACTTCTTCAACTGCGTCGACATGATGGTCGACCGCCTCAACTCCACCCCGCTGGTGCTGCAGCTGCCCATCGGTGCGGAGGGCGACTTCCTCGGTGTCGTCGACCTGGTCGGCATGCGCGCGCTCACCTGGCGCGGCGAGACGACGATGGGTGAGGACTACGAGGTCGAGGAGATCCCGGCCGACCTCGCCGAGCAGGCCGCCGAGTACCGCGTCAAGCTCATCGAGACGCTGGCCGACGCCGACGACGAGATCATGGAGAAGTACCTCGAGGAGGCCGAGTTCTCGGTCGAGGAGCTCGAGGCCGCGATCCGTCGCGCCACCCTGGCCGACAAGCTCAACCCGGTCCTGTGCGGCACGGCGTTCAAGAACAAGGGCGTCCAGCCCCTGCTCGACGCGGTCGTGAAGTACCTGCCCTCGCCGCTCGACATCGGCGAGATCATCGGTCACTCCGTCAAGGACGAGAACGAAGAGGTCTCCCGCAAGCCGTCCGACGACGAGCCGTTCTCGGGCCTGGCCTACAAGATCGCCTCCGACCCGCACCTCGGCAAGCTGATCTACGTGCGCGTCTACTCCGGCAAGCTCGAGGCCGGCGCGACCGTGGTCAACTCGGTCAACGGCCGCAAGGAGCGAATCGGCAAGGTCTACCAGATGCACGCCAACAAGCGTGAGGAGATCGCGTCGGTCGGCGCCGGCCAGATCGTGGCGGTGATGGGTCTGAAGGACACCAAGACCGGTCACACCCTGTCCGACCCCAACAAGCAGGTCGTCCTCGAGTCGATGACGTTCCCGGCCCCGGTGATCGAGGTCGCGATCGAGCCCAAGACCAAGAGCGACCAGGAGAAGCTCGGCACCGCGATCCAGCGGCTCTCCGACGAGGACCCCACCTTCACGGTGAAGGCCGACGAGGAGACCGGGCAGACGATCATCGCCGGCATGGGCGAGCTCCACCTGGAGATCCTGGTCGACCGGATGAAGCGCGAGTTCCGCGTCGAGGCCACCGTCGGCAAGCCGCAGGTCGCCTACCGCGAGACCGTTCGCCAAGAGGTCACCAAGCACAGCTACACCCACAAGAAGCAGACCGGTGGGTCCGGCCAGTTCGCGAAGGTCGTCGTCAACCTCGGCCCCAACATCGACCCCGAGACCGGCACCGGTGCGGGCTACGAGTTCGTCAACAACGTGTCCGGTGGCCGCGTGCCGAAGGAGTACATCCCTTCGGTCGACCAGGGCGGCCAGGAGGCCATGGAGTTCGGCGTGCTCGCCGGCTACCCGATGGTCGACGTGAAGTTCTCGCTCGAGGACGGCGCCTACCACGACGTCGACTCGTCCGAGCTCGCGTTCAAGATCGCCGGCAACCAGGCGTTCAAGGAGGCCGCTCGCATGGCGAAGCCGGTCCTGCTCGAGCCGATGTTCGCGGTCGAGGTGATCACGCCGGAGAGCTTCCTCGGCACGGTCATCGGCGACATCAACAGCCGGCGCGGCCAGATCCAGAACCAGGAGGAGCGTCACGGTGACATGGTCATCGACGCCCTCGTGCCGCTTTCAGAGATGTTCGGGTACGTTGGCGACCTGAGGTCCAAGACCTCCGGCCAGGCTTCGTACTCGATGGAGTTCGACTCGTACGCCGAGGTTCCCACGAACATCGCCGACGAGATCATCAAGAAGGTTCGCGGCGAGTAGCCCTTGGCCATTCAACCGAACCCTCGGCACCAACCAGCAAGTACGAGTCAAGTAACAACACACCCAGGAGGAGCCCACAGTGGCTAAGGCGAAGTTCGAGCGGACCAAGCCGCACGTGAACATCGGGACCATCGGTCACATCGACCATGGCAAGACGACGCTGACTGCAGCGATCTCGAAGGTGCTTCACGACAAGTACCCGGACCTCAACGAGGAGTCGCCCTTCGACTCCATCGACAAGGCACCCGAGGAGCGTCAGCGCGGCATCACGATCTCGATCGCTCACATCGAGTACCAGACCGAGGCGCGCCACTACGCGCACGTCGACTGCCCCGGTCACGCCGACTACATCAAGAACATGATCACCGGCGCGGCGCAGATGGACGGCGCGATCCTGGTCGTGGCCGCCACCGACGGCCCGATGCCGCAGACCAAGGAGCACGTGCTCCTGGCCCGCCAGGTCGGCGTCCCGGCGATCGTCGTCGCGCTCAACAAGTGCGACATGGTCGACGACGAGGAGCTCATCGAGCTCGTCGAGATGGAGGTGCGCGAGCTCCTCTCCAACTACGAGTTCGACGGCGACGACATCCCGGTCGTCCGCGTGGCCGCCTTCCCGGCGCTGCAGGGCGACGAGAAGTGGGCCGCCTCGATCGGCGAGCTCATGGACGCTGTCGACGAGCACATCCCGCAGCCGACGCGCGAGACCGAGAAGCCGTTCCTCATGCCCGTCGAGGACGTCTTCACGATCACCGGTCGCGGCACGGTCATCACCGGCCGCATCGAGCGGGGCATCGTGAAGGTCAACGAGGAGGTCGAGATCATCGGCATCCGCGAGGGCTCGCAGAAGTCGACCGTCACCGGTGTCGAGATGTTCCGCAAGCTGCTCGACGAGGGCCAGGCCGGCGAGAACGTCGGGCTGCTGCTTCGCGGCACCAAGCGCGAGGACGTCGAGCGCGGCATGGTCGTGATCAAGCCGGGCACGACCACCCCGCACACGAACTTCGAGGCGTCGGTCTACATCCTGTCGAAGGAGGAGGGCGGCCGTCACACGCCGTTCTTCAACAACTACCGCCCGCAGTTCTACTTCCGGACCACGGACGTGACCGGCGTCGTGACCCTCCCCGAGGGCACCGAGATGGTCATGCCGGGCGACAACACCGAGATGTCGGTCGAGCTGATCCAGCCGATCGCCATGGAGGACGGCCTCCGCTTCGCCATCCGCGAGGGCGGCCGCACCGTTGGCGCCGGCCGGGTCACCAAGATCACCAAGTGATCTGACCTGAGCTGACACCTGCTTCACCCGAGAGGCCCCGCCCCCGCAAGGGAGCGGGGCCTCTCGCATCTTCCACCGAACCAGCTGTAGAGAGAATGAAGACCATGGGCATGATCCCCGTACGCGACAACCGGTCGATGCTCGAGCGGATGCAGGCCGGAGACCTCTACCAGGCCGACGACCCGGAGATCGCCGAGCTCGCCGCCGGGGCGCACGAGCGGATGGCGGCGTACAACGCGAGCGCGCCCGGTGACCGGGAGGCCCGCCGCCGGCTGCTCGAGGAGCTGCTGGGCGAGGTGGGGGAGGCGACCGAGGTCCGGCCGCCGGTCCACATCGACTACGGCACCAACATCGTGATCGGCGCGCGCACCTTCGCGAACTTCGGCCTGGTCGCGCTCGACGTGGCTGCGATCCGGATCGGCGACGACGTGCAGATCGGTCCCAACGTGCAGCTGCTGACCCCGACCCACCCCGTGGAGCCCACGCCGCGCCGCGACAAGTGGGAGGCCGCGAAGCCGATCACGATCGGCAACAACGTGTGGCTCGGCGGCGGCGCGATCGTGCTGCCCGGCGTGACCATCGGCGACAACACCGTCGTCGGCGCCGGAGCAGTCGTGACCAAGGACCTCCCGGCCGACGTGATCGCTGTCGGCAACCCGGCCAAGGTGATCGGCACGATCGGCGAGGGCAGGGCGTGACCGACGGCGCTGCCGCCCGGCCGCACCAGAAGCTGACCGCCGACGGCCGCCGGATGCGCGAGGTGCTGAGCTACTCGCGGCGCGGCAGCCGCTTCACGCCCCGGCAGGCCGAGGCGTGGGCGGCCCACCACGAGGAGTGGGTGGTCCCCGACGAGGCCGTCGACGCTCCCGGCTTCGCGTGGTCGGAGTGGTTCGGCCGCGAGGCGCCGCTGATCGTGGAGATCGGCTCGGGGATCGGCGAGGCGACGGCGGTGCTCGCCGCGGCCCGGCCGGACCACAACGTGCTCGCGCTCGAGGTGTGGCGGCCGGGCATCGCCGACACCCTGTGGAAGGTCGCCGAGGCGGGCGCTGGCAACGTCCGGCTGTGTGGGGTCGACGCGGCCTGGTCACTCGAGCACACCGTCGAGCCCGACAGCCTCGCGGCCCTCTGGACCTTCTTCCCGGATCCGTGGCCCAAGCAGAAGCACCACAAGCGCCGGCTCGTCTCCGAGCAGTTCGCGGCGCTGGCGGCCTCCCGGCTCCGGCCCGGCGCCGAGTGGCGTCTCGCCACCGACTGGGCGCACTACGCCGAGCAGATGCAGACGGTGCTCGACGCCGAGCCCTTGCTCGAGGGCGG
>CAWJRK010000006.1:0-11152 GCA_963845215.1 uncultured Actinomycetota bacterium
GGTCGTGCTAAGGGCCAAAAGAAGCGAGCAGCAGAGCGCGAGGAACGAGCGCACTGCGTCGCGAGACGAGGTTGAGCAAGCCCCGCGACTGAGGAACGAAGTCGCGAGGGGCGTGTCGAAACTCAAGCGAGCAGCAGAGCGCGAGGAACGAGCGCACTGCGTCGCGAGACGAGGTTGAGCAAGCCCCGCGACTGAGGAACGATCTCTCTCGTTGGTCGAGCAGGCCGAGCCCCTGGGCGAGGCCGTCGTCGAGACCCCGCAAGCCGGCACGTGAACCGGACCCGAGGCCTCGACGACGCGGTCGCTCGACCAACGATCTCTCTCGTTGGTCGAGCAGGCCGAGCCCCTGGGCGAGGCCGTCGTCGAGACCCCCGAGCTCCCACGTGAACCGGACCCATCGCGTTGGGCAGATCAGCACAGAGGTCTCGACGACGCGGTCGCTCGTCCCTCGCTCCCGCTGCTCGACCAACGATTCTTTCGTTGGTCGAGCAGGCCGAGCCCCTGGGCGAGGCCGTCGTCGAGACCCCGCAAGCCGGCACGCGAACCGGACCCGAGGTCTCGACGACGCGGTCGCTCGACCAACGATCTCTCTCGTTGGTCGAGCAGGCCGAGCCCCTGGGCGAGACCGTCGTCGAGACCCCGCAAGCCGGCACGCGAACCGGACCCGAGGCCTCGACGACGCGGTCGCTCGACCAACGATCTCTCTCGTTGGTCGAGCAGGCCGAGCCCCTGGGCGAGACCGTCGTCGAGACCCCGCAAGCCGGCACGCGAACCAGGACCGGAGGCCTCGACGACGCGGTCGCTCGACCAACGATCTCTCTCGTTGGTCGAGCAGGCCGAGCCCCTGGGCGAGGCCGTCGTCGAGACCCCCGCAAGACCGGCACGGACCCATCGCGTTGGGCAGATCAGCACAGAGGTCTCGACGACGCGGTCGCTCGTCCTCGCTCCGCGCTCGACCAACGATCTCTCTCGTTGGTCGAGCAGGCCGAGCCCCTGGGCGAGGCCGTCGTCGAGACCCCGCAAGCCGGCACGCCAACCGGACCCGAGGCCTCGACGACGCGGTCGCTCGACCAACGATCTCTCTCGTTGGTCGAGCAGGGCGAGCCCCTGGGCGAGGCCGTCGTCGAGACCCCGCAAGCCGGCACGCCAACCGGACCCGAGGCCTCGACGACGCGGTCGCTCGACCAACGCTCCCGCTGCTCGACCAACGACAGCCCTGGGCTACCCGATTCGGCCGCCTCGGTCTACTGTCGTCACGTGCAAAACGAGAACACGTTCTACCCCGTCGTGGTCTGGGGTGCGGGGAACATGGGTCGCGCCGCCATCCGTGCGGTCGAGGCGCACCCCGGCCTGCGGCTGAGCGGGGTCGTGGTCTCGAGCGAGGACAAGGCGGGGCGGGACGCCGGCGAGCTGGCGGGTCTCGGGCAGCAGCTCGGTGTGCTCGCCACGACCGACGTGGACGCGGCCTTGGGAACGCTCGACGGCGGCGGTGCGGTGGCCTACATGGCCTCGGGAGAGCTGCGCCCCGACGATGCGATGGCTGACATCCGACGCTGTTTAGCGGGTGGCGCGACCGTAGTCACGCCGGCGGTCTACGCGCTCTACGACCACCGCAGCGCACCCGGCGAGCTGGTGGAGCCGCTGCTGGCCGCTTGCAAGGAGGGCGGGTCGGCGCTGTTCGTCAGCGGCATCGACCCCGGCTGGGGCAACGACCTGCTGCCGGTGCTGATCAGCGGCCTCGCGGGCACCATCGATCAGATCCGCTGCCAGGAGATCTTCGACTACAGCACGTACGACGCTCCCGACTCGGTGCGCTACATCGTCGGCATGGGCCAGCCCATGGATGACGAGCCGCCGATGGTCGCGGCCGGTGTGCCGACGATGGTGTGGGGCGGACAGGTCCGGATGGTCGCGCGGGCGCTGGGGGTCGAGCTCGACGAGATCACCGAGACCCTCGACCGCCGCCCGCTCGCGGCTGACGTCACGAACGCGATGGGCCTCTTCGAGGCGGGCACCCAGGGCGCGCTGCGCTTCGAGGTGCGCGGCATCGTCGGCGGCGAGGCCCGCATCATCGTCGAGCACGTCACCCGGATCTCCGCCGACTGCGCGACCGACTGGCCGCTGCCGCCCGACGGCGGAGACGGCGCCCACCGCGTGATCATCGAGGGCCGGCCCCGGATCGAGATCAACGTCGAGGCCACCGACGAGGGCGGCAACCGCGCCGCCGGCGGCAACGCGACCGCCGCCAACCGGCTGGTCAACGCCGTGCCGTGGCTGATCACTGCCGAGCCCGGCCTCTACGACGCACTGGACGTGCCCCTCAGCCCCGCCACTGGACGCATCACCGAGCGATTGGACCCTGCATGATCATCGACATCCCCGAGGGCAAGGACCCCATCATGTACGTCTGGGGAGAGATGGTGCCCGGGATCGGCCCTGCCGCCTCGAGGTTCGCCACCAGCGTCTACGAGCACGGCACGCTGGGGCTGCGGGAGTTCGAGGCCGCCCGGCTGCGGGTCGCGCAGATCAACGGGTGCCTCTTCTGCCAGGACTGGCGCACCGAGCGCGACGGCGTGAAGGTCGAGGACAGCTTCCCCGAGGCCGTCACCGACTGGCGCACGACAGATGCCCTGGACGACCGCGCCCGCCTCGCTGCGGAGTACGCCGAGCGCTACTCCCTCGACCACCACGGCTTGGACGACGAGTTCTGGGCGCGGATGAAGGCGGCGTACACGGACGTGGAGATCGTCGAGCTGTCGATGTGCCTGGGCTCGTGGATCGCGTTCGGCCGCCTCAACCGGGTGCTCGGGCTCGACGCGGAGTGCGTGCTCCCCTCGCACGTCTCTTAGGCTCTACGACGCGGGTCACCCCGCCCGCCTCGGAGGAGCGACATGTCGGACCACCCGCCGTACCCACCGCCGGGCTCACCCCCGCCGCCGGGCTACCAGCCCGAGCAGCCGAGCGGTCCCTCGCGTTGGTCCGGGCAGACTCCTCCGGCGCAGTACCCGCAGCCACCCCAGGGACAACCCGGGACGGCCGCAGTGGCAGCCCCAGCAGCCCGCGTGGCAGCCGCAGCCGGGGATGCTCGGCGCCGCCCACAAGCCCGGCGCGATGCCGCTGCGCCCGCTGAGCCTGGGCGACATCTACGACGCGGCGTTCCGGATCATCCGCTTCAACCCGAAGGCAACGGTCGGCTCGGCGGTGCTGGTCGCGGTGGTGGTGATGGCCATCCCGGTGCTGCTGACCGCGGTGCTGACCTGGACCGTCGGCACCGCCCTCGAAGAGACCGGCAACCTCGACAGCTCCAGCAGCACGGCCGAGCAGCTCGGAGCGGCCGGGTCGCTGGTGTCGCTGGGCCTCGGGGTGGTGCTGCTGCAGGTGGGGCTGATCTTCGTGACCGGGATGATCGCCCACGTCGCCAACGCCGCGGCGATCGGTCGGCGGCTCTCGCTCGGTGAAGCGTGGGCAGCGACGCGGGGCAAGCGCTGGAGGCTGCTCGGCCTGACCCTCGCCATCAACCTGATGTGGCTCGCCATGATCGGGGTGTACGTCCTCCTGTGGGTCGCCCTGGCCGTCACCGTCACCGACGCCCTACCGCTGGTGCTGTTCGGGCTGGTCAGCGTGCCGCTGTTCGTCGCCGGCATGGTGTTCTTCTGGGTCCGCGTCTACTACCTGCCGGCGCCGGTGCTGATGCTCGAGAACGTGGGCATCTTCGGGGCGATCGGACGCGGCTTCCGGCTGACCAGCAAGCAGTTCTGGCGCACGTTCGGGATCGCCCTGCTCACCATCGTGATCGCCTCGATCGCCGGCTCCATGCTGGCGTTCCCGGTGTCCCTCGTCGGCCAGATCTTCACCATGGCCTCGCCGGAGTACGCCACGCTCGGGCTCGTGCTGACCCAGGCGGTGTCGACCGTGATCTCGGCGGCCTTCGTGGCGCCGTTCAGCGCCACTGTGGCGTCGCTGCAGTACCTCGACCAGCGGATGCGCAAGGAGGCCTTCGACGTCGAGCTGATGACACGGGCCGGGATCACCGCCCGGTGAGTGTGCTCAGCGTGGCGCTGCTCCTGGAGCCGCCCGTCGTCCCCTCTCCCGAGGAGGCGGAGTCGCTGCTGCGGCGCGAGCTGATCAAGCCGGAGTACCACGAGGAGAACGTTCTCGAGACGATCCTGCGCTGGATCGAGCGTTGGATCGGCCGCGCCCTCGACGCGGCCAACGGCACTCCCCCTCTCTCGGCGTTCGCGTCGATGGTGGTGCTGGTCCTGCTGGTCGGCGGCATCGCCTGGATGCTGTCTCGGGCGCGGGCCACCGCCCGCACCGACCGCGAGCAGCGTGCGGTGTTGACCGACGAGAAGATCTCGGCTGCCGAGCTGCGGACCCGCGCCGAGCGGGCCTTCGCCGAGGAGCGCTTCGAGGACGCGGTGGTCGACGCCTACCGCGCCCTGGCCGTGCGGCAGGTCGAGCGCGGACGGCTCGCCGACACCCCGGGAGCGACTGCGCACGAGGTGGCCCGGGCGCTCGCGGCTGAGTACCCGCACCAGCGGCCCCGGGTCGACGTGAGCGCCGCGCTCTTCGACGCCGTGCTGTACGGCGACCGGCCGGCCTCGCGCGACCAGGCCGCCGGCGTACTGGCTCTGGACGACGAGCTGGCAACGTTGCGATGACCACCACCCTCGCAACTCCCGTCCCGGCGCCCGGCCCGACGACGCGCAGCCGCTGGCGTCGGCACCGGGTCACTGCCCTGATCGTCGCGGCCTTCGTGGCCGCGGTTGCGGTGGCGTGGTGGTCCGGCGGTGGCGCCACCACGTCGACCCCGCTCGACCCGGCCAACCCCGGGCCGGACGGCGCCCGCGCTCTCGCCCAGGTGCTCGGGGACGAGGGTGTCGACGTCGAGGTCGCGCGCAGCATCGCCGACCTCGAGGACGTCGAGCCCGGCAGAGACCTCACCGTCGTGGTGACGTCGACGCAGTACCTCGGCCGCGGCGTCATCGACCGCATGCGCGACCACCTCGGCAACACCCGCGTGGTGGTCGTCGAGCCGGGCGAGGGGGTGCTGGCCGCGCTGGGCTTCGACTTCCACTCGAGCAGCGCGGCCGTCGACGGCGACGACTGGACCGCTGACTGCGACAACCAGCTGATGGACGGACTCCGGCTCGAGGTCGACCGGGCGCAGGTCTTCGACGTGCCCGGCTGCTTCACCGATGCCGACCGATCGGTGCTGGTCGAGCGGGGCACCACCACGTTGTTCGGCGCCGGCGAGGCACTGACCAACGACCAGGTGGTGCGCGGCGACAACGCGGCGGTGACCCTGCGGCTTCTCGGCCAGACCGGGCGGCTGCTCTGGTACGTCCCGTCCTACGACGATCTGGCGGCCGGCGACGGGGTGAGTGCGGAGACGCTGCTCCCCCGCTGGATCCGGCCCGGGTTGTGGCTCGCAGCGATCATCGGCCTGGTGGTGATCGCCTGGCGGGTACGCCGTCTCGGGCCGCTCGCCGTCGAGCCCCTGCCGGTGGTGGTGAAGGCGATCGAGACCACCCGGAGCCGGGGACGGCTCTACCGCAAGGCCGGCGACCGGGGACATGCGGCCGCACGCCTCCGGGCGGCTGCGCAGACCCGCGTTGCCGAACGACTCCAGCTCGGAGCAGCTCAGGACGAGGCAGCGCTGGTCCGCGACGTCGCGCGGCACGTGGGCCGGTCCGAGGCCGAGATCGGGGCGATCCTCGGCAGTCGAGGGCCGGTGCCCGGCTCCGACCGAGACCTGATATCCCTGGCCAGGGCCCTGGCCGCACTCGAGGAAGAGGTACGCCGCAGATGACCGAGACTCCCAGCACGCCCCCTGCAGCACTGGGCACCGACGAGAGCGCGCAGAGAGGCTGGCCGGCGTACGGACCGAGGTGGCCAAGGCTGTGGTCGGCCAGGACGCCGCGGTGTCGGGCCTGCTGGTGGCGCTGCTCTGCGGCGGACACGTGCTGATGGAGGGCGTGCCGGGCACCGCGAAGACGTTGCTCGTGCGCACCCTGGCCGCGTCGTTGTCGGTCGAGACGACCCGGGTGCAGTTCACTCCCGACCTGATGCCGGGCGACATCACCGGCTCGATGGTGATCGACAGCACCCAGGGTGAGCTGCGGTTCCGCGAGGGGCCGGTGTTCACCAACCTGTTGCTCGCCGACGAGATCAACCGCACGCCACCCAAGACCCAGTCGGCGCTGCTCGAAGCGATGGAGGAGGGGCAGGTCTCGGTCGACGGCGTCTCGCGTCAGCTCCCCCAGCCGTTCCTGGTCGCGGCCACGCAGAACCCGGTGGAGTACGAAGGCACCTATCCGCTGCCCGAGGCGCAGCTGGACCGGTTCCTGCTCAAGGTGATCCTCCCGATCCCCGACCGGCCTTCCGAGATGGAGATCCTGCGCCGCCACGCCGCGGGCTTCGATCCACGCGACGTGGCCGGCGCCGGAGTGAGCGCGGTCGCCGGCGCGGCTGACATCGAAGCGGGTCAGCGGGCGGTCAAGACCGTGCAGGTCTCACCCGAGGTGGCCGGCTACATCGTCGACATCGCCCGGGCCACCCGCGAGTCGCCCTCGCTCTCGCTCGGCGTGAGCCCACGCGGGGCCACCTCGCTGCTCCGGGCGGCGCGCGCGTGGGCCTGGCTCAACGGCCGCGACTTCGTCACGCCTGACGACGTCAAGGCGCTGGCCCACGCCTCGCTCGTGCACCGGCTCGGCCTGCGACCCGAGGCCGAGCTCGAGGGCGTCGACGTCAGCCAGGTGTTGTCGTCGGCGCTGGGCTCGGTGCCGGTCCCGCGCTGATGTCACTGTCGGGCCGGGTGCCGCTGCTGCTCGCGCTGGGCTTCGTGCCCGTGGTGCTGCGCCCTGCCCTGAGCACGGTCTGGCTGTGGCTCCTGGTGGTCACGATCGCCTGCCTACTCGACTACCTGCTGGCCCCGAAGACCGACTCACTCCGCCTGTCCCGGCCGCCAGTGGGGTCGGTGCGGATGGGTCACCCGACCGAGACCACGCTGGTGGTCGCCAACGACTCGAAGCGGACGGTGCGCGCCACGGTGCGCGATGCGTGGCAGCCGACGGCGGGTGCGTCCGACAACCGACACCGGGTCCGGCTCGCCCCCGGTGACCGGAGCATGCTGCGTACACCTCTGCTGCCGCGACGGCGCGGAGACCTCAAGGCATTCGGGGTGACCGTGCGGGTGCCCGGGCCGTTCGGGCTGCTGTCGCGACAGAGCACGCGCGACGTTCCTGGAGCGGTGCGGTCGCTACCGCCGTTCGAGTCGCGCAAGCACCTTCCGTCGCGGCTGGCCCGGCTGCGCGACCTCGACGGTCGCTCGGCGGTACGGGTGCGCGGGCAGGGCACGGAGTTCGACTCGCTGCGTGAGTACGTGCGCGGTGACGACGTGCGCTCCATCGACTGGCGCGCGTCCGCCCGCAACCGCAACGTGGTCGTGCGCACCTGGCAGCCGGAGCGCGACAAGCGCGTGGTGCTGGTGCTCGACACGTCCCGTACGTCGGCGGGGCGGGTCGAGGACGTGCCGCGCCTCGACTCGGCGATGGACGCCGCACTGCTGCTGGCGGCCCTGGCGGCACGGGCCGGAGACCGGATCGACTTCGTGGCAGGCGACCGCCGGGTGCGGTCGCGGCTTCGCTCGGCAGGCGCCCGCGACGTCGCCGCGAACCTCCAGGAGACGATGGCCGACCTCGAGCCGGTGATCGCGGAGGCCGACTGGAGCGGCCTGGCCGGCGCCGTACAAGGCTTCGGGCGCCAGCGGGCACTCGTCGTGCTGCTCACCCCGCTCGAGCCGTCCGCGATCGAGGAGGGACTGCTGCCGGTGCTGCCCGCACTGACCAAGCACCACCGCGTCGTGCTCGCCTCCGTCAAGGACCCGGCCCTCGACCGCCTGGCCGCCACCCGCACCACCGTCGACGAGGTCTACGACGCCGCCGCGGCCGAGCAGGTGATCGTGCGGCGCGACCGCACCGCCGGGCTGCTGCGCGCGCTCGGCGTGGACATCGTGGACGCCGACGCCGAGCGGCTGCCACCGGCTCTTGCTGACCACTACCTGCATCTGAAGGCTCAAGGGTTGCTGTAGGAGTCGTGTCGGCATGGCCGGTTTCGGTTCTGCGGAGGAGTTGCGCCGCGACTTTGAGTCACCAGGTGACCCAAAACCGCGGCACAGACCCTCGCCGGCACCGATCGATCGTCGATCGGGACACCCCGGTCTTCGGGAAGTATCGAACGTTCGTTACCTCCAGGGACGGCACCCTCCCAGCCACCCGGTGTCGGGCCCGCGCTTGCGCGGGCGGCGCGGCGAAGCCGTGCCCGCCCCGTGCGCCGCACCAGCCGATCGGGCGAGGCTCGCAGTCAAGGACGCCGAAGGCGCCGAAGGGAATCCTTGACGGCGAGACCCGATCGGCTACGCGCGCGGGCCCGACACCAACCCCGAACAACCTCTCGCCTAGGCCTGAGTAGCCACCCGGTCCTCGAGCAGAGACGCGTCGATGTCACCGGTATGGCCGCGGCGGACGGCGTTGCGGCCGAGCACGAACACGTAGGCGAAGAACGCCAGCTCTGCGGTGACGCCGATGCCGATGCGCGCCCAGGTGGGCAGGCCCGATGGCGTCACGAACGCCTCGATGATGCCGCTGACGAACAGCACGAGCACCAGCCCCATCGCCACGGTCGCGGCGGTGCGGCCTTCCCGGGCGATCGAGGCGGTGCGGGTGAGCTCCTTGGGTTCGATCCACGACCAGAACAAGCGCGCGCCCACTCCGCCGGCGACGAAGACCGCGGTCAGCTCCAGCAATCCGTGCGGGAGGATCAGTCCCCAGAACAGCTCGCCACGGTCGTGACGGATCATGATCGATCCGATGATCGCGAGGTTCTCGAGGTTCGTGTAGAGCAGGAGGACCACGGGGAAACCGAGGATCCCGAGCGCGATGCAGAGCGCGCCGACCCACGCGTTGTTGATCCAGACCTGGGCGGCGAAGCTGCCTGCGGCGTGCTCGCTGTAGTAGTTCTCGAAGTCATTGCTCACCAGCTGGTCGACCTCGGCCGGCGACATCAGGCTCTGCTCGACGTTGGGGTTGTCGAGCAGCCACAGCATCATCACCGCGGTCACCACGACATTGGCCGCCAGGCACCCCAGCCACCACCACCGTTGGCGGTAGAGCGCCGCCGGGAACCGCTCGTACAGGAACGTCAGGACACCCGCCCAGGCGCTGACCCGAGTGCCCGAAGCGCGGTTGCGGGCCCTCGCCAGCAATGATGACAGGTGGGCGACGAGCGACGCGTCGGGAGCCGACGTACGGACCACGGAGAGGTGGGTCGCCACGCGCTGGTAGCGCTCCACCAGCTCGTCGGCCTCGGGGCCGCTGAGCCGCCCCTTGCGGGTCAGCTCGTCGAGGCGGGACCACTCCTGCGAGTGCGAGAGCACGTACGCGTCGAGATCCACGCCGTGAGTCTAGGTTGGTCGGGTGGGCGACACGATCGAGCTCCCGGACGGTCGGCTGGCGCAGTGGTGGCTCGGTGGCGCGGACGCCGGCCCGCTGGTGATCTTCCTGCACGGCTGCCCCGACACCCGGCACGCGGCGATGACCGGCCACGTTGCGGCGCGGGAGGTCGGGGTGCGACTGCTGTCGGTGAACCGGCCCGGCTACGGCAAGTCCGACGTGCACGAGTCGACCCAGACCAGCGTCACTGCGGATCTGATGACCGCGGCCGACGCGGTCGGCGCCGACACCGTCGCGCTGCTGGGCATGTCGATCGGCGGCGTCGTACGCCGTCACGGCAGCCGCCGCTCACCCCGACCGGGTGCGCGCGCTCGGACTGGTGGCGACCCAGTTCGGCAGGCGCGAGCCGGGCTCGGTGGCCGAGGTCGTGGAGCGGTTCCGGCCCGAGTTCGCAGAGTGGGTCCGCAGCGTGGACCCGGACGATCCCGACGACTCGGCCCTGGCCGAGCGCTGGCGCTCCGGCCTGCCACACCCCGATGCGGCGCTGCTGGCCGCGCTGACCGACCACGCGGTGGCGGCGGCAGCCCGCGAGGCGCTGGCCCAGCACGACGGCTACCTGCGCGACGCCGCCCTCGCGTTCCGCGACTGGGACCGCCGTCCCGACGAGGTCACCTGCCCGACGCACCTCTGGTACGGCGAGCTCGACACCGCCACCCCGCTCGCCGAGGGGGAGGAGCTTGCGCAGCAGATCCCCGGCTCGCGCCTCGTCGTACGCCCTGGGACGACGCACCTTTGCACCCTGGTGACGCACTGGCACGACATCCTCGCCACCCTCCGCCCCCACCTAGACTGACCGCGATGTCCCAGCCCCACCGCCCGCCCCAGAGCGAGTTCGCGACCCTCACGACCGATGACCTCGTCACCGGCGAGGCAGTCGCCCTCGACCTCCCCCCGGCCAGCCTCGGTGCGCGGCTCGTCTCGGGGCTGATCGACTACCTGGCGACGGTGGTGCTGTTCGTCGTGACCATCTTCGTCTTCCTCGTCGCCGTGCTGCAGACCGATGCGGCGCTGCTGCATGTCGCCGTGATCGGCACGGTGATCACGGTCTTCGTCATCTACCCGACCACGATGGAGACCCTCACCCGGGTGCGCTCGCTCGGCAAGCTCGCGATGGGTCTGCTAATCGGCGCGACGATGCGGGACCGATCTCCTTCCAGCACGCCCTCATCCGGTCGCTCATCGGCTTCGTGGAGATCTACGCGTTCCAGGGAGCGCGGCGTTCTTCTCGGCCCGATGAGCCAGCGAGGCAAGCTGCTCGGCGACTTCGCCGCCGGCACCTACGTCGTCCGCGAACGTGTGAAGCTGCAGCTCGCACCCCCAGCCCCCATGCCCGACCACCTCGCCACCTGGGCCCGCCAGGCCGACATCGCCTCGCTGCCGACCGGACTGGCGCTCGCGATCCGCCAGTTCCTCGGCCGCCTGCCCACGATCGACCCGGCCTCCCGCGCCTCCATCGGCGGGCAGCTCGCCGAGGAGGTCAGTCGCTACGTGGCGCCGACCGCCTCCCGGCACCCGCCCTGAGGACTTCCTTGCCGCGGTGATCGCGTCCCGCCGCGAGCGTGACCTGGCCCGGCTCCGCCGGGAGGACCAGCTCCGGCAGCGACTCACCGCCCGCCGATGAGTCCGGCCTCCTGGGCTAC
>CAWJRK010000007.1:0-54501 GCA_963845215.1 uncultured Actinomycetota bacterium
CAACCGAGCTACTTGCCGTGGCGCAGGGCCGCGTGGAGGTCCCAGTTGAGGCGGGAGATCACGTCGAGGGGGATCTCCTTGGGGCAGGCGGAGGTGCACTCACCGATGTTGGTGCAGCCGCCGAAGCCCTCGTGGTCGTGCTGGCCGACCATGTTGACCACGCGGGTGTCGCGCTCGGCCTGGCCCTGGGGCAGCTCGCCGAGGTGGGTGATCTTCGCGCCGAGGAACAGCGAGGCCGAGCCGTTGGGACAGGCGGCGACGCATGCGCCGCAGCCGATGCAGGTGGCGACGTCGAAGGCGCGGTCGGCCTTGTCCTTCGGCACCGGGGTGGCGTGGGCGTCGGGGGCGGCGCCGGTGTTGACCGAGATGTAGCCGCCCTGCTGGATGATCCGGTCGAACGCGCCACGGTCGACGCAGAGGTCCTTGATCACCGGGAACGCGTCGGCGCGCCACGGCTCGATGGTGATCGTGTCGCCGTCCTTGAACGATCGCATGTGGAGCTGGCAGGTGGTGGTGACCTCGGGGCCGTGGGCCTCGCCGTTGATCATCAGTCCGCACATGCCGCAGATGCCCTCGCGACAGTCGGAGTCGAATGCGATGGGCTCCTCACCCTTGGCGTTCAGCTCCTCGTTGAGCACGTCGAGCATCTCGAGGAACGACATGTCCTCGGACACGTCGTCGAGCTCGTAGGTGTGGATCTTGCCCGGAGTCGACGTGTGGGGCTGGCGCCAGATCTTGAGGGTGACTCTCACTTGTAGCTCCGCTGCTTCATCTCGACGAACTCATAGGTCAGCTCTTCCTTGTGCAGGACCGGCACTCCCATATCGCCGTCCGGGCCCTCGCCCTTCCACTCCCAGGCCGCCACGTAGGCGTACTGGTCGTCATGGCGCAGCGCCTCGCCGTCCTCGGTCTGCGACTCGGCGCGGAAGTGGCCGCCGCACGACTCGCGCCGGTTGAGCGCGTCGATGCACATCAGCTCGCCGAGCTCGAAGAAGTCGGCAACGCGGCCGGCCCGCTCCAGCGACTGGTTCATGGTGTCGGCCGCGCCGAGCACCTTCACGTTGCGCCAGAAGTCGTCGCGAAGGCTGCGGATCAGGTCGATCGCCTTGCGCAGGCCGTCGGCGGTGCGCTCCATGCCGCAGTACTCCCACATGATGTTGCCGAGCTCGCGGTGGTAGGAGTCGACGGTGCGGGTGCCGTTGGCGGTCAGGAACTTGTCGACCCGGCCCTTCACGGACTCCTGCGCCTCGATCACCGCCGGGTGGTCCTCCGGCACCTTGTCGAAGGGTCCCTCGGCCAGGTAGTCGCGGATCGTGTTGGGCAGCACGAAGTAGCCGTCGGCCAGGCCCTGCATCAGCGCCGACGCACCCAGGCGGTTGGCACCGTGGTCGGAGAAGTTGGCCTCGCCGGTCACGAACAGCCCGGGCACCGTCGACTGCAGGTCGTAGTCGACCCAGAGACCGCCCATGACGTAGTGCACGGCGGGGTAGATCCGCATCGGTGACGTGTAGGGGTCCTCGCCCGTGATCCGGGCATACATGTCGAAGAGGTTGCCGTACTTGTCCTCGATCGCCTCGCGGCCGAGCCGATCGATGGCCTCGGCGAAGTCGAGGTAGACCCCACGGCGTACGCCGTCGACCTCGGGACCCACGCCGCGACCCTCGTCGCACATGTTCTTGGCCTGGCGCGACGCGATGTCGCGCGGCACCAGGTTGCCGAAGGCGGGGTAGATGCGCTCGAGGTAGTAGTCGCGGTCGGCCTCGGGGATGTCCCGCGGGTCCTTGTCGCAGTCGGCCTTGTTCTTCGGCACCCAGATCCGGCCGTCGTTGCGCAGCGACTCCGACATCAGGGTCAGCTTCGACTGGTGGGCGCCCGAGACCGGGATGCAGGTCGGGTGGATCTGCGTGTAGCAGGGGTTGGCCATCAGCGCGCCCTTGCGGTGTGCGCGCCACGTCGCCGTGACGTTGCTGCCCATGGCGTTGGTGGAGAGGAAGAAGACGTTGCCGTAGCCGCCGCTCGCGAGCACCACGACGTCGGCGAAGTAGGTCTCGATCTCGCCGGTCACCAGGTCGCGCACGATGATGCCGCGGGCCCGGCCGTCGACCACGATCAGCTCGAGCATCTCGTGGCGGGTGTAGCACTTGACGGTGCCGGCGGCGACCTGGCGCTCGAGGGCCTGGTAGGCGCCGATCAGCAGCTGCTGGCCGGTCTGGCCGCGTGCGTAGAACGTCCGCGAGACCTGCACTCCGCCGAAGGAGCGGTTGTCGAGCAGGCCGCCGTACTCACGTGCGAAGGGCACGCCCTGGGCCACGCACTGGTCGATGATGTTCACGCTGGTCTGGGCCAGGCGGTAGACGTTCGACTCGCGCGAGCGGTAGTCGCCGCCCTTGATGGTGTCGTAGAAGAGGCGGTAGACGGAGTCGCCGTCGCCCTTGTAGTTCTTGGCCGCGTTGATGCCGCCCTGGGCCGCGATCGAGTGCGCGCGCCGCGGCGAGTCCTGGTAGCAGAACGACTTCACGACGTAGCCGGCCTCGCCCAGCGTCGCGGCGGCTGAGGCGCCGGCCAGCCCGGTGCCGACCACGATCACCGAGAGCCGGCGGCGGTTGGCCGGGTTGGCGATCCGGGCCTCGAACTGCCGGGTGTTCCAGCGCTCGTCGATCGGGCCGCCGGGTGCCTTGGTGTCGGCGATCGGGTCGCCGTCGACGTAGTAGCCGGCCGCGTCGTCGTACGTCTCCTCGCCGGGCTCGCGCGTGTGCGAGGCGTCGAAGGTGTTGGTGGTGTCAGGCATGTCTGTCATGTCAGAGGTTCCTCACTTCTCGATGACGCCGGCGAGGACGAAGATCGGCACCAGCGAGAAACCGCCGGCGACCACGACGGCCAGCCCGTAGCCGATCAGGTTGGCGTTGCGGCGGGCCTTCGCGTTGTTGGTCAGGCCGAGGGTCTGCGCCGCGCTCCAGGTGCCGTGGCGCAGGTGCAGCCCCAGCGCGACCATCGCCGCGAGGTAGATCAGGGTCATCCACCACAGGTCGAAGGTGTCGACCATGAGGTTGTAGGGGTCGTCGGTGGCGCCGCCCTGGGGGTTCACCTTGCCGACGGTGAAGTTGAGCAGGTGCCAGACGATGAACACCAGCAGTGCCACGCCGCCCCAACGCATCCAGTGCGAGGAGAAGGTGGAGCTGTTGTTCTTCTTCATCACGTACTTGACCGTGCGGGCCCGCTCCTTGCGCCGCCACAGCACGAACGCGCAGACCACGTGCACGACGAGCGCCGCGAGCAGGCCGACACGGGTGATCCAGAGGAAGCCCTCGTGCGGGAGGATCGGCTCGCCGAGCTCACGGATGTGGTGGGCGTAGTCGTTGAACGAGTCGTGACCGGCGAAGGCCTTGAGGTTGCCGTACATGTGCGCCAGGACGAACCCGATGAAGGCGAGCCCGCTGACCGCCATCAACATCTTCAGGGCGATCGTGTTGCGAACTGCGCGGGACCCCTTGACGAGCGGGGTCCTCGGGATCGGGTGCTGTCCCTGCTGTGCGGGAGGGGTCGCTTGTGCCACGAAGGTCCACGCTACCGCCGCTCAGCGGCCCCGCTTAACCACGGGGCGTGTGACATTGATCAGGGGAGGGCCCCAACGAGCTTCCGGTGTCGGATCAAAGAGCGAGCGGGGCCGGCTCCAGATCCTCGATGACCAGCAGGAGATCGGCAACGGCGTCCGCCCAGGTGCGGGTCGACAGCTCGCGGGCGCGCAGCCCCATCAGCGACCGGTGGCGGTCGGCCACGATCGAGTCGACGGCCCGCCGGAAGTCCTTCGGGTCGGCCGCGTCGTAGAGCAGCCCGGTCTCCAGGTGGCGCACCACGTCGGGCGCTCCGCCGGCTCGGGGCGCCACCACCGGCACGCCGCTCGCGGCCGCTTCGCGCAGCACGTGGGAGCAGGTCTCGTGCTCCCCGGGGTGCACCAGCACGTCCAGGGTCGGGAGGGCGACGGTCAGGTCGCCGGTCTCCAGGGCACCGGTGAACTTGGCGTCCGGGAGCCGCGACTCCAGCCAGCCACGCTGCGGTCCGTCGCCGATCACGACCAGACGGATGCCGGCTGCCGAGGCCAACCCGGCAAGACGGCGTACGCCGTGACGCTTGTGGAGGCTGCCGACGTAGCCGACCACGACGCGCTCGCCCTCGGCCGAGCGCTTCCGCGACCAGGTGTCGTGCAGCCACTGGTCGCGCAGGGCCGGCGTGAACGCCGCCGGGTCGACGCCGGGCGCCCACAGCTCGGCCTCCACGCCGAACTCCGCCACCCGCTCCCGCATCCAGCGCGAGGTGACCAGGAGGCGGTCGGCGCGCTCGGCGACCTTGGTGCGCCAGTAGTCGGCCGTCAGGTCGAGCACGGGCGACTGCTCGACCACGACGGTGCGGACGCCCTTGCGCCCGGCCCACTTCAGCGCCTTGCGGCCGAGCCGATTGGGCGAGGTGACATGAATCACGTCGGGCCCGAACGACTCGAGCGCGGAGCGCACTTGGGCGCCGGCCGGTTCGAGGGGCTGGATCCGGGTCACCGCGCAGCCACGGTAGGTGCCGAGACCGGGCGCCGGGGCCACGATCAATACGTCGTGTCCCGCGTCAACCAGGCCGTCAGCGACTGCCTTGAGCGTGGTCGTCGTGCCGTCGACGGCCGGGAAGAACGTCTCGGTCACCAGTGCGATCCGCATGCATCCAGCCTGGCCCGCCTTCCGCAAGTAAGGCTGACCTGACTGCGACCCCCCGATGTCCGACCCGTGAACATAAGGGCGGCGTACTTAGGGGAACCTCTTTCACATCGAGCATCCCTTGTGCAGACTCAGCACGACTTTCGCCGCTAGAGGAGAACGATGACCACAGGTGTGCATGGCCCGACCCGGGCGCAGATCGAGGAGGACACCCTCCGAGCCGACCGGTGGTGGCTCACGCCGCTCGCCACGTTCATCGGGTTCTCGGCGTTCATCGTCTACGCCACGATCCGGGCGTTCATGGGGCGCGACTACTACTCGTCGCCGTACCTGTCCCCGTTCTACTCGCCCTGCCTCGGCGACTGCGTGGAGGGCGCCTCTGACTTCGGCCAGCCGCTCCAGTGGTGGCCGCTGTCGGCGGCGCTGATCATCCTGGTCTTCCCGCTGGGCTTCCGGCTGACCTGCTACTACTACCGCAAGGCCTACTACCGCGCCTTCTGGTTCTCGCCCCCGGCGTGCGCCGTCCCGGAGCCGCACAAGGCCTACTCCGGCGAGACCCGCTTCCCGCTGATCCTCCAGAACGTGCACCGCTACTTCTGGTACGTCGCCATGCTGTTCGGCGCCGTGCTCACCTTCGACGTGGTGCTGGCCTTCCGTGACGAGCACCACGAGTGGGGCCACATGGGCCTCGGCACCGTGGTGCTGGCGATCAACGCGGCCCTGATCTGGCTCTACACGCTGTCCTGCCACTCCTGCCGGCACGCGGTCGGCGGCCGGCTCCGCCACTTCTCCAAGCACCCCGTGCGCTACAAGATGTGGACCTGGGTGTCCTGGCTGAACGGCCACCACGCGAAGCTCGCGTGGTACTCGCTGTTCTCCATCGGCCTGGCGGACCTCTACGTCTTCCTGCTGGCGACCGACACGATCAACGACGTGAGGTTCTTCTGATGAGCTCGACCAGTCCCGGGGCCGACCGACACCCGATGACGGGCAACGAGATGTCCGGGTCCGCAGAGGGCGGCATGGAGCGGCACCAGTACGACGTCGTGGTGATCGGTGCCGGTGGCGCCGGCCTCCGCGCGGCGATCGCGGCCCACGACTCCGGCGCGAAGACCGCCATCGTCTGCAAGTCGCTGCTCGGCAAGGCGCACACCGTGATGGCCGAGGGCGGCATCGCCGCGGCCATGGGCAACCGCTGGCCGGAGGACAACTGGGAGGTGCACTTCCGCGACACCATGCGTGGCGGGAAGATGCTCAACAACTGGCGGATGGCGCAGCTGCACGCCCAGGAGGCTCCCGAGCGGGTGATGGAGCTCGAGGACTGGGGCGCGCTCTTCGACCGCACCGACGACGGGCTGATCAGCCAGCGCGACTTCGGCGGCCACAAGTACGCCCGCCTCGCCCACGTCGGCGACCGCACCGGCCTGGAGATGATCCGCACGCTCCAGCAGCGCGCGGTCCAGCTCGGCATCGACGTGTTCATGGAGTGCACGATCACCGACGTCATGAAGGCTCCGTCATCTGAAGGGGCGGACAAGGTCTCCGGCGCCTTCGGCTACTGGCGCGAGACCGGCCGCTTCATCCTCTTCGAGGCGCCCAGCGTCATCCTCGCCACCGGCGGCATCGGCAAGTCGTTCAAGGTCACCTCGAACTCGTGGGAGTACACCGGCGACGGCCACGCCCTCGCGATGCGCTCGGGTGCCTCGCTGATCAACATGGAGTTCGTGCAGTTCCACCCGACGGGCATGGTCTGGCCGCCCTCGGTGAAGGGGCTGCTGGTCACGGAGTCGGTGCGTGGCGACGGCGGCATCCTCAAGAACTCCGAGGGCAAGCGGTTCATGTTCGACTACATCCCGGAGTTCTTCAAGGCGGAGACGGCGGACACGGTCGAGGAGGCCGACCGCTGGTACGACGACAAGAAGAACAACCGCCGGCCACCCGAGCTGCTCCCGCGCGACGAGGTCGCGCGCGCGATCAACTCCGAGATCAAGGCCGGCCGCGGCACGCCCCACGGCGGCATCTACCTCGACATCGCCTCACGGCGCTCGCCGGAGTTCATCCGCAAGCGGCTGCCCTCGATGTACCACCAGTTCAAGGAGCTGGCCGACGTCGACATCACGGCCGAGCCCATGGAGATCGGCCCGACCTGCCACTACGTCATGGGCGGCGTCGAGGTCGACGCCGACACCCAGGAGAGCTCGGTGACCGGCCTGTACGCCGTCGGCGAGTGCTCCGGCGGCATGCACGGGTCCAACCGGCTGGGTGGCAACTCGCTCGGCGACCTGCTGGTCTTCGGCAAGCGCGCCGGCGAGGCGGCGACGGCGTACACGAACTCGCTGGGGGCCGACCGGCCGAAGGTCGACGAGGCCGACATCAAGGCAGCCACCACCAGCGCGCTGGCGCCGTTCGAGGTTGAGGGCGGGGAGAACCCGTACACGATCCAGTCCGACCTGCAGCAGTCGATGAACGACCTGGTCGGCATCATCCGCACCGCGTCGGAGCTGGAGGCCTCGCTCACCCAGATCGAGGCGCTCAAGGTGCGCGCGAAGTCGATGAAGGTCGAGGGCCACCGCCAGTACAACCCCGGCTGGCACCTCGCGATCGACCTGCGCAACATGCTCATCGTCAGCGAGGCGATCGCGAAGGCGGCGCTCGCCCGGCAGGAGTCGCGAGGCGGTCACACCCGTGACGACTTCCCCGGCCCGAACCCCGAGTGGGGGACGAAGAACCTGGTCGTCAACCTCACCGCCGACGGCACCGGCGTCGACCTGCACGAGAAACCTCTTCCGGTCATGCCCGACGAGCTCAAGAAGTACTTCGAGGAGTCCAAGTGAGCAGCTATGACCTGAAGATGCGGATCTGGCGCGGCGACGACCAGGGCGGTGAGCTCGCCGACCACACCGTGGAGGTTTCCGAGGGCGAGGTCGTGCTCGACGCCCTCCACCGGGTGCAGGCCACCCAGGCCGGGGACCTCGCGATCCGCTGGAACTGCAAGGCCGGCAAGTGCGGCTCGTGCAGCGCCGAGATCAACGGCAAGCCGCGGCTGCTCTGCATGACCCGGCTCTCTGACTTCGACGAGTCCGAGACGATCACGGTGACGCCGATGCGGTCGTTCCCGGTGATCCGCGACCTGGTCACCGACGTCTCCTTCAACTACGAGAAGGCCAAGGAGCTGCCGTCGTTCCAGCCGCCGCCGCGCGACGCCGACAACAAGAGGCGGATGATGCAGGTCGACGTCGAGCGGGGCCAGGAGTTCCGTAAGTGCATCGAGTGCTTCCTGTGCCAGAACACCTGCCACGTCGTGCGTGACCACGAGGAGAACAAGCCGGCCTTTGCGGGCCCCCGCTTCTTCCTCCGCTACGCCGAGCTCGACATGCACCCCCTCGACACCCACGACCGGCGCGAGCTGGCCCAAGGCGCGGCCGGCCTCGGCATGTGCAACATCACCAAGTGCTGCACCGAGGTCTGTCCCGAGGGCATCAAGATCACCGACAACGCGATCATCCCGATGAAGGAGCGCGTCGCGGACAAGAAGTACGACCCGCTGGTGTGGCTCGGCAACAAGATCGGCATCCGGAGCAAGGACTACGAGGGCCGCGACTGAGCGTCAGGAATCCGTAAGCGTTTTTTTCATTGCCACGGGTCCTCCTCCGGAGGATGGTTCTTAGGAACCAACCAATGGGGGTTCGTGCGATGAAGTGGATAGGTGCGGCTGACGCCGAGTACGACGAGCAGCGCGAGCTGTTCAACGCGATGATCGACAAGAAGCCGCGACTGATCGCGGCCTGCGAGAGCCCGGCCGACGTACGGACGGCCCTCGAGCGCGCTCAACAGGACCTGCTGCCGGTGGCCGTCCGCTCCGGTGGACACTCGGTCGCCGGGGCGTCCAGCAACGACGACGGCCTGGTGATCGACGTACGCCCGATGAAGGCCATCGAGATCGACGCGGCCGCACGCCGGGCGCGGGTGGGCGGTGGCTGCACCTGGGCGGAGTTCGACGCGGCGGCGCAGGAGCACGGCCTGGCCACGACCGGCGGACGAGTGTCCACGACGGGCGTCTCGGGGCTGACCCTCGGCGGCGGCTCGGGCTGGATCGAGCGGCAGCACGGCCTGAGCTGCGACAACCTGCTGGCCGTGGAGCTGGTGACCGCCGACGGTCGTGAGATCCGCGCCGACGAGACGCAGCACCAGGACCTGCTCTGGGCGAGCAAGGGTGGTGGCGGCAACTTCGGTGTGGTCACGGCGCTGGAGTTCCAGCTGCACCCGGTGGGCCCGATGATCATCGGTGGCCTGATGCTCTGGGCCGCGGACCGCGGACCGGAGATCTCCCAGGCCTTCCGCGCCTGGGCCGACGACTCCCCCGAGGAGCTGGGCACGGGGCTGGTGATGCTCTGCGGTCCTCCGGAGGAGTTCGTGCCCGCCCACCTACAGGGTCAGCGGTGCATCGGCGTCGCCGTCTGCTGGACCGGCGACGAGGCGACCGGCGCCGATGTGGTCAAGGTGATGCGCGACCTCGGGCCCGAGGTCGACCTCGTCGGCCCGATGCCGTACGCCGCGCTGCAGTCGATGATCGACGACCCCCCGGGATTCCGGCAGTACTGGAGCGCCGACTACCACGACGAGTTCACCGACGACGCGCTCGACGTGTTCCTCGCCGGTGGCGCCAGCGCTCCGTCGTTGATGACCCAGCATCTGCTGATCCCGTGGGGCGGCGTGCTGGGTCGGATCGACGCGGACTCGACACCCCTGGGCCAGCGCGGCGCGAAGTGGGTGAGCCACCCGTTCGCGACCTGGGAGAACCCGGCCGACGACGAGGCCAACATCGCCTGGGTGCGTGACTACCGGAAGGCCAACGCACCGTTCACGACCGGGGGCGTCTATCTCAACTTCATCGGCGACGAGGGCGACGAGCGGATCAGGGCGGCCTTCGGGGCGGAGAAGTACGACCGGCTCACGCAGATCAAGACGGAGTACGACCCTGCCAACGTCTTCGCCGGCAACCAGAACATCCGGCCGAGGGTGCCGGCCTGAGGCTGCCGCCTAGCCGGCGGCGGCCTTGATCCGCTCGAGCAGGGTGTCGGGACCCGAGAGGTATCCCTGCACCATGCCGCCGGTCGAGGCCGCCCCGGGCACGGTCTCGAACGGCTCGTCGGTCAGCCGGACGCTCCGGCAGCCGAAGTCGTCGACGGTCACCCCGGTCAGGTCGCCCCCGGTCGAGTAGCTGAGCATCCACTTCGGCCCGAGGTCCGCCGTACACATGAGGTCGGCGGCGGGCGGGGCGAGCTCGGACAGGCTGACCTTGAGGTCCTGGATCAACGACGGGTCGACCTTGGTCGGCTTCCCCTCGAGCACCCACTCGAACGGGTCGCCGTCGCCCTCCGGGCCGGGAGCCAGGTCCCGGGAGGCGTACTGGCAGACCCACGCCTCCTCGACGTTCTGCAGCTCCGGCGTGGCCCCGCCGGGGGTGTCCCCACCAAGTCCCGTGTCCGGCCCCTCGGCCCGGGGCAGCGTGTCCGGGCAGGCGATCCCGTCGTGAGTCTCCAACTCGGTGGCAACCGGGTCGACCCCCTCCGGCGAGTCGTCCTCGTCACCTCCACACCCACTCAGGAGGGCAACGCCCAGGGCCACGGCCATGACACTCGCCTGGGCCCAACGCCGGGCACTACGTCGCTCCATCAAGATCCTCCTGGGTCGGGCGGCCGAATCACCGCTCGTAGGTAAGACGACCAGTCTCGTCATCTCGTTGCAAGGGCAACGCACCGGTGCGGCTCAGGACACGGTTGCCACACGGTCGTTGGGCCGGGCTTCGTTGGTCGAGCAGCGGGAGCGAGGGACGAGCGACCGCGTCGTCGAGACCTCCGAGCCGGTCTGCCCAACGCGATGGGGTCTGGTTCGCGAGCCGGCTTGGGGCTCGACCAACGGGAGGTCTTCGTTGGTCGAGCAGCGGGAGCGAGGGACGAGCGACCGCGTCGTCGAGACCTCCGCAGCTTGCACGGCTAGGTACCCGGGATCGGTTCGGGGGTCTCGACGACGGCCTCGCCCAGGGGCTCGGCCTGCTCGACCAACGGGAGAGATCGTTGGTCGAGCAGCGGGAGCGAGGGACGAGCGACCGCGTCGTCGAGACCTCTGTAGCTGACACGTTGACTCTGGGGTCGTCGTCCTCCCGAAGGCGCGATGATGCGGCCTCCACCGGCGCCGTCAAGGGTTCGCTGCGCCGCTTCGCGCCCTTGACAGCCCCGGCTCCGGCCGGGATGGCGCCTATCGGGACGACGCCGACCTGTGGTCGGGGAGTCTTCGTTGGTCGAGCAGCGGGAGCGAGGGACGAGCGACCGCGTCGTCGAGACCTCCGGAGCGTCTGCCCAACGGCTGGGTCTAGCCCGGGATGCGAGTGGGGGTCTCGACGACGGCCTCGCCCAGGGGCTCGGCCTGCTCGACCAACGGGAGGTCTTTGTTGGTCGAGCAGCGGGAGCGAGGGACGAGCGACCGCGTCGTCGAGACCTCGTGGCTGACACGTTGACTGTGGGGGTCGTCGTCCTCCCGAAGGCGCAATGATGCGGCCTGCGCCGGGCCGGTCAAGGGTTCGCTGCGCCGCTTCGCGCCCTTGACAGTCCCGGCTCCGGCCGGAGTTGGCGCCTATCGGGACGACGCCGACCTGTGGTCGGCTCTTCGTTGGTCGAGCAGCGGGAGCGAGGGACGAGCGACCGCGTCGTCGAGACCCCGGAGCCGATCCGCCCGACGCGATGGGTTCGACGACGGCCTCGCCCAGGGGCTCGGCCTCGACGAGGGGATCGAGGGACGAGCGCGGCGTGTCGAGACCTCGGAGCCGACACGGCCAGGGGCGCGGTGGTTGAGGCTTCGAAACCCCTGTAGTAGAGCGGGAAAGTCGTTACCTGACCGTGACCAGTGGATCGGTGGATAACCCCGGTTTCGGGGTCATGAGTGTCGGTGGTCGGTGCTTGGATAGTTGCTATGACCAGCACCGCAACCGACACCGGATCGGCCGCCACGGCCGAGGTGCTTGCGGTGCTGCGCGGCCACAAGGCCGACCGGGAAGCGGTCGATGTCGCGATGGCCCAAGCGACCATCGAGTGGGCGATCCTCAACGAGGCCGATCCGGCCGCGTGTGTCGGGTTCTTCGCCGACAAGGCCCTGCCGGTCGCGGGCGTGGGTGCGCCGTTGGTCTCGGAGTTCGCGTTGATGGAGTACGCCGCCGCATTGGGTGTCACGACCGAGTCGGGGTTCGCGCAGGTCGGCGGGATCCTCGAGCTCCGCTACCGCCTCCCCAAGCTCTGGGGCAAAGTGGTCGAGGGGCGGTTGCCGTTGTGGCGGGCCCGCCGGATCGCCGCCCACACCACCAGCCTCCCCATGGCCGGTGCCGCCCAGGTCGACCGGCACCTCGCACCGGTGGCGCACTCGTGCTCGTGGGCACAGCTGGACCGCACCGTCGAAGAAGCAATGGTGCGGTTCGACCCCGAAGCCGCCGAAGCCAAACGCCGGGAGGCCGCGGAGAAGCGGCACGTCGACGTCCACGCCGACGAGGTCTCCTTCGACGGCACCGTCCGGATCGACGCCGAGGTCGACCTCGCCGACGCCCTCGATCTCGAGGACGCGCTGAGGCTGGGTGCGAAACAGCAGGCTGACCTGGGCAGCACCGAGTCCCTGGATGTCCGTCGCGCGAAAGCGCTCGGCGACCTGGCCCGGCGCCAGCTGGCGTTCGGGTTCGAAGGCGCCGAGCCCGGCCGGGCCGTCGACCTGGTCGTCCACATCAGCGAAGACGCGCTGACCGGCACCGAGACCGTCGGCCGGTGCGGCAACACCCGTTCCCCGATCAGCGTCGAGCAGATCCGGGAGTGGTGCGCCGGCCGCGAACGTGACCGTGAAACCGGTCGTCGACCTGGCCGACCACATCCACGTCGAGGCCTACGAGGCACCCGGACCGGCTCAAGGACCAGAACGCCTGGTCGACGTGCACTGCGTGTTCCCGCACTGCACCAAACCCGCGCAAGAGATGCGACACCGACCACGTCGTCCCGCACCCGCAAGGCGAGACCGAGCTCGACCAACACAGCCCCGTTGTGCCGACGCCATCACCGCGCCAAGACCCACAGTCCGTGGGACTACTCCGTCATCGACCGCGGCACCTACCTCTGGACCACCCCCAACGGCCTCAGACTGATCCGCGACCACCGCGGCACCAGCACACTCCCGGGCGAACCCTGACCACCACGCCCCACACCCCGGCCACCAAGCCGTGGCCGGGGCTATCGGCATGACCTGTCCAGGGCTTTCGCGTATCCGTTCGGGGAATCTTTGCTCGTAGCCTGACGTGGGCCTTCGAGCGTGCGTGAATTCGTCTCGTGACCGCACCCGCATGGCTGGGCTGGGTGGTGGCCGGCGTTGTCGTGGCGGGGCTGATCGCCTCGTGCTCTGACGACGGTGCCACTGACACGTCCGCCGACAGCAAGTCCGTCGTGGAGCCCGACGTCGAGATCGACGACGGGATGTCGGTCGACGTCATCGCGGAGGAGGAACGGGCTCGGCCGCCCCGGACGTACCGGGTCAGGTCCGTGACCGATGGCGACACCCTCCGGCTGGCGAACGGCGACTCGAACCGCCTCGTCGGAATTCGACGCACCGGAGAATGGCCTGCGGATTGGTCAAGGCGATGAGCTGCTGGCACAGCTGAGCTCGGAAAGCGGGTGACCTGTGCGCCGATCACCGATCGCGATCGCTACGACGGACTTGCTACGTGCACGTCGAGGTGGGCTGGACCACGACGCCGCGGTGGAGCTGATCGCGAGCGGCTTGGCCATCGCCAGGTACGACTCGAGGGACGGCTGCTCGAGCACCATCGGCAAGGCGGCGACCGCTATGTCAGACCGATCGGGCGCACGCCGAACATGAGCTGCGTTCCTGTGCCCTTGGTGAATCTGCCACCTGCGCACGAGAGCGGTTGCGCGCCGGGGTACTCGCCGTGCATCCCGGCGTACCGACCCGACCTCGACTGCGCGGACACGGGCCGGTGTCGGTGTCCGGATCTGACCCGCACGGGCTCGATGCGGATGGCGACGGCGTCGCCTGCGGAGGCGACTGAGTTCGTCAGAATTCCGGCCCGAGGCGACCCGGACGGGAACGGCTGGGCCCTCCAGCAGCTGCCGGACTGGTCAGCCAGCTGAGTCGTCGGCGACCGCTCGCCTGGTCACCCCGTCGGACTTGTCCGCCAGGGAGATCTTCGTGCCCTCGTCGCTGGTGACGGAGTCGCGCACGGTGATCACCACGAGGCCATCGTCGAACTCGGCGTCGATCTGGGATGCCTGCGTCCCATCGGGCAGGGTGATCACGCGGCGGAACTCGCCGTAGAAGCGTTCCCGGACGTAGAACTCGACCGGCTCGTCCTCGTAGTCCGCCTTCCGGGTGCCGGAGACGGTGAGGACGCCGTGGGTGAACCTCAGGTCTACGTCGTCGGGATCGACGCCGGCCAGCTCGACCCGGATCACCAGGTCGTCCCCGTGGGCGAGGATGTCGGTCGTCGGGACCCACGCGGACGCGTGGGTGCGCTCGGACGCCTCGACGCCGTGCTCCCCGCCCCCGTGGACGCCGAGCGACCGCATGCGGCCGAGCTCGCTGAAGAAGTCGGTCACGCCGTCGAACGGGTTGCGTCGGGAGTCCGGCACGGGAGTGCTCCTTTGGTCAGTTGAGGTTCAGCGGGGTCATCAGGTCGACGCTGCGCAGGAAGGCCACGGCGACCTCGGACTCGTCACGACCCTCGGTGACCTTGGCGTTCATGTCCACCATGGCCTCCTCGGTGAGCTCGCGGTTGACCGCGGCGATGACGGCCATGAACGCCTCGTCGTCGATCCGGTCGAGCTTGTCCTCGCCCACCACCATGACCACGTTCTGCGAGCCGAACAGCAGCTCAGGATCCTCGAGCAAGGTGTAGTCGCCACTCACGAGCTGCGGGTCGGTGGTGAAGGCGTCGACCGCATCCGCATCGCCGGCGTCGAGCGCGGCGTACTGCGCGCCGAGCTCGATGGGGGCGAACTCGGCGTTGCTGAGCCCGTAGACCTCGCGCAGACCCTCGAGGCCGAGGTAGAGGTCCTCGAACTCCGGCCGCGCCCCGAGCGTGAACCCGGGTACGTCGGCCAGGTCGGCGATCGTGGTCAGCCCGTTGGCCTCGGCGTACCCCTGCGTGGTGGCGATGGCGTCCTTGTTCTGGAACGGCGTCATCTCGCTCATGACCATGTCCTGGCCGGCATAGAACCGTTTCGCCTGCTCGTACGTCGCTTCCGGGTCCAGGCCGGAGACCTCCTCGCCGGCGACGATCGACAGCACGGTGCCGGTGTAGGCGACGTAGCCGTCGATGTCGCCGGACTTGAGCGCCTCGTCGAGGTCCTCGGCCGGCCCGATCCCCTTGCGGAGGTCGACGGCGTAGCCGTTCACCGCCAACGCCTCGCGCCACAGCTCGCCCAGGATCCGTGCCTCCGGGAACTCCTGGGTGCCGATCGTGATCCGCAGTGACGCACCCTGGGGCTGCTGCGACGCGTCGCGCTCCTCGCTGTCCCCACAGGCGGCCAGCACGCCGACGACGAGGAGCCCCGCCACGGCCGCTGCCGCGCGCCTCATGGCTTCCTCCCGGTGGACGCGACCGGGTCCGCGGGCGCGGGTTCGTCGGATCCCTTGGCCTCTCGGCTCTCCTCGCGCAGGGCCTTGATCCAGCAGTAGGCGACTCCGACGAGCACGAAGGCGAACGGTACGGCGCCGAGCACCGCCGCTTGTTGCAGCGCCACCAGCCCACCGACCAGCAGCATCGCGCAGGCGATGCCGCCCATCAGCAGCCCGAGGATCACCACCACCAGTTTCGACGGGGCCAGGGAGCCGCGTGAGGCCATCGTCGCCATCACCACGCTCGCCGCATCCGCGCCGCTGATGAAGAAGAGCGCGATCAGCAGCACGCAGACGAAGGAGCTGATGACCGGCAGGGGCAGTGCGTCCAGGGCGGTGAACAACGAGAGCTCCGGCGTCGCCAGTGATCCGACGATGTCGGCGTCACCGTTGCGCTGCAGCTCGATCCCCGTGCCGCCGACGATCGCGAACCACAGGAACCCGAAACCGGTCGGCGCGGCGACCACGCCCAGCACGAACTCCCGGATCGTGCGCCCACGGGAGATGCGGGCCACGAACATGCCGACGAAGGGGGCCCACGAGATCCACCAGGCCCAGTAGAAGATCGTCCAGCCGGCCATCCACTGCTCGTCGCCCACGCCGGTCTCGAGCGACATCGGTAGAACTTGCATCACGTAGGTGCCGATGGACTCGATGCCGTTGGAGATCACCAGGACGGTGGAGCCCCCGACGGCCAGGAAGAACAGGAACAGCCCGATCGTCGCCACTGAGCCCAGGTTGGCCAGGTAGTTGATCCCCTTCTCAACTCCTGACGTCGCGGAGGCGAGGAACAAGGAGGTCACCACGATGATGATGATCACCGCGACGACGTCGGACTTGGGTATGTCGAAGAGGTAGTCGAGGCCGCTGTTGAGCTGAAGACCGTTGAGTCCCAGTGCGGTGGCCGTTCCGAACAGGGTGGCCACGATCGCCAACGCGTCGACGAGCCGGCCGAGCGGCTTCTCGTGAGCGTTGGGGCCCAGCAACGGAGAGAACGTCGAGCTGACCAGCGTCGGCAGTCCCTTGCGGAAGCTGAAGTAGGCCATCGCGCCGCCGATCACGGCGTACATCGCCCAGCCGTTGAAGCCCCAGTGGAAGTAGGTGTAGCGAAGGGCGACGAGGGCTGCCTCCTCGCTGTTGGGCTCGGCCAGGCCGTGCGGCGGGGCCGTCCAGTGCGACACCGGCTCGGCGATGCCGTAGAACAGCAGGCCTGCGCCGAGTCCGGCCGCGAACATCATCGAGATCCACGAGAAGGTGCGGAACTGAGGTCGTGAGTCGTCCGGACCCAGCCGGATGCCGCCCCACGGGTGGATCACCAGGACGATGCACAGCGCCAGCGCGCCGAACGCGATCAGGATGAAGGACCAGCCGAAGTTGCCGATCACCCACTTCAGGGCGGTCGACATCACGCTGCCGAGGCTGTCCGGTGCGATCAGCCCCCACGTGACGAAGCCGGCGATCACCACCGCCGACCCCCAGAACACCGCGGGGTCGATGCCCTTGAGATAGCGGTTCACAGCGCCTCCGCGAGATCTGGGTGAGTGGACGCGACGTGGCCGGCCCGGGTCCCTCACCACCTTGGGCGGACGAGAAACCGCTGTCAACGAGGCTTTGTCTACCGATGCGATAGTCAATGACTATGGAGCGTCAGCAGCGCCAGCCCGCTCAGCAGGAGCACGCCGAGCACCACGGACAGCCCGGCGGCGGCAACGCTGCGGTCAGGGGTCAGCCAGGCGAAGCCCACGACGCCGGCCAGACCCGCCAGCACCACCGCCACCGCGACCGGCCCGGCCGGCTCGCTGGCCAGGTGGCCGATGAGTGCGCCCGCCGCGACGAGCGACAGTGCAGTACGCCGCCAGGCGAGCAGGGTCCGTTCCTGCTGGTCGCCGAGGTGCTCCTCCGGGTGCGGCGTGCTCACAGCAGCAGAACGACCAGGCCGGCCGCGACCAGGGCCATCACCAGCGCGATCCACGCGATTGCGGTGGTGGAGGGGAGAAGAGTGGCCTGGCGCATGGCCCGCTCCGTGAGCGCCCACCGCACCCACGACATGACCGCGCAGCCGAGCCCCAGCAGGACCACTGCGACGGCCAGCACCGTCTGCAGGCCGCGGGGGCCGTCGAGGTCGACGGTGTCCAGGGCCACGCCGCCCGCGAGGAGCGCGAGCGAGGTACGGATCCAGGCGAGGAAGGTGCGCTCGTTGGCCAGGCTGAATCGTTGGTCGGGCTCAGTGCCGGCTCCGTAGACCCACTGCGGCCAGCGGCCGGTCACGGCCGGCCGCCGGTCACGGAGCTGTTCGGCCCGTTGTCCGCCATCGGCAGGTTCTCCTCAGGCACGCACGACGACAGGAAGTGCTGCGCCGACTCGCTGAGTAGGCCGGTGCGCCAGACGATGTGCACCGAGGTCCGGGTCGGCGGCACCAAGGGCAGCACCCGAGCCCCCTTCGCGGCGGCATCGGCCGCCAGACCGCGAGGAAGCAATGCGGCACCGGCGCCGGCCAGCACGAGCGGCACGACGGTGGCCAGGTGCGCTGTCTCCACGGCCACCTCGACCGGTTGGCCCGCCGCCTCGAGCTGCTCGTCGAGCAGCGTCCGCAGAGCCGTGCCCTCCGGTGTGCAGATCAATCCCCAAGGAAGCAGCTCGTCGACCGTCGCCATCCTCCCGAGCGAGTCCGCGCCCGCCGGCAGGACAGCCACCAGCTCGTGATCGGCGACCCATCGACTCGAGAGGCGGCCTCCCGGCGGCGGCCCGTCGAGCAGTCCGAGCTCAGCACTGCCGAGGCGGACGGCATCGAGCACGTCGGCCCGTCGGGCGGGGTCCGCAATGGTCAGCTGAACGCCGCGATGGAGAGCTCGGAACCTGCCGATCATCTCCGCCAGCGGGTCCACGGCCCACAGCGTGTTGGTGATGATCGAGACCTGGCCGAAACCGCCGTCCGAGACGCTGCGAACGGCTCCCCGCGCGAGCTCGAACGACCGCAGGGCGCGGCGGGCAGGCTCGAGCAGAGCTTCGCCGGACGGAGTGAGGCTGACCCCTCGGCCGTGCCGCTCGAACAGCTTTGAGCCGAGATCTCGCTCCAGCCACGCGATCGCCTGGGACAAGGACGGCTGCGCGATCGAGAGCGTCGACGCTGCCCGGGTGAAGCTGCCCACCTCCGCCACGGCCACGAAGTATTCGAGGTGGCGGCGGTCCATCCGCTGACCTTAGTGTTTCGAGGTGGACCTGATCGCCCTTCTGCCTGCCTTCGTCGTGGCCGTGCTGCTCATCTCGGCCTCCCCTGGGCCCGCAATGGCGCTGATCTTCCAGCGCGCGGCCGCCGGAGGCTGGCGGGGTGCGGTGCCGACCATTCTGGGGCTGGAGTTCGGGCTGTACCTGTGGGCGCTGGCCGCGGCTGCCGGGTTCGCCGCGCTGGTCGCGGTGTCGACGACGGCTTTCGTGGTGCTCAAGGTGGTCGGCGCCGCCGTACTGCTCTATCTCGGGCTGCGGGCCTGGCGTTCGGCCTGGCGCGGCGGTGGCCACGACGAGGCCGCCGAGGAGCTGAAGGGCACCGGCTGGTGGAAGCGCTTCGCCGAGGGCACCCTCGTGCAGCTCGCCAACCCGAAGGCGGCGATCTTCATGGTCGCCTTCTATCCGCAGTTCGTGCCGGCCGACCGGCCGCTGTTCGCAACCACGGCCGGCCTGGCCCTGGTGCAGGTGGCCATCGAGCTCGTCTTCTACCTGACCTTGGCCTACGGCGTCGGCCGCGCGGGAGCCCTCTTCCGTCGCTCCCGCGTACGCCGCCGCCTCGACGCCATCGCCGGCACCGTGCTGGTCGCGCTCGGCGTCCGGGTGGCGCTCAGCTCCCGCTAGGGGCCCGCGCTGAGTCGGTCGCGTCGGAACGGGATCTGGTACGGCGGCTGCTCGCTCTCCCAGCCGTAGAGACCAGCCGGTAGCCGCACGCGCTCCCTTCCAGCCGCAACACGTCACCGCGGTCGGTGCCGGACCACCAAGAACGGAGCTGGGATCGACGGTCGCAGATCACGACGGGTCCAGCGCAGTCGCCGAGGCCCACGCGTCTTCCAGCCGTCGTCGAAAGCGCGGAGGCAGGCTCGCTACCGGGAGCCTCGGGGTGCGTCGGCCGGGCAGCATCGCCACGGCGATGAGCTGCTCCCGACCTGGCTGAGCCGGGCGACAGGAGGTGGGGGTCTGGCAGTTCAGGTCGCTCTCCCGCGGGTTCGAGGGTGTAGTCGTCGACGTACCGCTGCGAGTCGAGACGCCGCGTAGAAGGTCTGGCCGACCTCGGCGCCGTCGACCGTTCGGTCGTCCGACCGTCGACGTCGGTGCAGAAGCCGGTCGGCATCGAGACCATGGAGCCGTCCGCGAGCTCGTAGGCCAGCCGACTGTCGCTGGGATCACGTCGACCGCGGCGCACCGCGCGGGATCGGCGCAGGGAGCGCTGCGATCGGCGTCGCGAAGTCGTCGATGCCGTCGACGAGCGCGTCCGCCGGACCGGGCTGAGCCGGGAAGCCGTTGAATCCGGCGGCGCAGAAGCGGACGGCGACGATCTTCACCTCGGAGAGGTCCGGGAGCCGGCGTTCTCCGGGAGGACGTCCGGGCAGCGGCGGCCGAGTAGGGATCGATCCGAGAGCCGGGATCGTCGGCCACCTGCGTCCCGGGATCGTCGTCGACGAGCGCGCGGCCACCCATCACCCCCGCGATGGCCACCAGGGCCACCGCACCTCCGGCCAGCGACGACCTGCGCCCGTCGACGGGTCCGCGCGGCCCGCACCACCGGGGCCGGGTCGGCCACGCTGTCGGGGGCCTCGGGGACTACTCGCGCGAGTACGTCGCGCAGCTGCTCCTCGGTCATGCCTGCTCCTTCATCATCGGGGAGGCGCGGAGAGCATCCAGCGCCCGAGAGGTCTGGCTCTTGACCGTGCCCTCGCTGATGCCGAGGATCTCGGCGGTCTGGGCCACGGTCAGGTCGTCGTAGAAGCGGAGCACCAGCACCGCCCGCTGACCACGGGGGAGTGCCGCCAGTGCCACGAGGGCGTCCTGACGCTCCTCCACGGCGTACGCCGCGGTGTCGATGCCGTCGGGCAGCACGTCGGTCGGGAACTCCGAGCGCCACTTGCGCCGCCACCAGTCGGTGTACGTCGTGACCATCGTGCGCCGCACGTACGCCTCGACCGCGCCGTCGTCGGCGATCGACGACCAGCGCCGCCAGCACTTCATCAGCGCCGTCTGCACCAGGTCCTCTGCCTTGTGCGCGTCACCGGTGAGCAGCCAGGCGCTGCGCCAGAGGTCACGACCGCGCGTGGCCACGAACTCCTCGAACGTGGGACCGCTACCGACCTTGGTCATCTGGCCTCCTTCACCCCTCACAACGAGGTGGGGGCCGCGGACGGTTGTCGTTCGTTCACGACGAACAGCAGGTTAGGGCGATGGTTGAGGAATACCTCACGTCCCACGTCCAAAAAGGTCACACTCGGTAGAGACGGGTCCTACATCCTTCTATGGTGCCCAGCATGAGCGTTGACGGCAGGGTCGAGGGCGGGCTCGCCGAGCCCACCGAGCTGGAGCCAGAGCAGGGATCACTGGACCTCGCGTCCCCGGAGGACCGCCACGCGCGGGCCGACTGGGAGGCGGCGACGGCTGCGGTGCTGCGCAAGACCAAGCGGATGACCGACGACGACGCCGACGCGCTCGTCTGGGACAAGCTGACGCGCACCACGCTCGACGGCATCCAGGTGACGCCGCTCGGCACCCCGGACCTGCTCGACGACCTGCACACGTCAGGGCGACCGACCCGTGCGGGCGACTGGGACGTGCGCGCCCTGCACGCCGCCCCCGACAACGAGGAACTGCTGCTCGACCTCGACGGCGGAGTGACGTCGCTCTGGCTGCGGGTCGACGGCGACACCGACTTCCCGGCGGTGCTCGACAACGTGCTGCTCGACCTCGCGCCGGTCGTTCTCGATGCCGGCGATGCCCAGGTCTCGGCGGCCGAGGCCTTCCTCGACGTGCTCGGCGACACCCCGGCCGCACCCGGCACCAACCTCGGCGGCCGTGAGGCGAGCCTGGTCGAGGTGGCGCGGCTCGCCCAGGAGGCCGGCGTGCTCGGCGTGGTCGTCGACGCCACCGTGGCCCATGACCAGGGCGCCTCCGACGTGCAGGAGCTCGGCTACTCGATGGCGATCGGTGCGGCGTACCTCCGCGAGCTCACCGACGCGGGATTCTCCGTCGACGAGGCGGCCGGCTTGATGGAGTTCCGCTACGCCGCCACCGACGAGCAGTTCTCACAGATCGCCAAGCTGCGTGCCGCCCGCCGCCTCTGGGCGCGGGTGCTCGAGCTGAGCGAGGGCGGCGCCGCCGAGCAGCGCCAGCACGTCGTGACGAGCCGCCCGATGATGAGCAGGTACGACCCCTACGTGAACATGCTGCGCACCACCGTCGCGGCCTTCGCCGCCGGCGTGGGCGGTGCCGACTCGGTGACCGTGCTGCCGTTCGACAGCCCGCTCGGCCGCCCCGAGACCCTCGGCCGCCGGATCGCCCGCAACACCTCCCCACTGCTGATGTGGGAGTCCCACGTCGCGAAGGTCGCCGACCCCGCCGGTGGCTCGTACGCCGTCGAGAAGCTCACCGACGACCTCGCCGTGGCCGCGTGGGAGGAGCTCGGCCGGATCGAGTCCGACGGGCTCGACGCGTTCAAGGAACGGGTCGCCGCGGTGGCGGCCGTCCGCGAGCAGGAGGTCGCCCAGCGCAAGCGGCCGATCACCGGCCTCACCGAGTTCCCCCACCTCGCCGAGACCCTCCCCGAGCGGGCGGCCGACGACGAGTTCGCCGGCGTGCGCGCCTACGGCGCCAGCTTCGAGGCCCTGCGCGACGACCCGGCGAAGTCGCCGGTCTTCCTGGCCACCCTCGGCACGGTCGCGGCCCACACCGCGCGCGCCACCTTCGCCACCAACCTCTTCGCCGCGGGCGGCATCGCCGTCGATCTCGCGGGCCCGACCGCCGGCGTCGACGAGCTGCTGGCGGCGTACGACGGTCAGGCGGTCGTGTGTCTCGCCGGCTCGGACCCGACGTACGCCGAATGGGGGAGCGAGGCCGCCGCCGCGCTACGCGAGGCGGGCGCCCAGCATGTCGTCATCGCAGGCAAGCCCGTCGACTACGCCGACGACTCCTGCGCGATGGGCATCGACGCCTTGGACTTCCTGACCCGGACGAGGGAGAAGCTGGCATGAGCGTCCCGAAGAGCTTTGCCGGACTGCCGCTCGGTCTCGATACGGCCTCGCCCAGCGGCTCGACCTACTCGACCAGCGAGAGCGGCGAACCTTGGGCCAGCCCCGAGGGCATCGACATCCTGCCGATCTACGGGCCGGAGCACCTCGAGGGCCTCGACGCGCTCGACACCTGGCCGGGCCTGAGCCCGTTCCTGCGCGGGCCGTACCCCACGATGTACACGACCCAGCCCTGGACCATCCGGCAGTACGCCGGCTTCTCGACCGCCGAGGAGTCCAACGCCTTCTACCGGCGCAACCTCGCGGCGGGGCAGAAGGGTCTGAGCGTCGCGTTCGACCTGGCCACTCACCGCGGCTACGACTCCGACCACCCGCGGGTGCGCGGCGACGTGGGCATGGCCGGGGTCGCGATCGACTCGATCTACGACGCCCGCACGCTCTTCGACGGCATCCCGCTCGACGAGATGTCGGTGTCGATGACCATGAACGGCGCTGTGCTCCCGGTGCTGGCGCTCTACATCGCCGCGGCCGAGGAGCAGGGGGTGAAGCCGGAGCAGCTCGCGGGGACGATCCAGAACGACATCCTCAAGGAGTTCATGGTCCGCAACACCTACATCTACCCGCCGGCGCCGAGCATGCGGATCATCTCCGACATCTTCAGCTTCACGTCGGCCCGGATGCCGCGCTTCAACTCGATCTCGATCTCCGGCTACCACATCCAGGAGGCCGGGGCGACCGCCGACCTCGAGCTCGCGTACACGCTGGCCGACGGGGTCGAGTACCTCCGGGCCGGCCTCGATGCCGGGCTCGACATCGACAAGTTCGCGCCGCGGCTGTCGTTCTTCTGGGCGATCGGCATGAACTTCTTCATGGAGATCGCCAAGATGCGCGCCGCCCGGGCGATCTGGGCGAAGCTCGTGCGGGAGTTCGAGCCGCAGAACCCCAAGTCGCTGTCGCTGCGCACCCACAGCCAGACCAGCGGCTGGTCGCTCACCGCCCAGGATGTCTTCAACAACGTCGGCCGCACCGCCATCGAGGCGATGGCCTCGACCCAGGGCCACACGCAGTCGCTGCACACCAACGCCCTCGATGAGGCGATCGCGCTGCCGACCGACTTCTCGGCCCGGATCGCCCGCAACACCCAGCTGCTGCTGCAGCAGGAGAGCGGCACCACCGGCACCATCGACCCGTGGGCCGGCTCCTACTACGTCGAGCGGCTCACCCACGATCTCGCCGAGCGCGCCTGGGCCCACATCCAGGAGGCCGAGGCCGCCGGCGGCATGGCCAAGGCGATCGAGCAGGGCATCCCCAAGATGCGCATCGAGGAGGCCGCCGCCCGCACCCAGGCCCGGATCGACTCCGGCGCGCAGAAGGTGATCGGCGTCAACACCTACCGGCTCGCAGCCGAGGACAAGCTGGACGTGCTCCGGGTCGACAACGACGACGTCTACCGCCAGCAGATGGCCAAGCTGGAGCGGCTCCGCGCCGAACGCGACGACGACGACGTACGCCGCTCGCTCGAGGCGCTGACCAACTCCGCCGAGCGCGGGGCCAGCAAGGGCTCGCTCGACGGCAACCTGCTCGCGCTCGCCGTCGACGCCGCTCGCGCCAAGGCCACCGTCGGTGAGATCTCCGACGCGCTGGAGAAGGTCTACGGGCGGCACCAGGCCGTGATCCGTACGATCAGCGGCGTGTTCAGGGACGAGTCGGCCGCATCGGGAGACACGCTCGTGCAGCAGGTCCGCGACGCGACCGACGAGTTCGAGGAGGCCGAGGGCCGTCGCCCACGGATCCTGGTCGCCAAGATGGGCCAGGACGGCCACGACCGCGGGCAGAAGGTGGTCGTCTCGGCGTTCGCCGACATGGGCTTCGACGTCGACGTGGGCCCGCTGTTCTCCACGCCCGAGGAGGTCGCCCAGCAGGCGATCGACGCCGACGTGCACATCGTCGGGGTCTCGTCGCTGGCTGCCGGCCACCTTGCGCTCCTGCCGGCGCTGAAGCAGGCGCTCGAGGAGCAGGGCCGGCCCGACATCATGACCGTGATCGGTGGCGTGATCCCGCCCGACGACGTACCGACCCTGAAGGAGATGGGCGCCGCCGCGGTGTTCCAACCCGGCACGGTGATCGCCGAGTCCGCCCTCGACCTGCTCGCGAAGCTGCGGGAGCAGTTGGGACATGCCTGACACCTCCACTCTCGTCGAAGGTGTCCTCGCCGGCCGGCGGGCCGCGGTCTCGCAAGCCATCACGCTGGTCGAGTCGTCGCGTCCCGAGCACCGCACCCAGGCCCGCGAGCTCCTCTCCACGCTGACCCGTCCGCAACTTGGCGACGGGTCAGCGATCAGGGTGGGGATCTCCGGGGTGCCGGGGGTCGGCAAGTCGACGTTCATCGAGGCGCTCGGCAGCCGCCTGACCGCGGAAGGTCATCAGGTCGGCGTGCTGGCGGTCGACCCGTCCAGCATCCGCACCGGCGGCTCGGTGCTCGGCGACAAGACGCGGATGGCCAAGCTCTCCGCCGACCCGCATGCATACATCCGGCCCAGCCCGTCGGCCGGCACCCTCGGTGGTGTCGCGCGCGCCACCGTGCAGGCGATGGCGGTGCTCGAGGCGGCGGGCTACGACGTGGTGCTGGTCGAGACCGTCGGTGTCGGACAGTCGGAGGTGACCGTGGCCGGCATGGTCGACACGTTCCTCTTCCTGACCCTGGCCCGGACCGGTGACCAGCTGCAGGGCATCAAGAAGGGCATCCTCGAGATCGCGGACCTGATCGCGGTCAACAAGGCCGACGGCGACCGCGAGCAGGAGGCACGCTCGGCGGCGCGCGACCTGGCCGGAGCACTGCGCCTGGTGCGGGCGAAGGGCGAGTGGGCGCCGCCCGTGGTCACCTGCTCGGCGCTCAACGACGTGGGCATCGACGACCTGTGGCGGCGGGTGCTCGAGCACCGCGACCACCTCGGCGCCGACGGCCTGGGCCGCAAGCGCGCCGAGCAGCAGCTGGACTTCACCTGGGCCCTGGTCCGCGACGAGCTGGACCAGCGGCTCCGCCACTCAGCCGGCGTCCGCGCCATCCGCGAGCAGGTGCGCGCCGAGGTGCTCGCCGGCGAGCTCCCGGCGACGGTGGCGGCGGACCGCATCCTGGCGGCGTACGACGACCGGGACACGCCCGCCACAACGTCCTGATTCTTTCGGGACATTCACCTCTCGCGCCCGGGACGGTTGGAGCAGAATGCTGGCAGGCAATTCCGAGGTCTCGGACAGATCGAAAGGTTGTCATGCGCAGCAAACTCACCATCTCCATCGCCACTCTGGCCCTGGTCGGCGCAGGGTTCGGCGCCGTCACGAGTCAGGCCAATGCTGACTCCGCGGCCAAGCCGTCGACGCAGACGCTGGCGAAAGACCTGCTCAGCCCGCTGAGTCTGGCGGTCAGCAGGAACGGCACCACCTACTTCAGCCAGAACTTCGCGGGCCTGCTCATGAGGCAGAAGCCCGGGCAGAAGAAGCCCTCGGTGATCTACGCCAACAAGGACGGCTTCGAGGTCGGCGCCGTCTCGGAAGACCGCGGGAGCCTCCGCTTCGCGCTGAGCAAGAACCAGCGCCGTGGCGTCATCATGGCCGTGGGCGGCAACGGCAAGCCCGTCGCCATCGGCAACATCGGCATCCACGAGAAGAAGAACAACCCGGATGCGAAGAATTCCTACGGCTTCCGCGGGCTCTCCGACGAGTGCGCCGCCCAGATGCCGCAGGACGGTCCGCCGCCGGCGTACAAGGGCATTGTGGAGACGCACCCGTACGCCACGACCATGGCTCGGGGCACGACGTACGTCGCCGATGCCGCCGCCAACGCGATCTTCGGCATCCCGCGCCGGGGCAAGGTGACCACCGTCGCCGTGCTGCCTCCGGTGCCGGCTGTGGTCACCGCTGAGGCGGCCACGCAGTTCGGGTTCCCGGAGTGCGTCGCGGGCAAGAAGTACTACTTCGAGCCCGTGCCGACCGACGTCGAGGCAGGTCCCGGCGGACAGCTGTACGTGTCGACCCTGCCCGGTGGGCCCGAGGACGGCAGCCTGGGTGCGCTGGCGGCCGTCTACAAGGTCAACCCGAAGACCGGCAAGGTCACCAAGGTGGCCGGTGGCCTGGTCAGCGCGACCGGTCTGGCCGTGGCCAGCAACGGGGACATCTTCGTCGCCGAGCTGTTCCGCGGACGGATCAGCCGGATCAAGGCGGGACAGTCGAAGCCGCGCGGCTTCATCAACGTCCCGCTGCCGGCCGACGTCGAGCTGAGCAGCAGGGGCATGTTCGCGACGATCAACGCCCTGCCCGGTGAGGACGCCCCGCCGGCCGGAAAGGTCGTCCGGATCCGTCGCTGACGTCGGCGTACAGCAGAAGACCCGGCCGGGGGCTGCGTAAGCCCCGGCCGGGTCAGGCCATTTCCTGGCCGGTTGCTAGGCCGGCTGCTGGGCCTCGATCTGCGCGGTCTCCTGCGGAGCGGTCGAGCTGATCTCGATCTTGCGCGGCTTCGCCTTCTCGGCGACCGGTACGACCAGGCGGAGCACGCCGTCGTCGTAGGCGGCCTCGATCTGGTCGAGGTCGAGGTTGTCGCCGAGCACGAGCTGGCGGCTGAAAGCGCCGCGGGGGCGTTCGGAGGCCAACGCCTCCCAGTCGCCGTTGCGGGCCACCCGCTCGGCGCGGATCGTCAGCACGTTGCGCTCGACATCGAGGTCGATCGAGTCTCTGCTCACGCCGGGCAGGTCGAGTTCGATGACGAACCGGTCGCCCTCACGCCAGGCGTCCATCGGCATCACCGCAGGACGGTTGGTGGTGCCGAGCAGCTGCGAGGTCAGCCGGTCGAAGTCGCGGAACGGGTCGCTGGATCGAATGAACATCACTGTCCTCCTGGTTCTGGTGTCGATGGGTACCCCAGATCTGTATCAATGGGTACACATAACTTATACGCGAGGGCATCACAGATCTCAACCCCGCGCGCTAGAATTTTTGCCATGAGCGACCGGACCCGAGGCGTCTACGCGATCTCCGTCGCGGCCGAGATGGTGTCGATGGAGATCCAGAACCTGCGCGTCTACGAGCGGCGCGGCCTGGTCGACCCCGACCGGAGCTCGGGCGGCACCCGTCGCTACAGCCCCGACGACATCCAGCGCCTGCACCGGATCAGGGAACTGCTGGCCGAAGGCCTCAACCTGGCGGGCATCGCGCGGGTGCTGAGGCTCGAGGAGGAGATCGAACGGCTGCGAGCCGCCGACGTGGGGTGAACTAATCTTCAGGGGATGTCCCACGAACCCTCCACTGCCTCCCAGATCATCGCCGGCGTCGTCGAGAAGCACGATGCCGAGCTGATCGAGCTGCGCCGGGACATCCACCAGCACCCCGAGCTGTCCTGGGCCGAGACCCGCACCACCGAGCTGGCCGCGGCGAGGATCGAGCACGCCGGCTGGCGCGTACGCCGGATGGCGGAGACCGGCTTCGTGGCGGATCTCGGCAGCGCCGACCGGATGGTCGCGCTGCGGGCCGACATGGATGCGCTGCCCGTCCAGGAGGTCACCGAGGAGCCGTGGGCGAGCGTCACGGCCGGCGTCGCCCACGCCTGCGGTCACGACGTGCACACCACGGCGCTGATCGGCGCCGCGCTGGCGCTGGCCGAGGTGCACCAGCAGGGGGAGCTGCCGGGCGGGGTGCGGCTGGTCTTCCAGCCTGCCGAGGAGGTCATGCCCGGCGGTGCCGTGCACCTGATCGCCAACGACGTGCTCGACGGGGTCGAGCGGATCTTCGCGCTGCACTGCGACCCGGGCGTCGACGTCGGCCGGGTCGGCCTGCGCGCGGGGGCGCTGACCAGTGCCGCCGACCGGCTCGAGGTCAGGCTCGAGGGCACCGGCGGGCACACCTCACGACCGCACCTGACCGGCGACCTCACCTTCGCGCTGGCCAAGGTGACCACCGAGCTGCCCGCGGTGCTGAGCCGGCGGATGGACCCGCGAGCCGGGGTCAGCGTCGTGTGGGGCATCGTGCACGCGGGTGCGGCTCCCAACGTGATCCCCGACCGCGGCATGGTCTCGGGCACCGTGCGCATCCTGGACGCCGTCGCCTGGGCCGAGTGCGAGCCGATCATCCGCGAGGCGATCCTCGAGATCGTCCGCCCCTACGGCGTCACCGCGTTCGTCGACTACCAGCGAGGCGTGCCGCCGGTGGTCAACGACCCGTCCAGCAACGCGATGCTCGCCGCCGCGGTCCACGACTCCCTGGGGGTCCACGGCCAGGTCGCCGTGCCGCAGAGCCTGGGTGGCGAGGACTACGGGTGGTACCTCGAGCAGGTGCCGGGCGCCATGGCTCGGCTGGGCACCCGTCGCCCCGGCGGGCCGACGTACGACCTCCATCAGGGCAACCTGGTCGTCGACGAGCGCGCGATCGGCATCGGCGCCCGATTGCTCGCCGGTGCCGCGGCCATAGCCTTGCGGTAGAGCGCCCTGCGTTAAGGCAGCTAACCCTTCTCGTACGGGATGCCGTCGGCCGCGGGTGGTCGGGACCTGCCCACGACGCCGGCGACCGCGAAGATCGTGACGACGTAGGGGAGCATCAGCATGAACTGGCTCGGCACCGGTGAACCGATCACCGACAGCACGCCCTGCAGGTTCTGGGCGAAGCCGAAGAGCAGCGCTGCCAGCGTGGCCCGGATCGGGTCCCACTTGCCGAAGATGACCGCCGCCAGGGCGATGTAGCCGGCGCCGCCGGTCATCTCCCGGTTGAACTGCGGCACCGAGACCAGTGTGTAGAAGGCGCCGCCCATGCCGGCGACCGCGCCGGCCAGGACGATGGTGCGGTAGCGGGTGAGGTTGACCTTGATGCCGACGGTGTCGGCGGCCTTCGGGTGCTCCCCGACCGCCCGGACCCGCAGGCCCCACCGGGTGCGGTACAGCGCCCAGGCCACCAGCGGGACCATCAGGTAGAGCAGGTAGACCACGATCGTCTGCTGGAACAGGATCGGGCCGATCAGCGGGATCTCGCTGAGCAGCGGGATCTCGATCCGCTCGAATCGCGGCGGGTTGTTCAGCGACTCGGCGTTGGGGGCCAGGACCTGGCTGAACATGAAGCTGGTCACGCCGATCACCAGCACGTTGAGGACGACACCGACGATGACCTGGTCGACCAGGTAGGTGATCGCGAAGACGCCCAGGACGAAGCCGACCAGCGACCCGGCCACCATCGCGGCCACCAGACCTGCCCACGGCGAGCCGGTGATCGAGCCGGCGATCGCGGCAGCGAAGGCGCCCGCCAGCAGCTGGCCGTCGATCGCGATGTTCACCACGCCGGCGCGCTCACCGAGCACGCCGCCGAGCGCGCCGAAGACCAGGGGCACGGCGAGCGCGAGCGAACCCGCCAGCAGCCCGACGACCGGCACCGTGCCGCCGGCCGCGGCCCAGGTGAGGAAGCCGACCAGCAGCACGAAGGCGAACAGGGCCACGAGCCACATCGGGGTGCTGCGTCGCTTGAGGTACAGCAGGACCGACCCGAGCGTGCAGAGAGCGAGCACCGCGATCAGGACCCACGCCGTGCCGACTGCGGGCACGGTGATCTCGGGCAGCTCGGCGAAGTCGGACTTGGTGGCCAGCCGGAAGGTGGTGTCTCCGGTCGTGTCGCTCCGGCCGACGATCAGGGCCAGCAGGAGCGTGCCGAGCCCGAAGATCACGGGCGCCTTCTTGCTGACGATCGTGGTCACTGGGGCGTCGGGCACGCCGCGGACGATCGTGCTCACTTCGCCTCCTTGGCGGGCAACCGGAAGATGGCTCTGACAAGTGGCGGGGCGGCGATGAACAGCACGATCAGCGACTGCACGACCAGCACGATGTCGACGGGGATCTGCTCCGAGGCCTGCATCGAGAAGCCGCCCGCCTTGAACGCCCCGAACAGCAGGCCGGCGGCCAGGATGCCCAGAGGTCGGGATCTGCCGAGCAGGGCGACGGTGATGGCGTCGAAGCCGATGCCGGCGTCGAGGTCGGTGGTGACTCCGCTGGTCACCGTGCCGAGCACCTGGTTGGCTCCGGCGAGGCCGACGAGCGCACCGGCGAGGAGCATCACGACGACGTAGATGCGGCCGACGTCGATGCCGGCCGCCCTGGCGGCGTCGGGGTTCTCGCCGACCGCGCGGATGCGGAAGCCGAGGGCCGACCGGTTCAGCAGCCACCAGACGACGGCCACGGCGACCAGGGCGATCAGGAACCCGATGTGCAGGTTGTAGCGGTCGCCCAGGAGCTTCGGCATGGTGGCCGACTCCTTCATGGGCAGCGACTTCGCGTTGAAGGAGTTGGGCGCCTGCAGCAGGCTCTGCTTGGTCAGCGCGTAGAACACCAGGTAGAAGCCGACGTAGTTGAGCATGATCGTGACGATCACCTCGTGGGCGCCGGTGCGGGCCTTGAGCAGCCCAGCGATCCCCGCCCAGATCCCGCCGGCCACCATCGCGGCTGCGATCGCGAAGGTCAGGTGGATCGGCCACGGCAGCTCGAACTCGAAGCCGACCCAGCCGGCGGCGGCACCCGCGACCAGCATCTGGCCGCGGCCGCCGATGTTGAACATCCCGGCCCGGAACGCCAGGCCGACGCCGAGACCGGCCGCGATGAGCGGGGCCGCGAACTTGCAGGTCTCGGTGAGCGGCCGGATGGCGGTCTCGAAGTCCTCGGCACGCCCGTTGTAGATCGACCCGCGGAACAGGGCGGTGTAGGCGCCCCAGATCGCGTCCCAGAGAGCGTTGAAGAAGTCACCCGGGGCGGCGAACACGTACTTCGACGCGTCGCGGACCTCCTCGTCGGTGAAGGCGATCATCAAGGAACCGGCCGCCACCGCAAGGATCACCGCGAAGAACGCGACCGACGCGTTGCCGGCCGCGATGTTGCGGAGCACGCCGTGCCACTGGCTCGGCTCGGGAGCCTCCTTGGTCTTGGTGTCGCCTTCAGGCTCCACCGGCTCGACCGGCTTCTTGGTCTCGTCGGGCTCGTTGGACTCGCTCATGCCACGGCCTCCGTCGGGCGCTCGCCGGTCATCATCAGGCCGAGGACCTCACGGGGGGTGTCGGAGGGCACGATGCCCACCACCTTGCCGCGGTAGAGCACCATGATCCGGTCCGCGAGCGCCACCACCTCGTCGAGCTCGGAGGAGACCACGAGCACCGGCACGCCCGAGTCACGCGCGGCGACGATCTGCTTGTGGATGAACTCGATGGACCCGACGTCGACCCCTCGCGTCGGCTGGGCGGCGACCAGGAGGCGCAGGTCGCGAGAGAGCTCGCGCGCGACCACCACCTTCTGCTGGTTGCCGCCGGAGAGCTTCCCGACCGGGGTGGAGACGCCTGGTGCGCGGACGTCGTACTCCTTGAGCTTGACCTTCGCGAACTCGTCGAGCTTGCGCAGCAGCAGTGAGCCCCGCTGGGCGAAGGGTTCACCGAAGCTGCGGTCGAGCATGAGGTTCTCGGAGATGGTCATGCCGGCGACCAGGCCGTCGACCAGGCGGTCCTCGGGGATGAAGCCGACGCCGGCGTCGAGCACCTTGCGGGTGGACCTGCCGGCCAGCTCGAGGCCGTCGAGCCTGATCGACCCCTCCACGTGGTCCTGGAGCCCGAGGATCGCCTCGGTGAGCTCCGTCTGGCCGTTGCCCTGCACGCCGGCCACGGCCAGGATCTCGCCGGCCTGGATGGAGAAGCTGACGTCGTTGACGTGCACATGCCCCGTGGGGTCGATCACGCGCAGGCTGTCGACCACGAACGCCTCGTCGCCGAGCTTGGGCGGATCCTTGTGCACGGTCAGCTCGACCGGCCGGCCGACCATGAGCGCCGCCAGCTCGGCGTTGCTGGCAGTGGGGCTCGCCTCGCCCACCACCTTGCCCAGCCGGATCACGGTGATCCGGTCGGCCACTTCGCGGACCTCGCGCAGCTTGTGGGTGATGAAGACGATCGCGGTGCCGGCGGCCTTGAGCTGGCGCATGATCTCCATCAGCTCATCGGTCTCCTGCGGGGTGAGCACGGCGGTCGGCTCGTCGAAGACCAGCACCTTGGCGTCGCGTGACAGGGCCTTGATGATCTCGACGCGCTGCTGCACGCCCACCGGCAGGTTCTCGACCAGCGCGTCGGGACTGACGTCGAAGCCGAAGCGCTCAGAGATCTCGCGGACCCGGTCGTTCGCGGCATCGAGGTCGAGCGAGCCGGCGAAGCCGGTCGCCTCGTTGCCGAGCATGACGTTCTCGGCGACGGTGAACACCGGGATGAGCATGAAGTGCTGGTGGACCATGCCGATGCCGGCCGCGATCGCGTCGCCGGGGTTGCGGAAGTGCTGGACCTCGTCGTCGAGCACGATCTCGCCCTCGTCGGCCTGGTAGAGGCCGTAGAGCACGTTCATCAGCGTGGACTTGCCGGCGCCGTTCTCGCCCAGCAGACAGTGGATCTCGCCCGGCTCGACGGTCAGGGAGACCTTGTCGTTGGCCACCAGGGTCCCGAAGCGTTTGGTGATGTCGCGGAGGGCGAGCTTCATGGGCACCGAATCCTAGGGTCGAGAGGCACTGGCTAGGTGAGCACAATGCCAGAGGGAGGCCGACATGTGTCGGCCTCCCTCGGACTATTGCTGGGTTGCTACGGGGCTACTACGGAGCCAGGTACGAGGTGACCTCGATCGAGCCGTCGATGATGCCCGCCTTGATCTCCTCGAGCTCAGCGGCGACCGTGTCGGACACCTTGTCCTCGAAGTTGTGGAACGGCGCGATACCGACGCCGCCGTTCTCCAACGTGCCGACGTACGGCGTGAAGTCGAGATCGCCCTCGCCGGCCTCCAGGATCGCCTCGTACGTCGAGACCTGCATGTTCTTCAGGATCGAGGTGAGCACCACGTCCTGGGTGTTCGGGTCGGTCTCGTAGAAGTCGGCGTCCACACCGATCATGGCGACGTCCTCGCCGGAGTCGGCGATCGCGGTCAGCGCACCCTGGTAGATGGGTCCACCGACCGGGAGGATCACGTCGACGTCCTGGTCGAGCAGCTGCGAGGCCGTGTTGGTGGCCTCGTTGTTGGCCTCGAACCCGCCGGTGAAGAGACCGTTCTCGCCGTCCCAGCCGACAACCTTGACGTCCTTGCCCTTGGTCTCGGCGTAGTACTCGGCGCCCTGCTTGAACCCGTCCATGAAGATGGTGACGGTCGGGAACGGCAGTCCGCCGTAGGTGCCGACGACACCGGTCTTGGTGTAGTCCGCGGCGAGGTAGCCGGCCATGAACGCCGCCTCAGCGGTGTTGTAGAGCAGCGGCTTGATGTTGGGCTGGTCGGCCTGACCGTCGAAGGTCGCGCCGTCGTCGCCGCCGTCAGCGGAGTCGTCGATCAGGATGTACTCGATCTCGGGGTTGGCAGCTGCCGACTCCTTGGTCGCCGAAGCAAGCGCGAACCCGACGGTCACGATGGCGTCGCAGCCCTCGGCAACGAGGCTCTCCAGGTTGGGGCCGTAGTCGTTCTCGCTGTTGGACTCGACATCGTTCAGCTCGACGCCGAGCTCGTCGGCTGCCTTCTTGGCGCCTTCGTAGCCCAACTGGTTGAACGACTTGTCGTCGAAGCCGCCGGCGTCGGACACGATGCACGGCAGGAAGTCGAGCGCCGGGGTCCCCGACGGGTCATCGCCTGTGTTGTTGTCGTCGTCCGCTGGTTCACTGCCACATCCGGCAAGGGCAGCGGTGGCAATGAGCCCCGCCACGCCGCAAGCTGCGGCCTTCTTCAGATTCTTCACTTGGCCTCCAAATCCCTGCCTCGTTCACTACGAGGGCGATGAGCGGTCACGGTAACCGAATGCGGAGCGCATGCGAGGGGCTCAGGAAGATGCACTCCAACCGTTATCATGTTGCGATGTTGTGTCCCCCCTCAGCCGCCGCCCGGGGACCCCTCATTTGAGCACCGGAGCACCTCCCGACTGGGACGCGCTGCTCGAGGCGGCCATCGAGGCGATGAGTCACGCTTACGCGCCGTATTCGCAGTTCAAGGTGGGTGCGGCGGCCCTGGTGGACGACGGGCGCGTGGTGGTCGGGTGCAACGTCGAGAACGCTGCGTACGGCGTCACGCTCTGCGCCGAGTGCGGTCTAGTCAGCCAGCTCCACATCACCGGCGGCGGGCGCCTCACGCACTTCGTCTGCGTGAACGGCGCCGGCGCGGTGATCATGCCTTGCGGCCGGTGCCGGCAGCTGCTCTTCGAGAACGGCGGCGACGCGCTCCTGGTGCAGACCCCGCTCGGGGTGCTGCCCATGTCCGAGGTGCTGCCCCAGGCGTTCGGGCCCGACGACCTCGGCTAGAGCCAGGTCCGCGTAGGGTGCGCTGATTCGGAGCAGGTCTGGAAGGGGCAACAGCGTGGCTGCAGAGCACGACGCGGTCGAGGTCATCATCGCCAAGCGTGACCGGGGTGGGCTCAGTGACAGCCAGATCGACTGGGTGATCGACGCCTACACCCGTGGCGAGGTCGCCGACGAGCAGATGGCGTCGCTGGCGATGGCGATCCTGCTCAACGGCATGGACCGGCGCGAGATCGCCCGGTGGACCGGCGCCATGATCGCCTCCGGCGAGCGGATGGATTTCTCGTCGCTGTCCCGGCCGACCGCCGACAAGCACTCGACCGGGGGAGTCGGCGACAAGATCACGCTGCCCCTCGCCCCGCTGGTCGCCGCCTGCGGCGTTGCCGTGCCCCAACTGTCCGGCCGCGGACTCGGCCACACCGGAGGCACCCTCGACAAGCTGGAGTCGATTCCCGGCTGGCGTGCGGCCCTGTCGAACGAGGAGATGTTCGCGCAGCTCGAGTCGGTCGGTGCCGTGGTCTGCGCGGCCGGCGACGAGCTGGCGCCCGCGGACAAGAAGCTCTACGCGCTGCGCGACGTCACCGGCACCGTCGAGGCGATCCCGCTGATCGCTTCGTCGATCATGAGCAAGAAGATCGCCGAAGGCACCGGCTCGCTGGTGCTGGACGTGAAGGTCGGCTCCGGGGCGTTCATGAAGGACGTCACCCGCGCGCGTGAGCTCGCGGAGGTGATGGTCGCGCTCGGCAAGGACGCCGGGGTCCACACGGTCGCGCTGCTCACCGACATGAACACCCCGCTCGGGTTCACGGCCGGCAACGGCATCGAGGTCGCCGAGTCGGTCGAGGTCCTGGCCGGCGGCGGCCCCGCGGACGTGATCGAGCTGACCCTGGCGCTGGCCCGCGAGATGCTGGCCGGTGCCGGCCGCGACACCATCGACCCCGCCGACAAGCTGGCCGACGGCTCCGCGATGGACGCGTGGAAGGCGATGATCCGCGCGCAGGACGGTGACCCCGATGCCGACCTCCCCCAGGCCAAGGAGTCGCACGTGGTGAACGCTCCTTCCTCAGGTGTGCTGACCCGGCTCGACGCGATGGCGGTCGGCCTGGCTGCCTGGCGGCTGGGGGCCGGGCGGGCTCGCAAGGAGGACCCCGTACAGGCGGGCGCCGGTGTGGTCTGGCACGCGCGGCCGGGTGACTCGGTCACCGAGGGGTCGCCGCTGTTCACGCTGCTCACCGACGAGCCGGCTCGGTTCGAGCGGGCGCTGGCTTCGCTGGCGGGCGGCTACGACATTGCTGACGGGGCGGCGTACACGGCTGATCCGCTGGTGATCGACCGGGTCGGCTGACTCAGGCCAGGAGGAGCACGACGGTCTCGGCGACGCAGGCCGGCTTGGCCTCGTCCTCGATCTCGATCGTGTACTTCAGGGTGAGCTGGCGACCCGCGGGGATCTCGGTGACCTCGCCCATCGCCACGTGTGCCCGGACCCGCTTGCCGACCCGGACGGGGTTCGGGAAGCGCACCTTGTTGACGCCGTAGTTGAGCTTGGCGCCCGGCGTCTCCAGGGCGAGCACCTGGGAGCCCAGCCACGGGACGAGCGACAGGGTCAGGTAGCCGTGGGCGATGGTGCCGCCGAACGGGCCGGCCGCGGCCTGCGCCTCGTCGACGTGGATCCATTGGTGGTCGCCGGTCGCATCGGCGAACTGGTTCACCCGGTCCTGGTCGATGAGCAGCCAGTCGCTGGTGCCGAGCTCTTCGCCGCTGGCAGCGGCCACCTCGTCGAACGTCGAGAACGTGCGCATCCGGTTGCCTCCTGCTGCTGTGCGGCTGGCCGTGGGTGGTTGGATACCGGGATGGAACCTACCGTCCTCACCCGCGAGCAGATCCGGCAGGCTCCGAAGGTCCTGCTGCACGACCACCTCGACGGTGGGCTCCGTCCGGCGACCATCATCGAGCTGGCCGCCGAGGTCGGACACCAGCTGCCGGCGACCGACGCGGAGTCGCTGGGGCAGTGGTTCGCCGACTCGGCCGACTCGGGCTCGCTCGAACGCTACCTCGAGACGTTCGACCACACCGTCGCCGTGATGCAGACTCCTGCGGCTCTGGCGCGCGTGGCCCGGGAGTGCGTCGAGGACCTGGCGGACGACGGCGTCGTGTACGCCGAGGTCCGCTACGCCCCCGAGCAGCACGTGGCCAACGGGCTGTCGCTCGACGAGGTCGTCGCCGCGGTGCAGCAGGGCTTCGACGAGGGCACCGCTGCCGCCGGTGGCCGGATCGTGGTGCGCCAGCTGCTCACTGCCATGCGCCACCGGGCCCGCTCGATGGAGATCGCCGAGCTCGCGGTCGCGTGGCGCGACCGTGGGGTCGCCGGCTTCGACATCGCCGGTGCGGAGGCGGGCTACCCGCCGACCCGGCACCTCGACGCCTTCGAGTACCTCCAGCGCGAGAACTCCCACTTCACCATCCACGCCGGTGAGGCCTTCGGCCTGCCGTCGATCTGGCAGGCGATCCAGTGGTGCGGCGCCGACCGCCTCGGCCACGGCGTACGCATCATCGACGACATCACGGTCAACGACGACGGCTCGGTGACCCTGGGCGGCCTGGCCAACTACGTGCGCGACAAGCGGATCCCGCTCGAGATGTGCCCCGCCTCCAACATCCAGACCGGCGCCGCCGCCTCGATCGCCGAGCACCCGATCGGGCTGCTCACCCGCCTGCGCTTCCGGGTCACCGTCAACACGGACAACCGGCTGATGAGCAAGACCTCGATGACCTCCGAGATGGAGGCGCTCGTCGAGGCGTTCGGCTACGGCCTGAGCGACCTGCGGTGGTTCACGATCAACGCGATGAAGTCGGCGTTCCTGCCGTTCGACGAGCGGCTGGCGATCATCGACGGCGTGATCAAGCCGGGGTACGTCGCGCTGGGTATCTAGCTCCGGTAGACGATGACCGGAGTGCCGATCCTCACGATGTCGAAGAGGCGGGCGATCGCCTTCTTGGCGCGGATGTTGACGCAGCCGTGCGAGGCGCCGTCGTAGCCGTGGGCGGCGAAGTCGGGTGAGTAGTGCACGGCCTGGCCGCCGGAGAAGAACATCGCGTAGGGCATCGGGGTGTCGTAGAGGCTCGACACGTGGTCGCGGCTCTTGCGGAAGACCTCGAAGGCGCCCTCGCGGGTCGGCGTCGAGGCGCCGCCGAAGCGGGCGGCGAGGGTGACCTTGACCTTGCCGTCGACCACCCAGCGGAGGCTGGCGGTGGTCTTGTCGACGCACATCACCCGGCCGGTGAGGCACCGGCGGTCGAGGTCGTCGGGCGGCGGCGGCTGGTTGGTCAGCTCCCAGCGCGTCGGCTGGTCCGTCCTGGCCTCGAGGGTGCGCAGGGTCGCGCGGTCGACCGCGCCGGTGACCACCAGTCCCTCCTGCTTCTGGAACTTCCGCACGGCCTTGCGGGTCTTGTCGTCGAAGCTGCCGCTCACGTCGCCGTCGTACCAGCCGACCTGGCGGAGTCGGGCCTGGACGATGCGTACACCGCGGCCGACGTCGCCGGTCTCGAACAGCACCGCGGACTTCGCGGCCGGGGCTGCGGGCGCGGGTGCGGAGTTGGCCGGGGCGGTGGCGGACAGCAGGGCGGTGGCGGCGACGAGGCCGACCAGGGCATGGATGAGGCGTGACATGTGGTGCTCGATGCTCCTTTGTGGACGGGCTACTGCAATCTAGACGCCGGGTGTGGCCCGAAGGTTGCTCCGGTGCAGTGGGTTCCCCGTCACACCCCGGCCCAACGCTACGTGGCCGTCAGCGCGGAGTGACGGTGAACCACGGCTTGGGCCAGCCGGCCAGACCAAGGCTCGCCCCGACGAACGCCTCGCGGGTGACGCGGACCAGGCGGCCACTGCTCGGCTCGTAGATGCGGAGCCAGTCGTCGCCGACGCCGACCACGAGCACGACGTGGCGGGGCAGCCAGCGGCTGCCGACGTAGAGCACCGACGGTGCCTCGGCGGCCGCGAGCCGGTCGAAGGCGCGCGCCCGGCGTAGCGCCAGGCGGGCGGCGTAGGTGCGCTCGTCGTCGATGGCGGAGAGCTGGTGGGCCACGGCCCACGGTGGGGTGCCGAGCGCGCGCGGCCAGGGCAGCTGCAGCGCGCCGCGGGTGTCGATGGGACGGGTGACCCGGCGGTGGAGCTGGAGCACCTCGTCGGCGAAGGTGTCGGCCGAGACGCCGGCGGCGTACGCCGGGTCCAGCAGCATCCGGGCGGCGACCAGGCAGGACGGGCCGCAGGAGCGCTGGTCGGGCTGCCTGAGCCCGGCGAGCTGCTCAGCCACGGGCCCGCGTGCGCAGGGTCGCGACGTGCTCGAGCGCCTGGTCGGGAGTGACCGGCTCGCAGCCGAGCGCCACGGCGTGCTCGACGACGCGACGCTGGTCGCGCAGGAGGGCCAGCCCGCGGCGGACGAGCACGAGCGGCGGCTTGCGGTGCTCGCGCAGGTCGCGGGTGAGCCGCCGCCAGAAGGTCACGACCGGGTGCTGACGGACGCAGTACGCCGCCGCCAGCAGGCCGGCCTCCTGGCAGGCGGGCACGATCTCCTGGGCGAAGATGCCCTCGGCCACGAAGAAGGCCTGCCCCTCGAGATCGAGCACCCGGTGGCCGGTGCGGCCGTCGTGGGCGATGTCGTAGATCGGCACGTCGGCGCTGCCCAGCTCGCACAGCTGCCGGACCGCCTCCATCGCATCACCCGGCAGCCACGAGTCCGGGTGGTCCCAGTCGACCAGCCCGGCGTTGGCGCCGTGCTCGATGAGCGGGAGGCCGGGGTCGCCGGCGGACTTGTAGTAGTCGTCGAGCCGGAGCACCGGCAGGCCGATCCGCTCGGCGAGGCGGGACTTGCCGGCCCCGGAGGGTCCGGCCAGGACGATGACGGTCGCGTTCACACGCCGATGGGGTGCCAGACGGTCTTGGTCTCGAGGAAGGCGGTCATCGTGTCGAGACCAGGCTCCTGGGACCAGTCCGGCTCCGCGGCGGGTGGGCGCCGGACGCGCTTGAGGTTGTCGGCAGCTGCGACCTCGAGGTCGGTGGCCAGCTCGATCTCGCCGGCGATGCCGACCAGGTCGATCGCGTTGACGTCCATGTGCGAGGCCAGCCAGGGGGCGATCGTGGCGGCCGACCCGGTGAGGATGTTGACGACACCGCCGGGCAGGTCGGAGGTGGCGAGCACCTCGGAGAACGTCACGGCCGGCAGCGGGCGGCGGTAGGAGGAGACCACCACCACGGTGTTGCCGGTGACCACCACGGGCGCGAGCACGCTGATCAGCCCGAGCAGCGAGGACTCCTGCGGCGCCAGCACGGCGACGACGCCGGTCGGCTCCGGCGTGGAGAGGTTGAAGAACGGCCCCGCGACCGGGTTGGCGTTGCCGACGACCTGGGTGATCTTGTCCGCCCAGCCGGCGTACCAGACCAGGCGGTCGATGGCCTCGTCGATCGTGGCGTTGGCTCGCGCTGCGGTCAGCCCCTCGGACTGGCGCACGGCCTCGAGGAACTGCGGCCGGCGGTCCTCCATGATCTCGGCGACGCGGTAGAGGATCTGGGCGCGGTTGTACGCCGTCTTGCCGGCCCAGCCGCCGAACGCCTTGCGCGCGGCCACGACAGCGTCGCGCGCGTCCTTGCGGGAGGCCAGCGCGGCGTTGGCCACGAACTTCCCCTTCGCGTCGTCGACGACGTAGGAGTGCCCCGACTCGGAGCGCGGGAAGTCACCGCCGATGAACAGCTTGTAGGTCTTGCGCACGTCGACGCGGGACATCACTCGGCTCCCTTCAGGTAGGCGGCGAGTCCGTGGCGGCCGCCCTCGCGGCCGTAGCCCGACTCCTTGTAGCCACCGAACGGGCTGGTGGGGTCGAACTTGTTGAACGTGTTGGCCCAGATCGACGCCGGCGCGCAGCTCGTTGGCGATCTTCAGGATCCGCGAGCCCTTGTCGGTCCAGACGCCGGCGGACAGGCCGTACGGCGTGTTGTTGGCCTTCTCGACCGCCTCGCTGGGGGTGCGGAAGGTCAGCACCGACAGCACCGGCCCGAAGATCTCCTCGCGGGCGATCCGGTGGGCCTGCGAGACGCCGGTGAAGATGGTCGGCGGGAACCAGAAGCCGTGCTGCGGCAGCTCGCACGGCGGCGACCAGCGCCCGGCGCCCTCGGCCTCGCCGATGTCGGAGAGCTCGCGGATCCGGGCCAGCTGCTCGGCGGAGTTGATGGCGCCGATGTCGGTGTTCTTGTCGAGCGGGTCGCCGATCCGCAGCGTCGCCATCCGCCGCTTGAGCCGCGACAGCAGCTCCTCGGAGATGGACTCCTGCACCAGCAGACGCGAGCCCGCGCAGCAGACGTGGCCCTGGTTGAAGAAGATGCCGTTGACGATGCCCTCGATCGCCTGGTCGAGCGGCGCGTCGTCGAAGACGATGTTGGCGGCCTTGCCGCCCAGCTCGAGGGTGACCTTCTTGTTGCTGCCGGCCACGGTGCGGGCGATCGCCTTGCCGACGTCGGTCGACCCGGTGAAGGCGACCTTGTCGATGTCGGGATGCGCGACCAGGGCCTGACCGGTGCTGCCCGCGCCGGTGATGATGTTGACGACGCCCGGCGGGAGGTCGGCCTGCTGGCAGATCTCGGCGAACAGCAGGGCGGTCAGGGGCGTGGTCTCGGCGGGCTTGAGCACCACGGTGTTGCCGCAGGCCAGCGCCGGAGCGATCTTCCAGGCCAGCATCAGCAGCGGGAAGTTCCACGGGATGATCTGGCCGGCGACACCCAGCGGGGTGGAGCCGTAGCCGGAGTGCTCGAGCTTGTCGGCCCAGCCGGCGTAGTAGAAGAAGTGTGCGGCGACGATCGGGATGTCGACGTCGCGCGACTCCTTGATCGGCTTGCCGTTGTCGAGCGACTCGAGCACGGCCAGCTCGCGGCCGCGCTCCTGGATGATCCGGGCGATCCGGTAGAGGTACTTGGCCCGCTCCTTGCCCGGCATCCGCGACCAGACCCGCGTGTACGCGCGGCGCGCAGCCTTGACCGCGGCGTCGACGTCGGCGTCGTCGGCCTCGGCGACCTCGGCCAGGACCTCCTCGGTCGACGGGCTGATCGTCTTGAACGCCTTGCCGTGGCCGTCGACGAACTCACCGTTGATGAACAGGCCGTACGACGGCTTGATGTCGACGATGCTGCGCGACTCGGGAGCGGGGGCGTACTCGAACACGTTGCTCGAGGGGGTGGTTGTCATCGCGATCAGTCCAACGTGAAGTAGTCGGGACCGGAGTAGCGGCCGGTGGTCATCTTGGTGCGCTGCATCAGCAGCTCGTTGAGCAGGGTGGAGGCGCCGAACCGGAACCAGTCCGGATCGAGCCAGTCGGCGCCGGCGATCTCGTTGACCATCACGAGGTACTTGATGGCGTCCTTGCCGGTGCGGATGCCGCCGGCCGGCTTCACGCCGATCATCTGGCCGGTGGCCTCGCGGAAGTCGCGCACCGCCTCCAGCATGATCAGCGTGACCGGCAGGGTCGCGGCCGGCTGAACCTTGCCGGTGGAGGTCTTGATGAAGTGGCCGCCGGCCATCATCGCGAGCCAGCTGGCGCGGCGTACGTTGTCGTAGGTCTGCAGCTCGCCGGTCTCGAAGATCACCTTGAGGTGAGCGCTGCCGCACGCTTCGCGCACCGCGACGATCTCCTCGAGGACCTGGAGGTAGTGGCCGGCCAGGAAGGCACCCCGGTCGATCACCATGTCGATCTCGTCGGCGCCTGCCTCGACGGCATCGCGGGTGTCGGCCAGCTTGATGTCCAGCGCCGCGCGGCCGCTCGGGAACGCGGTGGCGACCGCGGCCACCTTCACGCCGCTGTCACCGAGCACCTGCTTCGCGTGGCCGACCATGTCGGGGTAGACGCAGACCGCGGCGGCCGCCGGGCAGGTCGGGTCGGAGGGGTCGGGGCGCATCGCCTTCGCGGCCAGCGCGCGCACCTTGCCGGGGGTGTCCTGGCCCTCGAGCGTGGTCAGGTCGACCATCCGGATGGCCAGGTCGAGGGCGAAGGCCTTCGACGTGGTCTTGATCGAGCGGGTCCCGAGGCCGGCGGCCCGCGCCTCGCACCCGACCTGGTCGACTCCGGGCAGTCCGTGGAGGAACCGCCGCAGCGTCGCCTCGGAGCGGGTCACGTCGGCGAACGTCGCCTCGGTGGTGGGGGATGCAGGCATACCCGCCAGCATAGGGTTGTGGTCCAGCGCCGCGGCAATCTCGCGCGCAGCTCACGAGAAGGTGGCATGGCCGAAGAGACGATCGAGAAGTTCCACCCGACCAACGGGCGCGTGGTGGGCGTGCTCGGGCTGATCGCGGTGCTGGTCCTGTTGGTCCTTGGCGCCTTCGAGGGCTTCCCCGTCTGGACGGTCGGCCTGCTCGCGGTCGTCGCCGTGCTGACCTGGGCCTCGGTGCTGCGCCCCAGCGTGCGGATCGTCGGCGACGAGCTCGAGCTCCGCAACATGTTCCTGACCCAATCGCTGCCCCTCGGCGCCATCGAGGAGGTCTCCGTACGCCGGGTGCTCGCCGTGCGCGCGGGGGACCGGCGCTTCGTGTCACCCGCGATCAGCCGGAGCCTGCGTCAGACGCTGCACCCCAAGAAGCGGAAGTCGGACGACCCGGTCGCCCTCGCCGCCACCTCCTACCCCGACTTCGTCGAAGAGCGCCTCCGCACCGCCGCCCAGGACCACCTCGACCGTCTGGGCATCCGGGCTCGGTCCGACGAGCAGCTGGCTCTTGTCTCTGCGGTCCGCACCGAGCCGGCTCGGCTCGAGCTGGGTGCCCTCGGGGTGACTGTCCTGGTGATGCTGGTCGGGTTCGTGTTGTTGCTGTGACCACTTGTTGCTGACTGTTCCTCGGGGTGGTCGGCTCTCGTTGGTCGAGCGACCGCGTCGTCGAGACCCGGAGCCGATCGTGTCCAGCATGCGATGGGTCTCGACGACGGCCTCGCCCAGGGGCTCGGCCTGCTCGACCAACGGGAGGGTCTTCGTTGGTCGAGCAGCGGGAGCGAGGGACGAGCGACCGCGTTGTCGAGACCCCGGAGCCGATCCGCTCAAGGCGACGGAGTCGGGTTCACGTGTGAGCTTGCGGGTCTCGACGACGGCCTCGCCCAGGGGCTCGGCCTGCTCGACCAACGGGAGGTTTCGTTGGTCGAGCAGCGGGAGCGAGGGACGAGCGACCGCGTCGTCGAGACCTCTGTAGCTGACACGTTGATCGTGGGGTCGTCGTCCTCCCGAAGGCGCGATGGTGTCGGCCTCCACCGGCGCCGTCAAGGGTTCGCTGCGCCGCTTCGCGCCCTTGACTGCGCCGGCTCCGGCCGGTGTTGGCGCCTATCGGGACGACGCCGACCTGTGGTCGGCTGCTTCGTTGGTCGAGCAGCGGGAGCGAGGGACGAGCGACCGCGTCGTCGAGACCTCTGTAGCTGACACGTCGATCGTGGGGTCGTCGTCCTCCGAAGGCGCGATGGTGTCGGCCTCCACCGGCGCCGTCAAGGGTTCGCTGCGCCGGCTTCGCGCCCTCGACTGCGCCGGCTCCGGCCGGTGTTGGCGCCTATCGGGACGACGCCGACCAGTGGTCGGCTCATTCGTTGGTCGAGCAGCGGGAGCGAGGGACGAGCGACCGCGTCGTCGAGACCTCTGTAGCTGACACGTTGATTGTGGGGTCGTCGTCCTCCCGAAGGCGCGATGGTGTCGGCCTCCACCGGCGCCGTCAAGGGTTCGCTGCGCCGCTTCGCGCCCTTGACGGCGCCGGCTCCGGCCGGTGTTCGCGCCTATCGGGACGACGCCGACCGTGGTCGGCTCATCTCGTTGGTCGAGCAGCGGGAGCGAGGGACGAGCGACCGCGTCGTCGAGACCGAGCCGATCCGCCCAACGCGACGGGTCGAGTTCACGTGCGAGCTTGCGGGGTCTCGACGACGGCCTCGCCCAGGGGCTCGGCCTGCTCGACCAACGGGGGGTCTTTGTTGGTCGAGCAGCGGGAGCGAGGGACGAGCGACCGCGTGGTCGAGACCTCGGAGCCGATCCGCCCAACGTGACGGGTCGAGTTCACGTGTGAGCTTGCGGGGTCTCGACGACGGCCTCGCCCAGGGGCTCGGCCTGCTCGACCAACGGCAGGGCGCGGTGGTTGAGGCTTCGAAACCCCTGTAGTAGAGCGGGAAAGTCGTTACCTGACCGTGACCAGTGGGTCGGTGGATAACCCCGGTTTCGGGGTCATGAGTGTCGGTGGTCGGTGCTTGGATAGTTGCTATGACCAGCACCGCAACCCACACCGGATCGGCCGCCACGGCCGAGGTGCTTGCGGTGCTGCGCGGCCACAAGGCCGACCGCGAAGCGGTCGATGTCGCGATGGCCCACGCGACCATCGAGTGGGCGATCCTCAACGAAGCCGATCCGGCCGCGTGTGTCGGGTTCTTCGCCGACAAGGCGCTCCCGGTCGCTGGCCCCGGTGCGCCTCTGGTCTCGGAGTTCGCGTTGATGGAGTACGCCGCCGCGTTGGGTGTCACGACCGAGTCGGGGTTCGCGCAGGTCGGCGGGATCCTCGAGCTCCGCTACCGCCTCCCCAAGCTCTGGGGCAAAGTGGTCGAGGGGCGGTTGCCGTTGTGGCGGGCCCGCCGGATCGCCGCCCACACCACCAGCCTCCCCATGGCCGGTGCCGCCCAGGTCGACCGGCACCTCGCGCCGGTGGCGCACTCGTGCTCGTGGGCGCAGCTGGACCGCACGGTCGAGGAAGCGATGGTGCGGTTCGACCCCGCAGCCGCCGAAGCCAAACGCCGGGAGGCCGCCGAGAAGCGGCACGTCGACGTCCACGCCGACGAGGTCTCCTTCGACGGCACCGTCCGGATCGATGCCGAGGTCGACCTGGCCGACGCCCTCGATCTCGAGGACGCGCTCCGGGCCGGTGCCAAACAGCAGGCTGACCTGGGCAGCACCGAGTCCCTGGATGTGCGTCGCGCCACAGCGCTCGGCGACCTGGCCCGGCGCCAGCTGGCGTTCGGGTTCGAAGACGCCGAGCCCGGCCGGTCCGTGGACCTGGTCGTCCACATCAGCGAAGACGCGCTGACCGGCACCGAGACCGTCGGCCGGTGCGGCAACACCCGGTCCCCGATCAGCGTCGAGCAGATCCGGGAATGGTGCCGGGCCGCGAACGTGACCGTGAAACCGGTGGTCGACCTGGCCGACCACATCCACGTCGAGGCCTACGAGGCACCCGACCGACTCAAGGACCAGAACGCCTCTGGTCGACGTGCACTGCGTGTTCCCGTCCTGCACCAAACCCGCGTCACGGTGCGACACCGACCACGTCGTCCCCTACCGGCCTGGCGAGACGAGCTCGCACCAACACTGCGCCACTGTGCCGACGGCACCACCGCGCCAAGACCCACGGCGCGTGGGACTACACCGTCATCGACCGCGGCACCTACCTCTGGACCACCCCCAACGGCCTCACAGCTCATCCGCGACCACCGCGGCACCAGCTCACTCCCGGGCGAACCCTGACCACCACGCCCCACACCCCGGCCAGGGACCTCGTGGCCGGGGTCATCGTCATGCCGTCAGGGGTGACCAGCTCCCGGTGCCGGCGCCGGGAAGGCCACGAGCACTCCCGAGGCGCCGCCGACGCCTTCTGGCCCGGCCCAGTCCTGGCCCACGACGAACAGTCTCGGTTCGGCCTCGCGACTGAGCACGCAGGCGAAGGCGCCACGGTCGAACTCGAGCGTGGCCAGCACCTCTCCGCCCTCGGCCACGCGTACGCAGTGGTGGTTGCCGACGTCGGCGTACCAGACCGCGCCGGTCGCATCGACGCAGATCCCGTCCGGGTGGTCGCCGGTGGTCGGTGCCCAGACGCGGCGGCCGGAGAGGGTGCCGTCGGGGGCGATGTCGAAGGCCGTGAGCTGTTCGGCGTACGACTCGGCGAGGATCAGGGTGGAGTGGTCGGCTGTGATCGCCATGCCGTTGGGGAAGGCGAGGTCGTCGGCGACGGGGGTGACCGTGCCCTCCGGGGTGACGAGGACGACGAGGCCGGGTGCGAAGTCGCCGGTCCCGAACTCGAAACCGAGGTTGTTGACGTAGGCGTTGCCGCTGTCGCTGACGACGATGTCGTTCCACGGGGTCGTGGCCACCGGGGCCAGGTCGGCGTGAGTCGTCAGGCTGCCGTCCGGCTCACGAAGCAACAGTGCGCGGTCGGCCGACGACACGAGCAGCATCCGGCCGTCGGGCAGGAAGTCGAAACAGAGCGGGAACGACGCGACCTCCGCCTCGACGGTCGGCACGCCGTCGGCCGAGACGGAGTGGACCTTGCCAGCGGCCCAGTCGGAGACCCAGACCCGACCGTCATGCCACCGCGGTGACTCGCCGAACTCGATCCCGTCCATGACTGTGTCCATGCAGCATCAGACCAGCCAACCCGCCGGAACTCATCGTGCCGCGAGGCCGTGCTCGTGGGCGAACACCACGATCTGCACGCGGTCGCGCAGGCCGAGCTTGCGCAGGATGGCTCCGACGTGGGTCTTGACGGTCGACTCGCTGGCGAAGACCAGGCCAGCGATCTCGGTGTTGGAGAGCCCGCGGGCGACGGCGGCGAAGACCTCCAGCTCCTTGTCGGTCAGCGAGAGGTACGCCGTCGGGGTCGGCGCCTGCGCGCGGAACTGCCCCTCCAGCAGCGTGGACAGGTCGGTGGGAGCGAGCACGGCGTTGCCGGCGTGGACGGTGCGGATCGCGTCGCGCAGCAGGGTCGGCGTCGTGTCCTTGAGCAGGAAGCCGCTGGCACCGTGGCGGATCGCGGTGGCGGCGCGGTCGTCGAGGTTGAAGGTGGTCAGCACGATCACCCGCACCGGCTGCTCGCGGCGGGCGACGCGGTCGGGCGAGAAGATCTGGCGGGTCGCCTCGACGCCGTCGAGCTCGGGCATCCGGATGTCCATCAGCACCACGTCGGGCGTCAGCTCGTCGACCAGCCGCACCGCTTCGTGGCCGTCGCCGGCCGACCCGACCACGCTCATCCCGTCCTGGGCGTCGACGATCACCTTGACGCCCTCGCGGAAGAGGTCCTGGTCGTCGACCAGCAGCACCCGGATCCCGGTGTCACTCATCGGGATCGCACCGGCACCCAGGCGGTGGCCGTGAAGGTGGCGCCCGCGGGCTCCTCGCGGCGGCGTACGTCGAGCCGGCCGCCGACCTGCTCGAGCCGCCGGCGCATGCCCTCGAGCCCCTGGCCCGGCGCGGAGTCGCCGACCTCTACCTCGGTGTCGATCACGTTGCGCACCTCGATCCGCAGCTCGCCCTCCCAGTGCCGCTCGACGAAGACCGGCTCGTCGCGGCGGCCGTGCTTGATGGCGTTGGTCAGCATCTCCTGGAGCACGCGGTAGGCGACCACCTCCAGCTCCGGCGGCAGCGGCTGCGCGGTGCCGACCTCGCTCGACGACCACCTCGTGGCCGCTCTCGTTGACCCCCGCGATGAGGGCGTCGAGGCTGCCGGGCCGCGCCTGCTCGGCGGCCGCTCCCGGCGGTCAGCACGTGGCGCACGTCCTGGAGCGACGAGCGCGCGGAGGTCGCGATGTTCTCCATCGTCTGCTTGAGCTTCTCGGTGTCGGCGTCCTTGAGGTACTGCGCCGACTCGGCCTGGGCCAGGATCACCGCCAGCGAGTGACCGACGACGTCGTGTACGTCGCGGGCCAGCCGGGCCTGGTCCTCGCGCAGCTGCGCGATCTCGCGCGACTGCTCGGCCGCGACCTCGGCACGGGCGGCGTCTTCCTCGGCGGCGACCTGCGAGACCCGCGACTCCCGCGCGCGGTCGCGGAACCGCAGCGTCAGGCCGGCCAGCCACGGCACGCCGAGCGTCGCGCAGCCCGACCAGCCCGACCAGCACCACCCGCGAGAACGCCCCGACGCGGCACCGCCTGCTCGTAGCCGATGAGGTCGATGATCGACTCGAGGCGGTAGTAGGCGCTCGCCCTGCGAGTCGAGGTAGACCGCGGCGATGATCGCCGCCGAGCGGCATCGACAGGCCGCTGAGCGACCAGGACGAGCGGGCCGACCCCAGCGGGCGGTGCCGAACGCCGTCACCGCCACCGCGAGCTCGACGATCATCAGCTGGAGGTCGTTGACGACCTGCAGGCCGCACACCAGCCAGACGACCGCCAGCGCCGCGCCGGGCGCTCGACGGGCCAGCGCGACCGAGAGCATCGATGCCGAGCAACGACCAGGAGGTAGGGCAGGTCCGCGGTAGGACGGTGCTCATCCGCGCGACCTCGACCACGCCCACGCGCGAAGACGATGCGCCGACGGCGTACAGCTCGAAGGACCACTCGCGGCAGCCGCTCGGTCATGCCGTCACCGTCGCGGGCTCGACGGGCTGAGGGGCGCCTCGACCAGCCGCCAGCTGAGCGCGGCCACGAGCAGGGTGAGCGCCAGCGGCGAGCGGCCCGGCAAGGTCGGTGTGCGGCCGCAGCCAGAGGGTCAGCGGGTAGTTCCAGAGGTACGCCGCGTAGGAGACCGTGCCGAGCCAGCACCAGCGCGCGCAGGCGGGCGTGGTCACCTCGGTCCAGGTCCGCCACGACAGCAGCAGCACCGCGGTCAGCGTGGCGATGGCCGGTCCTCCTGCCAGATAGGTGAGCGCGTGACCCCGCAATGGAATCACGCTCAGCACCGCCAGTCCCGCCAGCGCCACGGGCACGGCGTACGCCGGGAGGCGGCAGTCGCTCCTGATGGATCCGGGTCGCGGCGCCGATCACGAAGCAGATCGCCCACGACGTCGGCAGCGCGTAGGCGAGGTCCGGGTGACTCGGACAGCCAGACCAGCGTGCGACGCAGGCGAGCAGGCACGCGGCGGCCACCGCCACGAGGGCCGCGCCGCACCCGGCCGCGCGCGAAGGCGAGCGGCCAGCAGCGCCGGCCAGACGAGGTAGAACTGCTCCTCGGTCGCCAGCGTCCAGAGGTGGAAGGTCGCGTCGCTCGCGTGGCCGAACGGCAGGTTGCCGGTCCAGGTCAGCGCGACCAGCACGGTCTTGCCGAGCTCGTCGCGGTCGCCGAGCGGGTCCAGCGCCAGGGTCACCACGACGACGCCGGCGACCAGGAACAGCAGCGCCGGCACCAGCCGTCGCGCGCGACGACGGTAGAACCGGCCGAGGTCGACCCGGCCGGTGCGCCTCGAGCTCGCCGACGAGCAGCCCGGTGATCAGGTAGCCGGACAGCGCGAAGAACATCACCACGCCGACCACGCCCGCACCGCCGAACGACGTCGGGCACGGCGTGCCGCAGCATCACCAGCCCGATCGCGATCCCGCGGAGGAGGTCGAGCCCAGCGATGCGTCCCGTCACAGGACGTCGCTGGACCAGGAGGTCCAGGAGGTCGGCGTACGGGAGACCCGCGGCCGCGAACATCTTCGGCACCTGCGAGGCCTCGGTGAAGCCGGGCATCGTGTTCACCTCGTTGAGCAGCCAGCCCGTCGTCGGTGAGGAAGAAGTCGACCCGGGCGACACCGGCGCAGCCCAGCGCGTCGTAGACCGCGACGCGCCGCGTCCGCGAGCTCCTTGGCCGTCGGCGTCGGCCAGCGAGGCGGGGATCCGGAAGTCGGCCTGGCCGCCGTACTTGGTCTCGTGGTCGAAGATGCCGTCGACGACGATCTCGAGCGCCGGCGACACCAGGCGCTCGCCGTCGGCGGCGGCCGAGCACCGCGATGTCGATCTCGCGGCCGACCACGAGGTCCTCGACCAGGATCCGGTCGTCGAGCGGCGAGCGCCGCGTCGAGCGCCGGGCCGAGCTCGGCAGGCTCGCGGCACCAGGCTCGACGCCGTGGCTGGAGCCGGCGGCGACGGGCTTGACCACCACCGGGTGGGTCCACGTGTACGCCGGCGCGGTGGCCGCCGTGAGCAGCACGCCCGGCGCGGTGGCGACCCCGACCGCCTCGGCCACGAGCTTGGTGGCCCACTTGTCCATCGCGATCGCGCCCGCGCCGACGCCGGAGCCGACGTAGGGCAGGCCGGCGAGCTCGCACAGGGCGGCCAGCGTGCCGTCCTCGCCGTGCGGTCCGTGCACGGCCGGGATGGCGACGTCGCAGCTGCGCAGCACGTGGGTGGCGCCGGTGAGGCCGATCGGTCGCCCGCCGCGGTCGTGCCAGACGCCGTCGGGGTCGATGGTCAGCGACACCACGTCGTAGCGCTCGGGGTCGAGCGCCCGGCCGATCGCGGCGGCGGAGGCCAGCGACACCTCGTGCTCGCAGTTCGCCCCGCCACCGATGACGGCGACCCGGGTCCGGTCGTCCCGCTTCATCGGCCCACCCGGCTGCCGATGCCGGTGACGATCTCGTGCTCGATCGTGTCGGCCCACGCCGCCCACTCGGCGACGGTCGGCTCGCCGGCGTGGCCGGGACCGAAGACGATCGCCGTCTCGCCGAGCGCCGGCGGGTGGTCGCCGACGTCGACGACGACCTGGTCCATGGAGATCCGACCGACGACGGCGCAGCGGCGTCCGCCGAGCAGCACCTCCGCGCGGCCGCCGGTGGCGCGCGGCAGCCCGTCGGCGTACCCGAGCGGGAGCAGGGCCAGGTGGGTGCGGCCGGGCGCCGACCAGGTGTGGCCGTAGCCGACCGGAGTGCCGGCGCGCACCCGCCGGACGCCGACGACCGGGGCGGTCAGCGTCATCGCGGGCTGCAGCGTGGTGGTGTGCGAGGGGTCGATGCCGACCAGGCCGGCGCCGACCCGGCTCAGGGTGTGGTGGCTCTGCGGGTCGGTGAGCGTGGCGGCGGTGGCGGCGAGGTGGCGCAGCGGCGGCCGCAGCCCGGCCTCGCGGGCCCGGGCCACGCCCCAGCTGAAGCGGGCGCGGCCGGTGGAGTTGTCGGGGTCGTCGGGCTCGTCGGCGCAGCCGAGGTGACCCATCACGCCGACGACCCGCACGGTGCCGGCGCGCTCGGCCCGGCGGGCCACCCGGCACAGGCCGGCCCAGTCCTCGGGCGCGGCGCCGTCGCGGGCCATCCCGGTGTCGAGGTGGAGGTGGATCCGGGCGCCGATGCCGGCCCGGGTGATCGCCTCGAGGTGGTCGCGGCCGGGCACGGCCAGGTCGATCCCGCTCGCGATCGCGGCGCCGAAGTCGGCGTCGAGCGGGTTCAGCCAGCTCAGCGTCGGCACCCGCAGCCCGGCCCGGCGCAGGGCGAGCGCCTCGTCGATCGATGGTGACGCCGAGCCAGGACGCGCCGTTGGCCAGCGCCGTGCGCGCCACGTCGGCCGCGCCGTGGCCGAAGCCGTCGGCCTTGACGACGGCCATCAGCGCGCCGGGGATGCGCGCGGCGAAGAGCCGGGTGTTCGCCGCGATCGCGGACGAGGTCGACGTGGAGGCGCGGGCCGTGGCCGACTCGCGAGGTGGAGCTGGGCCACGGCGCTCATGCCGCCTCCGCGACGCCGGCACGGGTCCGTAGAGCGCGCGCTCGGCGCCGGTGACCAGCGCCCAGTAGCGGTCGCCGTAGCTCCAGTGCCACCACTCGGTCGGGTAGTTGACCAGGCCGGCGTCGCCCAGCACCCGGGCCAGCAGCTCGCGGTGCGCCCGCGCGTCGGCGCCGATGCCGTCGGCGGCGAAGTAGCAGCGGCCGTCGCTCTGCTCGGGCGTCGCGTCGATCGGCGTGCCGAGGTCGAGCTCCTCGCCGCAGGCGTCGACCAGGGTCAGGTCGACGGCCGCGCCCGCCACGTGCGGGGCCACCTCGAGCGGCGCGACGAAGCGGCTGGTGAGCACGGTGCAGCTCGCGCTCGGAGATGCCCGGGGTGCGCCGCGCAGACCTCGGCGGCGTACGCCGTGATGATCGACTGCTGGTCGGCGGCCGACCGGTGCCCCTCGACCACCCGCAGCCCGATGCCGGGCGGGAGCGCGAGGTGGGCGGCGTACAAGCCGCTCGGCGAGGCCGGCGCGCACCAGCTCACGGGTCGGGCGACAGGGCGCGGTCGAGCCGCACCAGCGGCTCGGCGCAGTCGTGGACCGGCACCGCGGAGACCCGCGGGTCCGAGAGGAGGATCGTCATGGCTGAGAACGCTAGGAACCAGCGGCCGCTGCCCGCCTCCACCTCAGGTGCCGAACCGCTGGCCTCCAGGACCAGCCTGGTCAGACCCGGAGGGTCAGCGCCGGGCCCACTCGATCGCCGGGCAGGTGTCCATCACCATCGGTACGCCCGCCGCCGTGGTGCGCTCGAGCGCGGCCTCGTCGATCACGCCGAGCTGCAGCCACACCCCACGCGCACCCACGGCGACGGCCTGGTCGGCGAACTCACCGGCCGCCTCCGAGCGCCGGAAGACGTCGACCACGTCGATCGGGAACGGCACGTCGGCCAAGGTCGCGTAGCCCTGCTCGCCCAGCACCGTCTTGGCGTCCGGATGGATCGGGACGATCCGCTTGCCGCGCTGCTGGAGCAGCTGCGCGATCCGGTGCGCCGTGCGGTCGGGGTTGCCGGACAGGCCCACCACGGCCCAGGTCTCGCAGTCGTCGAGCATGAAGCGGACGGCCTCGGGGTCCTGCCAGTCGGTCATGTCTGCAAATCTAGGTCGGCTCGCCCAACGCCCTCCGGACCAGGCCGGCGACGACGGCAGGGTCGCGGGTGCTCTCGATGACCAGCACCGTGGTCCCGCCAGCCTCGCGGCGCGGCGTGTGCAGCGAGGTCACCTGGGCCATCGCGTCGTCGAACTCGACCTCGGGCGCGTCCGTCTCCCCGCGCAGCCAGCGCCGCAGCACGTGGTTGTGGGCGACCACGATCGCGGAGGCCAGCAGCTCGGCCCGCAGGTCGTGACCGGACTCCTCGCCGGTCCAGCGCGCGCACGAACTCGCGGAACACCCGCTGGTACTGCTGCATCTGCGCGATCTCGCGAGCCCGCAGGGCCGGGATCGAGCGGGTCAGCCGGTACCGGCTCCGGGCGACCTCGCCCTCGTCGAGGTAGCGGTCGAGCACCAGCCGGGCAGCCTCGGTGACCGCGGTCGGCGTCGAGTCGACGGGGGCCGTGGCGAGCCGGGCGCGCACCCGCGTCAGCACCTCGGCGTGGTCGGGGAAGATCACGTCCTCCTTGGAGCGGAACGCCCGGAAGAAGGTGGTCCGACCGACGCCGGCCAGCTCGGCGATCTGGTCGACGGTGGTGGCGTCGTACCCCTGCCGCTCGAAGAGGTCGAAGGCGGCCTGGCGCAGTCGTTCCGCTGGCTGGGACATCGGGTTCCTCCTGGAGTCCGGTACTAGGTACCATACATTCGGCATTCAGTACCAACGAGGAGAACACATGGGCGACGTGAGTCGGGTAGGTGTGGTCGGGTTCGGCCTGATGGGCTCGGGGATCGCAGAGGTCTGTGCCCGCGCGCAGCTCGACGTGATCGTCGTCGAGGCCAACCCGGAGGCCGCCGCCAAGGGCGAGGCCAGGCTGGAGCGCTCGCTGCGTCGCGCCGAGGAGCGCGGCAAGGTGGACTCCGCCGACGACGTGCTGGCGCGGGTCCGGGTCGTGACCGACCTCGAGGCCCTGGCCGATCGGGAGCTGGTGGTCGAGGCGATCGTGGAGGACGAGGCGGCCAAGACCGAGCTGTTCCGCCGGCTGGACGAGATCGTCACCTCACCCGAGGCGATCCTCGCGTCCAACACCTCCTCGATCCCGATCATGAAACTC
>CAWJRK010000008.1:0-91105 GCA_963845215.1 uncultured Actinomycetota bacterium
CCGGCTGATGATGGCGACGCCGTTCCACTGGTTGGTGCCGGCCGCGGCCACCTCGTAGCCCATCGACTGCAGGCCCATCAGCGGCAGCTGGTCCTCGCGCGCCTTGGTCTCCTGCAGCGCGAGCACGTCGAGGTCGTGTCGCTCGAGCAGGGCCTCGACGCGGTCGATCCGGGATCGCAGGGAGTTGACGTTCCAGGTGGCCAGTCGCACCCGCTCACCCTAGGGAATTCGGTGGCGGGCCAACACGTTGACCCAGCACCATGATCCGCATGTCTGCTGCTCCCCTCGCGACGCTGAACGGCTTCTGCCTTTCAGCCGTTGTCGCGCGGGTCGAAGCGCGACGCTGACTCACCTCCTGCAGAACGCAGGGCCGAGGGGGTGGGTCGTCCCACCCACGAGGGTCCTGCATCCCACAATCTGTCAAGAGAGAAGTAGTAGAGCCATGGCCAAGAGCCAGTTCGTCCGCACCAAGCCGCACCTCAACATCGGCACGATGGGTCACGTCGACCACGGCAAGACGACCCTGACCGCCGCGATCACCAAGGTCCTCTCCGACGCCGACCCCACGGCCAACCGATTCGTGGCGTTCGCCGGCATCGACCGGTCGCCCGAGGAGATCGAGCGCGGCATCACCATCAACATCTCGCACGTGGAGTACGAGACGGCCACCCGGCACTACGCCCACGTCGACATGCCGGGTCACGCCGACTACGTGAAGAACATGATCACCGGTGCGGCCCAGGTCGACGCCGCGATCCTGGTCGTCTCCGCGCAGGACGGCGCCATGCCGCAGACCCGCGAGCACGTGCTGCTCGCGCGCCGTGTCGGGGTGCCCTACCTCGTGGTCGCGCTCAACAAGGCGGACACGGTCGACGACCCGGACCTGCTGGATCTCGTGGAGCTCGAGGTCCGTGACCTGCTCACGGAGTACGGCTTCCCCGGAGACCAGGTGCCGGTGGTGCCGGTCTCGGCGCTGGGCGCGCTGGAGGGGGACCCGAAGTGGGTTGCCTCCATCCAGGCCCTGCTCGACGCCGTCGACGGCTACGTGCCGCTGCCGGTGCGCGAGCTCGACCAGCCGTTCCTGATGCCGATCGAGAGCGTGCTCACGATCAGCGGTCGGGGCACGGTCGTGACCGGTGCGGTCGAGCGCGGCGTGCTGCGCACCGGTGATCCGGTCGAGGTGGTCGGACTCGGCCCGACCGTGGTGTCGGTGGCCACCGGCATGGAGTCGTTCGGCAAGACGCTGGACGCCGTCGAGGCCGGTGACAACGCGGCGGTGCTGCTGCGCGGCGTACGCCGTGACGAGGTGCGTCGTGGCCAGGTGCTCGTGCTCCCGGGCTCGGTGACGCCGCATGCGCGGTTCACCGCCGACCTGCACACGCTGACCGCCGCGGAGGGCGGCCGGCACACGCCGTTCGCCGCGGACTACCAGCCGCAGTTCTACTTCCGGACCACGGACGTCTCCGGCGGCTTCGACCTCGGAGAGGTCGAGCTGGTGCTGCCGGGTGACACGGTCGAGGTGACCGTGACGCTCGACAAGCCGGTGGCGATGGAGCCAGGCCTGGGCTTCGCGGTCCGGGAGGGCAACCGCACGGTCGCGGCCGGTGTGGTCAGGTCGGTCCTGGACTGAGTCGACCGGTCAGCGTCCCAGCACCATCGGGACGATGACCGCGTCGACGTAGGCCTTGCGGCGGGCCGCCGTGTCGAGACGCGGCGGCCCGTCGGGGGTCAGCAGCAGCGACTGGGTCAGCCGCGCGAGCGTCTGCGCGACGGCCACCACCTCGTCGGTCTTGCCCTCTTGGGTCGGGGGGTTGCCGACGTACGCCCTGAGCTTGACGATCCGGTCGGCCGACAGCTCCGCGGACAGCGCGATCACCTCGCCTGCGCGCGCGGTGAGGCCGATCAGCGTGTCCTCGCGATCCTTGACCATCAGCTGTTGGAGCAGCTGGTTGTCCTTGACCTCGCCGATGGTGACGGAGAAGAAGGTGAGCACGTACGCCGCCGGGTCGAAGCCCGGCGTGCCGGGCGGCGGCACGTCGCCGATGGCGTCCTGGATCCGCGCGAGCACGCGGCTGGTCTCCTGAAGGATCGCCTGGGAGACGATCTGGTCCTTGGTGCCGAGCCGGCGGTAGAGGGTGGCGCGGTTGACGCCGGCGCGGCGGGCGATGTCGTCGGCGCTCGTGCGTCGAACGCCGGTCAGCACGAACTGTTCGACGGCCGCGTCGAGCAGTGCCGAGTCCTGACTCACAAGCCCCCCTTGCATCTATGCAACAACTTCTGCGACATTGTTGCACATGAGTGTGCTCCAGGAACGCGCCCAGTTCGCCCGCAAGGGCGAGTCAGAGCTGCGCCTCGCCGATTTCGTCGGTGAGCAGATGCTGATGCTCGGCGCCGGCTCCACGGTGATGTACCAGTTGGCCATGAAGGGTGTCGGACTCGGCGTCGCGGAGCACTCGACCACGATGAAGCGCCCGGTCGACCGGCTCCGCACCACGCTGACCTACGTGTTCGTGATGAGCCTCGGCACCGAGGCCGAGAAGAAGGCCATCGCGCGGATGGTCAACAAGATGCACGCGTCGGTGCGATCGCCCGGCCGCTACTCGGCGTACGACCCCGAGCTCCAGCTCTGGGTGGCCGCGACCCTCGCAAAGAACGGCGAGTGGCTCTTCGAGAAGGTCTTCGAGCCGATGGACGAGGCCACCAGGGACCGCGTCTACCGCGAGTCGTGGATCTTCGGCACCGCCCTCCAGGTCAAGCCGGAGATGTGGCCGCAGACCCGCGCCGAGTTCGATGCGTACTGGGAGGAGTCGCTGCTCAAGCTCGAGCCCGACCCGATCGTGCAGCGCTACGCCAACCAGCTCCTCGACGTGCGCTCCGCGCCCTGGGTGATGCGTCCGGCCCTGCCGCTGCAGAGCCTGATGACGCGCGGCAACCTCGACGCCCGCACCCGCGAGATCCTCGACCTGTCGTGGTCGGCGCGCGACCAGCGCCTCTACGACCTGTTCTGGAAGGTGTTCCCGCCGGTCTACCGGCTGGTGCCTCGACCGCTGCGCCAGGCCCACGCCCAGCTGGTCCTGCGCGACATGCGGCGTCGGATGCGCAAGGGCAAGCGGGTCATCTGAGGCGGTGGGTGGCTGCCGCTGCTTCATCAAGGTATGCAGGCGGGCCTCGCTTCCCATGGTGAACAGCCCGTGGGAAGCGGCGACTTCCCTACATCCCTTTGATGAAGCATCAGCGCCGCCCTCAACGATTCCAGGCTCCGGCCCGGGCCCTCGTAGACTCCCCGCCCGTGGCACTCACCATCGGCATCGTCGGACTCCCCAACGCGGGCAAGTCGACCCTCTTCAACGCGCTGACGAAGAACAACGTGCTCGCGGCCAACTACCCGTTCGCCACGATCGAGCCGAACGTCGGCGTGGTCGGCGTACCCGACGAGCGGCTGCCGAGGCTCGCCGAGGTCTTCGGGTCGGCCAAGATCCTGCCCGCGACCGTGGAGTTCGTGGACATCGCCGGCATCGTGCGCGGCGCGTCCGAGGGAGAGGGTCTCGGCAACAAGTTCCTCTCGCACATCCGGGAGTCGTCGGCGATCTGCCAGGTGACCCGGGTCTTCCGCGACGAGGACGTCACCCACGTCGACGGCGAGGTCAACCCCGGCAACGACCTCTCCACCATCTCGACCGAGCTGATCCTGGCCGACCTGCAGACCGTGGAGAAGGCGATCCCGCGGCTGGAGAAGGAGGCCCGGGGTGACAAGGCGCTGGTCGCCAACCTCGAGGCGACCAAGAAGGCGATGGGCCACCTCGAGGCCGGCACGCCGATCATCGCCACCGACATCGACCGCGACCTGATCCGCGAGCTCTCGCTGCTCACCGCGAAGCCGTTCATCTTCGTCTTCAACTGCGACGCCGACGAGCTCGCCGACGAGGCGCTCAAGGAGCAGATGCGCGCGCTGGTCGCGCCGTCCGAGGCGATCTTCCTCGACGCGAAGTTCGAGTCCGAGCTGGTCGAGCTCGACAGCGACGAGGAGGCTCGCGAGATGCTCGCCGAGATGGGCGTGGACGAGCCCGGCCTCGACGTGCTCGCCCGGGTCGGCTTCGACACCCTCGGCCTGCAGACCTACCTGACCGCCGGTCCCAAGGAGTCGCGGGCCTGGACGATCAAGAAGGGCGCCACCGCACCCGAGGCAGCCGGCGTGATCCACACCGACTTCCAGAAGGGCTTCATCAAGGCCGAGATCGTCTCCTTCGACGACCTGATGGAGATGGGCTCCATGCTCAAGGCCAAGGAGGCCGGCAAGGTGCGCATGGAGGGCAAGGACTACGTCATGGCCGACGGCGACGTCGTGGAGTTCCGCTTCAACGTGTGATCGGCCCAGATCGAACGCTTTCCTGTCTGCTGCCGAGCCCTACCTTGATTTTCAGCGCAGGCTGACCCCGAACCCAGAGGCGCCGAGACGGTTTCGAAGGATCGCCACTCAGCCGTCGACCGGCTGCTCGGCGAGCAGGCCGCGGAGCGCCGCGACCGCTCGGGACGCGTGGCTCTTGACCGTGCCCGTGCTGATGCCGAGCTCGGCCGCCGTCTCCTCGATCGACAGGCCGAGCCAGTGCCGCAGCACCACCGTTCGTCGCTGCATCGGCGGCAGGGTCTGAAGTGCATCGAACAGCACCGACCGATCCTCGGCCGCGAGACCGGCCCGCGCCGGCACCCGAGCCAGCTCACCGTCCGCCGTCAGCACCCTGCGCCTGCGCCATGGCCGCCGGCGGTCGTCGAGGTCGGCGCGCACGATGATCCGGCGGGCATACGCCTCCTCGCCACCTTCCTTCCGCACCCGCGACCAGGCGAGGTAGAGCTTGACCAGAGCCTCCTGCAGCACGTCGTCGGCACGGTTCGCGTCGCCGCAGACGGCGTACGCGATCCGCCGCAGGCGCTCCTGCCGGGCGGTGACGAACTCGACGTACGACGCGTCGTGGTCGTTCACCGGATTCCGTCCACGCCGCGGTCGAGGTAGTCGAGGAAGCCCTCGAGGTCGGTGACGGTCACGGCCTCCGCCTGGTACGTCATGTAGAACGGCACGCCCGACCGAGGTCCGTTGGCGAACACGAACCACGTCTTCCCGAGGTAGGAGACCTCGGCGATGCTGCGCCGGGGGTGGTTCTCGAAAGCGGGCAGGTCCGGCAGCTCGTCGGTCTGCTCGACGATCTCTGCGCCGGCCAGCGCCACCAGGCGCTCGGAGGATCGGTCGGCGAACCGCACCAGGCGCTCCGAGAACCTCGTCCGCCCCTGGTCGGCGGCCGAGGCGTAGTCCGCCCACAGGTCGAAATCGGTGGTCCAGGCGCCCGCCTCCTCCATGATGCCCATCGGCTTGTCGTCGGGGGAGTCGCTGGTGCGGACCACGTACGTCCACCACACCTCGCCCTCGAACTCGGACTCGGCGGCGTAGGCGACGGTGACTGTCTTCGGCAGGTACGCGCTCGCGGGGATCTCGATCTTCCTGAGCAACCGGGCCTCGGGCGCGACCCACAGGTCGCCGTTCGGGTAGATGGAGATCGGGCCGTGGTTGCCGTACTCCTGCGCCCAGCTCGGGATGTCCTCGACCCTCGGATCGGTCGCCGGCTCGATGAGCGAGTTCGGGGCCGGCTCGTCCACCACCATCAGCGCGGCGCCGCCGGTGAGGGCGAGGACGGCGGCTCCGGCCGCGACGGCGTACCCACGACGGCGTCGGCGGGCCCGGCGGCCCGCGACCAGGTACGCCGCGGCGGGGGTGCTCGGGAGGCGGGGGACTGCGCGCTCGAGGGCTTCGGTCAGATCGGAGTCGATGGTCATGTCCCCTCTACGAGTGCCGGTCGCCAAAGGTTGTCATGCAGGTGCACTCGGGCGGACCTACGCTTCCCGACGAATCCGGGCTGCGTGTCGCGTCGAGAGCGCTTGCCGAACCGATCGTGCGGCGGATCGCTAGTCCGGAACAGCGCCTAACCTGACGTCGTGGACATCGAGGTCGTGCCGGCGACCGAAGCGCGCTTCGACGACGTAGCGCTGATGCTCGGGCCCAAGCGACCTGACGCGTCGGTGTGCTGGTGCCTCAGCCATCGCGTGGACGCGAAGACGAACAAGTCTCTGGTAGGTCGGGCGCGGGGCGAGTTCGTGAGGGACCTGTGCGCCCGCACGCCGGCTCCCGGCGTGCTCGCGTACGACGGGGCGGACGTCGTGGGGTGGGCAGCCGTCGCGCCGCGGTCGGAGCTGCCGTTCGCGAGATCCACGAAGATCCCGCACGTCGACGACCTGCCGGTCTGGTCGGCGTGGTGCATCCGGGTCCGGCCCGGACACCGCGGGCGGGGGATCGCGCAGCCGTTGCTCGAGGGCGCCGTCGAGTACGCCCAGGCCCAGGGCGCGCCCGGCCATCGAGGGGTACCCGGTCGACAACCACGGTGCGAAGGTCGACCTCACCATGGCCTACGTCGGCACGCGGCGACTCTTCGAGCGGGCCGGCTTCACCAAGGCCGCTGACACCGATTCTGTGTCCGGTGGGTTCCCCCGCGTGCTGATGCGGCGCGGCCTCACGTAGGTGACAGAAAGTGAAAGAAAGGAAGCCTCCGCCGCCCGTGGGCGGCGGAGGCTCGATGACAGTAGGCCCCCCTACTGCTCCTCTCAACATAGCCCGGCGCGCAACCCGCCCAACCCCCTTGGGTGGGCCGGATGTCGCGATCCCGGTGGCGTAGTGCACTATAGGAGCGCTCTGACGATCTCGGTGATCATTCGTCCTCAACCTCTGATGGAGAATCTCGTGGCAAGAAAGCTCAACCGCTGGGTCGCGCTGTGCGCGGCTGCAACCCTCGTAGCCATCCCGGTCGCGGCCAGCTCGGCAGATCCAGTCGTGTCGCAGGCCGAGGCCGAGGCTCTCGAGCTCTCGATCGCGGGCAACCCCTTCTCGACCGGTGTGGTCGCAGCGACCAACACCGGCAAGGGCGAGGTCAAGACCGGTGAGGTCACACCCGCCCATCGGTGTCCTCGGCAACCAGAACGTGCTGGACATCGGCGTGCTGGTGCAGGACGCCGAGGCCAAGGTGCAGGGACGCAACGGCGTCTCGCAGGCCTGCTCCGGTGTCGCTGGCGACGGCGGTCAGGTCGCCACGGTCGGCGAGTCCAACTGCATCACCCCCGGAGACCCGGTCGGCATCTCCATCGCCAACCTGGACCTGACCGGCGCGATCCTCATCGACCCGAAGTCGGCGCTGGGCAGCCTCGCGGCCCTGAACCCGATCATCGACCAGCTCGTCGGCCCGCTCACCAAGGCCATCACCGACGCTCTCGAGCCCCTCGGTGCCACCGGCCTGGAGGGCACCCTCGGCGCCGTCGAGGCGCGGTGCAGCGCCCGCCCCGGCAGCGCGACCGGCTCGGCCAACATCGTCGACACCTCGCTGTCGCTCTCGGTCGCCGGCACGAGCGTGGAGCTGGTGAAGTTCCCGGCCAGCCCGCCGCCGAACACCAAGGTCCTCACCGACCTCGACGTCGTGCTGAACACCGTGCTCGAGTCGCTCCGCACCGACCTCAACGAGACCCTCGACGGCGGCCTCGCCGCCCTGAGCGCGATCATCGATCCCATCCAGGACACGATCGTCAACCAGCTCGTCGCCCAGATCGCACCGCAGCTCAAGCCGCTCGAGGACGCGATCCTGGACGTCACGCTGAACAAGCAGACCCGGCCGCAGAACGGGCGCCATCGAGGTCACCGCTATCGACCTGCAAGCTGCTGCCGGCGGCCACCCAGTTCGGCCAGCCGCCGCTGGTCGCCGCCGAGATCGCTCGCGTCAGCTGTGGCCCCAACGACCGCACGGCTGGTCCGGGCAACCCCGGCAACCCGGGCAACCCCGGCAACCCGGGCAACCCCGGCAACCCGGGCAACCCGAACCTGCCTGACGTGCCCACCGCTGTCGACTCGGGTGCGAACGCCGGTCCCGGCGGGCTGCTCTGGGTGCTGGTGAGCCTGACCGGCGCAGCAGCCGTCGGGCTGTACGGCCGGCGCCTGCTGGCCAGCTGAACAACCCAGCGACTGTCGAAAGCACCATGTCGAACAGACGACGCGACCAGCCGCTGAGCAGCGATGTGAGAGCGCACATCTTCGTGTGCCTCACGCTGCTCGGCGCGCTGGTCGTCGCCGCTGGCATCGTCACGCCGACCGGCGGTGGCGGACCCGCTCCCGCCGTCCCGGGACAGGCGTCACCGAACCTCTTCGGCCCCGCCGAGGAGCCGGTCGAGCCGCCTGAGGACCCGGGCGGCGAGGACGTGCTCTACATCCCTGCCATCGATCTGCACGCCCCGATCGAGGACATCGAGATGGACACGTCCGGGGTGCTCTCGCCGCCGGCCGACACCGACGTCGTGGGCTGGTGGCAGCGCAGCGCCGAGCCGGGTGCCCGGCGAGGACAGACCGTGATCACCGGACACACCGTGCACGACGGCGGTGGGGTCATGAACGACCTCGGCAAACTCGGCCGCGGCGACGTGGTCCGGCTCCGCGACGACAACAAGGTGGTCGAGTACCGCGTCACCGACATCGCCACGCTCTCTCTCCAGGAGGTGGCGGACAACGCGCAGATGCTCTTCGGTCAGGACCGCGAGAAGGGCCGGCTGGTGCTGGTGACCTGCACCGACTGGGTCGACGGCGACTACCTCAGCAACATCATCGTGGTTGCCGAGCCCGTCCGAGGCAGCGCTGCCGCCAGCTAGGCAGCGCGACTAGTCCTCGCCGACCGCGGCGAGGATCTCGGCGTGCCGGACCAGGAACGCCCGCTCATCGAGCTTCTTGCGCCGCAGCCAGGTGGTCACCTCGGTGTTCCACTTGCTGGAGTTACAGGACTGGCATGCCGGCACGACGTTGGTGGCGGTGTAGCGACCGCCGCGCGAGATCGGGAGCAGGCAGTCCTTCTGCAGCGCGGCCACCAGATCGCCGCAGTAGGCACAACCACCCCAGGCCTCCTGGAGGGCGACCCACTGAGTGGGGGACAGGTCGTGCTCGACCTTGGCCATCCGCCGCCGGCGACGGCGTGCGTAGGTCGCTGAGCGACTGCGTGACGGCACGGCACCACCGTAGGGCGCGCCCTACGGCCTAGCGGGGACCCGGCTCTCGAGCAACAGCCACGTGGCGACGCTCAGGGCGATGGCGGCGGGCTCCTTGCCCGACGGCTCGGGCAGGCCGATCGGCGTACGGATGCGGGCGATCGCCGACTCGTCGTGCCCTTCGACCGCGAGCCCGGTGCGGAAGCGGGTCCACTTGGCAGCCGATCCGATCAGGCCGATGCTGCCCAGGTGCTCGCACCTCAGGGCGGCGTCGCAGAGCGCGAAGTCCTCGGCGTGGTCGTGCGTCATCACGAGCACGTGGGTGCCGGACGGCACGGCGCCGAGGGTCACCTCGGGCACCGGCGAGTGGTGCACGTGCACCGTCGCTTCCGCGTCGTCGAGACAGGCCAAGCGCTCGGCGCCGAGCTGGTCGGCGCGGGAGTCGACCAGGTGCAGCTCCAGGTCGTGGCGGGCCAGGATCCGGGCCAGCTCGAGGCCGACGTGGCCGACCCCGAAGATCGCGATCGCGGGTACGACGGCGAGCGGCTCGAGCAGCACGGTCACCTCGCCACCACAGCACTGGCGGCCGTGCTCGGTCCTTGTCTTGTCGGTGAGGCCGAGGGTCAGCTCCTCGGGCGCACCCAGCGGCTGCGCCAGCATCGCCCGGGCGCGCTCGACGGCGGTCTCCTCGAGGTTGCCGCCACCGATCGAGCCCCACGTGTCGTCGGCGGACACCACCATCTTCGCGCCGGCGTCACGCGGCGCATGACCGCGTACGTCGCTCACGGTGACCAGCACCCCGGCCCGGCGTTCCCGCCGGAGCCGCTCGACTGCTGCCAGCCAGTGCATGACCTCAGGCCTCCACGGGATCCGGGTCGTGGGCTTCCTGCTCCGATCGCGGGTGCAGCGGCGGAGCGGTCGGGTCGTGGTCGGGTGCCAGCCCGGGCAGACCCTGGACGAGGTGGTCGGAGCCTCCGGTGCGGGCGCGCTCGACGGCCCAGTACACGGCCTCGGGCGTCGCCGGCGAGGCCAGGTCGACGCTGGTGCCTGCCGGGCCGAACGCTGCCGCGGCCTGGCGCAGTGCCTCCCGCACCGAGAAGGCCAGCATCAGCGGGGGCTCGCCGACCGCCTTCGAGCCGTAGACGACGCCGTCCTCGTGGGCCTGCTCGAGCAGCGCCACGTTGAGCTCGTCGGGCAGCTCGCTGAAGCTCGGCAGCTTGTAGGTGCTGGCCGACTGGGTGGTGAGCCGGCCCCGGCCCGGGCCCGTCGGACTCGTCCCAGCGCAGGTCCTCCAGGGTCAGCCAGCCGACGCCCTGCACGAAGCCGCCCTCGACCTGGCCGAGGTCGACCAGCGGGGAGAGGCTGTCGCCGACGTCGTGCACGATGTCGACCCGACGCTGGCGGTAGGCACCCGTGAACCCGTCGACCTCCACCTCGGCCGCGGCGACGCCGTACGCGAAGTACTTGAAGGGGTGCCCGGCCATCACCGTGGAGTCCCAGTGGATGCCGTCGGTCGCGTAGAAGCCCGCCGCCCACAGCTGCACCCGGCTGAAGTAGGCCTGGCGCACCAGGTCGTCCCAGCCGAGCTCGCGGCCGTCGGCGAACTCCGCCAGCCGCTCCTTGATCTGCTCGCACGCGTGCTTGACCGCGCCGCCGTTGAGGTCGGCGCCGGAGCTGGCCGCGGTCGCCGAGGTGTTGGGCACCTTGTCGGTGCGGGTGGGCGCGAGGCGCACCCGCTCGAGGGGCACTCCCAGGGTGGTCGCGGCGACCTGCAGCATCTTGGTGTGCAGCCCCTGGCCCATCTCGGTGCCGCCGTGGTTGATCAGCACCGAGCCGTCCTTGTAGACGTGCACCAGCGCGCCGGCCTGGTTGAAGGCAGTGAAGTTGAACGAGATCCCGAACTTCACCGGCGTCACCGCCAGCCCGCGCTTGGTGTGCTCGTGCGCGGCGTTGAACGCCTCGATCTCGGCCAGCCGGTCCGTCACCCGCCCGTCGCTCAGCACCTGGTCCCACGCGGTGACGATCCGCTCGGGATGGCGCACCGGTTGGCCGTACGGCGTGGCCTGGCCCTCGACGTAGAAGTTGCGTCGGCGCAGGTCGATCGGGCTCGATGCCGAGCAGGGGAGCGCAGCGGCCGAGGATGTCCTCGATCACGAGCATGCCCTGCGGCCCGCCGAAGCCACGGAACGCGGTCTGCGAGGTCTTGTGGGTGCGGGCGACCCGGCCCAGGAGGCGGACGTGGGGGAGCCAGTAGGCGTTGTCGACGTGGCACAGCGCCCGCGCCAGGACGGGCTCGCTGAGGTCGAGGCTCCAGCCGCCGTCGGAGGTCAGCGTGGCCTCGAGCGCCTGGAGGTGGCCGTCATCGTCGAAGCCGACCCGCCACTGGGCGTGGAAGCCGTGCCGCTTGCCGGTCATCGTCATGTCGTGCTGGCGGGTGAGGCGGAGCCGGACCGGACGCCCGGTGAGGGTGGCGCCGAGCGCGGCGATCGCGGCGAAGCCGTGGGGCTGCATCTCCTTGCCGCCGAACCCGCCGCCCATCCGCAGGCACTGCACGGTGACGTGGTGGTTGTGGAGGCCGAGCACGTGGGCGACGATCTCCTGCGTCTCCGTGGGGTGCTGGGTGCTGCTCTGCACGAAGATCTGGCCGTCCTCGTCGACCAGCGCCAGCGACGCGTGCGTCTCGAGGTAGAAGTGCTCCTGCCCGGCCATCTCGGTCACGCCGCTGAAGACGCGGGCCGCGCCGGCCAGACCACCCTCGACGTCGCCGCGGGTGACGACCGGCTGGCCGCCTTGGAAGCTCCCGGCCGCGATCGCCTCGGTCAGCGCCACGATCGCGGGCAGCGGCTCGTAGTCGACCTCCACCGCGGCCGCACCGAGACGGGCGGCCTCGAGCGTCTCGCCGAGCACCCAGCAGACCGCGTGGCCGACGAACATCACCTCGTCGGGGAACAGCGGCTCGTCGTGCTTCACCCCGGCGTCGTTGACGCCCGGCACGTCCGCGCCGGTCAGCACCCGGACCACGCCGGGCACCGTCAGCGCGGGAGCGGTGTCGAGCCGGGTCACCCGGGCGTGCGGGTGCGGTGAGCAGACGGGATGCGCGTGCAGCACGTCGTGCGTGCGGTGCACCAGGTCGTCGGTGTAGAGCGCGTGACCGGTGACGTGGAGCGCCGCGCTCTCGTGGGGCAGGGCCTGGCCGACCACCGCGTCGTCGGGACGCCGGGAGAGCTGGGTCATCGCACCGGCTCCGGCGCGGAGGTCTCGGCCCACAGCTTGCGCAGGGCGTTGCCGAGCATCGCGGAGCGGTACGCCGCGCTGGCCCGGTGGTCGTCCATCGGCGTGCCTTCCTCGGCGAGCAGCGCGGCCGCCCGGGCCACGGTCTCCTCGGTCCACGGCTGGTCGACCAGCGCGGCCTCGGTGGCCAGCGCCCGGATCGGCGTGGCCGCGACGCCTCCGAGACCGATCCGTGCCCGGCGTACGACACCGGCGTCGACGTCGAGCGCGAACGCCACCGCGACGCTCGAGATGTCGTCGTACACGCGCTTGGCGATCTTGTGGAACGCGGTGAGCCCGGCCAGCGGCAGCGGCACCCGCACCGAGCGGATCAGCTCGTCGGGGGCGAGCAGGGTGGCGCGGTAGTCGGTGAAGAAGTCCGACACCGCGACCTCGCGCTCGCCGGCCGGTGACACCAGCACCAGGCTCGCGTCGAGGGCCAGGAGCGCGGGCGGAAGGTCGCCGATCGGCGAAGCGGTGCCGAGGTTGCCGCCGAACGTCGCGCTGTTGCGGATCAGCCGCGACGCGAAGAGCGGGAACACCTCGGCCAGCAGGGGTACGCCGCCGGCGAGGCGGCGTTCGACCTCGGTGAGGCTGAGGGCCGCCCCGATCGTGACGCGGCTGTCGTCGGTGGTCAGCTCGCGCAGCTCGGGCAGGTGGTCGACGGCCACGGAGAGCGCGACCCGGGCGCCGTTCAGGTTGACGTCGACGCCCCAGTCGGTCGAGCCCGCGATCACCTGGGCACCCTCGGCTCGCAGGGCCAGCGCCTCGGCGAGCGTCGCGGGTCGCACGAAGTCGGCCGGTCCGGGTGGAGACCGGCTGCGGTGCCGGCCGGTCGGCGCGAGCGGCCAAGGGATCGCCGGTCGCGGGGAGCCCGAGCGCCATCGCCGCGTCCTTGATCGGGCGGTAGCCCGTGCACCGGCACAGGTTGCCGCTGAGGGCATGGATGTCGAAGCCCTCGTCGTCATCGACGCCCCGGCCCGGCCGGTAGTACTCCGCCGCCATGCTGCAGGCGAAACCTGGTGTGCAGTAGCCGCACTGCGACCCGCCCCACGTCACCAGCTCGGACTGCACCGGGTGCAACGCCTCCGGCGAGCCGAGACCCTCGGCGGTCACCAGTTCCTGTCCGGCGAGGCCTGCCATCGGCACCAGGCAGCCGTTGACCGGCGTCCACTCGGTCGGCCGCTCGACGCCCGGTCGGGCCACGAGCACGGTGCAGGCGCCGCACTCACCTTCGGCGCACCCGTCCTTGCTGCCGGTGAGCCCCTGCTCGCGCAGCCAGTCGAGCGCACTGACGTGTGCGGGCACGTCTCCCAGGGGGAGCGCGCGACCGTTGACGTGCACCTCGACCGGCTTCATGCCCCCATCGTCCGTCATGGGGACTGTCGGTGCCACCGGCAAGGGTGTGCCCGTGACGAACACTGCTGACGGCCGCTCCGACTTCGACTTCCTCTACGGCGACTGGCACGTGCTCGCGCGCCGGACGAAGGACGCGCTGGACCCCGACTGCGACGACTGGCACGAGTTCGAGATGAGCCAGGTGGCGCGGCCATTGCTGGACGGTCTCGGCAACACCGACTCCTGTGACACCGAGTCCGGACCCGACGGCGAGCCGTTCCACGGCCTGACGGTGCGGCTGTTCGACCCGAGGGATGGCCAGTGGCGGATCTGGTGGGCCTCCAACCGCAACCCGGGCCATCTCGACCCGCCGTTGACGGGCGCGTTCGACGGCCTCCGCGGCACCTTCTACGCGAAGGACCAGATCGCTGGGGTGGACGTCGACGTCCGGTTCATCTGGGTCGCCACCGACCCCGACACCCCGACGTGGGAGCAGGCGTTCTCGCAGGACGGCGGCGAGTCGTGGCACACCAACTTCACGATGGCCTTCACCCGCGTCGCGTGACTCTGTGACGGGCGACACGTTGTCTCAGGCATGAGATCGACCCACGTTGCCCGACTCGTGGCAGCACCCCTGGCGCTCGGTCTCTCCCTGGTGCTGGCCGTCGTACCCACCTCGGCCGCACCAGCCGCGGTGGTCGGGCGCCTCCGTCGACCCGCCCCCGGCCTACCAGGAGTACGTCGCCCTCGGCGACTCGTGGACCGCCGACGTGGTGATCCTCAACGCCGACGGGTTCCCGGCCACCAACCACGCGCCGGTCGACTGTGCTCAGTCGAAGCGCAACTACCCCAAGCTCGTGGCCAGGGCTCTCGGGGTGACCACGTTCCGCGACGCCTCGTGTGGCTCGGCCACCACCGACGACTTCGCCCACCCGCAGACAGGGCTGCCCACCGGCGGCACCAACCCGCCGCAGTACGACCGGCTGACGACGACCACCGACCTGGTGACCGTCGGCATCGGCGGCAACGATGCAGGCATCGCGGCTGCAGGCATGAACTGCCTCAACGTGCTGCCGGTGCCGGTCCCGCTGCCGACCGACGACCTGACACTGCCGCTGGAGGTCCCGTTCCTCGGCAACCAGCTCCCGCTCGGTGGCTGCAAGCGAAAGTTCACCAAGGGCGGCGTCGACCGACTCGCCCGCAACATCCGCGAGGCGCAGCCCAAGCTGGTGCGGGCCCTCAAGACCATCCACCGCCTGTCACCGCACGCGCGGATCCTGCTCGTCGACTACATGTCCGTCGTCCCCGACCACGCCTGCTTCCCCCTCGTGCCGGCGACCGACGAGGACATGCACTACATCAGCGCGAAGTTCGACCAGCTCAACGCGATGCTGGTCCGGGCCGCACGCAGGGGCGACGCGGAGATCGTGCGGACCCACCGGCTGACGGTCGGGCACGACCTGTGCCAGGGCGCGAAGGTGCGCTACGCCGAGACGCTGGGCATCTCCGTCAACGACTTCGCGGTCGGCGTGCCGGCCCACCCGAACGCCGCCGGCGCCCGCGCGCAGGCGGCCTCGGTGCTGCAGCACCTCAGCCACCACTGAGGCCGATCAGGACGCGATGTCGGGCGTCTCCGCCGAGTCCGACCGGGCGGCGACGCGGGCGCGGTTCTCCGCCCTGCGGTCCACGAACTTGGTGGCCTGCGCGTCGAGGGCGCCGAGGAAGGCGCCGAGCTCTTCGCGAGCCTGCTCTCCGACGCTGCTCAGGCCCGTGCGGTCGAAGACCGACCAGTGCCGGAGGATCGGCATGATCACCTCGTCGTGGTGCAGGCGCAGGTCGTAGATGCCGGCCTTGGCGATCATCATCGAGCTGCGGCGGAAGCCGGCCATGGTGGCGCCGGGCATCTCGAAACCGATGACCTCGTCGGCGATCGCCCGCAGGGTCTCGTCGGGCGCGATCTCCAGGGCCGCGGCCACGATGTTGCGGTAGAAGACCATGTGCAGGTTCTCGTCCTTGGCGATCCGCGCGAGCAGCTGGTCGGCGATCGGGTCGCCGGTCACCTTGCCGGTGTTGCGGTGGGAGACGCGAGTGGCGAGCTCTTGGAAGGACACGTAGGTGACGGCCTCGAGCGCGGTCTTGTCGCCGGAGTCGTAGCCCGAGGTCATGTAGTCCATCCGGGCGCGCTCGAGCTCGACCGGGTCGACGCCGCGGGTCACCACGAGGTAGTCGCGCAGGGCGATGCCGTGCCGGTTCTCCTCGGCCGTCCATCGACCCACCCAGGTGCCCCAGGCGCCGTCGCGACCGAAGCGCGTCGCGATCTCCCGGTGGTACGAGGGCAGGTTGTCCTCGGTCAGCAGGTTGGTGAACATCGCTGCTTTGGCCGTCTCCGACAGCTGCGACTGCTCCGCCGAGTAGTCCTCCCCACCGAGGAACGCGAAGTCGCGTCCCTGGCTCCACGGGATGTAGTCGTGGGGGTGCCACTCCTGGGCCAGCGAGAGGTGGCGGTCGAGGTTCTCGGCCACCACGGGCTCGAGCTGCTCCAGCAGGTCCTGGGTGGTGCCGGTCATGGGCGCTCGCTTCGTCGGGGGCTCTCTCGCAGCGTAGCCTCGCCGCGGTGACTCAGCGACCGGTGACGCCGTCGATCTGCTCGCGGATGATGTCGGCGTGGCCCACGTGGCGGGTGACCTCGGTCAGGTTGTGGCCGAGCACCCAGCGCAGCGGCAGCGGCTGCTCGTGGACCGGGCGGGCGGTCAGCGCCTCCGGATCGCCGACCCTGCGGACGATCTCGTTGCTGTAGGCGATCGACTCCCGGTAGCGCTCGAAAACCTCCTCGGCGCCCGTGTCGGTGGGCACCTCCATGGTGAAGTCCCACACCTCGTCGTCGAGCTCGCCGGCAACGTGATGGGCGAACCAGTAACGCTCGCCGACCGTCATGTGCTGCACCAGGCCGAGCAGGTTGGTGCCGGTCGGAACGAGCACCCGGCGCAGCTGCTCCTCGTCGAGGCCCTCGCACTTGATGAGCATCGCCTCGCGCTGGAAGTCGAGGAACATGAGTGCGGTCTCGAGCTCGGTGCCGGGAGTGAGAGGGACGTATCGTCGTTGGGTCTCGGTCACGTATCGAGCCTATGTCGCGCCGCGACACGAAACGTCTAGCGTCGGAGCATGCATCGTTCGCGCATCGGCCCGATCCTGATCGACCACCCGCCCTCGTCGTACGACGCCGCGCTGACCTTCTGGGGAGGCGTCCAGGGAGTCGAACCCGTGCCGGAGGAGGACGACGACGACTACGCCGGCCTCGGCCGGGTCGGCTCCACCTCGCTCTGCGGACAGCGGCTGGGTGAGGGCCAGGCGCGGGTGCACCTCGACATCGAGACCGACGACGTGGCAGCCGAGGTGGCCCGGGTCGTGGCGCTCGGGGCGACGGTGGTGGAGGAGCGGAAGGGCTACACGATCCTCGAGGACCCTGGCGGCCTGGTGTTCTGCGTGGTGCCGGTGCAGACGGGCGAGGACTTCGAGCGCGACGCTCTCACCTGGCAGTAGCCGGTGGACCGGGTACGGCGACCACCGCGACCCTCAGCTCAGTACTGCGTCCGCTCGCTGTTGCCGAGCCACGCCTCGAACGGCGCGAACGAGTCGTCGTGGCGCACCAGGGCGACCGGCATCGGCCAGGTGGCGCGGTCGCGGGCGAACAGGTCGTAGAAGGCGAGGTCGTCGAAGCCGCCGCGGGCGGCGTCGTGGCGGTCGGCGGCGTACACGACCCGGTCGACGCGCGACCACAGCGCGGCCGACACACACAGCGGGCAGGGCTCGCACGAGGCATAGAGCGTGCAGCCGGTGAGCGCGAAGTCGCCGAGCTCCGTGCACGCCGAGCGGATCGCCAGCACCTCCGCGTGAGCGGTGGGGTCGAGGTCGCGGGTGACGCGGTTCTGCCCGGTCGCCACCAAGGCGCCGTCCTTGACCACGACCGCGCCGAACGGCCCGCCGCCCTCCTCGACGTTGGCGACCGCCAGCTCTACGGCCTTGCTCAGCCAGCCCTGGTCGGATCCGGCGTCGGTCATCGTGCCTCCTGTGAAGTCGCGGCCACCCGCAGCACCGCCTGCTCGAACGCGTCCAGCCCGGCGGCTACGTCGATCTCGCGGACGGCCTCGTCGGGGTGGTGACTGATGCCGTCGTGGCAGCGCACGAACAGCATCCCGATGTCGGTCACCGCGGCCATCGCCATGGCGTCGTGACCAGCGGGGCTCCACAGCCCCATCGGCACCTCGTGGCCGGTGCTCCGGATGCCGTCGATGACGGCCTCCTGCAGCCACGGCGCGCAGGGGGCAGCCGGCGCGCTGTGCGTCTCGACCGCCTCGAACGAGAGACCTCGCGCGCCACAGAGCCGCTCGATCTCGCCGCGCATGGAGTCCCACATCGCGTCGCGCTCCTCGTCGGTCGAGGCTCGCAGGTCGAGGCTCAGCTCCGCGCGGCCAGGGATGACGTTGACGGCACCGGGCTGGACCTCGATCCGGCCAACGGTGGCGAGGCAGTCGGACGCGCGGGCCAGCCGCTCGATCGCGGTGATCACCTCGCTGGCTCCCACGAGTGCGTCGCGTCGCTTCGCGAACGGCGTGCCGCCGGCGTGCCTCGCCTCCCCCAGCACCGTGAGCACGAAGCGCCGCGCGCCGGCGATGGTGGTGACGTAGCCGAGCGACGCATCGGCCGCCTCGAGATGGGGGCCCTGCTCGATGTGCGCCTCGAGGTAGCCCACCAGGCCCTCCGGTGCCCGCGCGGCCGCGCCGACCAGCGCGGGGTCGAGCCCGAACGACCCGAACGCCTCGCGCAGCGAGGTGCCCGAGGAGTCGCGCAGCTCCCACCAGGCGTCGTCCCAGGTGCCCGCAACGGCCTGGCTGCCGAGCAGCGCCTTGCCGAAGCGCGTGCCCTCCTCGTCGCTGAACCCCACGACCTCCAGGGCGAAAGGGAAGTCGCCGACGCGATCCCCCAGCCGCTCGGCGACCGCGATCGCCATCACCACGCCGAGCATCCCGTCGTAGCTGCCGGCGTCGGGCACGGTGTCGAGGTGGGAGCCGAGCACCAGCGCCGGCAGCCCGGGCTCCCGGCCCTCGCGGCGGCCCCACTGGTTGCCGGCAGCGTCCTGCCAGGTGCGCAGGCCCGCGGCCTTCATCCATACGGCGGCCAGCGCGTTGGCCTGCGCGTGCTCGCGGGAGAGATAGATGCGTTCGAGTCCCGTGGGCAGGGAGGTGAAGCGGTCCAGCTGCGCGCAGCGGTCGAGCACGTCGGCGGCGGCGGTCATCGGTAGGCCGCCTGCGCGGCGTCGACGCCACCACCAGCAGGCACGGGTACGCCGTGGGCCCGGAGCGCCGCCTCGAGCGCAGCGAGCGTCATGAGCACGGCGTCCTTGCGGGCGTTGTAGCCCATGGTGCCGATCCGCCAGACCTTGCCGTGCAACGGTCCGAACGAGGTGCCGATCTCGATGCCGTAGTCGTCGAGCATCGCGGTGCGCACGGCGTCACCGCCCGAGGCGCCGAGTGCCTCGGGGATCTCGACGGCCACCACGTTGTGCATCTTGTGCGCGACATCGCCGAAGACCCCGAGGCCGAGACCGAGCACGCCGTCGAGCATCGCGCGGCCGTGCAGCTCGTGGCGGGCGACGGCGGCGTCGAGGCCTTCCTCCACCAGCAGCCGGGCGCACTCCCGCGCGCCGTACAGCATCGTGGTCGCCTCGGTGTGGTGGTTGAGCCGGCGCGGGCCCCAGTAGTCCATGATCTGCGCGAGGTCGAGGTAGTTGGACGCGATCGGTGCGCGATCAGCGGTCTCCGCCTCGTCGTCGGAAGCATCACGGATCCCGGCCTCCACCCGCTTGCGGCCGTCGATCACCGTGACCGCTCGCGGCGAGATGGTGATCGGCGCGCTGCCCGACGGTCCGCCGAGACACTTCTGCAGGCCGGCGCTGACGACGTCCATGCCCCAGGCGTCGGACTCGAAGACGTTGCCGCCGATCGACGCGGTGGCGTCGCAGTAGAGGAGCACGTCGTGGCGCCGGCAGATCTCACCGAGGTCGGCCAGCGGCTGGCACATGGTGGTGGACGTGTCGCCCTGCACCACCGCGAGCACCTTCGGCCGGATCTCGATGATGGCGGCCTCGATCTGCTCGGGGTCGAAGACCTGGCCCCACGGCACCTCGATGGTGTGCGCCTCGGCGCCACAGCGTTCGGAGATCTCCTTGAGCAGGTGCCCGAATCTCCCGAACACCGGCACCAGCACCCGGTCGCCAGGCTCGAGCAGGGAGACCAGCGCGGCCTCGATGCCGGCGCGAGACGTGCCGTCGACGAGGAAGGTCTGCTCGTTGCTGGTGCGGAACACCTCGCGGTAGAGCCCCATGGTCTCGTTCATGGTGTCGGTCATCCACGGGTCGAACTGCCCGACCAGCTGCGCCGACATCGCCCGCAGCACGCGCGGGTCGACGGTGATCGGGCCGGGCCCCATGAGCAGCCGCTGCGGCGGGTTGATCGGACCCACCGACGACGTAGTCATGCCGCCACCCCATCACGAAGCAGCTGCCGGCCCCATCGATGGTCGGGACTCCGCGGGTCGAGCAGCTGCCCGCGGAGCACGGTGTGGGTGACCTGGCCGGCGAGCCGGCGGCCGTCGTACGCCGAGATGGGGTGGCGGTGCGCCAGCTCCGCAGCCGAGATGTGTACGCCGACGGTCGGGTCGTAGACGACGAGGTCGGCGTCGCCGCCGACGGCGATCCTGCCCTTCGCCGACAGCCCGACGAGGTCGGCGGTGTGGAGCGACATCCACCGGCTGACCCGCTCGAGGCCGATGCCGCGCCGAGCTGCCTCGTCGGCAACGGCAGCGAAACCGACCTGGAGGCCGGACACCCCGCCCCACGCCTGCTGCAGGTCGCCGTCGCCGCGCAGCTTCTCCGAGGCGGGGGCGGGGGAGTGGTCGCTGACGATCAGGTCGATCAGGCCGTCGAGCAGTCCCTGCCACAGCTCGTCGCGGTTGCCGGCGTCGCGGATCGGCGGGCAGCACTTGTACTGCGCCGCCCCGTCGGGGATCTCCTCGCTGCTGAAGCAGAGGTAGTGGGGGCAGGTCTCCACCGTCACCGGCAGCCCCTCGGCGCGCGCGTCGGCGATGGCGCCGAGCGCCCGGGCGCTGGAGAGGTGCAGCACGTGCACCCGCGCCCCGGTGTCGCGTGCGCCATCGAGCAGCCGGTCGATCGCGGTGGTCTCGGCGGCGTCGGGCCGGCTGAGCAGGAAATCGGCGTACGCGCGACTGGCCGGCGCCGGTGCCGCGTCGAGCACGGCAGCGTCCTCGGCGTGCACGATCAGCAGCGCGCCCAGGCGAGCCACCTCGCGCAGCGCCGCCCGCAGACCGTGCGGGTCGAGCGGCGGGAACTCGTCGACCCCCGACGGCGACAGGAAGCACTTGAACCCGAACACCCCGGCCTCCCACAGCGGCTCGAGGTCGTCGAGGTTGCCGGGCACCGCGCCGCCCCAGAAGCCGACGTCGACCGCCAGCTCGCCCTGCGCCGCCCTCCGCTTCGCGTCCAGCCCGGCCAGGGTGGTGGTCGGCGGCACCGCGTTGAGCGGCATGTCGACCAGCGTCGTCACGCCGCCGAGCGCAGCCGCGTGCGTCGCTGTCATGAAGCCCTCCCACTCCGTGCGGCCTGGCTCGTTGATGTGCACGTGGGTGTCGACCACCCCGGGCACGACGTACGCCGCGTCGGGCACCGTCAGCACCTCGCCCTCGGCTTCGGCGTCGAAGGGCGCGATCGCGTCGACCCGGCCGTCGAGGAGCGTGACCGTGGCCGGCCCGAACGCGCCGTCGACCAGCACCTGCCGCCCCCGCACGGCATCGACCTTCACGCCCACGCCCGCGGCTCGGCCGGCGCACCCTCCCGGACGACCGTTGCCTCGATCAGGCCGTAGGGGCGGTCCGCGGCGTAGAAGACCTCGCCGGGGTTGTCCAGGCCGAACGGCTCCAGGTCGACCAGGAAGTGATGCTTGTTGGGGCACGACAGCTTGATCTCCGCCACCCGATCGAACTGCTCCAGCACCGCCTTGCCCATCGCGAAGATCGTCTGCTGAAGCGCGAGCGAGTGCACCGACGCGAAGGTTGCGAGCAGCGTCTGCTTGATCGCCTCGTAGGTGCCGTCGTAGTCGATGCCTGCCCCGGTGACGACAGCGTCGGCGTAGCGCCACGACGCCGTCAGGCTGGTGGCCAGGATCCGGTCGTCGGTCTCGGCGAGCGTCGTGTAGCGGTCGCGCGGGAAGCCGTGGAACTCCGAGCCGGTCGACTTCAGCACCACACAGTCCTTCGAGCCCCGCGACCACGAACGTTTCGTCGCCGTCGATCTGCACGACGGCGGTGCGGGTCTCCCGGCCGGTCCGGACGAACGAGTGGTCATGGGGCGAGCCGTCGACCGAGATCCGCTCCCAGGCGTACTGCTCGGCCGCCCACCGGCCACCGCTCACCCAGGGGAACTCGGCGACGAAGTGGGTGCCGAGGGTGACCAGGAACTGCTCGGGAGACCGCACGCCGTGCTCGCGGGCGAACGCGTAGACGGTGTTCTTCTGGGTGTCGGTCGCCACCACCTGGCTGTTGTCGCCCTCGGTGTGGCAGGCCTCGAAGTCGCCACGCAGCTGCGAGGTGACGTTGAGGTCGGCGATCTCGTGCCGCTCGGTGTCGCGGATGATCCGGACCAGCCGTACCTCCGCCTTGCCGTACTGGTTGTCGCCCAGCACGATCCTGGGCCGGTCACTGGCGTGCGCCACGTCAGCTCCCTCGGTAGGTCGTGTAGGCGAACGGGCTGAGCAGCAGCGCCACGTGATGGTGCCCGTCTCCCGCCACCGTGAACGTCAGCGAGACCTCGGGGAAGAACGTGTCCCGTTCCTGCTGGGCGAACCACGGACCGGTGGCGAACACGATCGTGTGGGTGCCGGCGGCCAGCTCGCCCGCGAACCGCACCCGGCCATCGCCGTCGGTGACGGCCTGCTCGACGCTGCCGCCGGGCCCCGTCAACGTCAGGTGTACGCCGGCCGCGGGCAGGCCCTTGGCGGCGTCGAGGACGTGGTGCTCGCCGTACTCATCTGGTCAGCCTCGCGATCAGCGCCTTCAGTCGGAGGGTCGCGATCTCGGCGAGCTGCCCCTTGGTCACGGCGAGCTCGGTTGCGGGATCGTTGGTCAGTCGCTGCTTGCAGGAGGTCGAGCATCTCAGCGGCGGTGCGCCCCGCGGCGCGGACCAGGTAGATCCGCCCGAACCTCTCCTCGTACCTGCGGTTGCCGTCCGCCAGCCGGTCCAACGCTTCGGTGTCGGTCGAGGAGACACCGCCTGCTCCGAGCGCGACATCGCCGCGCCGGCGCCCGATCCGGAGGGCCGCTCGCCGATGCGCGGGTGGTCCGCCAGCGCGCCCTCCACCTCGGCGGCGGTCCAGGTGGCGGAGGCGCGGTCGGCGGTCGCGATCAGCGCGTCGCGGTCGGCGTACGGGCGCCCGGCCACGATCGCGGCGATCCAGGAGTCGATGCCGACGCAGGGCCGCACGAACTCGGCCGCCTCCTGCTCGCCGATCGACGTTGAAGTCCTCGAGTTCCACCCATGCCTCCCTCTGAAGGTGCCAAGGATCGCGGTGCGGAGGACAGGGGCAAGAGGTGGGGCCAAGGGGTGCGGCCCGGTGCGGGCCGGAGGCCCGGTAGGTTCGGGCCATGGGACATGAGTTCGACATGCAGATCCAGGTCGCCGCGGCGGGCGCGGGTCGCTACGACGCCGACCTGTCCGACGGCTGGGTGGTCGGTGGCGGGGTCAACGGCGGCTACCTGCTGTCGGTGATCGGCAACGCGATCAGCACGGCTCTCCCGAGCAAGCCCGACCCGATCACGATGAGCGCCTACTTCCTGTCGCCCGGGGCTCCCGGGCCGGCCACCGTCGAGGTCGACGTACGCCGTGAGGGTGGGCGGGTTGCCACCGTGGCCGCCGACCTGCGCCAGGGCGACGCCACCCGGATCACCACGCTCGCGACGTTCGGCACCCTCGGCCCGCTCGGTGACGCCGCCGACGAGCGCTCGACGGCCGCCGAGTTCGACCTGCCGCCGCTGGAGGACTGCATCTCCAACAAGCTCTCGCCGCCCGAGCTGCGCAAGATCGCTCCGCTGATGGAGCGCTTCGACATGCGTTTCCACCCCGACCAGGTGGGCTGGATCAAGGGCCAGCCGAGCGGACGCGGCGAGCTGAGCGCATGGTTCCGGCTGATCGACGAACGCGATCCCGACCCGATCGAGCTGCTGATGGTCGTCGACGCGCTGCCGCCGGTGACCTTCGACCTCGGGCAGATGGGCTGGGCGCCGACGCTCGAGCTCACCGCGCACGTGCGGGCGCGGCCGGCTCCGGGGTGGCTCAAGGTCCGTCACGTCACCCGCAACATCGCGGGCGGGATGTTCGAGGAGGACTGCGAGGTCTGGGACTCGGCCGGCAGGCTCGTGGCGCAGTCGCGTCAGTTGGCGCTGTTGCCGCGAGCCATGTCCTGACTGACTGAGACGGGACCGTCTGGGTCCGGTGAGACGTCGTCATCGTGCAGCGACGCTCCGATCGTCCGCCACCACAGGGCGCCCCGGCGGCTGCCCTCGGGCTCGGCTCTCGCTGAGCGCGACCAGGTGGGGGTGGTTGGCCATGCCGAGGGCGAAGAGCGCCGCGTGCTGCAGTGACGGGGTCTTCCCCGAGCGGGCCGCCTCGAACAGCTGGTCGGCGGTGTCGTCGCCGAGAGCGCCGTGGGAGAGCCCGGCGGTCACGAAGCCGCGCGCCTGCAACCCGGTCCGCGCCTCGTTGCACGCGATCGCGGCGACCTCGTCGCGCGCGACCACGTGGCCCATCCGCCGCAACAACGACCAGCACAGGCTGGCCAGCTGCTCGTCCGCCTCCTTGGTGAGGTTGAGGACGCTCTGCGCCACCGCTGGCCCGTACGGACTCAGGCCCAGCATCACCGCCGCGAGATTGCGGCGCTCCCGCTGCACGTGGAAGAGCCCTTCGCGGACCAGGCGCCGCAGCATCTGGTCCGGGTCGTGCGCGACCCGGGTGGTCCCCGCTTCGGCGTACGCCGCCACGCCCTCGGCGATGATCCGGGCCAGCCCGTTGTCCACCAGTTCCATGGTGACCCGGCTCTGAGCGATCCGTCGTCGGGCCTCACGCCCCTTGATCGCGGCCAGCACGCGATGGAAGTGCTCCTCGGGCAGCTGGCTGGCCAGCTCGATGGCGTCGGTGCGGCGCGACAGGCCGCCACCCTTGCTCAGCTCGTGGCCGACGTGGCGTTCGAGGATGACAGCGACGTCCTCGGCGAACAGGCCCTTGGCAGCGAGCGCACCCGCCACCCCCACCGCCCCACGCCGCAGCAGCCGGCTGTCGTCACCCATGAGCTTGAGCACCAGCTCCCCTGCGGCCTCGTCGGCCACTTCGCGCAACAGGCCGAGGGCAGGGGCGACGTTCTGTGCGTCGGGGTGCATGACGAACTGGCCGACGCTGCGGGTCAGGTGGCGTCTGCTCTGAGGGTGCGCCAGCAGGGCCACCGCCGCCTCGTACCTCCGCAGGAAGGCGATGCCGCTCGACCGGGTGAGCTCGTCGACCAGCCGGTTGCAGACCATCGTCCAGGTCGCCGGGTGGAGGTAGACCCGCTCGTAGGAGTTGAGGTCGTCGGCGAGCTTGAGCCAGTGGCCGCCGCTCGCCTTCCTCTTCTCGACCATGCGGAAGAGCTCGTCGAGGCCATCGGCAGTCGTGTCGGCCACCGCGTCGTACGCCGGTTGTCCGGCAGCGCGCTGGAGCATCCGGTGGGCCGCGAGCAGGGCGCCGTCGGGTTGACCGACGGCCGCTTCGTACGCCTTGAGGTGGCGGTGCCCGATGGGCTGGCTCCCGGACTCCCAGCGACTCACCCGCGGCCCGTCCAGGGCGATGCCGTCCTCACGCATGCGGCGCACGAACTCGCTGCGGCGTGATGTGGCCGGTGGCGGGGGAGAACAGGCGGCAGGTGGCCAGGAGCCAGGCGAGTCGGCTGGTGCTGTCGATCTTCGCGGAGTCGCGGGGATGCGGGTCGATCGGCAGCCGCTGAGGTCGCCCACGCTGACGTTGGGCGGGTGTGGCACGGTTGGTCACGGGCCGGAAGGCCTTTCTCGGCTGCTCCCCAGCAGTCGGGGTTTGGTTGCATAAATGTCTAGTCAGCTTGATCCAACAACAAATGAACGATCATGTCTGGAAAAGGTCATGATGCAGTAAGAGACAGGTGCAATCGGGTGCCGTCTCTTGTGCGAGCCTCTGGCTCGCGCGGGCTGGACTCTCCGCCCGCAGTTGTCATTCCTTGGAGGGAATAACTAAATGAATCGCAGCGGCATCATCAAGCGCGGACTGGCAGCCACTGCCATCTCCGCCCTCGCAGTAGCGGGCATCCCGGCACTCGCCGGCACCGCCCACGCAGCCGTCGACGTGACCGTCGCCGGCGTCAACGGCTGGACCGCGTTCGACATCGACGAGTTCGCCACCGCCGGCGACCTCATCGTGGTCACCGTCACGGACGGCGCCAACGGCCCCGGTCGACACCACCATCCAGTACGAGCGTACGCCTACACCCCGTTCGGCGGCGTGGCCCAGGCCCCGACCGACGGTGTCGTACGCAGCCCGGTGCCGTCACCGGCGCCGACGGCAAGGTCGAACCTCACGTTCGTACCCGGCGGCAGCCGGCACCTACACCGTCACCGTGCGGACCGTCGGCACCCACATCGCCACCCCGCGCCTTCAGCTGTCATGGCGGGCGAGGCCGAGATCACCTGGGCCGACGGCGTTTCCGCGTCCTCGCCGCAGAACGGCAGCGACACCTACGCCGCCACCCTGGCGCTGACCAACCCGGCCGCGACCCCGCTCGCCGGTCGCACGTCGACATCAGCTACAACAACGGTGCCGGCAACGCGGTGTTCCCTGCCAGCGCCGTCGGTGCGCGTCAACGACGCCAACGCCGACTCGACCACCGGCGCCGACGGCAAGTTCTCGTGTCAGCCTGACCGACCCCGCTGCCCCGGCGACCCCCGAGACCGGCACGCTCACTGCTGACGCCGCGCTAACGTGGTGACGTCGGCCCCGCCGACGCTCGGACGCGCTCACCTTCGAGGTCGTGCCCGCCCGTGGTCACCGGCATCACGGTCACCAGGGACAACGTCTTCGCCGGCGCCGCAGCGCCCGGCAAGGGCGTCGAGCTCAACGTCGTCGTCCGTGGCCAGGCCGTCGCGCGACGCCACTCCGGCGAACGACCCGATCCTCGAAGGACTACCCGGTCAAGTTCGCGGTCAACAACGGCTTCCTCACCAGCGACACCCAGGGTGCCGGCCTGAACGTCGACCCCACCGAGCTCGTGCTGACGGCCGAGCAGGACGACCTGGGCGACCTGTTCGGGTTCTACGAGGACCTGGGCGCCGACGAGACCGTCGACACCACCGACAACGCGGCGACCGACGCTGCCGGTGTCGTCGCGACGATCGGCAAGGACGCCGGCTTCAACGACGACGGCCTCGTCTCGCAGACGGTCACCATCACTGCTGGTGCCAAGAGCGCGACCGAGACCATCAACTACGACGTGCGCAACTACCTGAACATCCCGGGTGTCGCGTTCCGCCAAGGACGGTGGCTCCACCAACGTGGGCGGTTCGGTCGACCTGAAGTTCTACGCGGCTGACCAGTTCGGCAACCTCGTGGGCGACCAGGCCGCGAGCATCTCGGACGACAGCTCGGTTGCCCGGGTCAACGCCGAGAACAACCCCGCGACGGACTTCCTGCCGTCCAACCCGTCGGCCGTGGCGTCGTCGAGCCAGCCGACCACCCAGAAGGTGACCGGCACGGTGCAGGCCAAGAAGAACCTGGTCGACGCCAACGGCAACCCGGCTGCTGAGACCACGGCACCGGTGTCCGGCGACATCACGCTGGTCTGGAAGAAGGGCCGGGCCCGAAGACCGGCATCGTCGCCAAGCTCACGGGCAACAACAACGGCGGCAAGGCCGACAAGCTGACGGTCGTCGCGCCCAAGAAGGCCAACGGCGCGACCGTGAAGCTGTTCAAGGTCGTCAACGGCAAGCTGAAGCCGGCTGGCACCAAGACCCTCAAGAACGGCCGCGCGTCGTTCTCGAAGGCCGACAAGAACGGCGACGCGTTCACGAAGTACGTCGCCAAGGTCCAGTCGACCAACGACACCAAGGGCGCCCGCACCAACAAGCGCAACCTGCGCTGATCCAGCCCTAGCACCACGGACACGGTCCGGGTCGTCCTCCGCAAGGAGGATGGCCCGGGCCGTTCCCATTTCAGCGGTGACGTTGTGGACGCGGTCGGCGGGGACGAGGCCTCCGATGCCGGTGTGGGGTCGGTGGTGATTGTAGAGGTGGAGCCAGTCGGCGTAGGTCGCGGCGCGGGCCGTGGTCTGAGAGGTAGACCTGGGCGTAGGCCCACTCGGCGGTCGAGGGTTCGGTTGAAGCGTTCGACCTTGCCGTTGGTCTGGGGCCGGTAGGGGCGTGGTGCGGCGGTGTTTGACGTCCGTCGCCGAGGGCGGCTGGCGAAGGCGTGGGATCGGTAGCAGGCGCCGTTGTCGGTCATCACGGCGCGCACGCTGATGCCGGCGTCGGCGAAGAACGCTCGGGCGCGGATCCAGAACGCGGCGGCGGTCTCCTTGCGTTCGTCGAGGAGCTGCTCGGAGTAGGCCAGGCGGGAGTGGTCGTCGACGGCGTGGTGCAGGTAGACGTAGCCCCGCGAAGGCAGGTGCGCCGGCGCGGGCAGCTCGATCGGTGGCAACACCAGCGCATGGCGGTGCTGGAGGGATCCGCGGCCGAAGACGCGCCATCCTCCGCCGTCGGGGATCTTGCCGAGCTTCTTGATGTCGACGTGGACGAGGTCGCCGGGTGCGGCTGTTTCGTAGCGGACCGGCTTGGGTCGGCGGATCGGCAACCCGGTCGACTGGTCGAGGTGTGCCAGCAGCGGCATCCGATAGCGAGCCAGGACGCGTCCGACCGTGGAGCGGGGAACACCGAGGTGGTAGCCGATGCGGTGTGGTCCCCAACGCCGGCAGTAGCGCAGCTTCACGATCCGCTGCTCCAGCCGCCGCGGACAGCGTGCCGAGTGAGGTCACGGGCCGCGAGGACGACGGTCGGTCATCGGCTGCGCCGGCGCGGTAGCGACGGGCCCACTGCGACGGCTGTCGCGGGCGAGACCTGGAACCGTTCAGCAGCGCGACGAACCGGCCAGCCATCTTCAACGATCAACACCGCCAGATCGGCGGCGTCCTTCAGGGGTCAGCGGAGCGTTAGCGTGGGTCATGAAGACCTCCAGTCAGAGGGTTGGCGTGGTAACCCCCTCCGTACTGGAGGTCTTCGCTATCCGTCTACGCCTCGACGTTCACAACCTGCAGTCGAAGCGGGAGCGTCGCATCGAGAAGATCCACCGCCGCCGCGGGTGCTCGCTGACCGACCACAGCAGGTCGGTCGATGGCCAGTAGGCGATGTCCTCCGGCCCCATCGGCGTCGCCCACCGGTGCCGCCGGAACGAGCCGGGCTGGCCGACGTACACCGAACCCGGCATCCGCGGGCCGTGCGAGACGGTGAGGTGGAACCGCCCCCGGGCGACCACCGCGCCCTGCATCTGACCGACGCCGTCGTCGAGCCCTGCAGGGCGGGCGACACCGTCGTCGGTGGTCGCGAGGAGCTGGGTCTCCTGATCGATGGGGAAACGTGCCAGTCGCCTGGTCCTGTCGCCCCGGCCGTACTCGCCTGCCACCACCTCGGGCGGCGAGGCGGCGCGGTCGAGCGACAGGAAGGAGTAGCGCAGGCGCTCGTGCCCCTCGGCGGTCTCCGCCTGGTACGCGAACCGCACCGGCAGCACGTAGCGGTAGCCGTGCGTCGAGGTGGCGGCCAGCTCCTCGGACGCGTGGAAGAGGTCATCGAGGCGACAGGTGAAGAGTCCCTTCGACGTCGCGGCCACGTGGAGGTAGGGCCCGTGCCAGACGATCCCGCCGGCATGGACCCGGAGCGGCACCAGCTGCAGCTCGCCGTCGTTCAGCTGCGGGACCACGAGCAGCACGTGCCGGTAGCGGCGGGTGTCGAGGTCGTAGAACGTCAGCCGCGAGCCTTGGTGGCTCCCACCGTCGACAAGGTCGTCGCCGGGGAGCTGTTTGGCGTACCAGGCGACGACCACCACCCGGCGTCCACCGACGGTCTCGTCCTCGGAGGCGTCTGCGGACGTGGTGACCCCTTGTGGCCACCATCGAGGATCGCGCCGGTCGGCCCGGTCGAACGTGAAGGCGCGATGCACCTTCAGGGCCCGCATCAGGGACCGGCGACCGCGGCGATCGAGGTCATCGAGCATCGTCTCGAGGTCGACCCGGTCGCCGAGCAGCGCTGCGAGCGCCTCGATCTCCTCGACGTTCTCGTGCGTCCGGGTGAGGTGCACTCCCTCGACGTACTCCACTCGGTCAACCTAGTGGCTGGGTCGACTTTGGGCGTTTCGAGCGGCCGTGGCAGGGTTGCCCAATGCGCTTTCCACGGTCTGATTCTCGCGTCGGTCCTCCTCCTCTTCCTTGCTGCCTGCGGCGGCAGCGACGGCAACGGTGACGATGACGGTTCGCCATCGCCCCTCGAACGAGTCGCTCGCAGAGATCAGGACGCATTCCTCGATGGCAGAACCGCAGCCGACTCCGAGGATGAGCAGCTCGAGGCGAGCACGAGTGACTCCGACGACGACGACGGGCGAGTCCGACGACGCCGAGTGGCGACGGCGCCGAGGGCGCAGGATCCGGAGGCTCCACCGAGGATCTCGAGGACAGCCTTCACGGAATACACGGAGGCCTTCTTCACGGGCAAGGCCGACGAGGCGTTCGACCTGCTCATGTCGCCGCGGTGCCAGGAAGAGATGAAACGTGAAGCGTTTGTCGGGGAGTCGGCGAGCGCCATCGCCGAGGCGTATCGGCGACGAGTGTCGAGCTGACCATTACCGAGCTCGGACGTGGAGGACGGTCGGGGCAAGGTGGTAGCCGAGTACGGCGACCCGGAGCTCGAGCCGAGCGCCTGGCCACGGACCAGTACGACTGGCTCTACGAGGACGGCGACTGGCTGCTGGACGGCTGCGCGTAGCCGGATTGTCGCCTGACGCGCCGTGCAGCAGGTGGTGGGTGCGGCGATCATCCGCGAGTGGCGGGTGCTGGCGGCCCGGCGCACCATGCCGCTGGCGGCCGCAGGCCGGTGGGAGTTCCCGGGCGGCAAGGTGGAGCCCGACGAGTCGCCGGCACAGGCTCTGGTCCGCGAGGTCGCGGAGGAGCTCGGCGTGACGGTCACGGTCACCCGATGGCTGGCGGGGGAGGCGGCGATCGGCACCGACCACGTGCTCACGGTGGCCGTGGCGCAGCTGGTCGAGGGCGAGCCGACGCCGACCGAGCACGACGAGGTCCGGTGGCTGTCCGCCGACCAGCTCGGCGATGTCGACTGGCTCGAGCCGGACCGTCCGTTCCTGGGGGAGCTGCGAGAGATACTGGAAGCGTGAGGGGCATCTTCTTCGACGAGCAGCACGCTCGCGCCGTGGTCGCGCGGCTCCTCGCTGATGGCTACGACGCGCACCTCGTCCGTGAACGACTGGCCGGCGAGGACGACGACGAGGATCACCCGTGGGCGGTGCTGAGCGACTCCCCGGAGATCGTGCTCGAGCTGCTCGTCGACCAGTACGACGGGTGGCTGGACACCGGCCCCGAGGCACCGCCGCCGGCACCGCTCGACCTGCCTCAGGCACCGAAGCGGATCAAGCGGCCGTAGCGGCCCGGTGGTTTGGTGGGTGACACGTTGACTGGGGTGTCGTCGGCCCCATGCGTTGGTCGAGCAGCGGGAGCGAGGAACGAGCGACCGCGTTGTCGAGACCACCTGACGTCAACGCAAACGGAACCACCGGCTCAGCCGGGTTCGCACTCGAGGGTGACCTTGGGGTCGGTGAACGCCCGCTGGGCTGCGTCCCGCTCGTCGGTGTCGAGCTCGGTGGTGACCACGTCGTCATCGCCGAAGGCGCGCACGATCGTGGCGGTGAGGTCGTCGCGGGTGAGGAAGAAGCCGGCCGCCTCGAGCCCGCCCCGCTCGCCGGGGTCGGAGCACTCGGGACTGTCCTCCAGCACGGCGTACTCGAGATCGTCGGTGTCCTCGAGCAGGTCGTCGAAGGCGCCGGCATCGGTCGCCGAGTCCTCGTCGTCCTCGAGCACCTCGACCGCCATCTCCACGCTCTCGGGAGTGCGACCGATGAACATGAGGTGCTCGTCGGGCACGAGCACGACGTTGAGCATCTCGACGCCCGGGTAGGCGCCCATGCCGCCGTCGAACGCCGTGTCGAGCACGTCGATGCTGAAGTGCCGGTGTCCCTCGATCTCGTCCTCCGCGTAGCCGACGTCGACGAGGTCGTCGCCGACGGCGTCCAGGTCGAGGTCGTCGCTCATCTTGTAGGTGCTGCGGCAGCTCCGCGGTCGCGGAATGTGCCGGATGCCGTCGCCTCCCACACGATGTCGAGCTCGCTGAACGCGGCGTTCTGCGACATCGTGGTCGAGGTACGGGCGCGAACGTCCGTGACACCCGTCAGGCCGTGCTCGTCGAGCAGCGTCTCGACGTAGCGCTCGGTCTCCTTCTTGCTCGCTCCGTGCTCGATGTCGTCGATGCCGAGCCGCTCCGCCATCGCCTCGCGGTGGACGAACTGGACGTAGTCGGCCTCGCCGGGCACGAGCTCGAGGGCGTCGTCGAGGTCGCCGCCTCCGATGTCCTCGAACAGCGCGCAACCGCTCAGCCCGGCCATTGCCAGCGCGAGTGACGAGTGCAGCACGCACGGAGCGGGAATACGCGTCATGTCCTCATCATTACGCTTGTCACTATGACTGAAACGCCGCACCACCGGCTCCTGCTGGTGCACGCCCATCCCGACGACGAGACCATCGGCCAGGGCGCCACGATGGCCAAGTACGTCGCCGAGGGTCGCGGCGTCACGCTGGTCACCTGCACCGCCGGGGAGATGGGCGAGATCCTGGTGCCCGAGCTGGAGCACCTGGCGGCCGACCGCGACGACGGCCTCGGCGAGCACCGCAGGGGCGAGCTCGAGGCGGCGATGAAGGAGCTCGGTGTCCACGACCACCGGTTCCTGGGTGGCTTCGGCACCTACCGCGACTCCGGCATGAAGTGGCACGAGGACGGCCACGCCGTCGCGGCCGACGACGTGCACGCCAACGCGTTCTGGAACGCCGACCTCACCGAGGCGGCCAACCACCTGGTCGAGGTGATCCGCGAGGTCCGGCCTCAGGTGCTGGTGACCTACGACGAGTTCGGCGGCTACGGCCATCCCGACCACATCCAGGCCCACCGGGTCGCGACCTACGCCACCGCGCTCGCCGCGATCCCGTCGTACCGACTGGACCTGGGCGAGCCCTGGGACATCGCGAAGGTCTACTGGGGCGCCATGTCGGAGAGCCGGATGCGGGCGAGCCTCCGGGCGCTCCGCGAGGCCGGCGACACGACGACCTTCGAGGGCATGGACCCCGACGGCCCGCTTCCCCACTTCATCACCCCCGACGAGCACCTCGCGGCCGGTCGTCGACGGCATGGACTACGTCGACCAGAAGATGTCGGCGCTGGCAGCGCATGCCACGCAGATCACGCATCGACGGCCCGTTCTTCGCGCTGTCGAACAACGAGGGCAGCGAGCCTGTGGGGCGTCGAGTTCTTCCGGATCGCCAAGGGTGCGCGCGGCGAGCTCAACGACGAGGGTCTCGAGACCGACCTGTTCGCCGGCATCTGACGGTGCAGCGGGTCGGCCTCGCCGTGGGCCTGCTGGTCGTCGGCCTCGCGGTGGGACTCGCCTCGGTGGCAGTCCACTCTCTTTGGTGGGGGCTCCCGCTGGCGCTGGTGGCGACCGCCCTGACGGCGTACGCCGCCCCGCAGGGTTGGGCCGGCCGGCTCCCGTTCGTCCTCGGCTGGGCGGTGGTGGTGGCCGTGCTGGCAGTGCCCAGGGGGGAGGGCGACTTCTTGATCGCCGGAGACGTGCACGGCTATGCGCTGACGGGATTCGGCCTCATGGTCGTGGTCGCGGCGTTGGTGACGTTGCCCCCACCTCGCCGTAATGCTCCATCTGAGAGCGGGTCTTCCTAGGATGCCCCGGTGAGCGTGTTCGAGAGCACCACCCCGGCACCGGCCAAGGGCCCCGAACGCGAGGGCGGCCGGCTGGTGGTGCTGCTCGTCGTGGGGCTGGTGCTGCTGCTCGCCGCGGGCTGGACCGCCGCCTACCTCGTGGCCGGCGACAAGGTGCCGCGCGGCACCACCATCGCCGGGGTCGACATCGGCGGCCGCGACCAGGAGGCTGCGGCCGAGGCGCTCGAGAGCGGCCTCGCCGACCGGATCGATGCACCGATCGCCGTGACCATCGACGGCGAGACCGAGGCGATCCTGCCCGAGGACGCCGGCTTGTCGGTCGACTACGACGCGTCTGTCTCTGCCGCTGGTGGCGAACAGTCGTGGAGCCCCGGACGCCTCTGGGACTACTTCACCGGTGGCGAGGACCTCGACGCCGTCGTCGTCGTCGACGAGTCCGCGTTGCAGGCGACCGTCGACGAGCTCACCGAGTCCGTCGGCACGCCTGCCGAGGACGGCTCGTTCACCTTCGCCGACAACCGGTTCCAGGCCAACGACCCCGTCGTGGGCCGGGGCATCGACGCGGATGCCGCCCAGGACGCCCTCGTGGCGGCGTACCTCAGCGACGACGCCGAGGCCGAGCTCACGATGACCGACCTCCAGCCGGACATCGACGAAGCCGACATGCAGAACGCGCAGGAGACGTTCGTCAACCCGGCCATGTCCGGGCCGGTGACCCTGCTCTTCGGTGACTCGCGAGTGCAACTGCGGCCGCGCGACTATCTGCGGACGCTCAGCCTCGAGCCGCAGGACGGCGAGCTGGTGCCGACGCTCGACGCCGACCAGCTCTCGGCGCTGGTCGACGGCAGGACCAGCGACGCGGGTAAGCCTGTCGATGCCACGATCGAGATCGTCGACGACAAGCCGAAGGTGGTCCCGGCAAAGCCCGGAGTGACCTATGACCCCGCTGACATCGAGGACGTCTTCCTCGATCTGGTGGTGGCGCCGGAAGGTGAGCGCCAAGCGGAGGTCAAGGCCACCGTCGACCAGCCCGACTTCACCACCAAGGACGCCCGGGCCCTCAAGATCCGCGAAGTGGTCTCCTCGTTCCCCACGTACTTCCCCTACGCCGAGTACCGCAACATCAACATCGGGCGCGCCGGCGAGCTCATCGACGGCACCATCCTCGAGCCCGGTGAGGAGTTCTCCCTCAACGGCATCGTGGGGGAGCGCACGGCCGAGAACGGCTTCGTGCCGGGCTTCATCATCAGCAACGGCATCTTCAAGGAGGACTACGGCGGCGGCGTCTCGCAGATGGCGACCACTGTCTTCAACGCCATGTTCTTCGCCGGCCTGAGGGACATCGAGCACAAGCCGCACTCCTTCTACATCGACCGCTACCCGGTGGGCCGGGAAGCCACCGTGGCCTGGGGATCGGTGGACCTGAGGTTCGAGAACGACACCCCCTACGGCGTGCTCATCGACGTCAACGTCACCCCGAGCACTCCCTCGAGCCAGGGCGTGGTGGTAGTGCGGATGTTCTCCACGAAGCACTGGGACATCACCACTGACGAGTCGGAGCGCTACGCCTACGTCGGGCCCGGCACCCGCATCCTGGACACCCCGGACTGCTACCCGAACAGCGGATTCTCCGGGTTCCAGATCGACGTCTGGCGCTACTTCAGGAAGCCGGGTGAGTCGCAGCTGGACCACCAGGAGAAGTTCCACACCACCTACACGCCGGCCGACACCGTCATCTGCCGACCGCCGGGCACAGTGGACTGAGCGTGGACTGAGCGTGGACTGAGCGTCGGAATCTTCGTTTCCGACTTGCCCTCGCGGGGCCGATCGGATTGCTACGGTGTCCTCGCCGCCGTGCTCCGGCGGCTGGCCGGCGCTCGGGCGCCCTCAACCGACATGGGGTTTCAGATGAAGTCGACCGTGCTCGCACGCCTGGCGATCGCACTGCTGTTGATCGCCGGCAGCCTCTCGGTGGCATTGGTCGCCGAGAGCGCGTCCGCCGCTCCGCGCTACGCCGTCAACCTGACGATCTCCGACAGCCGACCAGACGTCGGCGAGAACGTGCGGCTCAGCGGCAAGGTGATCCCGAAGGCCCCGGGCAAGAAGGTCCTGGTGCAGGGCAAGGCCGCCGGCACCGGCTGGGTCACCATCGCGACCAGGACGCTGTCCAAGCGGTCGACCTACAAGGCGGTCGGTGCGGTTCAGCGCTCCGGCCGGCTCCAGCTCCGGGTCGTGAAGCCGGCGACGCGCAAGGCCGCGCGGCGGCACCAGCCGGGTCCGCGTCCTCCGGATCGGGGCAAGCCAGGTCCCGCCGCAGATCACCACCACGACGCTGCCCGCCGGCGCGGTCGGCGCGGCGTACTCCGCAACGGTGCGGACCGCCGACAACCGGGCCGGATCGTTCACACTCGCCTCCGGCAGTCTCCCCGCCGGTCTGACCCTCGATGACCAGCGCGGCACCATCACCGGCACCCCCACGACTGCAGGGCACCTCGTCGTTCACGGTCCGGTTCACCGACCCCGACGGCCTGTCGGACAGCCAGGCGTTCTCCATCGTCATCGGCGCCCAGGCGCCGTTGATCTCCACCACCACTCTTCCCTCCGGTCAGGTCGGGCAGGCCTACACCGCCACCCTGCGGACCACGGGCAACAGGGTCGGGACCTGGTCGATCGCGGCCGGGGCCTTGCCGTCTGGCCTCGCCCTCAACAGTGCGACGGGCGTGATCAGCGGCACCCCGACCGTGGCCAACAACAGCTTCAACTTCACGGCCAGGTTCGTCGAGACCGCCACCGCGCTGAGTGACACCGAAGCCCTGTCGATCGCGATCGCACCGGCCGGTCCTCCGGTGATCTCCACGACCACCCTGCCGGCCGGAGCGGTGGGCACGGCGTACTCGGCAACCCTGCGGACGCAGGGTGACCGCGTCGGCACCTGGTCGCTCCAGCCCCTGAACCGGCTGCCGGCCGGGCTCACGCTGAACGGCACGACCGGCGTGATCAGCGGCGTGCCGACCACCACGGAGACGAGGTCGTTCACCGTCAAGTTCACCGCCACCACCGGCAGCGGCGGCACCGACACCCAGGCGCTCTCGATCACCATCTTCGCGGCTGGTGCGGCGCCGACCATCTCCACGACGTCGCTGCCGGGCGGGTCGGTCGGCCAGCCGTACGGCGCTCAGCTCGCGACCGTGGGCAACCGCCCCGGCTCCTGGGCCGTGGCTGCAGGATCACTACCGCCGGGTCTCGGCCTCAGCGCAGCGGGAGTGGTCTCGGGCACGCCGACCACCACGGGCACCTCGGTCTTCACGGTGCGCTTCACGCAGACGAACGGCCTGACCGACACGCAGCAGCTCTCGATCGCCGTGGACACGACCGCACCGCCGGTGATCTCGACGACGAGCCTCCCAGGTGGTGTGGTCGGATCCGGCTACTCCCGGACCCTGCAGACCGTGGGCAACCGCACGGGCACGTGGTCGGTTAGCTCGGGCAGCCTGCCGGCGAACCTCTCCCTCAACGCGTTCAACGGCGTGATCAGCGGCGTGCCGACAACCGCGGCCACCAGCAACTTCACGGTGCTGTTCACGACGCCGGGCGGGCTCACCGACACGCAGGCGCTCTCGATCATCATCGACCCGAACACGCCACCGGTGATCTCCACGACCTCGTTGCCCAACGGCAAGGTGGCCGTCGGGTACGGCCAGCAGCTGACGACGATGGGCAACCGCGCTGGCAGCTGGTCACGGTCGGCCGGCTCATTGCCCCCGGGGATCACCTTGACCAGCAACGGGTTGCTGACCGGCACGCCGACCGTCTCCGGCACGTTCAGCTTCAGCGTGCTGTTCACGGCTGCGGGTGGTCAGACGGACACGCAGGCCCTGTCGATCTTCGTGGCGCCCTGATCCATGGGCATGCGCCGGCTTCTCGCTGCGCTGACCCTCGTGCTGGCGGCGACCCTCGGGGTCGCCGCTCCGGCGCAGGGGGAGGGTGCGCTGCCGCAGCTGCCCACCGCGCCCGAGGGCGACGTGCCGGGCGTCAACGACTGGACGTGCGAGCCCAGCGACCGACGTCCGAGCCCGGTCATCCTGGTGCACGGCACCGGCGGCGACCGCCGGCATCTCCTGGAGAAGCTCTCCAAGGCGATGATGGCCGAGGGCTACTGCGTCTTCTCCCTCGACTACGGCAACCGCGGGCTCGAGGAGATCTCGAAGTCGGCCGAGCAGCTGAAGGCGTTCACCCAGCGCGTGCTTCGGGCCACCGGCGCCGACAAGGTGTCGATGGTCGGTCACTCGCAGGGCGGGATGATGCCGCGCTACTACATCAAGTTCCTCGGCGGTGCCCGTCACGTCGACGACCTGGTCGGCATCGCTCCGTCCAACCACGGCACCGCCCTCACCGGCCCGGGCAGACGCAACATCATCTCGGACCTGATCGAGCAGTCTGATGGGGCAGGTCTGCGAGGCCTGCCTGCAGCAGGGTGCGGGCTCGCCGTTCCTGACCAGGCTCAATGCCGGTGACGAGACGCCGGGCAAGGTGAGCTACACCCAGATCACCACGCGCTACGACGAGGTGGTGGTGCCGCACACCTCGGGCTACCTCGAGAGCGGGCCGCGCACGATCAACGTGACCATCCAGGACCTCTGCCGCAGGGACCTGGCCGAGCACCTGCTCATCCCCGTCAGCAACACGACCGTCGCCATCACCTTGGACGCGCTGAAGCGCAAGGGGCCTGCCCGACTTGTCTGCCGCGGCTCGGGTGCTGAAGGGGCAGCAGAGCGGCTAAGAGCCCCGTTGCTTTGTTGCACGCATCCGGCAGTTTAGACAACATCTCGACGCCTCAGCGTGCGAAAGGTGATTATTGCGCAGCGAGCGGGCGACTGTGATCCCGCGCGCCAGAGTTGGGTGCACCTTGCCCAGCCCGAAGCGGGTGAGGAAATCTCACCTTGCTCCCTCTCGAAAGGAACAGCATGAAGAGCAGCGGCATCAAGCGGACGATGGCAGCCTTTGCCATCGCCGCAGTGGCAGTCGCCGGTATCCCGGCGCTGACCAACACGGCATTCGCCGAAAGCGTGAACAACCAGGTAGAGGACGCGCTCGGTATCAACGGCGTCCAGCTCTACTCCCCCATCCCTGACATCACCACGAAGCCCGATGGGACGGACAGCACCGTCCGCCTCCAGGCCGGAGCCGGACGCAACGTCGACGACGTCCGGTTCGAGTACTCGCGTCAACGGTGGCGCCACGTGGAACACGATCGCCGACGTGACGCGCAATGACGACGGCTCCTTCTCCACCGAGTGGGCCAACCCGCCGGTCGGCCTTCATCGTGACGGTCCGCGCCCGCGACATCACGCCCGCGTGGCGCTGGGCAACTTCGACACCTCCGTCGCCCTTGAGGTTTTCGGGCAACGACCCGAACGTCGAGACGGTCAACCTGACCGCCGACACCGATCAGGGCTACTACGACGCCTGTGCCGGTGCGGCACTGACCCGGCCATCATCGTCTCCGGTACCACCTCGGAGACGACCGCCGCGGACGAGCCCACCATCACCGACGGCGTCGACGGCAACGGCAACACGTACGACAACGGTGTGGTTGACATCTTCACGCCTGCCACGGCCACCGCCACCGGCACGTTCAGCGGGTATCCTCGACCTCGACAGCTACGACTTCTGCCGACGCCCCGGGCGAGGCCCCGACCAGCTCGTCGTTCAGGCGCAGTGGACCAACGGCAACCATCGAACGAGACCGAGGACCTCGAGTCGTACACGCTGTACGAGCAGGTCATCACCAAGGTGACCGCGGTCGACGAGTCCAACGGCAACGGGAGCCTGCCCACCGAGGTCACCGTGACCGTGACGGACCAGAACGGCGCGCCTGTCGCGCGAGCTCGTGTCCACCAGGTCGGCACCTTCGCCATTCTCCCGGTCCCGGTGATCCTGGACACCGCCTCACCAACTCGAAGGGCCAGCACACGTTCTCGCAGAGCCTGTCGACGGGCAACTACTTCGCCGACGCGAACTGCAACGGCGAGCTACCGCGGCTCTGAGGGTGACGTCAACTCCGGTCCGTTCCAGGCCGGTGGCACCGTGTCCAGCCTGATCATCGTCTCGACCCCCGAGGGTCGTCGCCCGGTTGGCTCCTCCACGACCGAGACCGTGACGGTCACTCGACGACGCCGGCGAGCCGATCGTGGGCCGCCAGGTTCGCTGGACGCGCACCGGTCCCGATGGCTCGAGCGAGGTCGTCTACGCGCACGACCGATGCTGCTGGCAAGGCGACCTACGTCGCCAAGTGCACCACCGGCGGCACGATCAGCATCCAGGCTGCGATCCAGGACCCGAGTGGCACCGGTACGCCGCTCCCGTCCGACCCGTTCAACCGGTTCGCGAACGACAAGATCGGTTGCGGTGACCCGGTGACCCCGGGTACCACCAAGAAGCGGATCAACCCCGCCATCAAGGGCAAGAACGTCAACGGTGGTCAGGACTGGATCCTGGTCCGCGCCAAGGCTGCTGACGGCGCCGCGGTCAAGATCTTCAAGATCGTCGGCAAGAACCGCCGCGTGCTGATCGACTCCGGTCGCCTCAACAACAACGGTGTGTTCAAGGCTGTCTACAACGATGGCAACGGCACGCGCATCACCAGCTACAAGGCTGTGGTGTCCGCGACCGCTGACACGCAGCGTGGCGTCAGCAACCAGCGTCACCAGCCGAAGATCCGTTGATCTAGGCGATAACAACCACGGGTAGGTCCCGGGTCAGGTCAGGACGACTGGCCCGGGTCCTCCTCCCCCTTGGGGGCCTCGGCTCCCGCATCCCCCGAGATCTGATTCACCTAAGTCGGGACTCTCGGTCGCGTTCCGGACCGTTCTCTTAAGCGCCGCTGCGTGGGAACGGTCCGGATCGCCCCAAGACCACGAAAGAGCCCCACCGGCCTCGCCGGTGGGGCTCTTTCGTGTGCTCGGGGTCAGCCGCCGGGGGTGAGGTAGCGGTAGCGGTGGTGTTCTCTGAAGCCGAGCCGCTCGTAGAGCCCCAGCGCAGGTTGGTTGTCGCCGAGCACCTGGAGGTACGCCGTGGTCGCGCCCTGCTCTGCCGCCCACCCCAGCAGTGCGTGCATCACCGCCAGCGCGAGCCCGCGCCGGCGGTGGTCCGGGTGCACCTCGAGCCCGCGAAAGCCCACCCAGTCGTCGGCGTACGCCGCCACGCCCGAGGCGACCTGTCCGATCCGCGCGATCGCGCTGGATGGACCGATTTGTGTCACCTCGACCTGTTCATCCAGCGCGATCGCGCTGTCTCGACTGCCCCTCAGCGCTGCGGCGACGCCACCGAGCATGAACACCGTGTCGGCGTCGTGGCTCTCCACGACCCAGCCGCGGTCGCGGAAGAGCTGGTCCTCGGGTGAGTCGGGCAGGACCGCCGCGATCGGCCGCTCGTAGTGGGCCTCCACGAGCTCCGCGTCGCCCGCCACGCCCGAGGGGCCGAACGCGAGCACCGAGTTCGCCCGGCGCGCCGGGTGGGTGGCGCAGCGACGGAGCACCCAGTCGCCGACGGGCTCGGTCTCCAGATCGGGGAAGAGGGCGAACGCTCGCACCTGGGCCTCCCGAGGTGTCACCCGTTGGCGCACGGAGGCGCGCGGTGGCACGGGCTTGCCGGAGACGATGTCGGCCAGGGCGATCGTGACGGGCGGACCCGACTCGGGCTGCACGACGCAGCGGCCGTCGCCCCACGACGTACACACCCCAAGGAGGTCGGTCATGGCGGGTCCGCCGCTGGGTCCGGTCTCGCCGCGGAGCAGCCGCCTGACCACGACCCGGCTGCCGACGACGTGGGGGCCCAGCGAGTGACCGAGTGTGTGCCCCGACACATCGGTGTCTGCATGCTGGGGTATCTGCGCATCGCCCACGCCGGGATACTAGGCTGACCTCGCTCGCTCACCTCAGTCGGAGGAGGAACTGGTGACCTACGTCATCGCCCAGCCTTGTGTCGATCTCAAGGACCGTGCTTGCGTCGACGAGTGCCCGGTCGACTGCATCTACGAGGGCAAGCGGATGTTGTACATCCACCCCGACGAGTGCGTCGACTGCGGGGCCTGCGAGCCCGTCTGCCCGGTCGAGGCGATCTTCTACGAAGATGACACGCCGGAGCAGTGGAAAGAGTTCTACGACGCCAACGTCCACTTCTTCGACGACCTCGGCTCGCCCGGCGGTGCCGCCAAGATGGGCGAGATCGACAAGGACCACCCCCTGGTCGCCGCGATGCCCCCGCAGGAGCACGACGAGTGACTCCCCGGGAGCCAGTTTCGGCCCGGCTCCCTGACTTCCCGTGGGACAAGCTGACGGCCCACGCCGCCATCGCTCGTGCCCATCCGGACGGGATCGTCGACCTGTCGGTCGGCACGCCCGTCGACCCGACCCCCGAGGTGGTCCAGGCCGCGCTCGCGTGCGGCCGCCGACTCTCCGGGCTACCCGCTCACCGTGGGTCGCGAGGAGACGCGGCAGGCCTGTCTCGACTGGCTCGAGCGACGACATGGTGTCGATGGCCTGGGTCTCGACCAGGTGCTGCCGGTGATCGGCTCCAAGGAGCTGATCGCCTCCCTGCCGTCCCACCTCGGCGTCGGGCCTGGCGACCTCGTCGTCTACCCCGAGCTGGCGTACCCGACCTACGAGGTCGGTGCGGTGCTGGCCGGCGCCCGGGCAGTCGCCACCGACTCGCTCACCGCGCTCGGCCCCGAGACGCCCGCGCTGCTCTGGCTGAACTCGCCGTCGAACCCCACCGGCCGCGTCCTGCCCGTCGAGCACCTGCGCAAGATGGTCGACTGGTGCCGTGAGCGGGGCGTCCTGCTGATCTCCGACGAGTGCTACCTCGAGTGCGCCTGGGACGCGGCACCGGTCTCGGTGCTTCATCCCGACGTCTCCGGCGGGTCGAGCGAAGGCATCCTGGCGGTGCACTCCTTGTCCAAGCGGTCCAACCTGGCCGGCTACCGCTGCGCGTTCGTCGTGGGCGACGCCTCGGTGATCGGCGAGCTGCTCGCCGTACGCAAGAACCTCGGCCTGCAGCTGCCGGGGCCGCAGCAGCACGCGATGGTCGCCGCCCTGGCCGATGATGCCCATGTCGCCGACCAGCACCAGCGCTACGCCGACCGGCGGGCGATGCTCCGCGTTGCCCTCGAGGGTGCCGGCTTCCGGATCGACCACTCCGAGGCCTCGCTCTACCTGTGGGCGACCCGCGGGGAAGGCTGCTGGGAGACCGTGTCGTGGCTGGCCGAGCGCGGCATCCTCGCCGCCCCAGGGGACTTCTACGGCGCCGCCGGCGCCCAGCACGTGCGCGTGGCCTTCACCGCCACCGACGAACGGGTGGCCGCGGCCGTCGCCCGTCTTGGCACCTGAGGCGCTCGTTGGTCGAGCAGCGGGAGCGAGGAACGAGCGACCGCGTTGTCGAGACCTCCGCAACGGAGACGGCTAGGTACCCGGGCTCGGCTCGGGGGTCTCGACGACGGCCTCGCCCAGGGGCTCGGCCTGCTCGACCCACGGACGCCATTCGTTCGTTGGTCGAGCAGCGGGAGCGAGGGACGAGCGACCGCGTCGTCGAGACCTCGGAGCCGATCTACCCAAAGCGAGGGGTCTCGACGACGGCCTCGCCCAGGGGCTCGGCCTGCTCGACCAACGGGGGGTCTTTGTTGGTCGAGCAGCGGGAGCGAGGAACGAGCGACCGCGTTGTCGAGACCTCCGCAACGGAGACGGCTAGGTACCCGGGATCGGCTCGGGGGTCTCGACGACGGCCTCGCCCAGGGGCTCGGCCTGCTCGACCAACGGACGCCATCCGTTCGTTGGTCGAGCAGCGGGAGCGAGGAACGAGCGACCGCGTTGTCGAGACCTCCGCAACGGAGACGGCTAGGTACCCGGGATCGGCTCCGGGGGTCTCGACGACGGCCTCGCCCAGGGGCTCGGCCTGCTCGACCAACGGGACGCCATTCGTTCGTTGGTCGAGCAGCGGGAGCGAGGAACGAGCGACCGCGTGTCGAGACCTCCGAGCCGAGTCTTCCGTAGCAGCCGAGGGGTCTCGACGACGGCCTCGCCCAGGGGCTCGGCCTGCTCGACCAACGGGGGGTCTTTGTTGGTCGAGCAGCGGGAGCGAGGGACGAGCGACCGCGTCGTCGAGACCTCGGAGCCGAGTCTACCCAAAGCGAGGGGTCTCGACGACGGCCTCGCCCAGGGGCTCGGCCTGCTCGACCAACGGACGCCATCCGGTCGTTGGTCGAGCAGCGGGAGCGAGGAACGAGCGACCGCGTTGTCGAGACCTCCGCAACAGAGACGGCTAGGTACCCGGGATCGGTTCGGGGGTCTCGACGACGGCCTCGCCCAGGGGCTCGGCCTGCTCGACCAACGGGAGGTCTTTGTTGGTCGAGCAGCGGGAGCGAGGAACGAGCGACCGCGTTGTCGAGACCTCCGCAACGACCAACCGAGTCGCCGGTTTGGCCTGGTCGAGCAACAAGTCGCTAGGCCGAGATCAGCTGGTCGTGGCCGTCCGGAGTCAGGTAGTGACCGTCGTCGAAGAGGATGACGCCGTTGCAGAGGCGGCACCAGCCTTGGTCACTGCGGTCCGCGACCACGTGGGCGCTGCAGCAGTCAGCGGCGTCGGTGTCGGGACAGGCAGGAGAGTGAGTACACATCGTTGTGGTCCCCCAGTTGTACGAAAGTTCGATCGTTCCAATGGAACGCCACATCCGGGAGTAGTGCACCCTCTTTTCGGCCATTTGTGGATAGTCATTCCTCCGGAGTCTTTGCGAATCCCTGCAGAAGGTCAGCCGGCGGGCGCCATCTTGGCCAGCATGTGATCCATGACGGCGGTGTGCTCGACCTCGGGGCTGAACAGGATGACTTCGGCGTCCTGCTCGACGCGCACGCTGTGACCGGCCGGCCAGAAGAACACGTCACCGGTGCGGCAGCGGTCACTGGATCCGTCGGCGTACGAGACGACCACGTCGCCGTCGATCACGTAGCCCCAGTGCTCGCACTGGCACAGGTCGTCCTCGAGGCCCTGGAGGAGGGGCGCGATGTCGGTGCCGGCGGCGAGGCTGAAGTACTCTGCGCCCATCACCCCTGCGGCCGCGCCGAAGCCCGGGAGCTGGCGCGCAGTGGCGCCGGGGATGTCGATCTTGACGGGGATCTGTTCCTTGGGAAGTCGCATGACGGGCTGCCTTTCAGGTGGACTTTGCGGACACCCGATAGGCGTGACAATCGATGTCACACTGTGACAGTGACGGAGCTGGCGCAGGCCCGGGCCGCTCTCGAGCGGGGCGACTGGCAGGACGCGCTCGATCTGCTCGACCCGGCCGGGGCCGAGGCCGGTGAGCCGGAGGCACTCGAGTTGCGGGCGCAGGCGGCGTACGGCAACGGCGACCTCGAAGGTTCGGTGGCGGCCTGGGAGGAGCTCTACGCGCTCTCCCTGTCCCGCGAGGAGGACGTCGCGGCTGCGTACGCCGCGGCGATGGTCGCGATGTACCTGATGATGGACACCGGCCTGATGGCGCCGGTGCGCGGATGGGTCCGGCGCGCGGAGCGGCTGTTGGAGCCTCATGGCGAGGTGCCGCCCCTGGCGCTGGTGGCGATGGTGCGCACCTACGAGCGGTTCATGTGCGGAGACGTCGAGGGCGCACGGGTCCAGTCGGCGAAGGCCATCGACCTCGGCGACCGGCTCGGGGTCCAGCCGGCGGCGGTGATCGGTCGCGTGGCGCGGGCCCGGCTCCGGATCGCGGACGGCGACGTCGAAGAGGGTCTGGCGCAGCTCGACGAGATCGCCGTCCTGCTGATGTCGGGCGACGTGGACGCGCTCACCACCGGGATGATGTATTGCGAGTTGATCTGCGCCGCCCAGGGCCTGGCCCTCCATCAGCTGGCGCGGGAGTGGACCGAGGTCATGGAGCGGTGGAGGCGTGGAGCCGCGATCGGGGGGATCAACGGTCGGTGCCGCGTCCACCGGGCCGAGATCCTGCGGATCTCCGGTCCATGCGACCTCGCGGAGGAGGAGGCCCTCGGTGCGTGCGCGGAGCTCCGCCCGTGGCTGCGCCGCGAGTACGGCTGGCCGCTGGTGGAGCTGGGCAACATCCGGCTGCGGCGCGGAGATCTGGTCGGGGCCGAGGAGGCCTTCCAGAGCGCCCTCGAGCACGCCTGGTCGCCGTACCCCGGGCTGGCGCTGCTGCGGCTGGCGCAGGGCGACGTCGACACCGCCCTCGGCATGATCGCCGACGCCATCGAGCATCCGCTCGAGGTGCCCTGGAAGGAGCGGCCGCCGTTCGGCGACCTGCGCCTCGCGCCGCTCCTCGATGCGCAGGCCCAGATCGCGGCTGCGGCCGGCGATCTCGAGACGGTACGCCGCGCCGCCGAGACCCTGCGGTCGATCTCCGACCACTACCCGAGCCCGTCGCTCGCTGCGGGAGCCGCGCTCGCGGAAGGCCGGGCCGCACTGCTGGCCGGCGAGACCGCCGCGGCGATCGAATCCTGCGCGGCGGCGGTCTCGCATTGGACGGAGCTCGGGGCGCCCTATGAGGCGGCCATCGCCCGGCTGGTGCTCGGTGAGGCTCATGCCAGGGACGGGCGACAGACGCAGGCGCGGCAGCAGTGGAGTGCTGCCCGGTCGAGCTTCGAGTCCTTCGGCGCGGTTGCCTGGGCGGAACATGCTGCGGGCCTTCTCGGCGCTCAGGCATCCGAGCGGAGTGCTCGTGGCGGCACGGCGTCCCGCGCGACGTTCCAACGGGTCGGGGACACCAGGCTGGTCTGCTTCGGAGGCGTGGACACGGTGCTCGCCGACCTCAAGGGCTTCCGATACCTCGAGCGGATGCTCGCCGACCCCGGCCGAGAGTTCCATGTGCTCGACCTGATCGCGGTGGAGCACGGCAGTCTCCCTGCCGCCACGAACACCGGCGACGCCGCGCGCCTTGGCCCGCTGGATCGCGGCGAAGGACTGCCGGTGATCGACGACCAGGCTCGCGCGGCGTACCGCCGGCGGTTGGCAGAGGTCGAGGAGGACATCGACGACGCCATCGCGATGAACGACCCGGGTCGACGAGCCCTGGCCGAGCGCGACCGCGACTTCCTGGTCGCTGAGCTGGCTAGCGCGGTCGGTCTGGGTGGCCGAGTCAGGCTCACCGACGGAAGCGCCGAGCGGGCGCGTACGAGCGTCACCAGGACCCTCCGCTACGCCGTCCAGCGGCTCGCCGAGCACCACTCCGACCTCGGGGTCCACCTCGAGCGGGCGGTCAGGACCGGCAGCTACTGCAGCTACCAGCCCGAGCCGCTCACCCCGGTGTCGTGGCAGCTCTCAGACTGAGGTAGCCGCTTCGGCAGCCGCGACCGCCCCGTGGCGGTATTGTGACCGCTTGGTTACACCGCGCCGACCCTGCTGGAGGACCTGTGCAGGACCTGCTGGACCCACTGAAGAACCCGCTCACCTACGCGATCCCGTTCTTCGTGCTGTTCGTGCTGCTCGAGATGGCGGCGCTGCGTTGGCTCGACCACGACGACGACCTGGTCACCACCGGCTACGACCGCCGCGACGCGCGGACCAGCATGAGCATGGGCGCCATCTCGATCCTGTTCATGACGGCGTTCAAGATCGGCTCGTTCGTGGTCTTCACCGCGGTCTTCGCGTACGCCGCTGTCTTCGAGCTGCCCACCGACACCTGGTGGTACTGGGTGCTGCTCGTGGTCGCGCTCGACCTCTGCTACTACGTGCATCACCGCTTCAGCCACCGCGTCCGGATCGGCTGGGCCGGCCACCAGGCACATCACTCCAGCGAGTACATGAACTTCGGCACCGCACTGCGTCAGAAGTGGAACCCCTGGTTCGAGCTGGTCTTCTGGATGCCGCTGCCGCTGCTCGGGTTCGAGCCCTGGACCCTCTACGTCGCCTGGTCGGTCAACCTGATCTTCCAGTTCGTCGTGCACACCGAGCTGGTCGACAAGCTCTGGCGGCCGATCGAGCTGGTCTTCAACACCCCCTCGCACCACCGCGTGCACCACGGCAGCGACCCGGAGTACCTGGACAAGAACTACGGCGGCATCCTGATCATCTGGGACCGGATGTTCGGCACCTTCGTCGCTGAACGGCAGCGACCGACGTACGGACTGACGAAGCCGGTCGGCACCTACAACCTGATCACGCTGGAGTACGGGCAGTATGCCGAGGTCGTCCGCGACGTGCGGGGCGCCACTCGACTCCGCGACAAGCTCGGCTACGTGTTCGGGCCGCCCGGGTGGCAGCCGGCGAAGGAGCTGCCCGCCGACCTCACTGTCTGACCTGCGACGTGACACGATCGGGTGCGTGTCGACAACCGCAGCCGCCAGCGCCTACCGCCGGGCCTTGCGACGCATCCATGGTCGGTCGATCTGGTGGTTCGTCGCGGCCTCGATCGGGCTGGCGTTCCTGCCGCTGGCGACGCCCGTGTTGATCCTGCTCTACATCGTGCTGGCGATCTTCTGCTGGATACCGCTGTTGGCGGTGACCGTCGAATCATTCCGCCGCGGCTACCGCGACGAGCCTCGGCTCTGAGCACGCGCGTCAGGAGCTAGGCGAACACGTCGACGTGCACGTGGTCGCGGTGCTCCAGGATCGCCTGGTCGCCGTCGCGCGAGGGCGGGTCGTAGTCGCGCCAGCCCTGGTCGGAACGGCGGGCGGTCCAGATGCGGTCGTCGTAGATCACCGTCTGTACGTCGAGCCGGTCGGCCTGGGCCACGAAGTAGTGCGCCATCGCCCAGCCGCGCAGGTTGTTGGCTCTGTTGATCGGCCGGAGGAAGATGTCGACGGCCCTGCCCTCGTAGTGGGTGGAGCCCGACATGTGACCGTCGCCGACACCGCCCGGCTGGAACCCGCCCAGCTGCAGGTCGCCGAAGACCCCGAGCGCCTCTTGGCGCACGGCCTCGGCCCTCGCGGTGAGTCCACTGTCGGTCAGCGCCGGGTCGGAGGAGTCGACGTCGTCGTCGATCTCACAGGTGAAGCCCTCGGGAGAGTGGCCGGTCAGCGCCGAGGCGATCGCTCGGGCGTCGGCCTCGTGGTCGGCGTACGCGTCGGGGAAGCCCGAGCGCTGCACGGTCTGAGCGGCGACCGTGATCTCCATCGACTCGTAGCCCTCGACCTGCACCAGCGCGTCGTAGAAGGCGTTGGTGGCGTAGACGGGGTCGAGGATCTCCCGCACGGATCCCCAGCCTTGGGACGGGCGCTGCTGGAAGAGCCCGATCGAGTCCCGGTCGCCGTGCTCGAGGTTGAAGAGGTCCGACTCCTGGTACGCCGTGGCGAGAGCGATCGACGCCGCGCGGGCCGGCAGGCCGCGGCGGATGGAGATGGCGGTGATGAGCGAGGCATTCTCTGCCTGCTCCTGGCTCAGCTCGACCTGCTGTCCGGCGACGTCGGCTGTGCACCCGTCCTCGCCTCGGAACAGGTCGACGCCGTCGCGGCTGACGCCGATCGCGACCGCGACCACGATGCCCAGCGCCGCGACGGCGAACAGCGCGAGACCCTTCCTCATGCGGCAAGTGTCCGGGGTGCCCCCAAGCGTCAGTTCTTGTGCAGGGCGGCGTTGAGCTTGATGCCATCGCCCTGCCACGGCACGGCCTCGACCGCGCCGGTGACCGAGTTGCGGCGGAAGAGCACGTTGCTGGCACCCGACAGCTCTACCGCCTTGATCACCTTCGGCTTGCCGTCCAGGTCGAGCATGGTGACCTTGGTGCCGGCGGTGACGTAGCAGCCGGCCTCCACGACGCAGTCGTTGCCGAGCGAGATGCCGAGGCCGGCGTTGGCGCCGAGCAGGCAGCGCTCGCCCACGGAGATGACCGCCTTGCCGCCACCGGACAGGGTGCCCATGATCGAGGCGCCGCCGCCGATGTCGGAGCCGTCTCCTACCACCACCCCCGCCGAGATGCGGCCCTCGACCATCGAGGTGCCGAGCGTGCCGGCGTTGTAGTTGACGAAGCCCTCGTGCATCACGGTGGTGCCCTCGGCCAGATGGGCGCCGAGCCGGACCCGGTCGGCGTCGGCGATGCGTACGCCGGTGGGCAGCACGTAGTCGACCAGCCGCGGGAACTTGTCGACACCGAACACCGTCACGTGCTGGCCGCCGGCGCGGAGCCTGGCGCGGGTCTCCTCGAAGCCGTCGACCGCGCACGGCCCGGCCGAGGTCCACACGACGTTGGCGAGCAGGCCGAAGACGCCGTCCATCGAGATCGAGTGGGGCACGACAAGCCGCGACGACAGCAGGTGCAGCCGGAGCCAGACGTCCTCGGTGCTCGCCGGAGCGACCTGCAGGTCGGCGATCTCGACCAACCGCACCTCGCGGGTGACCTGGCGGGTCTCGTCGGCGCCGGCCAGCGCGGTCAGCGACTCGGAAGCGTCGCTGCCGTCGGCCGCGCCCAGCGCGGGGGAGGGGAACCAGACGTCGAGCACGGTGCCGGCGCGGTCGAGGGTGGCGAGGCCGTGGGCCCAGGCGGCGGTCGGTGCGTCAGTCACGGTTGCTGACTCTACGGAAAGCTATGCCCTGACCTCGACGCCGGTGTCGACCGCCACAGCCTGAAGACGCTTGTCGCGGGTCCAGAGCTTCGACCCAGCCGTCAGCCGGGTCGAAGCGAGCAGGCCGGCGTCGACGTAACCGATGCCCCGGCCGAACAGCAGGGACCCCTCGATGAGCCCGAGCACCTCCTCATCCGTGGCCACCGTGGCTCGGGGGAGCTGCCCGAGCAGGGAGAGAACGACCTCGCGTCGCGCAAGATTGCCCAACGCGAGCTCTCCGAGCACAGCTGGATGCATCAGCACCTCATTGCGTTCCAACGTTGCCACGAGCTCTGCGTCAGAGCTGCGCAGATGGTCGACCCATACCGAGGTGTCGACCAGGATCACGCGACGCCGGCCCGACGCCGCGGAGTCTTGGTCAGTTGGGGGTCGCTACCTCCGAGGCGAGCCAGGCGTCGGGCGCTCTCCCGCTCGATCAGGGCGGTGAGTGCTTCGCGCAGGAGAGTCGACCTCTCCTGAGTGCCGGTCAGCCTCGCGGCCTCGGCCAACAGGTCCTCGTCGAGCACAACAGTGGTGCGCATTCCGCACTCCCTAAGTCATCGTTTGATGACCCATTCTACGCCTATCGGGACGTGCGATTCGATTCTCCACAAGGAGGAACTCACCGACCGGTGCGACCGTCGATGCACTCGCGGAGCAAATCGGCGTGGCCGAGGTGGCGGGCGTACTCCTCGATCATGTGCACCAGCACCTCGCGCAGCGCGATGGGACCGCTGTCGTGCGTGCCCTCGAGGTCCAGCGACTCGGCCGCGTCCACGACCTGCTCCGCGTGCGCGACCTCGCGCCGCCACGACATCCAGGCGTCCTCGACCACGGCCGGCTCGGGCACGGCGCCGTTGAAGTCGAGGTCGCGGTCCTCCTCGGACCAGTAGAGCCGCGGCAGGTCGAGCCGGTGGCCCATCACACGTTGAAACCACGAGTGCTCCACCTTCGCCAGGTGGCGAACCAGTCCGAGAAGCGACAGGGTCGAGGGTGGCACCGAGCGGGTGGCCAGCTGCGTCGCGTCGAGGTCCTCACACTTCCGCTCGAGCTCGTGGCGGTAGTGGTCGAGGTACTCCAGGAGCGTCGCGCGCTCACCGACCGGGTTGGCGTTCTGTTCAGGCACCTGCGACAACCTAGTCCGGGGGCAAGAATGGCCTCATGCCCTGCCCGGTCTTCGTGCTGCACGAGCACCACAAGCCCCAGCACCACTTCGACCTGCGCCTGGAGGAGGACGGGGTGCTGAGGTCGTGGGCGGTGCCGCGCGGGATGCCCGACGATCCGCGCCGCGACCGGCTCGCCGTCGCGGTGTCGGACCACGACCTCGACCATGCGACGTACACCGACGAGCACAAGGAGATCGCCGACCACGGCTGGTGGCACCTGGTCGACCGCAACGAGCGCCGGTTCGTGTTCGAGCTGCACGGCACCCACGGCGTACGCCGCTATGCGCTGATCGACACCGGCTCGGACTGGCTGCTCCACCTCACCAAGGAGCAGCCGTAACCGATTGGTCGTCGGTGGGCGCCGGGCGATAGCCTGGGGTCACAGGCGTTCGAGCCGTCATCAGCGGCAAGCCTCCGGAAGAACAGAGCCCCGGCTCCTAGTAGAACCGGACGGGTAGGCCCGTCACAGCCGTGAACGAGCGGTTCGTCCCTGCTTCCTGGGGCCGGGCAAACGAGGTGGTACCGCGGCAGACGTCGTCCTCGTACGACGACGAGCACGCAGGAGAGAACCACCATGGCCTACCCGTTGGTCACCACGACCGAGGACAGCACGGTCCCGTCGAGCCCGAAGTTCCCCGCGATCGAGGAGCGGGTGCTCGCCTACTGGCACGCCGACGGCACCTTCCAGGCGAGCATCGACCAGCGCGAGGCCGGTGACGACGGCGCCAACGAGTTCGTCTTCTACGACGGCCCGCCGTTCGCCAACGGCCTGCCGCACTACGGTCACCTGCTGACCGGCTACGTCAAGGACGTGGTGCCGCGCTTCCAGACGATGCGCGGGCGCCGGGTCGAGCGTCGCTTCGGCTGGGACACCCACGGGCTGCCCGCCGAGCTGGAGGCGATGCGGCTCAACGGCATCAAGACCACCGACGAGATCGTCGAGATGGGCATCGACAAGTTCAACGAGGCCTGCCGCGAGTCGGTGATGAAGTACACCGGCGAGTGGCGCGACTACGTCACCCGCCAGGCGCGCTGGGTCGACTTCGACAACGACTACCGCACCATGAACCCCGACTACATGGAGTCGGTGATCTGGGCGTTCAAGAGCCTCTACGACAAGGGCTTGGTCTACGAGGACTTCCGGGTCCTGCCCTACTGCTGGAACGACGAGACCCCGCTGTCCAACCACGAGCTGCGGATGGACGACGACGTCTACCAGACGCGGCAGGACCCCGCCGTCACCGTGGGGCTCCGGCTCACCAGCGGACCGGCCGAGGGTGCCCTGGCCCTGGTCTGGACGACGACGCCGTGGACCCTTCCGAGCAACCTCGCCGTGATGGTGGGCTCGCAGATCGACTACGTGGTCGTAGAGGCGCCGGTGCCGGGCTCCGACGAGACCGCGCGCTACCTCATCGCCGAGGCCCGCCTGTCGGCGTACACGCGTGAGCTGGGGGAGGAGCCCCAGGTCGTGGCCCGGCACACCGGGGCCGACCTCGTCGGCAGCACCTACGTGCCGCCGTTCTCCTACTACCTGGGCCGCGAGAACGCCTTCCGGGTGGTCGCGGCCGACGACGCCGTCACCACCACCGACGGTGTCGGCCTCGTGCACACGGCCGGCGCCTTCGGTGAGGTCGACAAGGAGGTGACCGATCGGGAACGCATCGAGGCGGTCATGCCGGTCGGCAAGGACGGCCGCTTCACGGCCCCGGTCGTGGACTACGCCGGCATGCTGGTCTTCGACGCCAACCTGCACATCATCGACGACCTGAAGGCCACGACCGCCGGGGAAGCGGCCGGGTCGGTCACGCCCGGCACCGTGCTGCTGCGCCGCGAGACCTACGACCACTCCTACCCGCACTGCTGGCGCTGCCGCGAGCCCCTCATCTACAAGGGCGTCGAGTCGTGGTTCGTCGAGGTGACCGCGGTCAAGAAGCGGATGGTCGAGCTCAACCAGGGCATCCGCTGGGTGCCCGACCACATCAAGGACGGCCAGTTCGGCAAATGGCTGGACAACGCCCGCGACTGGTCGATCACCCGCAACCGGTTCTGGGGATCCCCGGTGCCGGTGTGGAAGAGCGACGACGCGGCGTACCCGCGCATCGACGTCTACGGCTCCTTCGAGGAGATCCAGCGCGACTTCGGCCGGCTGCCGACCAACCCGCTGACCGGTGACAGCGAACCCGACCTGCACCGGCCCTATGTCGACGACCTGGTGCGCCCCAACCCGGACGACCCGACCGGCAAGGCGATGATGCGCCGGGTGCCCGACGTGCTCGACGTGTGGTTCGACTCCGGGTCGATGCCGTACGCCCAGGTGCACTATCCGTTCGAGAACGCGCAGTGGTTCGAGCACCACTACCCGGGCGACTTCATCGTCGAGTACATCGGCCAGACCCGCGGCTGGTTCTACACGCTGCACGTGCTGGCCACCGCGCTGTTCGACCGCCCGGCGTTCGACACCTGCCTCAGCCACGGCATCGTGCTCGGATCCGACGGCAACAAGATGTCGAAGTCGCTGCGCAACTACCCCGACGTCAACGAGGTCTTCGACCGAGACGGCGCCGATGCGATGCGCTGGTTCCTGATGTCGTCGCCCATCTTGCGCGGCGGCAACCTGGTCGTCACCGAGCAGGGCATCCGCGACTCGGTGCGCCACGTGATGATCCCGCTGTGGAACAGCTGGTACTTCTTCCAGCTCTACGCCAACGCCGCCAACGGCGGTCAGGGCCACCAGGCCGCGCGCTCCACGTCGTCGAGCGATCCGCTCGACCGCTACCTGCTGGCCAAGTGTCGGCAGTACGTCGAGTCGATGACCGACCAGATGGACAACTACGCCGTCGCTGAGGCCTGCGACTCGACGCGGGCGTTCCTCGACGTGTTGACCAACTGGTACATCCGGCGCTCGCGCGACCGCTTCTGGGGCGACAGTCCCGACGCCTTCGACACCCTCTACACGGTGCTCGAGGTTGTCTGCCGGGTCACCGCGCCCCTGTTGCCGTTGACGACCGAGGAGGTCTGGCGCGGCCTCACCGGTGAGCGGTCGGTGCACCTCACGGACTGGCCGCTGGCCTCGGATCTGCCGGCGGACGACGAGCTCGTCGCAGCGATGGATCAGGTGCGCGACATCTGCTCGGCAACCTCGGCGCTGCGCAAGGCCGGCAACCTGCGCAACCGCCTGCCGCTGTCGACGCTGACCGTCGTGGTGCCCGATCCCGCTCTGCTGAGCGGCTTCGAGTCGATCGTGGCCGACGAGGTCAACGTGAAGACGGTGCGCCTGCTCGCGGCCGACTCGTCCGAGGCGGCGGCGTACGGCGTCTCCCAGCGGCTGACCGTCAACGCTCGCGCCGCCGGCCCGAGGCTCGGCAAGGACGTCCAGGCAGCGATCAAGGGCTCGAAGTCGGGCGACTGGTCGATCGACGAGTCGGGAGCGGTGACTGCTGGCGGACTGCTGCTGGAAGAGGGCGAGTACGCCCTCGAGACCGTGGCCGGCTCTGCCGACGACACCTCGGCGACCGGCATGCTGTCGGGTGACGGGTTCGTGGTGCTCGACACCGCGGTCACCCCCGAGCTTGCCTCCGAGGGCCTGGCCCGCGACCTGGTGCGCGCTGTACAGCAGGCCCGCCGCGACGCAGGTTTCGACGTGTCCGACCGGATCTCGCTGACGATCGGCGGCTCGCCGGTCGTCCAGGAGGCCGCTCGTGCGCACGAGGCCCTGATCGCCGGCGAGACGCTCACGACGGCGTACGCCGTGGGTGTGGTTGCCGGTGGCACCGACGTCACCGTCGGCGACGGCGAGACCGCGACGGTCGTGGTCACGAAGGCCTGACGGGTCGCGAAACCACCAACCGTCAGGCGTGCTCGCGCGCGTAGTGGGTTCGGAGGGGGTCCGTGCCGAAGTCGTCGCTCAGGTGGCGCCAGACGGAGTGGGCGTGGTTGGCGTCGTCCTGGGTGTTGTCGTACTCGATCAGGAAGTCGGGCGCGGTGACGCAGTAGTAGTGCCCGTTGCCGGGGCCGCGCTCGGTGGGGCCGGCCCAGGCGAACCTGATCCGGTCGAGGCCGGCCTCCACGGCCTCACGCCAGCAGCGGTCGGCGTACGAAGAGGGCGCCCGGTCGAGGTATCGGCGGACCAGTCGGTCCAGGAGTTGCTGCTGTTCGGGCCTGAGCAGGTCCCGACCGATCCCCTCCGGCAGCAAGGACGGGTCGGCCACCGGGTCGTGCCGGGTGAGGATGTCCTCGGGAGCCTGGTCGGAGCTGATGCCGAGGGTCCGCTGGTCGGGGTCCAGCCCGGCGACGAGCTCCCGCGCCAGCTCCTCCTCGATGCCGAGCAGGCGGCGACCGGCGTCCGGTCCGGACGGGACTATGGCGGGCTCGCTGCCGATGAAGTGAGGAGTGAGCGTGGTCGTGCCGCCGACCACGATTGCGTGCACGGCCAGGTGGTGGCCGTTGATCCGCCAGCCCCAGGGCTCCTCGCCGCCCGGGTCACCGAGCACCCGCACCCAGTAGCGATCACCATCGGGCGAGGCGCCGCTCACGAGCTCACGGCGTACGCGCTCCACCTCGATCGCGCCCACTGCCTGCGCTCCGCCCCTGGGTGAGTGCGCCGCCTCGATCAGCTCGATGACCAGCGCGTGCTGGGCCGAGCTGACGTCCTCCAGCGAGAGTCCTGGACGGTCACCGGGCAGGTAGCTCCACTCGGTGAGCCGAGGATCTTCGTGCGAACCCCGGGCCCGGTCGGCCTGGGCCGCGTCGAGTGATTCGAGCAGAGCGAGCGCGATCTTGTGCACGGCCCCCAGGCAACGTGGCGCTGCGGCCGAAGTCAACCGCTGACCCGTCAGAAGATCTTCTGACGGGTCAGCGGGAGATCAGCGGCTGAGGTTGCGGTAGGCCCGCGCGGACAACGGCACGAACAGCAGCGTCAGCGCGGCCGGCCAGGCGAAGGCCAACAGCAGCGCGTGGTCGGCGAGCACGCCGTCGGTGATGCCCGTGGGGTTGCCGAACAGGTCGCGGCAGGCGGCCGCCGTGGCGGAGACGGGGTTCCACTGCGCGAGGAACTCCAGCCACCCCGGCATCGTCTCGGGAGCGACGAACAGGTTCGACAGGAACCCGATCGGCCACACCAGCACCTGCACGGCCGCCATCGAGCCTTCGCCCCGGAACGCGAGGCCGAGGTAGATCCCGAGCCACAGCATCGCGAACCGCAACCAGAGCAACAGGGCGGTGGCCAGGATGGCTCCGCCGAGGGAACCGTCGATGCGCCAGCCGACGACCAGCCCACCCACCATCAGCACGCCCAGCTGGGCGGCAGAGTTGAAGATGTCGGCGCCGGCCCGCCCCAGCGGCACCGCCACGCTGCTCATGGGCAACGAGCGGAACCGGTCGGTGACCCCGCGCTTGGTGTCGGTGGTGACGGCGGCCATCGTGGTCTCGATGCCGAACAGCATCGACAGCGCGAACATGCCGGGCAGGAGGTACGGCAGGTAGTCGCCGCCACCCGGCAGCTCGATCGCACCGCCGAAGAGGTAGCCGAAGACGAGCAGCAGCATGATCGAGAACGCGATTCCGAAGATCGGCCCCCAGGGCTCGCGCACCCAGTGCTTGAGATCGCGCAGGGTGATCACCCAGCTGTGGCGTGCGGCTGACGTGGCGGCGGTCATCGGGCGGCTCCTTCGATGGCAGGGGCGGTGCTGGGGGCGGTGAGGTGGAGGAAGACCTCGTCGAGGGTCGGCCTCCTCAGCAGTACGTCGTCGAACGGCAGCCCGGCAGCGTCGAGGGCGCGGATGGCCGCGGTCAGCGCCGCGCCACCGCCTGCCTCGCCGGCGTCGACCGTCACCTGGTGCAGTTCCACGTCGGCGGTGCCGGCGAGCACCGCGCGCACCTGCTCGAGGTCAGTCGCGGCGGCCGCGGTGACGATCACCCGATCGCCGCCGAGCCGGCCCTTGAGCTCCGACGACGTGCCCTCGGCGATCACCCGCCCGGCGCCCATCACGGTGATCCGGTCCGCGAGCTGATCGGCCTCGTCGAGGTACTGCGTGGTCAGCAGCACCGTCGTGCCGGCCGCGACCACGGCGCGGATCGTCTGCCACACCTCGTTGCGGGCGCGCGGGTCCAGGCCAGTGGTCGGCTCGTCGAGGAACAGCAGCCGCGGTCTCCGGATCAGGCTCGCGGCGATGTCCAGCCGTCGACGCATGCCGCCCGAGTACGTCGAGACCTTCCGGTCCGCCGCATCGGTGAGGTCGAACGTCGCGAGCAGCTCCTCGGCCCGCGCTCTGGCCTCCGCCTTGGAGAGGTCGTGCAGGCGGCCGAACATCACCAGGTTCTCCCGGCCGTGCAACACCTCGTCGAGCGCGACGGACTGTCCGACCAGGCCGATGGCGGCGCGCACCGCCCGCGGCTCACGGCGTACGTCGTGACCGTTGACCGACGCCTCTCCTTCCTCGCAGCGGGTGAGGGTGGCCAGGGTGTTGATCGCGGTGCTCTTGCCGGCGCCGTTGGGGCCGAGCAGGGCGTGCACGGTGCCGTTCGCGACCTCGAGGTCGAATCCGTCCAGGGCGAGGGTCTCGCCATAGGTCTTCCGCAGCCCGCGGGCGATGAGCGGTGCGGCAGAGGGTGGAGTGGGCGACATGGTGCTCCTAACTTCGTACGGCGTACGAGAATCGAACCGGCGGAGCGTAGCATTTATTCCGTACGCCGTACGATGAAGTTAGGCTTCCCCCGTGCCCCACGAACCCGATCCCGCGCTGCGCCTGCTGTGGCGTCATGTCTCACCGGCGTCGGAGGGTCCGGCGCGCCGGGGCCCGAAGCAGAAGCTGACCGTCGACGAGGTCGTGGACGCGGGGATCGAGATCGCCGACCGCGACGGGCTGGCCGGGCTCTCGATGCGCGGGCTTGCCCAGCGGCTGGGCCTGGGCGCGATGACGCTCTACACCTACGTGCCCGGACGCAACGAGCTCGTGGTGCTGATGGTCGACCAGGTGCTCGGCCGCACCGAGCTGCCGCCGCTGCCCGATGAGCTGCGCGCCCGGCTCGAGCTGGTCGCGCGCACCCAGTACGCCGACGTGCGCGCCCACCCCTGGCTGCTCGAGGTCTCCGGGGTCCGGCCGTGGCTCGGACCGCACATGGCCGATCGCTACGAGTGGCAGCTGTCGGCTGTCGAGGGCATCGGGCTCGACGACCTCGAGATGGACCAGGCGATCGCGCTGCTGGCCGGGTTCGCCAGCAACAGCGCCCGGGCCGAGCACGAGGTGAAGCGGGCCGAGCGCGAGTCGGGGATGACCGACCTCGAGTGGTGGGAGGCGAACTACGAGACGCTCGGCGAGGTGATGGCGCAGCGCGAGTACCCGATCGCCGGTCGCGTCGGCCAAGCGGCGGGCGAGGCCTACCAGGCCGCCAGCGACCCCGGCCGGGAGCTCGAGTTCGGCCTGGCCCGGATCATCGACGGCGTACTGGCGTACCTGGCCGAGAAGTAGCGCTGACCCGTCAGAAGATCTTCTGACGGGTCAGCGGGAAATCAGAGGGCGAGGCGGCCGGCGAGGCGGTCGAGGTAGGCGAGGACCTCGTCGGGGGACTTGTCCGGCACGCCCCAGATCAGCTCGCTGGTGCCCGCCTCGGCCCACTCGACGAAGTCCTCGGGCGTCGGCTTCGCGGCGATCAGCACCCGGATGTCCGGCTCGCCGTCGCGGCCGGCATCTGCCCAGGCCTTCTTGAGGGCGGTCGCCTTGTCGCCGATGCCGTCCTCGCGCGGGGTGGTCATCCAGCCGTCGGCGGTGCGGGCGATCCACTCGAACGTCTTCGGCCCGCCGCCGGCGCCGATGATCAGCGGCACGTGGGCCTGCGTCGGCTTGGGGAAGGCCCACGAGGGGCCGAACCGCACGAACTCCCCGTCGTACGACGCCTCCTCCTGGGTCCACAGCGCGCGCATCGCTTCGACGTACTCGCGAAGCACGGTGCGTCGCTTCGCGGCGGGCACGTGGTGGTCCTCGAGCTCGTCGGTGTTCCAGCCGAAGCCCGCGCCGATGGTGACCCGGCCCCCGGAGAGGTGGTCGAGGGTGGCGATGGCCTTGGCGAGCGTGATCGGGTCCGACTCGACGGGTAGCGCGACGGCTGTCGCGAGCCGGATCTTCGTGGTCACCTGCGCGCACGTGGCCAAGGAGATCCACGGGTCGAGGGTGCGCAGGTAGCGGTCGTCGGGGAGGGTCTCGTCGCCGGTGCCGGGGTGGGCAGCGTCGCGGCGTACCGGGATGTGGGTGTGCTCGGGCACGTAGATCGTGTCGAACCCCCGCTCCTCCGCGGCCACGGCCAGATCGGCGGGCGTGATGCCGCGGTCGGACGAGAAGAGGACTACTCCGTTGCGCATACCCACAGACTAGAACGTGTTCCAGTTTTGCGGAAGGTGGCGAAACCACTTTCACCGGGACGGCTGGTTGACTATCCGCCATGACCGACCCGCACGTGCTCGACCTGTCCGCCGACGTCGTCACGCTCACCGAGCAGCTCGTCAACATCGAGTCGGTGAGCCACAACGAGCGGGCGATCGCCGACGCGGTCGAGGCGGCGCTGACGCCCCTCGGTCACCTCACGGTGAGCCGCCACGGCAACACCGTGGTCGCCCGCACCGAGATGGGCCGCGACGAGCGAGTGGTCATCGCCGGCCACCTCGACACCGTGCCCATCAACAGCAACCTGCCGGTGCGCCGCGAGGGCGGGATCCTGCACGGCCTCGGCACCTGCGACATGAAGGCCGGCGACGCCGTGATCCTCAAGCTGGCTGCCGACGTGACCGAGCCCAACCGCGACCTCACCTTCATCCTCTACGACTGCGAGGAGATCGAGTCGCACCACAACGGTCTCTTCAAGCTCACCATGAGCCACCCCGACCTGATGCGGGCCGACTTCGCCATCCTGATGGAGCCGTCGGGCGCGGTCGTCGAGGCCGGTTGCCAGGGCTCGCTGCAGTGCGACGTGCGCGCCACGGGGGAGCGGGCCCACTCGGCGCGGAGCTGGAAGGGCGTCAACGCGATCCACCGCGCCAGTGAGATCCTGGCCCGGCTCAACGGCTACGAGGCCCGCAAGCCGGTGATCGACGGGCTCGAGTACCACGAAGGGCTGAACGCCGTCGCCATCCGTGGCGGCGTCGCCACCAACGTCCTGCCCGACGAGTGCGTGGTCTCGGTCAACTACCGCTTCGCCCCCGACCGCACCGAGGACGAGGCCGAGGCGTTCGTGATCGACTTCTTCGAGGGCTACGCCGTCACCATCACCGACAACTCGCCCGCCGCCCACCCGGGTCTGGCGCGGCCGGCCGCAAAGGAGTTCATCGCGGCGGTCGGCGGCGAGGTGAACCCGAAGTTCGGTTGGACCGACGTCGCCCGCTTCACCGTGCTCGACGTGCCCGCGGTCAACTTCGGGCCGGGCGACCCGATGTTCGCCCACAAGCAGGACGAGCACGTGCCGATCGAACACATCGAGCGCTGCGAACGGCAGCTGAAGAGCTGGTTGGGAGCCACCACATGAAGTCCAAGACCAAGGGCCCGGTGATCATGCGCCGCGACCAGGTGGACGGTACGACGACCGACCAGCGCCTCCTCGACTCCCGCGGCCCGACGGACTGGGTGCACACCGATCCGTGGCGCGTGCTCCGGATCCAGGCGGAGTTCGTGGAGGGGTTCGGCGCCTTGGCGGAGCTCGGCCCAGCGATCGCGGTGTTCGGTTCCGCGCGCACGCCGGTCGACCACCCGTCGTACACGCAGGGCGAGGAGGTGGGCCGCAAGCTGGTCGACGCCGGCTTCGCCGTGATCACCGGTGGCGGCCCCGGCGCGATGGAGGCCGCCAACAAGGGTGCAAGCGAGGCCGGCGGCATCAGCGTCGGCCTCGGCATCGAGCTGCCGTGGGAGTCCGGCCTCAACGAGTGGGTCGACGTGGGCGTCAACTTCCGCTACTTCTTCGCGCGCAAGACGATGTTCGTGAAGTATTCGCAGGGGTTCATCGTGCTGCCCGGCGGGCTGGGCACCCTGGACGAGCTGTTCGAGGCGATGACGCTGGTGCAGACCCAGAAGATCACGACGTTCCCGATCGTGCTGGTCGGCACGGAGTACTGGTCCGGGCTCCTCGCGTGGCTGCGCGACACCGTGATGGCCGACGGCAAGATCGCGGAGGCCGACCTGGACCGGTTGATTCTCACCGACGACGTGGACGAGGCGGTCGCGGTGATGGTGCAAGGGCGGATCGACCGATGATGTGGTTCTTCGCCGTGCTGATCGTCCTTGCCATGGGCGGGGTGGCTGCGGTCGCGGCAGGCAAGGGCGCTCCGCTCCAGCCGGCGTACGACGACCGGCCCGACGCCGACGTGCCGGCCACCGGCCCGCTGTCCGCCGACGACCTCCGGAGGGTCCGCTTCTCGCTCGCGTTCCGTGGCTATCGGATGTCGGAGGTGGACGCGCTGCTCGACCGGCTGGCCCGCGAGCGCGAGGAGGCCTCTCAGGCTGTCGAGGAGCCGGCGGAAGCCCGCCAGAAGCCGGACGAGCCCGCTATCTGACAGGATCAGGCACGTGTCGACCGAGCTGATCGTCTACGTGCTGACCGGGCTGGCCGCGGTGGTGGTCGTGCTGACCCGACTGCGTCTGGGCAGGTCAGAGGGTGCGCGGCGGATCGATGTCGGCCGACGGCTGCTCGGCGTGCACACCGTCGCCGGTGTCCTCGCGCTGGTGACCTGGCTGGTTTTTCTGCTCGGAGAGGACGCTCTCGCGGAGGACCAGCGGACCCTCGTCGGCATCGTGGCGCTGGCCTTCTGGTGGATCGTGGTCGGGGCGGGCCTGCTGATCCTGGTCCGCTGGTTGCCCACCCGCGGCAAGCACGCCGCCGAGGCCACCCAGGACTCGTGGTCGGAGGGCCCAGGACTGTCCGTGCTCGCGCACGTCGGCATGCTGGTCGGCGTCATCGTCTTCACCTGGGCCTACCTGGATCCGGAGCGATTCCCGCTCTGACGGACGGCTCGGACAGGTGGGCTAGCGCCCTTCGTAGACCGGCTTCTCCTTGGCCACGAACGCAGCGACGGCGGCGGAGTGGTCGGCAGTGGCGCCGGTCTTCTGCATCATCGAGCTCTCGAACGCCAACGCCTCCTCGAAGGAGTGGCCGGCGGCGTACGCGACCGACTGCCGGATGGCGCCGAGGGCGACGGTCGGGCCGTCGGCGAGCCGGCGGGCCAGTGCGCCCACCTCGCCCGCCAGCGCGTCGGCCGGCACCATCTTGGTAGCGAGGCCGAGGGTGACCGCCTCGTCGGCCTTGACCGTGCGGGGGAAGTAGAGCAGCTCGAGGGCCTTGGCCCGGCCGACCAGGAGCGGCAGGTGGTAGCTGGCGCCCGTGTCGCACGACAGCGCGACGTTGGCGAACGCCAGGTTGAAGCCGGCGGTGTCGGCCACCAGCCGTAGGTCGCAGGCGAAGGCGAGGCTGGCGCCCGCCCCGGCCGCAACCCCGTTGACCGCGGCGATGACCGGCTTCGCCATGCCGGCGAGGGCGGTGACGATCGGGTTGTAGTGGTCGTCGACGGTCGTGAAGAGCTGGTCGCTGCCGCCGTTGTCGAGCAGCTGCACGTGCTCCTTGAGGTCCTGGCCGGTGCAGAACGCGCGACCGGTGCCGGTGAGCACCACGCAGCGGGCCGCGGGATCGTCGGCGACCTGGCGGACGCATCTCGAGGAGCAGCACCTTGGTGGCCACGTCGAGGCTGTTCATCGCCTCCGGGCGGTTGAGCGTGATCGTGGCGATGCCGTCGGTGACGTCGAGCAGTACGGGTGCGGTCATGGGCTGAGTCTTTCAGGCCAGGCATCGGTCGATGAACCGGTCCGCGCCGGGGAGCAGTCGGGCGGCCTCGCTGGCGAACCTGCGGGCGGCCTCGTGGCCGGGCCAGTCGCTCGGCAGCAGCTCGGGCGGCAGGCCGGGGTCGGCGAACAGGAACTTCCGCCACTCGTGCACGAGATGGAAGCGCGCCGCGAATGCCGCCTCGTCCGGTTCGGCGTGCTGGGCGGTGTGTACGGCGACCAGCTCGGCCGAGGTGGCCAGCCAGGCGTCGTACGCCGCTCGGAGCGCTGGCAGGTCCCACGCGTCGACGGGGTCCGGGTCCGGGTCGACCAGCCGCGCCGTGCGGGCGGTCGCGTCGCCGCGCTGCAGGACCGACGGCAGCTCGATGCGCGCGAAGGGGCTGACCCAGACGTTGTCGGCCAGCTCGGCGTAGCCGAGGTAGGCCAAGTCGGCACGCAGTCGGGTGCGGCTGCTGCGGTCGGTCGACGGGGCGACGACGGCGAGGTGCCAGGTGCCGTCCCAGGCGGGCACGTGGCGACGGTAGATGCGGTCGGCCGCCTCGTCGAGCCGCCGCTGGGCGAGCGCAGTCGCGCGGTAGCCACGGCCGGCGTCCGCGGTCATCGGCTCGAGCCACCCCTGCGTGACCATCCGCGAGATGGCGGTGCGCACGGCTGGGGCGGCGATCCCGACGGGTGCCAGCAGCCGCACGATCGCGGCGACCGGCGCCTCGTTGCCACGGGTGCGCAGGTGGTCGCCGTAGAGGTCGAAAAGGGCCGACCGGGCATGCATGCCGTGAGTGTGCCACCCGGCTCGCCCGAACGTGGTCTCACTGGAGCGGTACCTCTGGTGCGGGTCTACCGGTCGATGGGGGATAATGGCTGCGCAGTGTGAGTAGCAGGACTGGCTGCTCTCGGTTGAGTCACAGGAAGAGGTGCCGCATGGCGGCAATGAAGCCGCGGACCGGCGACGGTCCGCTCGAGGTCACCAAGGAGGGGCGGGGCATCGTCATGCGCGTTCCGCTCGAAGGTGGTGGCCGGCTCGTCGTCGAGCTCAATGCGGAGGAGGCCGGAGCGCTCGGTGACGCCCTCAAGACCGTCGTAGGGTGATTCGACCCTTATCTGTGACGACCAGTCTTCCCAGTCAGGTCTCTCCGCCGGAGTTCGCTCTCAGCGACCTCCTGCCACACGCGATTCTCGGGGCCGAAGTGGTTGCCGTGCCCGTGCAACCGGGCGACGACGGCTCGTTGGTGCTCGGCCCCGGGGCCGCTGCGCTCGCTGACGCCCTCGCGACGGATCTGATCGGCGCGCTCGAGGCGCACCAGGCCTCCGGCACGACGGGCGAGATCGTCTCGGTGCCGGTGCCGCTCGGCACAGCCGACAACGCCGACCTGCGTCTGGTGCTGCTGGTCGGCGTCGGCGCCGCCCGGCCCATCGACTTCCGGCGGGCCGGAGCCGCGCTGGCCAAGGCGGTGACCAACCGCGGTGCCGTGGCGACCTCCATTGCTGCGCTGGCGCCCGACGCCGTCGAACCGTTCGTGGTCGGCATGATGCTCGGGTCCTTCGCGTTCCACTGGAGGTCCGAGCCGCCGGCCACCCGGCCCGCGGGCCGGGTCGTGCTCGCCGAGATGCCCCAGGAGCTGCGACCGGCCCTCGAGCGCGCGGTCGCGGTCGGCGGCGCCGGCTGGCGCTCGCGGATGCTGGCCACGGTGCCGTCCAACCTCAAGAATCCAGCCTGGCTCGCCGAGCAAGCCCAAGAGCTGGCTGCCGCCAGCGGCCTCGACGTGCGGGTCTGGGACGAGCGAGAGCTCGCGGACGAGGGCTTCGGCGGGATCCTCGGCGTCGGCCAGGCCTCGGCCACCCCGCCGCGCCTGATCCGGCTCGACTACGCCCCGAAGAAATCCAAGCGGGGCACTCCGACGGTCGTGCTCGTCGGCAAGGGCATCACGTTCGACAGCGGCGGGCTCACGATCAAGCCCGGCGAGGCGATGTCCACGATGAAGCGCGACATGACGGGTGGCGCGGTGGTCATGTCGACCATGGCCGCCCTGTCCGCCGTCGGCTGCCCGCTGCGGGTGGTGGGCCTCATCCCCGCCGCCGAGAACGCCATCTCCGGCAACGCCCTGCGCCCCGGCGATGTGCTCCGTCACTACGGCGGCCGCACCACCGAGGTCACCAACACCGACGCCGAGGGCCGCCTGGTGCTGGCCGACGCCATCGCGTACGCCGTCGCGGAGCTCGACCCCGCCGTCATCGTCGACGTCGCCACCCTCACCGGCAGCATCAAGGTCGGCCTCGGCCAGCAGGTCGGCGGGCTCTTCGCCAACGACGACGCGCTGGCCGACGCCCTGTTCGCGGCCGGCGAGAGCGCCGGTGAACCGCTGTGGCGCTTGCCGCTGCATGCCGGCTACGAGGACAAGCTGGCGTCCAAGGTCGCCGACGCCGACAACGGACCCAAGCACGCCATCGCGATCACGGCCGCCCTGTTCCTGCAGCACTTCGTGAAGGGCGTGCCCTGGGCACACCTCGACCTCGCCTCGGTCGGTGATGTGCCGAAGGAGATGCACGAGTGGACCCCGGGACCCTCCGGGTTCGGGGCCCGCGCCCTGCTCGCCTGGCTCGGCAGCCCCGACCCACTGAAGGGAGTCAGAACATGAGAGGACTCACCGTCCGCTGGTCGCTCGCCGAGGCCCCCGAGGGGGTCGAGGACGAGCTGGCGTCGTACGTCGAAGGCACCTCGCACGCGAAGTTCACCGGCATGGCCGGGCTCAGCTACAAGACCTGGCGGGTGCGCCGCGGCGAGTGGTTCGAAGGCAACTACGTCTTCGCGAGCGACGAGGCGCGGGCCGAGTTCCAGCGCACCTTCACCGAGGGCGCGGCCGATGCCCCGGGCTCGAAGATCATCGGCAGCGCACCGATCCTGATCGAGGAGTGCGACGTGGTCGCGATCGCCGAGGGCTGGGACGGGTTCGCGGCTGCTCCGCGCGCCTGATCACTCGGTCTCGGGCAGCCATTCCTTCTTGGCCATCAGCAGGCCGTCGCCGACCGGCAGGAGCACGGAGACCAGCGCGTCGGTCTCGGCGATCTCCTTGCCGAGGTCGCGGATGGTCGTCGTGTCACGGTCGCGCTGCGCGGGGTCGGCGACCCGGTCGTGCCACAGGGCGTTGTCGAACGCCACGACGCCGCCGGGCCGCAGCAGGCGCAGGGCTTCCTTGAGGTAGGCGGAGTACTCGGCCTTGTCGCCGTCGCAGAAGACGATGTCGTAGTGGCCGTCGGTGAGCCGGGGGAGTACGTCGAGGGCGGCACCCGCGATCGTGCGGACCCGCTGCGAGGCGTAGCCGGCGTCGGTGAAGGTCTCCCGCGCCAGTCGCTGGTGCTCGGTCTCGATGTCGACGGTGGTGAGGATTCCGTCGGCACGCATGCCGCGCAGCAGCCAGACGCCCGAGACACCGGTGCCGGTGCCGATCTCGACCACGGAGCGGGCGTCGAGCACCGAGGCGAGGAAGCGCAGCGCCGCGCCGCCGCCGGAGCCGATGCCGACGACGCCGACCTCCTCGGCGCGGGCGCGGGCGGTCGCGAGGACCTCGTCCTCGGCGACGAACTGCTCGGCGTAGGACCAGCTGGCGGCGCTGATCGGCTGGGTCGGAGTCGCGATGACAGTCCTCCTCGATTGCAGAGCCTCGGTGGTCGAGGCCAACGTATCGCCTGCGAAGCGACGAAGACGGGAACACCGCCGCCGGTCGGCTCGTTGTCATCGATGAGTGGCTGCCCGGGATCCTCACAGGGTTCTCTCAGCCGGAGTGCTTAACGTACGAGAGGTCAGTCGCAGAGTGCGTGCCAGAGGGGCAAAGATGAGCGAGACACCAGTCGGTCGACTCGGCCGGTGGCGTGCCCACCTGGGACGAGATCGTCGAGCAGCACTCCGGTCGCGTCTACCGCCTGGCCTACCGGCTGACCGGCAACCGGCACGACGCCGAGGACCTCACCCAGGAGGTCTTCGTCCGCGTCTTCCGCTCGCTCGACACCTACACGCCCGGCACCTTCGAGGGTTGGCTGCACCGGATCACCACCAACCTCTTCCTCGACCAGGCCCGCCGCAAGCAGCGGATCCGCTTCGACGCGCTGTCCGACGAGCGCGCCGACCGCCTCACCAGCGCCGCCCCGACCCCCGACGTCGCGTACGCCGACCGCACCTTCGATGACGACATCGAGGCCGCGCTGGCCACCCTGCCGCCCGACTTCCGGGCCGCGGTGGTGCTCTGCGACGTCGAGGGGCTCACCTACGACGAGATCGCCGAGATCCTGGGCGCCAAGCTCGGCACCGTGCGCTCGCGGATCCACCGCGGCCGCGCCATGCTGCGCACCGCCCTGTCCCACCGCGCGCCGTCGGACGGCCGCACCCGCTACGCCGGCCCGCTGACCCCCGTGGTCCGCGCCGTCGGAGGAACGGCGTGATCGGCCACCTCGGCACTCGGGTCAGCGCACTTCTCGACGGGCAGCTGTCGAGCGAGGAGACCGAGCGCGCGTGGGAACACGTGCTCGCCTGCCACACCTGTCGTGACCTCGTCGAGCGCGAGGGCTGGGTGAAGACCCGGCTGGCCGGCCTCTCCTTCGACGGCGGCTGCGCTCCCGACCACCTCAAGGGCTCGCTGCTCGGCATGCCGCCGGGTGACGTCTACCTGAGCCTCGACGCACACCGGTCGCGCCGGGCCGGGCTCAGCATGGCCGCGATCGGCGGCGGCGCCGTCGGCGCGGCGGTGATGGGCGTGCTCGCCCTGGGCGCGGCACCGGCCGATGCCCCCTCGATCGATCGACGGGCTCCCGTCACCCAGCTGGTCACCCCCTCGTCACCGCCGGTCTCGGTGCCCTCGCACCGCCCCGGTCCCTGACGCGGCGTCGCTGCCGCTTTGTCGCGCGGGGGATGATGGAGTCGTGACCCAGCAGGATCCTTCGAGCGACGCCTCGGGGCAGTCGCCGTCGTGGCTGCCGCCCACGGGCGACCCGTGGCCGGCGTACCCGCCGCCGGGAGCGGCCCCGCTCCCGCCTCCGCCGGCGCGCCACGCAGCCCCCGCCCGCAGCCGGGTGAGCGGCTGGATCTGGCCGGTCGTCGCGTCCACCGCCCTCGTGCTCGGCGTGATCGGTGGCGTCGCCGGGTCGGTCGCCTACGAGGCCTTCCGGGACGACCCGTCCGACACCCCCGGCACGGTCAAGGGTGGACTCGACGCCGTCGACACCCAGTCGCTGCCGCCACTCTCGGTCGATGACGGCACCGTTGCCGCCGTCGCCGAGGAGCTGCTGCCCAGCACGGTCCAGATCTCCGCCGAGTACGAAGGCGTCGACGGCGGCGCCACTGGCTCCGGCTTCGTCCTCGACCGCCAGGGTCACATCGTGACCAACAACCACGTGGTCGCCGACGCGGCCGAGAACGACGGCCCGATCGAGATCGTCGACCAGGACGGCAACCGCTACAAGGCCACGGTGGTCGGCCGCAGCCCGGTCTACGACCTCGCGGTGCTCTACGCCCGGGACGCCACCGGGCTGCGCCCGGCCGTCGCTCGGCAAGTCCGAGCGGCTCCGGGTCGGGGAGGGCGTGGTCGCGATCGGTTCGCCGCTGGGCCTGAGCTCGACCGTCACCGCCGGCATCGTGAGCGCCCTCAAGCGCCCGGTGACCACCGGCGAGGCGGGCGACGAGTCGTCGTACATCAACGCCGTCCAGACCGACGCCGCGATCAACCCCGGCAACTCCGGTGGCCCGCTGGTCAACCTGCGCGGGCAGGTCGTCGGCGTCAACTCGGCGATCGCTACCAACGGTGGCGGCACCATCGACGGCGAGGCGGGAAACATCGGCGTCGGCTTCGCGATCCCGATCGAGCAGGTGATCGTCACCGCCGACCAGATCCTCGAGACCGGCGAGGCGAGCTATCCGGTGATCGGGGCCCAGGTGCAGACCGGCGGCACCGACGGCGACGGCGCGACCATCGACAAGGTGCTCGCGGACACGCCGGCCGAGGCCGCCGGGCTCGAGAAGGGCGACGTGGTCGTCGCGGTCGACGGTGAGAGGGTCACCAACGGCATCGCGCTGATCGTCACCATCCGCAGCCACCAGCCGGGCGAGACGCTGGAGTTCACGATCATGCGCGACGGCGACGAGGAGACGGCCGAGGTCACCCTCGGCTCCGAGACGGGCTAGGACCTCAGTCGTCGACGCTGGCTTCCTCCACGCTGTGCTCATCTACAAACGGAGTGGCGGCGATGTGGTCCTTGGTGTCGGCGTAGGCCCGCTGGATGTACTCCTCCAGCTTGGTCGCCTCGACCCGCCACTGGCCGCGGCCGCCGATCCTGATCGCCTCGAGCTCGCCGCGGCGTACGAGCGCGTAGACCTGCGCCATGGAGGTGTTGAGCACCTCCGCGACGTCGGCGAGCGTGAGGAAGCGGGGACCGTCTGCCATGGCCCCATCGTCGCACCTTCCGCCCCACGAGTTGCCCGGCAACGCCTCGCCTGTGGACGACCAGGTGACCAGCAGGCGTGCGACCTGCATGATGTGCGGGTGCCACGGAATCTCGGGATCCAGGGCGCTGACGCGTCCCCAACTGCGCCACCACCAGCGATGCGGGTGACCACGCCGGGCTGGCGTGACCCGCGGTTGTGGGTGGGGGTTGCGATCGTCGCCGCCTGTGTCGTTGCCGGCGCCCGGCTGCTCGCCGGCGCGGACGACACGGTCGCCGTGTGGGCGGTGTCCTCCGACATGGGACCGGGCGACCAGGTGACCGCCGACGACCTGGTCTCGGAGCGGGTGCGGTTCGCTGACGCCGATGACCTCGAGCGCTACTTCACGGTCGACCAAGAGCTGCCGGCCGATCTCGAGCTCACCCGAGGCGTGGGGGAGGGGGAACTCCTGCCCCGGGCCGCGATCGGCTCCGCCGGCGCCAGCGGCACTCTCCAGGTGCGGATCGCGGTCGACAACGAACAGGTGCCGTCGGCGGTGACGGCCGGCTCGACCGTCCACGTCTACCTCGCGTCCGCGACCGGCAAGGGCGCCCCGACGGGCGATCCCGCTCTGGAGGCGGTCACGGTGGTCGACGCGCCACCGGTCGAGGACAACTTCGCGGCCACGGGCAACCGCACCATCGACGTGGTGGTCAGCGAGGGCCAGGCCCAGGACTACTTCGCCCAGCGGGCCGACCTCGACGACCCGGTCGTGACCGTGGTCAAGGTGGGTTGATGATCGTCGCGCTGATGGTCGCCTCGGGCGCACCCTGGGAGTCGACCGCGCTGACCGCGCTCAACGAGCATCCCGGCGTTGTGGTGCTGAAGCGGTGCGTCGACATCGACGACCTGCTTGCCTCTGCCAGCGCCGGCCAGGCCGACGTCGCCGTGCTCGGGCTGGACTCGCCGGGTCTCGACGTGGCCGCGGTCGACCACCTGCGCCAGCACGGCGTGCGGCCGGTCGCGGTGGTGGCGGCCGGGGCGGTCGAGCCGGGCCGGGTCCGCGGCTCTCGGATCGGCATCCGCGCGCTCGTCGCCGACGACGAGCTGGAGATCTTGCCTGACGTCGTCACCGCCCCCGACCCGATGCCGACGGCGGCCCGGCCGCCGGCCGAGCCGCCCGCCGTACCGGTGCCGGCGCCGGGTGAGTCCGGGCGGATCATCGCCGTCTGGGGACCCGCGGGCGCGCCCGGTCGCACCACGCTGGCCGTGGGCATCTCGGGCGAGCTGGCCCGACGTCAGCGGCGCACGATCCTGGTCGACGCCGATCCCTACGGTGGCACGGTCGCCCAACAGCTCGGGATCATGGACGAGGTCTCGGGGCTGCTCTCCGCGGCCCGGCTCGCGACCACCGGTGCCCTGGAGGCCAGGTTCGCCACGGTGCAGCGTGGCGTCGACGGCTGGCTGTCGGTGGTCACCGGCCTGCCCCGCCCGGATCGCTACGCCGAGGTGCGGGCCGGCACGGTCGAGCACCTCCTCGAGGTGGCCCGCAGCCAGGCCACCGTGGTCGTCGACACCGGGTTCAGTCTGGAGGACCAGCCCGGACACGACTACGCCGCGCGCCCCGGCCGCAACCAGCTCACCCTCGGGGCGGTCGACGTGGCCGACGAGCTGGTGGTGGTCGGCTCGGCCGACCCGATGGGGCTCTCGCGGCTGGCGCGGGCGCTGGTCGACGTACGCGAGCTGACCGGTGGCGCTCCGGTCCGGGTGGTGGTCAACCGGATGCGACCGACCCTCGGCTGGTCGGAGAAGGACGTCGCCGGAATGGTCGCTGGCTTCGGCCGCATCTCCGGGCTGCACTTCCTGCCGGAGGACCGGGTCGCGGTCGACCGGGCCCTGGTCTCCGGCCGGATGCTGGTCGAGACCGGAGAGTCCGCGCTGACACGCGCGGTGAGCGGCATCGTCGATGCTCTGCCCGTCGATGCACAGGTGGGGTAGGCAGATTGCGCGTGCTTTGCGGCGTTTGCCGTTTCCCGCCTGTTTCGCGGTCGCCTCGGCCGTGCCGGGTCGGCCTATCTGCGTCGGTGGAAGCTGACTGTGCCGTGGGGTTGGGTGGTCATCTCGTAGCGGATGTCGTGGGCGAGGGTGTGGTGGCGGGGGCAGAGGAGTCTGCCGTCGCGGTTGGTTTCGCCGCCTTGGCTCCAAGGCTGCGGATGATGCAGATGACACATGCCGGGTGGCCAGTCGCAGCCCTCGGCGGTGCAGCCGCCTTGTTCGATGGTCGCGACGATGCGTTGGGCCTCGGTGTGGAAGCGGCGTTTGCGGCCGAGGTCGAGGACCTTGGACTTCCCGTCGAGGACGGCGGGGATGACCCCGGCTTGGCAGGCCAGGCGGCGGGCCTCGCTGGCGGTGATCTTCTCGCCGGTGTCGAGCCGGGCTGCCTTCAGTCCGCCCAATAGTGCTTCGAGGGTCATGGTGACCACGACGGTGGCGTTGACGCCGCCGGCCTTCGGGAGCGCGTCGGCGGGGTAGGTCTCGATGTACTCCTGGAACGCCAACCCCATCTTGTGGGCCGTCGGTACGCCGGGCTCTGGTGCCTGTCCGTTGACCGCGGCCTGGTGTTTGGGTGCGGCCTTCGCGAGCAAGGCCTTCTTCAGCATCGCGGCGTGGCGGGAGGAGATGGTGAACTTCCCGTGGCACCTGCCGTGGCCGTCGTCGTGCATCCGGAACATCGCCGCGGCGTCGGCGGCTTGTTCTTCCTGCTCCAACAGTCTGGCTTCGTGGGCGTCGGCGGCCGCGGGGTCGACGACCTCGAGGATCCGTTTCCCCAGGACCCGCAGGGTCTTGGCGTCGTGGTGGGCGGCTTGGTCGAGCAGCCACTGCTGCGCCTTCGGCGCGACCCAGGCCTCGGCTTCGTCGGGGAGTGCGTTGACGGCGTGGACGATGACCGCGGCTTGGTCGACCAGGAGCCGGCCGGCGGCGAGTGCGCGGCGTACCGGCTCGTGCGCGTCTGTGTCCAGCGCCTTGGCGAGCTTCACGTCGCGGTGGGTCGCGGCCCGGGTGGTCTTGGTGGCGTGGGCCCACCAGTTCGCGGTGCTCGAAGCACCCGACTCGTCGCCGATCTGGTTCTTCTCGCCGTGGGCGGCGACGCGGAGCTTCAGCTCGGCCACGCGTGCTTCGGCGCGGGTCAGTTCGGGCAGCGTTGCGCGGGTCTGTTCGTCGTCCATCGACCAGGTCGAGACTGCTGGATCAACTCGTCGAGGAGGTCTCGTGCGATTTCGCTCGCAGCGACCGTGATCGGGTGTCCCCGATGTCTGGTCGATGCGGTGGTGGTCATGGGTCTATTCCAGCAGCGACCACCGACATTTCGGGGTCGGATTCCTGTGCATAACCCGCCTGTTCGGTCACGGTCGGGTAACGGTCTCGGCGGGTTGTCCACAGGCGAGTTTCCCGCTCTACTACAGGGGTCTCGACGACGCGGTCGCTCGTTCCTCGCTCCCGCTGCTCGACCAACAGACCCTGCACGCTCGACTTCGGCGCCGTCGACGTGTCCGAGCTGCACGCTGGGGTCTCGACGACGCGGTCGCTCGTGTCCTCGCTCCCGCTGCTCGACCAACAAAGACCTCACCGTTGGTCGAGCAGGCCGAGCCCCTGGGCGAGGCCGTTGTCGAGACCCCGCAAGCTCGCACGTGAACTGGACCCGTCACGTTGGGCGGATCGGCTCCGGGGTCTCGACGACGCGGTCGCTCGTTCCTCGCTCCCGCTGCTCGACACAGTGAACTGGACCCGTCACGTTGGGCGGATGCCGGCTCCGGGGTCTCGACGACGCGGTCGCTCGTTCCTCGCTTCCGCTGCTCGACCAACGAAACCAAGCCGACCACAGGTTGGCGTCGTCCCGATAGGCGCCATCTCCGGCCGGAGATGGGCTGGTCAAGGGCGCGAAGCGGCGAAGCGAACCCTTGACGAGCCCGTCGGAGGCCGACACCATCGCGCCTTCGGGAGGACGACGACACCACAAGTCAACGTGTCAGCTACAGGGGTCTCGACGACGCGGTCGCTCGTTCCTCGCTCCCGCTGCTCGACCAACAAACCCTCACTCGTTGGTCGAGCAGGCCGAGCCCCTGGGCGAGGCCGTTGTCGAGACCCCGCAAGCTCGCACGCCAACCCGGCCCCGTCGCGCTGGGCAGATCGGCTCAGGGGTCTCGACGACGCGGTCGCCGTGTCAGCTACAGAGGGATCGAGGTCAGGAAGCGAAGAGCAGGTAGAGACCGCCCGCGGTGAACGCGATCATTGCGAACAGCAGGGGGAGCTGGCCGGTGAGCTGGTGGCGGGCGGGGAGGATCTTGATCGCGCGGTCGTGGGCGGCCATCGCGCCGAGCACGTGGCCGATCACGACGGCCGCGACCTTGATCGTGGCGACCAAGGTCTGGTGGTAGCTGAACCAGTAGTTGATCTGGAGGTCCGCCGTGCCGAACAGGTTGCTGCCGTCGCTGAGCGGGTCGCTGACATAGGTCAGGGTGCGTTGGGTGACTTCGAAGAAGTAGGTCAGGTAGTGCGCAACGAAGTAGCCGACCACGATGGGGACGACCGAGTGCGCCAACCGGTTGGGCAGCTCGCGACGGGAGGTCTCCGGTCCCACGCCGGTGAGCACGCAGCCGGCCGCGAAGATCGCGGTCGCGCCCAGGCAGAAGGCGAGCAGGGCCAGGTTGTTGAGCAGGTTCTCCGGCTGGCTGGAGCCCTGGACGAACTGCACCCACCGGCTGGACTCCCGGAACGAGTCGTAGCCGGTGCTGCCGAACAGCACGCCCACCACGACGATCAGACCGGGGCGTACCTCGACGCTGTCGAGGTTCGCCAGCGGGCTCCGCATGATCAGGTGGCCATCGCGCATCGACCACGGCGACAGCTTGCCGACGAGCGACGAGAACACCTCGAACGGGTCGGCGCGTGCGTAGAACCCGTTGCCGAACAGCGCGCCGCCGATCAGCATCACGGCCAGGTAGACGGCGCCCCAGAGCCGGACCGAGGCCAGCTCGGTCTGGAACGGGTAGACCAGCTCCATCCACACGAACGCGTAGAGGCCGAGGGCCGCCGGCCAGTAGCCGAGGCGTTCGGGGTAGTCGTACACCCCTCGGTCGGGGTCGCTCCCGGACAGCTTGGCGAAGGCCAGGTTGATGGTGCGGACCGGGCTGATCGCCTTCCACAGCGGGCCGACGACGACCGACGCGAACACCACCCCGACCCACAGCACGACGTAGAACAGCCCGAAGATCGGGTTGATGAACAGGTCCTGCCCGGCCACGGCGACGAACGCCGTGTAGGCGAACAGCACGAAGCCGACGAGCCGGAGCGTCCCCCGGAACGCCGCCGAACCGACGATGCCGTCGAGCCACTGCGGAGCCGGCCGGCCGCTGGTGGCGGCGTCGTAGCGCGGAGTGCGCCAGGCCACCGCCAGGATCGTGAAGGAGACCACGAGTGCCGCCATCGCCCCGCTGATCGCCAGCGGCAGCGAGATCGGCAGGTCCTTCTGGCCGCCGACCCCGTGTGCCTGGACGAGGTCGTCGAGAAGCGGAAGCACCGCTAGCGCACCTCGAGCTGCACGATGATCTGCTCGAGGTTGTGCGACTCGACCTCGACCACGCCAGGCTTGTCGATCGCGATCTCGAACGTATCGGTGCCCTTCGAGTAGGAGATCGTGTGCTCGGGCTCGGAGTGCACGTGGATCTCACCGGGTGCGTCCGCGGTCACCACCAGGTCGATCGGCTGGTTGGCGTCGACCTCGACCCGCTCGCCGCTCGGTGTCACGGTGTCGCCCGCGAAGGTGATCTCGATGGTCTTGACGTCGTCGGACCCACCGCCGGAGTCGTCGCCGCAGGCCGTGACGGTGACCATCGTGCACAGGACCACGACGGCGGCAGCCAGGAGTCGACGCATCGGTATTCCTCACGTTCGGCGGACGGGTGCCGGGGTTCGGGGCACACCTCTGAAAGAATCCCACGCGGGACAAGCGTCGACCGATGGGGTCGCCGGCGGCGAGACCCCCGCCACACGAGCGGAAGGAGCGCGAGATGAGCGAGCGGCTCGGCCCGCGCGACCTTGCGTTCCTCACGGCGGAGACGCCCGAGGCGCCGGCACACAACGCGACGATCGAGATCTTCGAGTGCGGCGACTCAGGGTTCGACTACGCGCGCCTGCTGGAGCTGATCCGCGACCGCTTGCCGTTCGTGCCTCGCTACCGCCAGCGCGTGATGAACGTGCCTGGCGGGCTGGCCAACCCGGTGTGGGTCGACGACGAGCAGTTCGACCTCGGCTACCACGTACGCCGCTCCGCCCTGCCTCGCCCCGGCTCCCCGGAGCAGCTGCGTGAGCTGGTCGCCCGCATCGTCTCCCGGCCGCTCGACCGGAGCCGGCCGCTGTGGGAGATCTACTTCGTCGAAGGCCTGGCCGACGGCCACGTCGCGCTGCTGTCGAAGGCGCACCTGGCGTTGGTCGACGGCGTACAGACGGTCGACCTCGGTCAGCTGCTGCTCGACCTCAGCCCGGAGCCCAAGACGCTCGAGCCCGACGACTGGTTGCCGGACGGCACGCGCACGCCGGCCGGCCTGATCATCGACGCGGTCAAGGACTCGGTGACCGCTCCGGAGACCCTGGTCGAGACACTGCGGACCACCACCAGCGCCGTGCTGCGCACTGCCGACGAGACCTCGAAGAAGGTCCGGGGCGTCGCGGGCGCCCTCGCCGGCCGCGGACCAGAGAAGACCACGGCCATCAGCGGCCCGCTCTCCCAGCAGCGGCGCGTGGTGACCGTCGACACCGACCTGTCCGACTACCAGCTCGTTCGGCGCGCTCACGACGGCACGGTCAACGACGTGATCCTCGCGACGATCACGGGCGGCCTGAGGGCCTGGCTGATGACCCGCACCGAGTCCCTCGGCGGGCTGCGCAAGGTGCGCGTGGTGGTGCCGGTCTCCGTCATCGACGAGGAGCTCGAGGCGACCTCGCTGGGCAGCATGATCGCGGCCCACTTCCTCGACCTGCCGGTGGGCGAGCCCAGCCCCATCGTGCGGCTGCACCAGGTGTCCTACGCGTTCCAGGCGCACAAGGAGACCGGCCGCGGAGTTGCCGCCAACCGCCTGGCCGGCATTGCCGGCTTCGCGCCCACGACGTTTCACGCCATCGGCTCGCGGGTGGCCGCCGCGGAGCTGCGGCGCGGCTTCCAGGTGAGCATCACCAACGTGCCCGGACCGCAGGCGTCGCTGTACGCCGCCGGGGCTCGCATGGTCGGCACCTACCCCGTCCCGCCGCTGCTGCCCGGGCATCCGCTCTCGATCGGCGTCACGTCGTACGACGGCAAGGTGTTCTACGGCCTGGCCGCCGACCGCGACTGGCTGCCCGACGCCGACCTCCTCGGCACCTGCATCCGGGAGGCGCTGGTCGAGCTGGTCGACGCCTCCGCCGACGGGCGTCAGCGAGCGCCGCGCGGCCGCAAGAAGACGCCCGTCAAGGGCGCCAAGGCGGCCAGGTCGCCAGCGGCCAAGAAGTCGCCATGACCAGGATCTATCTGCCGACCACCTTCGCCCGGCTGGCGACGTACGTCGACAACGGCTACATCTCCGAGTCCGCCGAGAGGTTCGTGTCACCGGGCGAGGACGACGAGTCCGAGTACGCCGCCCTGCTCGCCGCAGCGGAGGCGGCCGAGGCACTGCTCGACGGACCCGGTCGCCGGCTGGTCGTGGTGGCCGAGGTGACCTACGAGGACGGTCCGGTGGCGATGGAGCAGGTGGTCGCGGTGCACGCCGACACCGACGACGACCACGACCCCGACGACGACCTGGGGTGGTTCGCCACCCAGGAAATTCCCTACCTGATCTGAGCCAACATAGAGTCGCGGAATGGACGCGATCTCTTTCCCTCCGGCTCCCATCAACGAGCCGAACCTGACCTACGCGCCGGGCAGCCCCGAACGGGCCACCCTGGTCGCGGAGCTCGAGAAGCAGCAGCGCCGGCAGCACAATCTGCGGGCCCACATCAACGGCCGGAAGCGGGCCGGTGGTGGTGTGGAGGTGGCGGTGGTGCAGCCGCACAACCACCAGCACGTGCTGGGCACCTTCAAGAACTCCACCGTCAAGGACGCCGAGGCGGCGGTCAAGGCCGCCGCTGACGCCGCGCCGGAATGGCGCCGGATGTCGATCGACGACCGGTGCGCGGTCTTGCTGAAGGCCGCCGACCTGCTGGCCGGACCGTGGCGGCAGCGGGTCAACGCCGCCACCATGCTGGGACAGTCGAAGACGGCGTTCCAGGCCGAGATCGACTCGGCCTGCGAGCTGATCGACTTCTGGCGGTTCAACGTCCACTACGCCAAGCAGATCCTGACCGAGCAGCCGATCGCCAACAGCCCCGGGATCTGGAACCGCACCGACCACCGCCCCTTGGAGGGGTTCGTCTACGCGATCACGCCGTTCAACTTCACCGCGATCGCCGGGAACCTGCCGACCGCACCGGCGTTGATGGGCAACACGGTGATCTGGAAGCCCTCACCGACCCAGCAGTACGCCGCCTCGATGCTGATGGAGCTCCTCGAGGAAGCCGGTCTGCCGCCCGGGGTGATCAACATGCTTCCCGGCGACGGCCTCGACGTCTCCAAGGTGGCGTTGGCGCATCCCGACCTGGCCGGGATCCACTTCACCGGCTCCACCCCCACCTTCCAGCACCTGTGGCGCACGGTGGGGGAGAACATCAGCTCGTACCGGTCGTACCCGCGGATCGTGGGCGAGACCGGCGGCAAGGACTTCATCGTCGCCCACCCCTCGGCCGACCCCGACGTGGTGCGGGTCGCGATGATCCGTGGTGCGTTCGAGTACCAGGGCCAGAAGTGCTCGGCCGCCTCGCGTGCCTATGTCGCGAAGTCGGTGTGGGCCAAGCTCAAGGACCAGCTCATCAGTGACATCGAGAACCTCTCGATGGGTGATGTCACCGACCTGTCCCACTTCATGGGCGCGGTCATCGACGACCGGTCCTTCGCCAAGCTCAAGGCCGCGATCACGCGGGCCAGGCGCCAGTCCCACCTCACGGTGCTGGCCGGCGGTCAGAGCGACGACTCGGTCGGCTACTTCGTGCGCCCCACCCTCGTGGCCTCCACCGACCCGACCGACCAGATGTTCTCCACCGAGTACTTCGGCCCACTGCTGGTGGTCAACGTCTACGACGACGACCGGTTCGAGAAGGTCGTGACCCAGATGGAGAGCTTCGCCCCTTACGCCCTGACCGGCGCGATCATCGCCCAGGACCGCCGCGCCATCGCCTGGGCCCAGGAAGCCCTGCGGTTCGCCGCCGGCAACTTCTACATCAACGACAAACCCACTGGCGCCGTCGTCGGCCAGCAGCCCTTCGGCGGAGCCCGGGCGTCGGGCACCAACGACAAGGCCGGCGCCCCCGCCAACCTGATGCGCTGGACCTCGCCGCGCTCGATCAAGGAGACCTTCGTGCCCCCGAAGGACCACCGCTACCCGCACCAGGCCTGAGTGGTTTCGAGGCTCGCCCCAACGACCAGCCTCGCAACCACTGCGGCACAATCAGCGCATGATCCCCCTGCACCTCGGAGCGATGCATCCGTTCGAGACGGTGCTGACCTTGGTGCTCGCGTTCGGGCCGTTCGTGGCGCTCGGCGTCGTGATCGCCGTACGCCGTCGTCAGGAGCGCGACAGGTAGTCGCGCCCGACCTTGTTCTCGGCCTTCAGCGACTTCAGCAGCAGCCCGGAGATCAGGTCCTCGAGCTTGCCCCCGACCAGGGGGATCCCCACCTTGATCGTCATGCTGACGGTCTCGGTGGTGACGCCGTGAGCCTCCGCGATGCGGGCGCTGCCGGTCATGTCTCCGGGTTTGCCCGGGATGGTGACGGTGATGTCGCCGAGCACCGGTGTCGACCAGATCTCGCGCTGCACGATGTTGGTCTCGTCGCCGATGAACTTCTTCGCGAACGACGGCACGCCGGCGGTCGGCAGCCACTGGTCGATGTTGACGTGCATGCCCTCGCCGACCGGCTCGATGACCACGGTCCGGCGCTGCGCCCCGATGAAGTCGCAGACCTCCTCGCGGAACGCCGGATCGGCCAGCATCGCGGTGACCCGCTCAGCAGGAGCGTCGTAGGTCAGGTCGTGCACGAGCTGGCGGCTCATCGTTCTCCCGCCAGCCAGGCCTGTCCGACCCGGTGCTCGACGTCGAACCCGGAGTCGATGTTGTCGGCCATCAGCTGCTCGAGCTTGCCGCCGATCAGCGGCACCTTCACCTTCACGTCCAGCTCCACGAGCTCGGTGGTACCCGTTCCGGCCGGCTTCAACGTGATCGTCCCCTCGGCCTTGGTCGGTTTGCCCGGGGCGGTGATCGAAATCGAGCCACCACTCGTCGACGACCACTCCTCGGTGATCACGGCCTGCGTGGTGTCGCCGGCGATCTTCTTGGCGATGGCCGGCAGGCCAGCGGTGTTCTGCACCTGGTCGCTGACCAACGAGAACCCGCCGCTCGAGGTCGTGAGCCGTACGTCGACCGACACGACCTCCTGCGCCTGCGCGACCTTCTCCCGGAAGGCAGGGTCGGACAGCATCGCGAACACGGCATCGGGGTCGGCGTCGTAGGCCAGCTCTTTGCGGAACTTCATGGCGGCCATCATGGTGCCTCGGGTCAACAGTCGGCCAGCAACGCGGCCAGCTCCGTGGGATCGCTGACGTAGTCGACCGTTTCGTCGGCCGGTGGCGGCACGATGTCGACCGGCTCACCGCGGTGGGTCACCTCGGTCGAGATGGAGCCGCCGAGCACCGACAACGCGTTGATCCCACCGTCGCCCCCGGGGCTGGGCTCGGCGAGCTCCCGCGTCGCCTCGACGGCATCGCGCACGTCGACCTTCCAGCCGGCGAGCCCGTCGCCGTCGAGCCGGAACACGGCCGCCACGCGGTGATCGTCGGCGCGCGAGAGACCCAGCTTCGCCGGCAGCGAGAGGTCGGCGACCGACAGCAGCGAGGTCAGCTCGGTGGTGCCGGAGACCTGGCCGGTGGCGATCGAGTAGACGCCCGTGCCGTACGCCGCCACCGCGAGCGGAGCGGGGAAGTAGGTGTCGCCGTTGCGCACGAGCAGGCCGTTCGCGAACAGCTCGGTGACGTCGTAGTGGACCCAGCAGCCGGCGCCGGCGTCGCGGCTCCAGGCATCGCGGCCGATGGCCAGCACCTCGGTGGCCCGCACGCCGCCCTCGTCGTCGTACCTCGACACCGTGGCCGAGGCTGCCGGCGGCGTGAGCTGGTAGGCGCCCTCGAACGTGCTGTGCCGTACGCCGCCCGCCCCGGTCGTCCGGCTCGCGAAGCGGCCGGTGTTCGCGTCGGCGAGCGCAGTGATCGCGTCCGCCAGCCGTTCCGGTGGCCGGGGACCCTGGTCATCGCCGTCGTCGGAGCCACCGCACGCGGAGACGACGGCCACCAGCAGCGAGGGAGGCAGCAAGGCGCCGTCGCGACACACCTGCTCGCATCAGGCCCCCACCGAGCCCGCCGCACAGATGCGCAGCCTCTCGTCGAGCTCGTCCAGGTCGGTCACGAACTCGACGACCTTTCCGGCCGGCGGTCGCCGGATGTCCATCGCGAGGGTCGGGTCTTCTAGCCGGACGTCGATCGTGCCGCCCTGGCCGACGAGCACGGCAAGGTCCTGGTTCTTCGGATCCATGTCGAAGCCCGCGTCCAGCGCGGAGTTGGCAACGTCCACGACGTCGGCGCTCCAACGTGTGACGCGCCCGGAGTCGATGTCGAAGGTGATGTCGGCGCGGGCTTGCGACCTCAGCGGCACACCGAAGGACTCGGGCACCGTGGGTCCCAGGGCAGCGAGCGTCGTGTACAGGTCGGAGGTGCCAGCAATGTTGCCGATCCCGGCGGGACGGACACCGCGGCCCGTGACGGCTACCCCGACGGCGAGCGGGTACAGGTCGCCTGCGCCGGCCGCCGCGTAGCCCGCAAATGAGTTGAAGCCCTGATTGAGGTGCACCCAGCACCCCGCATCACTCTCGGGATGACCGGCGTTGAAGCGGACCCAGGCCTGGTCGCCAACGGCGATCGAGCTCGAGGTGATGGCGACGCCCTTCTCGAAGAACGCGGCCTCGGTCGTGAACGCTGCCGGGTACAGCTGGTAGGTGCCCGTGACGCTGCTGACGAGTTCATTGTTCACCGTGACCTCACTGGCAAAAGTGCCGGTGTTGTCCTCCACCAGCTGGAGCACGGCCCGCCGCATCTCGGCGCGGGGCGAAGGTTGGTCGTCCGACGGCTCGCCGGTTCCGTCGTCCGCCTCGCACGCGGCGACCCGCTGCTGGGCATCCGGCAGGGCGAGGTCGATCACCGCGGACGGGGACGGTGGCTCGATCACGACCTCTGCACCGGAGTCGGAGAGCGTCACGGCGATAGGGGTGGCGGCGCCGAAGACCTTCTCCAGCTCGGCGGGGTCGGCCTCGGTGCCGGACTCGGCCAGCGACGCCAGGATGGCCGGACCGTCCACGCTGATGGCCGCGAGTACGCCGTCGTCGAGGGAGAACCTCGCGAGCACCCGGTCGCTCCCGACGACGATCCCCAGCAGCCCCGGAAGCCGGGGGCTGATCAGCGACTGCCGCCGTGGCCAGGTCGACGCTCCCGAGGACATCGTCGGGGGGTCGCCCGCGTCGGCGGGGGCGATGCCCTCAGCGGTGGCGGCGAGGGCGATCGCGCCGGGCACCTGGTTGAAGTCGGCGTTGGTCTCGACGCCGGTCAGCTCGGTCACCTGCGCGGCGTCTCCGATCACCCAGCACTTGGACGAGACAGGCCCCTCGGGAGGTAGCCGGACGTAGAAGCTCGCCGCCGTCGCCCACCGCCTCGGTGGCAGCCGGGCCGTCGGCGAGCTCCGCGGTCACCGACACCCGCTGCTGGGCCGGATCGAGGCGGTAGCTGCCGTAGTAGTCGATGGTGAGGTCGGCGTACTCGAGGTGGGTGGTGAAGGTGCCGGAGTTGCCATCACGTAGGCCCTCGATGCCCTCGGCCACGGCCGTCGCGGCAGCCGGGTCCTCGGCCAGCTCCGCGATGGTGCTGGGTCGGCTGTCGGTGGGCGCAGGCGTCCCGCCCTCGTCGTCGGTGCAGCCCGCCAGGGCAAGCACCGCCACGGCCATCCCCATGGCAACGGTCTCTGGCCTCATCGGGCACCATCATGGGCCACCGGAGGTCTCGCGTGGTTGAGTGGCCACGTGAGCGAGAACTTTGTGTCGTTCGGCGAGCAGGGCGCCCAGCTGACCTACGGCAGCTACCTCCGGCTGCCCCAGCTGCTCGACTCCCAGCACCTCGAGTCGGACCCGCCCGCTCACGACGAGCTGCTCTTCATCACCATCCACCAGGTCTACGAGCTGTGGTTCAAGCAGCTGCTCCACGAGGTCACCGCGGCCCGCGACGCGATGAGCGACGGCCGGCTGTGGTGGGCCCAGCACCTGATCGCCCGGGTGCACGTGATCGAGCGGACGCTGGTGCAGCAGGTCGACGTGCTCGAGACGATGACCCCGCAGGACTTCCTGGAGTTCCGGCAGCGGCTGGCTCCGGCCAGCGGCTTCCAGTCGGTGCAGTTCCGGGAGCTGGAGTTCCTCTCCGGCGCCAAGGACCCGGCGTACGTCGATCGGTTCCGGGGACTGACCGACAGCGAGAAGGAGCGGCTGGCCCACCGGCTGGCGGAGCCGACCCTCTGGGACGCCTTCCTCGACGTGCTGCGCGCCCACGACCTGCCGGCCGCGACCGACGAGGAGATCTCGCAGTCGATGCGCACGGTCGCCCACGACCGCTCGCAGTACGCCGCCATCTGGGCGCTCGCGGAAGCGCTGCTGCAGCACGACGAGCTCGCCGCGAGCTGGCGGGCGCGGCACGTGGTGATGGTCGAGCGGATGATCGGCAGCAAGTCGGGCACGGGCGGGTCGAGCGGCTCGGCGTACCTGCGCAGCCGGCTGGGCATGCAGTACTTCCCGCTGCTCTGGGACCTGCGCTCGGAGCTGTAGCCGGTGGTCGGGTCCGGCGAGCGGGCTGACTCCCACGAACGGTCGCGAACCGCACGAATTCGGGGCTGGATCGTGCGGTGTGTGACCAATCGAGGGGGCCCTTACCGTCCAGGCACCGCCCGCCCGAGAGCCCGTGCATTGCTGGCGGCGCGGCGGGCCCGACGCCGACCCCGAGACACGGCGACGGCCACTTCACTCGATGCCAACTCGGCGGTAACCGTCTGTTGTTGGCGCGGAGGCAGGCGGGGTCCTACTGTCAGAGCGTGTCAACGACGACGCAGGATTCGGACAAGGCTGAGCTCATCGACAAGGCCGTCGGCGTGGCCCGACACGGCAAGGGGACCGGGGGGCCACCGCACGACGAGGTCGACGCCCTGCTCCGCGCCTACTACCGCCACGTGGCGCCCGAGGACGTGGTCGACCGGTCCGACGTCGACATCTACGGCACGCTCGCGTCGCACTTCAAGCTGGCCACCGACCGGCCCCAGGGCACCGCCCAGGTCCGTGTCTTCACCCCCACGCTCGCCGAGCACGGCTGGTCGGCGGGTGGGCACTCCGTGGTGGAGGTGGTCGTCGACGACATGCCGTTCCTGGTCGACTCGCTGACCATGGAGCTCTCGCGCCAGCTGCGCGACGTGCACCTGGTCATCCACCCCAACTTCGACGTCGTGCGCGACATCACCGGCGCGCTGCAGCAGGTGCTGCCGGTCGCCGACGGGGCCAGCGAGCCGCAGGGCGAGGCGGTCCGCGAGTCCTGGATGCACGTCGAGATCGACCGGATCCGCGAGGGCGACGACCCCGCGGCGATCGCCGACGACGTGCAGCGGGTGCTGCGCGACGTGCGCGAGGCGGTCGAGGACTGGCAGAAGATGCACGCCAAGGTCTCCGAGCTCGTCGACGGGCTGCGGAGCGACCCGCCGCCGCTGGACACCGAGGAGGTCCGCCAGGCCGCCGAGCTGCTGGCGTGGCTGGCCGACGAGCACTTCACGTTCCTCGGCTACCGCGAGTACCAGCTCGAGCGCGAGGGCGACGACGACTTCCTGCGCGCGATCCCCGGCACCGGCCTCGGCATCCTCCGCGCCGACCAGGAGATGTCGGAGTCGTTCGGGCGGCTGCCCGACCCGGTCAAGGCGAAGGCCCGCGAGAAGACGCTGCTGGTGCTGGCCAAGGCCAACTCCCGCGCCACCGTGCACCGGCCGGCGTACCTCGACTACGTCGGGGTGAAGACGTTCGGCGACGACGGCGAGGTGAGCGGCGAGCGCCGGTTCCTCGGCCTGTTCTCGAGCGCCGCCTACACCGAGTCGCTGCTGCGGATCCCGCTGATCAAGGAGAAGGCGCAGGCCGTGCTGGAGGCGAGCGGCTTCGACCCGCGCAGCCACGCCGGCAAGGCGCTGATGGACACGCTGGAGACCTACCCGCGCGACGACCTCTTCCACACGCCCGTCGACGAGCTCGCGCCGATGGCGCAGGCGGCCATGCAGGCCCGCGAGCGCCGCGCGGTGCGGATGTTCATCCGCCGCGACACCTACGCCCGTTACGTCTCGGTGCTGGTCTACCTCCCGCGCGACCGCTACAACACCAACGTCCGCGAGAAGTTCGCGCAGATCCTCAAGGACCGGCTGGGCGCCGAGTCGGTCGAGTTCACGGTGCGGATCAACGAGTCCACCACCGCCCGGGTGCACTTCGTGGTGCACCTGCCCAAGGGCGAGTCCATCCCCGACATCGACATCCCCGACCTCGAGCGACGGCTGACCGAGGCATCGCGCTCCTGGCGCGACGACTTCACCTCCGCCGTGATCGCCGAGTACGGCGAGGAGGTCGGCGCCATCCTCGGCCGTCGCTACCTCGACTCGTTCCCCGAGGCGTACAAGGAGGACTACGCGCCGCGCACCGCGGCGGTCGACCTCGGCCGGCTGGAGGCGATCCAGGGAAGCGACGGCATCGACCAGTCGCTCTACCAGGACATCGACGCCGGCCAGGGGGAGGCGCGGCTGAAGGTCTACCGGATCGGCTCGCCGCTCTCGCTCTCGCAGATCCTGCCGATGCTCACGTCGATGGGCGTCGAGGTCGTCGACGAGCGGCCCTACGAGCTGGCCGGCCTCGAGCGGCCGTCGTACGTCTACGAGTTCGGGCTGCGCTACACCGGAGCGCTGCGCGCCGACGCGCGCGAGCTGTTCCAGGACGCCGTGCGCGCGGTCTGGGACGGCTTCAACGAGATCGACGGCTTCAACGCGCTCGTGCTGGCGGCCGGTCTCACCTGGCGCCAGGCCACGGTGCTTCGCGCGTACGCGAAGTACATGCGGCAGGGCAACACCCCCTTCGCCCTCGACTACATCGAGGACTCCCTGCGCAACAACGTCGACATCACCCGGCTGCTCGTGCGGCTGTTCGAGGCGAGGTTCGACCCTGCCGATGACGACGCCGAGCGCGAAAGCCGGTGCGACGCCCTGGAGCAGAAGATCGTCGCGGCGCTCGACGACGTGGCGAGCCTCGACCACGACCGGATCCTGCGGTCCTACCTCACCCACGTGCGCGCCACCCTGCGCACCAACTACTTCCAGCCCGACGAGCAGGGCCGGCCGCGGCCCTACATCTCGTTCAAGCTGGAGCCGTCGTCGATCCCCGACCTGCCCGAGCCGCGGCCGCGCTTCGAGATCTTCGTCTACTCGCCGCGGGTCGAGGGCGTGCACCTGCGGTTCGGCGCGGTCGCGCGCGGCGGCCTGCGGTGGTCCGACCGCCGCGACGACTTCCGCACCGAGGTGCTGGGCCTGGTCAAGGCGCAGATGGTCAAGAACACCGTGATCGTGCCGGTCGGCGCCAAGGGCGGCTTCTTCTGCAAGCAGCTGCCCGACCCGTCGGACCGCGACGCCTGGATGGCCGAGGGCATCGCCTGCTACACGACCTTCATCTCCGGGCTGCTCGACATCACCGACAACCTCGTCGACGGCGAGACGGTGCCGCCGCGCGACGTCGTCCGCCACGACGGCGACGACTCCTACCTGGTCGTCGCCGCCGACAAGGGCACGGCGACGTTCTCCGACATCGCCAACGGCGTCTCGCAGGACTACGGCTTCTGGCTCGGCGACGCGTTCGCCAGCGGCGGCTCGGTCGGCTACGACCACAAGGCGATGGGCATCACCGCCCGTGGCGCGTGGGTCTCGGTGCAGCGGCACTTCCGGGAGATGGGCGTCGACTGCCAGACCGAGGACTTCACCTGCGTCGGCATCGGCGACATGTCCGGCGACGTCTTCGGCAACGGCCTGCTGTGCTCCGAGCACACGAAGCTGGTCGCGGCCTTCGACCACCGCGACATCTTCCTCGACCCCGATCCCGACCCGGCGGTGTCGTTCGCCGAGCGCAAGCGGCTCTTCGAGCTGCCCCGGTCGAGCTGGCAGGACTACGACGCCTCGCTGATCTCCGAGGGCGGCGGCGTCTTCCCGCGCAGCCTCAAGAAGATCCCGCTCAACGACGCCGTGCGCACCGCCCTCGGCATCGACGCTGGCGTCGAGACGATGACGCCGGCCGAGCTGATGAAGGCGATCCTGCAGTCTCCCGTCGACCTGCTCTGGAACGGCGGCATCGGCACCTACGTCAAGGCAGCGAGCGAGAGCCACGGCGACGCCGGCGACAAGGCCAACGACGCGATCCGGATCGACGGCCGCGAGCTGCGGGTCAGGTGCGTCGGTGAGGGCGGCAACCTCGGACTCACCATGCTCGGCCGGATCGAGTACGTCGAGCGCGGCGGCCCCGAGGGCCAGCCCGGCCGGATCAACACCGACTTCATCGACAACTCGGCGGGCGTCGACACCTCCGACCACGAGGTCAACATCAAGATCCTGCTCGACCGGGTGGTCGCCAACGGCGACCTCACCGAGAAGCAGCGCAACAGCCTCCTGGCCGAGATGACCGACGAGGTCGCGCACCTGGTGCTCAAGGACAACTACGAGCAGAACCTGGCGCTGGCCAACGCCGCCCAGAACAAGCGGACGCTGCTCCACGTGCAGGAGACGTGGATGAAGAAGCTCGAGGCCGACGGCGTGCTCAACCGGGAGCTGGAGGGCCTGCCGTCGACCCGCGAGGTGCGCCGGCGGCTGGAGCGCAACGAGGCACTGACCCCGCCGGAGGCCGCGGTGCTGATGGCGTTCACCAAGATCGTGCTGGCCGAGGAGCTGCTGGCCTCCGACCTGCCCGACGACCCCTACCTCGAGCTGGACCTGATGGCGTACTTCCCGGCGCAGATCCGCGAGGGGTTCGAGCCGCAGGTGATGGCCCACCCGCTGCGCCGCGAGATCATCGTGACCCAGGTGGTCAACGACCTGGTCAACGGTGCCGGCATGACGTTCTGGCCGCGGCTGGCCGGCGAGACGGGTGCCTCGGCTGCCGAGCTGACCCGGGCCAACTTCGTGGCTCGCGAGATCTTCGACTCGCTCGAGCTGCGCCAGGAGCTGGAGTCCTACGACAACAAGATCGACGCGGCGCTGCAGACCCGCATGCGGGTCGAGATGCGGACCCTGGTCGAACGGGCCTCGCGGTGGCTGGTCACCAACCGGCGGCCGCCGCTCGACAGCCAGGCCACCGTTGAGTTCTTCGACGACCCGATCCAGGCGGTCATCACCAAGCTGCCGGAGCTGATGAGCGGCCGCGAGCTCGCCGCCTACGAGAGCCGCAAGGACTCGCTGGTCAGCGAGGGTGTGCCCGAGGAGCTCGCCTCCAAGGTCGCCGTGCTGCCGCCGGCGTACATGCTGCTCAACATCATCGAGATCGCCGACCGCGAGTCGTGGGACGCCGACGACGTCGCCCGCGTGCACTTCGCGCTGGGCGAGCGGCTCGGGTTGCCGTCGCTGGTGCAGCGGATCCTGGCACTGCCGCGCGACGACCAGTGGCAGACCATGGCGCGCGCGGCCCTGCGCGACGACCTGCACGCCGTACACGCCCAACTGACCGCTCAGGTGATGCGGGCGACCCCGGCCGACGAGTCCGCGCCCGCCCGGATCTCGATCTGGGAGGACGCCGAGACGGTCCTGGTCACCCGCGCCGCGGCCACCCTGACGCAGATCTGTGCCGACGAGAACGGCGACCTGGCCCGGATGTCGGTGGGACTGCGCGTCGTGCGCGGGTTGCTCGACTGAGGCAACCTCGGAGGGCACTCACCTCATCAGGTGGGTATGGAGGCAATGACCGAGACGTCGCCGGCCGGAGTGCCGATCCCGGCGGAGGTGTCCGTGGACGCTGACCAGGAGTACGCCGAGTTCTTCGCCGCGACCTGGCCCCGGCTGTTCCGGACGGCGTACGCCGTCGCGGGGGACCGGGGTGCGGCGGAGGACGCCATGCAGTCGGCGTACGCGAAGGCCTATGCGTCGTGGGCCCGGATCCGCAACGCCGACCGACCCGAGGCCTACCTCCGCCGGATGGTGGTCAACGAGATCCTCGGCTCCCGGCGCTACGGATGGTGGCGTCGCGAGCGACCGCACGAACACGTGGAGTCGACCGAGGTCACCCCCTCACCCGAGTCCGGCATCGTCGAACGTGACGCGGTATGGGCGGCAGTGCAGGCACTGCCGGCGCGGCAGCGCGCGGTGATCGTCCTGCGCTACTACGAGGACCTCAGCGAGGAAGAGATCGCCGACGCACTCGGCTGCAGCCGCGGCACCGTCAAGTCCCAGGCCTCGGCCGCCCTGGCGAACCTGCGCCTCAGCACGGGCGCCGACCCGAACGGAGAGAACGCATGAGCACCGCAACCCTTCGCGACGTCCTCGAGGAGCGTCTGGCGTCCGTCGAACCGCCCGTGGGCGACCTCGCGCTCGCCCGACGGACCGGGCGCAGCATCCGCCGTCGGCGGCGGGCCGCTGCAGGGCTCGGTGTCGTCGCTGCTTTCGGCGCCGTCGTCGGGGTCGGAGCGACCCTGCTGACGGGCTCGGAGTCCGGGCTCGGGACCAGTCCGGCTACGCGTCGCTCGGGGCGCTCGACTTCTCCGACGGCGCCCGGGCCTACGCGGATCCTGGTGTCGAGATCCATCTCGGCGGCCGCACCTTCCCGGCGAAGGATCTCGCCTATCTCGACACGGATGCCGCGGCGACCTCGCAGGGCGTGGTCTTCTTCGACGGCGGCCGGCCGATGCTCCTCGCCGAGGACGGCACGGTCTCGGCCCTGGTCGACGGCGCGTTGGACTCCGAGGAGGGCTTCCACCCCACTGCCAAGTCCGACTCGACGGCGCCGCTGGTCGCCTGGGCGACGCTGCGCGACGGCACGGCCACGATCGCGGTGCAGGACGTCGACTCGCGGGAGGTGGTGGCGAGCACCGAGCTCCAGTGCGGGTCGTGCGGCGGGGTGGTGATCGACGCCCTCGACGCCGGCGTGGTGTTCGTGCGGACGGCCGACGGCACCCGCACCTGGGACTCGGCCACGGACGAGTGGAGCGACTTCGCCGGGCCCGCGACCGGAGTGGCCGACGTACGCAACGGCGTCGTCCTGTACGACGGGCCCGCGCCCACGGCTGACGGCTGGCGGCTGGTGAAGGGCGCCATCGATGCGCAGCTGACGTTCGACGGCGGGCACATCCTGTCCTGGTCCGGGCGGCTCGAGCCCACTGACCCGGGCGGCAGCCCGATCATCTTGGACGCGGGGCAGCCCCAGGAGCCGGGCGCGTACCTCGACGGCTTCTTCACCGTGGACACCGACGGCTCGATCCTGGTGGCCCACGCCAAGCGCTACCCCCACTTCACGGTCTATGACTGCGAGGTCCCGTCGGGAGCGTGCACCGAGCTCGGACCGCTGAAGCCCACGGGCGGCGACCCGATGTTCATCGGCAACGACATGTGACTCGCGGCGTGCCGGCGTACCCGCCGACACAGCAGGCCGCGAAGCCTCGTAGGCGGGGGACCTGGGGTGGGGCGGTTAACCATTTCGCCGCTGTCGGTGGCCGACTTACGGTGGGTTGACCAATGACCGACAGCACCCTCGGGCCCGATCCCGACACCCAGCCGCCCGCCGGAGTGCATTCGCTCTGGCGCCTGCGGGGCTACCTGAGGCCCCACGTGGGCGCGCTGGCGGTCATGGCCGGCACCTCGCTGGCCGGCGTCGGTGTGACCGTCGCGATCCCGCTGGTGACCAAGGCGCTGATCGACGGACCGATCACCGATGGCGAGCTCGGGCCCGTGCTGCCGCTCGGGCTGCTGACGCTCGCGCTGGGTGTGCTGGAGGCGGTGCTGATCTTCTGGCGGCGCTGGGTGCAGTCCAGCGCCGTGCTGTGGTCGAGACCGAGATGCGCCGCGACCTCTACGCTCACCTCCAGGTGCTGCCGATGAGCTTCCACGGCAAGTGGCAGTCA
>CAWJRK010000009.1:0-274991 GCA_963845215.1 uncultured Actinomycetota bacterium
TGTCGGTGGCCCGACTTAGGGTGGGTTGACCGATGACCGACAGCCCCCTCGGGCCCGATCCCGACACCCAGCCGCCCGCCGGAGTGCATTCGCTCTGGCGCCTGCGGGGCTACCTGAGGCCCCACGTGGGCGCGCTGGCGGTCATGGCCGGCACCTCGCTGGCCGGGGTCGGTGCTGACCGTCGCGATCCCGCTGGTGACCAAGGCGCTGATCGACGGACCGATCACCGATGGCGAGCTCGGGCCGGTGCTGCCGCTCGGGCTGCTCGACGCTCGCGCTGGGTGTGCTCGAGGCGGTGCTGATCTTCTGGCGGCGCTGGGTGCAGTCCAGCGCCGTGCTGTCGGTCGAGACCGAGATGCGCCGCGACCTCTACGCTCACCTCCAGGTGCTGCCGATGAGCTTCCACGGCAAGTGGCAGTCAGGTCAGCTGCTCTCGCGGGCGACCACCGACCTGTCGTCGATCCGGCGGTTCAGCGGCTTCGGCCTGCTGTTCCTGGTGATCAACATCGTGCAGGTCACGGTGGTGACCATCGTGCTGCTGAACATGTACTGGCCGCTCGGCCTGGTCGTCGCCGCCACCGCCGCGCCGATCGTCTGGCTCTCGATGCGCTTCGAGAAGTCCTACGTCGTCGTGTCCCGCCGGGTGCAGGACGAGCAGGGCGACCTCGCGACCCTGGCCGAGGAGGGCGCGGTCGGCATCCGGGTGATCAAGTCGTTCGGCCGCAGCGAGCACGTGTCGCAGCAGTACGAGCGGGCGGCCCAGCAGCTGCACGCCACGAGCATGGACAAGGTCCGGCTCTCGGCGAAGTTCTGGACGTTCCTCGAGGTGATCCCCAACTTCGCCGTCGTCGTCGTGCTGCTCCTCGGCTCGATCGGGGTCGGCAAGGGCTATCTCACGCCCGGCGAGCTGGTCGCCTTCATCACCCTGATGCTGTCGCTGGTCTGGCCGGTGGCCTCGCTCGGCGTGATCCTGGCGATGGCCCAGGAGGCGATGACCTCGGCGGCGCGGATCCTGGAGATCTTCGACACCGAGCCCGCGATCGTCACCGGCACCCAGCGGGTCGAGACACCCCCAGGGCCACCTGCGGTTCGAGCACGTCGACTTCGCGTTCCCGGACAGCCCCGACGAGCTCGTGCTCCGCGACGTCAACCTCGATCTCGCCCCCGGCGAGACGATCGCCCTGGTCGGCGCCACCGGCTCGGGCAAGACCGTGCTCACCGCGCTGGTGCCGCGGCTCTACGACGTCACCGGCGGCCGGGTCACCATCGACGGCGTCGACGTGCGCGACCTCGACCTCGAGCACCTGCGCACCCTGGTGGCCACGGCCTTCGAGGAGCCGACGCTGTTCTCGATGAGCGCCCGCGAGAACCTCACGCTCGGCCGCGCCGACGCGACCGAGGCGGAGATCCAGGAGGCGCTCGAGGTGGCGCAGGCGGAGTTCGTGCACGACCTGCCCTGGGGCCTGGCCACCCGCATCGGCGAGCAGGGGATGGCGCTCTCGGGCGGCCAGCGACAGCGGCTCGCCCTGGCCCGGGCGGTGCTGGCCCAGCCGAAGGTGCTGGTGCTCGACGACACGCTCTCCGCGCTCGACATCCACACCGAGAAGCTGGTCGAGGAGGCGCTGCGCCACGTGCTCGCCTCGACCACCGGCCTCGTCGTCGCCCACCGCGCGTCGACCGTGCTGCTCGCCGACCGGGTGGCCCTGCTCGAGGGCGGCACGATCACCCACGTCGGCGACCACCGCGAGCTGCTGGCCACCGTGCCGGCGTACCGCGAGCTGCTGGCCGCGGAGGCCGAGGACCACGAGGCCGCGGCGGTGGTGCAGCCGTGACCGTGCCGACCACTGAGGCACCGACTGGCGCGGCGTCGCCCACGTCGACGAGCTGGAGGCCGCCGAGCGCGAGCGGCCGACCCGGTTCACCGGCGGTTCCGGGCAGCTGCTGCGCGAGGTGCTGGCGCCGTACAAGCGAGCGATCTGGATGTTGGTCCTCGTGGTGCTCGTCGAGAACGCCGCACGGCTGTCGATCCCCTACCTGGTGAAGGAGGGCATCGACACCGGCATCCCGCCGATCCGGGAGGACAACAACCTCGAGCCGCTGCTGTTCATCGTCGGCATCGTGCTGGTCTCCACGATCACCCAGGCCGTGGCCCGGCAGATGTTCCTGGTCCGCTCCGGAAAGATCGGCCAGGACGTGCTCTTCGAAGTACGCCGCCGCGTGTTCCGGCACTTCCAGGTGCTGAGCCCCGCCTTCCACGACGACTACACGTCGGGCCGGGTGATCTCCCGGCAGACCTCCGACGTCGACGCCATCTACGAGATGCTCGAGACCGGCTTCGACGGGCTGGTCACCGCGGCGCTGACCCTGGTCGGCACCGCCGGGCTGCTGCTGTTCCTCGACCTCAAGCTCGGCCTGGTGGCGCTGCTGTGCGGTCCGTTCCTGTTCTGGCTGACCAACTGGTTCCGCAAGGAGTCGGGGCGCAGCTACACCGTCACCCGGGAGAAGGTCGCCCTGGTCATCGTCCACTTCGTGGAGTCGATGGGCGGCATCCGCGCGGTGCAGGCGTTCCGCCGCGAGCCGCGCAACCAGGAGATCTTCGACGACGTCAACCACCAGTACCGCCGCGCCAACCTGGTCGCGTTCCGGCTGGTGGCCTGGTTCATGCCCGGCATCCGCCTGATCGGCAACGTCACCATCGCCGCGGTGCTCCTCTACGGCGGCTACCTCGCCTACCACGGTGAGGTCACCGTCGGCGTGCTCGCGGCGTTCCTGCTCTACCTGCGCCAGTTCTTCGAGCCGATGATGGAGATCTCGCAGTTCTACAACACCTTCCAGTCGGCCTCCGCCGCCCTCGAGAAGCTGGCGGGAGTGCTCCGTGAGCAGCCCGGCGTGCCCGACCCGGAGCAGCCGCTGCTGCTCGAGGACGCGCAGGGAGAGCTGCACTTCGACCACGTGCAGTTCTCCTACGTCGACGACCGGGTGGTGCTGCCCGACCTCGAGCTCACCGTGCCGGCCGGGCAGACGCTGGCTCTGGTCGGCACCACCGGCGCCGGCAAGACCACGCTGGCCAAGCTGGCCACCCGCTTCTACGACCCGGTCGACGGGCGGGTGCTGCTCGACGGGATCGACCTGCGCCACCTGACCTCCGACAACCTGCGCGAGGCCGTCGTGATGGTCACCCAGGAGAACTACCTCTTCTCCGGCACCATCGCCGACAACATCCGCTTCGGGCGCCCCGAGGCGACCATGGAGGAGATCGAGCAGGCCACCCGCGCGCTGGGCGCCCACGACTTCATCATGGCGCTGCCCCAGGGCTACGAGACCGACGTCGCCAACCGGGGCGGGCGGCTCAGCGCCGGCCAGCGCCAGCTGGTCGCCTTCGCCCGCGCGTTCCTGGCCGACCCGGCGGTGCTGATCCTCGACGAGGCGACGTCGTCGCTCGACATCCCCTCGGAGCGGCTCGTGCAGAAGGCGCTGCACACCGTGCTCGCCGGCCGCACCGCGGTGATCATCGCCCACCGGCTCTCCACCGTGGAGATCGCCGACCGGGTGATCGTGATGGAGCACGGCCGGATCGTCGAGGACGGCACCCCGGCCGACCTGGTCTCCGGCGGCACCGGTCGCTACTCCGATCTCCACGACGCGTGGCTCGAGTCGCTGGCTGGCCAGTCAAGGCCACTCGTTGGTCGAGCAGCGGAGCGAGGGACGAGCGACCGCGTCGTCGAGACCTCTGTGGCTGAGTCGTTCACTGCGGGGTCGTCGAAGGGGTCGTCGGTGACCCGAGTGGACCCCCGTGCAGCCCGGGCACTCGACCTAGGATCCCGCGTATGCCCGACGAGCTGAGCGTCGCCGAGACCGTCAAGCAGACCCACGCCGGTCGGCTCAAGGCGGTCGCCACGGTGGACGCCGCGCTGGAGCGGATCGCCGAGCGGGACCCCGGGCTCAACGCGTTCTCGGTCGTCCTCGCGGACGCCGCCCGCGCCGAGGCGGTCGCGACCGACAAGCTGCGCAAGGCCGAGCGCGGGCCGCTGCACGGCGTACCGATCGCGATCAAGGAGGAGCTCGACGTCGCCGGGTGCGTGACGACGTTCGGCGGCGAGGCCAACTCGACCCCGGTCGCGGCCGACGGCGAGCTGGTCCGGCGGCTGCGCGCAGGCGGGAGCGGTGATCGTCGGCAAGACCACGATGCCGGAGTTCGGCGCCTTCCCCTACACCGAGTCGGCCTCGCGGGGCATCACCCGCAACCCGTGGGACCGCACCCGGACGCCCGGCGGCTCCAGCGGCGGCACGGCGGCCGCGGTGGCCTCGGGCATGGTGCCGGTCGGGATCGGCGGCGACGGCGGTGGGTCGATCCGGATCCCGTCGGCGTGCTGCGGGCTGTTCGGGCTCAAGCCGCAACGCGGCCGGGTGAGCACGGCCCCGCACTCCGACCTGTGGCTGGCGCTCGGCACCGTCGGCCCGCTGAGCCGCACGGTGCTCGACAGCGCGCTGGTCTACGACGTCATCCGCGGCAACCTGCCGAGCGACAGGTTCACTGCCGGGGAGACCGGATCGTTCGCCGAGGCCGCCCGCACCGAGCCCGGCCGGCTGACCATCGGCTGGTCGACCAAGCCGGTCGCTCGCGGAGTGAAGCCGGACCCGATCCACGTGCGCGCCGTCGAGGAGACGGCCCGGTTGCTGACCGACCTCGGTCACGACGTGCGCGAGGTGCAGCCGCACTATCCCGACCCGACGCCGGCGTTCGTGCCGCAGTTCTTCGCCGGCATCCGCAACGAGGCCGACCAGGTGGAGCACTTCAAGCGGCTCGAGCGACGCACCCGCGAGACCTACCGACTCGGCGCCTGGGTGACCCCGAAGGTCGCCGACTGGGCGGTCCGGGCCAGCGAGAAGCTGTCGGTCCGCGTCAACCGGGTCTTCGACGAGATCGACGTGCTGCTCACGCCGACCATCGCGCACCGGCCACCGCGGGTGGGCATCCTCGACGGCCGCGGCACGGTGGGCTCGGCACTGGTGTCGATGCCCGCGATCGCGTACGTCGCCATCTGGAACGTCGCCGGCAACCCCGCCGCCTCGGTGCCCTGCGGGATCGCCGACGACGGCCTGCCGGTCGGGGTGCAGCTGGTCGGCCGCACCGACGGCGAGACCACCCTGCTCAGCCTCAGCGCGCAGCTCGAGCAGGCACGCCCCTGGCCGCTCACCCCTGCTTGAGCTGTCTGGGAGTAGCGTCGCCGATCCGTGGCAGCAATCGAGGTCGTCGAGCTGGCCAAGGCGTACGGAGAGCTCAAGGCGGTCGACGGGGTCACCCTCGAGGTCGCCGAAGGTGAGTTCGTCGGGATCCTCGGGCCCAACGGCGCAGGCAAGACCACCCTGCTGGAGATGATCGAGGGCCTGCGCCGGCCGGACGCCGGCACCGTCCGCGTGCTCGGCGAAGCGGTCTGGCCGCGCAACGCCGGACTCCTGCCGCGCATCGGCGTCCAGCTCCAGGCCTCGTCGTTCTTCGAGCGGCTGACCGCGCGCGAGCAGCTGCAGACCTTCGCCGCGCTGTACGCCGTCCCGCAGAGTCGGGTGGGGGAGTGGCTGGAGCGCGTCGGCCTGGTCGACAAGGCGGACACCCGCGTCGAGGACCTCTCGGGCGGCCAGGCGCAGCGGCTCTCGATCGCCTGCGCGCTGGTGCACGACCCGGAGGTGCTCTTCCTCGACGAGCCGACGGCGGCGCTCGACCCGCAGGCCCGACGCAACCTCTGGGACCTGCTGTCGGGTCTCAACGACTCCGGCCGCACCGTGGTGCTGACGACGCACTACATGGACGAGGCCGAGGTGCTCTGCGACCGGGTCGCGATCATGGACGCCGGCAGCATCCTGCAGTTCGACACCCCGGCGTCGCTGGTGCGCGGGCTCGACGCGCCGGCTCGGATCACGGTGGCTCCCGGACAGCTCGAGCTCGACGAGGCCCGTGCGCTGCCCGGGGTCGAGGACGTGGAGGAGAGCACCGACGGGATCCGACTGACCACTCGCCAGCCGGCGGCGGTCATCGGCCGGCTGGCCGAGCGCGACCAGCTCGACGGCGTACGCGTGCAGACCGGCACGCTCGAGGACGTGTTCCTGGACCTCACGGGCAGGGAGTACCGCGCATGAGTCCGTTCACCGCCCTGTCGTTGGCCATCCTGCGCGGCTTCCTCCGCGACAAGGCGTCGGTGTTCTTCGCGCTGATCTTCCCGCTGATGTTCCTGGTGCTCTTCGGTGGCCTGTTCGGCGACCAGGGCCAGTCCAAGGTGGATCTGGTGCAGGTCGGCAACGTGTCCGTGATCGACGACCTGCCGGACGGCGCCCGCGAGGCCTTCGAGGACACGTTCGAGATCGAGCACTCCGACGACATCGACGCCGCCATCGACGAGGTGCGCAAGGGCGACGCCGACGTCGCGGTCGAGATGAAGGGCGACACGCTGGTCGCGCACTACACGCTGACCGACCAGGTCAAGGCGGGCATCACGCAGGGGGCGCTGCAGTCGTTCGTGCAGGGCTCCAACGTGGCGCTGCTGGCGCAGGCCGCGGGGGAGCCGCCGCGCTACCAGCTCGACATCAAGCGGGTCGAGGACGACTCCCTCGACACCATCCAGTTCGTCACCCCCGGCCTGCTGGGCTGGGCGGTGGCGATGAGCGCCGCGTTCGGCGCCGCGGCCACGCTGCAGGGCTGGCGGCAGTCGAAGCTGCTGCGCCGGCTCCAGCTGGCGCCGGTCTCCACGCGCACCGTCGTCGGCGCCCGGGTCACGGTCGCGATCGCGATCGCCTTCGTGCAGATGGCGATCTTCCTCGGCATCGGCGCTGGTGCCTTCGGACTGGTGCTGACCGGCTCGTGGTGGATGGCGATCCCGTTGCTGGTGGTCGGCACCCTCTGCTTCATGGCTATCGGACTCTTCGCCGGGGCGGTCACGACCACCGTCGAAGGCGCCGTCAACGCCGCCAACTTCATCGTGCTGCCGATGGCGTTCCTGAGCGGGTCGTTCTTCCCGCTCGACTCGGCACCGGGCTGGCTCCGGACCTTCTCGGACCTGCTGCCGCTCAAGCATCTCAACGAGGCGATGCTCGACGTCATGGTGCGTGGGGAGGGCCCGGCCGCCGCGCTGGCGCCGCTCGGCATCCTCGCGGCGTTCGCGATCGTGGTCACCCTGGTCGCGGCGCGGCTGTTCCGCTGGGAAACTACCTAGTGCCTGGCCTTGAAGGGCTTTTCGTCTGGCGTGCTCAGCGTGTGTGCATCGCTAGGCGGAGGAGCGCCGGACTGGCGGGTCGATTCAGCGACGACAACGAAGCGAGGTGCGTGCGATGTGTCGCAGCCAGCCTCGCCCAGTGCCTTCACTGTGGATGACGCCTCGTGCGCGGTTGCGTCGCCTGACCGGTCGGTCCGGACCGAGCCCGCTGGCGGGGAAGGTCGTGCTGGTCACGGGCGCCTCGTCGGGCATCGGTGAGGCGACGGCTCTGGCCGTCGGTCGACTCGGCGCCACGGCGCTGCTGGTCGCCCGCCGGGCCGAGGACCTCGAGCGGGTGCGGGCGCAGATCGTCGCGGCTGGCGGGCAGGCGGCGGCGTACACCTGCGACCTGACCGACGGCGAGGCCGTCGACTCCCTGGTCGAGCAGGTGCTCGAGGACCACGGCGCTGTCGACTACCTGGTCAACAACGCCGGGCGCTCGATCCGCCGGTCGCTGCACCTCAGCTACGACCGGCCGCACGACTTCGAGCGGACGATGGCGATCAACTACTTCGCACCGGTGCGGCTGACCCTGGGCCTGCTGCCCGCGATGCGCGCGCAGCGCTTCGGCCACGTGGTCAACGTCCTGAGCTGGGGCGTGCAGATGAAGGCGCCGAAGTTCTCGGCCTACCTCGCCTCCAAGTCGGCCCTCGACACCTGGTCACGGATCGCCGGCCGCGAGACCTGGGCCGACAACGTCACCTTCACCAACCTGCGCTTCGGCCTGGTGCACACGGACATGGTGGTGCCGACCGAGTCCTTCGAGGACCGCCGCGGGTTGACCGCCGAGCAGGCCGCATCGAAGGTGGTCCGCGCCCTCGAGGACCGCCCCGTGGTCGCCGGCCATCCCATCGGCTACGTCGGCGAGGTGCTCAACTTCGTCGCCCCGCGGCTCAGTGATGCGCTGATGGCCCGCTACGACCGGATGGCGCCCGACTCGAAGGCCGCGCGCGGCGAGGACTGACGCCTCAGATCATCGTGACGAAGGCGATGACGCCGGCAACGACCACGCCCGAGCGGAGCAGGGTGGCCGGCAGCTTGCGGCCGATCCGGGAGCCGACGTAGCCGCCGACGACCGAGCCACCGGCCAGCAGGCCGATGGCCGCCCAGTCGAGGTCGGCCACGACCAGGAAGATCAGCGTGGCGACGACGTTGGCGGCCATCACGGCGAGGGTCTTGAGGGCGTTGACGATGCGGAACTCGAGGTCGGTGCCCACACCGAGCACGGCCATCATCATCACGCCGGAGCCGGCGCCGAAGTAGCCGCCGTACACGCCGGTCACGGTCGCGAAGAAGGTCGTCACCGGCGAGAGGGCGTGGCGCTGCTCGGCGTCGGGCTCGTCGTGGCGGCGGAGCCACTTGTTCAGCGGCGGGGAGACCCCCACCAGCAGGCAGGTGAAGAGGATCAGCCACGGCACGACGGCCTCGAAGACCCCAGGCGGCAGGGCAAGCAGCAGGGCCGCGCCACCGATCGCGCCGATCGCGCAGGTGATGATCACGGCGGCGGTCGCCTTGGGGTGCTCGCGCAGCTCCTGGCGATAGCCGAAGGAACCGCTGAGCCCAGCCGGTGTCATGCCGACGGTGTTGGACGCGTTGGCCACCACGGGCGGCAGGCCGACCGCCACCAGCACCGGGAAGCTCAGCAGCGACGCCACCCCCACCGTGGAGGTGAGTACACCGGCGCCCAGCCCGGCCGCCAGCACGGCCAGCTGCTCGAGTCCGGTCACTCGGTCTTCTCGGGCTGCTCACCGCGCAGCAGCGCGACGTCACTGACCATCTCGACGTGCGCGTGCATGGCCGCGGCGGCCCCCTCGGCGTCGCCGGCCCGGATCGCCTCGGCGATCGCGCGGTGCCCGGCGATGGAGTTCTTCGGCCGGTCCGGCTGGGAGAGCGACTCGATCCGCGTCTCCCGGATCAGGTCGCCGATCTCGTCCATCAGCCGCGCCAGCAGCAGGGAGTGCGCGGCTGCGGTGACGGCGCCGTGGAACCGCTCGTCACCCTCGACCCCGCGGCCCCCGGCCTCGACGTCGGCTTCCATCGCGGCGATGGCGTCGTCGATGCGGGCCAGGTCGTCGTCGGTACGCCGCGCAGCGGCGAGGGCGGCGATCTTCGGTCTCCAGTGCGTCGCGGGTCTCGATCACCTCGGGCAGCCGGTCGGCGTGGGCGCGGATCGCGTCGACGATCCTGGTCTGGCCCGACGATGCCTTCAGCACGGTGCCGTCGCCGTGGCGTACGGCGACGACGCCGATCACCTCCAGCGCGACCAGGGCCTGGCTCAGCGTGGCGCGGCTGACTCCCAGCCGCGACGCGAGCTCGCGCTCGGCCGGCAGCCGGTCGCCCGCCACCAGCCCGTTGTCGGCGATCCAGGTCGTGATCTGCTCCGCCACCTGCTCGTAGAGCCTCGTCCGCAGCAGTCGCTCGGGAAAGGACGTCATGAGGCCATGCTATTGACTTTCGGCCCATTGACCTATTGGCTAGGCCACTGAGCCAAGTACGTGACCGGGGTCACTCGACCACCCGTGCTGGGCACTGAGTTCTCGAGCTCGGGAAGGAACTGACATGGGACCGGAATGGGTGGCGATCCTCGCCCTGGTCGCGTTGTTCGTGGTCGGCACGCTGCTGCCGATCAACATGGGGGCGCTCGCGTACGTCGCAGCCTGGCTGGTCGGCATGTACGCCCTCGACCTGGACGAGAAGGAGATCCTCGCCGGCGTCTCGGGCGACCTGATCCTCACGCTGATCGGGGTCACCTATCTGTTCGCGATCGCCAAGAACAACGGCACCGTGGACCTGATCGTGCGCACGGCGGTCAAGGCCGTTGGGGGCCGGGTCGCCCTGATCCCGTGGGTGATGTTCGCCGTCACCGGCGTGCTCACCGGCATCGGCGCGGTGAGCCCCGCGGCGTGCGCGATCATCGGTCCGATCGCCCTCGGTTTCGCCGGCCGCTACGGCATCAGCCCGCTGATGATGGGGATGATGGTCGTGCACGGCGCCCAGGCCGGCGGGTTCTCGCCGATCAGCATCTACGGCACGATCACCAACTCGGTCATGGACGACGCGGGGCTGCCCTCCAGCGAGATCACCGTCTTCTTGGCAAGCCTGATCATCAACACGATCCTGGCCGCGATCCTGTTCGTGGCACTGGGCGGTCGCAGGCTGATGAGCCAGCGGATCGACCCGGACGAGCCTGAGGAAGCCGATGGTTCGGCCGGCCCGGCGACGGCCGGGGGTGCCGGGGCAACGACGACCAAGGAGGCGACCGGCGTACGCCTCGACCAGGTGCTCACCCTCGTGGCCTTCCTCGGCGTGGCCGTGATCGCGCTGGCCTTCGACAAGAACATCGGCTTCGTCGCCATCACCGCGGCCGTGCTACTCGCGGCGTTCTCGCCCAACGAGCACAAGGACGCCGTCAAGCAGATCGCCTGGCCGACCGTGCTCCTGGTGGCGGGCATCAGCACCTACGCCACGATCCTCACCACCGCGGGATCGCCGGAGTTCGTCGGCAACTGGGCCGCAGGCCTCGGCGCGGTCGCGATCGGCGCCCTGGTGCTCTGCTACGTCGGCGGCGTGGTGTCGGCCTTCGCGTCCTCGACCGCCCTGCTGCCGGTGATCATCCCGATCGGGGTGCCGCTGGTCGCCGACGGCGGCATCAGCGCTGCCCTGTTCGTGGCGGCGCTGGCGGTCAGCTCGACGATCGTCGACGTCAGCCCGTTCTCCACCAACGGTGCGCTGATGCTGGCCAACAAGCCGGACACGATCAGCGAGCCGGTTTACTACAAGCAGATCCTGACCTACAGCGTGATCGTCGTCATCGCCGGTCCGCTCCTCGTGTGGGCGGCCCTCGTGCTGCCGGGATGGTGAGTGAGCACTTGAGTGACATTCAGAGTGGCCCCCTGTCCGACGTCCTGGTCGTCGACCTGTCCCGGGCGCTGGCGGGACCCCACGCCACGATGATGCTGGGCGACCTCGGCGCCCGCGTGGTCAAGGTGGAGGTGCCGGGCACCGGTGACGACACCCGTGGCTGGGGGCCGCCGTTCGTGGGCCCCGACGACGACCGCCAGTCGACGTACTTCCTGTCCGCCAACCGCAACAAGGAGTCGATCGCGCTCGACCTGAAGTCGGCCGGCGACCGTGAGCTGCTGCTCCGGCTCGTCGACCGGGCCGACGTGCTGGTGGAGAACTTCCGCACCGGAGTGCTCGAGCGGCTCGGCCTCGGCATCGAGTCGCTGCAGGAGCGCAACCCGCGCCTGGTGGTGCTGTCGATCACCGGGTTCGGGCACGACGGCCCCGAAGGTGGGCGGGCCGGCTACGACCAGATCGCCCAGGGCGAGGCCGGCGTGATGTCGCTGACCGGCTCCGGGCCCGACGACCCGCAACGCGTCGGGGTGCCGATCGCCGACCTGCTCTCCGGCATGTACGGCGCGTACGGCGTGGTCGCGGCGTTGCACGAGCGCGATCGCACCGGTCGTGGCCAGGTGGTGCGCACCTCGCTGCTGGCTGCGGTCGTCGGCGTACACGCCTTCCAGGGCACGCGATGGACCGTGGCCGGCGAGGTGCCGCGCGCGCAGGGCAACCATCACCCGTCGATCGCGCCCTACGGCCTCTTCCACTGCCGCGACGGCGCGGTGCAGATCGCGCTGGGCAGCGAGAGCCTGTGGCGACGCTTCTGTGAAGGCTTCGGGCTCGACCCCGCGGCCGAGGGGCTGGCCACCAACGAGCAGCGGGTGGCGGTGCGCGAGCAGGTGATCGAGGTGGTCGAGACGGCGTTCGCCGACTGGGACGCCGAGCCGCTGCTGGCCCGGCTGGCCGAGGTCGGCGTGCCGGCAGGCAAGGTGCGCAGCCTCGACGAGGTTTACAGCTGGGACCAGGCGCTCAGCCAGGGACTGCTGGTCGACATCGAGCACCCGACGCTCGGGAAGGTGCAGCTGCCGGGCCCGCCGCTGCGGTTCTTCGGCGCGGACGGCACCGAGGTCAGCCGCCGCGACCACTCCGCGCCGCCGCTGCTCGACCAGCACGCGGACGACATCAGGTCCTGGCTGGACCAGGAGCGATGACCCGTCGCTGGGCCGCGGTCGACCTGCTCGAGCTCGTGCTCGACCCCGGGTCGTTCGAGTCCTGGGACCGCGCGGTCGACGTCTCCGGGCACTCCGAGAGCTACCGGGCAGCCCTGGTGGCGGCCGCCGAGAAGTCCGGCACGGACGAGTCGGTGCTGACCGGTCGCGGCCTGGTGCGTGGGCGCCCGGTCGTAGTAGTGGCCAACGAGTTCACGTTCCTGGCCGGCTCGATCGGCCGGGCCGCGGCGGCCCGGATCACCGCTGCCGTACGCCGCGCGACCGCGGAGGGGCTGCCCGTCCTGGCCACGACCTCCTCGGGCGGGACCCGCATGCAGGAGGGCACGCCGGCGTTCGTCGGGATGGTCGACATCTCCCGGGCGCTGATGGACCACCGGGCAGCCGGCCTGCCCTACCTCGTGCACCTGCGCCACCCGACCACCGGCGGCGTCTACGCCTCCTGGGGGTCGCTCGGCCACATCACCGTCGCGGAGCCGGGAGCGCTGATCGGGTTCCTCGGCCCCAAGGTGTACGCCGGGTTGACCGGCGAGGAGTTCCCCGACGGCGTGCAGACGGCCGAGAACCTCGCCGCCCACGGCGTGATCGACGCAGTCGTACGGGCCGAGGACCTGCCCGAGCTGGTCGACCGGGCGCTGGCCGTGCTCGTGGACCCGCCGAGCCGCAGCACGCTGCCGGAGCGACGTTCGGGCGAGATCGGTGAGACCTCGGCCTGGGAGTCGATCGAGCGGACCCGCGACCCCGGGCGGGCCGGCGTACGCCATCTCCTGCGGCACGGCGGCTCCGGCACCGTGCGCCTGCGCGGCACCGACGAGGGCGAGCGCGACGAGACCGTGATCGTGGCGCTGACCCGGATGGACGGCCAGCCATGCGTCGTGGTCGGCCAGGACCGCAGCCGCCAGGACCCCACCCACCCGATGGGCCCAGGCGCGCTGCGCGAGGCGCGTCGAGGGATGCGCCTGGCCGTGGAGCTCGGACTCCCGCTCGTCACCGTGATCGACACCCCGGGTGCCGAGCTGTCACCCGGCGCTGAGGAGGGTGCGATCGCCGGCGAGATCGCCCGCTGCATCGCGACCATGACCACGATGTCGGTGCCCACGGTCGCCGTCATCCTCGGGCAGGGGTGTGGCGGCGGAGCTCTCGCGCTGCTGCCGGCCGAGACCGTGCTGGCGACCGAGCACGCCTGGCTGTCGCCGCTGCCGCCGGAAGGGGCGAGCATCATCGTGCACGGCGACACCGAGCATGCAGCGGAGCTCGCGGAGGCTCACCGGGTGCGGGCCGCCGACCTGCTCGCCGATGGCGTCGTGCACCACGTGGTGCCGGAGGTCGACGGCGAAACCGCCCGTGACCTGGCGATCGCGGTGGCTGCCGAGGTCGGGGTGGCGCTCCGGCGGGCCGCGCGCCGCCGCGCGATCGGCTGAGCCAGCGGGTCTAGACCTCAGCTCCAGGGGGAGCAGCCGGGAGTACCTTGAAATTCCGAGCACAACCCTTGGGGGAACCATGTCCACAGAAGCGAACAAGGAAGCAGCAAAGAACGGGTACGCCGCCTTCGGCAGGGGCGACGCGGAGGCGGCGATGGCCGACATCGCCGACTCGATCCAGTGGATCGTCGGCGGCGACAACGCCATCAGCGGCACCTACACCGGCAAGGCGGAGGTCGGCGGTCTCTGGGCGCAGCTGGCCGGCAAAGGACTCCAGAACCAGACGAACGAGTTCCTGGCCGATGGCGACAAGGTCGTCGTCCGCGTCACCAACACCATCGGCGGCGAGACCGCTGAGGCCGTCAATGTGCTGTCGTACGACGGCGACGGCCAGCTCGTGAAGTTCGAGGCCTTCGGCGGGGAGTCGGTGCTGGACCGGGTCTTCCCGAAATAGGGTGGCGGATGGCTCCGGCCGGGTCGTCAGGCGGGCCAGCTCAGCTGGCCTTCTTGGCGGCGACCTTCTTCGTGGTGGACTTCTTCGCGGTCTTCTTGGCGGCAGCCTTCTTCGCGGTCTTCTTCGCTGGCTTCTTCGCAGGTGCCTTCTTGGCGGGCTTCGCGTCCGCGTCCTCGTCGGTGTCCTCGCCACGAGCCGTCTTGGCCGCATCGACCGAGCGCTGCAGCGCGGCCAGGAGGTCGACCACCTCGCCGGAGGACTTCGTGGAGGTCGGGGTGCGCTTGATCTCGCCGCCCTCGATCTTGGTCTTGACCAGAGTCTCGACGGCCTCGGCGTAGTCGTCCTCGAACTCGCTCGGGTCGAAGTCACCGGCGAGGGTGTCGACCAGCATCGTGGCCATCTTCACCTCGGCGGGCTTCACGTCGCCGGCCTCGACGTTGAAGTCGGGCTCACGGATCTCGTCGGGCCACATCATCGTCTGCATCACGATCACGTCGTCACGCACGCGCAGCACGGCGGTCGAGGTGCGCTGGCGCAGCGCGACCGTGACCACGGCCATCCGGTCGGCCTCGATCAGCGCCTGGCGCAGCAGCGCGTAGGGCTTCGCTCCCGACTTCTCGGGCTCGAGGTAGTAGGACTTCTCGAACAGCATCGGGTCGATCTGGTCGGACGGCACGAACTTCTCGACGGCGATCTCTCGCGACGACGTCGTGGGCAGCTCGGCGAGGTCGTCGTCGGTGAGGATGACCATCTCGCCGTCCTCGGTCTCGTAGCCCTTGGCGATGTCGGCGTACGCGACCTCCTCGCCGTCGATCGAGCACACGCGTTGGTACTTGATCCGGCCGCCGTCCTTCGCATGGACCTGCCGGAACGAGACGTCATGGCTCTCGGTGGCGGAGTACAGCTTGACCGGCACGCTGACCAGCCCGAACGACACCGCGCCCTTCCAGATTGCACGCATCCATAGAGGGTAGCCGCGAGACGTGACCAGGGCGTGTCTCCACACTCAGGGCCGTCGCGAGCGTCGCGATGGACGTGTGATGGCGAGGCGGAGGAGCGAAGCTGTAGTCGGTCCTCCTGCGAGTGACGACAACGAAGCCAGCGCGCGTTCAGCGCGGCGCGTAGCTGGTCATGTGTGGAGACACGCCCTGGATGCGTGCGCAAGACTTCCTTCCATGCGTCCCATGCTGGCCACCCACGGCACCTCGGTGCCGCCTGGACACGCCTGGATGCACGAGGTGAAGTGGGACGGCATCCGCATCCTCGCCGACTCCAGCGACGGCAGGATCCGGCTGACCAGCCGCAACGACAACGACGTGACCGGCGGCTGGCCGGACGTCGCGGTCCCGCCGATCGGCGACCGTGACTTCCTCGTCGACGGTGAGGTGATCGCGCTCAACGAGGCCGGGCGCCCGGACTTCCGCGTGCTCCAGAACCGGATGCACGTGCGCAAGGCGACCTCGGTGGCGAGGCTGGTGCAGACCGTGCCGGTGACGTTCATGGTCTTCGACCTGCTGCGCCTCGACGGCCGCGACCTCACGAAGGAGCCGTTGGAGAAGCGCCGGGCGCTGCTGGCGGAGACGTTCGCCGACGGCGCCTGGCAGGTGCCGCCGTCGTACGACGACGGGCAGATGCTTCACGCCGCCACGCTCGAGCAGGGGCTCGAGGGCATCGTCAGCAAGCGCCGCTCGTCGCGCTACGCCTTCGGGGAGCGGAGCAAGGACTGGCTGAAGTTCGCGCACCGGCACCGCCTGTCCTACGTGGTCGGTGGCTGGCGGCCGCAGGAAGGCACGAGCGACCGGCTTGCCGCCCTGCTGGTGGGGGAGCCCACGCCCGACGGACTGCTCTACCGCGGCCGGGTCGGCAGCGGCATCGGTGCGGTGCAGAGCCGGAGCCTGACCGAGGCACTGGCCGGCACCGGGCTGGACGCCAGCCCGTTCGCCGACGAGGTTCCTCGCGTCGACGCTCTGGGCACCCACTGGGTCGAGCCCCGGCTCGTGGTCGACGTCGACACCCACGGCGTGGGCTACGAGCGGCTCCGCCAGCCGTCGTACCGCGGGGTGCGCACGGACCTGACCATGGAGGACCTGCGGTGAGCCCGAAGCGCGAGCAGTACGACAAAGAGGAAGTTCATGCACGACGTCAGACCTGGCTCACCTGCTGCGCGCCGCCCATCACGCACGCTGGCGGAGTTGTCGTCAGTCGTCGGGCAAACCCGGCCCGACTCCCTCCTCCGCCTTGCCAGCGCACGCGCTGGACGACGCTCGCGACGGTGACCCGTGCCTGACCCCGTGCTAGTCGACGTCGAAGGCCGCACGCTCAAGATCAGCAGCCTCAGCAAGGTGCTCTACCCGCGCACCGGCACCACCAAGGGCGAGGTGCTCAACTACTACGCGCAGATCGCCCCGGTGATGCTGCCGCACGTGAAGGAGCGACCGGTCACGCGGATCCGCTGGCCGCACGGCGTCGAGGACATGAGCTTCTTCGAGAAGAACGCGCCCAACGGCACACCCTCGTGGGTGCACACCGCCACGGTGCCGACCACCGGCAGCCGATCCGGCAAGGGCGACGGCGAGATCACCTTCCCCATCATCGACGACCTGGCCACGCTCACCTGGCTGGTCAACCTGGCCGCGCTCGAGCTGCACGTGCACCAGTGGACGGTCGGCCGCAACGGGAAGCCCCGTCACGCAGACCGGCTGGTGATCGACCTCGACCCCGGCGAGCCGGCCGGCCTGCACGAGTGCTGCGCGGTGGCGCTCCTGGTGCGCGACAAGCTGGTCGAGCGCAACCTCGACGCCAAGCCGGTGCTCAGCGGCAGCAAGGGCCTGCACCTGTACGCCGACCTGTCGCGCCGCCTGCCCTCCGACGAGTCCACGGCGCTGGCCAAGGAGGTGGCCGAGGAGCTGCAGAGGGAGCACTCGTCCCTGGTCACCGCGACCATGACGAAGGCGAAGCGGGGCGGCAAGGTCTTCCTCGACTGGTCGCAGAACGCCGGCTCGAAGACCACGATCTCGCCGTACTCCCTGCGCGGCAAGGAGCGGCCGTACGTCGCGGCGCCGGTGTCGTGGGCCGAGGTCGAGGCGGGTGCCGACGACCCGCTCGGCCTGGAGCAGCTGCGCTTCGACGAGGTGCTGGAGCGCGTCGCGGACCAGGGCGACCTGTTCGCGTCGTCGTAGCCTCAGCGACCGAGCAGTGCCTGCACGGTCGGCCGGTAGTAGGTCCAGAGCTTCGCGGCCTTGGTCGCGCTCACGTGGTACGGGTCGAACCAGGTGTGGACCCCGCCGACGACGGCGCGGCAGATGCTGTCGCCGCAGACGCCGTCGCTGTAGTCAGCCAACTTGGCACCGGCAGGGAGGTACTGCATGCGGGTCCTCAGCCATTTCCGGATGTAGGCGTCCTTGTAGTACGCCTTGCTGCGCGCGACGGGACACCAGAACGGCGTGGAGCCCAGCCCGCACTCTTCCGGTGGCACCGCGCTGGGGCCCTGGTAGGACACGTCGGTCGGAATACCGCGCTGGCCGAGCCAGCGGAACAGCGGCTTGGTGTAGCTCATGGTGTAGACCCGGCGCTGCTCGAGGATCTCGCGGCGCTCCTCGGACTCGTAGAACGCGATCCGGTTGAGGTTGGCTCCCCAGAACGACCCGAGCACCAGCCGGTACGGGCGGCCGCCGGCGCGGAGGCCCTCGAGGTACTGCAGGGCATCGACGCTGAGCTCGGCACAGTCGTTGCCGGCGTAGATCTCCATGTCGGGCAGAGCCGGGATGCAGCCGCCCAGGAAGAACAGCACCACGTTGATCTGCTTGCCCTCGACGGCACGCTGGATCGCAGGGCCCATCATCCACATGTGCGAGTCGCCCCAGAGCACGATCGTGGGAGCGTTCCTCCCGTGCCACACCAGCCGGCATCCGTTCAACGGCGGTCGCCCGCAGTGGTCCGGTGTCACGGCCTGGTCGGCGCCGAGCTGCTCGTCCGTAGGCCCGCTCTCGGGGCCTGCGGCCGTCGTCGCCGTCGGCGCCGAGACCGCGCCCGCGGTGGTCGGCAGCAGAGCCGTCAGCGACGCGGTCAGCAGCAGCGCCAGCACTGCCATCAGCGTTCGACGACCCGGACGCCGCCCCCATGGTGCACTCATGAGGCAGGACGCTACGTGAGTCCCAGCGCCGTCGTGGAAATAGTTCCGGAGTGGCGTTGGATTCTGGGAGAGCCCGGGATCTCACTCGGTATGGCTAAGAAAACCGTCCCAACCGCAGCGGCCACCCGGTGGGTGCTCGTCCTGACGGCCATCGGCTCGCTGATGGCCGCGCTCGACACCCTGGTGGTCTCGACCGCACTCAGCACCATCCGGCTCGACTTCGGCGCCTCCGTCGAACAGCTCGAGTGGACGGTGAACTCCTACAACCTCAGCTTCGCCGTGCTCCTGATCACCGGAGCGGCGCTGGGCGACCGCTACGGCCGCCGCAAGCTGTACGCCGTGGGGCTGGCGGTCTTCACCGTCTCGTCCGCCGCCTGCGCGCTCGCCCTGAACGTCGAGACGCTGATCGTGGCCCGGGCGCTCCAGGGCGCCGGTGCCGCGCTGATCATCCCGCTGGGGCTGGCCCTGCTCAGCGCCGCCTTCCCGCCGGAGAAGCGGGGTGCCGCGATCGGCATCTTCAGCGCGATCACGGGCCTCGCCGTGGCCAGCGGCCCCCTGGTGGGCGGAGCGGTCGTCGACGGCATCAGCTGGGAGTGGATCTTCTGGCTCAACGTGCCGATCGGGGTGGTCGCCGTACCGCTGGTGCTGACCAGGATGAAGGAGAGCTTCGGGTCCGACGCCTCCCTGGACCTCGGCGGTCTGGCCCTGGTCTCCGGTGGTGCCCTCGGTCTGGTCTGGGGACTCGTCCGCGGCAACCAGGCCGGCTGGAGCTCCGTCGAGGTGGTCGGCGCGCTGGTGGCCGGAGCTGCGCTGCTCGTGGCGTTCGTGGCCTGGGAGCTGCGCGCCCGGGAGCCGATGCTGCCGATGGGACTCTTCCGGTCGCGGGCCTTCTCGGCCGGCAACGCCGCGATCTTCCTGACCTTCGCCTCGCTGTTCACCGGCGTGTTCTTCTTCGCCCAGTTCCTGCAGACCGCGGCCGACCACGGCCCGCTCGGGGCCGGGTTGCGGTTGCTGCCGTGGACGGCGACGTTCATGACCGTCGCGCCGATCGCCGGCGCCATGGCCGACCGGATCGGTGAGCGGCCGCTGATGGTGTCCGGCCTGACCCTGCAGGCGATCGGCCTCGGCTGGTTCGCGCTGATCGCCGAGCCAGCGATGGCCTACTCGTCGATGCTGGTGCCGTTCGTGGTGGCCGGCGTCGGGGTGTCGATGGCGATCCCGGCCGCGCAGAACTCGGTGATCGGCTCGGTCGCGCCCGAGGCGCTGGGCAAGGCGGCCGGCGTCAACAGCATGATGCGCGAGCTGGGCGGCGTGTTCGGAATCGCGATCACCGTCGCGGTCTTCGCCGGCGCGGGCAGCTACGCCTCGGCCCAGGCGTTCGTCGACGGGTTCGCCCCGGCGATCGGCGTCGCCGCCGGCTTCGCGGCTCTCGGCGCGATCGCCGCGCTCGGCCTGCCTGCGCGGCGTACCGCCCCGGAGGCCGAGGTCATCGAGGTCCAGCCCGCTCTCGAGCCGGAAGCGGTGGCCTGAGATGGAGCAGCTCGTGATGGTGCGCTACGAGGTGAAGCCCGACCAGGTGGAGGAGAACGAGCGGCTGGCGCGCGGGTTCTACGCCGAGCTCGCCGAGGCCCAGCCGAGCTGGCTCCGCTACGCGACGTTCGTGATGGACGACGGCGTGACCTTCGTCCACCTGGCCGTCATCGAGACGAGCCAGGGCGAGCTTCGCGACCTGGCGGCGTTCCGGGCCTTCCGGGAAGGCCTCGCCGACCGGGTGGTGGCGCCGCTGGCCAACACTCCGCTCCGCCAGGTCGGCTCCTACCGGGTCTTCGATGGATAGCGCTCCCGTCGTGCACCTCGAGCTGCACACGCGCGACCGCTCGCGGGCTCGCGGTGTCCTCGCCGAGCTCTGCGGCTGGCCGGGGGAGCGGATCGAACGCGGCCGCGCGTCGTATCTCGCCCTCGAGCTCGGCGCCATCGGCGGCGGCATCGTGGAGTGTGCGACCGAGCGCGCCGTCTGGGTGCCGTACGTCGAGGTGCGTCGCATCGCCGCGATGACCGACCGCGCTCGTGGCCTCGGGGCGACGGTGCTGCTCGAGCCGCGGGAATGCCCCAACGGGTGGCGCAGCGTGGTGTCGACGGTCCAGGGTGGCGAGATCGCGTTCTGGCAGCCGAAGCAGGGTCGCGGCCGATGAGAGGAGACCTGGTGGACGAGACCGAGCTGCTCGCGGCCGCGCGGGCCGGCGACGAGGACGCGTACACCGAGCTGGTCGGCGCGCACCGGAGCGGCCTGCACGCGCACTGTTACCGGATGCTCGGCTCGGTGCCCGACGCGGAGGACGCGCTGCAGGAGGCATTGCTCCGGGCGTGGCGGGGTCTGCCGCGCTTCGAGGGCCGCAGCTCGCTGCGCACCTGGCTCTACTCGATCGCGACCAACGCGTGCCTCAAGGCGATCGAGCGCCGGCCGACGAGGGTGCTGCCCCTCGACTACGGCCCGCCGGGCGACCCGCACGGCGACCTCGACGAGCCGCTGGTGGAGACGGTGTGGATGCAGCCCTACCCCGACGAGCGGCTGGTCGACGTGGAGGCCTCACCCGACGCCAGGTACGAGCAGCGCGAAGCCGTGGAGGTCGCGTTCGTCGCGGCCCTGCAGCACCTGCCCGCCAAGCAACGCGCCGTCCTGATCCTGCGCGAGGTGCTCGGCTTCTCCGGCGCGGAGACGGCCGAGGCCCTCGACATGACGGCCGACGCGGTCTACTCCTCGCTGCAGCGGGCCCACAGGACCGTCGACGAGAAGCTGCCGGCGCAGAGCCAGCAGGCGACGCTCGCCTCGGTCGGTGACCGGAAGCTGCGCAGCCTGATCACCAAGTACGTCGACGCCTGGGAGCGCGCCGACGTCGAGGGCATCGTCGAGCTGCTCACCGAGGACGCGTTCATCGCGATGCCGCCGTACCGCACCTGGTACGCCGGCCGCGATGCCGTCGAGCTGTTCCTCAGGAAGGTCCCGCTGCGCGAACAGCGCTGGCGGGTGCTGCCGAGCCACGCCAACGGCCAGCTGTCGTTCGCCAACTACCTCTGGGACGAGGAGCGGCGCACCTACGCGTTCCACGGCACGGAGGTGATGACGCTCCGCGGCGACAAGATCTCGGAGTGGATGGCGTTCCTCGACCCCGAGGGCTACGCGATCTTCGGCCTGCCGGCGACCCTCGACGGTCCCCACAACATCTAGGACGGCTGGCGGGCCAGCATCAGCGGCAGGGCCGCACGCACCTCGGTCTCGAGCTCGTCGAGAGCGCCTTCGCGGTCGCAGAGGTAGCCGAGGAGAGCCGCCTGGAAGAGCCCGTCGAGCACGGAGTAGGCCAGGTGAGGCGACACGGCCACCTCGGTGTCGGCCACTTCCGCGTAGCGGGTGACGACCCGCCAGATCATCTCGGCAAGGGTCGCGTCGATCTGCTGCACGGCCTCGCGGAGGGTCTCCTCGAACATGCTCTGGGCGCGCAGGTCGTACCAGAGCCGGTGCATCGGAGCCTCGTCCACGATGGTCTCGCGGAGCTTGGCGACGAAGGCGTTGACGAGCTCGTCGGCGTTCATGGACTCGGAGACGACGCCGTCGTAGCGCGTCACGCAGGTGGCCTTGTACTGCTTGACGCAGTAGATGATCAGCTCGAACTTGTCGGCGAAGTAGTAGTGCACGACGCCGTGGGTGAACTCGGAGTTGTTGGCGATCTCCCGCAGGGACGACTTCGCGTACCCGAGCTCGCCGAGGGTGAGCAGCGCGGAGTCGGCCAGGGCGCGACGGCGCGCGTCGTGCTTGTCGACCGGGTTGACCCGGGCGGTCGCCGTAGCCATGGGAATCCTCCTTCGCGAGCGTCGGCGCAACTGTAACCCAGAAATCTGGACATGTGGTCAGAAAAGTCAGGACAAATGGTCAGAAAACTCTTGACAGTTGGCTAGACCTCGGAGAAGTGTGAGTGCCGTCACCTACCTCCAAGGAGCCAGCACCATGACCAACCTCGATCTGACCGGCCGCACCGCTCTCGTCACGGGCGGCGCCCAGGGACTCGGCGCGGGCATGGCCCAGGCGCTGGCCGACGCCGGCGCCAAGGTCGTCGTCGCCGACATCCAGGACGACCTCGGCGCCAAGGTGGCGGAGTCGCTGGGCGAGGGCCACATGTTCGTCCACCTCGACGTCACCGACGACGCGTCGTGGGAGGCCGGCGTCGCCGCCGCGATCGCGCAGCTCGGCAGCCTGGACGTCGTGGTCAACAACGCCGGCGTCGAGATCACCAGCCTGTTGGTCGACCTCGACCCCGAGCAGGCGCGCACGATGCTCAACATCAACGTGGTCGGCACCGCCCTCGGCATCAAGCACGCGTTCCGGGCGATGCGGCCCGGCGGCCCGGCGGGCAACGGCGGCACGGTCATCAACATCGCATCGGTGGCGGCGACCATCGCCTTCCCGGCGATCTCGATCTACTCGGCCAGCAAGTCTGCGGTCGACCGGCTCACCCGGGTCGCGGCCATGGAGAGCGGCAAGCTCGGCTACGGCGTACGCGTCAACTGCATCTACCCCGGCCTGGTCCCCAACGAGATGGGCGCCAACCTCGCCAACGATGTGGCCGAGCTGGGCCTCTTCGCGTCCACCGAGGAAGCAGTCGGAGCGGTGATCGGACTCACCCCGTCGGGCCGGCTCGCCAGCACCGAGGACATCGCGGACGCGGTGGTCTTCCTCGCCTCGGACAAGTCCGGCTTCGTCAACGGCGTCGGCCTCCCGGTCGACGGCGGCATGGGCATGTGAGCCCGCACCTCCACGCCAGACCACCATCGAGACAAGGAACCTGACCCATGACCAACAAGCCTGTCGTCGTCTACGGCGCCTCCGGCTACACCGGCCGACTGATCTGCGAGTACCTGCGTGAGTTCAACGTCCCGTTCATCGCGGCCGGCCGCGACGAAGGGAAGCTGAAGGCCTCGATGGAGTCGAACGTCGCCGGCATCGAGACCGCCGACTACGAGATCGTCGAGGTCACCCACGACCTGGAGTCGCTCACCGAGCTGTTCTCCGGCGCCAGCGTCGTCTGCAACACCGTCGGCCCGTTCAGCCGCTACGGACCCGATGTCGTCGAGGCCTGCCTCGCGGCCGGCACGCACTACGTCGACACCACCGGCGAGCAGGACTGGGTGATCACATGCGACGAGGAGTACGGCGAGCGGTTCGCCGCGGCCGGCCTGCTGCTCTCGCCCGGCATCGCGCAGATGTACACGACCGGCGAGATCGCCGCGGAGCTGTGCCTGGAGATGCCCGGGCTGGACACGCTGGACATCGCGGTCTTCTGGGGAGGCAGCCCGACCATCGCCTCCACGCAGACGATCCTGTTCAACGCCGCGCTCTCCGGCGCGAACTACCTCGAGCAGAACCAGTACGTCGCCCACGACCCTGAGGCCGGCCACTACTCGCTCGTCATCCCCGGCCAGCACGAGCTCGGCCTCGCGCTCCCGTGGGGAGGCACCTCGCACCCGGTCTGGTACCGCAACGACCCGCGGGTGGCGAACTGCAAGGCGCTCGGCGGGGTCTTCAACCGCGCGCTGATGCTCGGCGTGCCCCAGATCGTGGGCGCAGCGATCGAGGCCACGAAGGACATGGAGCTCGAGGAGAAGTACGCCGCCCTGGAGGCGACGGCCTCTCAGGTGATGAACGTGATGCCGCCACGCGAGAACCCGCGGCTGAACAAGTCGCTGGACTCCGTGCACGCCTCCGGCCCGCTCGGCAGGATGCACTGCGTCATCCACGGCAACCAGAACTACAAGCAGACCGGCCTGCTCCAGGCGTTCGCGGCGTACTCGCTGCTCCAGCAGCCGCCGAAGCGGGTCGGCTTCGCCTCCGGGTGCAAGGCGTTCGGGCACCGTGAGCTGCTCGGCCAGCTCCGCGCGTTCGGCCTGGTCGCCGAGCCGGTCATCACGACAGGGGGCTGAGCCCGTCGTGCGACTGGTCGACTACCTCGACAAGGGGGCGTCGCTCGACGCCGACGCCCCCTGCCTGGTCAGCGGACGACGAGGTCGCGACGTACGCCGATGTCGTGGCCCTCAGCCGGCGGATCGCCGCGGCCCTCGCGCGTCAGCGGTGGCGCCCGGCGACAAGGTGGCGATCCTGTCGGCGAACGACCCGACGTCGTTCACGTGCGTCTTCGGCATCAGTCGCGCTGGGGCGGTCTGGTGTCCGATCAACCCGCGCAACGAGGCGGCGGAGAACCGCGAGCTGCTCGACCTCTTCGAGTGCTCGGTGCTGTTCTTCCAGGCGTCGTTCGCGCCGCTGGTCGAGGAGATCCGGGGGGACCTCCCGCACCTGGTGACCCTGGTCTGCCTGGACGCGGACCTCAGCTGGGCCGCGACCTGGGAGGAGTTCCTCGCCCGGGGCACCGAGGACGTCGACCGGGCCGCTGACGACGACCTCGCCCTGATCGTGGGCACCGGCGGCACCACCGGTCGGCCCAAGGGCGTCATGCTCACCGGCACGAACATCGAGACGATGACCGCGATCACGCTGATGAGCTACCCGTGGTCGCCCCGCCCGGTCTATCTCGCGCTCGCTCCGCTCACCCATGCCGCCGGGGTGCTCTGCTTCCCCGTCCTCTGCCACGGCGGCTCGATCGTGATCATGAAGACGCCCGACGTGGGCGGGTTCCTCGACCACGTCGAGCGGCACCGGGTCACCCACACGTTCCTGCCGCCGACGCTCATCTACATGGTGCTCGACCACCCCCGTCTCGCGGATCGCGACCTGAGCTCGCTGCAGTGCTTCTGGTACGGCGCCGCACCGATGTCCGCGACCCGCTTGGCGGAGGCGATCGAGCGGATCGGCCCGGTGCTGGCCCAGCTGTTCGGGCAGACCGAGGCGCCGATGATGATCTCGACGATGGCTCCGCGCGATCATCTGCGCGCGGACGGCAGCGTCGCCACCGAACGACTGTCATCAGCGGGGCGACCGGCACCGCTGGTGACGGTTGCCATCATGGACGAGGACGGGCGGTTGCTCCCGCGCGGTGAGCGCGGGGAGATCGTCGTCCGCGGTTCCCTGGTCATGCGCGGCTACTACAAGAACCCCGCCGCGACGGCCGAGGCCGCTGCGCACGGGTGGCACCACACCGGCGACATCGGCTACCTCGACGACGACGAGTTCCTGTTCATCGTCGACCGGGCCAAGGACATGGTGATCACCGGCGGTTTCAACGTGTACTCGACCGAGGTCGAGCAGGCGCTGATGGCGCATCCGGCCGTGGCCGACAGCGCCGTGATCGGACTGCCTGACGAGAAGTGGGGGGAGCGGCTCACGGCCGTGCTGCAGGTCAGGGCAGGCCAGACCGTGGACCCCGCCGAGCTCAAGGAGTTCGTGAAGGCCCGGATCGGGAGCGTGAAGACCCCCAAGCAGATCGAGGTCTGGGAGGACCTGCCGCGCTCGAAGGTCGGCAAGGTGCTCAAGAGCGAGATCAAGCAGCAGCTGCTCGAGTCGGAGGCATCGGTGTGAGCGCTGGCCTCAGCATCGTCGAGCACCTGGTCCGGGTCAGTCATCCCGAGGCGGTGCAGCAGCATGTCGCCGCGGTGGCCGACGCCCTGACCGATCGCCTCGGCGAGGTGACGCACGAGATGTCCGACGTGCTGGCTCACCGCGTGCACGAGCTCGACGGCGACCCTGTGCTGCTCGCGCTGATGGGCGCGAGCATCGAGGGCAACGTCGTCAACATCCTGCGCGGGCTGCGTCATGACATCGACCGCCACCGGCAGGAGCCGCCGACGGCCGCGATCGAGTACGCCCGTCGCCTCGCGCAGCGGGGCGTGCCCGTCAACGCGCTGGTCCGGGCGTACCGGCTCGGCCAGCAGTTCCTGCTGAGCCAGGCGTTCGAGACCTCCCGGCGGATCGGGGGTGACGAGGAGGTGCGGGTCGACGCCTACGAGGTGCTCGTCACGCGGGTGTTCGACTACATCGACTGGATCTCGCAGCGGGTGGTGGTGGTCTACGAGGACGAGCGGGAGTCGTGGCTGACCAGCCAGAGCAACGCCCGCAACGCCAAGGTCCACCAGCTCCTCCAGGAGGCGCCCGTCGACGTGACCGCGGCAGAGGAGGTGATCGGCTACCGGCTGGGCGGGCACCACGTCGCCGTGGTCGCCTGGATGCCGGAGTCGAGCGGCGAGACCGACCAGCTCAGCCGGTCCACCCGGTTGATCCGCGCCTTCGCCGCCGACTTCGGCAACGGCGGCACGCCGCTGGTGATCGGCTGCGACCGGGCGACTGCCTGGGGCTGGGTGCCGGTCGCGAGCGACTGGGCGTGGCACCCGGACCTCGCTTCGTGGCGGTGGGCAGACGAACCCTCGCCGGTGCTGGCGATCGGCGGCAACCAGTCGGGCCCGGAGGGGTTCCGGCGCAGCCACGAGCAGGCCCTCCAGGTGCACCGGATGGCGTCGCTCGGGGGAGTGCGCGACCGGGTGCTGCTGTCCCACGACGACCCGGGCGCTGCCGCGACGGCCCTGCTGTCGCAGGACCTCGACGTCGCCCGCGCCTGGATCCGCGACGTGCTGGGCGAGATGGTGCGCGACGACGATGCCGCGGCGCGGATGCGGCGCACGCTGCTGACGTTCCTGCGCCACGACATGAACTACACCGCGACCGCCGAGACGATGATCATGCACAAGAACTCGATCAAGTACCGCCTCACGGCCGCCGAGGGCGTGCTCGGCCACCCGGTCACCGACAACCGGCTGTCCGTCGAGCTCGCGCTGAACGCCTGCGAGTGGCTGGGCCAGTCCGTGCTCAGAGCAGACTCGCCGTAAGCCCACCGTCGAGGGTGAGGCAGGAGCCGGTCACCCAGGACTGCTGCGGGTCGGCCAGGAACGCGACAGCTCGGGCCACGTCGTCGACCGTGCCGAAGCGGCCCTGCTTCGACTCGACGACCGGTCCGAAGTCGCCGGCGGCGAGGCCGAGGTAGCGCTCGAAGGTGGCGGCGTTGGACGTGACCAGCTCGGTCGCGATGAAGCCGGGTGCGACCGCGTTGACCCGGACGCCGTGGTCGCGGAGCTCGGTGGCGGCGGTCTCGGTGAGGTTGATGACGGCCGCCTTGGCCGCGGCGTACGACGAGATCAGGGCGGAGCCCGTGGTGCCGGTGACCGAGGCGATGCTGACGATCGAACCGCCGCCCGACTCGATGATGGCCGGGGCGGCGTAGCGGATCGAGAGGAAGACGCCGTCGAGGTTGACCGAGGTGACCCGGCGCCAGGCGGCCAGGTCGGTCTCGAGGATCGGCGCGACGTTGGCCACGCCGGCGTTGGGCACCATCAGGTCGAGCCGGCCGAAGTGACGCGTGGTCTGCTCGACCAGCTCCTTGACCTGGTCCTCGTCGGTGACGTCGCAGGCCACGCTGATGGAACCCTCGAGCTCCTCGGACGCAGCCTTGGCCGAGGCGTCGTCGATGTCGGAGACGACGACGCGGTAGCCGCGGGCGGCGAGGTCGCGGGCGACGGCGAGGCCGATGCCCTGGCCGGATCCAGTGACGATGGCAACGGGAGGGGTCATGGTGAGGTCCTTTCAGCGGTTCTTGAGGTGGTCGAGAGCGGCGAGGGCCGCGTTGTAGCCGCACATGCCGTGGGCGCCGGCGCCCGGCGGGGTCGCGGCAGAGCAGAGGTAGACCCCGGGCACACCGGTCGAGTAGGGCCTGAGCGTCGCCCGCGGCCGGAACACCAGCTGCAGGGGATCGTTGGCGCCGGTGACGACGTCGCCGCCGACGTAGTTGGCGTTGTGCTCGGCCAGGGCGGCCGTGGAGCGCACGTGCGTGCCGAGGATCCGCTCGCGGAAGCCGGGGGCGTACTCCTCGATCCGGCTGGTGATCGACTCGGTGGCGTCGCCGTCGTAGCCGGCGGGCACGTGGGCATACGCATACAACGGGTGTACGCCGTCGGCGGACCGCGACGGGTCCGCGAGGAACTGCTGGCCGACGAGCACGAACGGCCGGTCGGGCATCCGGCCGGCGCAGGTCTCGCGCTCGCTGGCTGCCATCTCCTGCCGGGTCCCACCGAGGTGCACCGTCCCCGCGTCGCGAGCGCCCTCGAACGTCCACGGCACGCCTTCGGCGACGGCGTACTCCACCTTGAACGCGCCGGGTCCGTGCCGGTAGCGGCGGTAGGCCCGGCGCACCCGAGCGGGCAGCCGGTCGCCGATGATCCGGGCCGCGGCGCCGGGCGCGGTGTCGAGCATGACCAGGTCGACGTCGCCCAGCTCGGCGAGCGAGTCGATGCGGCGACCGGTCTCCCAGGTGACCCCGTGCTCCTTCGCGCGGGTCAGCACGGCGTCGCCGATGGCGGCGGAGCCACCTTCGGCAACCGGCCAGCCATAGCGATGGGCGGCGGTGGTGAGCGCGACGCCGATCGCCGAGGAGGCCGGGCTGCCGAAGGGGCGCATCGCATGCGCGGCGACTCCGGCAAACAGCGCCTGCGCCTCGGGTGAGCCGAACCTGCGCGCCAGCAGCGAGGCGGGCAGGCCGGCGTAGGCGCCGAAGCGCGCGAGGTGGAGGGGGTGGCTGGGCAGGTGCAGCACCGGCTGGAGGAACTCCTCGCTGATGGTGCCGAACCGCTCGGTCAGCGGCCCGAACACGCGACGCCAGCCGGCACCTCCCGCGCCGAGGCCGCGCGCCGTCTCGTCCACCGAGCGCAGGGCGATGGCGCCACCGCCGCCGGGCAGCGGGTGGGCGAACTCGGTGGGCGCCCACTTCCAGGTGAGCCCGGCACCGGCCAGATCGAACCGCTGGGCGAAGGGCGACTCGACGGCGAGCGGGTGGAAGCCCGAGCACTCGTCGTGCAGCAGTCCGGGCAGCGTCAGCTCGCTCGACCGGACCCCGCCGCCGAGGGTCTCGGTCGCCTCGATGATCCGCACGCGGACTCCCGAGGCGGCCAGGGTGAGGGCGGCAGCGAGCCCGTTGGGCCCGCTGCCGACCACGATTGCCTCGGTCACGCAGACGGCTCCGGCGCGTGCACCCGCGCGGGGGCGTACTCCGGGTGGCGCCAGGTCACGGTGAGCGGGATCGGGCCGTTGGGCAGCCACGGCTGCTCGACGACGGCCTCGCTGACCGTCCAGGTGCCGCGTTCGACGACGCCGAGCGCGGCGTCGATGAGGCGGTACTCCTGCGTCGGGCGGTTCACCGGCTGGGACTCCACGAACGCCACCATGAACTCGCCGGGAGCGAACTGCAGGCGCCGCTGGATCGCCGCGATCAGGCGGTCGTCGTGGATGTGTCCGTCGCCGAAGTTCCACCCGAGGATCACGTTGGCGGCGAACTCCGCCTCGCGGACCGTCCAGCGGTCGATGTCCTCACCGAGCGCCCCGATCATCACCGAGAACAGGCCGCGGCCCTGGCTGTGCATCGAGCGCCAGCCGAGCGTGGTCTGCATGGTCAGCTCCGCGGAGCTCTCGTCGAGCTTCATCGACTGCTGGAGCTGGGCCACCTGAAGACCCGCCGGGAGGTTCAGCTCCTCCAGCCGCTTCTCGGCGCCGGGCGCAAAGGCCCAGGTCGCCGAGGCCCAGTTGCCGGCGTACTGCCGCATGGAGGGGAGGAAGGAGACCAGGTCGGGACGCAGGTTGCCGAGCACCGGGAAGAAGACCAGGCCGGCGACGATCGCCACCAGGAGTGCGGGATTCGAGAAGTCGCTGATGTGATAGCCCTCGTCGTTGGGCAGCCCGACGAAGAGGAACATCGCGAAGAAGCCGAAGGCGACGTTCCACTCGAGCGGCACCGCCAGCGGGAACGTCGAGATGATGAACGCGTGGAACGCCACCATGAGCAGCGCGGCCACCAGGGCCACCTCGGCATTGACGGTGAGCAACAGCACCACCGGGGTGATCAGCTCGACCGACGTGCCGCCGATGTGGGCCATGAACCAGGCCAGCTTCGAGGGGCGCAGGTCCTCCGGCGCGTTGCGGTAGTGCGCCAGCCGCAGCCTCTTCGAGGGGTTGAACGGCGCGTTCGAGACCATCGGCCCGACCACGTTGGTGAAGTGGTGGCCGAACTTGGAGAAGCCCGCGCCCATCCAGACCACGACGATCAGCAGCTTGAAGGCGATGATCATGTCGACGTAACCGAGCGTGGCGGAGAAGATCAGCGCCGGCAGGTACTGCTCGGAGCGGGCGGCCAGGAAGACCACCTTGTCGCGCAGGCCGTTGAGCACCAGCAGCACCGCGGGCAGCACGATTGCCCAGTCACGGACCAGGCCGCCGGTCGTGTCGGGCTCCATCGCGAGCAGCTCCGAGCTCGCCACACCCGGCAGCACCAGGGCCAGGACCAGGGAGCCCAGCAGCGAGGCATAGAGCAGTACGTCGACGCCGGTGCGGGTGTCGCCGCCGGTGCCGGGGAGCTTGGTGCCCCACGGAGCCATCCTGATCACCCCGGGCCGCAGCCAGTAGCGCATCCCGCCGGTCATCGGCTTGAAGCGGCCGCAGAGCGGGCCCCAGGTGCCGCCGAGGCCCATCACCTCGACGAGGAGGGTCCAGAGCACGACCTTCTGGTAGACGATCGGCTCGTCCCACCAGCTGGTGAACTCGGTGATCCCGCCGACGTCGGAGGTCGTGGAGATGATGAGGAGTCCGCCGAGCGTGTAGAAGACGACCATCTTCATCAGGTAGATCACGTGCACCATTCGCGGGGTGCCGAAGCCGTTCTCCGCCCAGAAGGTGGAGGTGATCCGGATCCGTTCGAGGAACGGCCGGGTGACGAAGTCGTCGGGGGCGATGTCAGGGGCGACCGGGGTCAGGAAGGGCATGGCGTCACGCTCCAGTGGTGGCAGTGGCAGTGGCAGTGGCAGTGGCAGTGGCAGTGGCAGGGACGTGCAGCTCGCGGAGGGCGGGCTTGTCGATCTTTCCGACGGGGTTCTTGGGCAGGGTGTCGACGACGTGGATGACGACCGGCACCTTGACCCGGGCAAGCTGCTCGCGGCACAACGCCTGGAGCTCCTCGGCGTCGACGGTGGCGTCGGGATAGGTGGTCACGTAGGCGACGGGCACCTCGCCGAAGATCGAGTCGGGGGCGCCGATCACAGCCGCCTCGAGCACTCCCTCTTGCGCGGTGAGCACCACCTCGATCTCCTTGGGATAGAGGTTCTCGCCGCCGCGGATGATCAGGTCCTTGATCCGGTCGACGATGCGCAGGTAGCCGTCGGCGTCGAGGATGCCGACGTCGCCGGTGTGCAGCCACCCGTCGCGCAGTGTCTCCGCGGTGGCCTCGGGCTGGCCGAGGTAGCCCACCATCACGTTGCCGCCGCGGACGACCACCTCGCCGCGCTCGCCGGTGGGGAGCAGCTCGCCGTCTTCGGCCATGACCGCGACGACCTGGCCGGGCAGCGCGACCCCGACGGTGCCTAGCCGCCGCGGGCCGTCCAGCGGGTTCACGGTCGAGGCGCAGGTGCCCTCGGTCAGGCCGTAGCCCTCGACCAAGCTGAAGCCGAGCTTCTCGCTGACTGCCGTGAGCAGCTCGCGAGAGGCGGGGGCGGCACCGCAGAGCCCGAACCGAAGCGACGAGTAGTCAGCACTCAGCGCGACCGGGTCGGAGACGAGCATCGCGTAGATGGTCGGCACGGCGGAGAAGTACGTCGGCCGCAGCCGTTCGATCGCAGCCACGAACGGCTCCGGGGAGAAGCGACCCAGGATGCTGAGCCGCGCTCCCACCCGGATCGGGGTGAGGAAGCTGACGAAGAGCGCGTTGGCGTGGAAGAGCGGAAGGATCAGCAGGCAGTGGTCGTCGCGGGTGATCCGCATCGCGTCCGCCATCTGCGACGACATCGCGTCCAGGTTGGCGTGGCTCAGCATCACGCCTTTGGGCCGGCCCGTCGAGCCGCTGGTGTAGATCAGCATCGCCAGCTCGTCGGCCTCGGTGGCGGCGGCCGGCAGGGGAGGGCCCGTCGCGACGCGCCGCAGGTCGTCGACCGCGATGGTCGGCCGACCGCCGTCCGGGCTCTCGGGGCCGGCGTTCACGACGAGCACGGCATCCGCATCGCGGATCTGGTAGTCCGCCTCGTTGGCGGTGAAGACGGGGTTGATCGGAGTGGCGGCCGCGCCGACGCGCCACGCCGCGACCATGGCGACCAGGAGCTCCACCCGGTTGGGCAGCATGATCGCCACGACGGTGCCGAGGGCCACGCCCCGCTCGGTGTACTGCTCGGCCACGGCATCGACCCAGGCCCCGAACTCCGCATGGCTCAGCGCGTGCTGGTCGTCCTGCACGCAGGGCCCCTCGTCGTACTCCGCGGGCCGCCGCCAGGGCAGGTATTGCAGATCGGTCATGCGGGGACGCTAGGGGCGCCTGTGAGTACGATCACTGGTCTCAGAGACCAAGGATCTTCCAGAGCTTCGGCTCCGGCGGCCTGATCCTCCGCGGTCTTGGGCCGACAGAATGATGGTCGGCCAACGTCGTTGGTCTCAAGTGCCAAAATGCGCGTGAGGAGAGCCATGACCTGGGAACCCGTCGACCCGGAGCGGCAGCGAGCCCGGGTGGCCGAGATCGGGGCCATCGTGGGGTCCCAGGTCAAGGAGATCAGCGACTTCCTGCACGTCGAGCTGACCGAACGGATCCCGGAGCTGAAGGGCGACCCGCTCCTCCTCGAGCTGCTGGGCAGCAGCATCGAGAGCAACATCGAGACGATCGGCCACGTGGCGCGCTACGACGTCGACCTCGAGGACGTCACCACGCCTTTCGGTGCGCGCGAGTACGCCCGACGCCTCGCCCAGCACGGCATCCCGCCCGCGGCCCTGATCCGCGCCTACCGGCTCGGACAGCAGTTCTTCGCCGAGTGGGCGCTGGGCCAGCTGGCCGAGCTGGAGGACGACCCCGCGGTGGCCTACGGGGCGGCCCAGGAGTTCATGGGCATGGTCTTCCGCTACATCGACTCCATCACCGAGCAGGTGGTGTTCGAGTACGAGGCCGAGCGGGAGAAGTGGCTTGCGCACCGGAGCACCCTGCGCACCGAGGTGCTCGAGCACCTGTTGGCGCGGGAGCGGGTCGACCTCCCGGCTGCGGAGTCGGCGCTGGGCTACCGGCTGAAGCAGCACCACCTCGGCGCGGTCGTCTGGTCCACGGAGCGGGAGGCCGTCGCCGACGCCATGGGAGACATGCAGCGGTTCGCGGTGCTGGCTGGTCGGGCCCTCGGGTTGTCGGCCACGCCGTTCTTCCAGGCGCGCGACCGCACCAGCGGCTGGGTGTGGTTCCCACTGGGTCACGCTTCCTCCGAGGTCGACCCGCGGCTGTGGTGCGATGCCCTCAAGGCGGTCGGAGGCAGCATCCGCGTCGCGCTCGGCGACGTACGCGTGGGGCTCGATGGCTTCGCTGCGACGCACGAGGAGGCGCTCCGGGCCCAGCAGGTTGCGCTGATCGCAGGCGAGGCCGGTCGACGCGTGGTCACGTACGCCGACCCGGGAGTGCGCACGGCCGCCATGCTCGCCGCCGACATGTCCGGCACCCGCCAGCTCGTCGCGTCGGCGCTGGGCGGCCTGGCGCAGGACACCGACGCCTCGACCCGCTTGCGCGAGACGCTGGGCACGTTCCTCACCGAGAAGGGCAGCTACGTGGCGACAGCCGAGCGGATGCTGCTGCACAAGAACACGGTGAAGTACCGCGTGGACAAGGCCGTGGCCCAACGCGGCCGCCCGCTCGACGAGGACCGGCTGGAGCTGGAGCTGGCGTTGCTGGCCTGTGACTGGCTCGGCCTCGGGGTCTTGCCCGACTAGCTCCTCGGACCTCGTTGGCCGGTCCGGAGCTCGTTGATCGAGTAGCGGGAGCGAGGAACGAGCGACCGCGTATCGAGACCACCGCAACGAGCATGGCTGCGTACCCGAGACCGGCTCCGAGGTCTCGATACGCCCGCCGCGACTTCGTCCCTCAGTCGCGCCGTGCTGCTCGACCACCGATGGCGGGCGCCGATCTCGTTCCTCGGTCGTCACGCCGCCTCCAGATCCGGCCGGCGGCCAGGCTGCCGATGCCGGCTCCGACCACGACGGCCGTGACCGTGGTGAGCAGGATCTGCAGGGGGTCGCGCGCCTGCTCGAACGGCAGGAGCAGCGGCAGCACCAGCACGTAGGCGCCTACGGCGGCGACCGCGCCGTGCGCGGCGGGCGCTCCGGCCGACCGGCTGCGGCGAGCGGCGACGGCGAACGCCACGACTGCGACGCCGGTCAACCAGATCGTCGCGACCGCCACGGACACGAGCGTGACCATGGGGGCCAGCAGGCCGCCGATCAGCAGCACGCTGAACCCGGTCGACGCTCCGCGCACTGCGTTCGGTACGTCGACGAGGCCGGGTCGGACTGCTGTTCTCTGCCCACTCTGCATGGTTCGGACGCTATGGCGATCGCGGCGTAGGGAGCCAGAGCGGTGGAGCCAAACCCCCCGGGCTTTTTCGTGACCTCGACACAATGACGCCCATCACAGTGCCCGGCATGGTTGCCGCATTCCACCCAAGACAACTCAGGCGGAGACCATGGGGCATGCACTGAACCGTGCTGCGAGGACAAACCGCGAGGTGTGTCCATGAGCGGCACGACGGCAGGTAAACCGACCCGCGCGTCGCGGGCCGGACGCCCCGGCACCATCTCCGCTGGGGTCACCGAGCTCGGCGAGATGGCGATGCTCGGCGGCACCGTCGGCCTGATGGCCATCCGCGGACCGTGGGACTACTGGCGTGACGCCGTCGACCAGATGTTCTCGATCCTGAAGCAGTGCTGGATCCCGATGGCGGTCTCCTGCACGTTCTTCGGCCTCGGCGCACCCGGCCTTCAGGGCGGCAACCTCTACAACCTCTTCGGCATGCCGGAGCGGCTCGGCTCGTTCTTCATCATGGCCAGCATCCGCGAGTTCGCTCCGTGGGTGAACGCGATGGTGGTCGCCGGTGTAGTGGGGTCCGCGATCACCGCCGACCTGGGCGCCCGCAGGATCCGCGACGAGATCGACGCCATGGAAGTGCTCGGGGTCGACCCGATCCGGGCGCTCGTGCTGCCGCGGGTCGTGGCCGTCACGATCATCACCGGCCTGCTCGATGTGGTGGCGCTCTGCTTCGGCCTCCTCGGCGGGTTCATCGCCTCGGTGCCGGTGCTCGGCGCGAACCCGTGGGCCTTCTACAACAACCTGTTCGCCAACCTGACCACCCCGGACATCTGGGGAAGCGTCGTCAAGACGACCATCTTCGGCCTGATCATCGGCGTGGTCTGTTGCTACAAGGGGATGTCGGTCAAGGGCGGCCCGATCGGGGTCGGGCGCGCGGTCAACCAGGCCGTGGTGATCGCCTTCGCGCTGATCTGGATCGTCAACGTGGTCTTCACCAACATCCTGCTCGGCCTCAACCCGTCGATCCAGGTGTTCAAATGAGCCAGGACGAGAAGCTGCCACCGGACGCCGCCCGGTCGCGGGCCCCGAAGCCGGCCGACACCGAGCTGTCGCTCGGCAGCGCCCGCTCGTCGGTGCGGGCGGCACTGACCACCGGCGGTGAGATCCTGCGGTTCTCCTACCAGGTCACCCGCAGCCTGCCCGAGGTGCGCGTGCACTGGGCCGAGGTCCTGCGCCAGGCCGGGATCCTGGTGCTCTCGAGCGGGCTGATCATCTGGGCGATGCAGTTCGTGATGGGCACCATGTGCGGCACCGAGGCCATCTACAGCCTCAAGCAGGTGGGTGCTCCGATCTACTCCGGCATCTTCAACGCCTGGTGCGCCGTGCGTGAGCTGGTGCCGTACATGTGGGGCTACATCCTCGCCGCGAAGGTCGGCTGCGGGCTGGTCGCCGAGATCGGCTCGATGCAGATCGCCGAGGAGGTGGACGCCCTCGAGGTGATGGGCGTGGACTCCCGCAGCTATCTCGTCGGCACCCGGGTGGTGGCCGCCTGGATGGCGATGCCGTTCCTGTACGCCGTCAGCCTGGGCATGATGTCGCTCGGCGAGATCCTGGTGACGGTCTACTACGTCGGTGGCGTGTCCCCTGGCGGGCACATGACCATCTTCTGGCTCTACCAGAACCCGATGGACTACCTCTTCTCGATGGCCAAGGGCATGGCCATGGGCACGACGATCGTGTTCGTCGCCTGCTACTACGGCTTCACCGTGCGTGGTGGCTCGGTCGAAGTCGGCAAGAACACCGCGAGATCCATGGTCCTGAACATGGTGCTGATCCATCTCATCGGAGCTCTCGGCACCCAGCTGTTCTGGGGTCTGTCGCCCAACGCGCCCATCGGCAACTAGGCGACCCGCTGCGCCTGCCCACCCGACCTGCAGACACGGAGAGGAAGCCCTGATGTCTCTGCCCTTGATCGACCCCCTCGTCGACCCGCCTCCCACGGACCAGGCGGCGCCGCGCGTCCACACGATGGAGGTGCGCGACGTACACAAGAGCTTCGGCCCCTACGACATCCTCACCGGGCTGAACCTCGACTTCGTCGACGACGCGATCACCACGATCCTGGGACCCTCGGGCACCGGCAAGAGCGTGCTGATCAAGCACCTGGTCGGGCTCCTGCGGCCCGACCAGCGGCGAGGTGCGGATCTTCGGCCACGACATCTGGTCGCATCTCCAAGCAGGAGCGCTACGACCTGCGCAAGCGCTTCGGCGTCCTGTTCCAGGACGGTGCGCTGTTCGGGTCGATGAACATCTACGACAACGTCGCCTTCCCGCTCCGCAAGCACACCGACAGGTCCGAGCGCGAGATCGAGGAGATCGTGATGGACCGGCTCGTCGAGGTCGGCCTCGAGAAGGCGGCCGCGAAGCTGCCCAGCGAGATCTCGGGCGGCATGCGCAAGCGGGCCGGCTTCGCCCGGGCCCTGGTCCTGGACCCCGACATCGTGCTCTTCGACGAGCCCGACTCGGGGCTCGACCCGGTCCGCACCAGCCTGCTCAACGACGTCATCCTCGACATGCACGAGCGGCACAAGGGCACCTACCTGGTGGTCACCCACGACATCCGGACCGCGCGCAAGGTCAGCGACTACGTCGGGGTGATCTGGAAGGGCAAGGCCGTCCACTACAGCGAGGCCGAGGCGGCGTTCAACTCGTCCGGACCCGTTCGTGCGCCAGTTCCTGTCGGGCGACTCCGTCGGCCCCCTGGGGATGGACTGATGGGGCGACGGATCGCGGTGCCTGTCTCGGCCTGCTGGTCCTCGCGTGGTCGCGCTGCTCGTGGGCTACTCCGCGACGCAGGACTACCGGGTCACGCCGTGCTGCCGAACGCCGGCAACCTCTTCGTCGGCGGCTCGGTCATGCGTGACGGCTACGAGGCCGGCTCCATCACCGACATCAAGGTCGAGGACGGCAAGGCCGTCGTCGAGCTCTCCCTCGACGACGAGTTCGCGCCACTGCACGACGGAGCCACCGTGGAGGTGGTCTGGAAGGCGGCGCTCGGCGAGCGGCTGCTGCGAGTCGAGGACGGTCCGGAGAGCAACGCCGGAGCTCGCCGACGGCGCGATGCTCGCCGGCGTACAGCACGAGCCGGTCGAGCTGGACGCCGTGCTCTCCGCGCTCGACGCGCCGACCCGCGAGCGGGTCGCGTCGCTGGTCAGCCGGCTGCGAGACACCCTGGACCGGCCGCGAGGCGGACGCCAACGCGAGCCTGCGAACCGCCGGGCCGGCGCTGCGCGAGCTCGGTGCGGTGCTGCGCGAGGTCGAACACCGACGGCGAGGCGATCAAGCAGATCGTCGCCCAGTTCGACGAGACGATGAGGATCGTGGCCGAGCGCGACCAGAGCCTGCAGCAGGTGGTGACGTCGCTGGCCGCGATGACCGAGCTCGGTCGCGAGCCAGGAGGAACAGCTCGGCGCGACCCTGGGGAAGCTGCCCGCCGGTGCTGCGAGCGACGCGCACCAGCACGCTCGGACCGGGTGCCGGGCACGGTCGACGCAGACGCTGCCGCTGCTCGAGGAGCTGGCCCCGGCCACGGAGCACCTGCGACCGGTCTCGAAGAACCTGCGCCCGCTGCTGCAGGACCTGCGGCCGACCGTCGCCCAGCTGCGACCGACGCTCGACGCGCTGTCGCGGCTGCTCGGCATCACGCCTGGGCTGCTCGGGGACGAGCATCGCGACGATCCCCGACGCCGACCGGGCGATGACCGACGCTGACGCCGGCCCTGGACTTCCTCCGCCCCTACACCCCGGAGATCGCCGGCTGGGCCGCCAACTGGGGCTCGGCCGCGGCGGCAACTACGACAACAACGGCCACTACACGCGCTTCCACATCCTGACCGGGCTGGAGTCGCCGATCGGCATCACGTCGCTACCCGGCCCGGGGTCACCCAGGACCTGACGCCGGCACCCGGTGCTCCGGTCGGCCAGCCGTGGACCGACGCCTACGGAAGCGGGATGAGATGAGCGACTCCAAGACGTCGCGCTCGCGCCGTGGTGAGCGTCGCCCTGGCCGGCACGCTCGTGGTGGTCGGCACCACCATCGGCGGCGACGACGGCGACGACCTCGTCCGGGCGCGGTTCGCCTCGGCGGCGCCGCTGGTCGAGGGCAACGAGGTCAAGGTCGACGGCGTGGTCGTCGGCACGGTCCGGGGCTGCGAGGTCAAGGACGGGCTCGCCGAGGTCAGCATCGACCTCGACGACGAGCCGTTGCCGCTGCACGAGGACGCCCGGCTCACCATCCGGCCGGTCAGCCTCCTCGGCGAGCGCTACGTCGACCTCGACCGCGGCAGCCCCGACGCCCCGGCTCCTGGAAGCGGACGCAGATCATCCCGGTGGCGCAGACCGCCACCTCGGTCGGGCTCGACGAGGTGCTCAACACCGTCGACGACCCGACGGGCGAGGGACTCAAGGCGCTGGTCACCACGCTCGGCGAGGGCATGCAGGGCAACGGCGAGAACGTCGACGAGGCCCTGCGCGCGCTGGCTCCCGAGCCTCGCGCGAGACGCAGCAGCTGGCGGCGGTGCTCAGCGAGCCACAACGCGCTGCTGGCTCGAGCTGGTCGACAACTTCGAGCCGGTCGCCGGCGCGCTCGCCACCCGCGACGGCAAGGCGATGGACCAGCTGATCGAGGCCTCGGACCGCGTGCTCGCCGCGGTGCGCGAGCGGCAGGGCGACCTCGACGCAGACCCTCGAGCGGCTCCCGGCGACGCTGCGGACCCTGCGTACGACGCTCGGGACACCTCCGCGCCACCGCCGCGGACACCACGCCGACGCTCGCCGAGCTGCGGCCGCTGACCGACCGACTGCCGGAGATCTCTGCCGAGCTGCAGCGCGTTCGCGGACGCGCTCGACCCGGCGCTGGCCACCTCCGAGCCGGTGCTGCGACGGGGCGGAGAAGCTGCTCGATGCGGCCGCCCCGGTAGCGACGGCTCGGCGCGCGAGGCCGGCCCCGACCTGGCCCGCACGACCGCCGGCGCCGGACGTCTGGTGGCCAAGCTGACCCAGAACCGCGAGCGCGCTCTTCAACTGGGTCCGCTACTGGGCGCTGACCACCAACGGCCACGACGGCCTCTCGCACTACTTCCGGGTCAACGCCAGCGTCAACCCCGCGACGCTGATCGGCCTGCTCCCTACCCAGGAACCGGACTCCCGGCCAAGCCGAGCGACGCCGGGGAAGCGGGCAACGACGGCCGGCTCGGCAACCTGCTCGAGGACCTCGGTCGGTGACGGAGGACTGCTCGGCCTCAACGGCCTGCTCGGTGGGGCTCAAGCCGGGCTCGGCCAGGGCGGCCGACAGGAGCCCGACCGGTCTCAGCCAACGACAGGAGCAGAACTGCTCGGCATACTCCTCGGAGGCGGATGAGATGGAGCGCGGCACTCTCGGAGCAGCCGGTTGTCGAGACATGACGGCTCTCCCCGCAGCGACAGCCCGTTCGTGGTCGGGGTCGCGCTGCTGGCGCTGTTCGGCGGCGCCGTGCTCTTCGCGCTCAACGCCACGCACGGCATGCCGCTCGTCGAACGGCAAGGAGGTCAAGGTCGCGTTCGACGACCTCAGCGGCCTGAACGTCGGCGACGACGTCCGCATCGCGAGCAGCCGGGTCGGCTACGTCGACGCGACATCGAGCTGGAGGACGGACGGGCGGTCGCCGTGCTCAAGCTCGACGACCCCGACACCGAGCTCTACGAGAACGCCCGCGCGGCGCGCGTGACGGACCGTTCGGGCCTGGGCCAGAAGTTCGTCGAACCTGGACCCCGGCGACCCCTCGACCGGCGCGCTCAGGACGGCGGCGACGATCCCGGCCGTGCAGACGATCGAGGCGCGAGGACGTCAACCAGCTGTTCGACGTCTTCGACCCGGCGACGCGCGGGAGCAGCTCAGCGTGTCGCTGCGCAACCTCGGCGGCGGCATGACCGGGCACGGTGAGGACCTGCACGCTGCACGCCGCCGGGCACCGGGCTGCTCGCCGACACCGGCGACGTTTCCGGCGCGCTGACCGTGGACGGGGGCGTCCCCCTGGCGCACCTGCTCTCCTCGGCGGACCGGCTGAGCGACCGGCTGCCGGCCGCGCAGCGACGAGATCGCCGCGCTGACCGAGCAGCTCGGCCACCACCGTGGACGCGTTCGGCGTCGACCGGGGAGAGCGGGTCCGCGAGTCGCTGGCGCTGGCGCCGTCGACGCTCGACGACCGCCCGGACCGCGCTGCGAGTCCCTCGACCAGCCGCTGGCGGACACCTCGGTGGCGATGCGCAGGCTGCCGCCGCGGCTCCGACGCTCTGGGAGACGTGACTCCCCGGCTGCGGACCTTCCTGCGCGACGCGGTGCCGCCGTTGACGAAGGTGCCGACTGTCAACCAGGACGCCACCCCGGCGTCGCGCAGTCTCACCGACGCTGGTCGCCGATGCCCGGCCGCTCGTCGCGCAGCTCGTCGAGACCGGCCGACTCCGGTGGCGCCGCTCGCCGGCGTGCTTCGGCTCGTACGCCGATGACATCGTCACGTACTACCACTGCGTCCGGGGAGACGCTGTCCCGTGGGGACAGCGCCGGCCACTGGCTGCGGATCCTGCTGCTGCCCGGGCCCGAGTCGGTGGCGGGGTACCCAGGTCCGGTCCCGCGCGACCCGTACCAGGCCCCACTGGAGGGACAGCGATGACGCGACGCATGGGCACCCGGCCGCGGAGGACGTGGTCGGCCCTGACGCTGGGCAAGATCTTCGTGACGGTGGCCGCTGTGGCCGCGGTGACGCTGTTCCAGAAGGCGGAGCTGACGACGATGCTCCGGCCGGGCGAGACGATCGAGATCAGCTTCGCCGAGGCACACCGGCTGCGGGCGTCGGTGTCCGAGGTCAAGATCGCCGGTGTCGAGGTTGGGGTGGTCCGATCCGTCGAGCGGGAGGACGACGGCACCACCACGGTGAGCGTAAAGGTCGACGACGACGTCCTCGACACCATGGGCACCGCGCCCGTCGGCCATGATCCGGCCCACGACGCTGCTCGGCGGCAACTACTACGTGGAGATCGTCCCCGGTGGACGGCGGGGGGAGTTCACCGGCATCGATCCCGGCGCGAGCGCACCTCGCTGCCCGTGGAGCTCGACGGGCTTGCCGGGGCGTTCCCGGACGACGCCCGCGAGGGTGCGCGGACCGGCGTCCGCGGTCTCGACGGTGCCCTCGACGAGCGCGGGCTCGAAGGCGCTCCGCGACCTCGTCGGGTCGGCTCCCGACACGCTCGGACCCCTCGGCCGAGGTGCTCGGCGGCGCTGCAGGGCACCCAGCCGCAGCGCGACCTCGCCCGACTGATCGCAGGCGTCGAGTCGACCGTCGCGGGTCCTGTCGGCGAGCAGAGCCGGCTCGGCCCGCTGCTCGACGACCTGGCGACGACCTCGCGGTGCTGGAGGCGCGGCGCAACCGACCTGGCCGGGACCACCGCGACGATGCCCGGCACTCTCGACGAGACCGACGCGATGCTCGACCGGCTCGACAGCGTGCTCGACGACGCTCGAGCGAGACGGCGGGCCCGGCCCGGCCCTCGGTCCACGAGCTGGACCGGCTGCTGGAGCAGGCCGAACCCGGTGCTGACGAAGGCCCGTCCCGTCGTCCGCGACCTCCGCGGCGTGCTGCGCGACGCCCGACCGCTGATCGACGACCTGGTCCCGATCGGCGCGAGATCTCGACGCCTCGTCGGGACACGTGCGCGGACCGGTGCTCGACCGGGTCAACGGCCCGATCATCGACCGCTCCTGACGTCGGGCTGGCACGGCACCGGGCGAGTACGCCGGCGGCGGCGCCGATCGCCCGCTCTACAAGGAGATCGGCTACATGTTCTCGAACCTCGCGGCGGCCAACATGATGGATCGCAACGGCTCGATGATCAGCTTCCTCCCGGGCGTCGGACCCGGGATCGCTCTCGGGACTGCCGTTCAGCCTCGAGCAGATCTTCGCGGCGATGGTCGGCACTGCGCAGGAGGCCGACCAGTGAAGCGACGTGTCGCGAGGTTCTGGGAACGCACCCGGAGCGAGCCCGGCCTGGGCCGCAACCTGGTCGCGATCGGCGTGCTGGTCGCGCTCGGCACCGTGTTCGCCGGCTACTTCCTCGTCCCACCAGCGGTTCAACCCGCCGTGGGAGGACAAGTACACGGTCTACGCGATCTTCGAGGAGGCCGCGGCGATCAGCCCCGGCAACGGCCAGGAGGTCCGGATCGCCGGCGTGCCCGTCGGCGACATCCGCGACGCGGACGTGACCGAGGACGGGCGGGCTCGGCTCGAGCTGCGCATCGACAGCGACCACGAGATCCACGAGCGACGCGACGGTCGTGCTGCGCCCGAAGAGCCCGCTCAACGACATGTACGTCGAGATCAACCCCGGGCACGTCGGACGCACCGACGCTCGAGGACGGCGACACCCTTCCGTGTCCGCAGACGGTCTCGCCCGGTCCAGGTCGACGAGGTGCTCGCCCACCTCGACGACAACGCCCAGGCGGCGCTCTCGACGCTGCTCGCCGAGTCGGACGTCGCGCTGGCCAACGCACCGCAGACGCTGCCGCCCGGGCCTGGAGGCCTCGCGCGAGCTGCTCGCGGAGCTGCGACCCGGTCGTCGACCCAGCTCGAGGAGCGCCGCGGAGAACCTGGCCCGGCTGGTGAACGCGCTGGCCGACGTCGTCCGCGGCGGCCGGCAACAACGACGTACGCCTCCAGCGGCTGGCCACCTCGCTCAGCACCACGCTGCAGACCGTCTGCCGGACGGCGGCAGTCCGCTCGACGACACGCTGGCCCAGCTGCCGGCGCTGTCGACCGAGCTGCCGCGACCTCTTCGAGCGTGTCGCGACCCTGGCCGCCGAGCTCGACCCGACCCTGAAGAACGTCCACCGCGCCAGCGACGAGCTCCCCGACGCGCTCTCCCGCTTCCGCGACAGCGTCGACGAGCTCGACAGGTTCGTCGACCGGGCCGACCCGGTCGTGGACCAGGCCGGCCCGGTGGTCGGCGACCTGCGCGCGGCGTCGCCAGCACCTACGCCGTGGGGTCGCCGGTGACCTGCGGCCGCTCGACCGCCGACCTGCGACCGCTCACGGAGATGGCCGTGCCGCACCTCGACGACCTCGCGGCGTTCGTCTACAACACCAACTCGGTGGCGAGTCTTCGCGACGCCAACCGGGGCATCCTGCGCGGTCTGTTCGCGATCTCGCCCGAGTCGGTGCCGCTGGACGCTGAGGCCCTGACCGGAGGAGACCGCCGATGAGGATCCCGCACACCGCAGCACCAGCCCTCCGGGGCGGGGCAGTGGTCGCGTTCGTCGCCCTCGTGCGCGGTCATCTTCGGCTTCCTGTGGACTCAACGCCGGCGGCAAGATCCCGCTGGTCACCCAGTCCGGCTACGAGGTGACGGTGCCGCTCACGGATGTCGACAACCTGGTCTTCCAGTCCGACGTGCGGATCGCCGGCGTCAACGTCGGCAAGGTCGACGAGCATCGAGACCGTCGGCCGCCAGACGATGGTCACCGTCGAGCTCGACGAGTCGGTGGCGCCGCTCCACGAAGGGTCGACGGTCAGCGTCCGCAACAAGACGATGATCGAGGAGACCTACCTCGAGATCACCGACGGCGACGGGCCGGAGTACGCCAGCGGCAGCGAGCTGCCCGAGGACGCTGTCCGGCCCAGCGTCCAGCTCAACGACGTGCTGACCAGCCTGGACGACGGCACCCGCCGCGACCTGTCCGCGGTGATCCGCTCGAGCGGTGCCTCGCTCGGACGGCACCCGCGACGACGTCGACCCGGTGCTGACCGGGCTGGGTGACCTCGGTCGACAACGCCGGGCGCTCGAGGCACTGGCGGAGCAGTCGGCTGACCTCCGCTCGCTGACCGTCACTCGTCCACGCAGGTGCTCGACGCGCTCGACGTCCAGCAGGGACGGATCGTCGACCTGGTGCGCGACTCGCAGACCGGCTCACCCAGGTCACCAGCGAGCACGAGCACGACGTCGAGGCGCTGATGCGGCGCTTCCGCCGCTCCTCGCCAGCACCAAGAAGGCCAGCGAGAGCCTCGAACGGCTCGCCGGCCCGCTCGGGCACGGTGGCCACCAACCTGCGGGGCTCCTCGGCGGACCTCAACGCCGCGCTCCTCGAGCTGCCGGCGACGACGAAGGACCTCCGCGGGCTGCTGCCCTCGCTCGACACCGCGCTCACCCGCGCGCCGGAGACGCTCAGCTATCTGCCGCCGCTCCGGAGGGCGATCGAGCCGCTGGTCGCGACCCTGGAGGTCAACCTCGCCGACCTCAACCCGATGCTCGACTACCTGCAGCCCTACGGGCGGGACCTGGTGTCGTACTGGTCGAACTTCGTCGGCTTCGCCAGCGGCCGCGACGTCAACGGCCGGATCGCGCGGGTCAAGCCGGTGTTCAGCCTCAACACCCTGAACCTGGGCGTGCCCGCTCACGCCCGGACGATGTACAACCCCTATCCGGCCCCCGGCTCCCACAACCAGCCCGCGCGACTTCACGGGCGGCTACCCGCACGTGGAGGAGGACCCGATCCCGCGATGACGACGCGACTGCTCGGCGTCGCCGACCCGGCCTGCGCTGGGTCGGCGGAGCCCTGGGCGCCCTGGCCCTGGTCGCGGTGCTCGTCCAGGGGCTCGGCCAGGTCCGGGTCGAGACCGGGGTGGAGGAGTTCGTGCCCCGCGACGACTCCGTGGCTCGGGCGACGGCGGACGTGGCCGAGCGGTTCGGCGGCGACCCGGTCGTGGTGCTGCTGGAGAGCGAGGAGCCGATGGCGCTGCTGTCCAAGGACCAGCTGCCGGCACTGCTGCGGCTCGAGGGCGAGCTGGCCGCGCTTCCAGACGTCGCGCGCGTCTACGGGCCGGCGACGGTGCTCAACCAGGTCGCCGGTCAGGCTCAGGACCTGCTCGCCGAGCTGGCCGGCTACCGCGACGGACTCCGCGGCGCCGCAGAGGAGCGCGCCCGCCGGGCCGGGTCGTCGCCGGCGGAGATCACCGCTGCCGGGCGGCGCGCCACCGTCGAGTTCGACGAGCGCTACGCCGGCCTGCTCGAGCCAAGGCATGCCGGGCGGCCTGCCGACCCTGCACAACCAGACGTTCGTGGACCAGGTGGTCTTCAACGACGAGGGCGACCCCCGCCCGCTGTGGGACTTCGTCGTGCCCCGCAACGACGCCGTCGCGATCCTCGTTCGCCCGCAGGCGTCGCTGCGGCAGGCGGACGTGGAGCGGTTGGTGGCGGCCGTCGAGGCGACCGTCGACGACAGCGACCTGGCGGCGACGCGGGTCACCGTGTCGGGTCTGCCGCCGGTGGTCGCCGCTCTGGGCGAGCAGATCCGGCACGAGATCCCGCTGCTCGGTGGCGCTGCGCTGCTCGGTGTCGGTGGGTGGTTCCTGCTGACGAGCTGGACCCGGCGGCGCGCGCGCCTGCTGCCACTGGCGGCCACCCTGCTCGGCACCGCCTGCACCCTGGCGTTGGCCGGCTGGCTGGGCCGCCCGCTGGCGCTGACCGCGGTGGCGTTCCTGCCGGTGCTGCTGGGCATCGGCACCGACTTCATGACCTACCTGCACCGAGGCGTCGGCCCGCGCACCGTGTTCGCGGTGGCGCTGGCCTCCGCTGCCGGGTTCGCCGCGCTGGCCGTCGCGCCGGTGCCCGCGGTCGCCGACCTGGGCCTGAGCCTGGCGGTCGGCCTGCTGATCACGGTGGCCGTCTCGCTCGGCGTACAACGCTGGCTGCCGGGGCGCACCGAAGCGGCCGAGCCGCCCGCAGCCGAGCGGCCGTCGCCCATCGCCGCCTCCCGCGCGTCCCGCAGCGCCCGACTCGTGATGGTCGCCGTCGCCGCGCTCGCCGCGGCCGCCGGCTGGGTGGTGCTGCCCCTGCTCCGCTGCAGGCCGACTTCCGGTCGATGGCCTCCGACCTGCCCGTCTACGACGACGCTCAGCAGGTCGAGCGGGTGATGGGTGCCTCGGGCGAGGTGGTCGTCGCCCTCGAGGGCGACCAGGTGCTCAGCCCGGCGAGCCTCGCCTGGATGCAGGAGGTAGGCCGTGAGGTCGCGGCGCAGCACGGTGACGACCTCGACCCGGTGCTCTCGCCGCCGGCACTGCTCGGGTTCCTCGGCGAGGAGCCGACCGGTGACCAGCTGGCCGCCGCGATGCGGCTGCTCCCGGCGCTACCTGGCCGGCAGCGTGGTCACGCCTGACGGCGACATGGCCGTGATGTCGTACGGCGTACACCTCGACGACGTCGAGGAGCTCCGGCGCCTGCGCGGCGACCTGGGCTCGCTCGTGTCCGAGCCGCCCCCGGGGATCGACGTCCAGGTCGCCGGACTGCCGATGATCGCCGTCTCGGCCTACGAGGCCCTGCAGGAGCACCAGTTCCTCACCGCGGCCCTGGGCGTGCTCGCCGCCGGCCTGGTCCTGCTCGTGCTGCTGCCGCGACGCGAGGTCGCCGGCCTCGCCGTGCTCTCGGCCGCCATCACCTCGGGTCTCGTGCTCCTGGGCATGTGGGTGGCCGGTCTCGGCCTCACCCCGATCACGGCCGCGGTCGGGTCGCTCACCGCCGCCGTCGCCTGCGAGCTCACCGTGGTCCTCGCCTACGCCGTCCGAGCCGGTGACCGGCAGATCATGCGGGCGGTGGAGCTGGCCGCGGCGGCGTCCGCGACCGGCTACGGCGTGCTGGCGCTGTCCGACCTGTCCCTGATCCGCGGGTTCGGACTGGTGCTCGCGGTCACCGTGCTGCTCTCGCTGGCGGCGTCGCGCCTGGTCGTGTGGGCGTTCATCGAGGAGGTGGCGCCGACGGCGCCGCCGCACAACCCTGACCGGGCGCAGTCCCGGGTGCTGATGGAGGTGGGTCGATGACCCGTCGAGTCCTACCCGTTGCCGGAGTTCTCGCGATCGCCCTGGTCGTGGGCCTGGCCTGGCGGCCCTGGGCCGCCGAGGTGCCGGACGACGCCGTGCTGGTGATCGGCGACCGCTCCGTCAGCGTCGCCGAGCTCGACCGGCGCAACGAGTCGCTCCGCGCGCTCTACGGAGTGCAGGAGCCCACCTCCGACTCTGAGCGCGACGAGTTCCGCCGTCAGGCCGCCAAGTCGATGGCCATCGGCATCGTGCTCGACCGGGCTGCTGACGAAGCCTCCGTCGAGGTGCCCGACGAGCAGGTCGACCTGGTGTTCGAGTCGTTCCTCGACGCGCAGTTCGGCGGCGACCGCCAAGCGTTCCTGGACGCGCTCGGCAACGTCGGCACCTCGGAGGTCGACGTGCTCGACGAGATCCGTCGTCAGCTCCGGCTCCGGATGCTCCTCGACGAGGTCGACGGCGAGGTGGAGATCGCTGGCGAACAGCTCGCGGCCGCGTTCCAGGAGCGCAAGGCGCAGCTGGCCACGCCCGAACGCCGCGGGGTCAGGAACATCGTCGTAGCCACCCGCGCAGGCGCCGACCAGGTACGCCGACAGCTCGACGCGGGCTCCGACGTCGCCCCGCTGGCGCGCCGGGTGAGCATCGATGCCGCGACCCGCGACAAAGGTGGCTTCCTCGGTGAGGTGACGCGCGACCAGCTGGTGCCGGCGGTCGGCAACGCGGTGTTCGGCGCCTCGGCCGGACAGCCCTACGGGCCCGTGAAGGGGCCACAGGGATGGAACGTCGGCGTCGTCACCGAGGTCCTGCCGCTCGAGCCGGCCACCCTCAGCCGGGTGACCGACGACCTGCGCGGCACGCTCGAGGCAGAGGAGTCCCAGCGCCGGTGGTCGGTCTGGCTGGTCGACCAGCTGCGCGCCGCGGACATCGAGTACGCCGACGCCTACCGTCCCGAGGACCCCTACGAGGTCACCACCTGGCCCTCCGGCGTACCGGGGGAGGAGGCGCGGTGACCGAGATGCTCGACGGGCTCACGTGCCTGGCCGTCGCCTGCATCTGCTTCCCGCTCGGTGTCTGGGGGCGCAACCGCTCCGACACCCTCGTGCTGCCGTCGGTGCTGGGGGAGGACCGCGAGCACCGGGTCGCGGTGCTGCGCCGCGGAGCACTGACCTGCCAGGTGCTCGCAGTGGTGTTCGCGGTCGCGGGGTTCCTGCTGCTGGTCACCTGAGGCGAGCAACGAGCATGGGTTCATGTTTTCCTCGCCGGTTCAGACCACCCACCAGGTCGGACAGCCCTGGCGCACGTGCGCCCGAGCGCTGGTCCTGACCGTGGGTGTGCTTGCCAGTGCGGTTGCCGGCTACGCCGCGGCCTTCGCCGTGATGATCGTCGCCGTCCTTCTCGATGCTGCGCCGCTGCCAGCGGGCCAGGCCATGCAGCAGCGGGCCTGGGCCACTCCCGCGGCAGTGCGGGCGCGATCGGGTTCGGTCTCGGCGTCTGGGTGAGCGTGCGGAAGGTTCGTCGGCATCCCAGTGCCTGAGCGATCCCGCCACGCGTCGCAGCACACCCACCATCACCAGACCGATCGGCACCACGCCGAGCGGTGCCACGACGCCGAAGATCCGGACCTAGCCGTGCGGGTCGTAGTCGTCGCTCCCAACTGGCGACCTGACGACGCCGACCACCAGCCCCACCACCAGCGCCGCGTCGGAGATGAGCAACGCCGCCACCTTGAGCGCGACCGAGGTCAACCGCACCGGTGGCCGGGTCGTCGACTGACCAGTCTCCACAGGTTTGCTGCGGGGCCTGTTCCTCAGCGGGTGCCCTGGCTTAGGTTCGTTGCCAACATCGCAGCCAGCTCTATCTCGGGAGAGGGACGTCATGGCGATGACGCATGCCGACGCGCTGGTCGACGAGCTCGACCAGTCCGTGCGCGCGCTCGTGCGTCGCGAGGGTGTCGACCCTCAACGCGACTCCGGTTTGGTACGCCGGATCGCCGAGGGAGTGGTGCGCGACCACGACGAGCGGAGCCTGACCGGCGTGGTGGCGAGGGTGCCCGACGCCGACTCGATGGTGGGCGAGCTGGTGGCGCGCGTCTCCGGGTTCGGCCCGCTGCAGCCCTACCTCGACGATCCGGCCGTCGAGGAGATCTGGATCAACGACCCGAGCCGGGTGTTCATCGCCCGCAACGGCCGCCACGAGCTGACCAACCTGATGCTCACCACCGCCCAGGTCACCGAGCTCGTCGAGCGGATGCTCAAGTCGAGCGGCCGCCGGATCGACATCTCCCAGCCGTTCGTCGACGCGATGCTGCCGGAGGGACACCGGCTGCACGTCGTACTCGAAGGGATCAGCCGAGGCTTCAGCGCGGTCAACATCCGCAAGTTCGTGCTGCGCGCCTCTCGGCTCTCCGACCTGGTGGAGCTCGGCAGCCTGACGCCGCGGGCGGCTGCGTTCCTCGAGGCCTCGGTGCGAGCCGGCCTCAACATCCTGGTCGCCGGCGGCACCCAGGCCGGCAAGACCACGCTGCTCAACTGCCTGGCCGCTGCCATCCCGGGCGGCGACCGGGTGGTGTCGGCCGAAGAGGTCTTCGAGCTGCGGTTCGCCCATCCCGATTGGGTGCCGATGCAGACAAGACAGTCGGGGCTCGAGGGCACGGGCGAGATCCGGCTGCGGGACCTGGTGAAGGAAGCGCTGCGGATGCGGCCGAGCCGGATCATCGTCGGCGAGGTGCGCTCGGAGGAGTGCCTCGACCTGCTGCTCGCCCTCAACGCCGGGCTGCCGGGCATGTGCACCCTCCACGCCAACAGCGCGCGCGAGGCGCTGGTGAAGACGTGCACGCTGCCGCTGCTGGCGGGCGAGAACATCTCGGCCAGGTTCGTGGTGCCGACGGTCGCGGCATCGCTGGACCTCGTCGTGCATCTCGGCATCGATGCGCAGGGTGTACGCCGCGTCAACGAGATCGTCGGTGTCCCCGGCCGCGTGGAGAACGACATCATCGAGACCGAGTCGATCTTCGAGCGGGTCGGCGGGGAGCTGCGCCGGGCGAGCGGGATGGCGCCGCGGCTCGACCTGTTCGACCGGGCCGGGCTCGACGTACGCACCATCCTCAACGGGGCCCGGTAGTGGGAGCGCTGCTCGGGCTGGGAGTCGGCATCGGACTGATGCTGATCTGGTCGGCGTTCTTCGTGCCGAGGCGACCGCGGAGGACCGAACGATCGATCGGTCGGGCGACTCGGCTGCTCACCCGGGCGGGACTCGGCGAGGTGTCGGCAAGCGGGTTCGGCGTGGTCTGCGTGGTCACCGGTGGCCTGATTGCCCTGGTCGTGCAGGTCATCTCTGGCACCCCGCCGGTGGCGTTCGTCTTCGGTGTCATCGGCGCCTACCTACCCGTCGCGGTCGTGTCCGGGCGCGCCCGGCGACGACAGCGGGAGTTCGCGGAGGTCTGGCCGGAGGCCGTCGACAACCTGGCCTCCGCGGTACGGGCCGGCCTGTCCCTGCCCGAGGCGCTGTCGGCGCTCGCGGTGCGGGGCCCTGAGCCGTTGCGCCCGGCCTTCGACGCGTTCGCCCTCGACTTCCAGGTGACCGGTCGCTTCGGTGAGAGCCTCGACCGGCTCAAGGACCGCCTGGCCGACCCGGTGGGCGACCGCGTGGTCGAGGGGCTGCGGATCGCCCGCGAGGTCGGCGGCGGCGAGCTAGGACGGCTGCTGCGCAACCTGTCGGGCTACCTGCGCGACGAGGCGCGCACGCGTTCCGAGCTCGAGGCGCGGCAGGCCTGGGCGGTCAACGGCGCCCGCCTGGCCGTGGCGGCGCCGTGGGCGGTGCTGCTCCTGACGTCGGTGCAGTCGGCTGTGATCCGTCGCTACGCCTCGCCGACCGGCACCGTGATCCTGCTGGCCGGTGCTGCCGTCTGCCTGGTCGCCTACCGGACGATGATGCGCATCGGCCGCCTGCCCGCCGAGCGGCGGATCCTGTCGTGAGCCTCTCGCTGTGGGGCGCCGTGCTGGGAGCGGCCGCGGGCATGGCCGTCGTGCTGGTCGCCTCGCGGGTCCTCGCCATCCGGCGGCCCCAGGTGGCGGCCCGGGTGCTGCCCTACGTGCGCGACCTGCCCCAGGTCGGTCGGACTCCGTCCCTGCGAGTCGTGTCCGCCGCTCCGACCACGGCGGCCGTCGGCACCTTCGGCCCGGTGCTCCTCTCGGCCGCAGGGCTGGTCGAACGAGTGCTCGGCGGTGCCGCGTCTGTACGCCGCCGCCTCGAGCGGGCCGACATCGACAAGACCGTCCACGAGTTCCGGGTCGAGCAGGTGATCTGGGGCGTGGCCGGCTTCGCCGTCACCGCGGCGTACGGCGTGTTGCGGGCGTTGGCTGACCCTGGCACCGCGGTGGCGTCGATCGTGCTGTGTGGGGTCGGGTTCGTCGCTGGGGTGCTGTGGCGCGACCAGCACCTGACCAGCCAAGTGCGTGCTCGCGAGCGCCGGATCATCGCGGAGTTCCCGACGGTGGCCGAGCTGCTGGCTCTGGCCGTGGCCGCCGGCGAGAGCCCCGTCGCTGCGCTGGACCGGGTGGTGCGGCGCAGCGGTGGCGAGCTCTCGGCCGACCTCGCCCGCGTGCTGGCATCGGTGCGCACCGGCGAACCGGTGTCGTCGGCGTTCGACCGGATGGCCTCGGCGTCGGGACTGCCACTGGTGTCCCGCTTCGCCCAGGGCATCGCCGTCGCGGTCGAGCGCGGCACTCCGCTGGCCGATGTGCTGCACGCGCAGGCCGCCGACGTACGCGATGCCGGGCGGCGCGAGCTGATCGAAGTCGCCGCCAGGCGCGAGGTGCTGATGATGGTGCCCGTCGTCTTCCTCGTCCTGCCCGTGACCGTGATGTTCGCCTTCTGGCCCGGAGTCGTGGGCCTCTCACTGACCACCCCTTGATGTCTCGGAAAGGTTCGACCATGACTGACCTGTTCCACCTGATGATGCGCCAGCTGTACGCCGCTCTCGTGGCGCCGCGTGCTCGTGACGAGCGAGGCGACGTGCCCGGCTGGGTGCTGGTCACGGTGATGTCGGCCGGCGTCGTGGCAGTGCTCTACGGCGTGGCGAAGGACGAGCTGACGGACATGCTCAGGAGCGCACTGAACAAGGTGCAGTAGTGGCGAAGCGCAGGCGTCGGGAGGGCGGTGCCGCCGTCGTCGACTTCGTGCTCGTGCTCGTGGTGCTGATCCCGCTGGTGCTCGGGATCATCCAGGTCGGGCTGGTGCTCCTGGTCCGCAACACGATGTCGTCGGCCGCGTCCGAGGGCGCGCGGCTGGCCGCGACCGCCGACCGGAGCCCGATCGATGGAATCGCGTTGACGCGCGAGCAGATCGGCGGCGCGATCTCGGGGAGGTTCGCGCAGGACATCACGGTGCGCCGAGTGATCATCAACGACGCACCCCACGTCGAGATCACAGTGCGCGCGGAGGTGCCGGCACTGGGCCTGTTCGGTCCATCCATCGAGGTCGAGGTGGCCGGGTCAGCGGTCGAGGAACCGCGGTGAGGCATCCGCGCGGCGAGCACGGCAGCGCGTTGGTCGAGGTGGTCTGGCTCGGCATCCTCCTGCTGGTGCCGTTGCTGTGGATCGTGCTGTCGGTCTTCGAGGTGCAGCGCGGAGCGTTCGGAGTGAGCGCGGCGGCCAGGTCCGCGGGTCGGGCCTATGCGCTGGCGCCCACCGATGCCGAGGGTGAGCGGCGGGCGGTGGCGGCGGCTCGGCAGGTGCTGGCCGACCAGGGCCTGCACGACGTACCCCTCGTCGTCGAGGTCACCTGCCAGTCACCTGGCACGACCTGCCACAGCGGGGGAGCGGTGATCACGGTGCGCGTCGACACCCGCGTCGACCTGCCGCTGCTGCCCGACGTGCTCGGGGGTGGGTCGCCGAGCTTCGCCCTCGACGCCACCCACACGGTGCCGGTCGGCCAGTACCAGGAGGTCCGATGACGCGTCGCAACGAGCGCGGCCAGGTGACCGTGCTCATTGTCGGCTTCGCCTTGCTGATCGGGATGCTGATCGCGGTCGTCATCGACGCCTCCGCCGCCTACATCCAGCGTCAGGGCCTCGACTCGCTCGCCGACGGAGCCGCCCTCCGCGGCGCCGACCTGGGCGCTACCGGCGAGGACGTCTACACCGGCGGAGTGACCGAGGATCGCCTCGAGCTGACGCGCGCCGAGGCCACCGAAGCCGTACGCCGCTACCTCGTCGACGTCGGTGCCTACCGCCGCTACCCGGGGCTGAGCCACCGGGTCGTCATCGATCCGGTCTCGAACCGGTTCACGGTGCGTCTAGAGGCGCCCCTCGACCTCCCGCTCACCTTCCCCGGCTCGCCCGAGGTGGCGACCGTGGGCGCCACCGGGTCGGCGGTGGTCGATCCGGAGGGGTGAGCCTGGGTACCGGCCAGGCATGAGGCCATCCGCGTGACCCCTGACCTCGTCTATCTGGTTGCCGGGGGCAGCCTGTTGCTGGCCGTGGTGCTGCCCGACCTCCTCGCCCGCTGGGCGATCTCGGCGCCGATGGTGTTCGTGGGCGTCGGCATGTTGATCGGCGTGACGCCGCTGCCGGACGGGCTGCCGCTCGACGTCGACCAGAACCGCGCGGCCATCGAACACGTCACCGAGCTGACCATCCTGATCGCGCTGATGGGGGTCGGGCTGGCGCTCGACCGGCCGCTGCAGCCGACCAAGTGGGAGTCGTGGAAGGCATGGGGGCCGACGTGGCGGTTGCTCGGCATCGCGATGCCGCTGACCATCGGCGCGGTCGCGCTGCTCGGGTGGTGGGCCGGGCTGGCGCCGGCCGCGGCGCTGCTGCTCGGGGCGGTGCTGGCGCCGACCGACCCGGTGCTCGCCTCCGACGTGCAGGTCGCGGGGCCGCAGACCGGCGACCATGAGGTGGAGGAGACCGACGAGGTGCGGTTCACGCTCACCTCCGAGGCCGGGCTCAACGACGGGCTCGCGTTCCCGTTCGTGTACGCCGCCATCCTGCTCGCCACCGAGGGCTCGGTGTCGGGGTGGGCGCTGGAGTGGGTGGGCTGGTACCTGGTGGCCAAGATCGTGATCGGCGTGCTGGCCGGCATCGTGGTCGGGCGGGCGCTGGCGCGGATCGCGTTCCGGTCGGCCAACCCCGCGCTGCGGATGGCCGAGCGCGGTGAGCCGTTGCTGGCGCTCGCGGCCCTGGTGGCGGCGTACGGCGTGGGGGAGGTGGTCGGCGGCTACGGCTTCCTGTCGGTCTTCGCCTGCGCGATGACGTTCCGGTCGGCCGAGCGGTCGCACGACTACCACGTGGCGATGCACGAGGTGGTCGAGCGGCTGGAGCGGCTGTTCACGCTGCTGGTGCTGCTGATGCTCGGCATCGCGCTGACCCGCGGGCTGCTGGCCAGCCTCGACTGGCGCGGCATCGCGATCGGGCTGGGGCTGATCCTCGTGGTGCGGCCGGTCGCGGGATACCTCGCACTGGCGCCGGGGGCCGGTCCGCCGAGCGACACCGGCGGACTGACCCCGCCCGAGCGCAGCGTCGCCGCATTCTTCGGGGTGCGCGGCGTGGGCTCGCTCTTCTACCTCGCCTACGCCCTTGGCGAGGCCGACCTCGCCGACAGCGACTGGCTGTGGTCGACGGTCGCGTTCACCGTCGTCGCGTCCGTGCTGATCCACGGCGTGCTGTCCACGCCGGTGATGCGCCGGCTCGATGAGCGGCAGGGGCGGGCCGCGCCGACGGGCGGCTAGTCCTTGAAGCTGCCGTCCTCGAACGTGCGATCCATGTTGTCGACCTCGGCGTTGGGCGGGCGGTTGTCGGGGTCGAGGCGCTCCTTGCGCTCGGCCTCGATCTGCTCGATCTCCTCCGGGGACAGGTCCTGGTTGTTGGTCATGGTGATACCTCCGAGTCGGTTCACCTTCGACCTTGCCACGAACCTCAGTGGGAATCGAGGGCGGGATCGAGGGCAGCCGGCACCGTGGCGGTCAGCATGCCGACGACCATGGCGATCAGGTTGGCGATGAACTGCTCGGTCTCCAGCTGCGGCCGGGCCATCGTGCGCTCGCGGTTGCGGGCCCGGTCGGCGGCCGCCCGCATGATGAAGCCGGTGACCAGGGGGAGCCGTTCGTCACGCAGGGCGTCGGGCATCGGCGGGGTGCGCGCGGCGAGCAGCTCGTACGCCTCCCAGCCTCCGGTCCGCTCCAGGGCGCGGACGATCTCGGGGTCCATCAAGCCGCGGTCGTCCTCGACCAGCTCGGCCAGGATCATCAGGTAGCAGCGGCCCTCCGAGCCCTGGTCGCTCAGCTCCACGGCCGGCCGGACGAAGGCAGCCACCACCGACTCGAGGTCGTCGGCCGGCTGCTGCCGGGCGACGGCTAGCAGCTCGCGCTCGCGCTCGGCGAGGTAGTCGACCTTCTGCTCCAGCACCGCCACGAGCATCCCCTCGCGGGAGCCGAAGTGGTAGTGGACGGCGCCTCGGTTGCGCTGCCCGGCCTGCCGGGTGACCTCCAGCAGCGAGGCCGCGTGTACGCCGTGCTCGGCGAACTCCCGGGTGGCCGCCTCGATCAGTCGCTGGCGGGTCTCCTCGGCCTGGCTGCTCTCCGGCATCTCAGATTCTCGGAACGATCCGACCGAGCAGCTCGCCCATCCGCGACGCCGCCTCGCGACCTGCCTCGAGCACCTCTTCGTGGTTGAGCGGCTGCCCGCTGATGCCGGCCGCGAGGTTGGTGACCAGGCTGATGCCGAGCACCTCCATCCCTGCCTCGCGGGCCGCGATCGCCTCGAGGGTGGTGCTCATGCCGACCAGGGTGCCGCCGATGGCGCGGACCATCCCGATCTCGGCCGGGGTCTCGTAGTGCGGCCCGGGGAACTGCACGTAGACGCCCTCGTCGAGGGTCGGCTCGACCTCGCGGCACATCTGCCGCAGCCGGCTGGAGTAGAGGTCGGTGAGGTCGACGAAGTTGGCGCCCTCGATCGGCGACCGGCCGGTGAGGTTGATGTGGTCGCTGATCAGCACGGGTGTGCCGGGAGACCAGGTCTCCTTGAGACCGCCGCAGCCGTTGGTCAGCACGATGGCGCGGCAACCGGCGGCCGCCGCCGTGCGTACGCCGTGCACGACCGCGGCGACGCCCTTGCCCTCGTAGTAGTGGGTGCGGCTGAGGAAGACCAGGAGGTTGCGGTCGTCTCCTGCCTTGATCGACCGGATCTTGCCGGAGTGGCCGGCCACCGCGGCGGCCGAGAAGCCGGGCAGGTCGGTGGTGTTGATCTCCGCCGTCGCCTCGCCGAGCGCGTCAACGGCTGGCAGCCAGCCGGAGCCGAGCACCAGCGCGACGTCGTGGCTGGGCACGCCCGTGAGCTCGGCGAGTGCTGTGGCTGCCTCGGCTGCCAGGTCGTGGGGAGAGGTCTCGGTCACCCCGGCCAACTTACAGGGATCTGCCTACAGGCCGGTCGACCGGCAGGCTCGCCGTCGCAGCGCAGAGACGTAGTCGTCCGGGGCGTCGGCTGCCTCGGCTGCGCTGGCCAGCACCCCGAGGTACGACGCGGACGGGAGCCCGCCCTCGTAGGCGTCGAGCACGTAGGTCCACACGACGAGCTCGCCGGTCAGCGTCGCGACCCGCACCTTGGTCTTGCGGTAGAGGCCCGAGTCGGCCGACTCCCAGGTGTCGAGCGTCGACTCGTCCTCCGGCGTGACGTCGTAGACCGCGACGAAGACCTGCTCGATGGGGTCCTCGACGATCGTGGCGAGGGAGCCGTCCCAGCCGTGCTCCTCACCCCCGAAGGTCAGCCGCCACCCGGTGAGCCAGCCGGTCGTGTGCAGCGGAGAGTGGGGGCAGCGGGATCCCATCCGGGCTGGGTCCAGATTGGTCCCGTAGGCGGCGTACAGGGTCACGGGGAGAGGCTATCGGCAGCGCTCGCGAGGCAGCACTAGGCTGGCTGCGTGACTCACTTCGATGTTCTGGTTCTCGGCGCCGGCCCTGGTGGGTACGTCGCCGCCATCCGTGCCGCACAGCTCGGCAAGTCGGTTGCTGTGGTGGAGAAGAAGTACTGGGGCGGGGTGTGCCTCAACGTCGGCTGCATCCCGTCGAAGGCCCTCCTCCGCAACGCCGAGATCGCCCACATCATCACGCACGAGAAGAAGACGTTCGGGATCGAGGGCGACGCCACCATGGCCTACGCCCCGACCCACCAGCGCAGCCGCGGCGTGGCCGACGCCAGCGCCAAGGGCGTGCACTACCTGATGAAGAAGAACAAGATCACCGAGATCGACGGGTGGGGCACCCTCACCGGCGGCACGGGGGTCTCCGTCGAGAGCGACGGTGGTGAGACCACGGCGTACACCTGCGACAACCTGATCATCGCCACTGGTGCCGTGACCCGCCTGGTGCCCGGCACCTCGCTGAGCGAGCGGGTGGTGACCTACGAGGAGCAGATCCTCGACGAGGAGCTGCCCGGCTCGATCGTGATCGCCGGCTCGGGCGCGATCGGCGTCGAGTTCGCCTACGTGATGAAGAACTTCGGCGTCGACGTGACGATCGTGGAGTTCCTCGACCGGATGGTGCCGACCGAGGACGCCGACGTGTCCAAGGAGCTGCTCAAGCAGTACAAGAAGCTCGGCGTCAACGTGCTGCTCTCGACCAAGGTCGAGTCGATCGACGACAGCGGCGACAAGGTCAAGGTCACCGTCTCCAAGGACGGCAACCAAGAGGTGCTCGAGACCGACAAGGTGCTGCAGGCCATCGGCTTCGCCCCGCGGGTCGAGGGCTACGGGCTCGAGGCGGCGGGCGTCAAGCTCACCGACCGCGGCGCGATCGAGGTCGACGCGCGCGGCCGCACCAACGTCGACGGCGTCTACGCGATCGGCGACGTCACCGGCAAGCTGATGCTGGCCCACACCGCGGAGTCGATGGGCGTCGTGGCGGCCGAGACGATCGCCGGCGCGGAGACGATGGAGATCAACTTCGACATGATCCCGCGGGCGACGTTCTGCCAGCCGCAGATCGCGTCGTTCGGCTACTCCGAGGAGCAGGCCAAGGAGAAGGGCTACGACGTGAAGGTCGCGTCGTTCCCGTTCTCGGCCAACGGCAAGGCCCGCGGCATGGCCGAGGGGGTCGGCTTCGTGAAGATCGTGGCCGACGCCGAGCACAACGAGATCATCGGCGCCCACCTGATCGGCCCCGAGGTCACCGAGCTGCTGCCGGCGCTGACCCTGGCCCAGCAGTGGGACCTGACCGCCGACGAGGTGGCCCGCAACGTGTTCGCCCACCCGACCCTGTCGGAGGCGATGAAGGAAGCCGTCGAGGGCATCGCCGGCCACATGATCAACCTCTGACATGGCCCGGCTGATATGACAGAACGCGTCGTCATCGTCGGCGGGGGACCCGGCGGCTACGAGTCGGCCCTGGTCGCCTCGCAGCTCGGGCGCCGAGGTCACCGTCGTCGACTCCGACGGCATCGGCGGCTCGGCGGTGCTCACCGACTGCGTGCCCAGCAAGACCCTGATCGCCACCGCCGAGCTGATGACCGACGTCTCGACCGCCAACGAGCTCGGCGTGATGATCGGCGAGGACGGCGTCAACGTCGACCTGGGCAAGGTCAACCGCCGGGTGCTGCAGCTCGCCGCCGACCAGTCCGCCGACATCGCGCGGCGTCTCGAGCGCGAGGGCGTGCAGGTGGTGCAGGGGCGCGGCCGCCTCGACGGGCCGGGGCGAGTCGTCGTAGGCGAGGAGTCGTACGACGCGGACGCCGTGCTGATCGCCACCGGCGCCGCGCCGCGCACGCTGCCGAGCGCCCAGCCCGACGGCGAGCGGATCCTCACCTGGGAGCAGGTCTACGACCTCACCGAGCTGCCGACGTCGCTGATCGTGGTCGGCTCGGGCGTCACGGGCGCGGAGTTCGCCAGCGCCTACCTCGCCCTCGGGCGTGCCGGTCACGCTGGTGTCGTCGCGCGACCGGGTGCTGCCGGGCGAGGACGCCGACGCCTCGATGGTGCTCGAGGAGGTCTCGCAGCGCCGCGGCATGAACGTGCTCTCCAAGTCGCGGATGGAGTCGGTGACCCGCTCCGGCGACACCGTCACGGTGGCGCTCACCGACGGCCGCACCGTCGAGGGCTCGCACTGCATCCTGGCGCTCGGCTCGGTGCCCAACACCGGCGACCTCGGGCCTCGAGGAGGCCGGCGTGGTCCTGAAGGACGGCGGCTTCGTCAACGTCGACCGGGTCTCGCGCACCTCGGCCCGCGGCGTGTACGCCGCCGGCGACTGCACCGGCGTACTGATGCTCGCCTCGGTCGCCGCCATGCAGGGCCGGATCGCGATGTGGCACTTCCTCGGCGACACCGTGCACCCGCTGGACCTGAAGAAGGTTGTCCTCCAACGTCTTCACCGCTCCGGAGATCGCCACCGTCGGCTGGTCGCAGGAGTCCGTCGACTGCCGGCGAGATGCAGGCCGAGGTCGTGATGCTGCCGCTGTCGGGCAACGCCCGCGCCAAGATGCAGGGGGTGCGCGACGGCTTCGTGAAGCTGTTCTGCCGACCCGGCACCGGCATCGTCGTCGGCGGGGTGGTGGTCGGGCCGCGCGCCAGCGAGCTGATCCACCCGGTCTCGATCGCGGTCGCGGAGTCGCTGACCGCCGACCAGCTGGCCCAGGCGTTTACGGTCTACCCGTCGATGAGCGGCTCGATCGCCGAGGCGGCCCGGCGGTTGCACCGGGTCTGACCGCCCTGCTCAGCCCTACCCGCCGAAGATCTGGGCGCCGTGGTTCCTGGCGGGGTCGGCGCCGTACAGCGTCGACTGGCCGTGGTGGTAGGCCTGCAGGTTGCGGATCTGCCGGATGTCGATCTGGCCGCTCAGCACGCCGAACGCCTGCTCGGCGTCGTACCACGGCACCAGGTGGTCGCCGACCCGCACCGTCCGGACCGCGGGCAGCTTCTGCCGCTCCAGCCGGTTGAGGTCGGGCAGGCACACCGGCACCCGGCGTTCGCTGCCGCCCGGCGGCGCCCAGTCCACCACTGTGTGGGACGGACCGTGCTGCGGGTTGAAGTAGCACGACGGCAGGCGTTGGGGCAGCGGACGGCCGTCCTGGCGGGCGAGCACGCACGCGAGGTGGAAGCGACCGTCTTCCAGCATGGGGAGCAGGGGCTTGAGAACCTCAGCGCTCTCATCTGTGCGGAGCAGCTGCTTGGCCCGGTCGTAGGCGTCGAGGGCCTTGGCGTAGTCCTCACCGATCTCGCCCTGCAGCTCCGCGGTCAGCGTTGCGTAGTGGAGCTCGGTGAGCTCCTCGCCCAGCTCGGTGACGTCGTCGTTGGCCATGCGCCGCACGAGTCGAGTGCGTTCGGCTGCGAGGAGCCGCTTCTGTCTGCGCTTTCCGAGGAAGCCCATGCCGTTCAGCATGCCACGCGCAGGTACCGTGGCCCGATGCTCGCTCGGATCGCTGCCGCCGTACTCACTTTCCCCTCGGCCTTGCCGCCTCCCTGACCTCGCCCGCCTGCCGCCCAGAAGGAGGCAGCCAGCGGCGGACCGTGACTCATCCAGCTGGTCGGCAACGGGTACGGCCACGGTCACGGCATGTCGCAGTACGGCGCCCAGAGTCGCGCGAGCCGCCGGAGAGTCGCGCTCAGCAGATCCTGAGCTTCTACTACCCGGGCACCCGACGGGCCGGGCCGGCGGCAACATCGTCGGTGCTGATCCGGCTGGACGTCACTCGCGACGTGATCGTCGAACGCGCGTCCCGGCCTGACCGTGGCGCAGGTGACGGACCGAAGAAGATCAAGCTCAGCTCGGCCAAGCCCACCGCCAAGCGCTGGCGGATCGTGCCCCTTCCCGGCTCTCGTAGCCGCGTGGAGTGGTTCCGTTCGTCGTGGCGCACGCTCACCACCCTGACGGGGCCGGCGGAGTTCTCCGCGGCGGGCCAGCCCGTCACCCTGTACGTGACCGGCAAGCTGCGGGTGGCCTACCGCGGCACGCTGCGGGCGATCAGGGGCGACACCGTCAACATCCTTCCTCTCGACGACTACCTCAAGGGGGTCGTGCCGCGCGAGGTGCCGGCCCTGTGGTCGCCCGCCGCCGTGCAGGCACAGGCGGTCGCGGCCCGCACCTACGCCGCCTTCCAGCGCCGCGAGCCCCAGGCGTCGCACTACGACATCTGCGACACCACCGCCTGCCAGGTCTACGGCGGCTACACCGACGAGGAGGCCGCGACCAACAAGGCGATCGCCGCGACCGCGAAGCAGATCCTCACCTTCGGCGGCCGGCCCGCCTTCACCCAGTTCTCGGCGAGCAACGGCGGCTGGACCTCCGCCGGCGCCTTCCCCTACCTGCCGGCCAAGGCGGATCCCTTCGACACCGTCTACCGCGGCTGGACCGACTCCGTCACGGCCGCCGAGGTGGAGCACGCCTACCCCGCGCTCGGCACCTTCGCAGTCGGCCGAGGTCCTGACCCGCGACGGCAACGGTCAGTGGGGTGGCCGGGTGCAGACCATCCGTCTGGTCGGCGCGAACGACTCGACGGACGATCGACGGGGAGTCGTTCCGCGACGTCTTCGGCCTGAACTCGACCTGGTTCCGGATCCGCTGACCGACCCGGCTTGGGTTGGCGTGGTGGTACGTCGACCCGGCTTGGGTTGGCGTGGTGGTACGTCGACCCGGCTTGGGTTGGCGTGGTGGTACGTCGACCCGGCTTGGGTTGGCGTGTGAAGAAGAGCCGGGTCGGCGTCGTACGGCGTGAAGAAGAGCCGGGTCGGCGTCGTACGGCGTGAAGAAGAGCCGGGTCGGCGTCGTACGGCGTGAAGAAGAGCCGGGTCGGCGTTCTACGCCGTCAAGACGAGCCGGGTCGGCGTCGCAGGACGGTGCGCACGACGAGGCCGGCGATCAGCGCCCAGAAGGCGGCGCCGATGCTGAGGACGGTGATGCCGGAGGCGGCGACCAGGAACGTCACGACCGCCGGCTCCCGTTCGGTCGGGTCGGCCAGCGCCTCGCTCAGCGACGTGGCCAGGGTGCCGAGGAGGGCGAGCCCCGCGGCCGCCTGGATGACGCCGCCGGGGGCAGCGTCGACGAGGGCGCTCAGCGCGGAGGCGGCCGCGGCGAGCACCAGGTAGCAGACGGCCGCGGTCACCGACGCGATCCAGCGGCGCGAGGCGTCGCGGCCCGCGGTGGGCCCGGCCGTCAGCGCCGCGGTGATCGCGGCGAGGTTGATGGCATGCCCGCCGAAGGGAGCGCCGAGCGCCGTCCCGACGCCGGTGACGGTCATCGTCTCCCGCCACGGCACGTCGTAGCCGTGGCTCGACATCACGGCCACGCCCGGCACGTTCTGCGAGGCCATCGTGACGATGTAGAGCGGGAGGGCGATGCTCACCACGGCCGACGAGCGACCAGTGCGGCGTCGTCCAGGTCAGCGACGGCACCAGGTCGCCGGCGGGTACCGATGATCCCGCCTCGATGATCACCACCACGAGGGCGACGAGCAGGGAGGCCGGCACCGCCCAGCGCTTGCTGATCGGCTGCATCACGAGCCAGGTGACGATGACCGGGCCGACGAGCAGCGGCTCGTCGACCACGGCGGTCACCGGCGCCAGACAGAGCGGCAGCAGTACGCCGGCGAGCATCGCGCGGGCCAGCGCGGGCGGGATGGCCGCGATCAGGTCTCCGAGGCGGGGGATCAGTCCGGTGGCGAGGATCAGCAGCCCGGTGACGATGAACGCGCCGACCGCGGCCGGCCAGCCGCCGGCAACGGCACCGGTGGACACCAGCAGCGCGGCGCCCGGGCGTCGACCAGGCGAGGGTGATCGGCATGCGGTGTCGCACGCTCAGCCAGAGCATGCCGAGGGCGGTGGAGACCAGCAGCGCGAGCAGCCCGGACGCCGCCTGCGGCGGGCGACGCGCCGACCGCGATCAGACCGGCCAGCACCACGACGAAGGAGCTGCTGAACCCGACGACCGCGGTGACGATGCCCGCGACCACCGGGCCGTGCTCTGCGGGCCGGGCGTCGGACACGCTCAGGACAGCACCAGCACCAGGTCGCCGCCCTCGACAGCCTGGGTGCCGGAGAAGGCGAGCCGTTCGACGGTGCCGTCGACGGGAGCGGTGATCGAGGCCTCCATCTTCATCGCCTCGATGGTCGCCACGGTGTCGCCGGCCGCGACCTTGTCGCCCTCGGCCACCGCCACCGTCACCGCGCCCTGGAACGGCGCCGCGACGTGACCGGGCTTGGAGGTGTCGGCCTTCTCGGTGGCCGCGACCTCGGACGCGACGCTGGTGTCGCGCACGCTGATCGGGCGGAGCTGGCCGTTGATCAGGGCCATCAGGGTGCGGTAGCCGCGCTCGTCGGGGTCGCTGATCGCCTGCACGCCGAGGATCAGCGTCTTGCCCTCGCCCAGCTCGACCGTGTGCTCCTCGCCCTGCCGCAGGCCGTAGAGGTAGTCGAGCGTGGGCAGCAGCGACACGTCGCCGTAGCGCTCGCGCGACTCGCGGAAGTCCTTGGTCGGGCCGGGGAAGAGCAGCTCGTTGAGAGTCGTGCGCCGCGTCGCCTGACTCCCGGCGAGACCCTCCTCCTGCTCGGGGGTCAGCGTCTCGGACGGCTTGGTCCAGGTGCGGCCCTCGAGGGCCTTGGTGCGGAACGGCTCGGGCCAGCCACCGGGCGGGTCGCCGAGCTCACCGTTGAGGAAGCCGATCACGGAGTCGGGGATGTCGAACTTCGCCGGGTGCGTCGGCGAACTCGGCCGGGTCGGCGCCGATGCCCACCAGGTAGAGCGCCAGGTCGCCGACCACCTTCGACGACGGCGTCACCTTGACGATGTTGCCGAGGATGTCGTTGGCGGCGGCGTACATGTCCTCGACCTGCTCGAACTTCTCGCCCAGGCCGAGCGCGATCGCCTGCTGGCGCAGGTTGGAGAGCTGGCCGCCGGGGATCTCGTGGCGGTAGACGCGACCGGTCGGCGACGGCAGGCCCGACTCGAACGGCGCGTAGACCCGCCGGGTCGCCTCCCAGTAGGGCTCGAGCGCGTTGATCGCCGACAGCGACAGGCCGGTCTCGCGGGCCGAGTGGTCGGTCGCCGAGACCAGCGCCGAGATGCGCGGGCTGCGAGGTGGTGCCGGCCATGGAGGCGCAGGCGGCGTCGACGGCGTCGACGCCGGACTCGATCGCGGCCAGCAGCGTGGCCAGCTGGCCGCCCGCGGTGTCGTGGGTGTGCAGGTGCACCGGCAGGTCGAACCGCTCGCGCAGCGCACCCACCAGCGTCCGCGCGGCCGGCGCCCGCAGCAGCCCGGCCATGTCCTTGATCGCGAGCACGTGGGCGCCGGCCTCGACGATCCGCTCGGCGAGGTCGAGGTAGTAGTCGAGGGTGTAGAGCTGCTCGTCGGGGTCGGACAGGTCGCCGGTGTAGCAGAGCGCGACCTCGGCGACGGTGGTGCCGGTGGCGCGCACGGCCTCGATCGCCGGCCGCATCTGCTCGACGTCGTTGAGCGCGTCGAAGATCCGGAACACGTCGATGCCGGTCGCGGCGGCCTCCTCGACGAAGGCGTTGGTCACCGCGGTGGGGTACGGCGTGTAGCCGACCGTGTTGCGGCCGCGCAGCAGCATCTGCAGGCAGATGTTCGGCACCGCCTGCCGCAGCTGGGCCAGCCGGTCCCACGGGTCCTCGGTCAGGAAGCGCAGCGCCACGTCGTACGTCGCACCGCCCCACGCCTCCAGCGACCACAGCTCGGGAGTGGTGCGGGCGACGTGACCGGCGACGTTGACCAGGTCGCGGGTGCGCACCCGGGTCGCGAGCAGCGACTGGTGCGCGTCGCGGAACGTGGTGTCGGTGACCGCCACCCGGTCCTGGGCCCGCAGCCGGCGCGCGAACTCCTCGGGCCCGACCTCGAGCAGCAGCTGACGGCTGCCGTCGGGTGCCGGGACCTCGAGGTTGGTGTCGGGCAGCTTGGTGACCGGGTCGAGGGTCACCGGCGCCTCGCCGTGCGGCTTGTTGACCGTCACGTGCGCCAGGTAGTGGAGCAGCTTGGTGCCGCGGTCGGCCTGCCCGCGCGCCTGCAGCAGCTGCGGGTGCGTCTCGATGAACGACGTCGTGATGTGGCCGGCGGCGAAGTCGGGGTCGTCGAGCACGGCCTGCAGGAAGGCGATGTTGGTCGTCACGCCGCGGATCCGGAACTCCGCGACCGCCCGCCGCGCCTTCTCCACGGCCATGTCGAAGGTGCGGCCGCGACAGGTGAGCTTGGCCAGCATCGAGTCGAAGTGGGGCGAGACCTCGGCGCCGGTGTACGTCGTACCGCCGTCGAGGCGGACGCCGCCACCGCCGGGGGAGCGGTAGGTGGTGATCATGCCCGGTGTCGGGGCGGAAGTCGTTGGCGGGATCCTCGGTCGTGATCCGGCACTGCAGGGCGGCCCCGTGCACCGCGATGGACTCCTGCGAGAGCCCGAGGTCGGCCAGGCTCTCACCGGCCGCGATCCGCATCTGCGACTGCACCAGGTCGACGTCGGTGACCTCCTCGGTCACGGTGTGCTCGACCTGGATCCGGGGGTTCATCTCGATGAAGACGTAGTTGCCGTCGGGGTCGAGCAGGAACTCCACGGTGCCGGCGTTGCGGTAGCCGATCTCCTGGGCGAACCGCACGGCGTCCGCGCACATCCGCTTGCGGATCTCGGGGTCCAGGTTGGGGGCCGGCGCGATCTCGACGACCTTCTGGTGGCGGCGCTGCACCGAGCAGTCGCGCTCGAAGAGGTGGATCACGTTGCCGAAGTCGTCGGCGAGGATCTGCACCTCGATGTGCCGCGGGTCGATCACCGCCTGCTCGATGAAGACCGTCGGGTCGCCGAAGGCGCCCTCGGCCTCCCGCATGCAGATCTCGACCGCCTCGCGCAGGTCCTCGGGCCGGTCGACCCGGCGCATTCCGCGGCCGCCGCCGCCGGCGACCGCCTTCACGAAGAGCGGGTACGGCAGGTCGGCGGTCGCCTCGACCAGGGCGTCGACGTCGGTCGAGGGCTCGACCGAAGCCAGCGTCGGGACGCCGGCCGCCTTGGCCGCCGCGATCGCTCGGGCCTTGTTGCCGGTCAGCGTGAGCACCTCGGCGGTGGGGCCGACGAACGTGATGCCGGCGTTGGCACAGGCCTCGGCGAGCTCGGGGTTCTCGGAGAGGAAGCCGTAGCCGGGGTAGACCGCGTCGGCCCCCGAGCTCTTCGCGACCTCGACGATCGCGTCCGGGTCCAGGTAGGCGCGCACCGGGTGGCCGCGCTCGCCGATCTCGTAGGCCTCGTCGGCCTTCAGCCGGTGCTCGGACCAGCGGTCCTCGTACGGGAACACCGCCACCGTGCGGGCGCCGACCTCGTACGCGGCCCGGAACGCACGAATCGCGATCTCACCACGGTTGGCCACCAGCACCTTGGAGAACATGGCGCAACTTTATGAGCGTGGCTGGAGGAACTGCTCCACCAGTCCACGAACGCCCTCGTCGGCGAGCCGGACCGCGACCGGCTCGGGCACGTCGAGCAGGGTCACCGATCCACTCGCGCCGGCGGTCGTGGCGGCCATCGAGGTGAGGCCGGCCCGGCGCTGGAACCAGGTCGCCCGGAAGTTCCAGCCGATCACGTGCTCGGTGGCGAGCACGTCGCGGCTGCGCAGGAGGCTGCCCGACCGAGCCACCAGGTGGCCGTCGACCAGGAGGTGTCCGAGCCCCTTGCTGCGGTCGGCGGCCAGCCCGCCCGCGGCTGTCACGACGGCCGCGGCCGGCACCAGGAACCACCAGGGCAGGGCATCGACCGCCGCGAGCACCACGACCAGGGCGGCGATCACCAGGGCAGGGGCCAGCGCCCGCACGTACCTCCGTCGGATCGCCTGGGGACCGTGGCGTCTCAGCGGCGCCAGCACCGCCGCCTCCGTGCCGCTCACGGCGACCGCGGCCCGGTCGATCACTGTTCGGGGAGCGGGCGGCACCAGGGCCGAGCTGCCCTGCTGGGTGGCGCGCAACCCGGTCGCGATCGCGTTGAGCCGGGCGCCCCGGGCAGCGCGCAGCCCGAGCGGCTGACCGATCGAGACGCCGGCGACGCGCTCGTCGTCCAGGCTGGTCTCGCGGGTGGTGAGCAGGCCGCGGGTCACGTGCCACGCCCGGTCGGCGTGGGCGAGGCTGAAGCCCCAGTTGGTGACGAGGTACCCGACCACCGACAGCACCACGGCGGCGAACGCGAGGGACAAGACCCCGAGGACGACGATGGCGGCGAGGGGCGCGGCGACGGACCGGGCGCCGACGTCCAGGTCCTCGTAGACACCGAGGCTGCCGAGAAGCTGGCTGCCGCCACCCAGCAGCGCGGCCGCGATCACCAGGCCGCTGCTCGTGAAGGGTGCGAACCGTAGCCAGGAGGCCTCGAACTGCACGGTGGGTGGCGATGCGTGCTCGGCCACGCTGACGGCGTCCGGTTCGGTGGCCGACCCGGTCGAGACCCTCATCAGCTCCGCCCGCAGCTGCCGGGCCCGCTCGGCCGGCAGCCCGTCGAGGTCGAGCTTCTCGTCCTGGCCGGTCGAAGCGGTGCCGGTGCCGATCTTGACGGTGGTCAGGCCGAGGATCCGCTGGATCGGCGATGCGGTCAGGTCGACGGTGCGCACCCGGTCGAGCTGCGTGGAGAGGACGTGCCGGCTCAGCAGCCCGCGCTTCAGCTCCACCCGTCCTTGCCCGATCCGGAAGCTGGTGGTCAGGTAGCGCGCCAGTCCCAGCGCGATCGGGATCGCGATGGTGAGGTACTGCCAGGGGTTCTCGGTGGCGCTCCCCGCGACGAAGAACGCCAGCAGCGGGACGATGAACCTGCCCACCTCCCGGATCGGGTGCACCAGCAGCATCCGCGGGTCGAGCCGCTGCCACGCCTGGTCGCCGGCCTGCTCGGCCACGGGGGCCTCGGTCACGTGGCGTCTCCCTCGCCGGCGTCCGCCTTGAGCGTCAGCTCGTCCACGAGCTGGAGCGCCCTGGCCTTGGCCAGCCCGACGATCTGGAGGGCACCGGCGGCCGACGCGGTCGTGACGGTGACCGTCGCCAGCCCGAACAACCGCGCGATCGGACCCTCGGCGTAGTCGACGGTCTGGATCCGCGACATCGGCGCGATCCGCCGCTCCCGCGCCCACCAGCCGGTCTGGGTGTAGACGGCCGTGTCGGTGACCTCCCACCGGTGCACGAGGTAGCGCCACTGCGGCACCACGGCGACGTACGCCGCCAGCAGCGCGAGCGCGAGCGCAGGCATCCACCAACGGAAGTCGATGGCGTCCCAGGCCAGCACCACGACCATCGCCACGCCGATCGAGAACAGGCCCTCGGCGAGGCTGCCGAGCTGCCACATCAGCCGCGCCCTCGGGCTGACCCGCTGGCTGGGCTCACGCAGGGTCACCGAGTTCTCCATGACCGAGAATCTAGTGCGCGCGAACCAATGGGCCGTTCGGCGCATCAGACCTGGCATGCGAACCCTCTGTGCCATCATCGCCCTCGTCGGCACCGTCGGGCTGGTGCCCGCCCCTTCCGCGGCGGGAGCGTCCGTCTTCAGCTGCGACGGGGAGGCCGTGACCATCCAGGGCACCCCCGGAGACGACGTGCTGATCGGCACCGCCGGCGACGACGTCATCGCCGGCCTGGGCGGCGACGACCGAGTCTCCGCTGGTGACGGCGACGACGTCATCTGTGGGGGTGACGGCGCCGACCGCCTCCGGGGAGAGGGCGGAGACGACGTCTTGTACGCCGGCAAGGCCCGGTGGGTGGACAACCGCGCCGGCAGTGGCTACCGGCCGGACCGGCTCGACGGGGGACCCGGCGACGACACCCTCGACATCGGGAGCGAGCCGGTCGACCGTGGCGACGGGATCTCCGGAGTGATCACGTTCGGCAGCGCGCCGGCAGGCGTCGTGGTCGACCTGGCCGAACGCAGCGCGGTCGGCGACGGCCACGACACGATCCACCCGCGGGGAGGTCTCCGGCTGGTCGGTACGCCGACCGACGACGTGCTGTCTGGCAGCGACTTCCCCGAGGAGATCGACGGGGGTGGCGGAGCGGACCGGATCATGGGGCGGGGCGGTGACGACCACCTCAACGGAGATGTCGAAGGGGCGCAGGAGGGTGCCGCGGGCGTCGACGACGACGTCATCTCCGGTGGTGAGGGCAAGGACGTGGTCATCGGCAACGTCGGGTCCGACAGCTTGCGGGGAGGGTCCGGGCTGGACCTCGTGCAGGCCGACGGCGTGGGGCCTCACCGGATCTTCGGTGGCGCGGGCGACGACTTCCTCTACCTCACCCTCGGCATCGGCGACGGAGTGAAGCTACTGGGCGGCCCCGGTCGCGACGACGTCACGATCGACGTCCACCCGAGCGTGGCGGGGGCTGGCAAGGTGCTGGTCAACCTGGGCATCGAGCAGCTCGCCCTCGACAACGTCTTCATCGGCCGGATCAGCAGCACCGAACGTCTGCACATGGGGGCAGACGTGCCGCTGAGCTTCCACGGGAGCCCCGGCCCCGACGAGGTGTACGCCGGCGCCAACGCGCGGCTGCGCGCGTGGACCTATGCCGGCAACGACGTCGTCTACGGCTCGAGCCTGGCCGACCGCATCGACGGAGGCTTCGGCCGCGACGAGGTCGACGCCGGCCGGGGCCGCGACACCTGCCTGCACGCCGAGGACAGGCAGGGCTGCGAGCTGCTCAGTCCCTGAGGTCGATCAGCCGCAGCAGGTCCGGTTCGAGGGCGCCGTAGCCGCTCGAGGCCCACGGCTCGCGACGACGTGGCGTCCCATGCAGGGGGTTGCGGAAGCAGGGTGCGGCCGGCTCGTGGTCCTTGCCCAGCCAAGCGGCTGTCAGCTCTTGAGCTCGCAGATCACGGCGCCGTTGGTGACGGTGGCGCCGACCTCGGCCTGCAGGCCGGTCACGGTGCCGGCCTTGTGCGCCTTGATCGGCTGCTCCATCTTCATCGCCTCCATCACGACCACGACGTCGCCCTCAGCGACCTCCTGGCCCTCCTCGACGGCGATCTTGACGATGGTGCCCTGCATCGGGCTGGTGACGGAGTCTCCGCTGGCGGCCGCGCCGGCCTTCTTGCCAGCGGCGCGCTTCGGCTTCTTCGCGCCTCCGGCCGAGCCGGCCGCGAGGCCGCCGAGCCCGCCCGGCAGCACGACCTCGAGCCGCTTGCCGCCGACCTCGACGACGACGCTCTGGCGCTCCTCGGGTTCGTCGGCCTCGGCCGAGTCGCCGGCGTACGGCTCGATCTGGTTGTCGAAGTCGGTCTCGATCCACTGGGTGTAGACGGAGAATCCCTCGGCGTCACCGACGAATGCGGGGTCGCGGACCACTGCCGCGTGGAACGGGATCACGGTCGGCATGCCGTCGACGACGAACTCGTCGAGCGCGCGCCGCGAGCGCTCCAGCGCCTGGGTGCGGTCGCGGCCGGTGATGATCAGCTTCGCGATCAGCGAGTCGAACGAGCCGGGGATGGTCTCGCCGGTGACGTAGCCGCCGTCGACGCGCACGCCGGGGCCGCTCGGCGGCTCCCAGGCGGTGAGGGTGCCGGGCGCCGGCATGAAGTTGCGGCCGCCGTCCTCGGCGTTGATGCGGTACTCGATCGAGTGCCCGCGGATCTCCGGGTCGTCGTAGCCGAGCGCCTCGCCGGCCGCGATCCGGAACATCTCGCGCACCAGGTCGATGCCGGTCACCTCTTCGGAGACGCAGTGCTCGACCTGGAGGCGGGTGTTGACCTCCAGGAACGAGATGGTGCCGTCCTGGGCCACGAGGAACTCGCAGGTGCCGGCGCCGTAGTAGCCGGCCTCCTTGAGGATGCGCTTGGACGACTCGTAGAGCTCGGAGGTTTGGTCGTCGGTGAGGTACGGCGCGGGCGCCTCCTCAACCAGCTTCTGGTTGCGCCGCTGCAGCGAGCAGTCGCGGGTGGAGACCACCACGACGTTGCCGTGCTGGTCGGCCAGACACTGGGTCTCGACGTGGCGGGGCTTGTCGAGGAACTTCTCGACCAGGCACTCGCCGCGGCCGAACGCCGTGACCGCCTCGCGGACCGCCGACTCGAACGCGTCGGGGATCTCCTCGAGCGTGCGCGCGACCTTGAGGCCGCGACCACCGCCACCGAACACCGCCTTGATCGCGACCGGCAGCCCGAACTCCTTCGCGAACTGCACGACCTCGTCGGCGTCCTTGACGGGGTCCTTGGTGCCGGGGGCCAGGGGAGCGTTCGCCTTGTCGGCGATGTGCTTGGCCTTGGCCTTGTCGCCGAGGGCCTCGATCGCCGACGGCGGCGGGCCGATCCAGATCAGCCCCGCGTCCATGACCGCCTGGGCGAACTCCGCGTTCTCGGCGAGGAAGCCGTAGCCCGGGTGCACCGAGTCGGCGCCGGCCTTCTCGGCCACGGCGATGATCTTGGCGATGTCGAGGTAGGACTCGGCGGGGGTCGAGCCGCCCAGGGAGTGGGCCTCGTCCGCCAGCCGCACGAAGAGCGCGTCACGGTCGGCGTCGGCGTACACCGCGACGCTGCCGATCCCGGCGTCCTTGCAGGCCCGGATCACCCGGACGGCGATCTCGCCCCGGTTGGCGATGAGGACCTTCTCGAGGGGCTTGCTGTCGGGCACTGTTACTCCTGGTCTCGGCAAGTCGAACTCCGCCCGGCAGGGTATCGCCCGTTCACGCGAGGCTTGCTCGGGACCTGTCACCGTGGGACGGGATCAGGTCGGCGGCTGCAGGTACGTCCCCGTGGTGGGCGACTCAGACTCGGGCTCAGACTCGGGCTCAGACTCGGACTCAGACTCGGGCGGCGCCGTCGACGGGGGAGGCAGCGGCTGCGCGCCCAGGCCGGGCACACCGGGCTTGGTCCGGACACCCATCCAGACCGCGGTGCCGATCAGGGCGGCGATCCAGCCCCACTTCAGGCCGAATCCGGCGGTGTACGGCGCACTGCCGATCGCCGGCCCGAGCAGAAAGCGCTCCTGGTCGACGCTCCGGACCAGCACGCCGACGACGGAGCCGATGGGTGCCGCCATCATCGTGGCGAACCAGCCGCTGAAGAACACCGGCACGACGGACGACCCGGGCGCGATGCCTCGCTGCGCCCACCAGCCGAGGACGAACGCCACCAGGATGATCGCGACGCCCGCGGACAGGTTGGCGATCACGATCTGGGTGCGGTCGGGATCGAAGGCGCCGGGACCCCAGAAGCCGAGGTTGTTCACGAACAGCCACTCGACGATCGAGTCGTCGATGTCGACCGGTGCGGCTCTGTCGTCGTAACCGAAGTGGTAGATCAGCTGGAGGACGACCAGGGTCACCGCGAACGCCGCAGAGAGCACGGCGGCGGGGAACCAGGCACGACCTGTGCGATGAGGGTTCATCCCACCGACCCTATGCTCATCGACGTGTCCGAGTACTTACAGGAACGCAAGGGCTTCTGGTACGAAGCGGACGACATCCCCACCTCCGAGACGGTTGCGCTCGAGGCCTGGGTCCGGGTGGCGCACGACGTGCTCAGCCGGACCGCCGAGACCTATCACGCGGTGGTGCGGGAGGCGGAGTTCGCCGAGGAGCTGCAGGCCACGTCGGGCATCCGCACCACGCGGCCGCACGGCCGATGGCTCGACAAGGTGCTCGGCCCGCTGGCGCGCTACTGCGACGCCACGGGCGAGCCGCCCCTCGACTCCCTGGTGGTGTCGGCTCACGACGACCTGCCGGCCGCCCGCCTCCGGCTGGAGTGCTACCGCTGGGCTGGCTCGGCCCCGGCTGACGGCGGCGAGCCGGCCCCGCTGTCGATCACGGTCAACCGTCCGGCCCGGGCTCCGCGCGCTCCCCGCGAGGCGAGGGCTCCGGCACCCAAGCGGGTGGCGAAGACGGACAAGCCCGTGGTCGTCTGCCCGGGCTGCTTCATGGCCATCCCCGCGACCGGGATCTGCGACAACTGCGGCTGAGGGTCTCGACACCGGCTCGGCTCGCGCCGATCAGCCCAGCGCACCCACCTGCGGCGTCTGGCCGGGATACAGCCGTTCGATCTCCTTCTCGTACCACCGCTCGGCCCGGCCGATCAGCACCGACTGCCCGCCCGGCAGCCGACCGACGCCCTGGCTCCAGAAGGTGTTGGAGGCGATCCGGAAGAACGCATACCAAGGAGGGCGCAGCGGTTGCCCGAGGTCACGCATGGCCGACGGCCCCAGCAGCCAGGTGGCCACGCTCAGCCCGCGCTCGCGTTCGAAGCGCCGCCGCAGCGGGCTCATCGGTGACTGGTCGTAGACCTGCATCAGCGCCGCCGCGAGGGCGGTGGAGTTCGCGTCGGGCGGCGGGTCTTGGGAGAGCATCCGGTAGAGCACCCGTCTGCCCCGGCGCTCGGTGCGCGGCAGCCACTCCTCGTCGACGCCCATCAGCCAGCCGACGTACGACCACAGGTGCATGATCGCCGCCGAGTCGCCCCGGGAGATGCGGACGCCGAGGAGCCGCGCGTGGAGCATGAACGAGGTCGAGAAGACGCCCAGCGTGGAGGCCTGGTCGTACTGGTTGATCGGTACCCCGCGCTTGTCCCAGTCCCAGGTCGGGTCCTGCTCGAGCAGGTGGTTGACCAGGCCGTGCATGACCCGGACGTGTACGGCGAGCCGCCAGCCCTCGCCGTTCCGCGCGAGCCCGCCTGAAGCAGTCACGCCCCTCCACCAGGCTGTGGTCTCTCCGATCCTGCGCAGCGTCTCCTCGCCGGTCAGCCGGCCGGTCCGCACCAGCGGCTCGAGGGCGGCCGAGGTCCGGTAGCCGCCGAGCAGTGACCCGAACGTCAGCACCAGCGCCGTGTCGAGACCGAACGCCCGGCAGGCCCGGCCACCGCGCTCGAGCAGCGCGTCGTCGACCCAGTCGGGACGGTGCTCGACGGTCGCGAAGAAGTCGTGCAGGGGAGCGGGAGCCTCCGGGGTCAGACCCTCGTCCAGCGCGGAGCGGATCTGCGCCATCGTGACCGTGCGGTTCTCGCGCAGCGCCCTCGCCAGCGCCGCCGCGGGCTCGTCGCGACGCAACAGACCGGCCGCGAGCCGGTCCAGCTCCGCCGCGCTCGCCCGAGCGCCCGGGCCGGCCGCCCAACGCAGCGGCCGCGCAGCCGCCTCCGACCACGCCCGATCGGCGCCGAACCGGGTGGGCGTCGGGCGATCGTGCACGACATCTGTCATGTCATCAGGATAAAGTGAGCGACTGCTCAGGTTCTACTCGTGTTTTCGGAGGTGCCAATCATGCCCCGCACCAGGCCTGTCCAGGCGCGGTCCGAAGGAGATGCGCGACCGGATCCTGAACGCCACCGCTCAGGTCCTGGCCGAGCGCGGCTACGCCGGTCTCTCCACCAACAAGGTCGCGGCGCGGGCCGGCGTCAGCGTCGGCTCGCTCTACCGCTACTTCGAGGACCGCACGGACCTGATGGAGCACCTGCGGCGCCGGGTGACGGAGACCGTGGTGCGCGACCTCAGCGAGGCGATGGTCGAGGCGGTCCGGCTCGAGCCCTTCGCCGGCGTGCGCCACGTGGTCTCGACCCTGGTGGAGGCGCTGGTCGAGCACGGTCCCGTGGTCAAGGCACTGCTCGACGAGGTGCCGATGGGCAGCCACGCAAACGCGCTGCCGGCGGTGGAGGCGCAGCTGGGTCAGTTCGCGCGGATGTTCACGGCCCAGCACGCGCCGCGGCTCCCGTCCGAAGAGGTGGACGCGCGGGTCTACCTCGCCCTCGGCGTGACCCTCAACGCGTGTCTGCGGATCGCGCTGGAGCGACCGGCCGAGCTCGACCCTGACCGGTTGATCGAGCTGGTGACCGGCCTGCTCGTGGTCGGTCTCACGCTGCCCGAGCCGCCAGGTTAGCAATCGCTAACCCGGGGGTTAACAATCGCTAACCTGAGGGTTAGTCTGGTCCCATGACTTTCGAACTTTCTCGCGAGCATGAAGAGTTCCGTCACAGCGTGCGCGAGTTCGCGGAGGCAGAGATCGCCCCCTACGTCGCGCAGTGGGACCGCGACCACCACTTCCCCGTCGACGTGGTGCAGAAAATGGGCAAGCTCGGGCTGTTCGGCCTGACCGCCCCCGAGGAGTACGGCGGCGCAGGCGACGACGGCGACTTCACCAGCCTGTGCGTGGCGATCGAGGAGCTCGGCCGGGTCGACCAGTCGATCGGAGTGACCCTCGAGGCGGGGGTCGGGCTCGGCATCAACCCGATCCAGACCTACGGCACCCAAGAGCAGAAGGACACCTGGCTGCCCGAGCTGGTCGCGGGCGACAAGCTGGCCGGCTTCGGCCTCACCGAGCCCGGTGCCGGCTCCGACGCCGGCGCGACCGCGACCCGGGCCGAGCTCGCCGAGAGTGAGTGGGTGATCAACGGCGCCAAGCAGTTCATCACCAACTCCGGCTCCGACATCACCTCCTGCGTGACCGTGACCGCGCGCACCGGGGTCAGCGAGACCGGCAAGGCCGAGATCTCGGCGATCATCGTGCCGAGCGGCACGCCGGGCTTCACCGTCGAGAAGGCCTACGACAAGCTCGGCTGGCACGCGTCCGACACCCACCCCTTGAGCTTCGACGACGTCCGGGTCCCCGAGGGCAACCTGCTGGGCGACCGCGGCCGCGGCTACGCCCAGTTCCTCCACATCCTCGACGACGGCCGCGTCGCGATCGCCGCGCTCGCCGTCGGCTGCATCCAGGCCTGCCTAGACCTCAGCGTGCAGTACGCCGGCGAGCGGCAGACCTACGGCGGCCCGATCGGCCGCAAGCAGGGCGTCGCCTTCCAGATCGCCGACCTCGAGGTGATGCTGCAGGCGTCACGGCTGCTGACCTACAAGGCCGCCGCCATGAAGGACGCCGGCGCTCCCGTGAAGGACTTCAAGCAGGCAGCCTCGATCGCGAAGCTCTACGCCACCGAGTCGGCCGTCACCGCCACCCGGATCGCCACCCAGGTCTTCGGCGGCTACGGCTTCATGGAGGAGTACGCCGTCGCCCGGCTCTACCGCGACGCCAAGGTGCTCGAGATCGGCGAGGGCACCTCGGAGGTGCAGCGGATGCTGATCGCCCGGGGGCTCGGCCTGCCCGTGGAGTGACGGGCGCGATTGACTAGCATCTGCCTATGTCGGACCGGACGCGGCAGCTGCTTGCCGAGGTGACCCGGTTCCTTGCCGTGGGCGGAGCAGCCACGACCGTGGCGCTGCTGCTCTTCAACGGCCTCGTGCACGGTTTCGGCATCGTCGAGGAGCCGCTGTTCGCCGAGCAGCCCTATCTCGCGTACGTGCTCGCCAACGCCGTGGGCATGGTGATCAGCTTCCAGGGCAGCCGGCACTGGGCCTTCCGCGATCGTTCGCCGAGCCACCGCCATGGCGGCTGGCCGCCGTACGTCGCCATCAACGTCGCCACCATGACGCTGCCCGTGGCCTGCCTCTGGTTCAGCCGCAGCGTGCTGGGCCTCGACGACCCGGTCGCCGACAACATCTCCGCCAACATCGTCGGTCTCGCCCTGGGCCTGGCCGCGCGGTTCTACCTGTTCCGCCGGTTCGTGTTCAAGCGCCCGATCCACCTGACCGAGATCTACGACGACCCGGCGCCTAGCGACGAGCCGGAGGTGGGAGTAGGTTCCCCAGCGTGACGAAATCTCGGGGGCGGTTTGTTCACGGTCTAGCGGTTCTCCTCGTCATCCCCCTGACGGCCTGCGGGGTCACCCGCGGTGAGGACCCCAACGACATCCTGATGATCATCCCCAATGCGGCTGGCGGCGGATACGACCAGACCGGCCGGGCAGCGGTGAAGATCATGGAAGCCGACGACCTCACCGGCGGCGACATCACGGTCGACAACATCGAGGGCGCGGGCGGGACCAACGCGTTCACCGACATGGTCGGCGACACCGGAGACGAGCACACGCTGATCACGGTCGGTCTCGGCGTGGTCGGCTCGCTCTACTCGTTCGGAAACGAGCTCCGGCTCACCGACGCCACCCCGCTGGCCCAGCTGATCAGCGAGCCGGAGGGCGTACTGGTGCCGGGCGACTCGCCGTTCAGGACGATCGATGACCTCGTGCAGGCCTGGACCGCAGACCCGGGCGGCCTCGCCGTCGGTGGCGGCTCCTCGCCGGGCGGCCCCGACTTCCTCTTCCCGATGCAGCTCGCGCAGGCGATCGGCATCGACCCCAACGACGTCAACTACGTCTCCTACGACGGCGGCGGCCCGCTGAAGAGCGCCCTGAGTGGCGAGAAGATCGACGTGGGCTTCTCGGGACTGGCCGAGTTCACGTCGTACATCGAGAGCGGCGAGCTCAGGGTGCTGGCGGTCTCGGGCGAGGAACGGCAGCCGCAGCCACTGTTGCAGGACGTGCCCACGCTCACCGAGAGCGACATCGACCTGGTCTTCCTCAACTGGCGCGGTGTGCTCGCGCCGCCCGACATCAGCGACGAACGTCGGGACGAGCTGATCGGCTATCTCCAGGAGATGCACGACACCGAGGCCTGGGCCGAGCAGTTGGAAAGCTACGGCTGGACCGACGACTTCAAGACCGGTGACGACTTCGAGGCCTTCTTGAGGGAACAGGACGAGCGGGTCTCCGGGACCCTCGAGGATCTGGGGCTGCTGTGAGCGAGCACGACACGACCCAACAGGTCGACAAAGCGCAGTACGGGCTGGCCGCGGTGCTCGCGGTCGTCGGCGTCTACACGCTGATCGATGCCCGCGGCCTCAACGTCGGCTTCGGCGACCCCGTCGGCCCGCGGGTCTTCCCCTACGCCATCGGCGCGGGGATGATCCTGCTCGCCCTCGGGCTGGCGGTCGCCACCTCCCGGGGCGATGTCGGCGAGGCCGAGGCCGGCGAGGACATCGACCCGACGTCGCCGGCGGACTGGACCACGGTCGGCAGGCTGGTCGGGATCATGGTGCTCAACCTGCTGCTGGTGAACGTGCTGGGCTGGGCGGTCACCGGCGCGCTCCTCTTCGCGGGCTGCGCGTGGGCGCTCGGCAGCCGCACGCTGGTGCGTGACCTGATCGTGGGTGCCGTGCTCTCCGTCGGTTCCTGGTACTTCTTCTACTCAGGGCTCGACGTACCCCTACCTCCCGGCATCCTGGACGGGATCCTCTGATGGACAGCCTCGACCTGCTCCTCGACGGGTTCCAGAACGCGTTCACGCTGGAGAACCTCATGTACGCCGCGATCGGCGTACTCATCGGCACCTTCGTCGGAGTGCTGCCCGGCATCGGCCCGGCCATGGCCCTCGCCTTGCTGCTGCCGATCACCTACGGCCTCGACGTCACCCAGGCGCTGATCATGTTCGCCGGTATCTACTACGGCGGCATGTACGGCGGCTCGACGACCTCGATCCTGCTGAACACCCCAGGTGAGTCGGCGTCGGTGATGACGGCCATCGAGGGCAACAAGATGGCCAAGAAGGGCCGGGCCGCCCAGGCCCTGGCCACGGCCGCGATCGGGTCGTTCATCGCAGGCACCATCGGCACCCTGCTGGTGGCGTTCCTCGCACCGTCGATCGCCGAGCAGGCGGTCAAGGTCGGAGCCCCGTCCTTCTTCGCGATCATGCTGCTCTCGCTCGTGCTCGTCACCGGCGTCCTTGGCACTTCCAAGCTGCGCGGGTTCATCGGGCTCTTCATCGGCCTCACGATCGGGCTGATCGGCCTGGACCGGTCGACCGGTCAGGCCCGGCTCACCGCCGGCATGACCGAGCTCGTCGACGGCGTCAGCATCGTGGTGGTGGCGGTCGGGATCTTCGCGATCGGGGAGTCCCTCTGGATCGCCGCCCACCTGCGGCGCCAGCCGATCGACGTGATTCCGGTCGGCCGGCCGTTCATGGGTCGCGAGGACTGGTCGCGCTCGTGGAAGCCGTGGCTCCGAGGCACCGCGATCGGGTTCCCGTTCGGCGCCATGCCGGCCGGTGGCGCCGAGACCCCGACCTTCCTGTCGTACATCACGGAGAAGAAGCTCGCGCGCGACAAGGACGAGTTCGGCAACGGCGCCATCGAGGGCGTCGCCGGGCCCGAAGCGGCCAACAACGCGAGCGCTGCGGGCATGTTCGTGCCGCTGCTGACGCTCGGCATCCCGGTGACCGCCACCGCGTCGATCCTGCTGGCCGCCATGACGAGCTACGGCATCCAGCCGGGCCCGGGACTGATGACCGAGCAACCCGACCTGATCTGGACGCTGCTGGCCAGCCTGCTGATCGGCAACGCGCTGCTGCTGGTGATCAACCTGCCGTTGGCGCCGCTCTGGGCCAAGCTCCTCCAGATCCCGCGGCCGCAGCTCTACGCCGGCATCCTCTTCTTCGCCTCACTCGGCGCCTATGCGGTCGACCAGAACCCGTTCGACATCGCGTTGCTGCTGGTCTTCGGCCTGGTCGGGTTCGCCGTCCGGCGGTTCGGCATCCCGATCCTCCCCTTGATCCTGGGAGTCATCATCGGCCCGCTCATGGAGACCAAGATGCGCGAGGCGCTCGACATCTCGGACGGCGACATCAGCGGCCTGTTCAACGAGGGCCTGGCCATTGGCATCTACGTCGTGATCGTGATTGCCGTCCTGACGCCGATCCTGATCGATCGGGTCCGTCCGCGCTCCAGCGAGGAGGTGGCGGCATGACCGTCGTCGTCGGCTACATCCCCAACCAGCACGGCGAGGCGGCGCTGACCTCCGGGCTCGCCGAGGCCCGCCTGCGCAGCACCGACCTGCTCGTGGTCAACGCGACCAGGGGCGACTCGATGATCGACAAGAAGTACCTCGGCGAGAGCGCCGTGACCGACCTCGAGCAGCGCCTGGCAGCCGAGAGCGACGTGAGCGCCTCGGTGCGTCAAGCCATGGGCGCCGACGTCGCCGACGAGATCGTCCGCCTCGCCGCCGAGGTCGGCGCCGAGCTCCTGGTGATCGGCCTGCGTCCGCGCACGCCGGTCGGCAAGATGATCATGGGCAGCGTGGCGCAGCGGGTGCTGATCGACGCACCGTGCCCGGTGCTTGCCGTCAAGGCCTCCTGATCACTGAGTGACCCACAGCTCGGTCCACGAGTGACCGAGCTCGAGCACCAGCTCGCGCAGCAGCGGCAGGCTGACGCCCACCACGTTGTGGTGGTCGCCTTCGATGCCGGTGACGAACCCACCTCCGAGACCGTCGACGGTGAAGGCGCCCGCGACGTGCAGGGGCTCGCCGGTCGCGACGTACGCCTCGATCTCCTCGTCGCTGACGTCGGCGAAGCGCACAGTCGTCGAGGCGGTCGCCGCCGCAGTGCGCCCGTTGGCGGTGTCGTGCAGCGAGTGCCCCGACTGAAGTACGCCGGTGCGTCCCCGCATCGACTGCCAGCGGCGGACGGCCTCGGCGGCGTCAGCGGGCTTGCCCAGCGCCTCGCCGTCGAGCTCGAGCACGGAGTCGCAGCCGAGCACGAGGGCGTCGGCCGGTAGGTCGTCACGGCCGGCCACCGCCGCGCACTTGAGCTCGGCCAGCTGGAGGGCCAGCTCGGCGGGCGCGATGCCGGTCACCTGCGACTCATCGACACCGGACACGATCACGACCGGCTCGATGCCGGCGCTGCGCAGGGTAGCCAGCCGGGCGGGTGAGGCCGAGGCCAGCACGAGCGTGGTCACCCGCGTGACCCTAGTCGGGTGGCTGCTGCTGCTTGGTCAAGGGAGGTAGGGAAGTCGCCGCTTCCCACGGGCTGTTCACCATGGGAAGCGGAGGCTCGGGCTGCATACCGTGATGAAGCAGCAACGACGCTCCCGCGAGACCTATCGAGGCAGGGCGCTGCTGCGCCATCCCCCAGGGCCGTGGGGGAGCGTCGTCCGCACCTTGCGGTGGTGCGCCGACCATTCCGGTGTACGCCGGGGGGTCGGGGCCTCGCCGCCGCCCAGCGCGCCGATCACCGCAACGAGGGCGGCGATCTCCTCAGGCGTCGCGTCGCCGCGGACGACGCGGAGCACGGGCTGGACCTTGCTCTCGTCGGTCATCACAGGGGGATGTTCCCGTGCTTCTTGGCCGGCAGGGTCGCGCGCTTGGAACGCAGCAGGCGCAGGGCGCGGACGATCTCGATCCGGGTCTCGTGCGGGCTGATGACCGCGTCGATGTAGCCGCGCTCGGCGGCGATGTAGGGGTTGGCCAGCGTGGTGTCGTACTCGTCGATCAGCTCGGCCCGGCGCGACTCGACGTCACCGCCGTCCTTCTCGAGCTTGGCCAGCTCCTTGCGGTGCACGATGTTGGCGGCACCCTGCGCACCCATCACCGCGATCTGCGCGGTCGGCCAGGCGACGTTGATGTCGGCGCCGAGGTGCTTGGAGCCCATCACGTCGTAGGCGCCGCCGTAGGCCTTGCGGGTGATGATCGTGACCAGCGGCACGGTGGCCTCGGAGTAGGCGTAGATCAGCTTCGCGCCGCGGCGGATGATGCCGTTCCACTCCTGGTCGGTGCCGGGCAGGAAGCCGGGCACGTCGACGAAGGTCAGCACCGGGATGTTGAACGCGTCGCAGAACCGCACGAACCGCGCGGCCTTCTCCGAGGCGTCGATGTCGAGGGTGCCGGCGAACTGCATGGGCTGGTTGGCCACGATGCCGACCGAGCGGCCCTCGACGCGGCCGTAGCCGACGATCAGGTTGGGGGCGAACAGCTCCTGGACCTCGAGGAACTCCTCGTCGTCGAGCACGGCGGTGATGCACGTCGTGCATGTCGTAGGGCTGGTTCGGGGAGTCGGGGATGATCGTGTCGAGGCTGCGGTCGAGGTCGGTGAACTCCAGGTCTGCGGCATCGTCGAAGGCCGGGCCCTCGTCGAGGTTGTTCTGCGGCAGGTAGGACAGCAGCGCCTTGACGTACTCGAGCGCGTCGGCCTCGTCGGAGCCCATGTAGTGGGCGTTGCCCGACTTGGTGTTGTGGGTGCGCGCGCCGCCGAGCTCCTCCATCGTGACGTCCTCGCCGGTGACGGTCTTGATCACGTCGGGTCCGGTGATGAACATCGCCGAGGTCTGGTCGACCATGATCGTGAAGTCGGTGACCGCGGGGGAGTAGACGTGGCCGCCGGCGCAGTTGCCCATGATCATCGAGATCTGCGGGATGACTCCGGAGGCGTGCACGTTGCGGCGGAAGATCTCGCCGTACAGGCCGAGCGAGACGACGCCCTCCTGGATGCGCGCTCCCGCGCCCTCGTTGATGCCGATGATCGGGCACCCGGTCTTGATCGCCAGGTCCATCACCTTGGTGATCTTCTCGCCGTAGACCTCGCCGAGCGAGCCGCCGAAGACCGTGAAGTCCTGGCTGAAGACGCAGACCTGGCGGCCGTCGATGGTGCCGTAGCCCGTGATCACGCCGTCGCCGTAAGGCCGGTTCTTCTCCAGCCCGAACGCCGTCGACCGGTGCCGGGCCAGCTCGTCGAGCTCGACGAACGAGCCCTCGTCGAAGAGCTGCTCGATTCGCTCGCGGGCGGTCTGGCGGCCCTTGGCGTGCTGCTTCTCGACCGCCTTGGCAGAGCCCGCGTGCACAGCTTCGTCGAGGCGTCGCTCCAGGTCGGCCAGCTTGCCGGCCGTGGTGTGGATGTCGATGTCCGTGGGGACGTCGGTGCCTTCGCCGGGTGATGCGCTCACGTGACTGACTCTTCCCTGGATACGTTCGGTTGGCCTGACTCGGATCGGTAGGACAATGTAGTGCCCGTGACCTTCGAGCCCGCCGCGCGCCCACCCCTCGACAAGGCCCGACTGGAAGGCACCACGCACCGGGTGGCCGGCATCACGATCGAGGTGCTCGACGAGGCGACGTCGACCAATGCAGTCGCGATCGAGCGGGCGCAGGCCGGCGCGCCCGAGGGTCTGGTCGTGATCGCCGACCACCAGTCGGCGGGCCGCGGCCGTCTGGACCGCTCCTGGGAGGCGCCGCCCCGCAGCGCCCTCACGTTCTCGCTCCTGCTGCGACCGACGGCACCCGCCCGCTCCTGGCCATGGCTGCCGCTGCTCACCGGGTACGCCGTCGACAAGGCGCTCGAGGCGCGCGGCTTCGACGCGGGCGTGAAGTGGCCCAACGACGTGCTCATCGGCGAGCGCAAGGTCGCCGGCATCCTGGTCGAGCGGATCGAGACCCCCGCCGGGACGGCCGCGGTCGTGGGTGTCGGGCTCAACACCTCGATGACCGAGGACGAGCTGCCCGTGCCGCAGGCGACCTCGCTGTCGATCGAGTCGGGCCAGGAGCCCGACCGCACCGAGGTGCTCTTCGACGTGCTGGCCTCGATCCGGGAGACCTACGACGCGTGGCAGGCCGGCGGCGACCTCAACGGGATGCGCGTGGCGGCGTCGTACACGACGGCCTGCGTGACGGTCGGCCAGGACGTCCGCGTCGACCTTCCCGACGGCTCCGTGCTCGAGGGCCGGGCCACCGGCATCGACCCCACCGGCCAGCTCGTGGTCGCGACCGGCGACGGCGAGCGTCACGTCGGCGCCGGCGATGTGGTGCACGTCCGCCCCCTCGAGTGACATGATCGCCGCGTGGCGATCAACAAGAAGCTCCTCAACGAGGGCGAGACCGTGCTGATGAGCATGCGCCAGCACCCGAAGGCCCTGTTCCCGGCGCTGTTCGCGCTCGTGGTGCTCCTGGCCGTCGGTGCGGCCGTGCAGCGCTGGATCGACCAGGACACCGTCACCAAGGTCGTCTGGGCGATCGTCGGCGTCGCCATCATCTGGTTCGTGCTCCGGCCGTTCCTGCTGTGGCTGGCCGCCGTGCACGCCATCACCGACCGGCGGATCATCACGCGTTGGGGGATCATCACCCGCCGCGGGCACGACATCCCGCTCAAGCGCGTCAGCGACGTGTCGATCGAGATCAACCTGATCGACCGCCCGTTCGGGTGCGGCACGCTGATCATCACCGACGCGTCGACCAACGGTGCCGTGGAGCTCAACGACGTGCCGCGCGTGGAGAAGACCAAGCTGCTGATCCACAACCTCGTCAGCGATGTCGGGGAACCACATCCGCGCCACGATGAAGGAGTCTGAGCCGGACGCCCAGCTCGGGCGGGCCATCCTCGGCGAGGAACCGCTGTACAACGCGGCCGAGGTGGCGACCGAGAGCGGCCTGAGCCTCGACCAGGCCCGCCGTCTCTGGCGGGCGCTCGGCTTCCCGGAGGCCGGTGGAGCCAAGGCCTACACCCAGTCCGACGTCACCGCGGTGTCGACGCTCGTCGCCGCGATCGACGGCGGCCTGATCGACTTCGACCTCGCGGTCACGCTGACCCGGGCCGTCGGGCAGACCATGGCGAAGCTGGCCGACTGGGAGGTCGCCGCCCTCGTGCACCGGGTGGAGGAGCTCGCGCGGCGCGACGACGCCAAGGAGACCCGGATCGAGATGGGGCTGCGGATCGTCGAGGAGGTCGGCGAACCCTTCGAGGAGCTGCTGATCTACGCCTGGCGGCGCCATGTGGCCGCGGCCGCCAGCCGGATGGAGGCGTTGGGCGCCGACGAGGAGGACCTGCACACGGTGCAGCTCACCGTCGGCTTCGCCGACATCGTCAGCTTCACGGCACTCTCCAACGAGCTGACCCACGGTCGCATCGGCGACATGGTCGAGGTGTTCGAGTCGCGGTGCGCCGACGTCGTCTCGGGCCAGCGCGGCAGGGTGATCAAGAGCATCGGCGACTCGGTGCTGTTCGTGAACGAGGATCCGATCGCCGGCTACGACACGGCCGAGGGGATCATCAACGTGATCGGCCGTGACGCCCGGATGCCCGACGTGCGGGTCGGTCTGGCGAGCGGTCCGGTGCTGATGCGGCTCGGCGATGTCTTCGGGCCTCCGGTCAACCTCGCTGCCCGGCTGACGGGCGTGGCGCGGCGGAACCGGATCATCATCGACGCCGCGACGGCGGAGCTGCTGCCCGAGGACCAGTTCGAGACGCGGCGGCTGCCCGGCCGCCCCGTGCGGGGGTTCGGGATCGTCGAACCCGTCGCCGTACGCCGTCATTGAGCCGCGCTAACACCCGAAGGCGTAAGAGACCTGCTGATGATTGCGCTTCGATAACTTTCGCGAATACCGCGACGCGGTGGTGCGGGTATCCCTACTTTGACCACGTGATCGAGGTGCAGAACATCCGGCTTGATCCCGACAGCCGGCGGACCTGGGTGGGGGACACCGAGGTGGTCTTTTCGCGCAAGGAGTTCGAACTCCTGCGGGCCCTGATGACGCGTGCCGGCCAGATCGTCACCCGCGACGAGCTGATGCGGGACGTGTGGGGCACGACGTTCTGGACATCGTCGAAGACCATCGACGTGCACCTCGGCTGGGTACGCCGCAAGCTCGGCGACGACACGCGTCACCCGACGCTGATCACGACGATTCGTGGTCAGGGTCTGCGGTTCGAGACCGAAGCCCCAGCGCGAGCCGGGTCACCGCCTGCTCGAGGCTGACCCCCAGGTCGAGCCGGAAGTCGTGCGGCACGTGCTCGGTCAGCGCACGCGCGGTGTCGGTGGCGGCGGCCAGCGCCTCCGCGATGGAGGTCGGGTCGGTGCCGCTCACGGTGAGGCCCGTGACCCAGGCCTCGCGGTAGCCCGCAAAGTCGTTGGTCACCGTCGGGATGCCGGCCAGCGGCAGCTCAAGCGCCAGGTGCCCGGGGTGCGGGCTCAGCATCAGGGCGAGTCCGACATCGGTGTCGGCCAGCAGGTCGTGGTAGCCGTCGTAGCTGAGCTTGCCGAGCAGCTCGACCCGGGCCCGGGGTCCGAGGTCGACCCCGTCGGCGATGTCCTCGCCGGCGAACCGCACCACGCCGGTCTCGCCTTCGGGCAGCTTCTCGGCCCACAGCCGCAGGGCCTCGAGCCCGGCGGCGTACATGTTGCGCGGCTTGCCGGGGCGGGCGTAGAAGAGCACCCGCACCGCACCGTCGGACGCCGGCCGCCACCTCGCGGCAGCCGCGTGGAGCGGTGCGGGGTCGACGGCGGGGGCGAAGGCCACGTCGGGGGTCGTGGGGGAGACGTCGGCCACGTACTTCGCGAGCGAGGCGGAGTTGACCAGCGGGCGAAAGCCGGCGTCGTAGGTGGAGTAGGCCTTGGCGTAGAGCGGGCCCCAGGGGTAGAAGCCGGGCTCGAAGTCCTGGATGAGGTAGACGACCCGATCGGCCGCGACCCGGCCCGCCCGGGCGAGGGTCTTCAGGGCCCAGGCCGTCGTCCAGTACGTCGCCACCCAGGTGTCGTTCCTGGTGTGGCCGCTCGGATCCGGCGACATCGGCGTGCTCAGCCGGAGCGAGTCGGCGACCGCGGGCAGGCCGGCGTCGTGCACGAGCGAGCTCAGTGCTGCTGATGCCTCGTCGTGGGTGCTGGCCCGGGCCGGCTGGACGACGACGACCCGGAGCCCGTGGCCGAGCTCGCCCGCGAGCCGGGCAGCGGCCAGCACGGCCGTCTTGATGCCGGCGAAGAAGCCCTGCGGCTCGAAGGCCTGGAGCACCAGCACGACGCTCGGGTCGTCGCCGTCGAAGGCCAGCGCATCCAGCGCCCGGACCGCCGGAGTGGTCGCGTCGAGGTCGAGGGTGCCGGAAGCGGTGGCGGTGCCGGCCTCGCTCTCCCCGCTGACACGGCGCAGCAGGCCGCCGGGGTTCTGGGTGAGGAAGTGGCGGTCGCCCCGGGCGTCGACCTCGAAGTCGGACGTGGTGGCCAGGAACTCCCGCAACGCCTCGGCCGGCCCGTCGAGATGCGTGTGCTCGACCACGACCACCGAGCCGGCCGGCGCGAGCGGCGCGTAGCTCGCGAGCTCGGCGAGCACCTCATCCTTGGTCTCTCCGCCGCCGAGCAGGAACAGCGCCGGGGCCGACGCAGCGAGCCGGCTCGCGCACCTCCTCGACGATGTCGGCTGCCGTCGGCGGGCCGGTCAGGTAGGTCAGCCGCGGGTGCTGCGGCCGGTTGGGCTCGGCCTCGGCGTCAATGGTCACGACCTGCCCGCGGCCGCTGATCTGCAGCCGGTCGGCGAGGAAGAGGGCGGTGCCCCCGCGGTAGGTCCCGGTCTGCACGACGAGGCTGGGCTTCAGCTCCTCCAACAGCTCCTGGTAGAGCCACAGGTCGGTGGGGTAGGCGTGCAGCCGGGTGCCGCGGTACCAGACGTCGTGCCAGGTCCGCCGGGCCGCGCGGTGGTAGATGCGCTGGAACGCCTTCACGACAGCTGCCTGCATCGGACCGCCGATCTCGGCGGGGTCGAGGTCGTCGAGGAAGGCGCGGATGTCCTTCTTCGACGGCTGCTCGCTCACGGCGGTGACTGTACCGATCCGCTCGGCAGACCATGAGCCCACTAATCTGAGCCTGTGTCCGACCTCGCTCCCACGCTTGCGGTCATCGGGGGCGGCCAGCTCGCCCGGATGATGGCGCAGCCGGCGATCGCGCTCGGTCTGCCGCTGCGGCTGCTGGCCGAGGCCGAGGGGGTCTCGGCGGCGCAGGTGATCCCCGACCACGTCGTCGGCGACTACACCGACCTCGACACCCTGAGGAAGGTGACCGACGGCTGCGCTGTGGTCACCTTCGACCACGAGCACGTGCCCACCGAGCACCTGCTGGTGCTGGCCGAGTCGGGGGTCGCGGTGCGGCCCGGGCCGGAGGCGCTCGTGCACGCCCAGGACAAGGGCGTGATGCGGGCGCGGCTCGCGGAGCTCGACGTGCCCTGCCCGCGCAACGCGCTCGTGACCACCGAGGCCCAGGTCCAGGCCTTCGGCCTTCCGTGCGTGCTGAAGACGACCCGTGGCGGTTACGACGGCAAGGGCGTCTGGTTCGTCTCCTCGGTGGCCGAGGCGGCCGAACCTCTCCGCGCGGCTGCGGGGCTGGGGGTGGGGCTGCTGGCCGAGGAGCGCGTCGACTTCGTGCGCGAGCTCTCCGCGCTGGTGGCGCGTTCACCGAGCGGACAGGCGGCGGCGTACCCGGTCGTGGAGTCGACACAGGTCGACGGCATCTGTCGCGAGGTCATCGCCCCGGCGCCCGACCTCTCTCCGGAGCTCGCCGGACAGTCGCAGGAGATCGCGCTGCGGATCGCGGGCGCGCTCGACGTGACCGGGGTGCTCGCGGTCGAGCTGTTCGAGACCCGCGACGGCCGGATCCTGGTCAACGAGCTCGCGATGCGTCCGCACAACACCGGCCACTGGAGCCAGGACGGTGCGGTCACCTCCCAGTTCGAGAACCACCTCCGCGCGGTGATGGACCTGCCCCTCGGCTCGCCGGCCCCTCGGGCCCGCTGGACGGTGATGGTCAACATCCTGGGCGCCCCCGACAACTCCGATCTCCCGGTCGGGCGGTTGTACGACGGCTTCCCCCACGCGCTGGCGCGCGACCCGCACCTGCGGGTGCACCTCTACGGCAAGCAGCTCCGGCCGGGCCGCAAGGTGGGCCACGTCAACGCCTACGGCGACGACCTCGACGACTGCTTGGAGCGCGCGCGGCACGCCGCCGCGTGGTTCCGCGGCGACCTGGGAAACGAGAGTGAGTGACATGAGCGAGACGCGCGTCGGCATCGTGATGGGGTCGGACTCCGACTGGCCGGTCATGAAGGAGGCCGCGGACGCACTCAGCGAGTTCGACATCGGCTTCGAGGCCGACGTCGTCTCCGCCCACCGGATGCCGGAGGAGATGCTGGCCTACGGCAAGCAGGCCGCCGACCGTGGTCTGTCGGTGATCATCGCCGGAGCCGGGGGAGCCGCCCACCTGCCGGGGATGCTCGCGTCGGTGACGCCGCTGCCCGTGATCGGCGTACCGGTGCCGCTCAAGCACCTCGACGGACTGGACTCCCTCCTCTCGATCGTGCAGATGCCCTCGGGCGTCCCCGTCGCCACCGTCGCTGTGGGCGGCGCGCGCAACGCCGGGCTGCTGGCCGTCCGCATCCTCGCGGCCGGCGAGCCCGAGCTGCGCGCGAAGATGGTCGCCTTCCAGGCCGCGCTGAAGACCACGGCCGAGGAGAAGGGCGAGATCGTCCGCAACGCCTCCGGGCCCCGACGCCTCGGGTTCTGATGCCGGCTCCGGGCCGGATCGTCGGCCTGGACGTCGCGCGCTGCCTGGCGCTCCTCGGCATGGTCGCCGTGCACGTGCTGCCCGACGACGACGTCGCGCACGACCTCGCTCACGGCCGGGCCGCGGCGCTCTTCGCCGTGCTGCTGGGCGTGACGCTGGCCTTGCTGGCGGACCGTGAGGGTGGCTGGGCCGGCGTCGTGGTCCGGGCCGTGCTGATCGCCGCGCTTGGTCTCGCGCTGGGTGAGGTCGACTCGGGGCTGGCCGTGATCCTGACCTACTACGGAGCGCTGCTGCTCCTAGGCCTGCTGTTCGTCGGGCTCCAGGTGCGCTCCTTGCTGGTACTCGCCGGGTGCTGGGTCGTGGCCGCGCCGATCGCCTCGCACCTGCTGCGACCGCGCCTGCCGGAGCGGAGCTTCCAGGTGCCCGACTTCCAGAGCCTCGCCGAGCCCGGTCAGCTGCTCAGCGAGATGGGCTTCACCGGCTACTACCCGGTGGTGCCGTGGCTGGCCTACGTGCTCGTGGGCCTGGCCGTCGGCCGGATGGACCTGTCCCGGCGCATGGTGCAGGCGTGGCTGGCCGGAGCCGGACTCGCGCTCGCCGTGGCCGCCATGGCCGTGTCCCGCGCGCTGGCAGAGCCCGCGGACCTCCGGGCCGGAGCCGACGGCCTCTTCGGCGTGACCCCGACGGGCGGGCGCTGGCAGTGGCTGCTGGTGGACTCGCCGCACAGCTCGACCCCGTTCGAACTGGCCCAGACCATCGGTTGCGCGCTGGCCGTCATCGGCGGCTGCCTGCTCCTGGTCGGCCTGACGCGGGGCAAGGTGCTGCGCGCGGTGGCCGTGCTCTTCGGCGCTGGCACCATGACCTTGACTCTCTACAGCCTCCACGTGGTGCTCCGCACCGACCTGCTCTGGCCCCCCGACGACGGGGTCAGCGCGTATGGCTGGCACGTCCTGGTGCTGCTCTGGATCGGCGCGCTGTTCGTCGCGGTCGGTGCGCGGGGCCCGTTGGAGAGCGTCGTCCGGGCGTCTTCGACGCCCGCCAGTCGCGTCGCCTCCACGTGGTCGAGCCGGGCGAGGCGCTAGCTCTCTTCCGGCTCTGCCTCTGCCGGTGGGGCGGCAGAGGGGCTGCGGTTTGGTCCCCAACCGCAGATAAGACGGCTCTCAACTGCGGTTGGGGACCAAACCGCAGGATTTTCTAGACCCCGCGGCCGTGTCGAGATCGCTTCAAATGCCCGCGGCGGCCTTGATGTCGTTGCCGATCGCGTCGAGTCGGCCGGCGGCGGCGATGCGGGCGGCGTCGACGCCATCGAAGGGGTCGACCGGGATCACGACCTCCAGGTAGCACTTGATCTTCGGCTCGGTGCCGCTGGGTCGCACGATCACCCGCGCGCCCGAGGCGAGGCGGTAGCGCAGGCCGTCGGTCGGTGGGAGGCCGCCTGCGCCCTCGGAGAGATCCTCGGCGAGCTCGACGGCCAGGCCGCCCAGCGAGGCCGGCGGGCTGGTGCGCAGCCGCTCCATGGCCTGGTCGATCACGCTCAGGTCGGTGACCCGCACCGAGATCTGGTCGGTGGCGTGCAGGCCGTGCTCGGCCGCGATCTCGTCGAGCAGGTCGACCAGGGTGCGGCCCTCGGCCTTCAGCTTCGCCGCCAGCTCGCAGAGCAGGAGCAGTGCGGAGACGCCGTCCTTGTCGCGCACGTGCGCCGGGTCGACGCAGTAGCCGAGCGCCTCCTCGTAGCCGAACGCGAGCCCCTCGATCCTGCCGATCCACTTGAAGCCGGTGAGGGTCTCTTCGTGCTGCTGCCCGGCGGCAGCGGCCTGCTTGCCGAGCAGCGACGACGACACGATGGAGGCCGCGTAGATGCCCTGCTTGCCCTGCGAGAGCAGGTGGTGGGCAAGCAGCGCGCCCACCTCGTCGCCGCGCAGCATCCGCCACCCGTGCGGACCGGGTACGCCGGCGGCGCAGCGATCGGCGTCCGGGTCGTTGGCCACGATCAGGTCGGCACCCTGCTGGGCAGCCAGGGCCATGGCGAGGTCCATCGCGCCGGGCTCCTCGGGGTTCGGGAAGGCCACGGTGGGGAAGTCGGGGTCGGGCTGGTGCTGCTGCTCCACGACCCACGGTTCCGAGAAGCCCGCGGTCTCGAGCACCTGCAGCACCGAGGCGCCGCCGACGCCGTGCATCGGCGTGTAGACCATCGAGAGGTCACGCGGACCGTCCTCGGCGAGGTCGGCGACCGTGTCGAGGTAGCTGTCGACGATGTCCTCGCGCAGCACCGTGCCGGGGGTGCCGCGGGGGATGTCGGCGAGCGGGCCCACGGCCGCGATCTTGGCGGCGATGTCGCTGTCGGCCGGCGGCACGATCTGGGTGCCGTCGCCGAGGTAGACCTTGTAGCCGTTGTCCTGCGGCGGGTTGTGGCTCGCGGTCACCATCACACCTGCCGCGCAGCCGAGCTCCCGGATCGCGAACGCCAGGATCGGGGTGGGGAGTGGGCGCGGCAGCACGTGGGCGGTGAACCCGGCGCCGGTCATCACCTCGGCGGTGTCGCGGGCGAAGACGTCGGAGTTGTGGCGGGCGTCGTAGCCGATCACGACGGAGCCGCCGTGCGCGCGGGCCCCCTGCTCGAGGAGGTACGCCGCCAGGCCGGCCGCGGCCCGGGTGACCACGACCCGGTTCATCCGGTTGGGACCGGCCCCGAGCGCGCCGCGGAGGCCGGCGGTGCCGAACTCCAGGGTGCCGTCGAACCGGTCGGCCAGGTCGGCGGAGTCGCCGCCGCCCTCGACCTCGGCGATGATCGCCTCCAGCTCGCTACGGGTCTGCGGGTCCGGGTCCTCGGCGGCCCAGGCGCGGGCAGTGTCGAGGAGGTCGGGGAGGCTCGTCATGTCGGCACGGTAGCGCGGCATCATGGGCGGGTGCCCGTCCGACCTGTGAGCGCCTCCTACGCCTTCGGCGGCAGCTGGTTCGTCGACGCGCCCCTGGCCGAGGTCGCGGCGACGATCGTGGACCTCGAGCGCTACCCGGAGTGGTGGCCGCAGGTCCGTGCGGTCGCGTCGCTGGGCCCCGACGACGCCTGGGTGGTCTGCCGCTCGGCCCTGCCCTACAGCCTGGACCTGAGGCTGCATGCCGTCTCCAGGGAGGCGCCCGTGCTCGAGGTCGCCGTCTCGGGTGACCTGGACGGTTTCGTGCGCTGGCGGTTGGCCGAGGAAGAGTCCGGCACCCGGATGGACCTCGAGCAAGAAGTGACCGTGACCGGGCTCCTCGGCATGGCGTCGTACGCCGTGCGGCCGGTGCTGCGCTGGAACCATCACCGGATGATCACCAGCGGCGTCACCGGCTTGCGCAATCGCCTGAACCCGGGCTGAGTCCGGGAGTAGCGTGCGCCCATGACCAAGCGTGGCTTGCTCCTCCGACTCGCACTGCTCTTCGTTGCGGCGCTCCTGCCCGTGTCTCTGTTGACACCACCTGCCGTCTCGGCGCCGACGCCGGAGGCCACCTACGCCAGCCAGGCACGCAAGGCGACCAACGCCGAGCGCACGTCCCGTGACCTGGCCAAGCTCCAGAAGAGCGACTGCCTGCAGCGGTTCGCTGCCTCACTCGCCCAGAAGATGGCGAACCAGGGCCAGATCTTCCACCAGCAGCTCGGGCCGATCATGAGGCGGTGCCGCCTCGGGGCTGTCGGCGAGAACGTGGCCTTCGGCTTCCCCGACGGCCAGGCCACCGTCGCCAACTGGATGACGTCGCCCGGACACCGCAGCAACATCCTCAGCCGCAACTACCGGCTGATGGGGATCGCGGCCCGCAAATCCGGAAACGTCTGGTACGTCGCGCAGGTCTTCGGCCGCGCGCTCTGATCGGCCGCCACCCAGGCAGGAGCGATGAGGCACCTGCTGGCCTCAGCCCGTAACCTTGGTCCTTGTGGCAGGACCCGACTTAGACACCGAGATCAAGCAGCTGCAGGCGACGATGCACACCGTCGAGCAGGTGCTCGACTTCGATGCCATGCGCACCGAGATCGCCGACCTGAGCGAGCAGGTCGCCGCACCCGACCTCTGGGACGACCAGGAGAACGCCACCCGGGTCACCGGGCGGCTCTCCGACCTGCAGGGTCAGGTCGACCGCTTCACCGAGCTGCAGGGCCGTCTCGACGACGTCACGATCATGCTGGAGCTCAGCCGCGAGGAGGGCGACCAGGGGACGCTCGCCGAGGCCGAGGCCGAGCTGCGCCGGATCGCGAAGGCGGTCGAGACCCTCGAGGTGCGCACGCTCCTGTCCGGTGAGTACGACGCTCGCGAAGCCCTGGTGACGCTCCGCGCCGGCGCCGGTGGAGTGGATGCGGCCGACTTCACCGAGATGCTGATGCGGATGTACACCCGCTGGGCGGAGCAGCACGGCTACCCCGTCGAGGTCTTCGACACCTCCTACGCCGAGGAGGCCGGCCTCAAGTCGGCCACCTTCGCCATCCACGCGCCGTACACCTACGGCACGCTGAGCGTCGAGGCCGGCACCCACCGGCTGGTCCGGATCAGCCCGTTCGACAACCAGGGCCGCCGGCAGACCAGCTTCGCGGCGGTCGAGGTGGTGCCCGTGCTCGAGCGCACCGACGAGATCGAGATCCCCGACGAGGACGTGCGGGTCGACGTCTACCGGTCCTCCGGTCCCGGGGGCCAGTCCGTCAACACCACCGACTCCGCCGTTCGGCTGACCCACATCCCGACCGGCACCGTCGTCTCCTGCCAGAACGAGAAGAGCCAGCTGCAGAACAAGGCCAGCGCGATGGCGATCCTCAAGGCGCGGCTGCTCGTGCTGAAGAAGGCCGAGGAGGACGCGCACCTCAAGGAGCTCAAGGGTGACGTCGCCGCCAGCTGGGGCGACCAGATGCGCAACTACGTGCTGAACCCCTACCAGATCGTCAAGGACCTGCGCACGGGCTACGAGATGGGCAACCCCTCTGCCGTGTTCGACGGTGACCTCGACGGGTTCCTCGAGGCCGGCATCCGCTGGCGTCGTGGCGCCGACCGGGCAGCCGACAACTGAGTCAGCCCCTCGCGGCACCAACGACGGCCACGCACCAGCGCCCGGCCCGGTCGGTGAGGTCGGGGAGTGGCACCCCGGGTGCCGCCGACAGCGTGCAGGTGAGCCAGGCGTCGCCGAACAGCCCGCGGTAGGACACCTCGGTCCGCTGCCCGAGGTCGCACACCAGCGCCGCCGACGGCTTGCCGAAGTCCGGGGCGTCGGCGACGGGCTCGCAGCCGGGCTCCGCCCGGATCTCGCGAGCCAGCTCGCGCGCAGAACGCGGCGTGACCGGTGGTGCGAACACCCAGGCCCGCGCGGTCGCCCCGCCGGCCAGCCAGGTGCAGCCGAACTCGTGGGCGACGTCGCGCAGCTGGTCACTGATCCGCGCTCGCTCGCCGTTGCCGTAGGCCACGGCCGACTCGGGCACCTCGTCGAGGGCCTCCACCGCCGCCTCCTCGGGCACCGCGTCGCAGAACGCGTCGCGGACGAGGGCGACCCCGGCCGTCTCGTACGCCGACAGCGGGGTGGACGTGTAGGCGACAGGTTCGTCCTTCGGCTCGTCCTCGTCGCGGGTGAGCACCAGTCCGAGCACCACGGCCGCCGTCGCGACCAGCGCGGTCAGCAGCGCGATCACGGCCTTGGGCATGCGGCTCAACCTAACCCTCCCGCCACACCCGCGGGACCGGCTCCCCGCTCGGCTGCACGCCCTCGGCTAACCTCGGGCCAGTGATTCGCTTCGAGAAGGTCTCCAAGACCTATCCCGGCCCCGGCAAACCGGCGCTCGACCAGGTGACCGTCGAGGTCGAGAAGGGGGAGTTCGTCTTCCTCGTCGGCGCCTCCGGCTCCGGCAAGTCGACCGCTCTGCGCCTGATCCTCCGCGAGACCCGCCCCACCGCGGGCCGGGTCTACGTGGCCGGCAAGGAGATCAACCGGCTGGCCGGCTGGAAGGTGCCGCGGCTGCGCCGGCAGATCGGCACCGTGTTCCAGGACTTCCGGCTGCTGCCCAACAAGAACGTCGCGGAGAACGTGGCCTTCGCCATGCAGGTCACCGGCAAGTCGCGCGGGGAGATCCGCCGCGTCGTACCCGACACCCTCGAGATGGTCGGCCTCCAGGGCAAGTCGGAGCGGATGCCCGACGAGCTCTCGGGTGGTGAGCAGCAGCGCGTCGCGATTGCCCGAGCCGTGGTCAACCACCCGATGATCCTGATCGCCGACGAGCCGACCGGCAACCTCGACCCCACGACGTCCGAAGGAATCATGAAGCTGCTGGACCGGATCAACGTCGAGACGGGCACGACCGTGTTGATGGCCACCCACGACGAGACCATCGTCGACCGGATGCTCAAGCGGGTGATCGAGCTCGACCACGGACAGCTCATCCGTGACGAGGCCGGCGGCGGCTACGCCACGGGCGGGGTGTGATCGCGTGCGCCATCTCTTCACCGAGCTCGGGCAGAGCCTGCGCCGCAACGTCTCCATGCACGTCGCGGTCGTGCTCACCCTGTTCGTCTCCCTGACCCTGGTCGGCCTCGGCGTCCTCATGCAGCGTGAGTCCGACCTGGTCGTCGACCGGTTGGGCGACCAGCTGAAGGTCACCGTCTGGCTCTGCAAGACCGACGACGACCGTCCGAACTGCCTCGCCGAGGTCTCGCCCGCCCAGCAGAACCTCATCGAGCGGCAGATGGATGACAACCCCGAGGTCGACTCGTGGAAGTTCAAGTCGCAGGAGGTGGCCTTCGAGGAGGCCAAGGAGCTGATCGGGCCGGAGAAGTTCGAGGGGGAGGCGGCCCCGGTAACGGTCGAGGACCTCCGGGCCTCCTACGCGATCACGCTCAACGAGCCCGACGAGTACGACGGCATCACGAGCGCCCTGGAGGGGCTCGACGGGGTGAGCTACGTCAATCCCGTGGGGTCGGAGCTCAAACCGATCTTCGTGGGGATCGACCTGATCAAGGTGGGCTCGCTGTCCTTGGCCGCCTTGTTGGTGCTGGCCGCGCTGTTGTTGGTGGCCAACACGATCCGGCTGGCCGCCCTGGCTCGGCGCAAGGAGATCGGCATCATGCGGCTGGTGGGAGCCTCCTCGCTCTACATCTCGCTGCCGTTCCTCTTCGAGGCATTGTTCATGGCTGCCCTGGGTGTGGCGCTGACCGCGGGCACGCTGGCGGCCTTCCTGAAGTTCGGCATCCTGGACCGTGCATCGGAGCGATTGCAGTTCCTGCCCTGGGTCGGCTGGGAGGACTTCTGGTTCACCACGATCGTGGTGGCGATCCTCGGACCGCTGCTCACGCTGATTCCGACACTCCTGCTGACCCGCAAATACAGCAAAGTCTGACCTCAGCGGTTTACGGTCGAGGCGTTCACTTCCCCGAACGCTAAGGCAGACCTGTGCGCTACTTCCCCAGCGCTTCTGGCCGGCGACTCGCGGCGGCCGCAGCGGCCGGCGCGGTGATGCTCGGCGCAGTGGCCCTTCCCCTCGGCTCGCCCCTCGCACCGGCGAGCGCCCAGGCGAGGGACGACGACCTCGAGGACCGACGCGACCAGGTCGAGGACCGGATCGAGAAGGCGCACGACGAGCTCGAGCACGCCAGCAAGCAGGCCCAGCAGGCGGCATCCAGGCTGAGCACCGCCCAGAACCAACTGCAGGGCGCGAAGAGCGAGCTCGAGCGGGTCGGCCACCAGCTGGCAGCTGCCCGGGCCCGCGACGCCCAGACCCAGGCGAAGCTCGAGGCCGCCGAGGCCCGGCTGGTCACCGCGCGCGCCGACCTCGCGGCCGGGCGTGCTGCCGCCGTCGCCCAGCGCGACCAGGTCACCGAGTCGGTCGTCACCATCTACGAGCAGGGCGACCCGCAGTTGCTCGCCTTCACGGCCCTGGTCAACGCCGAGTCGCTGGAGGACCTGACCACCCGCGCCGCCGCCGAGGAAGCGATCGTCGCCAACGAGACCCAGATGTACGCCGACCTCAAGGCCGCCGAGGCACGCCTGGTGCGCCAGGAGGAGGAGGTGCAGGACGCCACCGAGGACGCCGAGGTGCAGCGCCGCGCCGCCGCGGTCAACCTCGAGACCACCCAGAGCCTGGTCGAGCAGACCCGGGCCGCGACCCAGCGGGTGCGCGACCTCGTCGCCAGCAGCCGCACCGCTCGGCAGCGGGCCATTGCCGCCCGCGCCCAGGACGCGAGGGTGCTGCGCGAGCTCAAGGAGCGCGAGGCGCGGATCAAGCAGCGGATCCTGGCGGAGGCCCGCAGGGCCCAGGCCCAGCACCAGCAGACGTTCAACGGCGCGACCGGCGGGTTCCTCGACTACCCCGTCAACGGGTCGGTCACCTCGCCGTTCGGCTACCGCACCCACCCGATCTACGGCTACTGGGGCCTGCACAACGGCACCGACTTCGGGGCGGGCTGCGGTTCGTCGCTCTTCGCCTCGGCCAACGGCACGGTCACGGAGACCTACTACGACAGCGTCTACGGCAACCGCCTCTACCTGAGTGTCGGCAACGTCAACGGCGCCAACCTCACCCTGGTCTACAACCACATGTCCGGCTACAACGCCAGCGAGGGCGACCGGGTCGCCCGCGGCGACGTCGTCGGCTCCGTCGGCTCGACCGGCTGGTCGACCGGCTGCCACCTGCACTTCACCGTGCTGCGCAACGGCGAGCCGGTCGATCCGATGGGCTACATGTAACTCAGTGTCGGCCTCATCGCGGGCCTGAGACACTTGACCCATGGCCAAGGAGACCGGGCGCAAGATCGTCGCGCAGAACAAGAAGGCGCGACACGACTACGCCATCGAGGACACCTATGAGGCCGGCCTCGTGCTGATGGGCACCGAGGTCAAGTCGCTGCGAATGGGGCGGGCCTCGCTCGTCGACGGGTTCGTCGACATCGACGGCCATGAGGCCTGGCTGCACGGCGTACACATTCCGGAGTACACGCAGGGCACCTGGACCAACCACGCGGCCCGGCGCAAGCGCAAGCTGCTCCTCAACCGCGTCGAGATCGACAAGATCGAGCGGCGGGTCAACGAGAAGGGCCTGACGGTGATCCCGCTGGCCCTTTACTTCCTCGACGGCCGCGCGAAGGTCGAGATCGCCCTGGCCAAGGGCAAGAAGTCGTGGGACAAGCGCCAGGCCCTGGCCGAGCGGCAGGCGGACCGCGAGTCGGAGCAGGCGGTCGGCCGCCGGCTGAAGGGCATGGATGACTGAGTCCGACGGTGGCCAGGATGGGTCGAGCGTGCGCGCCTTCTGGCAGGACCTCGGACTTCCGGGACTGTTCGACGCCCACACCCACTTCCTCCCGCCCGCGATCCAGAAGGCGGTCTGGGCCGTCTTCGACTCGGCCGGCCCGAAGATCGGTCGGGAGTGGCCGATCCGCTACCGGCAGTCGCTGGAGGAGCGGGTCGGGATCCTGCGCTCGTTCGGCGTACGCCGTTTCTCGACGCTGCCCTACGCCCACAAGCCGGGCGTCGCGACGTTCCTCAACGACTGGTCCCGCGAGTTCGCCGCCGAGGTGCCGGAGGTGGTGTGGTCGGCGACGTTCTTCCCCGAGCCCGAGGCGGCGGCGTACGTCGAGGCGTTGGTGAACGAGGGCGCCGAGGTGTTCAAGGTGCACGTGCAGGTGGGGGAGTTCGACCTCGACGATCCGTCCCTCGACCCCGTCTGGGGCGTGCTCACCGACGCCGGCGTGCCCGTGGTGATCCACGCGGGCTCGGGCCCCGTCGGCAACGCGTTCACCGGACCCGAGCCGCTGCGGCGCGTGCTGGCTCGCCACCCGAGGCTGACGGCGGTCGTGGCCCACCTGGGGGCACCGGAGTTCGCGGAGTTCCTCGACCTCGCCGAGCGGCACGAGCGGGTGTGTCTCGACACCACGATGGTGTTCACGGACTTCTTCTTCCCGTTCCCGGCCGAGCTGGTGCCGCGGCTGGCCGACCTCCGGCCCAAGGTGCTGCTCGGCAGCGACTTCCCGACCATCCCCTATCCCTACGCCCATCAGCTCGAGAGCCTGGCCCGGCTCGAGCTCGGCGACGACTGGCTACGGGCCGTGTGCTGGCACAACGGGGTGCGGTTGTTCGGGGAGCAGCGGACTCCGACACACTGACGCCCATGAGTCACTGGCACCTGATCGCCACCGAGCGACGCGCGCTCGCGGACCTGGTCGAGGGTCTGACCGACGAGCAGCTCCAGACGCCGAGCCTGTGCGGCAAGTGGACCGTCAAGGACGTCGCCGCCCATGTCATGGTCGGTGCGACCTCGTCGTACGCCGACTTCGCGAAGGCGTTCGTGAAGGGCCGGGGCAGCTTCGACGCCGCCAGCGAGCACCTGACCGTCCGACGGCGGTCGCTGAGCCAGAGCGAGGTGGTCGCGGACCTCAGGGACCACGCCGACAGCCACTTCAGCCCGCCGACCTTCGACTGGCACGCGCCGCTGACCGACGTGCTCGTGCACCGCGAGGACATCGCCGTACCCCTCGGTCTGCCCAGCGACCGGCCGCCGGAGCCCTGGCAGCACTCGCTCGACTTCCTGGTCACGCGGAAGGCGCGCACGGGGTTCGTGCCCGGCCGGCTGCCCGAGCTCACCTACGCCGCCACCGACCTCGAGTGGTCGCACGGGTCCGGACCCGTCGTCAGCGGTCCGGCCGCCGCGCTGGGAGCGGTCATGTGCGGACGCTCGGCGGCGCTGGACCGGCTGTCCGGTCCCGGGTCGGACACCCTGGCGGCGTGGCTGCGGCGCTGACCTGCAGGAATAGCCAGTAGGTCCTGTCCGTTGGGACGGGTACGATCGAAGCACAACTCAACAGGGGGCTGATCGGTTTCGACTTGGGACGTTAGTTCCAGGAGAAGCGGGTCGAGAAGCCAGCGTCATCTCGTAAACGATCGCTGGAAACCTATAACTGCCAACTCCAATCGCAGTTCCTTCGCTCTCGCTGTCTAAACAGTGATCGAAGCGTCAGTCCGGGCATCCGTCTTCGTCCCGGGACCTGGCGTCATCTAGAAGACTTGCTGTTCACTCCGCGTCGCGGAGGGTGAACGGGACTTTTCCGTGACTGAGCCTGTCGGGGACCTGTTCGTGGGAGCCCTGGGGCCGAGAAAAGCGTCAGCACGAACTACACCCGTAGAAGACCTGGTTCGACGCTCGAGGACGCGGGTTCGATTCCCGCCAGCTCCACGAGAGCGAGGGCGACGTGTGTCGCGGCGATGCCGCTGACCACGTCGCTCTCGTCATTCCTGGAGCAGGTACATGCCGCGCGGGGTCTCCACCTGCAGGGGCCCGACATTCAGCTCCCCTGCGTCCGTACCACCGGAGGTCGCCGGAGTCGTCCTCGACGAAGAAGTCGGTGATGTAGTCGTTGCCCAGCTTCCAGGTTAGTGCCGAGGCGTTGACGTCGGCGATGCTGTAGGTCTCGTCGACGTAGATCAGCAGCAGCTCGCCTCCCGGCCCGTCGAAGATGCGGACGTCCTCCGGACCCATCGCCAGCCACGAGTGAGTCCCGGGCTCTGGATCGGGAGCGGGCGACGGAGACGACTCCGATGAGCACCCCACCAGGAGCAGGGCCAGTACGACGACGGCACGCTTCACGCGACCATCATGGCTCAGCGCGTGGTGACCTCGAGCGCGCCCGTACGCAGGCGGTGCGAGAGCTGGACCAGAGCCCGGTCGAGGGGATCGTCGGACAGCCAGGCGGCGTACTCGGACTCGTCGATGACGTGCGTGCCGGTGCCGTCGACGATGCGGTGCAGGCCGTGGGGTGTTCGCCAGAGGACCTCGCCGGTGGGCAGGGGCGTGCAGCGGTAGCCGAGGTGGGTCTTGGCCCGATGGGCGGTGCGGGACAGCGGTTGGCCGGTGCGGCTGTTGGTCTGCCCGGGCGGGCCGTGGGGCTTGTAGGGGACGGCATGGTCGTAGTCGACGTTGCGCGTGGTCCGGGTGGCGTGGGGGAACGTGTCGCCGCCCCACCGGAGGTGGATGCGCTCCTTGATGGTCTCTGGGTGCTCGTAGGCATTGACGCTGACCTGCTCGGTCAGGTCGAGGACCGGCTTGACGGTCACGTGGGTGTGACCGAGGAGGTCGATGAGCTGCTGCAGTGTGTGCGGGCCGAGGCCCTCGACCCGTCCGATGCCGGAGCCGGCGAGGACGGCGGCTTCGCTGAGGTGGATGAAGAGCGTGACGCGTTGCCGGTGCTGGCGCGGGTCGGCTGCGCCTTCGAGCAGGGCCAGGACGTCCTCGGGTCGGGCTAGCCAGGCGAACGCTTCGGAGCGCAGCTCGTCGGCGCCCAACTCGGCGTACTCGCGCCGCTTCTTCAGCAGTGCGGCGATGCGATCGACCGCGGTGATGACGCCGTCGGCGGCGCCTGCGGTGATGCGGGCGATCAGCATCCGCAGTCCGAACTCGTCGACGCGGGACGTGCCGACGAAGCGCTTCCGGCGCTCGGCGGCGACCGCCGCATCGTGGGCGGCTCGGTCAGCCTCGATAACCTTCGCTGCGGCGAGGTCGAGCACGCGGGCGGGCGACTGGCCAACGATGGCGTCGGCTACGGCGACATCGACGATGCGCGCTGCTTCCAGGGAGAGTTTGCGCGACATCGAGGCCACGCGGCGCGCGACCCAGGCCTCGGCTTCGAGGTCCCGGACTTTCTCCCAGATGTGGGGGAGACGGTGTCGCAGGTCGAGAGCATCGGCCGCGGCGCAGCGCACGGAGTGGGTGTGGACCTGTCGGGCGATGCCGAGCTCGACCAGTGCAAGCTCTTGTACGCCGGGCGTGCCGTCGCCGCCGAGGTCACCGAGCTGCTCGCCTCCGGGCCCGCGCTCGGCGGGGATGGCGGAGTGCAGGTCGCAGTAGTGGAGCACCAGCATCAGGTCGTCGACCTCTGCCTGCCTACGCCGCCGCACCACGGTCGCGAGCCGCACCAAGGTGGCGCCGGCGTCGAGGTCCGCGGTGTCGAAGTGCATGCCGCGAGTTTATCGAACATACGTTCGAATGGCAAGCCACGAGATCGGGATATCTTTGTCATCTCTCAAGACATCGGTGACGGTTCTGTATCGGGACATCGGTGACGCTTCTCGGCGTCCTGGTGGTGACACTTCGACCGCGAGGCTCTGGCGGTGTCTGCCAATGAACCCATGGATCCCCGTGTCCGCCTCGCGATCTCGCGCTGGCCTGAGGACGCTCCCCGTGGCGCGGTCTCGACGTTCTGCGCCGAGCACGGGATCTCGCGCAAGTCGTTCTACGAGCTGCGCAAACGCGGCGAAGGTCGACGGGCCAGCAGCGGTGCTTGAGCCCAGGTCCAGGCGGCCGAGGTCGAGTCCCTCGCAGCTGACCGAGGAGGTCAAGGAGCAGGCGGTGCAGGTGCGCGCGGCTCTGGAGGCCTCCGGGCTGGACCACGGGCCGATCAGCGTGCACGACAAGATGCGCGCGATGGGACTGGATCCAGTGCCCTCGATCGCGTCGCTTGCCCGGGTCTTCCGTCAGGCAGGCGTCGCGCGGCTCGAACCGAAGAAGAAGCCGCGTTCGGCGTGGCGCCGGTTCGTCTACCCCGCCCCGAACGCGTGCTGGCAACTCGACGCCACCGAGTACGTGTTGACCGGTGGGCGCAAGTGCGTGATCTTCCAGCTCATCGACGACCACTCCCGCTACGCGGTCGCCTCCCACGTCGCTTGGGCTGAGACCGCCGAGGCCGCGATCGCGGTCTTCGACAAGGCCGTGACCGCGCACAGCGTGCCCCAACGGCTGCTGTCCGACAACGGCGTCGCGCTCAACCCTTCGGCAACGCTGGACTGCCCATCCGGTCGGCCTGCCGAATCCCTGTTGTGCCCGAGTTCGTCGTCACCGCTGCACGCGCCGAGCATCAAGGTCCCGACCAAGATCAACGCCAGTCGGCGCATCAGGACCTCCCGTCACGGTGCACTCCTACTTGCAAGGACGTCGGCTACCCGCGGGTGGTTCCATCGCCGGACTTGATCTCACATCTCTTCGTGTACGTCGGGGTCGCCACCGAACAGCCGGCCGTCGGGCCGGCCCAGGGCGGTGATCGCCTCGACCTCGGCGTCGGTGAGCTCGAAACCGAAGACGTCGAGGTTGTGGCGCTGGCGCTCGGGGGTGGCCGACTTCGGGATCGGTACGGCGCCGAGCTGGACCTGCCAGCGCAGCACCACCTGCCCGGGCGTCACGCCGTGGGCCGAGGCGGCAGCGGCCACGACGGGCTCGGCGAACGGCGCCTGACGCTTGCCGAGCGGGCTCCACGACTCGGTCTGGATCCCCAGCCGGGCGTTGACCGCGCGCATCTGGACCTGCGGGAAGTACGGGTGCAGCTCGAGCTGATTGACCACCGGGCGTCACGCCGGACTCGTCGATGATCCGGGTCAGGTGGGCCTCGGTGAAGTTGGAGACGCCGATCGACCGGACCAGTCCTTCCTCGCGCAGCTCGACCAGCGCCCGCCAGGCCTCGGCGTACTGGTCGACGCTCGGGTTGGGCCAGTGGATGAGGTGGAGGTCGAGGTAGTCGAGGCCGAGCCGGTCCAGTGACGCGCGCACGCTCGTCTTCGCGTCGGCGTACGCATGGTGCCGTCCGGGCAGCTTGCTGGTCACCACGATCTCGTCGCGGGGCACCGACGAGATGCGGATCGCTTCGCCGACCTCGGCCTCGTTGTCGTAGTTGACCGCGGTGTCGATCAGCCGGTAGCCGACATCGAGAGCGGAGAGCACAGCGTTGACGCCTTCCCCGCCCTTCAGTGGATAGGTGCCGAAGCCGATGGCCGGCAGGGCGGTGCCGTCGTTGAGCTCGCGAGTGGGGGTCACCCTGCGATCCTGGCATTTGGGCGAAGACCGACGTTGCCGGGTTGGCCGCTCCTCGTTCATGTCGACCTCGCCCCGCCGCAACCGGCGCTCGCCACCGTCGTTGGATGGCTACGACGTACTCCGAGGCTCACGTCCTCGCACCCACGCCGCCGACGACCCATCCGTTGGTGATCGCCCACCGCGGCGCCTCGGGCTACCGGCCGGAGCACACGCTCGTGGCCTACCGGCTCGCCATCGAGCTCGGCGCCGGCTGGATCGAGCCCGACCTGGTGCCGACCAAGGACGGCGTGCTCGTCGCCCGGCACGAGAACAACCTCCTCGGCACCACCGACGTGGCCGTGCGCCCGGAGTTCGCGGACCGGCGGACGACCAAAACGATCGACGACGTGGTCGTGACGGGATGGTTCACCGAGGACTTCACCCTGTCGGAGCTGAAGACACTGAGGGCCACCGAGCGGCTGCCGCTGGTGCGGCCCGGCAACGTCGCCTACGACGGCAGCTTCGAGATCCCGACGTTCGACGAGGTCCTGCAGCTTGCCGCCGAGGAGACGCTCCGGACCGGCCGCGAGATCGGGGTGGTGCCCGAGACCAAGCACCCGTCGTACTTCGCCTCGCTGGGGCTGGCCATGGAGAGCTCGCTCGTGCGGTCGCTCGAGGGATGCGGGCTGAACCGTCCCGATGCGCCGGTGATCATCCAGTCGTTCGAGGTCGACAACCTGCGCCTCCTCGACCGGATGACCTCGGTCCCGATCGTGCAGCTCGTCGACCTGCACCAGCCCGAGAGGCTGACCCCGAGCGGGCTCCGCGCGATCAGTACGTACGCCGAGTGGGTCGGCCCGCACAAGGAGCTGGTGCTCTCGGATCCCTCCGTGGTCGCCGAGGCCCACCGTGCCGGGCTCCGGGTGCTCGCCTGGACGGTCCGGCCGGAGAACCAGTTCCTCGCGCCGCGCTTCCGCGCCGGCGCCAACCCGCATGCGGCCGGTGACTGGCGAGCCGAGGTCGCGGCCCTGGTCGACGCCGGGGTCGACGGGGTGTTCGCCGACTACCCGGACGCAGTTAACGCAGCCCTCGTCGGGTAGCCACCGCCCGGCCACCTGGCACCGGTCGACTCCGCGCATGACATCTCGGATTCTCGGCCTCCTCGCCCTGCTCGCCGCCACCCTCGTCAGCCCCAGCCCCGCCGGAGCGGCCGCGCCGCCGGCCCCTGCACCCGCAGCCCAGCAGCGCACGCAGGATCCGATCGTGATCGCCCACCGCGGCGCCTCGGGCTACCGACCGGAGCACACGCTGGCGGCGTACCGCCTCGCGATCCAGCTCGGCGCCGACTACATCGAGCCCGACCTCGTCTCCACCAAGGACGGGGTGCTGGTCGCCCGGCACGAGAACGAGATCAGCGGCACCACCGACGTGGCCGACCACCCCGAGTTCGCGGACCGCCGGACGACCAAGACCATCGACGGGGCGCAGGTGACCGGGTGGTTCACCGAGGACTTCACCCTGAGCGAGCTGAAGACGCTGCGCGCCGAGGAGCGGCTGCCGCAGGTGCGTCCCCGCAACACCCGCTACGACGGCCGCTTCGAGATCCCGACCCTCACCGAGGTGCTGCAGCTCGTGAAGGCGGAGTCGCGTCGCGCCGGCCGCACGATCGGCGTCGCGCCCGAGACCAAGCACCCGACGTACTTCGACTCGATCGGCCTCTCGCTCGAGGAGCCGCTGGTGCGCGCGCTCAAGCAGTTCCACCTGGACGGCAAGCGTGCGAAGGCCGTGCTCCAGTCGTTCGAGGTCGACAACCTCAAGGACCTCAACCGGATGGTGCGCACCCCGATCGCGCAGCTCGTCGACGCCAGCCAGGCCTCGCGAGTCACGCAGGAGGGGCTGCGCCAGATCAGCGCGTACGCCGAGTGGGTGGCGCCGACCAAGGACCTCGTGCTCCCGCGCGACCCGGCCACCGGGGCAACGGGTGCCCCGAGCAGTGTCGTCGGGTGGGCCCACGCCCGGGGACTCAAGGTCGTGGTGTGGACGCTGCGCGACGAGAACCAGTTCATGGCCACCAACTTCCGGATCGGCACCGACCCCATCGCCAGCGGCAACATCTACGCCGAGGTCACCGCGTTCCTCGACGCCGGCGTGGACGCGGTCTTCGCCGACTACCCGGACTCCGCGGTCGACGCGCGCGACGACTGGCTCCAGGAGGCGCTAGCGTCTGCCGGGTGACCGACGAACCCGACCTCTCGCTCCGCGACGCGGAGTACGTCGGCAGGTTCATGCCGCTGCTGCGGATGGCCACGAAGTTCTACTTCCGCTCCGAGGTCCGCGACGTCGAGCGGATCCCGTCCGAGGGCGGCGCCCTGGTGGTCTCCAACCACTCGGGTGGTCTGATCGCCATGGACGTGCCCGTGATCGCGGTCGCCTACTTCGACCACTACGGCATGGACGCACCGCTGTACGTGCTGGCCCACGACATGCTGTGGCTGGACCGACGCACGGGCAGCGTGTTCGACAAGGTGGGGTTCCTGCCGGCCACGCGCAAGAACGCGCACGCCGTACTCACCGGCGGCGGCACGACGATCGTCTTCCCCGGCGGCGACTACGACGTATTCCGGCCCACGAAGCTCGGCACCACCATCGACTTCGAGGGCCGCACGGGCTACGTGCGCACGGCGCTGGAGGCGAACGTGCCGATCGTGCCGGTGGTGACCATCGGTGGCCAGGAGCAGATGTACGTGCTGTGGCGTGGTGAGCTCCTGGCCAGGGTGCTCCAGCTGCAGAAGCTGCTGCGCACGAAGTACATGCCGGTGGCCTTCGGTTTCCCGTTCGGGCTGACCTTCGCGTTCCCGCCGAACCTGCCGTTGCCGAGCAAGCTGGTCACCCAGGTGCTCGAGCCGATCGACATCCGCGCGGAGTTCGGCGAGGACCCCGACATCGCCGAGGTCGACGAGGTGGTCCGCGGCCGGATGCAGGGCGCGCTCGACGAGCTTGCCCGCCAGCGCCGCTTCCCGGTCATCGGCTGACGCGCCCACCTCGTCATGGAGCGGATGGAGGGCGTCGACGCGGGCTACCTCTACATGGAGACGCCCTCCATGCACATGCACACCCTCAAGATCGCGGTGCTCGGTCCGTTCCCGACGTTCGACTTCGACCACTTCGTGGGTCAGGTCGGCGCCCACCTCGACCGGCTGCCGCCGCTGCGCCGCCGGGTCGTGCCGGTGCCCTATGCGCTCCACCACCCGGTGTGGGTGGCCGACCGGCGGGTCGACCCGAAGCGCCACCTGGTGCGCCACCTGCTGCCGGCGCCGGCCGGTCGGGCCGAGCTCGAGACGCTGATCGGGGAGATCGCCAGCACGCCGCTCGACCGGTCGCTGCCGCTGTGGCAGATGCACGTGGTGCTGCTCGCCGACGGGCGGGTGGCCACGGTGACCAAGATGCACCACGCTCTCGCCGACGGGGTCGCAGCCAACGCCCTGGTCGGCAACATCCTCGACTCCCTCGACAGCGACGACCAGGTGCGCACGGACCCGCCGCTCGACCCCACGCCCACCCGGTCGCGGCTGATCCGCTTCGCCCTGCGTGACGGGGTCACCCAGAGCTTCAGCCTCCCGGCACTCCTCGCGCGCACCCTGCGGGCGGTCGTGGCGCTGGTGCGCCACCAGCGGCGCTCGGAGGTCTCGGTGCCACGCGCGCTCCTCGACGTACCCCGGGTCTCGTTCAACGGATCCCTCACTCCTCGCCGGAGCTTCGCCACCGCAAGCCTCTCGCTGGAGACGATCAAGGAGGTACGCCGCGCCCACGACGTCACGGTCAACGACGTCGTGCTCGGCATCGTCTCCGGGGCGCTGCGCACCTGGCTGGCCGACCACGACGAGCAGCCGTCGCGCTCCCTGGTGGCCGGCGTGCCGGTGTCGACCGAGCAGCCGGGCGCCGCGCCGAGGCTGGCCGGCAATCGGGTCTCCAACCTCTTCACCTCACTGGCGACCGACGTCGACGACCCGGCCGAGCGCCTTCGGACCATCTCGCGCACGACCGCAGAGGCGAAGGTCGTGCAGCAGACGCTGGGCGCCGACATGCTCACCAACTGGGTGCAGTTCACCCCGCCGGCGCCGTTCTCCGCGCTGATGCGCGCCTACTCGAAGCGCGGGGTCGCCTCGCGCCATCCCGCGCCGTTCAACGTGATCGTCTCCAACGTGCCGGGCCCGCGCACCCCGGCCACCATCGCCGGCGCGCCCCTGTCCGACCTCTACAGCGTCGGCCCGATCCTCGAGGGCATCGGCCTCAACGTCACCGTCTGGTCCTACGGCGACCGGATGAACTTCTCGCTGCTCACCTGCCCCGACCTGCTGCCCGACGTACGCGACATCGCCGACCGGCTGCCGGCGGCGCTCGAGGAGCTGGTCTCGTCATGACCGCCGCACCCTGCCTGTTCTGCCAGATCGTGGCCGGCGAGGTCGACGCAGAGATCGTGCTCGACGAGCCCGACTTCGTGGGGTTCCTCGACATCCGCCCGGTGTTCAAGGGCCATGTGCTGCTGGTGCCGCGCGAGCACGTGGTGACCCTGCCCGACCTGCCGGCCGGCCTGCGCGACGGCTTCCTCGAGGGCGCCCAGCGGATCGCGACGGCCGTGGTCACCGAGCTCGGCGCCCAGGGCTCCTTCGTCGCCATGAACAACGTGGTCAGCCAGTCGGTGCCCCACCTGCACCTGCACGTGGTGCCGCGCACGAAGGGCGACGGGCTGCGCGGTTTCTTCTGGCCACGGACCAAGTACGCCGACGGCGAAGCGGCCGACTATGCGCGACGACTACGGTCAGCACTGGGATGACGCGACTTCGGCTGGCCACAGACATCGGACGAGGCAGCCTGGACGGGGGCTGGTGGCCGGAGAGCCGCGACCTGACCGCCGAGCTGGCAGGCCTGTCGGCCGAGCTCGCACCCGACCTCGGCACCATCGTGCGGGTCTCGGTCTCGCCGGCCGACTGGGACGACCTGCCGCCGATCGCCAGCGCCTTCCCGGACGTCGACGAGACCCACCGGATCGACCTGCAGCTGTCGCCCGGCACGACGCTTCGCCTGCTCGTGGTGCCGCCGTCGATGACGACCGACCAAGGGGAGGAGGCCCTGCTCGCCGCGGCGACGTACGGCTACGAGCACACGGCCGCCTCCCTGCTGGAGATCGTCAGCGAGTACCCCGACGTCGACCCGCGAGACCAGTGGCTAGGGTGACGCCCGAAGCAATTCCTTGACGCAGGAGGCACTGATGGGTCGGTTCGACGGACGGGTAGCGGTGGTCACCGGAGCCGCCAGAGGCATCGGGTTCGGCACCGCGACTCGGTTCGCCGAGGAGGGCGCCAGCGTCGCGATCCTCGACCTCGACGAGGCCGGCCGCGGCCGAGGCCGCCGCGAAGCTGCCGGCCGGCAAGCACGTCGGCATCGGTGCCGACGTCAGCAACGCCGAGTCGGTCGACGCCGCGGTGACCCGCGTGGTCGAGGAGCTGGGCGGCATCCACATCCTCGTCAACAACGCCGGCATCACCCGCGACAACCTGCTCTTCAAGCTGACCGAGGACGACTGGGACCTGGTCATGGACGTGCACCTCAAGGGCGCGTTCCTGATGACCAAGGCCGCTCAGAAGCACTTCGTGGAGCAGAAGTACGGGAAGATCCTCAACCTCTCCAGCGTCTCCGCGCTGGGCAACCGCGGGCAGGCCAACTACTCGGCCGCCAAGATGGGGATCCAGGGCTTCACCCGCACCCTCGGCATCGAGCTCGGCCCGTTCGGCATCAACGCCAACGCGATCGCGCCGGGCTTCATCGCCACGGAGATGACCGACGCCACCGCCGCGCGGCTGAAGATGGACGTCGAGGAGTTCCGCAAGCTCAACGCAGAGGCCAACCCCGTGCGCCGCGTCGGTTTTCCCGAGGACATCGCCGCCGCTGCCGCGTTCCTGTGCAGTGACGAGGCGTCCTACATCACCGGCCAGACGTTGTACGTCGACGGCGGGGCCAAGCTCGGCTGACCGCTCGGCCCGATCGTGGGGACTGTGGCGTGTCGGCCCGTCCTGCCAGGGTCGAGGGCGACACTGGAAGTCGACCGAATCAGTAGAGGATCGGAGTTTTTCCGTGCGATCCACAGCGTGCCCTCGCGGCCCTGTCGGCCGCGCTCATCACCAGCGCACTGGCCCTGGCGGGCTGTGGCGGGGGCGGTGACGACTCCGACCCGCAAGCGGCGGGCGACGAGCCCGGCGGCTCCGGCAAGGCCGCCGAGCTCGACACCTGGCCCCTCACCGGCGAGTCGCTGCCCGAGGGCGAGTCCGCTGCCAAGAGGCACCCGGTGCTGGTGCTCAAGATGGACAACACGCCGTCCAGCGCGCCCCAGGTCGGGCTCGGCTCGGCCGACCTCGTGGTCGAGGAGCTGGTCGAGGGCGGCGTGACCCGCCTCGCGGCGTTCTACTACTCCGACCTGCCCCAGGAGGCCGGCCCGGTGCGCTCCATGCGCGCCAGCGACATCGGCATCGTCTCGCCGGTCGACGGCGACATGGTCACCAGTGGCGCAGCCTCGGTGACGATCTCCCGGATCAACGACGCCGGCATCGACTTCCACTCGGAGGGCTCGCCCGGCCTCTACCGCAACAGCAGCCGCTACGCGCCGTACAACCTGTTCGCCGACCTCAGCGAGGTCGCGGCCGACACCAAGCAGAAGTCCGCGCGCCCCGACGACTACCTGCCGTGGGGCAAGGCGGCCGACCTGCCGAAGGGCGCCCCGGTCTCCACGCTGGCGGCCAGCTTCGGCGGCCACACGACCTCGTGGGTCTTCCGCAAGGGTCACTACGTCAACGAGAACACCTACGCCGCCGACGGCGACGAGTTCCCGGCCGACTCGGTGCTGGTGCTCTCGGTGCCGGTGGGTGACGCGGGCTACAACGACCCGGCCGGCAACTCGGTGCCGGAGACGCAGTTCGAGGGCTCGGGACCGGCGCTGCTCTTCCACGACGGCCGCCTGGTGAAGGGCACCTGGAGCAAGAAGGCGCTCGACTCGGAACGTCACGCTCAAGACCGACACCGGCGACAAGCTGAAGGTGCCGGCCGGCAAGGTCTGGATCGAGCTGCTGCCGCAGACCTCGGGCGGGCTCACCTACGCGCCCTAGACCTAGGGCCGGCCTTCCTACTGGAACTCGTCCTCGTCGCCGCCGAACAGGGGCGGGAGCTCGATGCCGTCCTCGACCAGGGCCTGGATGCCGGCCAGCAGGAAGCCGACCGCGGCCTCGACCCGGCGCGCGGCCAGCTCGGGGTCGTCGGCGGTGGCCACCACCTCGCCGGCGGCCGACATGGTGCCGAAGAAGATGCGGGCGAACGTCTGCAGCATCGCCTCGTCGAGCTCCCAGGTGCCGGCGCTGAGCACCGAGCGCACGATCTCGACGACGTTGGCGAACGTCGAGCGCTCCTCCTGCTCGCGGAACCGCTCGTAGCCGAGCACCGAGGGTCCCTCGGCGATCACGATCCGGCGGTAGCGCGGCTCCTGGACGATCGACAGGAACGCCCGCAGCCCGGCCAGCGCCTTCTCCCAGGGGTCGCGCTTGCCCTTGAGCGCCCGCTGGATGGTCTTGGAGGCGTCGGCCTCGACCCGCTCGAAGACCGCCTCGAACAGCGCCTGCTTGCCCGAGAAGTGGTGGTAGAGCGCGCCCTTGGTGACCCGGGCGCCGGCGACGATCATGTCGAGCGAGGCGTTGGCGTAGCCGTGGTCGGTGAACAGCTCCTCGGCGACGTCGACCAGGGCCCGCTTGGTCGAGGCGGAGTACGCCGCCCGGCGGCTCGACCCGACGCTGGGCACCTTCGGGACGAGCTTGCTCACCGAGACTTGGCCATCGGCCGAGCATAGGACCAAGCGCTGGTGACCCAGCCGAAACCGAGGTGGCCGGAATCACGACTGAAATAGTTGGCATACCAGAAGTCGGGTCCATACCCTTGGTACGTACTCACGGTATGTGAGCGAGTACGACGGCCCGACCGGGCCGGACCCGAACAAGGAGCTGACCATGACCTGGAAGTCCTTCCACAACCGGGGCGAGATCCTGCGCTCCGTGATCGCCACGGCGAACGTCCGCCGCGACGGGATCCTGCCCATGGACGTGGCCGGCGTGACCGAGACCTTCGGCGACGAGCTGACGCTCCTCGCCACCCTGCAGCTGAAGTGGCACACCCGCCTGGCCGGCCACATCGAGCACGAGCTGCTCGACCAGCCGCTGGACCTGGGCCGGGCCGTCGAGTCCGCCTGGCGGGCCACGGCCGACGACCTGCCCGGCGTCCGCCGGATCCTCGACCACTACCGGGCCGAGCCCCTCGACGAGGCGATGGCCGAGGCGATGAACAAGGCGACCGTCAAGGAGCACATGCTGCTGGCCACGATGGCCGGGCAGTCCAGCATCGACGACGCGGCGTCCGTGCCGTGGGTGCCGCCCTGGAAACTCGGGCCAGGCACTCCCACCGCGGCGTCGCGACGCTTACCGTAGAGCCGAAGCAACCCAGCCTCCTCGAGCGCCTCAAGGCGGTCGTCGCGGCCTGATCGAGCGACCACGGCCCCCCGAGCTCGCTTGGCAGCCCTGGAGCCGACGCACCCTCCCTCCCCGCGTCGGCACCGGGGCTGTCGTGCGTCTCCGTCCGTGGGTGATGATGGAGCCGTGACACAGGGAGCGGTGGTCAGCGAGGGCATGCTGCTGCTCGCGACGCCGGCGCTCCTCGATCCCAACTTCGCCGAGACCGTCGTGCTGATGCTCGACGTCAACGACGACGGCGCCCTCGGCGTGGTGCTCAACCGCCCGACGGCGCTGGCGGTCTCCGAGGTGCTGGGTGGCTGGGCCGAGGTGGTCGCCGAGCCGGAGGTGCTCTTCCAGGGCGGGCCGGTCGAGACCGACGGCGCCCTGGCCGTGGCGATGCTCAGCCCCACGGTCGAGGACAACGTCGGCTTCCGCGGCGTTGCCGGCCAGCTCGGCCTGCTCGACCTCGACACGCCGGTCGAGCTGGTGACGGGCAGCCTCGACGGCCTGCGCATCTTCGCCGGCTACGCCGGGTGGGGGAGCGGCCAGCTCGAGGAGGAGATCGCCGAGGGGCACTGGTACGTCGTGCCCGGACGTGCCGAGGACGTCTTCCGCAGCGACGCCAGCGACCTGTGGCGCGACGTGCTGCGCCGGCAGCCGGGCGATCTCGCGATGCACTCCACCCGGCCCGCGGACCCGGATCTGAACTAGCCGAAGGCAAAAGTGACGCTGGTCGCGTTTTCGACGAGTTCTGAGCGGGAGCGGCGTTTCAGCGTGTGACAGCGGCCACGCGCGGGGGTGTCCTCGACTTGAGCCCGGCCGGTCGGCTCTGGCTGACTCGAGCGAGCACACCGCTTGCAGGAGTCAGCGGTCCCCGATCGAAAGCACCCTTTCCCATGCGCCACCTCGCCCGACTGCGCCTCGGCATGCCCGCGATCATCGCGGTCGTCATCGGCGGCGTCGCCCTGGCCCCGACGCCCGGCGACTCGACCGGTCCCGCGACCGCGAACCCGCCCGCGCTTCCCGAGTTCCATCTCGTGGCGGCCGACCCCATCGCCCGCCAGCCGTGGCTCGTGCCGGTGCCCGGCTACCACCTCACGGGCCGGTTCGGCGATGTCAGCGGCTACTGGTCCTCGGCACACACCGGCCTCGACTTCGCCGACCAGCACCGGCACGCCGATCCACTCCATCGCGGACGGTGTCGTCGTGACGACGGCGTACGACGGCGCCTACGGCAACAAGACCGTCGTCCGGCTGACCGACGGCACCGAGGTCTGGTACTGCCACCAGGACACCCAGTCGGTGGTGCGCCGGGCAGACCGTGACCCGCGGTCAGGTGATCGGCACCGTGGGTTCCACCGGCAACATCACCGGGCCGCATCTGCACCTCGAGATCCGACCCGGCGGGGGTGACCCCGTCGACCCAGAGCTCGCTCTGCGAAGGCATAGAGTGGAGCTGTGACTTCCTTCGGCTTCGGCTCCACCGCTGTCGACACCGATGTGCGCCACGAGGAGCGCACCGTCCCGACCGAGGACGGTGACCACGAGAAGTTCTCGCACTACGTCGACAAGGACAAGCTCACCGAGGCGATGGTGATGGGCACGCCCGTGGTCGCGCTCTGCGGCAAGGTGTGGGTGCCCAGCCGCGCCCCGGAGAAGTTCCCGGTCTGCCCGGAGTGCGAGGAGATCTGGAAGGGTCTCAAGCCCGGGGACGACGGCGAGTGACGGGCGGCGACAGCCACGAAGCTGCCGCCCAGTCGCCCTCCCTGGCCCCCGCGCTCACGCCGGCCTGGCCGGAGCGCGCGGCCTGGGGCACGGCGCCTTCGCTGCGGGCCTGGCAGACGGCGGCGCTGGCCGACTACGTCCGGCGCCAGCCGCGTGACTTCCTCGCCGTCGCCACACCGGGCGCCGGCAAGACCACGTTCGCGCTCTCGGTGGCCGCCGAGCTGATCGGTCGCCGGATCGTCGACCGGATCACGATCGTCGCGCCCACCGAGCACCTCAAGCTGCAGTGGGCCGAGGCCGCGGCCCGGGCCGGCATCCCGATCGACCCGGCGTACTCCGCCGGCAAGGGGAAGATCTCCAGCGACTACCTCGGCATCGCGGTCACCTACGCCGGCGTGGCGGTCAACCCGCTCGCGATGCGGATCCGCACCGAGCGGTTCAAGACCCTGGTGATCCTCGACGAGGTGCACCACGCCGGCGACGCGCTGTCGTGGGGCGAGGGCGTGCGCGAGGCCTTCCAGCCCGCGACCCGACGGCTCGCGCTGACGGGCACGCCGTTCCGCTCCGACGTGAACCCGATCCCGTTCGTCACCTACGCGCCCGGCGACGACGGCATCCCGCGGTCGGTCGCCGACTTCACCTACGGCTACGCCCACGCGCTCTCGGACCACGTGGTGCGGCCGGTGATGTTCCTGGCCTACTCCGGTGAGATGCAGTGGCGCACGCGCGCCGGCGACGAGATCGCCGCCCGGCTCGGCGAGCCGCTCACCAAGGACCTGACCAACCAGGCGCTCCGCACCGCACTCGACCCGGCCGGCTCCTGGGTGCCGTCGGTGCTGGCCGCCGCCGACAAGCGCCTCTCGGAGGTACGCCGCCACGTGCCCGACGCGGCCGGCCTGGTGATCGCCACCGACCAGGACTCGGCCCGGGCCTACGCCAAGCTGCTCCGCACAGTCAGCGGCGAGGCGCCGGTCGTGGTGCTCTCCGACGAGAAGGCCGCCTCGAAGAAGATCGCCGACTTCACCACCTCCGACAAGCGCTGGATGGTGGCCGTGCGGATGGTCTCCGAGGGCGTCGACGTGCCCCGGCTGGCGGTGGGCGTCTACGCCACGACCACGGCCACGCCGCTGTTCTTCGCCCAGGCGGTCGGTCGCTTCGTGCGCGCTCGCAACCGCGGCGAGTCCGCCTCGATCTTCCTGCCCTCGGTGCCGACACTGCTCGGGTTCGCCTCGGAGATGGAGCTCGAGCGCGACCACGTGCTGGGCCGCCGGATCACCGACGAGGACGATCTGTTCGCCGCGGAGAAGGAGCTGCTCGCTCGCGCCGAGGCCGGCGAGACCGAGCCCGACGAGGGGTTGCCGTTCGAGGCCCTGGGCTCCGACGCGCAGTTCGACCACGTGCTCTACGACGGCGCGACGTTCGGCCACGAGGGCGAGGTGCACGTCGGCTCGGAGGAGGAGATGGACTTCCTCGGCATCCCCGGCCTGCTCGAGCCCGGCCAGATGCGCGAGCTGCTCCAGACCCGGCAGAGCGAGCGCGCGCGCAAGCGCAGGACCGACCCCGAGGCTGATTCGGTGAAGCAGGTGTCGACCCACGAGCAGCTGGCGATCCTCCGTCGGGAGCTCAACGGCCTGGTCGCGGCCTGGCACCATCGCTCCGGCCAGGCGCACGGCATCACCCACGCCGCGCTCCGCAAGGAGTGCGGCGGTCCGGCGGCCGCCGTGGCGACCGCGGAGCAGCTGCAGGCGCGGATCGACCGGGTCCGGGAATGGGCCGCACGCAAGAGCTCGTGACCCTCCGCGACGGGGCTAGGGTCGGTGCATGCCCGCCGAGACCTCGCAGACCCTCGACCGGGGCCTGCGGGCGCTCGAGGTGCTGGCCGGAGCGCACGGCGGGCTGACGGTCACCGAGCTGGCCGAGCGGTTGTCGGTCAACCGCACCGTGGTCTACCGGCTGGTGACGACGCTCGAGCAGCACTCGCTGATCCGGAAGGACGCGCGCGGCCGGCTGCACGTCGGCCTCGGCGTGCTGCCGCTGGCAGCCGCAGTGCAGCCCGTGCTGCGCGACGTGGCGGCACCCGTGCTGCGCGAGCTCGCCGAGGGGCTGGGGTGCACCGCCCACCTCACGGTGGCCGACGGTGGCGAGGCGCTGGCGCTGGCCGTGGTCGAACCGTCCTGGACGGACTTCCACGTCAGCTACCGCATCGGCGCCCGGCACCCGCTCGAGCAGGGCGCGGCCGGCAAGGCGATCCTGCTCGGCCGTTCGTCGCGCTCGGACTCGGCGGCGTACGTGATGACGTCGGGGGAGCTGCAGCCCGGCGCCCGGGGACTGGCCGCGCCGATCCTCGGCCTGGCCGGCCTGGAGGCGAGCGTCGGGATCGTGACGCTCGGTGACCTCGACGCCGACCAGGTGGGCGCGACCGTCGTGGCCGCAGCCTCCCGGCTCGGCGGCCAGCTGCAGGGTTAAGCGCGCTCGGTCAGCAGGTGGGCGCCGGGGCCCGGCTGCGGCTCGATGTGGCGTACGTCGTCGACCCGATGACCTTCGGCGCAGGTGGCCACCACTGTCATGGCTGCGCCGCACTCGCGGTGCTGGAACTCGACCGGCGGCCCTTCGGGGTCGGCGAGGTAGCGGTCGCCCCACTGAGCGACGGCGACCAGCACGGGATAGAGGTCGAGCCCCTTCTGGGTGAGGCGGTACTCGTGGCGGGCCCGCTCTCCCGGCACCTGGTAGGGCTCCTTGCGGAGCAGGCCGTGGTCGACCAGCAGGCCGAGCCGCTTGGTGAGCACCTGGCGGGGGATGGCGGTGCGCGCGCGCATGTCGTCGAAGCGCCGAATGCCGTTGAAGACCTCACGGATCACGACGAAGGTCCAGCGCTCGCCGAGGATCGCCATCGTGCGGCCGACGGTGCAGTTGTCGGCGGAGTACTGCAGGGCCGGGGGTGCGCTCGAGCGTCGTGGTGGCCATGGTCACATGCTAAGTCTCGTTGACAGACTCAGCAACCACGGTGCAGGCTGGGTCCATGACTCAGACTCAGGATCGTAGCGAGATCGACCCCGCGAGCATGAACGGCTACCAGCAGCTGATGGCGATGGGCGAGGGACTCCTCGCCGGCGCGCCGATCGCGGAGACGCTCGGTCTCATCAACTTCGACGGCGTGCCTGGCCAGATCAGCGTCGAGCTCGACCCCGAGCTGCGGCACTACAACCCGCTCGGCACCGTGCACGGGGGAGTGCTGTCGACGATGCTCGACACCGCCGCTGGTTGCTCGGTGCACTCCACGCTCGAGGCCGGCGAGGGCTACACGTCGCTCGACCTCACTGTGAAGTTCCTGCGGCCGGTCACCGTCGACTCGGGTCGCCTCCGGGCCGAGGGCTCGGTGATCCAGCGCGGCCGGCGTACGGCGCTGGCGCAGGCGCAGCTCTTCGACGCCGGCGGCAAGCTGGTCGCCCACGCGACGTCCAGCTGCATGATCTTCACACCCCAGGCCTGAGCGAGGTGACCAGCGGCAGCACCCGGTAGGGCACCTGGGTGGCCAGGGCCATCACCGTGGAGGTGCGGTTGATGCCGGCGAACCCGACCACGGTGTCGATCACGCGTTGCAGGTCGCTGTTGCTGCGCGAGACCACCCGGCACCACATGTCGCCGCTGCCGGTGATCGTGTAGGCCTCGAGCACCTCCGGGATCCGCGCCAGGTGCTCGGCCACCACCTCGTGGCCCGCGCCCTGGCTGATCTCCAGGGTCAGGAATGCCATCACCGGGAAGCCCAGCGCCTCGGGCGAGAGCTCGGGGCCCCACCCGGTCACCACGCCGGACCGCTCGAGCTTGTCGAGCCTGGCCTGCACGGTGCCTCGCGCGACGCCGAGGCGGCGGGAGGCCTCCAGCACCCCGATCCGCGGCTCGGCGGCGAAGAGATCGATCAGAGTGCGGTCCAGGTCGTCCATGATGACCCCTCGTGCTGTGCAGATTGTCCAGTGTGTCGGCGTACTGTTGCACAGATTGCGCGATCACGACACGGTTGGCGCATGACGCTGACCCCCGATGAGCTGAAGGCCGACCTCACCCTGGAGCAGCTCAAGGAGCTGGTCGGGCTGGTCGAGTACGACGCCAGCCGCGACGTGTTCCCGGTGACCGCCATGGACGCGGTCTGCTTCGTGGTCGGCAACGCCACCCAGACCGCGACCTTCTACCAGCTCGCGCTCGGCATGGAGCTCGAGGCGTACCGCGGTCCGGAGACCGGCCACCGCGACACCAAGACCTACGTGCTGCGCTCGGGCTCCGCGCGCTTCGTCTTCACCGGCGGGGTCACCCCTGACAGCCCGGTGCTCGAGCACCACCGCAAGCACGGCGACGGTGTCGTCGACCTCGCTCTCGAGGTGCCCGACGTCGACCGCTGCATCACCCACGCCCGGTCGGTCGGCGCCACGATCCTCGAGGAGCCGCACGACGTCAGCGACGAGCACGGCACCGTGCGGATGGCCGCCATCGCGACGTACGGCCAGACCCGGCACACGCTGATCGACCGGTCGGCGTACACGGGTCCCTACCTGCCGGGCTTCGTCGCCCGCGGCACCACGGTCGCCCGTCGCGAAGGACACCCGCGTCGCCTCTTCCAGGCCGTCGACCACTGTGTCGGCAACGTCGAGATCGGGCGCATGGACGAATGGGTCGAGTTCTACAACAAGGTCATGGGCTTCACGAACATGGCGGAGTTCATCGGCGACGACATCGCCACCGACTACTCGGCGCTGATGTCGAAGGTCGTCGCGAGCGGCAACCACCGGGTGAAGTTCCCGCTCAACGAGCCGGCCGTGGCGAAGAAGAAGTCGCAGATCGACGAGTACCTCGAGTTCTACGACGGTGCCGGCTGCCAGCACATCGCGCTGGCGACCAACGACATCCTGCGCAGCGTCGACATCCTGCGCGACAACGGCATCGAGTTCCTCGACACCCCCGACTCCTACTACGACGACCCCGAGCTGCGCGCGCGGATCGGCGAGGTGCGGGTGCCGATCGAGGAGCTGAAGAAGCGCAAGATCCTGGTCGACCGCGACGAGGACGGCTACCTGCTGCAGATCTTCACCAAGCCGATGGGCGACCGGCCGACCGTGTTCTACGAGTTCATCGAGCGGCACGGCTCGCTGGGCTTCGGCAAGGGCAACTTCAAGGCGCTCTTCGAGGCGATCGAGCGCGAGCAGGACGCCCGCGGCAACCTCTAGGGCCGGGCTCGGCCCGCTCGCTACTCGCCCAGCGCGGAGAGCGGCACCCCGAGCTCGGTGGCGGCGCCCTCGAAGGCATGCCACGTGAACGACCCGAGGTAGCGGCTCAGCTGCTCGCGCGACATGGTCCGCTGCTCCAGCCACCACTCGCCGGTGGTGAGGCAGAGCCCGACCAGGCTCTGGGCCCAGACGTCCGCGGCCGCGGTGTCGACCTTGGCCTGGCCCAGGGTGTTGCCGAGGATCCTCGCGACGGTGGACGCGATCCGCGACTTGCCGTCGGCCAGCGGGTCCTCGCCCGGTCCGCGGCGTACCAGCAGCAGGAAGACCTGCTGGTGCTCCTCGATCACCTGCAGGTAGGCGTCGATCGCGCGGGCGATGCGGTCACGAATCGGCCCCTCGCCGAGGATCGCCGGCACGAAGGCCTCGAGCACCTCGTCGGCCGCGTAGATGCCGACCGCTGCGAACAGCTCGTCCTTGTCGGCGAAGTAGCGGTAGAGCACGGGCTTGCTGACCCCGGCCTCGGCCGCGATCTCGGCGACGCGCACGTCGGCGCCGTGCTCGTCGATCGCGCGCACCGCGGCGGCGACGAGCTCTGCTCGGCGCCCCTCACGATGACTGTCCCAACGCGAGGCGCGACCGTCGGGTTGGTCCTTGACCTCGGCTGCCACGCACAGCAGGTTATCGGGGTGGCCACCTACATCGCGTTTCTGAGGGCGATCAACCTCGGAGCGAACCGCAAGTTCGCCAAGGGCGACATCGTCACGGCGACCGACGCGGCGGGGTTCACCGACGTTGCGACGCACATCAACACCGGCAACGTGCGGTTCACGACCTCACTGCGCTCCCGAGCCAAGATCGAGGCCGCGCTGGAGAAGGCGTACGCCGAGCAGGCGGGCTTCGAGGTGCCGACGATCGTCTTCACGCAGGCCGAGCTCTGCGAGATCGTCGACGAGGCCGAGGAGGTGGCAGGCGACCACGGCGGCACCCACTACGTCTCGCTGCTCAAGGAGAAGCCCACGGCCGAGGCGGCGAAGAAGCTCGAGGATCTCGGCGACGACCGCGACTTCGCGCGCGTGCGCGGCCGGGCGGTGCACCTCCTCCTGACCGACCACTACCACCAGGGCCGGCTGACCAACGCCCAGGTGGAGAAGGCGCTCGGCGTCGCCACGAACCGCAACCTCCGGGTCATCCGGGCACTGGCTGAGAAGTGGTGCTGACGCGCTCTAGCGCCCGGACCTGCCGTGACACCAGGGTCAGCAGGGCCAGCGCGACGTACACGATCCCGCCCACCAGCATCACCTTCTGGACGCCGAAGAGCACAGCGAGCGGACCGAACGTGAGCTGACCGACCGGGACGGCCACGAACGAGCCGAGCATGTCGTAGGAGTAGGCGCGCGAGAGCATCTCGTCGGGCACCTTCTCCTGCATGGCCAGGTCCCAGCCGAGGCCGAAGACCTGCATCCCGAACCCGGCGACGAACGCCGCCGACCACGGCAGCGACCAGCACGGGCTCCACGCCCATGACGATCATGGGCACGCCCTCGAGCGACACCGCGAGCATCCCCCACAGCAACGGTCTCCGCAGGTGCATCCGGATGAGCACCAGCGAGCACACGAGGAAGCCCACCGCCTGCGCCGAGCGGATCAGGCCCCAGCCGCTCTCGCCGATGTCGCTCTGGACGGCCAGCACCGGGCCGAGCGTGTTGAAGGCGCCGGCGGTGATCGCGTTGAGCAGGGCGAACGACACCACCACGACCCACAGCCACGTCGTTGAGGTGAGGTAGGTCCAGCCCTCGCGCAGGTCGGCCAGCACTCCGGGCTTGTCCTCGCGGGGCAGAGGAGGCGGGATCCGCACCCGGGTCAGCAGCACCGTGGCCAGCGACGTAGGTGGCGCCGTCGACCGCGAGGGCCCAGCCGGGCCCGATGGTGACCACGAGCACGCCGCTGATCGCTGGCCCGAGCACCATGAGGGCGTTCTCGGGCACGGCGATCAGCAGGTTGGCCTCCTTGAGCTGCTCGCGCGGCACGAGCTGGGGCATGATCCCGGCCATCGCCGGCATGCCCGCCGCGGTCGCCGTGCCGTTGAGCGCGGCCAGCACCGCCATCTGCCACAGCTGCGCCGTGTCGGTGATGACCAGGGCGGCCATCGCGAGCTGGCTCGCCGCGGAGACGACGTTGGTGGCCTGCATGACCAGCGTGCGGCCGAACCGGTCGGCCAGCACGCCGCCGGCCAGCAGGAAGATCACCATCGGGATGCTGTAGGCGGCGAGCACCGTGCCCAGTGCGGTGGCCGAGTCGCTGACCTCGAGCACGGCGAAGGCCAGGGCGACACCGGCCATGGTGGTGCCTGCCCGGTCGACCAGCCGGGAGAAGAAGTAGTAGCGGAAGTTCGACTCTCGCAGCGGAGCGAGCGTGTGCGCGGCGGGTCACCGCTCCATCCGGAACGCCGCCACCGTCAGGTTGGTCTTGATCGTGCCCTTGGTGCGCGGCCGCTGGGCGCGCTCGTGGACCAGCAGGGAGGCGCGCTTCACGAGCTCGGCGGCCTCGCTCCACACCTCGGGGCTGACCCAGAGCTCCGCGTCGGTGAAGACGGCGGGCGGGTCGGGGTCGCGGTGGCCGAACCGGCGTACCAGCTCGTGCGCTCATGGACTCGGACCTGCGCGGCCAGCTCCTCCGGGCCGGCCGGGACGTCGCGCCGGTCGATGCGGGTGGCGGTAGCGCTTGGCCCGCCCGCCCCGGATCTGCTCCTCGCCCTCGACCACGATCAGCCCAGCGTCGGCGAGCAGCCGCAGGTGGTACGACGCGTTGGCATGGGTGATGTCCAGCTCGCGCCCCACCTCGGCGGCGCTCATGGCCGGGCGGTCAGCAGCGACAGCATCTGCAGCCGGAGCGGGTGCGCGAGCGCCCGCAGCCGCCCGATCTCGCCCTCGGCCTGGTCGGCGACCTTCGCCACGGCTACCTCCCAATGGTTGTTGGGGAGTTTGCCTCGTGTGGCGGCGAACTGTCAAACGTTTCTTGGGGAGTCGCGGTGACGCAGACGCCGGCGACCCAGCTACTCGCCGCGGAAGACGGGCTTGCGTCGCTCCGAGAAGGCCCGCATGCCCTCGGCCACGTCGGCGGTGCGCATCAGCACGGTCTGGCCGGTGCGTTCGCGCTCGAGGGCGGCGTTGAGCTCGGTGAGGGTGGTGGCGTTGATCGCGCGCTTGGTGGCGGCCAGGGCGAGGGGAGGGCCGGCAGCCAGGCGGCGGACCAGCTTGGCGACGACCTCGTCGAACTCCTCGTCCGAGGCGAGGTGGGTGATCAGTCCGGCGTCGTACGCCTCGCGCGCGGAGAGCGGCTCGGCGAGCAGCGCCATCCGCATCGCCCGCGCCCGGCCGATCGAGGCGGCGACGGTCGCCGAGGCGCCGCCGTCGGGCATGAAGCCGATCCGGGCGAAGGCCAGGAGGAACGACGCCGACTCCTTCGCCACGATGATGTCGGCCGCCAGCGCGGCCGAGCAGCCGACGCCGGCAGCGATGCCGTTGACGGCCGCCAGCACCGGCTTGTCGAGGGCGATGATCGGCCCGGATGATCCGGTTGGCCCGGTCCATGGCGCTGACGTCGAAGTGCTCGTGGGCGTCCTCGCCGGAGATGTCGGCGCCGGTCGAGAACGCCGCCCCGGTGCCGGTGAGCACCACGACGCGTACGTCGTCGCGGGCGACGGACTCCTCGGCCAGCTCCGCGAGCTCGTCGGCCATCTCGGGGCTCATCGCGTTGAAGACGTCGGGTCGGTTCATCGTCAGCCACAGCGCGCCGTCGTCGACGCGCACCTCGAGGTCTGGTCCACCGCTGCCTGAGCTCATGGTGGGGAGTGTGCCACCATGGGCGCGGTGTCCGCCGCCAGCCCGGTTGAGGTCGAACCTGACCTCACTCCTGACGAGATCACGGTCCTCGCGACGCCGTGGGTCACCATCGTCTGGAACGATCCGGTGAACCTCATGTCGTACGTCACCTACGTCTTCCAGAAGCACTTCGGCTACGCCAAGAAGAAGGCCGAGAAGCTGATGCGGGAGGTCCACGAGGACGGCAAGTCGGTGGTCAGCACCGGCAGCCGCGAGGAGATGGAACGAGACGTGCAGGCGATGCACGAGTACGGCCTCTGGGCCACCTTGCAGAAGCAGGAGTAGACCGACGTGACTGGCTTCACCCGCCATCGCCGCAGCCAGACGGATCATCGCCAACTTCACCGGGTTCGAGGCCGACCTGCTGCGCTCGCTGGCCTCCCAGCTGGTCGAGCTGCTGCGCAACGAGGCGGCCGTGCCGCGCGACGACCAGGACCCCTTCGAGGCGATGATGGACTTCTCCGGTCCCACCTCGGAGCCCGAGGACCCGGTGCTCGCCCGGCTGTTCCCGACGGCGTACAGCGAGGACGAGGAGGCCGCCTCCGAGTTCCGGCGCTTCACCGAGGGCACGCTGCGCGACGGCAAGGCGCGGGCGGCGATCACGATCATCGACGCCCTCGAGGAGGCCGGCCTGCCGCCGCAGCTGACCGAGGACGGGCTGATCATCGACGTCGAGCTGGACCCGCCCATGGCGGAGGTCTGGATGCGCTCGTTCACCGACCTCCGGCTGGCGCTGGCGACCCGGCTCGGGGTCGAGGAGGACGACGAGGACTACTGGCTGGCGCTGCCCGACGACGACCCGCGGGCGCAGGCGCACGACATCTACGACTGGGTCGGCTACCTGCAGGAGACACTGGTCCAGTCGCTCGGCGGCTGACCGCCTACGCTGGCACCGTGCTGACGATCGACCAGGCGACGTACGACGCCATCGTGGCCCACGCCAAGCGTGACCACCCCGACGAGGCGTGCGGCATCGTGGCCGGCCCGGAGGGGAGCGACCGTCCCGAGCGGTTCGTGGAGATGGTCAACGCCGCCGGCAGCCCGACGTTCTACGAGTTCGACTCCACCGATCTCTTCCAGCTCTACAAGGAGATGGACGCGAACGACGAGGAGCCGGTGGTGATCTACCACTCGCACACGGCCACGGAGGCCTACCCGAGCGTCACCGACATCGGCCTCGCCAGCGAGCCCAACGCGCACTATGTGCTGGTCAGCACGCGCGAGCACGGGAATAACGACGGCCCGGTGGAGTTCAGGTCCTACAGAATCATCGACGGCGTCGTGACCGAGGAAGAGGTCGACGTCGTCCTACCGAAGAGAGCTGGCTCATGAGGAGTTTTGGCTGATGGCCATCGAGGTCCGGATCCCTACCATCCTGCGCACCTACACCGCAGGCGAGAAGGCCGTGACGGCCGACGGTGCGAGCCTGAGCGCTCTCATCGACGACCTGGAGGCCAACCACGCCGGCATCAAGGAGCGTCTGATCGAGGACGGGGAGCTCCGCCGGTTCGTGAACGTCTACATCAACGACGAGGACGTCCGCTTCATCGGCGGCCTCGAGGCGCAGCTCAGCGACGGCGACCAGGTCGTTGTCCTGCCCGCCGTCGCAGGCGGCTGACTCAGCGCTGATCGCGCCTCAGGCCCTGGTGCCCACCGCGACCAGGAACTCCTTCTCGAAGCGGGCGTCGCCGGGCGTTCCGAGGTCCCACTTGTCGCAGAACGCGTCGAGCGCTGCGTCGAAGTCGCCCTCGACGCCGTTCTTGACGGCGTTCGCGCGGGCGGCGATGGTCGGGCCGTAGTAGGCCTTGAAGTGCTCGCCGTAGTCGCGGGCGTCGTCGAAGGCCGTGATCTCGAGATGGTCGCGCTCGAGGGTCTCGAAGCTCACCCGCCCGCCGAACAGGCCCTGGACGTGCTCCTCGCTGCCCCACAGCGGCGGCGACGAGGCTCCCGGCGGCGGCGGAGCGGCGAACGGCTTCATGGTGGCGAACAGGGAGCCGATCATGCCCTCCGGCGTCCAGCTCAGCAGGCCGATCTTCCCGCCGGGTCGGCACACCCGCACCAGCTCGTCGGCAGCGGCCTGGTGGTGCGGTGCGAACATGACGCCGATCGATGACATCACCACGTCGAACGACTCGTCGTCGAACGGAAGGTTCTCCGCGTCCGCCGGGGTCCACGTGAGGTCGAGACCGGCGGTCTCGGGCCGGGCCTGGCCGGCCTCGAGCAGCTCCGGGGTGAGGTCGCTCGCCGTCACGCTGGCGCCGCGCTGGGCAGCCGGGATGGCCGCGTTGCCGGTGCCGGATGCCACGTCGAGGACGCGGGTGCCGGGCTCGATCCCGATCGCGTCGACCAGCCGTGGCCCCAGCGGGAGCAGGAACGTGTCCACCATGAGGGGGTAGTCGCCGGACGCCCACATCCCTCGGTGCTTGGTCTTCAGCTCGTCGTAGCCAAGATCTACAGTCATGGTTCTGCCTTTCGTTGAGGTCGGCTGCCAGCGTGGCCCGCCCGACGGGTCCCGCACATCGGGCGAAATCCCCATCTCTGCGCCCTACGATCAGGCCATGGAAGGCCTCGGAGGCGAGCTCGGCCGCGGACTGCGTGCGCTCGAGGAGTCCCGGTGGGCCGATGCGCGACAGTCCTTCGAGGCCGTGCTCGCAGCCGGTGATTCCGCCGAGGCGCGCGAAGGACTCGGGCTCGCGCTGTGGTTCCTCGGCGAGATCGCCGACGCCATCGCCTCCCGCGAGACCGCCTTCGAGCTGTACGCCGCCCTGGGCCGTTGCGACGACGCGGCCCGGACCGCGGTGTGGGTGTCCCACCAGCACATGGTGGCCGGACGCGGCTCCGCCGCCCGCGGGTGGTTGGCCCGGGCCGAGCGGATCCTCGAGGACGTCGGCGACTGTGCCGGCCAGGGCTGGGTCGCGGTCGAGCGGGCCCGCCACACCCCCGATGTCGAGGAGCGGATCGCGCAGGCGGAGAGGGCCGTGGCGATCGCGCGCCGCAACCGGGCCGTCGACCTCGAGGTCTTCGCGGTGAGCCTGCTCGGGCGGGCCGAGATGGCTGCAGGCCACCGCGAGCGCGGGCTGCGGCTCCTGGAGGAAGCAATGGCCGCGGCCACGGCCGGGCGCGTGCACAACATCCACACGCTGGCCGAGGCCTACTGCAACCTCATCCTCGCGTGCACCAACGCCGGCGACTGGGAGCGCGCCACCGAGTGGTGCGAGATCGTCGACGACTTCGCCAGGACCCATGAGACCGCGCCGCTCTTCGGAGCCTGCCGTTCGGCGCACGCCGACGTGCTGTTCGCCACCGGCCACTGGCCCGAGGCCGAGCGGGCACTCGAAGCGGCGCTCGCGACCCATGCGCGCTACGTGCCGGAGATGGGTGCGCCCACGGTGGCCTCGCTGGCGGAGCTGCGGGTGCGGCAGGGCCGGCTCGCCGAGGCCGAGCAGCTGCTGGGCGGGCGCGAGGAGCACCCCTCGTCGCTTCGTGCGCTCGCGCTGCTGCGTACGGCGGAGGGTCAGCCCCGAGCCGCCGTCGCTCTCCTCGAGCGCGGGTTGCTCGCCACCCCCGGTGACGCCATGCGGGCCACGCAGCTGTTGGCCGCGCTCGTCGACGCCCGCCTCGCTGTCGGCGACGTGGCGGAGGCCCGGACCGCGGCGGAACAGCTGGCCGAGCTGGCGGCGGGTTCCGGCATCCGCCTGGTCACCGCCAGGGCCGAGCTGAGCCACGCCCGGGTGGCGCGCGCGGAGGGGAGGCTCGAGGCGGCCGCCGAACCTGCTCGCCGCGCGTTGTCCGAGTTCCTGACCCTGGCCATGCCGCTCGACGCAGGTGAGGCACGGATCGAGCTGGCCCATGCCTTGGCCGCGAGCTCGCCGGACATGGCACTCGACGAGGCCCGCACTGCCCTCGCGGCCTTCCGCGGGCTGGGCGCCGTCCGGGCCACCGACGCGGCCTCAGCCCTGCTGCGCCAGCTCGGACGCCGGCACCGGCGGGCGCTCCCACACCGCCGGCGTGCTCACCGCCAGGGAGGAGGAGGTGCTCGAGCTGATCGCCCTGGGCATGTCGAACGCCCGGATCGCCGAGACCCTGGTGATCAGCGAGAAGACGGCCGGCCACCACGTCAGCCACATCCTCAGCAAGCTCGGCGTGAGCAACCGCACCGAGGCCGCGGCGTACGTCTCCCGAAGTTGAGCGACTAGTTCCAAGGCCTCGCACGCTCGCTTGCACGATCCCTTGGAACTACTCGTCTCGTCTCGGTAGACCGGCCGCGGCGCGGTGTGCTCGGCCGCGGATGTCATCCTGGGTGCATGCGTCACGACAACCTGCTCGCGTCCGTGGGCGGCACTCCGCTGGTCGGCCTGCCGCGGCTCTCGCCGAGCCCGGACGTCCGGCTGTGGGCGAAGCTGGAGGATCGCAACCCCACCGGCTCGATCAAGGACCGGCCCGCGCTGAAGATGATCGAGCTGGCGGAGAAGGACGGGCTGCTGCGGCCCGGGTGCACGATCCTCGAGCCGACGTCGGGCAACACCGGCATCTCGCTGGCCATGGCCGCGAAGCTCAAGGGCTACCGCATCGTCTGCGTGATGCCGGAGAACACCTCCACGGAGCGCCGACAGCTGCTCACCATGTGGGGCGCCGAGATCGTGTCGTCTCCCGCTGCGGGCGGCTCCAACGAGGCCGTGCGGGTGGCCAAGCAGGTCGCGGCCGAGCACCCCGACTGGGTGATGCTCTACCAGTACGGCAACCCGGGCAACGCCCTCGCGCACCAGGAAGGCACCGGTCCCGAGCTGCTGGCGGACCTGCCGTCGATCACGCACTTCGTCGCCGGGCTCGGCACGACCGGCACCCTGATGGGCGTCTCGCGCTACTTCCGGGAGGCGAAGCCGGAGGTCCGGATCATCGCCGCGGAACCGCGCTACGGCGAGCTGGTCTACGGGCTGCGCAACCTCGACGAGGGCTTCGTGCCCGAGCTCTACGACGCCTCGCTGATCGACTCGCGGTTCTCGGTGGGTCCGCGCGACGCCGTACGCCGGACCCGTGAGCTGCTCGAGCTAGAGGGCATCTTCGCCGGCATCTCCACCGGCGCGATCCTGCACGCGGCGCTCGGCCAGGCCACCAAGGCGGTCCAGGCGGGGGAGACGGCGGACATCGCGTTCGTGGTCGCCGACGGCGGCTGGAAGTATCTCTCCACCGGCGCCTACGAAGGCACCATCGACGAGGCGGAGGACCGCCTCGAGGGCCAGCTCTGGGCCTGAGCGGCAGCAAACCGCTTGCGGTTCGTTCCTAACCTGGGTGCATGACGAGCCGCATCATGTCCCTGCCGATCGACTGCACCGACGCCGAGCGACTCGGGGCGTTCTGGGCCGACGTGCTGGGCTGGCGGGTCATCGACCGGGGGTGGCAGAAGACCGAGCACGGGCCCGACGGCGTCTCGATCGGGCCACCTGACGGCGGCACCTTCGAGATCGACTTCCGCTGGGTGCCCGACGGGCTGCCGACCGGCAAGAACCGCCTCCATCTCGACATCAACCCGGTCGACCGCGACCAGGAGAGCGAGCTGGCAAGGCTGCTGGAGCTCGGCGCGACACCGGTCGACGTGGGACAGCGAGACGACTCCACCTGGCACGTGCTCGCCGACCCCGAGGGCAACGTCTTCTGTCTGTGTCGCAAACAGGTCAGCTGACCCAGGCTGGCAGCGCGGACCCACGGTGGTGAGTCGGTGAGCAGCCTGTTCGACGGTGTGGACCCGTCGCTCGGGCCGCCCCAGCCCCGGCTGTTCGACTAGGGCGTCAGCCGACCGTGAGTGCGTGCCGCAGGCCGTACTTGCTGTCCGGCACCGGGGTCAGCCCGAGCAGGTCGAGCGTGAGGTTCGCCAGGTCGCCGTTGCGGATCGGCTGCTTGCCCGAGTAGGGGACGCGAGTGCCGCCCGGGTCGGCGTACGCCGGGTTCATGGCGTAGAGGTCGCCCTGGGTGACCCCGGGGCCCCAGACCAGGAACGGGATCCGGTAGTTCACGCGCTTGGTCGGGTCCTTGTGGTTGCGGCCGCTGCCGCCGTGGTCGGCGGTCAGGACGACCACCGTGCCGGCGAGCTCAGGATGGGTCTCGATGGCGTGCAGGAGCTTGCCGACCAGGGCGTCGACCTGCGCGACCGCGTCGAGGTACGCCGGGGACATGAAGCCCGCGGTGTGGCCGATGACGTCCGCATGGCCGAAGTGCACGAACGTGAGCTCGCGCCCCGCTTGGAGCAGGTCGCTGCGGACAGCGCGCATCAGGCCGCGGTCATTGCCCTCGTCGATCAAGAGGCGGTCGATATCGGCGTCCCAGGAGCGCTCGAAGATCGTGAACTTCTCCTTCGCCGAGAACAGCGCCGTCGACCCGGCTGTGTGCGCGACGGAGAACACCGACGAGACGCCGTGTCCCGCGGCCCGCTGCACGGTGGTGCCCGGGCGATGGACGTTCCAGGTGACCCCGTGGCCGCCTCGGGACGCCTGCACCCGGCGCCCGGTGATCATGCTGATGTGGTTGGGCAGCGTCTCGGTCGACTCGACCTGGGTGCGTGCGTTGAGGGTGAAGGCCCCCTCGGCCATCAACCGGTGCAGGGCCGGGGCCCGCTCGGGCCCCAGCCTGCTCAGCGCGGCAGGGTTGAGGGCGTCGATCGAGATCGCGAGCACCCTGGTCTCGGTGGCCCGGGGCGCCGGGTCGGGCGCGGGGGTCGACGCTGCGCTCTGGCCCGGGCCCACGAGCGCGAGCGTGACGACCAGGACGCAGCCCCGAGCAATGCGTGGCAGAGGCACTCCTCGACCCTACCGAGCCCGACCCGTGGCGTCAGGCGACCGCCGCCCGCACCGCGTCGGCCAGCGGCGTCGTGGGCCGGCCGACCAGGCGGCTGAGCGTGCCGCTGGTGTCCAGCAGGTCACCGGCCGCGATGCCGCGGTCGGAGTCGGCCAGCAGCCCGGCGTAACCCTCGGGCAGCCCGGCGGAGACCAGCACCGACGCGTACTGGTCGATGGGCAGGTCGCGGTAGGCAACCTCCTGGCCGGTCGCCTCGGCCACGGTGGCGGCGTACTCCGCCAGCGTGAAGGCCTCGTCGCCAGCCAGCTCGTGGACGTCTCCGGCGCTGCCCTCGACCAGGGCGACGGCTGCCGCCTCGGCGAAGTCGGCGCGAGCGGCACCGCTGACCCGGCCCTCGCCGGCCGCGCCGTGCACCGCACCGTGCTCCAGGATGGTGGCGATCTGACCGGTGTAGTTCTCGAGGTACCAGCCGTTGCGCAGCAGCAGGTGCGGTACGCCGGTCTCGGTCAGGTAGCGCTCGGTGGACAGGTGCTCCTCGGCGAGCAGGAGCGTGGAGGAGTCCGCGCGCAGCACGCTCGTGTAGGCCACGAGAGCAACGCCCTGGCGCACCGCGGCGTCGACGACGTTCTGGTGCTGGCTCAACCGGCTGCCGACGGCGTTGGAGGAGACCAGCAGGAGCCGGTCCACCCCGGCGAACGCCTGGTCGAGCGACGCGGGGTCGTCGAAGTCGGCGTGGCGCGTCTCGATGCCGAGGTCGGCGAGGTCCTCGATGGACTCGAGGTTGCGGGCCGTGGCGACGATCTCGCCCGGGGCGACACCGCGGTCGAGGAGGGAGAGGACGACGAGGCGGCCGAGCTGGCCGCTGGCGCCGGTGACGAGCAGAGTCATGAGAGTGCCTTTCGGGGCGGATACGAGGTGGTCGCCTGGCTCAACCGGGGGTCGCATCCCATACTTCCCAAAAGTTAGTACCCACTTTCTGGTAATGTACATACATGGAAGTTAGTCGTCTGGCCTCAGCCTTCCCGGAAGGCGTGTTCACGGCCAACTGCCCGACCCGCACGGTGCTCGACCACGTGATGAGCAAGTGGGCGCCGCTGCTGGTCGTCGCGCTGTCCGACGGGGAGGCGCTGCGCTGGAGCGAGCTCCGCCGCCGCGCCGAGGGCGTGAGCGAGAAGATGCTCGCGCAGACGCTGCGGATGCTCGAAGAGGACGGCCTGGTCCTCCGCGACGCCCGGCCGGTCGTCCCGCCGCACGTCGAGTACTCCCTGACCGAGCTGGGCCAGGAGCTGGCCGCCCAGCTGGTGCCGCTGCTCGGTTGGATCGCTCGCAATGCCGACGCGATCCTGGGCGAGACGAGCAACACGGTGCGCTGAGGGGCCGGACGGCTTAGCCTTGCCTGTTGTGCCAGCCGTCAGCTCCGCGAGTATCGATGCGCCTATCGGCATCTTCGACTCCGGGTTCGGCGGTTTGACCGTGGCCAGGTCGGTGATCGACCAGCTCCCACACGAGTCCCTGCTGTACGTCGGTGACACCGCGCGTCAGCCCTACGGGCCGAAGCCGATCGCCGAGGTGCGCGAGTACGCCCTGGAGTGTCTCGACCATCTCGTGGACCAGGGCGTCAAGGCGCTGGTGATCGCGTGCAACTCCGCCAGCGCCGCCATGCTGCGTGACGCCCGCGAGCGCTACGAGGTGCCGGTCGTCGAGGTGATCCTGCCCGCGGCCCGGCGGGCTGTCTCCGCGAGCCGCAACGGACGGATCGGCGTGATCTGCACGAGGTCGACGGCCGAGTCGCGGGCCTACGACGACGCCTTCGCCGCGGCGCCGCACCTCAGCCTGCACACGCAGGCCTGTCCGAGGTTCGTCGACTTCGTCGAGGCCGGCGTCACCAGTGGCGAGGAGCTGATCGCCGCGGCGCACGAGTACCTCGACCCGCTGACCGCAGCCGGTGTCGACACGCTGATCCTCGGCTGCACGCACTACCCGCTGCTGACCGGCGTCATCTCCTACGTCATGGGCGACGACGTCACCCTGGTCAGCAGCGCCGAGGAATGCGCCAAGGACCTCTACCGGATGCTCGCCGACACCGGCCTCATGCGGCCGGGTGGCGAGCCGGCGTACACCTTCTCGACGACGGGGTCGCCGGAGGAGTTCGAGACCATCGGGCGGCGCTTCCTCGGTCCGGAGATGGTGGCAGCCGGCCAGTTCGCCGGGGGGCTCGCATGAGGCTCACCGTGATCGGCTGCTCCGGGTCCTACCCGGGTCCGGACTCTGCCGCCAGCTGCTACCTGCTCGAGGCCGACCACGACGGTCGCCCGTGGCGGGTGCTGCTCGAGCTCGGCAACGGATCGCTGGGGCCGCTGCACAACTACATCGACCCCCTGACCGTCGACGCGGTGCTCGTCAGCCACCTGCACTCCGACCACTGCCTGGACCTGTGCGGCTTCTACGTGATGCGGAAGTACAACCCCCAGGGTCCGCAGCCCCGGATCCCCGTGTGGGGCCCGCCCGACACGGCCGACCGGATGGCCCGCGCCTACGACCTGCCGCTCGACCCCGGCATGCACGAGGAGTTCGAGTTCCTCGTCTACGACGAACCGTTCACCATCGGGCCGTTCTCGGTCGAGCCGATCGAGGTCGACCACCCGGTCGACGCCTACGGCCTGCGGATCTCGGCCGACGGGGCGACCATCGGCTACAGCGGCGACACCGGCCCGTGCGCGGGGTTCGACAGGGTCGCGGCCGGCACCCAGCTCCTGCTGGCCGAGGCGTCGTTCCGCGCGCGGCGACCCCAACCCGCCGCACCTGCACCTGACCGGCACCGACTGCGCTGACGCGGCCACCCGCGGCGGCGCAGAGCGGCTCGTGGTCACCCACATCCCGCCGTGGCACGACAAGAAGTACGCCCTCGCCGAGGCCGAGGCCGGCTTCGACGGACCGGTCGAGCTGGCCCGGCCCGGGGCCGTCTACGAGTTCTGACCGAGCTACTGGTCCAGTTCCGCGTCGTGGACGCAGATCGCGATCTGCACGCGGTTGGTGACCAGGAGCTTCTCGAACAGCCGCGACACGTGCGCCTTGACCGTCGGCACCGACAGGTAGAGCTCCTTGGCGATCTCGGCGTTGCTGAGCCCGCGGCCGACGGCCCGGGCCACGTCGAGCTCTCGCTCGGTCAGGACGCTCAAGCGTTTCCTGGCCTCGGCCGACCGGTCGTCGCCGGCATCGCTACGCACCCGGTCGATGAGGGTGCGGGTCACCGACGGCGACAGCATCGGGTCGCCCGCGGCCACCTTGCGGATGGCATCGAGGATCTGCGTGGGTGGCGTGTCCTTGAGCAGGAAGCCGTCGGCGCCCGCGGCCAGTGCGCCGAGCACGTGCTCGTCGGCGTCGAAGGTCGTCAGCACGATCACCCGCGGCGGGTCCGGTCTCGCGTGCAGCTCCCTGGTGGCATCGAGCCCGTCGAGCACGGGCATCCGGATGTCCATCAGGATCACGTCGGGGGAGAGCACCGAGGCCTGCTCGACGCCCTGACGTCCGTCGGCGGCCTCGCCGACCACCTCGACATCGGGCTGCCCGCCCAGCATGAGACTCAGCGCCGACCGGACGAGGGGATCGTCGTCCACGATCAGGACCCGGGTCTTCACGCCGCCCACGGTATCCACCCTCTCAGGAGGAAGGACTGCCCTTCGCGACGGTGCTCGAGCCGGCCGCCGCGCAGCTCGGCGCGCTCGGACAGGCCGATCAGGCCGAGCCCGGCACCGGGGGTCGAGCTGGGTCCGAAGCCGAGCGGGTTGCGCAGCTGGAAGGTGATCCCGTCGTCGGGACTGCCTCCGACCTCGATCGTCAGCAGTGCCCCGGGGGCGTGCTTGCGGGCGTTGGTGATGCCCTCCTGGATGATCCGGTAGAGCGTCCGGCCGACCACATCCGGCACCGGTTCGGCCTCGTCGATGCGGTCGGCGTAGTCGATGTTGAGCCCTGACTCCCGGGCCTCCTCGACCAACCGGGGCAGGTCGGCGTACGTCGGCTGCGGGCGGTTCAGCAGCTCCCCGGTCTTGTCGTCGCGCAGCACGCCGAGCACTCCGCGGAGGTCGGTCAGCGCCTCGTGCGCCTTCTCCTGGATCACGGCGGCACTGTCACGCATCTCATCGGCGGCGAGGTCGGTGCGAAACGCCAGGGCGCCGGCGTGCATCGAGATCTGGGAGATCCGGTGGGCCAGCACGTCGTGCATCTCCCGGGCGATCACCGCGCGTTCGGTGGCGCGGGCCTGACCCACCCTCAGCTCCTGCTCGGCCTCGGCCCGCTCGGCCCGGTGGCGCAGGGTCCAGAGCAGCTCGCGGCGCGACCCGAGGTACATGCCCCACGCGACCATCGCGGAGATGATGATGATGTTGAGGCTGAGGTCGATCCAGTCCGGCACCGGGTCGGCCACCGGTTGGGTCCGCACGAAGACCATGGCGCCGACCAGGTTGACGAGCGCGAGCGGAACGATCTGGCGGAGTCGGCGAGACGTCGCGACCGAGACCATCGCGAGGGTCGCCGGGCCGGCGGAGATGCCGGAGACGGCCCCGAGCACGGCGGTGATGAGAGCGATCGGCACCGGGAAGCGGCGCCGGAAGAAGACCAGCACGTAGGCCACCAGGCCCAGCCCCACGTCGATCCAGAACAGGCCGTGATGGTCCTCGATCTGTCCCTCGACCACCGTCGTCCAGACCACGAGGCTGATGGCCACCATCAGCACGGTGCGCCAGGCGTGGCTCCACCACCGCAGCTGCGGCTGGTACTCCTCGGGCCCGGGTCGATCCACGCATGAAGGCTAGGGCGGCGCGAGGTGCGCGGCGCAGGCTGCCACGGTCGCGGCCGACCCCTACTTTGGTCATGCGGACCCATCCGCGCGACCGATGCTTGCGCCGGTCGGCGTGGGGCAGGCTGTCGGTCATGATCACAGTCGAAGGTCTCACCAAGACGTACGGCGGCTTCAAGGCCGTCGACGACGTCAGCTTCGTCGCGCAGCCCGGCCGGGTCACCGGCTTCCTCGGGCCGAACGGTGCTGGCAAGACAACCACGATGCGCGTGATGGTCGGGCTCACCAACCCCACCCACGGCCGCACCACGATCGGCGGCCACCTCTACCGCGACCTCCCCAACCCGGGCCGCCACGTCGGCGTCCTGCTCGACGCGTCGGCGCAGCACGCCGGCCGCACCGGCCGCGAGATCCTCACCATCGGCGCCCAGACCATGGGGCTGCCCGGCGTCGCGCGTCGACGAGATGCTCGAGCTCGTCTCACTCAGCGATGCGGAGTCCAGGCGTCGCCTGCGCAACTACTCGCTCGGGATGAAGCAGCGGCTCGGCATCGCCGCACGCCCTGCTCGGCGACCCGGCGGTGCTGATCCTCGACGAGCCGGCCAACGGCCTCGACCCGGCCGGCATCCGGTGGATGCGCTCCCTGCTCAAGGGCTACGCCGACCGCGGTGGCACGGTGCTGCTCTCCAGCCACCTGCTCAACGAGGTCGAGCTGATCGCCGACGAGATGATCCTGATCGGCCACGGGCGGATCGTCGCCCAGGGCGACAAGAAGACGCTGCTCTCCATGGACCAGACGGTCAGCTCGCTCGCGATGTCCCTGGACAACGCGACCCTGGGTGAGGCCCTGAAGCAGAAGGGCTACTCGGTCACCGCGGAGGGCGAGGGCCTGCGGGTCGGCTGTGCCCCCGAGGAGGTGGGCCGGGTCGCGCTGGAGGCCTCCGTCGTGCTGACCGACCTGCGCACCGGCGCCGCCGGGCTCGAGGACCTGTTCCTCGAGCTCACCTCCGACACCCAGCGTGACGACAACATCCAAGGAGTCCAGGTATGAGCACCACCATCGCCGCGCCGACGCCGATCGACATCTCGGCCACCCCACAGGTCCCGTTGAGCCGCCTGGCCAAGGTCGAGCTCAGGAAGTCCCTGGACACCCGGGCCGGACGCTGGTTCGCGGGCTCCATCGTGGGGCTCTGCCTCATCACGATGGTCATCCTGGGGCTGGCGCTCAACGACAACGACAAGGACTACCTCGACCTGCTCGGCATCGCCGGGGCGATCCTGGTGTCCTTCCTGCCGATCCTGATCATCATGCTGGTGACGGGCGAGGCCAGCCAGCGCAACGGGCTCGTGACGTTCACCCTGGAGCCCCGACGCTCCCGGGTGGTCGTGGCCAAGTTCCTGGCCGGCATCGCGCTCGCGGTCAGTGTGATGTTGCTCGCCGCGCTCACCGCTGCGGTCGGCACCATCGTGGGCGCGATGACGGGCGGCTCGCCCGACTGGGCGCTGGACGGCAACCTGGTCTTCAACGGCTTCGTCCTGGCGAACCTGATCGCGGTCTTCATCGGCTTCGCGATCGGCATGCTGCTGATGAACACGGCCGCGGCGATCGTGGGCTACTTCGTCTACAGCCTGCTCCTGCCGACGGTGGTCGGGTTCCTCGGTTACCTGAGCGACGGCTTCGAGAAGCTCGCGCCGTGGATCGAGTTCAACACCGCCCAGCTCCCTCTGTTCGAGGGTGACTACACGCCGACGGGTGAGGAGTGGGCCCAGATCGCGGTCGCCGGCACGATCTGGTTGATCATTCCGCTGTTCCTCGGCATCCAGCGGCTGCTGCGCATCGAGTTCAAGTAGCGCCACAGCGTCACCCAGAGTTACGGGACACGTCACCTCAGGGGGCGTGTCCCGTACCGCATTTCCCGACCCTTGAACCGTGCCCACGACCTACCTGCGGTTCGCGGCCCTCGGCGACAGCACGACGGTCGGCGTGGGCGACCCGCTGCCCGGTGGCGGGTGGCGCGGCTGGGCCCGGCTGCTCGCCGAAGCAATGGCGACGGCGTACGACGTGTCGTTCTGCAACCTGGCGGTGTCCGGTGCCACTTCGACAGGGGTGCTGGCCGGCCAGCTCGAGGACGGGCTGGCGCATCGGCCCACCCACGCGTCGCTGATCGTCGGCGTCAACGACACGATGCGCTCGACCTGGGACCCACCGCGCATGCGCGTCGAGCTGATGACGTGCGCCGAGGCGCTGCACGGCGTGGGAGCAGAGCTGATCACCGCGCGGTTCCACGACCACGGTGAGGTGTTCGGGCTGCCGCACGTGCTGCGGCGGCCGCTGGGCCAGCGGATCGAGGCCGTGAACCGGATCTACGACGAGGTGCACGCGGCGTACGGCGGGATCCGGCTCGACCTGGCCACCCGTCCGGAGATCCGGGAGCGAGCGTTCTGGTCGGTCGACCGGCTGCATCCCTCCGAGCGCGGCCACCGCGCCCTCGCCGCGGCGTACTCCGAGCTGTTGCACGAGCGGGGCCTGGCGTTCACACCACCGCGCCGCCAGCCGGGGGGTGGTGACCCGCCCAGCTGGCGGCGCGACGTGGCGTGGATGGTTGCGGAGGGCGCGCCGTGGATGGGACGGCGAGCCCGAGACCTCGGGCCCTGGGCCGCCAGGATGGCGGTCTCCGAGGCCCGAGGCGCGGTGCGGTCGGTCAGCCGACGCCCGGCTCAGCCGACTCGTTGACCTGCACGGCGTCGAGGAACTCGATCATGGTGTCGATGCCCCAACCGGTGGAGTCGGGGTACTGCACCGACACGGAGCCATCCGGCTCTCCGGGCCGGGTGGCCACCTGCACCGTCGTGTGGTCGCTGTCGCCGCGGCTGTAGAAGTCCCTGCCGTTGACCGAGGTGACGTCGCCCGAGGTCGGGTTCTGGTCGTACATGATCACGAGCTTGCCCAGGAAGCTGTAGGGGCTCTGGTCCTGGAAGCCCACGGGGGCGATGACCACGGCGGAGGGGAGCACGCCCTGGACCTCCCAGCCCTCGGGCAGCTTGCCGAACGTGTAGGGACCGGCCTCGGCGTCTGCGGCCACCAGCTGCACGCCCGCGGCACGCGTCTTCCTGGACCGACGGCCGGAGCGTCGGGTCCACGGTCGAGGGCGTTGGCGCCGATCACACCGGCGGCGATCACCGCGGTGGCGGCGATGGAGCCGAGCCGGACGGTGCGCGCCCGCCGGTGGCGGAGCGCCGCCCGGCCGCGGGCCAGGTCGCTGCTGGCGGGCTGGGTCGTGTCATCGAGCTCGCTGGCGCGGTCGAGGAGGTTCTTGAGTTCGGTCATCAGATGCTCCTGGTGGTGAGGTCGTCGGTGAGGGGGTTGAGCGCCGTGCGCAGGTGCGCGAGGGCTCGCGAGTTGGTGGACTTGACGGTGCCGGTGGTGCAGCCGAGGGTCTGTGCCGTGGTCTCGACGTCGAGGTCGAGCCAGTGCCGGAGCACGACGACAGCCCGCTGCTGCGGGGCCAGCCCGGCCAGCGCGGCGAGCACGACCTGGCGGACGGTGCCGTCGGCCGGCTCCGTCGCCAGCTGGCTGAGGTCGGCCGGCTGGGCGTGTGACTGCTCGTTGCGTCTGTAAGCCCGACGCGTGTCGTCGATGAAGGCGTTGGTGAGCATCCGGTGCGCGTAGCGCACGGGCTCGTCGGCCCGGCGCACCTTCGGCCAGGCCAGGTAGACCTTGGTGAGGGTCGTCTGCACGAGATCCTCCGCCAGTGCCTCGTCGCCTGCTGCCAGCAGGCGGGCGGCTCTCAGCAGCCTCGATCGGTGCGCGTCGACGAAGCCCGTGAACTCCGCGTCGCGTTCGGTGGTCCGCACCCGTTCTCCCTTCGTTGGTGAATGGTCTCTCATCCCTCCTGACGGGTGCGGTGCTGCTGCAGGTTGCTCCACTAACTACGCTCGCTGCCCATGACCCGCGAAGACGGCCGTGCCGACGACGAGCTCCGCCCGATCACCATCACCCGCAACTGGCTGGACCACGCGGCGGGATCGGTGTTGGTCGAGTTCGGCAAGACCCGCGTGCTGTGCGCCGCCTCGGCCTCCGAGGGAGTGCCGCGCTGGCGCAAGGGCTCCGGCCTGGGCTGGGTGACGGCGGAGTACGCCATGCTGCCGGCCGCCACGAACACCCGCTCGGACCGCGAGTCGGTCAAGGGCCGGATCGGCGGACGGACCCACGAGATCAGCCGGCTCATCGGACGGTCGCTGCGCGCGGTGATCGACTACCAGGCGATGGGTGAGAACACCATCCAGCTCGACTGCGACGTGCTCCAGGCAGACGGCGGCACCCGCACCGCGGCGATCACCGGTGCGTACGTCGCGTTGGCCGACGCGTGCGCCAAGCTGAACGTGTCGAAGGCCCTGACCGGCTCGGTCGCTGCCATCAGCGTCGGCATCGTCGACGGGGTCCCGCTGCTCGACCTGCCCTACGTCGAGGACGTGCGGGCGGAGACGGACATGAACGTCGTGATGACCGGCGACGGCAAGTTCGTCGAGGTGCAGGGCACCGCCGAAGGTGCGGCCTTCGACCGCTCCGAGCTCGACGCCTTGCTGGTGCTGGCCGAGAAGGGTTGCGCAGACCTGACCCGGATGCAGCGTGAGGCACTGTCCGTTGGCTGAGCCGGGCCGCGTCTTCCTGGCCTCCCGCAACGCCAAGAAGCTCGCCGAGATGGAGCGCATCCTGCGCGAGCACCTGCCCACCGTGACGGTGGTCGGCCTCGACGACGTGACGGCGTACGACGAGCCGGTCGAGGACCAGCCGACGTTCGAGGGCAACGCGCTGCTGAAGGCCCGCGCCGGCCTGTCCGCGACCGGTTTGCCGACGCTGGCCGACGACAGCGGGTTGTGCGTCGATGCCCTCAACGGCATGCCCGGCGTGCTGTCCGCCCGCTGGGCCGGGCCGCCCAGAGCCGACGCGCGCAACAACGAGCTGCTGCTGGCGCAGCTCGGCGACGTGCCCGACGAGCGTCGAGGAGCCCACTTCGTCTGCGCCGTCGCCTTCTGCCACCCGGACGGGCGCGAGCTGGTGGTCGAGGGCCGGATGGATGGGCACGTGATCCGCGAGACGCGCGGCAGCGGGGGCTTCGGCTACGACGTCGTCTTCGCCGCGGACGAGCGCCCAGGCGTGACCACGGCCGAGCTGTCGGTGCCGGACAAGGACGCGATCTCACACCGGGGCAAGGCGCTGCGGGAGATCGCCCCTCAGGTGGCCGAGGTGCTGTCCGCCGGCTGACGCAGGCGCCTGCTGATGAGCGTGCCCCAACCCGCGGCCAGGAAGAACATCAGCAGCGAGTAGACCGCTGCCGGCACCGCGATCTCGGTGCTGTCGAGGACGTTCTCGGCCACGAAGATGGCCAACGTCCCGTTGTGCACGCCGATCTCCATCGACGAGGCGATCGCCTGGTCCTTGACCACGCCGAACGTTCGCGGCACGACGTAGCCGACCACCAGGCTGATCACGCAGAACAGCGCGGCGGCCAGCCCGACGTCGGCGAGGTAGTCACCGACGTTGTCACGCTCCTCGAGCAGGATGCCGAGCACCAGTACGGCGAGGATCACCGCCGAGCCGATCCGCACCGGCCGGTCCATGGCGGCCGCGAAGGCAGGCTTGCTGGCTCGCACCAGCATGCCGAGCCCCACCGGCACCAGGATCAGCAGAAAGACCTTGACCACCTCGTCGAGCGGCATCGAGACGTCGTCGCCACGGTCGAAGTAGTCGATCGCGAGGTTGGTGATCAACGGCAGGGTGCCGATCGAGATGATCGAGTTGATCGCGGTCAGCGTGATGTTGAGAGCGACGTCGCCGCGGAAGAGGTGGCTGAACAGATTGGCAGTGGTGCCGCCCGGAGAGGCTGCGAGCAGCATCATGCCGACGCCGAGCTGCCAGGGCAGGTCGAAGAGCAGCACCAGCCCGAAGCACACGATCGGGAGCAGCACGAGCTGACAGCTCAGCGCGACCACGACCGCCCGGGGATGCTGACCGACCCGGCGGAAGTCGGCAGCTGTCAGCCCGAGCCCCAGGCCGAACATGATGATCCCGAGGGCGACCGGCAGGCCGATCTCGGTGAGTGCTCCGTCCATGGGCGGAGCCTAGGACGTCAGCTCACTCCCAGACCCAGGAGTCGTGGATCGCCTCGATGTCGTCGTCGTACTCGAGGTTGCCCGACTCGCGGGTGTAGGTGATCACGTAGTAGGTGTCGCGCAGGAGCGTGACGTACGCCGTCTGCAGCACCTTGGCGCCACTGGCGCCGTCGGAGGTGACCTCGAGGCCAACCGTCGCCACGCCGCCGATGTTGGGGCCGTCGATCTCGACCGGGGTCGCGCCGACGGCGGCGGCGATGTTGGTGCTGACCTGGTCGCGAGCGGACTCCAGATCGGTCTCGCCGTTCGCGGGGCCCGCTTCGACGATCAGGTTCGCGGGTGCCGTGCCGATCGAGGAGCCAGGTGCACTCGTGGTGTCGATCGTCTCCGAGCCGGGCTGGCCGGCGACATCCGCGGTGAGGTCGCTCCACTCGTCGGGCAGCACGTAGGTGTAGCCCTCACCCTGGAGCACTTCGCCCTCGGGCAGGACGGGACTCTCGGACTCGCCCGACGACTCCGACTCACTCGGCTCGGAGGTGGAATCGTCGTCGCTGGCCGAGCCGTCGTCGGAGTCGCTGTCCGAACCGGCGACCAGGACCACCGCGAGCACGACCGCGGCGATCACCAGCAGGGTGCCGACCACGATGCCGATGATCAGTCCGGTCTTGCTCTTCTTGGGCGGCGGTGGCGGCGCCATCGGCGCGCCGTAGCCGGGAGGCGGGGTCGGAGGAGGTACCAGCTGGTCCGACGGAAGATACGTGCCCGGCAGGGCCGGTGGCGGGGGAGGCGGCGGACGGCGGCTGGACGGGCGGCCCGCTCGGCGGCGGACCGCTCGGGGGCACGTTGGGAGGCTGGGTCGGCGGCTCGTACGGCGGTTGGCTCATCACCAGGCTCCTCGATGTAGCGGGGTGCCGGAGGGGGGATTCGAACCCCCACACCCCGAGGGGCACAGGGACCTAAACCCTGCGTGTCTGCCAGTTCCACCACTCCGGCTCGGCGGGCGTCAGTCTAGGGGGCAGGAGCAGGCGGCGGCGGTCAATCCCGCCGCCGCCCGATCAGTGGATGATCAACCGCGCTGCAGCCACAGGGAGTACCTGCGGGGCTTGCCCATCCAGTCCACGACGTGGCCGCCGCCGGCGCGGTCGCCGGAGACGCGGACGGCGACTCGGACCTCGTCGGGGTTGCCGAGCACAGCCTGGGAGATCTTGAAGTAGCTCTTCTCGTTGTCGTAGTCGAGCTTCAGGCTGTAGGAGCCGTCGACCGGGTCGCCCCACTTGTTCAGGCCGAAGCCCTCGGTGGTCAGCATCTGGTAGTCGGTGCCGGAGAAGAGGCCGCCGACGAACACGAACTCCGGGCCCTGGTCGGCGGGGTCGGTGTCGATGTAGATCGCCCCGCCTGCGCCAGGCGTCGGCGTACGCCGGAGGTTCTGGTGGGTGAGCACGACGCGCAGGGAGTTCTGGGCGTTGATGGCGGTCACGGCGACCAGGTCGACGCCGTGGCTGCTCTCGATCGGGTCGTCGATGCCGTACCGCTCCGCGCTGGCCGGGCCGGCGATGCTGATGGTCAGGGCCGCAGCGGTGGCAGCAGCGGCGATGAGGGTCTTACGCATGGTGTTTCTCGTCTCTCGAACGGGTGCATCGGGTCTGTGCCGGTGTCGGTCACACCGCACATGACGCTATTGCTCACGAGAAGGTTGCAACAGGGCCTGTCCGTCAGACCACCGAGAATCCGCCGGCGTCGCGGCCGGTGACCAGCCGGAGCAGACGCGCTCCCTCGCCACGGCGTACCGCGAGCTGGGCCGCCAGGGCAACCGTCTCGGACAGGGCGCCGGCGGGTGGGGACCAGGTCGTGCCCACGGCGGCCGCGATGTCGAGGCCGTGCACGACCAGCTCGAACGTGCGGGTCGGCAGGTAGTCGCTGAGCCGCATGCCCCCGGCGATGGTCGTGATCACCGGATCGGACGCCGCCGCCACCAGGTCGTCGGCGACCGTCTCGACCAGGCGGCGTACGGCGGTGGCCGGGTCGTCGCCGAGAGCGACACCTGCCTGACGGCCGCGCTCGGCGACCCCGGCTGGATCGAGATCGAGCTCCCAGCCCCTGGCGTAGTAGTCCGCCGCGGACTCGACCTCGACGCGCGGCGCAGGCTGCGCGAGGTAGGTGCTCACGGTCACCAGCGAACGGCTGGTGTGCCCGACGAGCGCCCGGAGGTCCCACTCGCCGAGCCCCGGACCGACGAGGTCGGCCGGCAGCCCGGCGACCTGGTCGGCGAACGCCTCGGCCGCGTCGAGGTACGTCTCGGCCGGCGTCATGTCAGGCCAGGCCGAGGTCGCGGCGCAGCTTCGCGACGTGGCCGGTGGCCTTCACGTTGTACTGCGCCTGCTCGATCTTGCCCTTCTCGTCGACCACGAACGTGGACCGGATCACGCCCTCGACGACCTTGCCGTAGAGCTTCTTCTCGCCGAACGCGCCGTAGGCCTCGAGCACCTTCTTGTCCGGGTCGGACAGCAGCGTGATGGTCAGGTGGTCGCGCTCACGGAACTTCGCCAGCTTCTCGGGCGGGTTGGGGGAGATGCCCACGACCTCGTAGCCGGCTGCCTTCAGCGAGTCCAGGGAGTCGGTGAAGTCGCAGGCCTGCGTGGTGCAGCCCGGCGTCATCGCGTTCGGGTAGAAGTAGACGATCACCTTCCCGCCGCGCAGGTCCTCGAGCGACACCTGGTCGCCGACGTCGTTGCTGAGGGTGAAGGCGGGCGCCGGGTCACCGGGGGAGAGGCGCGGGGTCTGGCTCACGGGTGGGGTCCTCCAAGTGGAATCGGTTATCGCAACGTATTCGCAATAGCCTAGGATCGTCGATATGCACGTACCCGACGCGTTCCTGGACGCGCCCACCTCGGTGGCCACCGGCGTGGTGGCCGCGGCCGGTGTGACGGTCGCCCTGCGCAAGGCTCGCGCCGAGCTCGACGATCGTACGGCGCCGATGGCCGGCCTGGTCGCGGCCTTCATCTTCGCCGGCCAGATGATGAACTTCCCGGTCGGAGCCGGCACCAGTGGACACCTGCTCGGGGGTGCGTTGGCCGCCGTGCTGGTCGGCCCATGGACGGGTGCGCTGTGCGTCAGCGTCGTGCTGCTCGTGCAGAGCCTGTTCATGGCCGACGGCGGGGTCACCGCTCTCGGCACCAACATCACACTGATGGCGCTGTGCGGCTGCTTCTTCGGCTACGCGATCTTCCGCGTGGTGCGCGCCGTCCTGCCGCGACGCCTGGCGATGGTCGCTCCGGCCGCGGGGATCGCGGGGCTGGTCTCGGTGCCCCTGGTGGCAGCTGTGTTCACCCTGCTCTACGCCATCGGCGGCACCGCGCCCATCGAGATCGGCGACGTGTTCACCGCCATGGTCGGCTGGCACACCCTGATCGGCATCGGCGAGGGGCTGGTGACCGGCCTCGTGATCGCGGCTGTCGTCGCCTCCCGGCCCGATCTGGTCCACGGCGCCCGCGGCCTCGCCGCTGCGGACGAGCTCGAAATCCGGAAGGCGGCCGTCTGATGCGCGGTCGCAGGTTCTTCGCCGTCGGCCTCCTGCTGGCGCTGCTCGTGGCCGGCTTCGGCAGCTACTACGCCAGCAGCCACCCCGACGGGCTCGAGTACGTCGCCGGCAAGACCGGCTTCCTCGACACCGCCGACGAGCCGAAGACCGCGGACAGCCCGTTCGCCGACTACGGCACCAAGGGTGTCGACGACGAGCGTCTCGGTGGCGGGATCGCGGGAGTCGCCGGCGTGCTGATGGTGCTGGTGCTGATGGGCGGCATCGCCTACGCCGTACGCCGGCGCGCGCCGGCACCGGCGAGCGAATAGCTCGTGGGCGCGGGGCACGGACACCGGCTGCACTACCACGGTCACAGTGCCGTCCACCGCGCTCCGGCGCACCTGAAGCTGGTCGCCCTGATCGGTTTCGTGCTGCTCGTCGTGGCGACGCCGCGGGACTGGTATGCCGCCTACGCCGCGTATCTCGCGGTCGTCATCGGCGTGATCCTGGCCGCGCGGGTGCCGGTGCTGTACGTCGTGCGCCGGATGGTCATCGAGGTGCCGTTCCTGGTGTTCGCGGTGCTGATCCCGTTCGTGGCGACCGGCCCGCGGACCGACGTGCTCGGGATCAGCGTCTCCGAGCCCGGCCTGATGGCCGCCTGGGGGCTCGCGGCCAAGGGCACCATCGGCGTGATGTCGTCGCTGACCCTGGCCGCGACCACCGAGCCCAGCGATGTCCTTCTTGGCCTTCGTCGGCTGCGGATGCCGGAGCTGATCGTGCAGATCATGGGCTTCATGGTCCGCTACCTCGACGTGGTCTCCGCCGACCTCGGCCGGATGCTCGTGGCCATGCGGTCGCGGGGTGCGGAGCCGCGGTCGCCGCGCCACTGGCCGGCGCTGGCCCGCACGCTCGGGGCGTTGTTCATCCGCTCCTACGAGCGCGGCGAGCGGGTGCACCTGGCGATGCTGTCGCGCGGCTACGACGGCACCGGTCAGGGGTCGAGGCGATGACGCCCGTCCTCGACGTCCGCGGCCTTGCCTACGCCTATCCCGACGGCCACCAGGCGCTGTTCGGAGTCGACCTGCACGTCCACTCCGGCGAGCGGGTCGCCCTGCTGGGCCCCAACGGCGCCGGCAAGACGACGCTCGTGCTGCACCTCAACGGCATCCTCCAGGCCGGCGCCGGCAGCGTGTCGGTCAGCGGGCTGCCCGTCGAAAAGGCCCACCTCGCCGAGATCCGGCGCCGGGTCGGCATCGTCTTCCAGGATCCCGACGACCAGCTGTTCATGGGCTCGGTGCGGGCCGACGTAGCCTTCGGCCCGACCAACCTCGGGCTGCGCGGCGCCGAGCTCGACGCCCGGGTGATGACCGCCCTCGAGATGGTGGGCATGACCGAGTTCGTCGATCGGCCTCCGCACCACCTGTCCTACGGACAGCGGCGGCGGGTCGCCGTGGCCACGGTGCTGGCCATGCAGCCGGAGATCCTGGTGCTCGACGAGCCCTCGTCGAACCTCGACCCCGCCTCGCGGCGCGAGCTCGCCGACATCCTGCGGTCACTGGAGGTGACGGTGCTGATGGTCACCCACGACCTGCCCTACGCCCTGGAGCTGTGCCCCCGGTCGGTCGTGCTCAGCGACGGCAGCGTCGTGGCCGACGGTGCCACCTACGACATCCTCACCGACGGCGCGCTGATGGCTGCCCACAGGTTGGAACTCCCGTTCGGGTTCGACCCGACCACCGTTGGTAACCTGCCCCAGTGAGCCAAGAGCCGTCCGCCATCGAGCGTGAGATCGAAGAGACCCGCGAGCGCCTGGCGGTCACCATCGACCAGCTGCTCTACCGGTCCAGCCCCAAGACCATCATCAGCCGGCAGTCCGCGGCGATGAAGGCGCACTTCGTGGACCCGGCGACGGGGCAGCCGCGCACCGACAACATCCTCAAGGTGGCCGGTGGCGTCGTCGGCGTCGTCGCCCTCTTCGTCCTCATCCGCAAGGTTGCATCCTGAAGTCAGCCCGGAAGCCGGCCATGTCCGACAAGACACCCATCAAGATGCTGCACGACCGCCTCTTGTGCGAGGTCGACAGCGAGTCGGGCGAGCGGCGCTCCTCGGGCGGCATCGTCATCCCAGCGACTGCCGCGATGGGCGCTCGGCGGCTCTCCTGGTCGCGCGTGGTGGCGGTCGGGCCGCACGCGCGATCGGTGCAGGTCGACGACCGAGTGCTCTTCGACCCCGAGGACAAGGCCGAGATCGAGGTGCACGGCGACGTCTACGTCGTGATGCGCGAGCGGGACGTCCACGCAGTGGCGGCTGGCCGCCTCGGCGACGAGACCGCCGGCCTCTACCTCTAGCAACGTAACCACCGTCACATCGAGCAGCACCTGACCATCACGCTGCGGAGCTAGCGGGGCTGGGCCCGGGGCCGCTGGCCCCGGGCACGTACGCGAGCTCGGCGTTGTCGGCGTCAGCAAGGCGACCACCGGTGTCCTGCTCGTGGACGTCGGGGATCAGGCTCGCGGCCCCGGCGGCCAGGAGCATGCAGGCGCCGAGCACGACGAAGCCGATGGTGTAGCCGCTCTCGGCGGGGAAGCCGGCCGGTCCGTGCTTGGCGGTCACGACGCCGGCCATCACCGCCGCGCCCATCGACCCGCCGATGGTGCGGATGTTGGCGTTCATCCCGCTGGCCACCCCCGTTTGCTCGGGGGGCACCGAGGCGATCACGACCCCGGCCAGGCTCGCGAAGACGAGACCGGAGCCGAACCCCTGGGCGGTCGTGGACAGGTAGAGCTGCCACGTGGAGTCGTGCCACATCGCAATCGCGAAGAACGTCGCAGACATGATCAGCGCCCCGGTGACGATCACCGCGCGGGCGCCGAACCGCCGGATCAGGGTGGCGGTGGTGAAGCCGACCACGAAGCTCATCGCGGCCGAGGGGAGCATCAGCCAGCCCGACTCGGAGATGGTGGCACCGAAGCCGTAGCCCGCGGCCTCGGGTGTCTGCAGGAACTGGGGCAGGAACCCGAACGACGCGAACATGCCGAAGCCGACCAGGCCGGCGACCGCGTTGGTGGTCCAGATGCCACGCAGCCGCATCATCTTCATGTCGATCATCGGCACCGGCACCCGCCGCTCGACCACGATCCAGGCCACCGTGCCGACCAGGGCGGCGGCGAAGAGCATCAGGATCCGCGGTGAGCTCCAGCCCCACTGGTTGCCCTCGCTCAGCGCCAGCAGCAGGGCGATCAGCCAGATCGCGAGCAGCACGGCCGGCACCAGCGGCAACCGAGCCGGCGTACGCACAGGGGACTCGGGGATGAAGACCAGAGCCGCCCCGCCGGCGACGAGCGTGGCAACCATCGGCAGCAGGAACAGGCCCTGGTAACCGGTCAGGTCGACGATCGGCCCGGCCAGCACGATGCCGAAGCCGAAGCCGACCGCGGTCAGCGAGGCCAGCACGCTGAGGGCCCGGGTCACCTCGCCCTCGAACTCGTCGCGGGCGATGCCGAAGGCCAGCGGGAGCACGCCGCCGCCGGCACCCTGCACGACGCGGGCGAAGATCAGCCAGCCGATGCTGGGGGCCAGCGCAGCCAGCAGCGAGCCGAACGCGAGCGCGAACAGGCAGATGACCAGCATCCGGGTCTTGCCGACGACGTCACCGATCCGCCCGAGGAGGGGAGTGGCGATCGAGGCGCTGAGCAGGTACGCCGTGAGCACCCAGGTGACGGTGTTCTGGTCGGTGTTGAACTCGCGCTCGATCGTGGTCAGCACCGGCACGATCAGCGACTGCAGCAGCGAGAACGACGAGACGGAGACCGCCAGCACGGCGAAGGTGACCCGGCGCCGGCCGGTGCGAGCAGCTTGCACGGGGGTGGGTCTCCTGTCGGAATTGGTTGCGTTGGGCAACTAGTTCCGGAATTCTAACCCACTTTGGTAGAGATTGCTCAGTCAATGTCTTCCGGCGTCGACTCGTCGACCACCGGAGCCTCGCTCTTCTCCGATTCCTCAGGTGGTCGTCAGGCCGATGACACATTGGCGGAAGCGCCCCGGTTGGAGCAGCGCGTTCAGCCCTTCCAAGGCGCAGCGCACCATTGCTTGGGTCAACGTCAGCGCGGCGTCGACCGGCTCGACCCCGGTGCTTGGCAGGTTCGGGATGACGGCGCCGAGCGCACCGCCGGGCTCCTGTCCAGGCCCACTGCCGGGCCCCTCGGGGGTGTCGACCGGACGGTCAGGCGGCTCCGTGGTCGTCTCCTCTACATCGGAGTCGGTCGGCCGCCCACCGGCATCACTCGCGATCACGTTCGGACTGCCGACTCTGACGTCGCCGAGGTCGGGGGGCTCGGGCACGAGGAGCCCGGCGGTCGAGGTGTTGTTGGGGATCGAGGTGAAGTCGCCGTCGAGGTAGGCCTCCGTGATCGACAGCACCAGGTCGACATAGGCCTGGGAGTGGTTGTAGCGGTACACCGCGGCCCGCTGGCCGGCAGGCGTGGCGAGGTCGTCGTAACCGGAGCAGAGGTAGACGGCCGTGGAGAGCGAGGCGTCGTCGATGTCCTGGGGGTCGCGCTGGCCGTCGCCGTCGGCGTCGACCCCGACCACGGACCAGGTGGAGGGGATGAACTGCATCGGGCCGACCGCGCGGTCGTAGATCGAGTCGTTGTCGAACTGTCCCGCGTCGGTGTCCCGGATGACGGAGGTGTTGTTGGAGCCGTCGAGCGCGATGCCGATAGATGCCGGGCTGTGCGACGCCGTCGTCGTCGAGCGCGTTGCCGCCGAAGCGGCCGTGGTCGGACTCCACCCGGCCGATGGCCGCGATCAGCTGCCAGGTCAGGTTGCAGTTCTCGTCGGCGGAGTTGATCACGCTCTCGGCCCGCTGGTACGCCGCGAGCGCGGCCGCCGGGATGCCGTTGGTCGAGGAGCTGGCGATGATCTGCTGGGTGTCACCGTCGACGCCGAGACCGAGCCCGTCGTCTGCTGAGAGGCCGGTGGGTGCCTCGATTGCCTCTTCGGGCACGGGGATCGCCCCTTCGGGCGCAGACGATGACCCCTCCGGATCGGCTGAGGCGACAACTGGAGAATTCGAGCTGGCACCGAGTCCAGCGATCGAGGTGATAGACGCCACGCACAGGACCGCGACCGGGAGAATTACAGCAAGGCGCTGCGACCAGACGAACCAGAGGTTCGTGGCCAGGTCACCGCCTGCGCGCTGCGGCGCCCACCATCGTGCGAGTACCCCGCGTGGGGAGTGCACCCTCATGTCGACCTTCTTCCACGGTTCTCAGGGCGAACCCGGTAGGGCGGCGTCGATGGTCATCGCTCGACGGGCGAGCGTGCGCACATCGAAGTCGACCTCCTCGAGCTCGATCTCGGTGGGCGTAATCCGGCTCAGCAGCCTGCGGGCCGCCATGTGGGTGGCCGAATCGTTGACCGACTCAACGCCGGTGAGCAGCCCATCCTGCAGACAGAGCACCGAGAACCCGGCGTCGCCTTCGCGGACGACCAGTCGATCGTGCCCGGGGGCACGTCTGACCATCTGCAGCTTGAGGGCACCTTGGTTGCTCCAGAACGACGGCAGGGCGTGGTAGCGCGGGACGTCCCCGAGGAGCCGCGCGGCGACGTAGCCGCCCTGGTCGGTCGCGTTCTGGATGGACTCCAACCGCCGAGACGTCCCGGTTGCGGGATCCCATACCGACGCACAGTCCCCGATTGCGCTGATCCGGGGGTCCGAGGTGAGCAGCCATTCGTCGACGAGCACACCGTCGTCGGTGGCCAAGCCGGCCTGGCGAGCCAGACCGTCCTCGGCGATCGAGCCGACGCCGAGAATGACGAGGTCGGCCGGAAGCCACTCCCCGGCCGCTGTCTGCACACCGACCGCGCGGCCGTTGCGGCCGACCACCCTGTCTGCCTGGTCGCCCAGTAGAAGTCGCACGCCTTCGGCACGGTGGTGCGCCGTGACAGCAGCGGAGACCGGTGGGCTGACCGCCCGCCCCAGCACCCGCTCGCCTTGCTCGAGCACGGACACATCGAGGCCCCGCTTGCGCGCCGCGCTCGCCACCTCCAATCCGATGAAGCCGCCGCCCAGGACCACCACCCGCTGGGCCCGATCGAGCGCCTCGCGGAGCGCCAGTGCGTCGCTCATGGTGCGCAGCTCGTGCACCCCGGCCAGCGCGGCCCCGGGAATCGTGATCCGCCGCGGTGAGGCGCCCGTGGCGAGCACCAGGTGGTCGTACTCCAGCCGGCGGCCACGGGTGATCTCCACGCGCTGGCGTAGGCGGTCGATCTCGATCGCCTGCCCGTGCAGCACCGAAATTTGATGAAGGGTGAAGAAGTCGTGAGGTCGCAACGAAAGAGAGTAGGAAAGAGTGGCAGGGTTGGCTTCCTCGTCAAGTACCTCCTTCGACAGAGGTGGCCGCTGGTAGGGGAAGTGCGGCTCGGCCCGCACCACCGTCACCGCCCCGGGATAGCCGCCGGCACGCAGACCGGTGGCGGCCTGCACGCCGGCATGCCCAGCGCCGATCACCACGACACCGCGCACCTCAGACCTGCTTGCTCGGGACGTGGACGACCATCTCGGCGTCCTCACGGGTGAGGGTGAGTTGGCAGCTCAGTCGGCTGTTCGCGGCCCGCTCGGAGGCAGTCCACTCGAGCATGTCCTCCTCGTCGGGGGAGGGTGGGGCGAACTGCTCGGTGCTGTGGGCGACGTAGACGTGGCAGGTGCCGCAGGTCGCCGCGCCTCCGCATTCACCGATGATGCCGGGCACCTGGTGGGCCAGGGCTGCCTTCATCAAGTTGGTAGCGACAGCCACCCGGACTGTCCTGCTGGAGCCGTCCTCGTAGACGTAGGTAAGACTGGGCACGGTCTCTCTCCTTAGCCGGATGTTTCGAATGTTTCGGATGTCTCGGACGAAAGTCTCCAGAGTCGGTCGCGCGATACCAGAACCGCTCAACTATGTGCACCTGGGGCATTCCCAGAGCGTATTGAGACAATGTGCGCGTGCTGAGAGAGTTTGCGTGCGCAGTTGTTTTTCTGTTCGCTCCGCTCGTCCATTGCATAGGCCTCGGTTTCATTGCAGCAGGAATGTTTTCGTTGGCTAAAACGCCCGTTCACAACAAGGCCTCGGGCCAGGTGACCAGTCGACCGACCGGGGATGACTGATCCGTCGCGTTAACGCGACGTGACCGTAAAAAAGACCTCACCGATGGGTACAAGACCTCACCGATCGGTACGAAACCTCACCGATCGGTGTGGCGGGGCGCCGCAACCCTCCGCATCGCGCAGGTTGGCGCCCTGGTTGGGAATCAGAGCTTCTGGTGAGCGCCCGGGCTGCGGACGCGTGAGGTCGGTCACCATCGCTAGCCCGCCCGCAGGTCTCCACATTTGAGTTGCGATTTTGGCGGCCGGTTCCAGCGTTCCATCAAGATTCTGTTCGATCGCCCGCTCCCACAAGATTCACATACCGAAAGCGGCCGCGAGTGCTTGTCGTCACATCTCCTCACGGGCTTTCAACGCTTCGTGAGGAGCATTTAACGGCCAGGTATCACCGCCGCTCCAGTGACCTTAACAAGCGCAGGATGTGCTGGCTCACTCCACGTGCTCCCTGAATTGCAAAGTGGAGTGAACCAATAATCGAACCAACAATGCGAACATGAGAGGCACCTTCATGTCTGAATCAGCTTCCCAAGGTATCTTGGGGTCCAGGAAGCGACGGCGGCTCACAGCAGTGGCCGTGGTGGCGGCCTCGGCGATGACAGCGACGACTCTGGCCGCGATGCCGGCATCAGGCCACGATGAGCGGCCAGGGGTCGGGATTGGCGGCACGAACCCGATCGGGGTGGGCCCGCTCCCCATCAGCTTCGACATCACCGACGAGAACGGAGGATGGTTCGACTCTGGCCTCAACCTCTTCGGCAGCAGCTCCCTCGCGGTCGCCGTGATGCCCCGGGTCGGCCTACCTGCTGGCGGATTGGTGCCCTCTATCGGTGGCCCGGTGCTGCCGAAAGACTTGTCGTTGCTGGACAACATCCTCACCGGGCTCGGGCTCAGCGGCGGGCTCGCCGGCGGGCTCGGCGGCGACGTCCTCGGCGGCGACCTCCTCAACGTCCTCGGCGGGGTCGACGGCGTCCTCGGCGGGGCGGGCGGGGGCCTGACCGACTCGCTGTCCCTCGACTCGACCCTGGCCGCCGTGCAGGGCATCGCGCAGTCCTCGCCGAAGGCGGCTACCGAAGCCGCCGAGGCCGAGGCCCTGATCGGCCAACTCGAGACGACCATCGCCGGCATGCCGGCGGGGTCGCCGCTCGACCTGGCCTCGCTGCCGGTCGGCTTGGACCTGATGGGTGTCTTGGCCTCTCTCTCCGAGTTCGCGGTCGAGGGGCCTCCGGTCACCGTCACGTTCAACGTGGACCCGGCCAAGGCGGGGGGAATCCGCAACCCGATCGGGCTGATCGCCCCGGAGGGGGCGGCGGGGTTCCCGTACATGGACGCTGAAGGCGCCTTCTACGGCGAGAAGACGATCCAGCTCACCGAGCCCGGGCTGTACGCCTTCACCGACTCGGTCGCGCCCTACATGCTAGGCGCGGTCGTGGTCGACGACCCGCTGACGTTGGGTCTCGACTTCGGCGAGAAGCTGGTGGTCAACGGCAAGCCGGAGCCCGTTCCTTCGAACGCCGACATCATCCAGCGGCTGGTCAACGCCTTCTTCACCATCACCAACCCGAGCAACTGGCAGAAGTTCAGTGCCACCAAGGAGGTGTCCTGGAACCCGGTCCAGCCGCCCGCCCCGATCCTGCAGTACGACGCAGCCGGCAAGCCGGTGCTGATCCCGAACCTGGACGCGTACTACGACCAGAAGTTCGAGTACCCGAGGACATTGCCCGCGTTGAAGGCGCCGACGACCCCTGGTGTGGGTGAGGTCTGGATCGCCACTCAGATGGAGGACTACGCAGGGAAGGAGAAGCACGGCTCCATCACGAAGATCAACGTCGAGGACTGGACGATCGATCGGAAGATCGCAGCCCCCGAGATCAACATGAACAACGTCCACAACATGTGGGCGGACAAGAACTACAAGTACCTGTACGGGAACGAGTGGTTCGCGAACAAGACCGACGTGTTCGACCTGCAGACCGGCAAGTTCATCCGGAGCCTCGAGGTCGGTCCCAACCCGGCGCACGTGATGACCCGTCCGGGCAATGACAACCTGACGATCGGCATCAACGCCGGGACGGACATCGTGGAGGCTGCACCAGGCGCCACGAAGATCGTTCAGCGCGTCCACGTCGACCCGGAGAGCGGCATGACCCCGCACCCGCACGCGCACTGGACCAGCCATGACGGCAAGACGGTCGTCGCGCCGAACACGATGACCAACGAGGCCGTCATCGTCGACTTGGACTCGGGGTCCGTCAGGCACGAGCCCGTCGGGGCGTTCCCGATCGCCACGTCGATGACGCCGGACTCGAAGAAGGCGTACCTGTCCAACTTCCTGGGGATGAGCGTGACGTGCGTGTCGCTGGAGGAGGCGGCTTGTGCCACCCCCAACGGCGGGGTGGCCAAGAACTCCACGATCGACCTGTGGGAGAACTACAACCCGCTGACCGGTCCCGCGAAGGGGATGCCGTGGGGCGGACTGACCATCCAGCTCCCGGTGAGCCCGGACGGGAAGGCGCTGCTGGCGGTGAACACCCTGTCCCAGACCGTCGACGTGATCGACCCGACGACGAACAAGATGGTCACGCAACTGCCGTGCAACGCCGGTTGCCACGGTGCCAACTTCGGCGCCAAGCAGGGTGGCGGCTACTACGCCTACGTCTCCAACAAGTTCTCCAACGCCATGCAGGTCATCGACATCGACCCGAACAACGATGGCGACATCTCCGATGCCGTCGTCGCTGGCCAGCTGCCGCTGGACCCGACGTCGGACACCAAGATGGACGACCAGCTCGTCGCCAACCCGGGGCAAGGTGGACAGGGCGTTCTGGCCCTCCCGCTGGTCTACAACGGCTGGTCACAGGAGATCCCGATGGCCATGCGAAGGGGGCTGACCTGCGAGCAGATCAACCCGATCGACGAGTCGGCCTGCTGATCACCTGACACACCACCGACGGTCCGGGGCTGGGCAGCGCAGCACAGCCCCGGACCGTCGCTGCCAGGTGCCTTCCTGGCCAGACACCCCCCAAGATTCCCCGATCAAGCAGGAGGCCCCGCGGATGACGGCTCCAGAAGATTTGCGCACGGGCTGTCACCACCAGGCCCCGCCCCCGGCTCCGTTGGCGCGTGACCGGGCTGGGTGTGGTGGTCGCAGCCTGCTGGGAGGGTGCCCCCGATGAGCGGAGTCTCCGAGGCGGGGACTCCTGTGCGATCGCAGCGGACGAGCGCAACGGACCCGAGCCCAGGCGAACGCGTCGGCGATCCGGGCGCAGTGTCCACAACCGACCACCTACCCGCTGCCACGCCCCCGGGGCGGGGGCGGGCGATGAGCAACGCCGGCGCGGCACTGCGCCCGCTCGCCCGCCGGGTGCACCTCCTGGCCGGCATCCTGGTCGCGCCGTTGTTGCTGGCCCTGTGCCTGACCGGGCTCATCTACGTGTTCAGCCCGCAGATCCACGACGGCCTCTATGCGAGCCAGCTCTTCGTCGACAGGTCGGCGAACGAGCCTCGACCGGTGACCGAACAGGTGACTGTGGCGCTGCGCCGCGCACCCGGAGGCTGAGCTGCGGTCGGTCGTGCCACCGTCCGAGTCGGACCGCACTACGCAGGTGAACCTGTCGGTGCCGGGCGACGGCGACCCGAGCCACGCGCGAACGGTCTACGTCGAACCCCTACACGAACTACATCAACGGCGAGCTGATCACCGAACACGGCCGGTTGCCCGCCAACGTCTGGCTGCGTGACCTGCACGCCAACCTGCACCTCGGCGAGGTCGGCCGGTTGTACTCCGAGACCGCGGCGAGTTGGCTGCCGTTGATCACTGTCGGCGGGCTCCTGCTCTGGCTGGTCAAGCAGGGACGCCGGACGCGTACTGCCCGTGAGTTCCTTGTTCCCGCCCCGCGCGGCAAGGGCGCACAGCTGCGCCTGAAGTCCGTCCACGGACCGCTGGGATTCTTGACGTCGGCGATGTTGCTCATCGCAGGGGTGACCGGACTGATGATGAGCCGGTTCGCCGGAGCGAGGCTGTTCGACGCGCGGCAGCCCCGGCTCGCGGCGGCACCGGTCGACGTCCAGGTGCCCGCGATGCCGATCGACATCGACTCGGTGCTGCGCGTGGCGCGCGACCACGGCCTGAGTGGATCGCTCGAGGTGACCCCGTCCGCCGCGCCGGGGCAGGTGTTCACGGTCGCCGAGACCTCGCCCGGCCTGCCCGTCCATCGGACGGCCGTCGCGGTCGACCCGTACACCGGTCGGATCACCGAGCACATCGGTTGGGGCGACTACCCCCTGCTGGCCCAGATTCGCACCCTCGGCATCGAGCTGCACACCGGCACCCTGTTCGGCCTGGCCAACCAGATCCTGCTCGCTGGGTTCGCTGTCGCCACGATCGTCCTGATCGCCGGTGGCTACCGGATGTGGTGGAAACGCAGCCCGTACCGCGGGCAATTGCCACCCGCCCCGCTTCCCGCGCTACGCCAGCTCCCCCGCCCACTCGCCGCCGTGGTGGTAGTGGTCGCGGTGGCACTCGCCTGGTACATGCCGATGTTCGGACTGAGCCTGGCCGCGTTCGTCGTGGCGGACGTCGTGATCGACGCCATCCGGCGACGACGAGCAACGTCGGCGAAAGCTCAGCCCGAGGTGGATTTCAGCAATGGAGCTCGATGAATGGGAGACCTCATGGCCGTGCGGCAGACCTCGTTGGCAACCTTCGCACTAGTGCTGATAGCGACAACCGCTGTCGCGTGTGGTGGCTCAGACGACCCATCACGCCCTGCGTCGACAGCATCACCTTCGGCCCGGGCCACTGATGCGCAAGAACTTCTCGGCCAGGTCCGAGAAGCCGTCCTGACAGCCAACACCGGCACCTACTCGTCCACGGTCGACTTCGGCGACCGCAACATCGTCAGCGTCGGCGCCTACAGCACTCAACCGCTGCTCGCCACGAGCCGGTCCACCCAGACGGGGGGACCGATGAACGACCCCGTGGGGTTCGAGAACATCAGCACCGAGGACCAGCTCTGGCTCAGGTACTCCGGGCTGGGCGGTGTCTCGGTGCCAACGTGCTGGGGGCACGTGGAGGGCCAGCACCTGGCACACGTACGTGCCCTCACCCAGCCCATCCCCGCGTTGCGCAGCCATCCTGTTCTGGCCGCCCTCTATCGCTCGGTGCGACCGGTCACGGTGAACTCACACGCCATCGACGTCCGCGCCAGCCTCTACGACATCGCAGCGCAAGTACCTGACGGGTTCGTCGACGTCCTCCGGATCCCCGAGGACACGCGGAGCCGGGTGGTGGTTCGGCTTGAGCTGAAACACCATGGGGGGCTCGCTGGGTGGAAGGTAGGTCTCGGTGACATTGTTCTGGCCGCGCTCGATGCCGGGTATCCCGATCTCTCCGACATCAACAAGACCGAGTGGGGGCTCTTCGCCCAGAGAGTGGGAGAGATGCGCGTCGTGGTGAGGGAACTCGGAGGCGACGTGGAGATCCATCCCCCCACGCGGGACACCTTCCACCTCAGCCTCGACGCCAGCCCGGACTTCTCGGAGAACATGGGGGCGTGTCGGATCGGCCAGGCCTGACTGACTTGACGGGCTCCCCGAGCCCGGGAAAGGACCTCCCCCTCACGGAGGTCCTTCCAGGGGGCCGCCTTCCCACGATAGGAGCATCCGCGACGACTGGCAGTGTCCATGGGTCCTAGGACCTTCGGGCAGAGAGATGCGGCGTTTTCGGGCCGAAGGGCCCTTCAGACGGTCTGGGGGAGGAGTTCGCGCTCGGCACCGCCCTGCCAGTCGACGAGCATCACGGTCGCATCGTCATGGAGGACGGCTCCGTCGTCGGCGAGCAGGCTTCGCCGTAGGCGTCGGAGAGTCTCCGGCGGCGAGTGCGCGGATCCGCCTCGCTGGATGAACTCGCGAAGGCCGTCCAGGCCGAGCTGCTCCCCGCCAGCGCGGCGCGCCTCGGTGACGCCGTCGGTGTAGAGGACGAGCGAGTCCCCCGGCTCGAGCTGGGTCTCGTACACGTCCACCACGGTCCGGAACATGGGGAGACCCAGGGGTGTTGCCGGGGCGCCATCGAGCACCTCGACCGGTCCGCGAGCGCGCAGCACGAGCGGCGGCGGGTGTCCGGCGTTGACCCACCGCAGCCGGCCGGTGCGCGGATCGAGCTGTGCCAGCAGACCGGTGACGAAGAGCTCCTGCCCGAAATGGTCGGCGACCGCCGCGTCCATGACGTCATAGGTGTCGGGCAGATCCAACCCGGTGCGCCGGGCGTGGCGGTACGCCGCCACCGCGAACGTCGACAGGCCGGCGGCCGACAGCCCGTGGCCCACGCCGTCGAGCACGGCGAGATGTGTGACGTCGTCGTTGACGGCGTAGTCGAACGCGTCGCCGCCGTTCTCGTACGCCGGTTCGAGCATCGTGGTGATGACCAGTCCGTCGGTCGCGAAGGTCATCGGGGGGAGCACCGACCACAACAGCTCGGCGCCGAGCCCCATGGGCCGGGACCGCTGCGTCAGCTGGAGCGCGTCGCCGTACGACTGCTTGGTCATCACCAGCTGTGCCGTCGCGTGGCCGTAGCGCTCCAGCACGAGCGTGAGCTCGGGGCCCAGGCCCTCGGCAGCACCGATGGGCAGCTCCAGCTCGAGCACCCCCAGCCGGTCGGTGCCGTCGATCAGCGGCACGAAGGTCTTGCGCCGGCCCGGAGCCGAGCCCGTCTCGTCGATGATCCTGGTGAGGCTGAAGGCCGTGCCCGCCGGGGTGCCGTCGATCTCCTGCGCCACGCGTGGTGGCGACGACGGGCTGGGCAACGGCACCAGAGCGGTGTGCTCGTGGTTGACGAGATAGACCACCGTCTCGGAGGCGCCCAGGGCGCGCTGCACCTCCTCCACCACGACGGTCGCCACGTCGGAGGTCCGGGACAGGTGGGAACGCTTCAGCAGACCTTCGAAGAGCCCGGCCGCGGCCCGCTGCAGGGCATCGCCCCCCGCGCTCCCCAGTGCTTGGTCCATCTGCGCCGGTAACCGGCCACGTCATCGGTCAAACTCCGGACGGCGCGTGGGCAGGCCGGATAGCGTGCGGAAAGTGCTGGTCGAGCCCATGGCCGGTGTCCACGCGCGACGACAGGGCCCAGTCCGTGCACGAAACCCCCTTCCGGGCCACCTACCGGTCCGAGACGAACACCCTCGTGGTGTGCGGCGCCATCGGTGAGACCGACCGACACGCCTTCCGGCAGGCGCTCCGCGACGCGACCGACGGCTACCGCCGTGCGGTGACCGTCGACCTGACCGCCGTGGAGTTCTTCCCGAGCCTCGCGGTCGGTGTGCTGATCGGCGCCCGCAGGTCCTGCGGACCTCGCGGCGGCATCACCGTCCTGGCCGGGCCGGACTCGATCGTGCGGCGGGTCCTGGACATCGTCGGCATCCCGCTGGTGGACGACGTCCAGGACAGCGACGCCGCCCTTTCTTAGGACTGCTCACCCGCTGGAGCCGCCGTCTGCGCGGACGACCGATCCGTTGAGCGCTGCCCCGGCCGGGGAGCAGCACAGCGCGATCGTGGCGGCGATCTCCTCGGGTGTGATCAGCCGGCGGATGCCTTGCTGCTCGGCCAGCTGGTCCGGGGTGGTGTTGTAGAGGTCGGCGGTGGCCGCGAGCATGGGCGTGTCGGTGGACCCTGGCGACACCGCGATGGCGGCCACGCCGGTGCCGACCAGGTCGGCGGCGAGCCCGCGCACGATGCCGATGATGGCGTGCTTGCTGGCGACGTAGCCGGCGAGCTTGAAGAGCCCTCGCTCACCGGCCGCCGAGGCAAGAGCGACGAAGCGGCACTCGCCGGGGTTCGGGCCCGCGAGCATCACCGGCAGGGTGACGGCGGCGGTGTTCCAGACGCCCATCACGTTCACGTCGATGAGGGTCTGCAGGTGCTCGTCGGGGGTCTCCCACTGCGTCTGGCCGCCGACCACGACACCCGCCGCTGCGACGACGGCATCGAGTCGGCCGAACCGGACGAGCGTGGCGTTGACGGCCGAGTGGAGAGCCTCGCGGTCGCGGACGTCGGACTCGACGGCCAGCACCTGCTCGGGAAACCGTGCCGCGAGCGCGTTCAGCTGTTCCCGGTTTGCCATCGGGTAGCCGACCCCGGGCGGCACCAGGCCGCCGCTACAGATGTCCAGCGCGGTGACGGCGTACCCCTGACCGCACAGCTCGGCGACTGTGGCTGCGCCGATCCCGCGGGCAGCTCCGGTGACAAGGGCGACGCGATCGAGGTCCACGGCTGGCAGTCTCCACCATCAGCTCGGGCTGGACACCTCGCCAGGTCGCCGAGGCCAGCAGCGGTAGGCGAGCAACATCGGCACGATGAGCCACGGGAGGTTCAGGGGCAGGTAGGTCCCCAGGTGCGGAGGGCTGTCCGGACCGAGGAAGGTCTGCATGAAGTAGAAGTACATGTTGACCACCGCGCTGACGGCGTAGGCGAGGCCGAGGGTGCTCAGCCACCACCAGGACTTGAGCTTCCAGAGGCCGATGGTCAACACGATGAGCAGCGGCAGCTGGACGAAGCCGTCGTAGAGGACCGTGGCCTGGAGGGCGGGTGGGATGTCGAGGTGCTGCGGCTCCTGCTCCACGGCCCAGGTGTGCAGCGAGCGCAATGGCGGCCAGGGGCTGTCGGCGGTGACCGGCACGCCGAGCGCCTCGGGCAGGCTGAAGAGGGCGCCGTAGATGATGCCGATGACGAAGAAGGGGAGGAACAGGTAGTCGAGCCGGTGCCGGGTCACAAGGTCTCCTCGACGATGCCGGGCCGCGGGTTCGCCAGGTCGTGGAGGACCAGGCCGAGGCCGCGCGCGGTCAGGACGTGCAGGGTCTCGGTCTCGGGGTGGCTCAGCCACCACTCGTACGCGTACTCGGCGGCCGCGAGCGATGCGTGCACCAGCACGCCGGCTCGCAGGTCGGCGCCGGCGGTGGTGCTGTCGAGGCGCTCGGCGACCAGCTCGATGAGCTCATGGCAGTCCTCGCGGCTGAGTAGGGACGCCCGGCGGAGCGCCGTGGGTGACGAGGCCATCGCCCGGCGCCACAGCTCGAGCGTCTCGTCGTCGCCCTCGAACTGGGAGGTGCGCGCGAGGATGGCCGCCGCGAGGGAGTCGGCGAGGTCCTCACCCTCGGGTCGGGCCCGGAAGTTCGCGATGATCTTGGCCCCTTCGCGCTGGGCCACTCCGAGCAGGAGGTGCTCCTTGCTGGGCACGTGGCGGAAGAACGTGCTGGCCGAGATGCCTGCCCCCTCCGCGATGGCCTCGGTCGTGACGGCCTCCAGTCCTTTCTCGGCGAACAGAGCCAGAGCCACCCGCTGGATGTCTGCCTGCACCGCGTTGCGCTGGCGTTCGCGCAGGCCCGTCGGGCTCGACCTCGTGACCACGGCGGGCCTCTCCAGGAAGTGATGGTTACTGGCATATTGATAGTAACTGTCAGATCCGGTTAGGTTCAAGACATGGGCATCCTCGACGGCAAGGTCGCACTCATCACGGGAGCAGGTCAGGGAGTCGGGCGCGGCATCGCGCTGGCCTTGGCGCGAGAGGGTGCCGCGGTCGCCGTCGTCGACCGCAACCCCGAGACCGCGGCCGAGACGCTCGCTCTCATCCGCGCCGCGGCCGGCACCGGAACCACGCACCTCTGCGACGTAAGAAGCTCCGACGAGGTCAATGCGTGCGTCGCGGCCGTGGTCGAGGCGCACGGCACCGTGGACATCCTGGTGAACAACGCCGTCGACGCCCGGGTCGGCATTTCACTTCAGGACCTGGACGACGAGCAGTTCCTGATCTCCTTCACCAGTGGGCCGTTCGCCTCGTTCTGGTTCATGCGCGCGTGCTTCCCGCACCTGCAGGACGGCGGCCGCGTCATCAACCTGCGGTCGGGCACCGAGAACCAGTCCATGGTCGGCTACGGCGCCTACGTCGCGGCGAAGTCAGCCGTCGGTGGGCTGACGCGCGCCGCGGCTCGCGAGTGGGGACGCAAGGGCATCACCGTCAACGCCCTCGTGCCCTTCGCCCTCACTCCGAGTGCGGAGGCAGACCTGGCCAGGAAGCCGGGACGGCTGGAAGCGGTCTACCAGCAGCTGTCGATCCCGCGCTCTGCCGACGTGGAGGCCGACGTCGGTCGCGCCGCGGTCTTCCTGGCCGGCCCCGACGCCAGCTTCATCACCGGCTGCACGCTGTCGGTCGATGGCGGCGGCTCGTTCTTCGCGTAGTGACAGTTACTGGAATCTTGACAGTCACTGTCAAGAGTGGCTGAATCAGGCCATGACGATTCGAGTGGTGCAGTGGGCGACCGGTGGCGTGGGCAAGGCAGCGATCGAGGGAGTGCTGGCTCACCCCGACCTGGAGCTGGTCGGGGTGTGGGTGCACTCGGCGGAGAAGTCCGGGAAGGACGCCGGTGAGCTCGTCGGGCTCGACCCGACCGGCGTACTCGCGACGACCAGCACGGACGAGATCCTCGCGCTCGACGCCGACTGCGTCGTCTACAGCCCGCTGCTGCCCAACGAGGACGAGGTCGTGGCACTTCTCCGGTCGGGCAAGAACGTGGTCACGCCGGTCGGCTGGGTCTATCCGGATCTCGACAACTGCCAGGCGATCCTCGCTGCCTGCGCCGAGGGTGGCAGCACGCTGCACGGCACCGGCATCCACCCGGGCGGCATCACCGAGCGCTTCCCGCTCATGGTGTCGGCGCTGACCGCCCAGGTGACGCACGTGCGGGCGGAGGAGTTCAGCGACATCCGCACCTACAACGCGCCCGATGTGGTGCGCCACATCATGGGCTTCGGCGTATCCCCCGAGGAGGCGATGTCGGGGCCGATCGTCGGCCTGCTCGGCGCCGGCTTCAAGGCGTCCGTGCGCATGATCGTCTCGGAGATGGGGTTCGACGTCGATCCCGAGCTCGAGACGGTGCAGGAGATCGCCGTCGCCACCGCACCGATCGACGCGCCGGTCGGCGTCATCGAGCCCGGCCAGGTCGCAGCCCGCAAGTTCCACTGGAGCGCGGTCGTGGACGGCACGCCCGTGGTCACCGCGAGCGTCAACTGGCTCATGGGGGAGGAGCACCTCGACCCCCCGTGGAACTTCGGGCCCGAGGGGGAGCGCTTCGAGGTCGAGATCAGCGGCGATCCCGACGTGAAGCTCACGTTCAAGGGTCTGCAGCCCGAGACCATCGAGGAGGGGCTGGTCCGCAACCCCGGGGTGGTCGTCACCGCCAACCACTGCGTCAGCGCCATCCCGTACGTCGTCGCCGCGGGGGCCGGCATCAAGACCTTCCTGGACCTTCCGCTCCTGGCCGGGCGGGCTGCCCCGCAGCTCGGCCACAGGCGCCGCAAGTGATCCTCGACGAGTTCCGGCTCGACGGCCGCGTCGCGATCGTCACCGGCGCCGGGCAGGGCATCGGCCGCGGCATCGCGATTGGTCTGGCCGAGGCCGGAGCCAGCGTCGTGGTCGGCGCGCGCACCGAGGCCGACCTCGACGAGGTGGTCGCTCAGATCGAGGGGTTCGGCGGCACGGCTCTCGGCGTGGTCACCGACGTGCTCGTCGACGATGATCGGCGCCGCCTCGTCGACTCCGCTGTCGACCACTTCGGGCGACTCGACGTGCTGGTCAACAACGCGGGAGGCACCGGCCCACGGCCTGCGATGGCCACCTCGGAGCGCTTCTTCGACATGGCGATGAAGTTCAACGTCACCGCGCCCTTCCTGATGAGCCAGCTCGCCGCTCAGCCGATGGTCGACTCCACGGGTGGCGGGTCGATCGTCAACATCTCCTCACGATCGTCGGACATGGTGCTGAGCTCGTTCGCCGCGTACGGCGCGGGCAAAGCGGCGCTCAACATGGTGACCCGCAACCTCGCGGGCGAGTTCGCGCCGCTGGTCCGGGTCAACGCGATCCTGGTCGGCGGTGTCGCGACCCAGGGTCTCGAGGTCGTGCTCACCAACGAGGAGCTGCGCGCTCAGTTCGAGGCCAACACCCCGATGCGGCGGCCGGGCACGCCGAAGGACATCGCCTGTGCCGCGCTCTACCTCGCCTCCCCGGCGTCCGCCTGGGTCACCGGCACGTTGCTGCATGTGGATGGCGGCTGTGAGCGCCCCGCCATGGACGTTCCTGCGCCGCCACTGCGCCCAAGTCGGTGAGGTGGTCGGCAAGCCGCGGGTGCTGATCGCCGGACTGGGCGACATCGGCGTCCTCACTGCGATCCACGTCCAGGACGACGGGCTGCTCTACTTCGCTCCCGACGGTCGGACCATCCAGATCCCGGCGTGGGTCATCAACCGGCTGCTGCTGCCGTGGGTGGTCCGGCGCGGCTACTACCGCGGCGTCCGACGGGCCTGACCGTTGTTGACCAGGTCCAGCGCCCGCTCGGTGAGCGTGTGGAGGGACTCCTTCTGGTCGTTGGTGAGCCACCACTCGTAGGCATACTCGACGGCAGCGACGGTCGCGCGAACGAGCACCCCGGCGCGCAGGTCAGCCAGCTTGGCGCGTTTGTCGAGGCGGAGCGCGACCGCGGCGATCAGCTCGTCGCAGTCTTCGTGACTGAGCAACGAGGCGCGCCGTAGCTCTGCCGGTGCCGACGCCATCGCCCGGCGCCACAGCTCTACTGTCTCGTCGTCGTTCACGAACTGTGAGGTGCGAGCCAGGATGGCCGCCGCGATGGAGTCGGAGACGTGTTCGTCCGGCGGGCGCGCATGGAAGTTGGCGACGATCTGCGCCCGGCCGCGTTGGGTCGCTCCGAGCAGGAGGTGTTCCTTGCTGGGCACGTGCCGGAAGAAGGTGCTCGGCGAGATGCCGACCTCTTCTGCGATCGCTTCGGTGGTCACGTTGTCGAACCCGTTGGCTGCGAAGAGGCGCAACGCGGTGAGCTGGATGTCGGCGCGCAGCGCGATGCGTTGGCGCTCGCGCAGCGGCACCGGAGCGCTCTCGTCGGTCTGAACGGCCGTCTCTCGAGTGGTGGGCATGCTCACCTCGTGGTTCGCGGTGCGAGGGACGGAGCGGGGATCTGCACGGCGGGCACGCTGGAGCCACCGTCGACGTTCAGGATGCTGCCGGTCACCCACGACGATGCCGGGGAGGCGAGGTAGAGGGCAGCGCAGGCGATGTCCTCGGGTCTGCCGGCGCGCCCCATCGGCGTACGGTCCAGGAGATCGTTGTGCATCTGCTCATCTTGCAGCACGGTCGCGAGTGCCTGCGTGTCGATCGCACCGGTGCCGATGGCGTTGATCCGCACGAGAGGCGCGAACTCTGCCGCGAGGTTCTTGGTCAGGTGCGTCAGGGCCGCCTTGCCGACGCCGTACGCGACGAACGAGGTCAGCACCATGTCGGCCGCGCGTGAGGAGATGTTGACGACGCTGCCGCCGCCCGCCGTGTCGACCATCGCCTGCGCCGCCATCGTGGTCAGCAGGAAGGGTGCGATTGCGTTGAAGTGGACTGCTGAATGGAAGAACCGCTCGGAGGTCATCATCGCCGGCCGCGGAGCCGTTCCGCCGGCGTTGTTGACCAGGATGTCGAGCCGACCGAACACGCGCAGGGTCTCGGCCACGAGGTGTTCGAGCTGGTCGGTCTCCATCACGTCCGTCCGCACCGCGATGGGCCCGCCGGCCGGTCTCCTCGACGCGCGCCACGACCTCGTCGAGGTCAGTGGACGTGCGGGCCGCGACGACGACGTCGGCGCCTGCTTCGGCGAGGCCGATCGCGATGCTCCGGCCGATGCCCTGGCCGGCGCCGGTCACGATGGCGACCTTGTCGGCCACCGCGAAGCTGTCGAGGATCATGCCGCCAGTCTTCTGCGGGTGACAGTGACTGTCAAGATGAGTGGCATTGTCAGAAGGACCGTCCGGTCGCTACGATGCGACGACTTCCCACCCCGTCGTGTCGGCGTTCGGCACCGTTCAGAGGACCTGCGATGCCGAACCTCTCCCGTCGTCGTGGCCGGATCTGCCTCGGTTTGCTGCTCGCGCTGGCGACCTCTTTCGGCGACGTCCTTGGCGGTGACCGCGGTGCCGACAGCGCAGGCGGGCCCGGCGGCCCTGCCTGCAGCTGGATGGACACGGCCAAGTCACCCGAGCGTACGGGCCGACGAGCTGGTCGCGGCGATGAGCCTGGACGACAAGATCCAGATGGTGACCGGCATCGGGCTGTTCAACCCGAAGTCGCCCAACCGGGGAGCCTCCGGGGTCATCCTCGGCAACCCCGCCCTGTGCGTGCCGAACGTCGTGCTCAACGACAGCTCCGGCGGGATCGGGTTCCGGCAGAAGCGCACCACGGCCTTCCCCCAGGGCATCACCCAGGGATCGACCTGGAACCGCGAGCTGATCGAGACCTACGGTCAGGTGCTGGCCGACGAGGCCATCCGCAAGGGCGTGAACGTCGTCCTCGGGCCGGGCCTGAACATGACGCGCAACCCGCTGTCCGGCCGCAACCTCGAGTACGCCGGCGAGGACCCGTACCTGACCGGACAGCTCGGCGCGGAGCTCGTCGAGGGCATCCAGAGCCGCCCGGTGCTCGCCAACGCCAAGCACTTCCTGCTCAACGAGCAGGAGGTCGACCGGATGACGAACTCCTCCGAGGTCGACGAGCGCACGATGCGGGAGATCTACCTGCCGCCGTTCGAGGACGCCATCGCGGCCGGCGTCGGCTCGGTGATGTGCGCCTACAACCGGGTGGCCTCGGTGCACGCCTGCGAGCACCCGGGGCTGCTCCAGGACCTGCTCAAGGACGAGCTCGGCTTCGACGGCTTCGTGCTGAGCGACTGGGGGGCCACCCACTCCACGGCGCCGTCCGCGAACGCCGGCCTCGACATGGAGATGTCCGGCGAGGGCTACTTCGGGATCGCGCAGGCGCAGCCGGCGAAGTTCGGCGCCAGCCTGAAGGCGGCGGTCCAGAGCGGAGCCGTGGCGCCGTCCCGGCTCGACGACATGGTCCGGCGCATCGTGACGCCGATGTTCCGGCTCGGCCTGTTCGAGCACCCGCCTCTTCCCGATGCGGTTGCCGACCCGGCCGTCGCGACGACGGCCGAGAGCCTGGCGACGGCCCAGCAGATCGCCGAGGAGGGCTCGGTCCTGCTCAAGAACGCAGGCGGCCTGCTGCCGCTGACTGCCGCGACCAAGAAGATCGCCGTGATCGGCCTGCCCGCCTCCCCGCTCGGCTCGAAGCTCGCCTCGCAGGGGTTCGGCAGCAACCACGTGCCCGTCTTCGGGCTGCACCCGGACGTGGTCGCGCCCGTCGACGCCCTGCGTGCCCGGGCAGCGGCGAACAACACCAGGGTCGTCTACGACACCGGCGCGGTGCCGCTGCTGTCGTCGCTGACCGCGAAGACAGCCGACGTGGCGATCGTCTTCGTCAACAGCGCCGAGACCGAGGCCAACGACCGCAAGGACCTCCAGCCGCACCAGGCGATCTGCAACCCCTTCCTGGCGGTGCTGCAGATCCCGAACTTCCCGACCTGCATCCCGATCCCCGGCAACCAGGACGCCCTGGTCAGCGCGGTGGCGAAGGCGAACCCGAACACGATCGTGGTGCTCCAGAACGGCGGCCCGGTCGAGATGCCCTGGCTGGGCTCGGTCCGCTCGGTGGTGGAGAACTGGTACCCGGGCCAGGTCGACGGTGACGCCGTCGCCAGCCTGCTCTTCGGCGACACCAACTTCTCCGGCAAGCTGCCGGTCACCTTCCCCAAGCAGCTGGCCGACGGCCCGCTGCGCACTCCCGAGCAGTACCCCGGCGTGAAGGACGCCCAGGGCATGCCCCACTCGACGTACAGCGAGAAGCTGCTGATCGGCTACCGCTGGTACGACGCGATGGACATCGAGCCGCTCTTCCCGTTCGGCTTCGGGCTCTCCTACACCAGCTTCGCCTTCTCCGATCTCGTCTGTCACCGGCAACGGCGACGGCGCGACGGTCAGCGTCAAGGTGAAGAACACCGGCTCCCGCGCCGGTGCCGAGGTCGCGCAGGTCTACCTGGAGTTCCCGGCCGCGGCCGGTGAACCGCCGCTGCAGCTCAAGGGCTTCGACAAGGTCCAGCTGGCACCGGGGGAGACCAAGACGGTCACGGTGGAGCTCGACGAGCGGGCCTTCTCGATCTGGGACGACGGCTGGACCGTGACGCCCGGTTGCTACACGGTGCGCGTCGGCAACTCCTCGGACTACCTGCCGTTGTCGGACACGCTCGGTCGAGCCGGCGGCACCTGCGCGTAGGTTTCAAGCAAGAGCCCGGGCCACTCCGTGAAGGAGGGGCCCGGGCTCTTGCACTTGGTTGGTACGGCATCAGGGACTCGAACCCCGAACCCGCTGAATACTTTTTGGGGGTCCATAGGGGTCCACAAAACCCTTTGGTTGAGCGGGATTCGTCCAAATCGGTCCGTACGTTTCCAGGACAAATGGCTACAACTTGGCTACACCTCAGAGGTACTCTCTGAGGGTGGTTCGGGCACGACGTGGATGGGGAGAGGGCGCGGTCTATCAGCGCCAGGCCGACGGTCTGTGGGTCGGCACGGTCGAGCTCGGCCGCGACCACAAGGGTCGGCGCCGTCGTCGCGTGGTCTACGGACGGGTCAAGCGCGACGTCCTCGACAAACTCGAGAAGGCGCGCAGCGACAAGAGCCACGGACTCGAACCAGTCGACCAGCGACTGACCACCGGGCAGTGGCTCGACATGTGGATGACCGAGCATTGCGGCGACCTGAGCGCGGGCTCGCGATCGACCTACCGCAACGCCGTCGAGTCCTATGTCCGACCCGCAGTGGGAGCAATCCCGCTGGCCAAGCTGACCCCGGCACACGTCGAGAGGATGAGCCGCGACCTACGTCAGCGAGGCCTCTCGGCCAACACCGCGAAGGCCGCCCATCGGGTCCTTCGCGCCTCGCTCTCAGTCGCCGAGCGTCACGGCATCGTGCACCGCAACGTGGCCGCGATCGCTGCCGGCCCCAAGCGCGACGACCGTGCCAGGACCGACGACACGCTCAAGCCCGAGGAGGCCGAGGCGGTGATGACCGCTGCCAGGGGCGACAGGATCGGCGCCTTGGCGACGGTGCTGCTGACCCTTGGACTGCGAAAGGGTGAAGCGCTGGCGCTGCGGTGGGAGAACATCGACCTCGACGGACCCGAGCCCAGCCTGACAGTGGCGTCCACGCTGTCTCGGGTCGCCGGGCAGGGGATCACAGTGGGTCCGACGAAAACCACGGGCAGCGAGGGCACCATCCCGCTCGTCGAGCCAGCGCTCTCCGATCTGCGAGCGCATCGCAAGAGCCAAGCTGCGGAGCGACTCGCGGCTGGCACCTGGATAGACCCCGGCATCGTGTTCGCGAGTCCGATCGGCACTTGGACCGACCCACGAAACGTTCTGCGCTACTGGCACGAGTGGACGCAGGCTGCCGGCCTGGGCAAGCGCCGCATGCACGCATCACGCCACACCTGCGCGACGATCATGCTCGCCAACGGGATCCCGCTCGAGGTGGTCTCTGCCGTCCTCAGGCATTCGTCGATACGTATCACCGCCGACACGTACGCACGAGTCGGCGCGGATGCGAAACGGAATGCTCTCCGACCCCGCCTGACCACATGGGGCTTCGAGAACCAGAGGCCACCCGTAACCGGCACCGTCCGCCTAACAATGCTTGTCCCTGTATGGACCCCACGACCGAGCACGTGCGCCAAGATCATCGCCGGCTCCGCGCACCCCGTTCCCACCAGTCGGCGGGTGCGCGCTCACCAATCAGGTTCGCGGTGAACGTGACGTCGGGGAGGTTGCAGAACTTCCAGATGCGCCAGGAATCCAAGTCAGGGGAGTCAGGCCGCGCCGGGCGAGCGTCCTCGATCTCGCCTCATTAGTGTCGAGGGCTCGCGCTCGTTCTGCCCTACAGAATCCAGTGTTCTGTTCTCTGTGCAGGGTGTCACGGTTCCTCCATGGCCATCATTGAGTCCCCGGTCAGGCTGCGGGCCGTCTCGGGCGCGGATCAACCGAATGTCACTCCAGCTCTTCAGGAGTTGTACCGCGGATTTGAGCAAGAGATGCTCGTGCCGCTCTGGACCGAGATCGGCGATCTCATGCCTGCCCATCCGCGCTCCCGTGCGGTTCCGCACCGCTGGACTTGGAAGAACCTGGTCGGACTGGCGGAGCGGGCTGGAGACCTGGTCCCAGTCGGCCGCGGCGGCGAGCGCCGGGCGATCGCGCTCGCCAACCCGGCTCTCGGTGGTCGACCCTTTGCTACGCCGACTTTGTGGGCTGCGATTCAGTACCTCATGCCGGGCGAGGATGCTCCCGAGCACCGGCACACTCAGCACGCTTTCCGCTTCGTCGTTGAGGGATCCGGCGTCTGGACGGTCGTGGGCGGCGACGCGGTCCCGATGAACCGGGGCGACTTTCTGCCGCAGGCCGGGTGGAACTGGCACGCCCATCACAATGCGACGGACCGGCCAATGGCATGGGTGGACGGGCTCGACATCCCGTTCCAGTACATGGCCGACGCACAATTCTTCGAGTTCGGCCGCGATCAAATCAGCGATGCCGAGCGAATCTCGCCTGAGCGTTCAAGGTCGGAACGAGTTTGGGGGCACCCGGGCCTCCGTCCGGTCGGTGTCGCGCACGATGCGGCTGGCACTCCACTGTTGTCTTACAGGTGGGAGCACACCGACCGCGCGCTGGCGGACCAATTAGCGGTCGAAGCGGAGGGATTCACGAGCACGGTAGAGCGCGGCCACGCGGCGGTTCGCTACAGCGACCCAGCCACGGGCGGAGACGTGCTCCCGACCATTCGCGCTGAGATGCACCGCGTCGCTCGCGGTGTCGAAACTGCCCCGATCCGAGAAACAGGATCCAGCGTCTATCAGGTCTTCGATGGGTCTGGAACGGTCACGGTGGGCGATCACAACTGGACAGTCACCCGCGGTGACCTCTTCGTCGTCCCTTCATGGCAATCCTTCTCGGCCCGCTCTGAAGCTGGCAAAACGGACTCCGATTCCGGCTCGCTCGACCTTTTTCGCTTCAGCGACGCGCCCGTCTTCGAGGCGCTCCGGCTCGACCGACAGGAGATCATCCGATGAATCTCGCCACCATCCGCACCCCCCAGGGCACCCGCGCTGTTCGGCTCGAGGGCGACGTGCTGCTGGACCTCGGTGCTGCTGACCTCGGTGAGTTGCTTGCCCGCTCGGATTGGCGTGACGTCGCCGGGACTGGCACTACCTACCCCGTCGCAGGGGCCGACTTCGCGCCCGTGGTGCCCAATCCGTCGAAGATCATCTGCGTGGGGCACAACTACACCAATCACATCGAGGAGATGGGTAGGGAGCTGCCGATATACCCGACGCTGTTTCCTAAGTTTGCCGACACCTTGATTGGTGCATACGACGACATCCTCAAGCCCGGTGAGACGGACGCGTTGGATTGGGAGGTGGAACTCGTCGTCGTCATCGGCAAGCAGGTCCGTCGTGCAGACGAGTCCCAGGCTGAAGCCGCAATTGCTGGCTTCACCGTAATGAACGATGTGTCCGTGCGCGACTGGCAGTTTCGTACGATCGAGTGGACCCAGGGCAAGATCTGGGACGCTTCCACGCCGGTCGGGCCGTACCTGGTAACTCCCGACGAGTTGGAGGGCGGCGTGCGCCCCGCGCTCGATGTCACCACGAAGGTGGACGAACGGGTGATGCAGGCCGACAACACCGGAACGCTGTTGTTCGACCCCGTGAACCTGGTCCAGTACATATCTACCGTCATCCGGCTCAACCCAGGTGACCTCATCGCGACCGGGACTCCCGCTGGTGTCGGTCACGCACGGGACCCCAAGGTCTACCTCGCCGGTGGCGAGACCGTGGTCACCGCGATCGAAGGCCTCGGGTCGTGCATCAACCGCGTAGTTAAGGAGGAGTGATGACGCGCACTCATACCGACGCCGTCCGGTGGGTCGAGGAAGGAAGCAAGCTGCTCCTCGACGCGGTTAGTGGTCTAACCGATAGCGACTTCGCGGGTCCTACCCTCCTCCCCGCCTGGACGCGGCGACACCTCGTGGCCCATGTGGCGGCGAACGCTGATGCTTTGGGCAACCTGGTGCGCTGGGCGGCAACCGGGCGCAAGACACCCATGTATGCAAACGCCGAGGATCGTGCTGACGGGATCGAGCAGGGCGCGAGAAGGGACCCTGGAGAGCTTGTGTCGTGGGTACGCACGTCTCACGAGCAGCTCATCCTCGCGATGGAAACTCTCAATGAAGCGCAGTGGGCCCGGCAGGTTGTGACCGCTCAAGGGCGGACACTGCCGGCAACCGAGATCCCCTGGCTGCGGGCGCGGGAAGTGTGCGTGCACGCCGTGGATCTCGACCGTGACATCGAGTTTGCTGACCTCCCAACGGACTTCCTGGAGGCTCTCGTAGCCGACATTATGGTGAAGCGCGGCAGGGTTCAGGTTGCGGACGGACCGCTGCCAGAGTTGGCCGCGTGGCTGGCCGGCAGGCCCCACGCCCTGATCGATGCACCGGACCTGGGTCCCTGGCTGTGACCGCATCTGAGTCTCCGTTGAGCAGTACGGGCAACCCCGACGTGATCGTCGTCGGTGGCGGGATCGGCGGACTGAGCGCTGCCTATGCGCTCACCCGCATCGGCCTTGTCGTACGCGTGCTCGAGCAAGCTCCTGCTTTTGGCGAGGTTGGCGCCGGCATCCAGCTCGCCAACTGCACGCGCATCCTCGACGACTATGGCCTGCTCGACGAAGCCAAGCAGCTGGGTGTCGTCCCGGAGTCGATGGTGATGCGGGATGCCGTCAACGGCAGCGAACTCACACGGCTCGACCTACGCGACCTCGAGCGGCGCTACGGCTTTCCGTACCTCGTGATCCATCGGAGTGATCTGCACGGGCTGCTGCTGCGAGCCTGCCAGGGGGTCGGGGTCGAGCTCGTCACCGACGCGCAAGTGACGTCGTACGAGACCCGAGCCGCGTCCGCGACCGTCACCTGCAGAAGGGGGAGACTCACGAAGCCGCCGTCGTCATCGCCGCTGACGGCCTCCACTCGGTGGCGCGGTTTCTGCTGGTCGACGACGAACCCGTCTCGTCCGCGTACGTCGCCTACCGTGGCACGATGCCGGTCGTAGAAGCGGCTAACCGGTCGATCGACCTATCCGAAGTCGTGGTCTACGTTGGGCCGGGCTGCCACTTCGTCCACTACGCACTTCGCGGCGGTGAGCTGCTCAACCAAGTTGCCGTATTCGAGTCTCCGAAGGCCCTCGCCGGCGAGGAGGACTGGGGTACCCCGGACGAGTTGGACGCCTACTTCGCCGGGACCTGCGACGCCGTCCGCGCCGGCATCCCGCACATGTGGCGCGACAAGTGGTGGCGGATGTATGACCGCGACCCGATCATGACCTGGGTGCATGGGCGAATCGCGCTCCTGGGCGACGCTGCTCGCCTCCTCTGCAATACATGGCGCAGGGCGCGATCATGGCGATTGAGGACGGTTGGGTGATCGCGGAATGGGTTTCCCAACAGCTGGTGGCCGGGAGAACCGGTAGCGACGTCGACTGGGGCGCGGTGCTAGCAGCATACGAGGCCGTTCGTCCGGAGCACTGTCGTCGGGTGGTCACCACGGCTCGCGCCTGGGGTGCACTGTGGCATCTGGACGGGAAGCGGCGCGACCAGCGCAACATCCTTCTACGTGCGCGGGCCACCGACGACTACACCTACCTGGACTGGATCTACGGTCCGACCGCGTTGATTCCGGAGGACGAGCCCCTGATGTATCCGGTCGTCCCGCTGACGGACTGTTGCGGACCCGGCGGGAACTCACTAGCCGAGGTCCAATGAACTTCTACTGTGCGGAAAATTGTGACGGCAAGATTCTGTTTTGCGCGATGGTTGCTCTGACGCTGGCGTCGGCTGCCGTCGTTCCTACGGAGGAAGTCATGAACACTGCAACGCCCGAGGCCGACACCCCGAGGGCGCGCGCCGCTCGAGCAGCCGAGATCACCGAGTTGGTCGCGCGTGAGTGGCGTCTGCTCATAGGTCGTTCTTGGTGCCTGCCGAAGCCGGTGCGACGTTCAACGTCAGCGACCCCTTCACACAGGAAGTGGTCACGGACGTTCCGAACGCCTCACTCGCCGATGTCGACCGCGCAGTAGAGGCGGCGGCCGCAGCACTTCCCGGGTGGCGAGACACCCCAGCCTTGGCGCGCGCTGCGCTTGTGCGCCAGTTTGCCGACCTAGTAGAGCAGCACGGCGAGGAGTTGGCACTGCTCGAGACGATCGATGCCGGATCACCGATCTCCAACGCCCGGTTCGACGTCGAGATCGCGCTAGCTCAGATGCGGATGTTCGCTGGTTTCGCACTGGAGATAAAAGGTCAGACGATCCCCGCCAGCCAAAACCTCCATCTGACCGTCCGCGAACCTGTGGGCGTCGTGGCGAAGATCTTCCCCTACAACCATCCGTTGATGTTCGCCTGTCGGATGGCTGCTCCAGTCGTCGCCGGCAACGCGGTCGTAGTCAAGCCGCCAGAGGCGGCCCCGCTCTCAACGTTGCGGCTCGCCGAACTCGCCAACGAGGTTTTTCCTCCGGGCGTGATCAACGTAGTAGTGGGCGACGGGCCGGCCGTTCCGGACAGGCTGGTGCGACATCCTGCAGTACGCAGGATCGGGTTCATCGGCTCCGAGCCAACGGGGCGGGCGATCCAGCGTGCCGCGGCCGAGAGTGGCGTGAAACAGGTGACTCTCGAGCTCGGCGGCAAGAACGCAATGGTGGTCTTCGAGGACGCCGACCTAGAGAAGGCGGCGGTCGGCGCGGTGGCGGGTATGAACTTCACCTGGTCCGGGCAGTCGTGCGGCTCCAACTCCCGTCTACTCGTGCACCGGTCCCTGCACGATCGGCTCGTCGACCGCGTGGTCGAGCTGGTGGAGGCCCGAGTCGTGGGCGATCCGATGAACGAGGACTCCGAGCAGGGCACGATGATCAACCGAGCGCAGTTTGACAAGTCGATGTCCTACATCGAAGTTGCTCGCGATGAGGGGGCCGTGGTGCGCACGGGCGGCGGTCGACCGCCAGGTGGAGAGTTCTCCGGCTCACTCTTCGTGGCACCGACGGTCCTGGTTGACGTCGCACCGGCATCGCGCATCGCGCGTGAGGAGGTCTTCGGGCCACTCCTGTCGGTGATTCCGTTCGACACCGACGACGAAGCAGTCACGATCGCGAACAGCGTCGAATACGGACTCACTGGAAGCGTCTGGACTCGCGACCTAGAGCGCGCATTGCGCGTGTCCCGGGCGCTCGAGGCCGGTTTCGTGTGGATCAACGGCTCCTCCCAGCACTTCCTCAACGTCCCCTACGGTGGCGTGAAGGCATCCGGCGTTGGGGGCAAAGAGGAGTGCCTCGAGGAATTGCTCTCCTACACCGAGGAGAAGGCCATCAACATCATGGTGTGAGTCACGGTGCAATTCGAGCGCGTAGGCCTGGTCAATGGGTCGGGCCGAGGGCAAGATGATCTGTTCTGGCATACAGAATCTCTGAGCCCGGCTGACCTCAGGGTTCGAATCCCGAGTCGGCCAGGTTTTGGGTGATCTGTGCACCGCAGGCGTGAACAAGCGCGAGCCTTGTCGGCTCCAGCACGCGAGCGATTCGGGCGATAGGTGCTGCGACAGACACTGCCGCGACTGGTACGCCGCGCGGGTCGAGGACGGCGATGCCGACCGCGGCAATCCCTTCCTCAGTGTCGCCCATGTTGACGGCGTGCCCTGCCGCCCTGATCTCGGCGAGGTCGAAGCACAAGCGGCCAAACTCTCGGTCATCCAGGTCGTGGCCTGCAGCCGAGGCAGCTCTACTGCGGTACAGCTGCTCGAGCAGCTCCCGGGGCTGAGTGGCCAGCAGCGCTTTGCCTCCCGACACTGAAAGGGCAGGCAGCACGGTCCCGGCGCGGTCACCTACCCGGAGCGGGGTCGTGGCCTCGACCGAGAACAGGAACCGCGCGTTGACGCCAACACGGATCATCAGGTTGACCGTCTCGTCGAGCTGAGAGCACAGAAGCCCGACCGGGTCGCGCGAAAGGCTGATGAGACTCGGGATCCAAGAGGCGCTGATGGCACGTTCACCTAATGCCGGACCGGGCACGTAGCGTCGATGCTCGTCCTGAACCGCGAATCCTCGGTAGACCAGCACTGCTAAGCAGTCGGTGAGCCGTGGAAGGTGCGACGTCCAGCTCGACAGCGGCCTCCCTCAGCCGCAGCGCTCCCATGTCCCGAAGCAGTTGAAGTAGCCGCAGCACGTTATCGACGGATGTGATGGCGTACGGCGGGCGCTCCATCGGAGTCTTCTTCTGCACAGCAGAATTCTACTTCACGTGTGCCGACCTTGACATACAGGATCTGCAACCAAGCGGCGCTGGGCCGCGACATCGACAGGCTCGGTGCGACAGCCAGAAGAGGCTGAGAGGAGGCAGAGATGGCGCAGAACGAAGTGGCACCCGGCCGGCGGAGGCCGTGGTTGAGTCCGGGCCCAAGGCAACTCAGCGGCGAGTCGGCCACAGCGACTTTTGGCCGCGGTACGGAGTCCTGGTCGTTTTCGCTGCGCAGATCGTGCTGTTCGCCGTCTTGGCGCCGGACACTTTTGCTACAACTGCCAACTTCAGTTCGATCGTCAACTCGCAGTCGGCGTTGCTCGTGCTCGCGCTCGCCATCGTTCCGACGCTCGCGGCCGGCGAGTACGACCTCTCAGCAGCGTCCACCATGGCGTTGACCGCGACGATTGCGGGCCAGTTGAGCACCGTTCAACAGCAGCCGCTCTGGTTGGCTCTGACGGTGGCGATGGCGGCGGCCGTGCTGGTCGGGCTCGTCAACGCGACCCTCGCGGTCGCCGTTGGCGTTCAGAGCATCGTCGTCACTCTCGGTATGGGCACGCTGCTCATAGGCATGGCCGTTTGGATCAGCGACTCCATGACGATCGCGGGCGTTCCAGACGAACTGAGCACAGCGATGAACTCCAAGCTCGCTGGCATCAGTGCGGCCTTCTACTACGCGCTCCTGGTCGGGCTGGTCTTGTGGTATCTCTACCGGCACACCCCGGTCGGGAGGTACGTGCTCTTCATCGGTCAGAATCGCGAGGTCGCCCGCCTCTCAGGTGTCCCCGTCGGGCGGGTGCGGACCGGGACGTTCGTCGCGACCAGCGTGCTCGCGGGCATCGCCGGCATCATGACGCTGGGAATTGCCGGCGGACTTCAACCCACGTCCTTGCAATCGCTCCTGCTTCCCGCGTTCGCGGCCGCTTCTCGGGCTCCGCGGTCTTCGAACCCGGCCGGATTAACCCGCTCGGCACGATCGTCGCCGTGCTCTTCCTGGCTACCGGCATCACCGGCCTGGTACTCCTCGGCCTCGACACCTGGATACGAGATGTCTTTTACGGCGCCGCGGTCGTTCTGGCCGTGACCATTTCGCACGTGGCCGCTCGGCGGACCACACACACGGCCTGAACCGGCCGACTCCTCGGTCTTCCACGACCACACCGCTTCACCGTCTCGGTCCCTGCGCCGATCTTTCGGCGTCCAACCACCAAATTGAGGAACACCATGAAGCACTCGCCTGCCCGGACACTGCCCGTCGTCCTCGCCCTCGGATCGACCCTCGCCGTGGCCGCCTGCAGCTCGCCGACCGACAGCGGTGGTTCGGGTGGCGGAGGCACCGCCCCCGAGGAGGTGACTGAGCGTCTTGACGCCTACCGCGCCAAGACCACGATCGAGTACCCCGGCGAGGCATTCGACAGCAGCGCCGCAGACGGGATGAAGGTTTGGCGCGTGACGATGGAGGCAAACAACCCATTCCTGACCGCGTTGGGCTCCAACTTCGAGGACGCGCTTGCCATGGCCGGAGTCGAGGTCACGACGTGTGACGGTGAGAGCAACCCGGTAAACATCAACAGTTGCATCTCTCAGGCGGTCGCCCAGGGGGCCGACGCGGTCCAGGTAGACGGGCCGGAGCCGGAAACCTACGCCAACGCCCTGGATGAGGCCGCAGAAGCTGGCATCCCGGTCCTCTCGGGTGCTGCGCTCGACGCGAACGGGCCGCTCGTGTCCGGCTTGGCGGGCCAGAGCGGTCAAGCTTTGCCCTGTCAGGTGAGCTGGTCGCCGACTGGGTCGTGGCCGATTCTGGTGCCGCAGCGAAGGTGCTGCTCCTCACGACGACAGACGTTAAAGGCTCTATCCAGACCGAAGAAGCTTTCGTTGAGCGGATGGAGGAAGTTTGTGACGCGTGCGAGGTGACGGTCAAGGGTGTGTCCATCGCGAACTGGGCGACGGACCTCGGCCCCACCACCTCCGCTGAGTTGACCAGGAATCCCGAGATCGACTACGTCGTCCCGACGTTCGACCCGATGACACAGTTCGTCGCGCCCGCCATCCAGCAGGCCGGCAAAAGCGGCCAGATCCGCATCGCGACCATCAACGGCAATTTTCAACCGATGAGCGACCTTGCCGACAGCGGGCTGGTCAAGGTCGATGTCGGCAATGACCTACGAACCCTGGGCTTTATCCAGGCCGATCTTGTCCTCCGGTCGCTGGTTGGTGAAAAGCCTGTCGAGGACGCATTGGCACCGCTGCGGATCTTCGACGAGTCCAACATTGATGAGGTCGAACTCAGTGCCGAGCTGTCGAACGACGGATCTTGGTACGCGGGCACCGACGTCATCACCGAGCACTTCATGGACCTGTGGGGGCGGTGATGAGTAGCCCGGCACGGCGGTCGGCTCTGTCGCTCCAAGGGGTGACCAAGGCGTACGTCGAGGGCACGCCCGTCCTGGCCGGCGTTGACCTCGTCGTGCCGCGGGGGACGGTCACCGCCCTCGTGGGCGCGAACGGGTCGGGCAAATCCACCCTCGTCAAAATCCTCAGCGGCTACCACGCGGCGGATGCCGGCTCACGTGTGGCGGTCGGGGGCCGCGAACTCAAGAGCGGCACTCCGGAGGAGGCCCGGGGTGCCGGGCTGCGCTTCGTCCACCAGGAAAGCACGCTCGTCCCTGGCATCAGCGTGCTCGACAACCTGCTGCTCGGCGGCTACTCCACGCGCTTCGGGCGAATCTCCTGGAAAGAAGGTAGGCGGGCTGTCGAACGGCTGCTGAGCGAAAGCCGCGTGGACGTCGAGCCCGACGCAGATGTCGGGCGCCTCTCGTTGGCAGAGCAGGCGAAGCTTGCGATGCTGCGCGCTCTTCGGACGGCTCCGGAAGAGCCGATCAACGCCCTCATCTTAGACGAGCCAACGGCAGCGCTGGGGCGGGACGACTCCGCCGAGGTGCTCCAGTGGGCGCGCAGCCTCGCCGCCGAGCGGGACCTGGGGGTCCTCCTCATTAGCCACCGTCTCGACGAGGTGCTGGCGGTCGCGGATGAAGTAGCCGTCTTGCGTGGTGGTCTGATCGTCGCCCACGAGCCAGCAGCGGCGTTGAGCCACGAGCGACTTGTCGAGCTCATGGTGGGCCGCCAGCCGGGCCAGCTCTACCCCCAGCGCGCCGAGACGCTCGCAGGTCCGCGTGCGATGGTCGTGGAGGAACTGCACGGTCCAGGGCTTGAGGGCATCGGCTTTGAGCTCGCTCGCGGCGAGATCCTGGGCATCTCAGGCCTGCCAGGCTCCGGGATGGAGTCGCTGGCGCGAGCCCTTGTGGATCCCTCAGTCGCGCGGTCCGGGACGATCGAAATCGGCGGTCGTCGCCTCGACGCTGCGCGAGCCGCGGTCGGCGACCGGATCCGTGCGGGCGTCGGTCTGGTGCCGGCCGAGCGACGCCGGCTGGCGGTCGCCGACAACCTCAGCATTAACGACAACCTTTCCCTTCCGCGGATCGCGACGTTCGTCCGCCGCGGGCTGCTGCGACGCTCGGCCGAGCATGAGGACGCGACACAGCGCCTTGATGAGCACGGAGTGGTCGCCAGCTCGGCTCGGATGCCGATCGGCCGGCTGAGCGGGGGCAACCAGCAAAAGGCAGTGCTCGCCAAGTGGTTCGCCCTCCGGCCCGATGTGCTCGTCGTTCACGAGCCGACGCAGGCGGTCGACGTCGGCGCGAAACCGGCCATCTTCCGGATGCTGGCCGACTTGGCGGCCAGCGGCTCCTCGGTGGTCGTTGTGAGCGTTGAGTACGAGGACCTGGCGCACCTCTGCGACCGGTTGCTGGTCCTGGGCCACGGGCGCATCGTCGCCGAACTAAGCGGCCCGCAAGCTCACCCCGGACAGCGTCACATCAGCGGTCCTGCTCTCCGCCCAACGTCGAACTGCCTAAACCTCTGCCGAGCGCCAGCCGCAAACAATGAATTCCTAGAAGGAGAGATCCATGAACGAGCCCGCGTATCGCTACTGGCCAGCACCGGCGCGCGAACCGCTCGTCTACCCCGGCGACAAGAAGATGGCCTGCTACCTGGGTCTCAACATCGAGCACTTCTACCTGGGTCGGCCGTCGACCTGCCGCACCCCGGTAACTGTGGGTCTCCCAGTCGACCCCCTCAACTACGGCTGGCGGGACTATGGGGTGCGTTCGGGGATCTGGCGGATGCTCGACGCGATGGACGCCTCGGCTGTTCCGGTGTCGGTGCTACTCAACTCCGACGCTGCCGAACGGTACCCCGACATCGTGGAGGCTGGCGTGCAGCGCGGTTGGGCATTTCTCGCGCACGGTCGCACCAACAGCGAGCTGTGGACGGGTTTCACTGAGGCCGAGGAGCGGTCTGCGATGGCGGATATTGTCGCCACCCTCACCGAGTCCACGGGCCGGGCTCCCAAGGGGTGGTTGGGACCGGCACTCACCGAGACTGCGAACACTGTCGACATCCTACGCGACCACGGGTTCACCTACTCCCTGGATTGGGCTGCCGACGACCAGCCGTTCCCTATGGGCGACGCCGACCGGCGCTTCCTTTCCGTGCCGTACTCGATCGAGATCAACGACATCCCGGTCTTTGTCGACCAAGGCATGACCCCTCGTCAGTTCACCGAACTCATTGTGGACCAGTTTCAGGTGCTCTACGACGAGGCCGACGCTCGTCCCGGAGCGGTATTTTCGGTATCGATCCACCCATTCCTCGTCGGCCAGCCGTTCCGCTACCGCCACTTCGTGGAGGCGCTTCGGGAGATCTCCCACGTCCCGGGAGTCTGGTACGCGAACACCGACGAGATCGCCGAGTGGTACCTCGCCGAAAAGTACGACGACGCGCTGGCGAGCATCGCTGCATTTGAGGCGCGCTGACATGTCCACGGAGGCATCGGTAGGCGAACATCAGTTCTTCGCCCAGCGTGGGTTCGGGCGTCGCATCGGTTTCGGCGAGCGCCCAGCCGTGCTCGTGATTGACATCATCAACGGCTTTACCGACCCCGTAATGCCCCTGGGAGCCGACCTCGACACCGAGATCGCCGCCGTCCGCGCGATATTGGACGCTGCCCGCGCGCGCCATGTACCCGTGCAGTTCACCACGGTTCAGTACGAGGCCGCCGAAGCCGGGACAGCCACCGTCTGGCACCGAAAGCAGGCGGGACTCTCGACGCTAGTGGCCGGCACGCCCGCGGTCGACGTCGATCCTCGTCTTGGCCGGGTCCCCGGCGAGCCGGTGCTTTCGAAGCGGTATGCCAGCGCGTTCTTCGCTACGGACCTGAGTTCGTGGCTCGCGGCGCGTTCGGTCGACACCGTGATTCTGGTGGGCTGCACGACCAGTGGCTGCATCCGAGCGACAGCCGTCGACGCGATCCAGCATGGGTTGCGGCCCGTGGTGGTCGAAGAGGCGGTCGGCGACCGAAGCGCAGCAGCCCACGCTCAAGCCCTGTTCGACCTAGACCAGAAGTACGCCGACGTGGTCGGCGTGGCTGAGGTTCTCGCCTATCTCGCTGGCACGACAGCCCATGCCAGCGTGCCTACGACGAACGACGGAGAGTGACTGATGGTCAAGTTCGGGATCTTTCTGCCCAACGGCAGCAATGGATACATCATGTCGGCCGGGAGTCCGCAGTACCTTCCCACCTACGAACACAACAAGGCGATCGCGTTGGCAGCCGAAGACTCGGGCTTCGACATGATCCTGTCGATGATGAAGTACCGCGGATTTGGCGGCAGCACCGGCTACTGGGACCAGTGCCTGGAGTCATTCACGCTGATGGCTGGACTCGCGGCCGTGACGAAGCGGCTCGAGCTGTTTCCGACGGTCACGATCCCCGTAGTCCACCCGGCACTCGCGGCGCGATACGTCGCGACCATCGACGACATCAGCGGCGGGCGATGCGGCCTCAACATTGTGACGGGGTGGAACCGCGACGAGTACGACCAGATGGGCCTGTGGCCGGGCGACGAGTACTACACAGAGCGCTATGACTACGCGGGGGAGTACGTCTCGGTGCTGCGTGAGATCTGGAAGCACGGGCGGGTCACCATGGAGACCGAGCACTTCACGCTCAACGACTGCACCGTGCTGCCCCAGCCAAGGAGCGAGATCACTATCGTGTCGGCGGGTCAGTCTCCTGCTGGTGCCAAGTTTGTGTCGAAGCACGCCGACCGAAACTTCGTCCAGGCGGGTCCGGAGAAGCTGGCCGAGATCGTCTCCAGGGTCAAAGGTTTTGGGAAGGACCAAGGACGCGACGTCGGTACGTATGCCGTGTTCCACCTCATCGCGGACGAGGACGCGGGTCGCGCCCGCGCCATTGAGGACGAAGATCGTGGCCCGCGCTGACGAAAAGGCGATCTCGAACATGATCGCCAGCGCTCTGCTCGACGCGAACCCGGACGGAATCTCTCAGCATCAGGCGACCGGCATGTCGCGGCCGCCGAAGGACGGCAACAGCGCGTTCATGACGATCCCGACGATCACCGGCTCCTACCGGGACGCGGCGCGGCAGCTCGACGAGATCATTGGCGACACAGGTATCGATGGCGTGCCTTTCAGCGGCCCCGATTTCGTCGGTGGAGTGCGGGCCTTCGGCGCGCAGGTCCGACCGCTGATGAAGACGGCGTGAGATACAGCGATGATCAGGACGCTGGCACCAGAGTGGCAGGCCGGAATGGCGCACCCTGCTGAGGACCGCGACAAGGACATGGCGAAGATCGTCCGGACCGTGTTCCGAGGGCACCCGGCGGGGGTGAGTCTCGTTACCGCTGATGCGGGAGGGCGTCCTGCCGCCCTCACCGTCACGTCGATGATTTCGGTTAGTGTCGCGCCACCGATGGTGTGCTTCTCGTTGTCATCGGAATCCTCGAGCGCTCCCGACATCCTGGCCGCCGACACCGTGGTCGCCCACATGCTCGGTGCTGATCAGGTCGGGTTGGCCGAGATGGGCGCGACTCCGGGTGCCGACCGTTTTGAAGATGCTACGGCGTGGCGACGGCTACCAACTGGCGAGCCCTACTTCCCGGCGGCGCGGGCATGGCTGCGGAGCCGGATCGTCGGCCGGATCGCTCTGCCGACCGCCACGCTCGTGGTGGCAGAGCCCCTGGATGGCTCGTGGCACGTAGCTGACCAGGCACCGCCTTTGGCGTACTGCGACGGAACGTGGCACGAAATCGGTGTGCGGTCGAGGCTGCAGCCACGACGTGCGACACCCCGGCAAGCCGCCGATGGACCGACCATGTCGGATGACCATGGCGGATGACCTGAGGACGGTCGTCACGATCTCGGTGCAGCGGTGGGTGCGTAAGTGCTAAAGGCCGAGCATTGCGATGTCGTTGTGCAGATCGTGCCGACTGGACAGGATCAGTTGGATCGATTCGGGCACCAGGAGCTCGGCGAACCTCGCGGAAGGTGCCGACAGCGACATCGACGCAATCGCCCGACCGGCCGCGTCGCGGAGCGGTACGGCGATCGCGCTGACGCCCTTCTCCGTCTGTTGGTTTGTCGTCGCGAAACCGTTACGACGACAGGCCTTGAGTTCTCGGAGCAGCGCGGCGAGGTCGCGGTCGCTGAGCGCGTCCCCCATGGCTTCTGCGCCCTTGCCTTGGTAGAGCCGATGGAGCATCTCGTCCGGCAGGTCCGCGAGCAGCGCCTTGCCGCCCGCCGATGTGCTGGCAGGAAGCACCGCGCCCATCCGCGAAACGATGCGCAGCGTGCGGTTGCCTTCCTGGCTCCACAGGAAGTGAATCTTCGTCCCCACCCGCACGACGAGGTTGGCGGTCTCGCCCGTGCGGTTCGAGAGCAATTCGAGGTGAGGAACGGCGGCATCCCGCAGCTGACGCGTCCACGACAGCCCGACTGGGCGCACGCCCAAAGCGAGGCCCGGCCTATAGGCCTTCGACTCGTCCTGCACCGCAAAACCGTGGAAGACCAGCATCGACATGAGCCGGTGCACTGTGGACTCGGCGACGCCAAGGTCCCGTGCGGCGGCGCGCAACCGGAGTTCGCCCTCGTCCCTCAGCATCTGGATCAATCGGAGCGCCCGATCTACAGAGGACACCATGTAAACCGGCACCTCACGCGCCTTCTCCGGCTTCTGCATTGCAGAAGTATCTGGCCTCGACTTCTGCAAGGCAACACAGTAGGAACGCAGCGTGACAGGCGTCACCTCCTGCAGACCGGTCAACTCAACGGCGAGTGCCTCGAAGTGTTTGCCGGGCTAGGCGATCGGTAAGCACCCTGATCTTCTGAGGGCCAGAGCACCCGCCGAAGCTGCGCCGATGCGGCGAACTAGGAACCGAAGGAACACGAGGGAAACACCATGAGCCACAGCCAGGACCTCTACATCGGCGTCGACACCGGCGGTACCTTCACCGACATCGTGGTGATGGACGCCGACGGAGCCGTCTACGCCACGAAAGCACCGACCACGGCGGACTCTTTGGACGTCGGGGTATTCGACGCCCTCACTTTGGTCGCCGAGCACCGTGGCGAAAGCGTGAGCGAACTGCTTAGCAAGGTCGTCACCTTCGGTCACGGCACCACCCAGGCGACCAACGCGCTCATTGAGCGCCGTGGACGGCCGACCGCCTTGGTGACGACGCAGGGCTTTGGCGACACCCTGATCATCCAGCGACTGATGGGTTTCACGGCGGGGGTACCGGTTGAGAGCTCGGCGACTTCAGCGAGCGTTCATATCCCGTTCCGATCGTCCCGCGCGATCTGATCGCAGAGGTGCCCGAACGAGTCGACCACGCCGGACTGGTTGTCGTTGAACTTGACGAGGACGCCGCACGCGCCGAGGTGCGCCGTCTCGTTGAAGCTGGCATTACGTCCTTCGCGGTCTGCCTGCTGTGGTCGTTTCGCAACCCAGCTCACGAGCAACGCGTCGGCGAGATTATCCGCGAGCTCGCTGGATCTTCGGCGTACGTGAGCCTTTCGAGTGAAATCAACCCCGTCCTTGGGGAATACGAGCGCACTGCAACGACCGTCCTAAACAGCTATCTCGGACCGGTGGTCGAGCGCTACCTCGAGAGCCTCGAAACCAGGCTGCGCACCGAGGGCCTGAAAGGCCGCTTCAGCGTGCTCAACAGCATCGGGGGCGTGATGAGCGCCCGCGACGCGGCGCAGCGTGGGGTTCTGCTACTAGGCAGCGGACCCACGGGTGGGGTTCTGGGCTCCCACCACCTGGCCGCCCAGCTGGGCCACCGCAACATCATCACCTCCGATATGGGTGGCACCAGCTTCGACGTCGGCCTGGTCGTCGACGGGAAGCCGGTCGTCAAGGCGGTCACCGAAGTGGCGAAGTACCACGTAGCCACGCCGATGGTCGACATCACTGCGATCGGAGCCGGCGGTGGCTCAATCGCCACGGTAGTCAACGGCAAGCTCCGTGTGGGTCCCGCGAGCGCCGGGTCCTACCCGGGTCCGGTTTGCTATTTGCGTGGCGGGACCCAAGTCACCGTTACGGACGCGGACGTGGCGCTCGGCGTCATCGACCCCGACAACTTCCTCGGGGGCCGGATGAAGATCGACAAGGCGGCTGCCGAGGACGCCATCCGCACTCACATCGCCGGGCCCCTCGGTATCAGCGTCGTCGAGGCAGCTGCAGGCATTCGCGCAATCGTCGACGCCCGAATGGCCGACACCCTGCGCGAGCTGACCGTGGGGCGCGGCCACGACCCGCGCGACTTCGTGCTCTACGCGTACGGCGGGGCGGGGCCGATGCACTGCGCTGGTTTCGGTGCAGAGCTGGGCGTGGCGTCGATCGTGGTCCCCGCGACGTCGATGGCCCACAGCGCCTACGGCGCGCTGAGCGCGGACATCCACCACGGCGCCGAGCGCTCAGAGTCGCTCCGCAGCTCGCGGGCCAGTGCGGCGCCCTGGGAGGAATTCGACCGTTCTCACGTCGGGACGATCTTCAAGGAACTAGAGGAAGAGGTGCAGGCCAAACTCGCCGGTGACGACGTCGCCGAGGGCCACAAAGTGATCGACCGCTCGGTCGACATGCGTTACCGCAGCCAGACCCACGAGCTGATCATCCCGTTCAACGGCAACCTCACCGACCCTGACTGCCTGCGGGACCTCGTGCTGCTCTTCGAGCGGACCTACGAGGAGACCTACGGCAAGGGTTCCGGTTTCCGCGAGGCCGGCATCGAACTCACCACCTTCCGGGTCGCAGGCATAGGTCGCACGGTCAAGCCCTCCTTCCGGACCTTCGTTCCCACGACCGGTGGGGTGACGAGGACTCGCCCGGTGTTCGACGTGCGCGCACGTGACTGGCTCGACGCCGCAGTCGTCGACTGGGACGCGATGGTTCCGGACCGCCGTCTCGTGGGTCCGGTCGTCGTCGAGCACGCGACCACCACGGTCTACGTGGCCAGCGGTCAACAGGTTCACGTCGACACGATCGGCAACCTGCTGATCACCCCAGAGACCGCCAGCACGGCAGGAGCAGACGCATGAGCACCATCACACTCGACCCAATCACTTTCGAGGTCATCCGCAACAAGCTGTCCGCCATCACGGAGGAGCAGGCGACCACTCTCAAGAACGTCTCCGGCTCGCCGGTGGTGACAGAGGCGACCGACTTCAACGTCGGGATCTACCTCGGCGACGGTTCGGTCGTCACCATGGGCCCGCAGGTGCTCTTCCACTCTGGCTCGATGGCCAGCGTGGTGCGCAACATCATCACCGACTGCGAGGACAACCCGGGGATCGCCGACGGCGACATGTTCGTCCTCAACGATCCTTACAAGGGTGCCCTGCACCAGATGGACGTCACCTTCGTCGCTCCCGTCTTCGCCGAGGGCCGCCGCGTCGCATGGGTCGGCGCGTGTGCTCACCAGATCGACGTCGGCGGCATGAACTTCGGCAGCTGGAGCCTCGGCGCGCGGGGCATCCAAGAGGAGGCGATGCTGCTGCCCGGGATCAAGCTCGTCGAGGGAGGCGAGATCCGCTCCGACCTCTGGTCGATGCTGATGGGGATGACCCGGATGCCCACAACGGTCGGCCTGGACTTCAAAGCAATGATCGCGGCCAACAACGTTGCGGCGGGCCGGCTCTCCGAAGCTCTTCGAACGCTATGGCCTGGAGACCGTGCTCCAGGTCATGACGCACGAGCTCGACCACTCCGAGCGTGAGCTGCGGCAAGTGCTGAGCACCCTTCCAGACGGCGTGTTCCGCGCCGTCGACTGGATCGAGCACGACGGGCACGACAACGTGCTCTACGACTTCCGGCTCACCCTCACCAAGCGCGGGGACGAACTGGACTTCGACTTCACCGGTACCTCCGAGCAGGCACCAGGATTCATCAACTGCACCTGGTCGGGCCTGGTAGCGGGCGTGTTCACCGCCCTGCTGCCCACGCTCGCGCCGAACCTGAGGTGGAACGAGGGTCTGCTGCGGCCGGTGTCGATCACCGCACCGAAGGGCACGATCGTCAACGCCAACTGGCCGGCTCCGGTCTCGAGCGCCACCGTGTCCGCGGTCTGGGTGGTCACCAACGTCTCCTTCAGCGCGCTCTCTCAGACTCGTGACGACGTCGCCCGATGTCTCGCGGCACGGCGCGGGTGTCACCAAGGGGTCGATGAGCGTCATGGTGCTCAACGGCCTCTATCCGGACGGCGACCCCTACGGCACCTTCCTGCTCGACTCCACAGCCGGCGGCGGCGGCGCGTACGCCGACCACGACGGGCTCACCGCCTCAGGCGACTTCTGCGTGCCGCGCCCAGCGATCGCCAACGTCGAGTCGCACGAGGCCGACGGCCAGATCCTGTTTCTGTACCGCGGCATCCTGCCCGACTCCGGCGGGCCGGGCCGGCAACGCGGCGGGTCGACCGTCGGTCTGGCCCTCACCCCACACGGGACCGACCAGTTGCAGGCGATGCTGGTCGGCCACGGCGTCGAGGTGCCCAACAGCTCCGGCATCTTCGGCGGCATGGAGGGCTCCTGCAACCGCAACGAACTGCTCCACCGCGTCGAAGGCGTCTCGCCTGTCGGGATGGTCACCTCCGCTGCCGACCACGAGTCGTGGGTCGGCGAGCGGGAGATCATGAACGCCAAGCCGGGCTTCTTCACGCTACGCCGCGGCGACGCGGTGTCCTACAGCTTCCAGGGCGGGGGAGGATACGGCGACCCGCTCGACCGCGACCCCGAACTGGTCGTGCACGACGTCGCCACCCGCCAGGTGAGCCGCCGTGCGGCCCGGGCGATCTACGGCGTCGACCTCGACGACGCGCTGGCGCTCGACGTCGCCGCCACCGAGGCTCGGCGCAGCGAGATCCGGATGGAGCGGCTGGGTGCGACGCCAACGACGACGGCCGTGCCGACATGCGGGGCTGACGAGGCTGGCGAGCCGAGTGCCGACGGGCGGCCGCTCACGCCGGAACTCGCCGTCGCCGGAGACGGCCACGTGCACTGCTCCTGCGGACACGACTTCGGCGCGGGACCCGACTGGAAGGCCGCGTCCACGCGGCGTACGGTCCGGCCGGGAGAGCACGGCCCGTTGCTGCGGCTGCACGAGGAGCTCGAGCTCCGGGAGTACGTCTGCCCGTCGTGCGGTCGACTGCTGGAGTCCAACGTAAGCCGCACCGGCTCCGCCGACCTGACCACCTCAGAGCTGACGTGACCATCACCTCCTTCCCGCGCTACGCGGTCCGTACCGAGGTCGCGACCGGACTGGGCAGCCTGGCCCGCCTAGACGAGCTCATTGCTGGGTTCGGTCATCGCGAGGTCGCAGTGGTCGCCGACACCGCGCTCGAACGGGCCGGCGTGCTGGATCGTGTGCTCGGTCATGCCCCCCTGGCGATCGTGGTGAACGTCACTCTGGTTGACCCCGATCCGGACATCGAGGTCGTCGAGCAGGCCGCCGCGGCCGCCCGCGCGGCCGGCGCGCACTGCGTCCTGGCAATCGGTGGTGGTAGCGCACTCGGCGTCGGCAAGGCAGTCGGCATCCGGCTTACCAACGACCAGAGGATCGACGCCTACGAGGGCCGGGACAAGGTTGGCGAGCAGCCGGCTCCGACGATCGCGGTGCCGACGACCGCCGGCAGCGGCAGCGAGGTCTCCAACGCCCTCGTTCTCCACGAAGCCGGTCGCGACCACGAAATCGTGGTCCGCGGCGAACTGTGCGCCCCGAGGGCGGCAGTCCTTGACGCCACCCTGCTGCGGTCGCTCCCTCGCGACCCGCTCGTCTACTCCGCACTCGATGCGCTGTCCCATGCGTTTGAGGCGCTCTGGGCGCGCGGAGCGAGCTACTTCACCAACATGGCGGCGATTTCTGCTGCCCGGTCGATCATGGCTCACCTGCCGGGCGCCGCGACCGGAGCGGTCGACGGCCGAAATGCTGCCGGTGTCAATGACGACGCACTCCAGGTCCTGCTCGAGGCTAGCTGCGCCGCCAACATGGCATGCGGCAACAGTGGGCTCGCGTTGGTCCACGCCCTGTCCTCCTCGCCGGCTGTTCGCATCCCGCATGGTCTGCAGAACGCTGTCTTGCTGCCCCACGTCGCCCGACTCAACACGCCTCTTCTCAGCGACGAGGTGCTTGCTTTGGTTCCGCTCATCGATGGCCTCTACCGAGAACTCGAACTGGTCGCCTCCTTTGCGTCTATCGGTTACGGGCAGGTCGACGGGACACGCATGGTGGAGGCGAGCTCGCGCAATCCGTTTCGATCCAACAACCTACGGTCGACGTCCGACGGAGATCTTGCCCAGTTGCTCCGTGCGGCCGGAGCCACCTTCAAGGAGAACGTCCAATGACAAGTGCCCAGGACCCTCGCGAGTTGATCGCGCAGGCCAACCACATTCTTTTCGACCAGGGTGTCCTTGACGCGTTCGGGCACGTGAGCGCGCGCAGTGCTGACCGGCCCGACCGATTTCTACTGGCGCGCAACATGGCGCCGGTCTTGGTGACGCCGGAGGACGTGCAGGAGTACGACCTGGATGGGGAGACCGAGGGTTCCGGAGCGTCGTACCTCGAGCGCTTCATCCACGCGGAGATCTACCGAGCGCGCCCCGACGTGAGCGCTGTCGTTCACAGCCACTCGGCATCGGTCATCCCGTTTGGCCTGTCGTCGACGCCCCTGCAGGCGTTATTCCACATGGCGGGCTTCCTGGTCGAGGGCGTCGCCCGCTTCGAAATCCGGGACGCCGCTGGAGATGCGACTGACCTGCTGGTGCGCGACCCCGAACTCGGTGCTGCGCTAGCCCGGTCACTGGGTGAGGCGCCAATCGCGCTGATGCGCGGTCACGGATCTGTCGCCGTCGGACCCTCGCTGCCTCTCGCGGTCTACCGGGCCATCTACGCCGAGCAGAATGCGGCGTTGCAGCTTCGAAGCCTCCCGCTGGACGACATGACTGCGCTCACCGTTGGGGAGGGCCGAGCCGCGGCCGAGACCAACGCCGGCCAGATCGCCCGGGCGTGGGACATGTGGCTGCGGCGCGCCGCGCAGCACCAGGGCCTCCGCGTCGGCTGAGCGTGTCCTAGCGATCCGGCGCGGCGAGCATCCCGAGCCACTTGCGGAAGAGCGCCAGCTCGGGCTCACCCAGTTCGTCCTGCGCGCCGGTCAGGTTGTGCAACAGCTGGCGGGCGACGTCGCGGCGGCCGGCCGGCTCTGCCGGCTGCGGGCCGGTCAGGCCGGTGATCGCGGCGAGCGTGGCCTCGCGCACCTGCGCCGACAGTGACAGGTCCGGCGACTCGGCGGTGATGAGGAACAGGGTGACGCCGACGTTGGCGGCGAGGACGTGGTCGGCGGCCTGCTCGGCCGGCACCGAGAGCCGCTCGTGCGCCTCGGCCTCGCGGCACAGCTCGAGCAGCACGTCGTACGGAGCCTGCGCCGCGGCCGGCCGGCGGTGCGGCGTGACCTGGCCGTACATCAGCGCGTAGAAACCGGCGTTGGCGAGCCCGAACCGCACATGGGCGTCCCAACCCTGCCGGAGGTCCTCGACGGGGTCGCCGGTCGGCTCCGCAACGTGCTTGAGCTCCAGGTAGCTCTCGAAGCCGTGCTCGATCACCGCCTCGAGCAGGCCGTCCTTGCTCCCGAAGAAGTGGTAGAGCGTCGGCAGCTTCACGCCGACGCGCTCGCAAATCGCGCGCAACGGCACGTCCTGGCCGGGGGCGTCGCTGATCAGCGCCGCCGCGGCCTCCAGCAGCTGCTGTCGTGTATCGCTCTTGCGTATTTGTGTCACATCGATATAGTACCTACTGACAAGCGATACACAACGTGTGTATCGCCAAATGCGGAGGGAACCACCATGTCCACCCACACTCTCGAGGGCAAGAACGTCCTCGTCGCGGCCGGCGCCAAGAACCTCGGCGGACTGATCAGCCGACAGCTCGCGGAGGCGGGCGCCAACGTCGCCATCCACTACAACTCCGAGTCGACCCAGTCGGCGGCCGAGGAGACGCTCGCTGCCGTCGAGGCCGCCGGTGGCAAGGGAGTCGTCCTCACCGGTGACCTCACCAGCGCCGCCAACGTCGAGCGCCTCTTCGACGACGCGGCCGCCGCCCTCGGGCCGATCGACGTGGCGGTCAACACCGTCGGCAAGGTGCTGCGCAAGCCGATCATCGAGACCACCGAGGAGGAGTACGACTCGATGTTCGACATCAACGCCAAGTCGGCGTACTTCTTCATCAAGGAGGCCGGGCGCAACCTCAACGAGGGCGGCAAGGTGGTCACCATCCTGACCTCGCTGCTGGCCGCGTTCACCGACGGCTACTCGACCTACGCCGGCGGCAAGGCGCCGGTGGAGCACTTCACCCGGGCGGCGGCCAAGGAGTTCGCGGCGCGCGGGATCTCGGTCAACGCGGTGGCCCCCGGTCCGATGGACACGCCGTTCTTCTACGGCCAGGAGACCCCGGAGCGGGTCGAGTTCCACAAGTCGCAGGCCCTCGGGCGGCCAGCTGACCAAGATCGAGGACATCGCGCCGATCGTGCGGTTCCTCGCCACCGACGGCTGGTGGATCACCGGTCAGACCATCTTCGCCAACGGCGGCTACACCACCCGCTGACCGACGACGGATGACCGACCAGGGCAGGCCGGCGTGCTCCACGCGGCGGCCTGCCTGCCCGGACTTAGAGGAGTATGAAGAAATGACCAACGAGATTCCCGAGCCCGCCGCGGCAGTGATCGCGGCCATCAACGACCACGACGAGGAGGGCTTCCTCGCCGCGTTCACCGACGACGGCTTCGTCGACGACTGGGGCCGCATCTTCCGCGGGAGGGACGCGATCCACGGCTGGAGCAGCAAGGAGCTGATCGGCGCCGAGGGCACCCTGGCGGTCGAGTCGGTCACCACGACGCCGTCCGGCAGCGTGGTGGTCGTGGGGGACTGGCGCAGCAACCACGCCAACGGCCCGAGCAGGTTCGAGTTCGAGGCCGTCGGCCAGCAGGTCGCCTCGATGACCATCCGCGAGGGCTAGGGCATCTCCTGGCTCGACCAGTAGTCCCACGCGCGGCGCACCTGGCCGGCATTGGTCTCCGCCGCCGCCCGGCCCTCGGCCTCGGTGAGGTACTCGACGTCGACGAGGTGCCGGGCGTCGCGCAGGAGCGCGGCGTTCTTCTCGGTGTAGACGGCGCGGTAGACCACGAGCGCGAGCGAGTCGGCGACCGCGACCGAACCGTGGCCCCGCATCAGCGCGACGGGGGCGCTGCCCAGTGCCTCGGCCAGGGCGCGACCCAGGTCAGCGTCGCGCACCAGCAGGTCCGTGCCGTCACCGGCCACGTCGCGGATCTCGAACCGGGCCACGCCGTCGGCGAGGAAGCCGGCCATGTGGAAGACCGGCCGCATCGACGTGGTCGAGACGCCGAACGGGATCACGGCGGGCGAGTGGCTGTGCACGACCGCCCGGACGTCGGGTCGGGCGCGGTAGATCTCGGCGAGGTCATCGTCTTTCCGCAGGCGACCACGATACGGAGCCGGCATCGAGGTGCCACGACCTCTCCAGACGGCAGATCCGACCCGGTCTTTCGCGGCTACTAGACGATTCCCGTAGGACCGGCGTCTGGCCAGACTCGGTCCAGGTGATCGGCGGGCAGCTCTCCATGCGGCTGCCCACCGGCTGTTCTGGTGTGGCTCACTATCGGTCTGCGGCTCGCCGGTCACCGTGACGAGGCGTGGCTCAAGAAGGGACTGCCCTGCTCGTAGTAGCAATGCCCACCTCGCCGTCCACATCGGATCGAGCACAGGCGGGAGCAGCACATGGTTCAGGAAGTCGAGCACGTGATCATCGGGGTCGATCCCCACAAGCTGTCGGCCACGATCGAGGTCGTCGACGAACGCGAGCAGCTGCTCGGATCAGGTCGGTTCACCACCGACCGGGCCGGCTACGCCGCGATGCGCAAGTACGTCGAAGTCCTGGCCGAACCGGGTGTGGGCTGTCGAGGGCAGCAACGGTGCCGGCCGACCGCTGGCTCAGCGACTGCTGGAGGACGGGGAGCAGGTCGTCGATGTGCCGGCGAAGCTCGCGGCCCGGGTCCGGCTCTTCGACACCGGTCACAACCGCAAGACCGACGCGCACGACGCCCACGCGGTCGCCGCCGTTGCGGTGCGCACCCCGACGCTGCGGGTGCTGCAGCTCGACGGTGAGCTCGAGGCCCTGCGGATGCTCACCGATCGTCGCGAAGCGCTGACCCGCCGGCGGGTCCAGACCGTCGATCGACTGCAGGCGCTGCTCGCAGAACTCCTGCCAGGACAGGCGAAACGCGACATCACCACCGGCCAGGCCAAGGCGATGCTGGCCAGTGTCCGACCGCGCGACATCGCCGGGAAGACCCGTCGCCGCATCGCCGCTGAGGAGCTCGCCGAGCTGATCGCGGTCGAGGCCAAGATCAAGAAGTCCACCGCCGAGCTGAAGGCCATCGTCCTGGCCCGCGGCTCACGGCTGATGGACCTGCACGGCGTCGGACCCGTCGTGGCTGCCCGGACCCTGGCCGACGTCGGTGACGTCACCCGCTTCGCCGACCGCAACCGGTTCGCGTCCTGGACCGGCACCGCACCACTCGACGCGTCCTCCGGTGAGCAGAACCGCCACCGGCTCTCACGTGCCGGGAACCGGCGGATGAACCACATGATCCACATCGCCGCGATCAGCCAGATCCGCCTCGACACCGACGGCCGCGCCTACTACCGACGCAAGCGAGCCGAGGGCAAGAAGCCGCTCGAGGCGATCAGGTGTCTCAAGCGCAGGATCTCCGACGCGATCTACCGCCAGCTGCTCGAGGACGCCCACGCGCCGCCGGCCACGACGTTGGCACGGGTCCGGGAGGGCACTGCGGGGCGTCTCAAGAATCCAGCGCGGTCGACCTACCCCCGCACATCGACACTTCGGATCAGCCACTTCCCGGACCCGCGGAGAAGACGCTACGCCGAACCGGTTGACAACAGAAGGGAGCCGGTATGACGCACCTCGAACATGCCTATGGTTGGCGTCGGATCGTCGACCTACAGTCGCGTCTGTGCACCAGGGCGGGCCTGTCTGGAAAGGTTCAGCGCGTCCCAATCACTCTTGACTTCGTGGCCCACTCAACACGAACACGGTCCACCATCGGTCGCGAATCGACCCCGTCCGAGCCAACCAGGCCAAGTGACTGGAGTTTGTTCAGTGTTGAGGATTCCGGCTCGTTACGGTTGTCAGCATGGGCAAACCGATGAATTTTGCCGTGTTCCTGGCACGCAAATCTGGCGAGAGACCGTTAGCCGGGTCACCGCCGTCCCGCTCAGAGCGAGCTGAGGCTCAGCGCACCATGCTGCGGCTCTACAACCGAAGGATTCCGAACTCTGAGCCGTCGCTTCGCCTTGCTCAGTTGGCTCTGATTCGATGCGTTCACCTAACCAGTGAGATGACGCGCATCGAGAAGGTCGCTCCCGAAGCGGCAGCGATGGTCGCAAGGTCGGTCATCGAAACGAGCTTGATCGGCTCATACTTCGCGTACGGCAGCCACGACTTGGCTGATCGGCTCATCAAACGTCAGGCCGCGTCGGCTCGACGCCTCCTGGAAAGAATCGCCGCGGGAGATCAGCATCCCGGGTTGGATCTTCTCCGAGAAGTAAGGATGATTCAGGGTCCTCTTGAAGCAACCTTGTCGGGAATCCCGAAACTGGTTGATCTGCAGACGATCTGCCGCGAACTTGATGGCAGGCCCCCGTTCTCGAACGGCAACCTCGCATCTCTGCTCTACGACGAGGCGTACTCCACATTGTCCGAACACGTCGTGCACCCGACGGCAGAATCGCTTCGCAGACACGATTCCGTACAAGGCGCAGGACTCCTCCCTCCGCCGAAGTTCGCTGTCGTAGCACTCCTACATCCACGCAAGTGGAAGATTTACATAGGCCCTGAACGTTTCGATCAAGTTGGCGCTGGGTGGGCATCAACCGCGGCCATGATCGCCCTCTGTGCATCGCTCTCGCGCGCGCTTGGCGAGCCTTCGAGGATCCTGGATAGGGGATCTAGGGAGATCGCCTCAAACGACGGCAGGACTTGGTCAGCATCGCCAGCCCGGATGGCGGCCGTTGGCCAACTCGCCAAGCAAGCCGACCTGTCCGTGACGTCGCTGAACATGGCCGGATCGATCGTTCGGACGTTAGCGGTCACGGACCGATTCCGGAACTCACCCATGAAGAGCAGCTCGTGATCGCCTCTGAGATTCTCGACCTCTCCCGCACCCCGCAAGGCTGGCTTCGGGTCCTCGGCCGGCGAGCTTCAAGGCTCAGACGACGGGGTCGCGACCGCACTCCGACGATTCTGAGGGGAACTGCCAGCGCCGACCCGCAGGGCTTGCTTGCGGCGCTACTGCTCGTCTATTCCTCGGCGTGGCCGGACGAGCCGGAGTCGTCACGCCTGCGGCTGGCCGAATTCGACATCACCGCGCCGCACGCGGCCGGCACTCTTGATCGGTTCATTTCGATCGGACCTGCAACCGACTGGAGAGCGGCCTTGCGCCAACAGCAAGAACAAATCGACCGACTGCCCTAGCGGCGGAAAGACGCTGGGGTCCTCCGCAGTCGATCAGGTCCCGCCGAGGTCGAACAACGCGAGGTCGATAGCGCGCTCCCTTTGGCCGCGAGCCGCGATGCTCGGAGGCCCATCCGTCCTAGAACCAGTCAACCGGCAGCCGCCGTGCGCCCAACTGCCGGTTGAGTTCAGATCGGTGCCCTGAGTCGAAGACGGCGTTGAGATGAGAGGGACATATTCATCGACAGCGCCGGCGCCGCCGACCTTGTGTCGGAGGTTCCATCTACCCTGCCTGTATGAGCACGATCTCCTCGAAGCCGTCCACTTCGTCTGGTGCCTGCCGCCCATCGTGGGACGACGAGTCGTCGGGAGCGACACCCACTCGAGAGTCCAAGCCTGTCACCGAGGCCACCCTCGCGGTCTCGTCGACGTCACTCGAATCCCGTGAGTCGAAGCCATGGGTCACCGGATCGCCGGTGGCGACAAACCGACTGTTCTCCTACGTCGTGGCGTACGACTCCGGATTCGCGCCCAACCCGTTCCATGGGCTACTGACGCTCGCCACCTGCAAGCCCAGGATCCGCCGGAGCGCAGCAGTCAACGACATCGTCATCGGACTCACCAGCAGGTCGGAGCGCATCGTCTACGCCATGCAGGTCTCCCAGATCATCGGGTTCGACGAGTATTGGGCCGATCCCAGGTACGCAGATCGTCGGCCACAAAGGGATTCGCCTCAGATCGTGAATCGCACCGGCGACAACATCTACGAGCCGGCTGTCGGGTGGCTACAAGCAATGGCCCTCATTCCATTCCAAGGACGACGGCTCTGAAGACCTCGGCCACAAAGCCAGAGACACCGGGGTCGATCGCATCTTGGTCAGCGAACGCTTCACCTACTGGGGCGGCAGTGGTCCGCGTCTCCCCGAACAACCTGTCGTTCTTGCAGATCGGCATTGGGCATCGCGTGAACTTCAGCCCCGAGCAGATCGCAGAAGTCGGCAGTTGGTTCGCCGACCAGCCGGGCGGCGTGCTGGGAGCGCCGGCCATGTGGAAGAAGAACGACGAAAGTTGGCGCCAGTCGTGAAGGTGATCCTGAGTCGGAAAGCCTTCGACTCAGGTGCGGGCAAGGTGGCCAACCCCATCCTCGACGACGGTTCGATGATCCCGCTGCCGATCCCCGACAAGCAGTCCCCGATCCGCTACGAAGACCTCACGGTTGCTGGCCAGAATCTGGGCACCGTCGCTTCAGAACTCACCCGCGGAAGGACTCGTCCCGATCACTTTGCCCATCTCGATCCAGACCTCGTCTCCTCGGCCTACCCCCGAGAGCCCGGCTGGCGTCCACTGTTCGGGCAAGTGGGCGCGGCTCAGACCGTGCTGGCGCGAGCAGGGGTTGGACCAGGCGACCTGTTTCTCTTCTTCGGTTGGTTCCGACGCGTCACCCGATCCTCAACGCGACTCGAATACGTGAAGGGCGCACCAGACCTGCACGTCCTGTGGGGCTGGTTTCAGATCGGCGAAGTGATACCGATCGAGACGGTGCCTCGACTCCTTCGTGGATGGCCTACCACCCGCATTTGGTCGCGGGCTCACGCGGCGCGAACAACACGCTGTACGTCGCAAGCGAGACTCTGTCTGTCGATGGAGTCGCCGAACGACGTGCCAGGAGCAGGCACCTTCGCTACCTACGACGACCGTTTGCGACTCACCAAGCCCGGCTGCAGTCGCTCCACTTGGTCACTCCCGCGGTGGTTCTACCCCGGTCCGTCCCGCACGCCGCTGGGCTACCACCACGACCCAGGCCGCTGGCACCTCGATGACGATCGCGTCACACTGCGCGCCGCCTCCCGTGGCCAAGAATTCGTGCTCGACACGGCTGACTACCCAGAAGCGCTTCCCTGGATCGCCAGTCTGATTCAGCCAAGCGCCGCAATACCGGTGATCCCATGACGACGATGTCACGTCTCTCGATAGCGGCCTCTCGCCGCGCACTGAGCAGCCCCGCGCATTCCGTGTGCCCAGAACGCCGCGAAAGAACGCGGGTTCACCAACGCCCGGATCGCGGCAGGAGCAAGCAAACCTAAAAGGATCTGTCCATGCTTTCCCAATTCGATCTCAACGACCTTCCAGGCGAGTGGCGAAGCGTCTACGACACGCCAGAGGCGCAGACTCTGGTGCAAGAGTTGGATCGCGAGATGCCGGAAGAGCATGCCCTAAGGGGCCGCCATCTGATCGCTGTCGCGGTGCGCCGCAACCTCAAGGACACGGTCTTCTGGTTGCCCGAGACCTCCGAGTGGGTTCATGCGCACCTTTCGCAGCGCGCTGAGACGGATTCTCGTTGGCCGTCCGTTTTCGTGGCGAGCGACTGGCAAGCGTTGGTCGACGAACTGATCTGAGACCTGGTTGCTCATCGGGAGATCCGGACTCATAGGCGCCTGTTCGCGGCGGTGAGGCGCAGGTCGCGAAGCGGCCCCGATCCGCGGCATAGTCGCGCGGAGCCCGGAAGGCGGCTACTTGGGATTGTGAAGGGCGACTGCTTCCGAGTTGGGCGCAGTTGAAGCGGAACGCAGCACCTTCATCGGCCCATCTCACCTCTCCAGCGACGGTTCACTGCTCCTCAGCCTCAAGGACGCCGTCGAACCCTTGGCGCGTTGTACCTAGCGGAGTACTAAACAGCCAATCAGAGCGGCATCGAATGGGTCGTTGTCGACACCCGCAACTTCATCGCACCAGAAGCGCTGCTCGAGTCCATCAAGGTCAACACGCTCCCGGTGAAACTGCAACCCGCGATGACGGCGCGTGGAGCCGCTCAGGCAAGCGACTTTACGAACTCGTCCGTCACAGCGGCACCAGACTCCAAAGCGGAACGAACTCGGACACCTCTGACCGCGGGCAGGCAGGATGAGGGCCATCTTCCCGGCCTTGCTACGGATAGCCAATCCTTCGGACTCGAGCGCGCGGAGCACCTCTGGCACGAGTTGCCGGAAGCGGTCGTCCATGCCGCGGTAGAGGCTGCTCTCCTTACGTCCAGTCCCTCGCTGTGCGTACAACTTCTTGAGGATGGTGAGGGCTACTCGCTGCGCCGGCGACAGCCCTGAGATTGCCAGTAAGCCCTTGGTTGTTTGCGCCTGCGCATCGAACTGCTCGAACTCACAATCAACGAAGCGGGCCATGTTCAATGCCTGCGTACCGCCGACGCCGAGAACCAAACCGAACATGCAGTTTGTGAACAGCGGTAAGTCTTCTTCGCCGCTGTACTCCGTCAAGTCAAGAGTCTCGACGATGCAGTTTTGGAAGGACGTCGCAGAAGGTCGACGTCACCGCCGACAGCGAAGGTGCCCATCGAGACTTCGGCAATCGAGAGGCTCTTTCCAGCGACGGCTGGGTCGAGCTTCGTCGCAACTCGCAGTAGGTCGTAAACGACGGCGTCCGAGCCGCCTTCGCGCTGACAACGTTCAGCGGCGGAAAGCACGGCCGCGCCGGTAAGGGCGAAGCCGTCGTGCTGCACGACGGAGACATCGATACCGAGGCCGTCCAGTGGTTCCAGGTTGACGTGAGTCTCGACAAGCCACTTCTCGAGGTGCGGCGCCAGCGAGTAGCGCGTCAGGTCTCCGGCACGAGCCGCGTCTGCGAGTGCGTCGTCGATGAACGACCGCGATCCCTCGCTTGCGTCCTGAATGCCGAGTCCGGGAAGGCGCTGCAACAACTGGTAGGACCCCTCATCAGGCGCATGACCGGTTACCTGCTCGAACGCAGTAGTGAGGTCGGCTTGCCAGATAGGCCCGACCTTGCCGGGACGCCCGGCGTGCAAAAGTAGCAAGGCGCTCGAGAATCTGACGGACCGTAGCTCCATCAACGCCGACCTCCATGTTGGCCTCGCGCTCACAGATGCGGTCGATCAACTCGTTCCAACCTTCGGCAGCGCCGACAGGTTGCGAGTCGTCGTCGGGAGCTAGCAACTGATTGGCCATGAGATAGCCGAGCAGGAGGGGCCGAGTCGGGAGCCAGGCCGGAACGAGAGCGGACCATCCGTGCTGCGTCAGGAAGGACGCGACCTGCTGTTCGCTGAACTCGTCGAGGCGAAGCATCAGAGCGCCGGCCCCGATGCCGAGGTAGGATTTCCATTTCCATGTCGCTGTCAAAGAAGTGCGTTCTTCCAGTGACGAGTATCCCGCTGTTCGGAGGCCTCATGGAGAGGGTTCTTCGCACAAGCTCGACGGATCGCCTTCGAACGTGTTTGAGCTCGGTCACCTGCCCAAGCCAGCCAGGTGTGGCGATCTCATCGAAGCCGTCCATCAGAACGATGGCGTCGCCTGCAAGCCAGGCTCGTACGAGCCGACTCCTTTGCTCGAACCCGATACGGCGACCGTGACGCTCAAGGGCTTCATCGGGATCCACCTGCCCGCGATGGTCGCGGCAAGTTCAGGGATACAGGAAAGCGCACGTCGGCCCCGCTGAGGTTCCGTCGCGCTAGTGCGCCATGTACCTCACGCAGCGCCATGCTCTTCCCGGCGCCGTAGTCCCCAGTCAGTAGAACTACTCGGCCCACGCTGAGCTGGTCTACGACGTCGGCTATCGAGAACACTGCGCCCGTCGCCGGCTCGGTGAACCCGATAGCCACATACTCGTCTCCTCTCGATGATCGCCCGACAGGGGGTTTCTTGCGCTGCCGAAGGGATAGTTGGTCCTTGTGGCGAGGTACTCGCGCGAGTCGATCAACTGCGCACGCAGCTGAGCATGGCTGCATGCGACTACATCCGAAGTTTTGAGCGCTTTGATGGCCTTGCGCTGATCGGCTGTGGGCTCACTCCGCGTGACGAAGTAGCCCTTCACTCGCTTGAACGGGTGCTCGCGAGACAGCCCCGCACATGCTTCCTTCAGCTTCTTTCCGTCCTTCTCGGCCTTGTCCAGCCGCCGAGAGACTGTCGCTTCGATGATCGTCACTGCATCCGCGGTGATGAAGATGCCGTCCCGCTCTGTCCCGTTCAGGTAGGTCGCGCCCTCGCGCAGCGGGTTCTCCGAGAAGAGCGCTCGAGCTGTTCGAAGCACTTCTGCTTCGAAGATGTCGTCGTCGTTGTCCACGCATCCCCGTCTCTCCACCTATTGCGTCGGCAGCACTGTCCCCGACCATAACTTCTCCGCAGCCAGGATGTGCTGGGGCGAGGGCGACTCTGCGCTGTCCACATTTTGGTCCTCTGTGAGACGGCGGCACCGAGCAGGACGACACGCCCCTTGGGGCCCTTCCCCCGGAGTCTCCGCTTCCCGGAACCGGTATGGCACCACCGTGTCTGAACGGCATAGAGGTCGCGGTCTACTTCGCGAAGCGCAGGACCACTTCACTTCGCGGCAAAGGTCGGCGCGGCCGCGTCACTCTGGGCGGAAGGACACGGGCTGAGGGCGACTCAGGAACGCGAGCGCCCGTGCCGGCGCCCGCGGGACGACTTCGGTCGGGGGCGGACGACCTCGCGGTCGAAGACCTCGTTGACCTCGGCTGACATCACGAGCTCGAAGCTGCTGACGAGCGCCTCGGTGGCAAGGGTGCGTACGTCGGCGAGGGCGGCCTCGATCTCGGGCCACTTGTCGTGGGGGCGACCGGCGTCGGCGAAGGGGGTCCAGACGCGTTCGATGAAGAGGTCGACGTAGATCTTGGTGACCGCCTGGGAGTGGCGCTTGAGCTGCTCGACGACGCGGAGGGCGCCCTGGGCGTCGAGGTGGAGGGTCTGCATGGCGCGCTCGCCGGCGGCGAGGAGGCGTGGGGAGACCTCTTCGAAGAGGCCGTTGCCGAGGTCGCGGAGGAGGCCGAGCTCGGTCGCCTTGCCGAGTACGCCGGGGGCCTCGGAGTCGCTGACAGCGAACCGTCGCTGGAGGTCGGCGGCGGTGGTCAGCACCTGGGCGCGCTCGTCGAAGAGCGTGGAGAGGGTGCGGTGGAAGCGCACCAGGTCGGCGTCGGAGCCGGCCTCGTCGTCGAAGAGGCGGGCCATGCTGCCGAGCTTCATGCCGTGGCTCTGCAGGTCCTTGATCAGCTCGATCCGGGCGATGTGGTGTTCGCCGTAGTAGCCGGTGCGGCTGCGCACTGACGGGGGAGGGAGGAGCTTGCGGGTCTGGTAGGAGCGAATCGAGCGCACGGTGAGGCCGGTGCGGCGCGCGAGCTCCTCGACCACGAACTCCGCCGTGTCCTCCGTCACGAGACACCTCCTCCCCTTGCCATGACTACATCGTTCACGGTTACATGAAAACATGCAATCGTCGCTACTGCTCGTGTCAGCCGTCGAGGACCGACCTGCCGGAGGCGCAGCCCTCGACCAGGTCTTCCTCGCCACCGGCGTGGTGACCGTGCTGAGCGTCGCGCTCGGCTGGCTCCTGCTCGGCCACCGCTCCGGCAAGATCAAGATCCTCGACTCCGTGATCGCCCGCGTCGAGAAGAACCCGATGTGGGGCGGGCTCGCGGGCTGGGCGTCGGTGCCGCTGTTCACCGCGATGATCTCGCTGATCACCGCGCTGTTCGGCATGTACTGGGACATCTCGCTGCACATCGGCGTCGGGCGCGACGAGGGCCCGCTGGCCAACCCCGCGCACTACCCGATCCTGTTCGGGCTGTTCGGGCTCAGCGCCTCGGGCGCCCTGGCCTGCGCGCTGCCGCGCGGTGACGAGGCCGGACCCAGCGGAGTGCAGATCTCCAAGAACTGGCGCGCGCCCATCGGCGGCGTACTGCTGATGGGAGCCGGCGCCTATGCGCTGCTCGGCTTCCCGCTCGATGACGTGTGGCACCGGATCTTCGGCCAGGACGTGACCCTGTGGGGCCCGACCCACCTGATGCTGATCGGGGGAGCGGGCCTGTCGCTGATCGGCATGGCGCTGCTCCACGAAGAGGGCCGGATCCGCGACGAGGCGAAGACCAGGACCCGCGAGTGGCGGCAGTACATCCAGGGCACGGCCGTGATGGGCGGCATGCTGATCGGGCTCTCGGTGTTCCAGGCGGAGTTCGACTTCGGCGTGCCCCAGTTCCGGCTCGTGCTGCAGCCGCTCCTGATCGCCGTGGCCGCGGGCGTCACCCTGGTGGCCGCCCGGCTCTGGATCGGACCCGGCGGCGCGATCACCGCGGTGCTCTTCTACCAGCTCGTCCGCGGCGGCGTCAGCGTCATCGTCGGCCCGCTGGTCATCGGCGAGCTGTGGGCGGCGGTGCCGCTCTACCTGGCCGAGGCCGTGTGCGTCGAGGTCGCCGCCCTCTTGCTGATACGCCGTCCGCTCGCGTTCGGCGCCCTGGCCGGTGCGCTGATCGGCACCGTCGGCTTCGCCGTGGAGTTCTGGTGGACCAACGTCGTCTTCCCGCTGCCGTGGACCTCCGACCTCATCCCCGAGGGCGTGCTGATGGCCGTGGTCGGCGGCGTCGCCGGCGGCCTGTGCGGCGCCCTGCTCGCGCTCGGGCTCCAGCGGAAGCTGCCCACCGGCGGTCTCACTCGCCTGGTCTTCGCCGGGAGCGTGCTCGCCATCGCGGCGGCCACGGTCAACGGCCTGTGGATCACCCGCCCCGACAACCTGACCGCGACCATCACGCCGTCGGTGTCGACCAGCGACGAGGAGAAGGAAGCGACGGCGACGGTCGAGTTCGACCGCGCGCCCTTCGAGGGCGACGACCCCGCCTGGCTGACCATCACCGCGTGGCAGGGCGGCGGCCAGGAGGGCCTGCACATCGACCACCTGCGCCGCATCGACGACACGACGTACGAGACGACCGAGCCGATGCCGATCGGCGGATCGTGGAAGACCCTCGTGCGCCTGCACGACGGCCGCGACCTCTCGGCGGCGGAGGTCTTCCTGCCGGAGGACAGCGTGCTCGAGAAGCCGGCCGTGCCGGCCGAGCGCGCCGAGCGCGGCTTCGGTGACGAGAAGCAGATCCTGCAGCGCGAGCTGAAGGACGACGTACCGACCTGGCTCTGGACCATTGCCGGCCTGATCGTGCTGCTCTGCTCGGCTGTCCTGGTGATTTCGCTCGGCTGGGGGATCGGCCGCTACAACCGGTTCGGCCCGACGCCGGCCGAGGTCCGCGAGACCGAGAGCGTCTGATGCCGGTGCTGCCGCTCCACCTCGGCGCCGCGCACGCGATCGAGTGGGCGCTGTCGATCGTGCTGATCGTCGGTCCGCTGATCGCGCTCGGCCTGGTCATCGTGGTCCAGCGTCGACGCGACGAGCGGGACCTCGAGGCCGACTCGGCGGGCACCGATGAGAATCTTCGAGTTCGCCGGTCTTCATGACTGATGCTCAACCACCTGGTTGAGTAAGGTCGATGAAGGGTAGAGCGAGATGAGCACGGTAGTCATGCACAACGTGGTGTCACTGGACGGCTTCATCGCCGACGACAACGACGACCCCGGGCCGTTGTTCGACTGGTACTTCAACGGCGACCACTCCTTGGCCGCGGGCGAGATGGACGACCCCGCGCCGGGCGGCATGGCGATCTCCGAGGCGTCGTACGGCTACGTGCGCCCGACCTGGGACGCAGTCGCGGCGATGGTGATCGGCCGCTGCCTGTTCGACATCACCAACGGCTGGGAGGGGAAGCCACCCACGGGTGACCACGTGGTCGTCGTGTCGCACCGGCCCAAGCCCGACGGCTGGCACCCGGAGGCGTCGTACCACTTCGTCGACGACGTGGCGGCAGCGGTGGCGAAGGCGCGGGAGCTCGCGGATGGGCGCAATGTCGCGGTCGCCGCCGGCGACGTCGGGGGCCAGGCGTTCGCGCTCGGCCTCGTGGACGAGGTGGCCATGGACGTCGTGCCGGTGGTGTTCGGCTCCGGCAAGCGCTACTTCGGGCCGGTCGACGGACAGCACCTGCTCGAGGACCCGGACGTGGTCATCCAGGGCGACCGGGTGCTGCACCTCCGCTTCCGCGCTCGCCGCTGAGCCGGCGCGGGTCAGGTCATCTGGGGCACGTGCAGGTGCGCGTACGCAAGGTCGAACTCGTGTACGTCGACGATCTCGCCGCCCGCCTCGCTGGCGGCCTGGCTGCGCATCTCGTCGGCGGACGGCTGGCTGGCCACCATGGCGCCGCGGGTCTCCCAGGCCGTGGTGGCGCAGGCCAGGCCGGACTCACGGTTCACCAGCAGGCTGCCGCTGCAGAACCCCGAGGTCTGCTCGAGCACCGGGAGCACCGCGACCAGGAACGACTCCCTCATCACCTCGACGTCGCCCTCCAGCCAGCTGACCCGGCAGGACTCGCCATGAGCGGTGCGGTGCATGACCGAGATCTCCCACCCGTCGACCTGCATCGAGCCGCCGAGGATCTCCCGCCCACGCTCGCGGATCGGCCGCAGCTGGTCGTCGCTGGCTCTCATCGCCGCCTCGTCCACCCACGAGCTGGTCACGATGCACTGGCCGGTCGCGCGGTCGACCAGCATGGAGACGCCGCGGCAGCCCTCGGTCGCGTCGAGGGTGGGGGCGACCTCGTTCTTGACGAACGTGAGGCCCGCGTCGATGTTGGCGGGCTTCCCGTGGAACGTGCTCGAGCGTGCGTACACGGCCCACTCCTCTCCAGGACGGGGCGGTGTCCGGTCCGGCACCGCCGGTAGATCCCTGCTTACTCCTTCGCGAGCGGCGGCGCCATAGCTGTCACTGCGAGACTGCAGGCATGGACCTGTACGACGCGATGCGCACCACGGGTGCGGTCCGGGAGTTCACCGGCGACCCGCTGCCCGACGACGTGCTCCACACGATCCTCGACAACGCGCGGTTCGCGCCGAGCGGAGGCAACCGCCAGGGCGCGCAGGTCATCGTCGTCCGCGACCTCGACACCCGACGTGCCCTGGCGGAGCTGAACCGGCCGGGGGCCCGCCGCTACACCGCGCAGAAGCAGGCCGGCGAGGGGCCGTGGAACGCTGCGACGCCGACCAGCCTGACCGCCGAGGAGATCGCGGCCACCGAGATAGCGGACTTCTGGACCGCCCCCGTGCTGGCAGCCGCGGTGGTGCTGGTCGTCTGCGTCGACCTGCGGGCGGTGGCCGCCACCGACCAGGAGCTCGACCGCGTCGGCATCGTGGGTGGCGCGTCGGTCTACCCCCTGGTCTGGAACATCCTGCTGGCTGCGCGCAACGAGGGTTTCGGCGGCACCATCACGACCATGGCCGTGGCCGCGGAGCCGCAGGTGCGTGAGCTGTTCGGCATCCCCGAGGAGTACGCCGTGGCCGCCGTGTTGCCGCTCGGCAGGCCCGTCAGCCAGCTGACCAAGCTGTCGCGCGTTAGTGTCAGCGACCTGACCCGACTCGAGCACTGGGAAGGTGGGCCGCTCTCATGACGAGCGAATCCGACCGGCCGTCGATCGATCTCGCGAAGATCAACGACGATCGCGACCGCATCCGCGCGACGTACCTGAAGGAATCGGCGAGCCGGCCGAGCTCCACGGCCCGCGGCCTGCACCACTTCGCGATCGTCGCCCGCGACGTCGAGGAGACGGTGCGGTTCTACCAGGAGGTGCTGGGGTTCCCGCTGACCGACATCTTCGAGAACCGCGACTACCAGGGCTCCAACCACTTCTTCTTCGACATCGGCAACAACAACCTGATCGCCTTCTTCGACTTCCCGGGCCTCGACGTCGGTCCGTACGCCGAGGTGATGGGCGGCCTCCACCACATCGCCATCTCGGTCGAGCCGGAGCAGTGGGCGCAGCTCAAGCTCAAGCTCGAGGAGGCGGGGGTCGACTACCAGAGCGAGAGCGGCACCTCGATCTACTTCCGCGACCCCAACGGCGCGCGGCTCGAGCTGATCGCCGACCCGCTGGGGGAGATGTACGGCACCAAGGTGCTCTGACCCAGGGTCAGGGTGTCGGCGCGTCTACCGACCTGCCGGGCTGGTTGGTCGCGCAGTCCTTGTTGGTGCAGATGCGTTCGTCGACGGTGTCGTCCGGCAGGTTGACGCTGAGGCTGCGGTCGCGGGGGTCACCGCTGAGACGCACCTCGGCGCCGCACACCTGACAGGGCCGGTTGTCCTGGTACATCAGCGCTCGTCGGGCACCGGGGTGGCCTCGGCGTCGTCGCTCTCCCAGCCCGGCTCGCCCTCGACGACGTCGTCCCGGTGCGGCGCCTCTCCCTCCTCGAGCTGGTTGCCGGGCTCGTCGGACAGCTCGGACAGGTCGAGCTCCTTGGTCGGATCTGGCTGCTCAGTCATGGGCACAGGTGCCCCGATTGCTGCTGGTCGATGCAGCCCATGGTGTCGGTGTCGGCTGCCAGCATTGGTCCGTGACCCAGCCACGCGAGCGCTTGCACCAGGAACGCATCGACACCCAGCGTCGCCTGGGCGGGCTCACCCATGCGTTCGACGAGGTCGTCGCGGCCTCGAAGGACACGAACGCCGACGACGAGCACGATCCGGAGGGTGCAACGATCGCGTTCGAGCGGTCGCAGACCGACGCGTTGGTGCGGCAGGCCCGGCAGCGGCTGGCGGAGATCGATGCGGCCGAGGCCCGGTTGGCGGCCGGCACCTACGGCACCTGCGAGCGGTGTGGGCGGCCGATCGGCGAGGCGCGGCTGGAGGCGCGACCGACCGCGCGGCTGTGCATCGAGTGCGCGTCACGGTAGGTGGTGTCGAGGCTCGTCTCGCACCCCCCACCACCCGATAGCGTCGGCGGATGCGACTCAAGCTCGGGCGGCCCGACATCGGTCGGTACGCCGACCGGTTCGACGTGCCGGCGGCGACGGACGGGTTCGGGGTGACGTTCCTCGGGGTCGCGACCCTGCTCCTCGACGACGGCGAGTCGGCGCTGCTGACCGACGGGTTCTTCTCCCGGCCGTCACTGCGCAAGGTCGGCCTGGGCAAGGTCGCGCCCGACGAGGCGCGCATCGACGCGGTGCTGGCGCGGGCCGGCATCGACCGGCTGGATGCGGTCGCGCCGGTGCACTCGCACTTCGACCACGCGATGGACTCCGCGGTCGTGGCGGAGCGGACCGGCGCGGTGCTGGTCGGCGGAGAGTCGACGGCCAATGTCGGCCGGGGCGGTGGGCTGCCGGCCGAGCGGATCCGGGTCGCGGTGCCGGGGGAGACGATGGAGTTCGGGTCCTTCCGGCTGACCCTGCGCGAGTCGCACCACTGCCCTCCCGACCGGTTCCCGGGAGTGATCATCGCTCCGGTGGTGCCACCGGTGAAGGCGAAGGACTACAAGTGCGGTGAGGCGTGGTCGATGCTCGCCGAGCACAGCAGCGGCCGGACGGCGCTGATCCAGGGGAGTGCCGGCTTCGTGCCGGGGGCACTCGACGGGTGGCACGCCGACGTCGCCTACCTCGGGATCGGACAGCTCGGCGTCCAGAGCGAGGACTACATCCGCGACTACTGGCGCGAGACCGTCGTGGCCGTCGGGGCGCGGGTCGTCGTGCGTGACCCACTGGGACGACTTCTTCCGGCCGCTCGACAAGCCGTTGCGGGCGCTGCCCTACCTGGGCGACGACCTCGACGTCACGATGCGCGTCCTCGACGAGCTCGCTCGTGAGCACGGAGTGACCGTGCACTTCCCGACGGTTTGGCAGCGCGAGGACCCCTGGGCGTCGCTGCGCTGAGGCTCAGCGCTTGGTGGCGATCAAGGTGGACGCGTCGGAGGCGACCATCACCTCGACCGTGGTGAAGCGCTCGTCGGTCAGCCAGAGCTCGCGGAGGGTGTCGACGCGGCCGGCGGTGATCGGCGGCCAGCTCTCGCAGGGCGTGAAGTCGTCGAGCACCACGATCCCGCCGTCCTCGACGAGGTCGGCGACGCCGTCGACGCCGACCTCGGTGGGCTCGCCGGAGTCGAGGAAGAGCAGGGAGTAGGGGCCGCGGTCGAGCAGGGTCGACCAGTCCGCGGCGAGCACCTCGACCTGCGGGTCGTCGACGAAGATCTCGGCGGCCGCCTTGGCCAGGCGCGGGTCGAGCTCGGCGGTGAGGATCGTGGTCTTGTCGTTGCGGACACCGGAGCGCAGCCAGGCGGTGCCGACACCGCAGCCGGTGCCGAACTCGGCCATCGTTCCTTCGCGGGTCGCGGCCAGCATGGCGAGCAGTCGGCCGGTCTCGTTGCGGCAGAAGGAGACGTATCCGGCCTTGCGTGAGACGTCGAAGGCCCGGTTCACGACATCGGGAAGATCGGGCGGGGCAGACATGGTGCGAGTCTTTCATTGCGGGACGCTCGTCTCGCATGGCGAACGAATGGCGGAATCCGCGAGACGGCAGCGAGCGAGCGGCGTACGCTCGCTTTCATCATGCGGAGCGTTTTCGTACTCATCGAACGCCGCGGCGAGGCCTGACGAGAGGCCACCTCGCCGCGGTGGATCGGCGTTGGTACGGGCCTTCTCTACAACTGAAGCCCCGATGACGCCCGCCGCAGCGGGTCGCAGCTCCAGACAGAGCGCCGATCCGCAGTTCTTGTAGCCAGTTCTTCTCATGCGATCCATGAGTGACGCCACCCGCTTCGGCGGGCGTCTTCGGTGCATCCCCACCCTGTGCCACATCGAAGCAATCACCCATCAGATCCCGGAATGAGAAGAGCGATGTACGACATGTATCCCGAATGGGGCCCGGCGAAGCACCGGACCGACGACACCGGCCAGTCCGACCAGATGGCGTCGGTGCAGACCGCGCTTGACCTGCGAGACAACGGCGGCGAACGCCCGGACGACAACTAGCCTTCGCGCAATGAGCACCCTCAAGCTGGCAGTCATCCCGGGAGACGGCATCGGTCAGGAGGTGACCGCCGAGGCCCTCAAGGTCCTCGAGGTCTCCGCGCCTGCGGACGTGAAGTTCGAGCCGACTCGTTACGACCTCGGCGCCGAGCGCTACCTGGCGACCGGTGAGGTGCTGCCCGACTCGGTGCTCGCCGAGATCCGCGACCACGACGCGATCCTGCTCGGTGCGGTGGGCGGCAAGCCCAACGACCCGAACCTGCCCCCGGGCATCCTCGAGCGCGGCCTGCTGCTGCGACTGCGCTTCGAGCTCGACCACTACGTGAACCTGCGCCCGTCGCGCATCTTCCCGGGCGTCTCCTCGCCACTCGCGAACCCTGGAGACGTCGACTTCGTCGTCGTGCGCGAAGGCACCGAGGGCCCCTACACGGGCAACGGCGGTGCGCTGCGCGTCGGTACGCCGCACGAGATCGCCACCGAGGTCTCGGTCAACACCGCGTTCGGTGTCGAGCGGGTCGTCCGCGACGCGTTCACCCGCGCCCAGCGGCGTACGCGCAAGAAGCTGACGCTGGTCCACAAGACCAACGTGCTGGTCAACGCCGGCTCGGTCTGGTGGCGGCTGACCCAGGAGGTCGGCAAGGAGTTCCCCGACGTCACCGTCGACTACATGCACATCGACGCGGCGATGATCTTCATGACCACCGACCCCGCGCGTTTCGACGTGATCGTCACCGACAACCTCTTCGGCGACATCATCACCGACCTCGCCGCCGCGATCACTGGCGGCATCGGCCTCGCGGCCTCCGGCAACGTGAACCCCGACCGGACCGCGCCCTCGATGTTCGAGCCCGTGCACGGCTCGGCGCCGGACATCGCCGGCCAGCAGAAGGCCGACCCCACCGCCGCGATCCTGTCGGTGTCGCTGCTGCTCGACCACCTCGGCCACGCCGACGCGGCCGCCGCCGTCGAGGCGGCCGTCATCGCCGACCTCGCCGAGCGAGTAGCCGGCGCCACCCGGCGCACCTCCGACGTAGGCGACGCGATCGCCGCCCGGCTGGGCTGAGTCCCTCCTCATCCGCGCAGGTCGATCCGTAGTCCTTTCCGAATCCCCATTTAGTAGGAAGTTCGACTAAATTGACTCCCATGCAGATCAGCACCACGCTCTCGGACACCCAGGTCAGTGACGAGCGGCTCGCGGAGATCCTCGCGAACCCCGGCTTCGGCACGCACTTCACCGACCACATGTTCACCCTCGAGTGGACCCCCGACACCGGCTGGCACGCCGGCCGGATCACGCCGTACGGCCCGCTCATGATGGATCCGGCGACGGCCGTCCTGCACTACGCGCAGGAGATCTTCGAAGGGATGAAGGCCTACCGGCACGACGACGGGTCGGTCTGGACCTTCCGTCCCGAGGAGAACGCCGCGCGGATGGTGCGCTCGACGCACCGGCTCGCCCTGCCCGAGCTGCCGCCCGAGCTCTTCGTCCAAGGGGTCGACGAGCTCGTGAAGGTCGACCAGCGGTGGGTGCCGGACCCGGCGGGGGAGAAGAGCCTCTACCTGCGGCCGTTCATGTTCGCCAGCGAGGTCTTCCTCGGCGTCCGCCCGGCCCAGCACGTGACGTTCATGGTCATCGCCAGCCCCGCCGGCGCCTACTTCAAGGGCGGCGTGAAGCCGGTGACCCTGTGGCTCACCGAGGAGTACACCCGCGCCGGCCGCGGCGGGATGGGTGCCGCCAAGACCGGCGGCAACTACGCCAGCTCGCTGGTCGCGCAGCAGGAGGCGACCGCCCAGGGCTGCGACCAGGTGGTCTTCCTCGACGGCCAGGACGGCAAGTACATCGAAGAGCTCGGTGGCATGAACCTCTACTACGTCTTCGACGACGGCCACATCGTCACGCCCGAGACCGGCACCATCCTCGAAGGCATCACCCGGGCCTCGATCATGGAGCTCGCCGGCAAGCTGGGTCACCAGGTCGAGGAGCGCAGGCTCTCGATCGACGAGTGGCGCGACGGCGTCACCAGCGGCCGGATCGTCGAGGTCTTCGCCTGCGGCACCGCCGCGGTGGTCACCCCGGTCGGTGCCCTCAAGTGGGCGGGCGGCGAGACGCCCGCCCCGGCCTCGACCGACCTCACGATGCGGATCAGGCAGGCCCTGGTCGACGTGCAGTACGGCCGCGCCGAAGACACCTTCGGCTGGATGCACCGCGTCGTCTAGGACCGTCGTCCTCGCTTGATCTCGGTGTCGAGTGCGTCCAGGCGCTGCGTCCAGAAGCTGCGGAAGCGCTCGAGCCAAGCGTCGACCTCGGCCATCGGGCCGGCGTCGATCGCGTAGATCCGGCGGGTGCCTTCCGGACGGACGCTCACGAAGCCGCTCTCGCGCAGCACCCGCAGCTGCATCGAGACCGCCGGCTGACCGATGCCGAACTCGTCCGAGATCACGGTGACCACCTCGCCCGAAGCGTGCTCGCCCGCGGCGAGCAGCTCCAGGATGCGCCGACGCACCGGGTCGCCGAGCACGTCGAAGGCGTGCACCACCTACTCCGTGGCCGTGTACGCCGCCGCACACCGTTCGGCTGCGGCCCGCGCCTCCTCGGGGTCCGTGCCGGCCGCGATGCTGGCCTCGCCCCACGCGGCGCTGCTGCCGTGCATGTAGTCGCTGAGGTCGGGCACCTCCTCGCGGGGCACCACCGTGGGATCGACCAGGTGCTCGGCGAGGCCCATCAGCGAGAGCTCCCAGCCGATGCCAACGGCTCCCGGCCCGAACTGGGCCCACATCTCGGGGTCCACCGGAGCGGAGTGGTCGAGCTGGAGCTTCGTCTCGTCGCCCGACGCGGACAGCGAGAGATCCACCCAGCTGACCATCCCGCCGTACTCCCAAGTGATGCTGAAGCGTTCGGGCGGCTCACACGCCAGCACCTCGCCGCCGGCGTTGCCTTCGAGCTGGTAGCGCCCGCCGACCTCGAGCTCGCCGGTGACCGGCATCATCCAGCGAGAGATCCGGTCGGGCGTGGTCAGTGCCTGCCAGACCTCGTCGATGGTGGCGTCGTACGCACGGGTGACGGTCAGCAGCCGCAGCTCCTGGCCGTCTCGGATCACGGTGGAGAGGGAGCGGTCGACCGCACCCAAGTGGTCGGCAGGGGAGATCTTCATGCAGGGGACTATATCAAGATTGCTTGATATTCCAACGGCGATCAGATCGTGGGCGGCGGCGGGCGGCGAGAAGGACTCCACTAAGGTAAGGCTCACCTAATGATCCGAGGAGAGCCATGCGTTTCCGTTCCGCCACCCACCTCGTCGCCGTCTCACTGACCGCGGCCCTGTTGTTGACCGCGTGCGGTGACGACGGCTCGTCGAGCGACGACGGCTCGACGACTCCTGACGACGGCTCGAGCGACAGCTCGGCCGGTGCCTTCCCGGCGACCGTGCCGCACAAGTTCGGCGAGACCGTCGTCCCCGAGGCGCCCGAGCGCGTGGTCAGCGTCGGCCTCACCGAGCAGGACACCCTGCTGCAGCTCGGCGTCGTGCCGGTGGGAGTCACCGAGTGGTACGGCGAGCAGCCGCAGGCCACCTGGCCCTGGGCGCACGACCTTCTCGAGGGCGCGGAGCCCGAGGTGCTCAGCCAGTCCGACGGCATCGAGTTCGAGAAGGTCGCGTCCCTCGAGCCCGACCTGATCGTGGCCACCAACGCCGGCCTCACCGAGAAGGACTACGAGCTCCTCTCCGCGATCGCCCCGACCGTGACCAGCATCGAGGGCTCCACCCAGTACTTCTCACCCTGGCGCGACCAGGTGCTGCAGATCGCGCGGGCCCTCGGTCGCGAGGACGACGGACAGGCGCTGATCGACGAGGTCGACGACGCCTACGCCGCGGCCGCAGCCGCGCACCCTGAGTGGGCAGGCAAGAGCGCGACGTTCTCCCAGGGCGCGCCGTACGACGGCCTGCTCTACGTCTACCCCGCGGGGTTGAGCACCGACTTCCTCACCGATCTCGGCTTCACGATGATCCCGGGTCTGGAGGAGTTCGCGCCCGACGAGGGCTCGCAGGCCGAGATCTCCGCGGAGAACACCCACCTGCTCGAGGCCGACGTCGTGGTCTTCGCGACGGAGAGCGAGGAGCAGTTCGACCAGCTCCACGAGTTCGGCACGATCGGCACGCTGCCGGCCGTCACCGAGGGCCGCGCCATCTACACCGACGACATCCTCGCGGGCGCCATCTACTTCGAGACCCCGCTCGCGCTCAGGTACGTGCTCGACAACCTCACGCCGATGGTCGAGCAGGCCGCCGCAGGCGAGGCACCGCTCGACTACCAGTTCTGATCCACCCCTCTGCACGACACCCATCAAGGAGCACCATGAAACCCAACCGTCGCCGCCTTCTCGCGGCGAGCATCGCCCTGGCCGTCGCCCCTGTGCTGGCCGCCTGCGGCGAGGACTCCGACGAGCCGAACGGCTCCACCGGCTCGGACGTCTCCTCCTCCGAGACCGAGGAGGGCGCGTTCCCTGTCACGATCGAGCACACGTTCGGCAGCACCGAGATCACGGAGGCCCCCGAGCGGGTGGTCGTCGTCGGCCTCACCGACCAGGACGCCCTGCTCGCCCTCGGGGTCGTGCCGGTGGGCGTCACCTACTGGTACGGCGACAAGGGGCTCGGCGGCATCAACCCCTGGGCCGAGGAGGCGCTCGGCGACGCCGAGCCGCCGGAGCTGCTCGACAACACCAACGGCATCGACATCGAGGCCGTGGCCGCCCTGGCTCCCGACCTGATCATCGGGCAGTACGCCGGCGTCACCCAGAAGGAGTACGACCTGCTCTCGGAGCTCGCACCCGTCGTCGCCCAGCCGGGTGACTACGCGGACTACGGCGTGCCGTGGGAGGAGTCGACGCTGACCATCGGCCAGGCGATCGGGCAGCCCGAGGCTGCCCAGGAGCTGGTGGACGAGGTGACCGCCGGCATCGAGGAGCACGCCGCAGCCAACCCCGAGTTCGCCGGCAAGTCCGCGGTCGTGGTGACGCCGTACGAGGGTCTCTTCGTCTACGGGCCGGAGGACCCGCGATCGCGGATCCTCGGTCAGCTCGGCTTCGACTTCCCCGAGGCTCTGGTGGCCTCGGGTGACGAGTTCGGCGCCTCGCTGAGCTCCGAGCGCACCTCCGACCTGGACGCCGTGGACGTGACCGTGTGGCTCGGCCTGACGAAGGATGACGCCGTGTCGGGCGTCTATGAGCAGACGTCGGCCTTCAAGGACGGCCGGTTCGTCGACATCGACGACACCGTCACCGAGAACTACGCCGTGGCGCACAGCTTCGTGTCGCCGCTGAGCATCCCGTACGTCCTCGAGCGATTCGTGCCGCAGCTGGCTGCAGCCGTCGACGGAGACCCTGCGACCGCGGTGCCGGCCGTCACCGACTGACCTACCGACAGCAAGAGCCCGGCCCCTCTCGGGTGCCGGGCTCTTGCGCGTTGCGGGTCAGCCGGCCGAGACGCTGAGCTGCACCAGCTCCTGCTCGACGGCGGCCGCGGAGGAGATCGGGACCACGATCGGCAGCCCGGTGCGGGGGCAGGTGAGCACGTCGGCGTCGAGGCCGAAGGTCTCGAGCAGCATCGCGCTGGTGAACACCGAGGCGGGATCGCCCTGGGTGACGACCTCGCCGTCCTTCATCACGACGATCGTGTCGCTGTAGCGGGCCGCGAGGTTGAGGTCGTGGAGCACCATCACGACGGTCCGGCCCCGCTCCCGGTTGAGCCGGGTGACCAGGTCGAGCACCTCCACCTGGTGCGCGAGGTCGAGGTACGTCGTCGGCTCGTCGAGCAGCAGCACCTCGGTGTCCTGGGCGAGCGTCATCGCGATCCACGCGCGCTGCCGCTGACCTCCCGACAGCTCGTCGAGCGGCCGGTCGCGCAGGCCGCTGGTGTCGGTCATCGCCAGCGCGGCCTCGACGATCGCCTCGTCCTCGGGCGACCACTGGCTGAACCACTTCTGGTGCGGGTGGCGACCCCGGCCCACCAGGTCGCGCACGAGCAGGCCGTCGGGGGCGATCGGGCTCTGGGGGAGCAGCGCCATCTTCTTGGCCACCTCGCGTGTGCCCATGTGGTGCACCCGCTGCGCCGTCGAGCAGCACGTCTCCGCTGGTCGGCTTGAGCAGCCGCGCCATGGTGCGCAGCATCGTCGACTTCCCGCAGCCGTTGGGTCCCACGATCGTGGTGACCTGGCCGTCGAGGATGGTCAGCGAGAGGTCGCGGACGACCGGGTCGCCGCCGTAGCCGACCGTGACGCCGTCCGCGCGCAGACGGGCTGGGTGGGTGTTCATGCCGACACCTTTCGGTTGCTGCGGAGGAGGAGGTAGATCAGGTACGGCGCGCCGATCACCGAGGTGACGATGCCCGCCGGCAGGGCGAACGGGATGACCACGCGGGTCACCAGGTCGGCGCCGACGACGAGGCACGCGCCGATGGTCATCGAGGCGAGCATCGGCGGGCGGGAGCCACCGGTGAGGCGGAGCGCGATCTGGGGTACGACGAGGGCCACGAACCCGAGCGGGCCAACGGCCGAGACCGCGACCGAGGCCAGGCCGACGGCCGCGACCAGGGTGAGCAGCTGCGTGCGGTTGAGCCGGACGCCGAGGCCGCTCGCCGAGTCGTCACCGAGCTGCATCGCATTCAGGTGACGCACCAGCACCAGGGAGAGGGGCACGAGCACGGCCAGGGTGATGAGCAGTGGGCGCGCGTGCTCCCAGCCGCGGGCGTTGAGCGAGCCGTTGAGCCACACCTGCGCGCTGGCGGCGTCCTGGATCCGGGCGCGCATCAGCAGCCACGACGTGAGGGCCGTGAGCGCCGCCGCCAGGCCGATGCCGATCAGGATGATCCGCTGCCCGTCGATGCCTCGCCTCCACGACAGGACGTAGAGCAGCGCGGCCGTGCCGAGCCCGCCGACGAACGCTGCGAGCGGCACGCCGAGCGTCTGGAGCATGCCGGTGGGCAGGCCGCCGCCGTACCCGGAAGCACCGGAGAGCACGATCACCGCGACCGCGCCGAACGCAGCGCCCTGGTTGATGCCGAGGATGTCCGGGCTGGCCAGGGGGTTGCGCGCGAAGGTCTGGGTGAGTGCCCCGGACAGCCCCAGTGCGGCGCCGACCAGCGTGGCGACCAGGGTCTGCGGAAGCCGCAGCTCGTTGACGATGAACTGCTGGCCGGGGTCGCCGCCGCCGAAGAGGGTGCGTACGACGTCACCGACCGGGATCTCGAAGTCACCCATGGACAGGTCGAGCGCAAACAGCACGGCCAGCACGACGAGGCCGGCGAACGCCACCAGGCCCGCACGCATCGGCACCAGCCACGAGGCGGGTCCCAGGCGCAGCGGGGTGACCAGGTGGGGGGTGACCGCCCGGGTCGGTCGCTCGCTCGTCTGCGTCACAGCTTCACCAGCCGGGTCCGGCGCACCAGCGCGATGAACATGGGGCCGCCCACGAGGGCCATCACGATGCCGACCTGCAGCTCGCCCGGTCGCACGACCACCCGCCCGATGACATCGGCGACCATGAGCAGCAGGCCACCGATCAGAGCGGAGTAGGGGATCACCCAGCGGTAGTCGACGCCGGCGAAGAATCGGGCCACGTGGGGGACCACCAGCCCGACGAAGGCGATCGGTCCGCATGCGGCCGTGGCGCCGCCGGTCAGCAGCATCACGCCGAGGATCCCGATCACCTTGTGCCGAGTCGGATGGAGACCCAGCGAGGTGGCGACGTCGTCTCCGAGCTGGAGCAGGTTGAGCGTCGACGCGCTCATGGCGGCGAGCAGCAGGCCGACACCGATGAAGGGCAGCACCTGCCAGAAGATCTCCATGCCGCGGCCGTTGACCGACCCGACCACCCAGAAGCGGTAGGCGTCCAGGGTGTTGACGTCGCGCAGCACGATCGTCTCGGTCAGCGAGAGCAGCAGCGCGGACACGGCGGCTCCGGCGAGCACCAGGGTCACCGGGTTGGGTCCGCCGCGGGTCGAGCCGATCGCGAACACAGCCGTCGCGGCCAAGCCCGCGCCTGCGATCGCGAACCAGGCGTAGCCGGTGAGGTTGGAGACGCCGAAGATGTAGATGCCGATGACCACGGCCAGGGTGGCGCCGGCTTCCACGCCGAGCAGGCCGGGGTCGGCGAGCGGGTTGCGGGTGTGGCCCTGCATCAGTGCGCCGGCGATGCCGAGGGCGACGCCGACGACGAGCGCGAGCACGGTGCGGGGGATGCGCAGCTCGTGGATGATCGTCGAGGCGTCGGTGCCGTCGGGCCGGAACAGCACGTCGATCACGGTGCCGACGGGGATGGTGCGGCTGCCGACCGCCAGGCTGAGCAGTCCGGCCAGCACCAGCAGGGCCGCGAGGACCACGAGGCCGCGCACCGAGCCCTGGCGGGTCGCCGGGCGCCGGGCCGTGTCGGCCGCGGGGGCCGGCAGGGTGGCGGTCATCGAGCTCCTCGGAGTGAGTCTGTCTCAGGTTAGGCTTACCTATCCTACGACTTCTCACGGCCGGCGTACACGCGGTCCGGCTACGGACTGTCCGCGACGGGTGCGCAGGTAATCTCTGAGAGTGTCGACGTCGCCCGGATCAGCCGCCTCCTCGCAGGCCACCGTTGGCGACTACACGCTGCTCTCCAAGATCGGCGAGGGCGGCATGGGGATCGTCCATCTGGCTCGCAAACCCGGCGGTGACCGGGTCGCGCTCAAGATGCTGCGGCCGCACATCGTCGGCGACGACGAGGCCCGGGCCCGGCTGGCCCGCGAGGTCAACTCCCTGAGCCGGATCCGCAGCAAGTGGATCGCCGAGATCGTCGACGCCGACCCGTGGGCGCCGATCCCGTACGTCGCCACCCGCTACGTGCCCGGCCTCGCGCTGCACGACCACGTGGTCGAGGAGGGTGCGATCTCGGGGGTCGACCTGGTCTGGTTCGCGGCCTGCCTCGCCGAGGGGCTGGCCTCGGTGCACGAGGTCGGAGTGCTGCACCGCGACATCAAGCCGTCGAACGTGCTGATGGAGGGCCGGACGCCGATCCTGATCGACTTCGGGCTGGCCCGCGTCGCGGACGACCCCAAGCTGACCCACACCGGGTGGCTGCTCGGCACTCCGGGCTACCTCGCTCCGGAGATCCTGTACGGCGACGACGCGACCGCCGCCTCCGACGTGCACTCCTGGGCGGCCACCGTGGCCTACGCGGCCACCGGCAACCCACCCTTCGGGCGCGGCCCGTCGATGGCGATCATGGACCGCGTCCGGCGCGGCGAGCACGACCTCACCGGGGTGCCCGACTCACTGCACTCCGTGCTGGCAGCCGCCCTCGATCCCGACCCGGCACACCGGCCCACCCTCGACGCGCTGCTCGCGTGGCTGCGCCCGCAGACCACCCGGCCCCAGGCGCCGGCTGCGCCTGTTCCTGTGGGTGAGGTCGAGGACATGTTCACCGTGCCGCTGGCCCTGGCCGCCCAGGCAGCGGGCGAGGCCGAGACCGCGCACGTCCCCGATCCCGACCACCCCGGCACGCTGGTCATGCCGACCGAGGTGGAACCGGTGGTCCTGGCGCCGACCCCGGTGGCCCGCGTCGCTCCGGTTGCTCAGCCGGCGCAGGTCCCGCCGGTGCGACCGCCCGCCCAGTCCGAGTGGGAGCGGGCCTGGGACATCGAGCACGCCTTCGAGGCCGAGCCAGCGCCGATCCCCGTGCCGTGGCCCGAGCGGCTCAGGCGCGCGTTGCTCATCGGCGCCGGCGCGATCGCGACCGGCGCTGCCTGTGCCGCGGCACCCTGGGTGGCGGCCGCTCTGGTCGTGCTGACGGTCTGGCTGCTGCGGAGCGGCTCGCTCGCCGCCTCAGCGGTCGAGGACAAGAGGCGGCTGCGCGGTCGCAAGTGGTACGACGGCGCCCAGCTGATCGTGCGCACGCCCTGGCACCTCGTCCAGTCCATACCCGGCACCGTGATGCTCGTGCTGTGGAGTGCCGGACTGGCCCTCGCCGCCGCGCTGATCTGCTACGCGGTCGCCGCCGGCATGGCGATCACGCTCTTCGTCAGCGGCGTGGTGCTGGCGCTCTCGCTGTGGTGGGGGCCGGGCGGCAGCCGGTTGCGCGGACCGCTCGCGCGCGTCGTACACCCGGTCTCGCGCAATCTCGCCTCCTGGGCGGTGGCGCTGGCGGTCGTCGCTGCGGTGGCTGTGTTGATCGGCGTCAGGGTCTCCGCCGAGGGCGTCTCCTGGCTGCCGGACGACCAGCGACCGTTTGCGTCGCGCTAGCGCCGATTGCTGAGACTAGTGACCGATGCCGAGCCCTCGTGGCAGGATGGAGCCATGCAGCACCGCATCATCATTCACTAGCGCGCCGGGACCCCTGGCGCGCCAACCTCTCGTTTTCGAGAGGTTTTTTTGTTGCCCGGGCCCCGACGCCGAACCCCTGCTCAGCGCTCGACCACCGAAAGCGATCTCATGGACCTGCACGGCGACTTCCACGTCTACGACACCACCCTGCGCGACGGCGCGCAGCAGGAGGGCCTGAACCTCTCCGTCGCCGACAAGCTCCACATCGCGCGGCACCTGGACGGTCTCGGCGTCGGCTACATCGAGGGCGGGTGGCCGGGAGCCAACCCGAAGGACACCGAGTTCTTCCGCAGGGCTGCCCAGGAGCTCGACCTTCAGCACGCGAAGCTCGCGGCGTTCGGGTCGACCAGGCGTGCCGGCGTACAGGCGGCCGACGACCCTCAGGTCGCTGCGCTGCGCGACAGCGGCGCGGGCGTGGTGACGCTGGTGGCCAAGTCGCACGACCGCCACGTGGAGCTGGCGCTGCGCACCACGCTCGAGGAGAACCTCGCGATGGTCCGCGACACCGTGAGCCACCTGCGGGCGGAGGGCCAGCAGGTGTTCCTCGACGCCGAGCACTTCTTCGACGGCTACCGCGCCAACCGCGACTACGCGCTCGAGGTGCTCCGCACCGCCGCCGAGGCCGGGGCCGATGTCGTCGCGCTCTGCGACACCAACGGCGGGATGCTGCCCACCTGGGTCTCCGACGTCGTGCACGACGTCATCGAGTCCACCGGGGCGAGGGTCGGCATCCACGCGCACAACGACAGCGGCTGCGCCGTGGCCAACTCGCTGGCCGCCGTCGCCGCCGGTGCGACGCACGTGCAGGGCTGCGTCAACGGCTACGGCGAGCGCACCGGCAACGCCGACCTGATCACCGTCGTCGCCAACCTCGAGCTGAAGCTGGACCGGGCGGTGCTGCCCCCGGGCCTGCTGAGGGAGTCCACCCGGATCGCCCACGCGGTGGCTGACGTGACCAACTTCGCCCCTGCCTCACGCCAGCCCTACGTCGGCACCTCGGCGTTCGCACACAAGGCCGGGCTGCACGCCAGCGCGATCAAGGTGGACCCGAACCTCTACCAGCACCTCGACCCCGTCGAGGTCGGCAACGACATGCGCCTGCTCGTCTCCGACATGGCCGGCCGCGCGACGATCGAGCTGAAGGGTCGCGAGCTGGGGTTCGAGCTCGGCCACGACAAGGAGCTGGTCACCCGCGTGACCGACCGGGTCAAGGAGCTCGAGTCCGGCGGCTACACCTTCGAGGCTGCCGACGCCTCCTTCGAGCTGCTCCTGGTCGAGATGGTCGAAGGCACCCGACCGTCGTACTTCGAGGTCGAGTCGTGGCGGGTGATCACCGAGACCCTGACCCACTCCACACCCGGTGAGGAGGCGGTCTCGGAAGCGACCGTCAAGCTCAAGGCCGCCGACGTCCGCTACGTCGTCACGGGCGAGGGCAACGGCCCGGTCAACGCACTCGACCAGGCACTCCGCAGCGCCATCGGCCAGGCGTTCCCCGAGGTCACGAAGTTCGAGCTGATCGACTACAAGGTGCGCATCCTCGACCAGGGCCACGGCACCGACGCGATCACCCGAGTGCTGATCGAGACCACCGACGGCTCCTCGAGCTGGGTCACCGTGGGGGTTGGTCACAACGTGATCGAGGCGTCGTGGGGCGCCCTGGTCGACGGCCTCACCTACGGGCTGCGCCGCCACCACATCGACTGATCAGGTCGTGCCGACGATCCGGCGGGCCAGGTCGACCCAGCCCTCGTAGACCCGCTCGACCGGGAACCCGTCGACCTTCACCTGCTGGTGCAGGATCGGCATCTCCATCGGCGCGAGCAGGGCGGTTGCCAGCAGCGGTAGATCGCCCTCGACGCCGAGCTCCTCGAGCAGGTAGCGCACGTGCATCGCGGTGAACGAGTACGCCGCGAACGACCTGGTGCCGGCCGCGCCGGCGCCGGCGGCGCGGATCAGCTCGGCGTGCACCAGCGTGGACTCCAGGCGGGACCGCCCGAACGCCAGCAGGCGCTCCATCGGTGCCGCGCCCGGTCCGAGCGGTGGCGGTCCGGAGATGATCGAGGCCTGCCAAGCCGTCTCGGAGAAGTTCAGCACCGCGCCCATCAGACCCTCGCGCGAGGTGAACCGCCGGAACACGGTCCCCTTGCCGACGCCGGCCTTCGCCGCCACCGCGTCCATGGTGACCGCGTCGATGCCGCAGCTGTCGATCAGCTCCTGGGCAGCCACGAGCAGTCGCTCGCGGTTGCGGGCCGCGTCGCGACGCTCCGGCGTGGGCTCGCCGAGGAGCGGGAGGAGGCGGGGCTCGGACATGGTGCGGTCACCCTACGAGGGGCGCCGATCCGGTGCTGGGGAATTTCCTTCCGGAGCACGGGAATACAAAACGGACCGTAGTCCGTTTAACCTACGACCATCCCATCTGGCTCAGAAGGAGCACTCATGTCTGACACTCGCGTAGCAGTCCTGGTCGGAAGCCTGCGGGCCGACTCGCTCAACCGGAAGCTCGCCGAGATCCTGCGTGACCAGGCACCCGCCGGCGTCACCCTCGAACTGATCGACGGGCTGGCCGATCTCCCGTTCTACAACGAGGACCTCGACGGCGACGACGCGCCCGCCTCCGTCCGGACTCTGCGCGACGCCGTTGGCGCCGCCGATCGCGTGCTCGCGGTCACCCCTGAGTACAACGGCACCATGCCCGCCGTGCTCAACAACGCCCTCGACTGGCTGTCCCGCCCGTACGGCGCCGGCGCTCTGACGGGCATGCCTTTCGGCGTCGTCGGCGCCACCCCCACGCCGTACGGCGGCAAGTGGTCGCACGCCGATGCCGCGCGCTCGGCCGGCATCGCAGGCGCCCTCGTGGTCGAGGACGTGACGGTGTCGCAGTCCGCGATCGAGGTCGACGTGCTGACCGACCCCGACGTGATCGCCAAGCTGAACGACGCCGTCGCGGCGCTGGTGAACTTCCAGCCGGAGACCGTCGCGGCCTGAACCGTGCTATGCGGGCGGGCTAGGTTCGAGGAGTGAGCGAACTCCACGACCTGACCGCGGTGGAGCAGGGCGAACTCGTCCGGGGAGGAGAGATCTCCTCGGCCGAGCTCGTCGACCACTACCTCGATCGCGCTGACCGCCTCGACTCGGTCGGAGCCTTTGTCACGCTCAGCCCCGAGCAGGCCCGCGGCCGCGCGATCGGGCTGCCGCTCTCGTCGTCGCCGTTGCAGGGAGTGCCGACCGCGATCAAGGACCTCAACCTCACGGCTGGGGTGCGCACCGCCTTCGGCTCGCCCGTCTTTGCCGACTACGTGCCGGACGTCTCGGACGCGGTCACGCTCGCGATCGAGAGCGCCGGCCTGATCAGCATCGGCAAGACGAGCACGCCTGAGTTCGGCTCGCCCTGCTACACCGAGCCCGAAGGCGCGCCGCCCGCCGTCACACCCTGGGACCCGACCAGGATGGCCGGAGGGTCTTCAGGCGGAGCTGCCGCCGCGGTGGCAGCCGGCCTGGTGCCGGTGGCCCAGGGCTCCGACGGCGGCGGGTCCATCCGGATCCCGGCGTCGTGCTGCGGGCTGGTGGGGCTCAAGCCGACCCGTGGCCGGATCAGTGGCTACCCGATGTATGGGGACCCGGTCGGCCTGGCAACTGCCGGCTCTATCGGGCGCACGGTCCGCGATGCGGCCGCACTGCTCGACGTCCTCGCCGGTCGTCGGGTTGGTGATCCGTCGTGGGCGCCACCTCCCTCCTCGTCGTTCCTCTCTGCCTGTGACCGCGAGCCGGGCCACCTCCGGATCGCTCGCTTCATCACACCAGTCATCGCCGACACCCATGTCGACCCCGAGTGCGTGCAGGCCTACGACGACGCGTCACGGCTGCTCGACGCGCTGGGCCACGATCTGGTCGACGTGCCGGTGCCGCTGCCGCCGGAGGCGGTGCCCGTGTTCGAGACGTGCTGGTCGGTGCTGACCGCCCTGTCCGTCGTGCCTCCCGAGCAGGAGCACCTGCTGCGCCCGCTGACCCGCTGGCTGACCGAGCGCGGGCGGGCGGTGAGCGGGCCGGAGTTCGGGCTCGCGCTGGGTGCCATGCGCCGGTTCGCGGCCGACGCGCTCGAGGCGCTCGCGCCGTTCGACGCCGTGCTGACGCCGACTCTGGCCGTGCCGCCGCTCCCGGTCGGCGCCATCCGCAACGACGACGACCCGGCGGCCGACTTCGAGGCGCAGAAGGCGTTCACCCCGTGGACCTCTGCCTGGAATGTGACCGGCATGCCGGCAGTCTCGCTGCCCCTGCACTGGACGCCCGACGGGCTCCCGGTCGGGGTGATGCTGGCGGCGCGTCCCGCGGAGGAGGAGCTGCTGCTCTCCTTGTCGGCGCAGATCGAGGCCGCCGCCCCCTGGGCCGACCGGAAGGCGCCGGGCTGGTGACCCGGCTGATCACCGCGCACACCGGCGAGCTGACCGGCGACGAGCTGGCCGCCATCCGGAGGCTGCTGGACGAGGCGTTCGACGGTGACTTCAGCGAGGACGACTGGGAGCACGGCCTCGGCGGCACCCACGTGCTCGTGCTGGAAGGCGAGCGACGACGTGATCGCGCACGGCTCGCTGGTGATGCGGCGGCTGCTGCACGGCGAACGCTCGCTGCGCGCCGGCTACGTCGAGGGAGTGGCGGTGCGGCTCGACCGGCGCCGCGCCGGCCACGCGTCGACGGTGATGGCTGCGCTGGAGGCTCTCGCGCCGGCGTACGACCTGCTGGCGCTGTCGTCCTCGGAGGACGGGGTCCCGTTCTACGAGTCGCGCGGCTGGCAGCGTGTGGCGCGGCCCGACCTCGGTGCTGACCCCGAGCGGCATCGAGCCCACGCCGGACGACGACGGCAGCGTCTACGTGAAGTCGCAGGCCCGCCGACCTCGACCTCGACGGTCCGCTCACCTGCGACTGGCGACCCGGCGACGTCTGGTGAGGTCAGGTCGGCCGCAGGTAGGTGACCCGCCGGACCAGCAGCTCGAACGGTCCGCGGTAGTCGGCCCGACGCATCCGGTCGGCGAGCATCATCGTCGCCAGCCAGGTCGGCCAGGGCGAGCAGCGCGGTGGTGGAGACGGTCAGGGTGTCGGCGAGAGGTCGAGCAGCTACGGCGTGAAGACCACCGCCCAGACGACCGACTGCGCCAGGTAGCAGGTCATCGACCGCTGACCCACGGCCGCGATGGCGTCGACGACCCGACCGGGCCCGGCGCCCCGCGCGACCAAGCGGCCGGCCACGAGCGCGAGTCAGGGCGGCGTAGCCGAATCCGCCGAGGACACGCTCGCGTCGTGCACGGACCGATCAGCTCCCGCACGTCGGCCTCCGGCGCAGCGGTGACGCCCGAGATCCACGCGCCACCGGCTGCGCGCCGGGTCCCAGGGCGCGAGCCGCGAGCGCGGTCGGTCCAGGTTGGGTGAGGGTCACGCGAGCCAGTCAACGGCGGCCGGGGCCGCGCGCGCATCGGCGGAAGGTCGCCGATGTCGCGACTTTGGTTGCTCCTGACGTGACGTGAGGTCCTAGCGTGCCTGGCATGGACCTGACCATCGGCGAAGTCGCCGAGCAAGCCGGAGTGACCGTGCGCACCCTGCGCTACTACGAGGAGCTCGGACTGTTGGCGCCGGAGCGCGACAGCGGCGGCCGTCGTCGCTACGACGCCGCGACCATCGACCGGCTCTACCGGATCAAGCTGCTGCGAGGCCTCGGCACCCCGGTGGCCGAGGTGGACCCGGACGCGCGCGACCTGCTGTCGTTGACCACGAGCCAGCTGGCCGACATCGACGCCCAGATCGCCGGCCTGGCCCGGCTGCGGGAGCGCGTGCGGACGGTGGAGGCCAGGCTGATGAGCCGACAGGACCCGACCGACGCCGAGCTCGTCGCCGTGCTGGCTGGGCTGCCGGACGCCGAACCCGTGCTGACCCGGCGGCTGACGCTGCTGGTCTACGCCGACATCGAGGCCGCGCAACGCCACCTCGTCGAGGTGTTCGGGCTGCGCGCCGGCGACCTCACCCGCGATGACGACGGCCGGGTCGTGCACGGCGAGGTGTACGCCGGCGACGGGGTGATCTGGCTGCACCAGGAGTCCCCGGACTACCGCCTGGCGTCGCCCGCCACGCTCGGCAGCGCCACCCACTGCATGGCCGTCGACGTCGAGGACGTCGAGGCCCACTGCGCGCGAGCGCGGGCCGCCGGCGCGGAGATCGTCTACGGCCCCACGGAGATGCCCTACGCCGTGCGCGAGTACGCCGCGCGCGACAGCGAGGGCGGCCTCTGGTCGTTCATGCAACAGATCGAGCCCATCGAGCAGGAGGACGAGAGATGACTGAGCTGACGCCGTACGTGTGCGTGGCAGATGCCCGCTCCGCGATCGAGTGGTACGTCGGAGCGCTCGGCGCCGCGATCGTGGAGGCGCCGATCGACATGCCTGACGGCCGGCTCGGTCACGTCGAGCTGGCGGTGGGTGGGGCGCGCTGGATGATGGCCGACGAGTTCCCGGACTTCGGGGTCGAGGCGCCCGACCGTCCCGCGGCTCGGCCGTCTCGCTGCACCTGACCGTCGACGACGTGGACGCGGCGGCCGCCCGGGTGGTGGCGGCCGGGGTGACCCTCGACCGGGGGCCGGAGGACAGCGAGCACGCGGGCCGGGTGGCGGTGTTCCGCGACCCGTTCGGTCACCGCTGGTTCTTGAACCAGCCCTCCGCCTGAGCTCCGAACTCCTCGCGGGTCAGACCTCCTGCGCCCGCCGGCAGCACGGCGAGCACGGGCAGCCCGCGTGACGCGGGGCAGCTCCTCGAGGTTGCACTGCTCGGCCAGCCCGGGCGCGGCCGGCCATGAGCCGATCACCAGGCCGAGCGGCTCGAGCCCACGGGCGCGCAGGGCGCCGACGGTCAGCTCGGTGTGGTTGAGCGTGCCGAGGCCGGCGGCGGTCACGACGACGACCTCGACCGGGAGGTGCTGGGCGAGGTCGGTCGGCGAGGTCGAGCAGCGTGCCGCCGTCGGTGTCGAGCCGCACGAGCAGCCCGCCGGCCCCCTCGACGAGCACGAGGTCGTGCGACGCCGGCGAGCTCGCGGATCCGCGTCGGCGTGGTCGCGCACGGACGGGATGGTCACGCCGGCCCGGCGGGCCGCGGTGTCGGGCGCGAGGGGTTCGTCGAGCGCGGTGTACTGGTGAACCGTGACGCCGGTGAGCCGCTCCACCTCGTCGGCGTCGGTCGGCTCGCCGTCGGCGATGCCGGTCTGCACGGGCTTGACGACGGCCACGGAGCCGCGGCCGGTCGCGGCCAGCGCGGCGGTGGCCACGGTCTTGCCGACGCCGGTCGAGGTGCCGGTGACCACGACGACCCGACCGGTCACCCGTGCTCCTTGGCGACGGCCACGAGCACCTCGGTCGCGCGCTGCCAGTCGTCGTCGCTGACGCCGGCGCTGACCGTGATCCGCAGCCGGGAGATGCCGTCGGGCACCGACGGCGGGCGGAAGCAGCCCACCCGCACGCCCTGCGTCCAACGCCGCTGCCTGGGCGGCGACGGCGGCCTGCGGCGACGGCATCGGCACCGACAGCACCGCGCCGGCCGAGGGCTCGACCCCCAGCGACGCGGCCAGGTCGCCCATCCGCCGGCCCACGAGCTCGGCGAGCTCCGGCCGGGCGCGCATCTCGCCGAGCGCGGCGATCGCGGCGCCCGGCCGCGGCCGGCGCCAGCGCGGTGTCGAAGATGAACGGCCGGGCCCGGTTGACCAGGTGCTCGATCACGGCCGGCGAGCCGAGCACGGCCCCGCCCTGGCTGCCGAGCGCCTTGGACAGCGTGGCGGTCACGACGACGTGCGGGTGGCCGGCCAGCCCGGCGGCGTGCACCAGCCCGGGCCCGTGGACGCCGAGCCCGTGGGCCTCGTCGACCACCAGCATCGCTCCGTGCTCCTCGCACACCGCGGCCAGCTCGGCCAGCGGCGCCTGGTCGCCGAGCACGGAGTAGACCGACTCGGCCAGCACCATCGCCCGGCCCGGTCGAGCCGGCGAGCGCACGGCGTACGGCCTCGACGTCGTTGTGCGGCACCACCTCGAGCCGGGCCCGCGAGAGCCGCACCGCGTCGACCAGCGAGGCGTGGATGTGGGCGTCGGAGACGACCAGGGTGTCGCGGTCGGCCAGCGCGCTGACGACCGCGAGGTTGGCGTGGTAGCCGGTCGAGAAGACCAGGGCGGCCGGCTGGCCGAGGTAGTCGGCCAGGTCGCGCTCGAGCTGCTGGTGCAGCTCCAGCGTGCCGGTGACCAGGCGCGAGGCGCCGGCGCCGGCTCCCCAGATCCGGGCGGCCTCGGCCGCGCCGGCGATGACCGCTGGGTCGCGCGAGAGCCCGAGGTAGTCGTTGCCGGCCACGTCGATCAGCTCGTCGTCCGCCGGGCGCGGTCGCAGCGACGCGTCGCAGCCCGGCCTGCGTCACGCGCGGCGGCCTGCTCCTCGAGCCAGTCGTGCCAGCTCATCCTTGGGGTGTTCATGCGACCTCCGCCGCGCGCCGGATCGCCGTGCAGATCCGCGCGACGTCGTCGTCGGAGGTGACGTAGGGCGGCATCGTGTAGATCAGGTCGCGGAACGGCCGCAGCCACACGCCCTCCTCGATCGCCGCGTCGGTCGCCTTGACGACGTCGACCGGATGGTCGAGCTGCACGACGCCCACCGCGCCGATCGTGCGTACGTCGACGACGCCGGCCAGGCCGCGGCACTCGGCGAGACCGTCGGAGAGGGAGCCCTCGATGCGGCGTACGCCGGCGGCCCAGTCGCCGGCGGCGAGGAGGTCGAGGTTGGCCAGGGCAACGGCGCAGGCCAGGGCGTTGCCCATGTAGGTGGGGCCGTGCATGAGCACGCCGGACTCGGAGGCGGAGAGGTCCTCGGCCACCTGGCGGGTGCACAGGACCGCCGCCAGGGAGAGGTAGCCACCCGTGAGCGCCTTGCCGACGCACATGATGTCCGGCGCCACGCCGGCGGCGTCGGCCGCGAACATCGTGCCGGTGCGGCCGAAGCCGGTCGCGATCTCGTCGAAGACCAGCACCAGGTCGTGCTGGTCGGCGACGCGGCGCAGCACCCGCAGGCACTCGGCGGGGTAGACGTGCATGCCGCCAGCCCCCTGCAGGAGCGGCTCGACGATGATGCCGGCGAGCTGGTCGGAGTGAGCCGCGGCCAGGCTCTCGACGCTCGGCAGCCCACTCGGCCACGCCGGCGTCATCGGCCGGCGGTCGCGGCGCGAACACCTGCGCGGGCAGGGTTGCGGCGAACATCGAGTGCATCCCGCCCACGGGGTCGCACACGCTCATGCAGCCGAACGTGTCGCCGTGGTAGCCGCCGGCCACGGTCAGCATCCGGGTGCGCTCGGGGCGACCGCGGCCGCGCTGGGCCTGCAGCACCATCTTCAGCGCGACCTCGACCGAGACCGAGCCGGAGTCGGCCAGGAAGACCTTCTCGAGGCCGTCGGGCGCGAGCTCGACCAGGCGCTCGGCGAGTCGGATCGCCGGCTCGTGGGTGAGGCCGCCGAACATCACGTGCGCGAGCTCGCCCGCCTGCCGGGTCAGCGCGGCGTTCAGGGCGGGGTGGTTGTAGCCGTGGATCGCCGCCCACCACGACGACATCCCGTCGACCAGCTCGGTGCCGTCGGCCAGCCGGATGCGTACGCCGTCCGCACCGGTCACCAGCCGGACCGGCGTCGGGTCGGTCATCGACGTGTAGGGGTGCCACACGTGCTCGCGGTCCCAGGCGAGCAGGTCAGTCATGGTCAGTCCTGGTCAGTCATGGTGCTCAGGCATTGGGCAGCACGGCGGTGCCCGCGCCGCGCCGACGCTTGGCCGGGTCGTGCGAGCCGTCCTGCGGCGCGGGGTCCTCGGCGGCGCCGAGCACCACGAAGCCGTTGTCGCGGATCAGCTCGAGGTCGGCCTCGGCCGCCTGGCCCTCGGAGGTCAGGTAGTCGCCGAGGAAGATCGAGTTGGCGACGTGCAGCGCCATCGCCTGCATCGAGCGCAGGTGCATCTCGCGGCCGGCCGCGATCCGGATCTCGCGGTCGGGACACACGAAGCGCGCCATCGCCAGGATCTTCAGGCAACGCGCGGGGGTGAGCTCCCAGGTGTTCTCGAACGGCGTGCCGTCGAACGGCATCAGGAAGTTGACCGGGATCGAGTCGGACTCGAGGTCCCGCAGCGCGAACAGCGCCTCGACCAGCTGCTCGTCGCTCTCGCCCAGGCCGGCGATCAGGCCGCTGCACGGACTGAGCCCGGCCGTCTTGGCCTTGGTGACGGTGTCGACGCGGTCGGCGTACGTGTGGGTCTGCACGATCGTGTCGTGGTGCGACTCGGCGGTGTTGATGTTGTGGTTGTAGGCGTCGACGCCGGCCTCGCGCAGCCGCTCGGCCTGGCCGTCCTTGAGCAGGCCGAGGCACGCGCAGATCTCGACGTCGGGGTGCTCGCCCTTGATCACGCCGACCATGTCGGCGACCCGCTCGACGTCCTTGTTGGTCGGGCCGCGCCCGCTGCTGACCATGCAGACCCGGGTCGCGCCGCCGCGGAGCCCGGCCGCGGCCTGCTCGAGCGCCTCGTCGGTCTGCAGCCACTTGTACTTCAGGATGTCGGCGGTCGAGCCCAGCGCCTGCGAGCAGTAGTTGCAGTTCTCCGGGCACAGCCCCGACTTGAGGTTGACCAGGTAGTTGACCTTGACCGTGTTGCCGAAGTGCTCCCGGCGCAGTCGTCCGGCCGCCGCTACGACGGCGAGCAGCTCGTCGTCGTGGGCGCGCAGGACCGCGAGGGCGTCGTCCTCGGTGGCCGGCTTCCCCTCGAGGATGCTGGTGGCGAGCTGGTCGAACGACGTGGTCATGGAGACTCCTGGCGCGGTGGGCATCGCGCCCAAGTATGCCGAGTCGGCGGCCCTACTCAGGTGGAGGTGTCCACTTCCGCGCCGTGAGCCTCGGCGAGCAGTACTGCGCCGGCCAGGTCGAGCCGGGTGCGGTGCAACCGTGCGGCCGTCAGGTCGATCCCGTCGAGCCTGGCGCCGCGGAGATCCGTGCCGCTCAGGTCGGACTCCCGCAGCGTGGCGCCCTCGAGCTGGGCTCGCCGCAGCACGCTCTCGGAGAGGTTGCTCATCGACAGGTCAGAGTCACGAAGGTCGAGGCCGCTGAGGTCCAGCCTGGACAGGTTGGCGCCCCGGATCGTGACCCCCCGCCACAGGCCGCCGGTCACCTTCATCGGGCGCATCGTGCAGCCCTCGAAGACCGAGCCGGCGAGCTTGCACCCGTCCAGCGTCGCGTCGAAGAAGTTGCACGCCGAGAACGTGCAGGCGACGAACGCCGATGCGACATGGGCTGATGCGTTGAAGCGGCAGTTGCGGAAAACGCACTGGTCGAACGTCGCGCCCGCGGTCGTGCACTCGCTGAGGTCGACGTCGATGAAGGTCACCTCTGCGTAGCTGACCGCGCCCAGCTCCTCGGCGTACCAGTCCTGCGCGCGGATGACCTCAGTCATCGAGCACGCGGAGACTGACGCGCGCGGCGTCGCCCACCTCGAGCCCCTCGGCCTTCCGGACGGCCTTCTTGAGCGGCAGCGCGAACGTGCCCTCGTCGCCGCCGTTGGGGAAGACCGACGTGCGCCAGGTGGTCGCGCCGATGGTCGCCTCGACGCGCACCGAGCCGAACCCACGCGGCGGCCCACCGCGGTCGCGGACCTCGTCGCTCACGTCCTCGGGCACCGTCAGGAACACCCAGGAGGTCCCGTCGGTGCCCTCCTTGGCCGACCAGACCCACAGCTCCGCCTCGAACTCGTCCACGGGAGCAGTGTGGCGGAACCCACCGACACAGCGAGGCCAGTCGGCCCGAGCCGGCGCGATGGACACTCCCGCTCAGGTCACGCGTCGGGCACCGTTACTGCCAGCACCGCGATGTCGTCGCGAGGCGTCCCAGCCTGGAACGCCATCACGGCGTCGACGAGGCCGGCGACCACCGCAGCGGCGGCGCCCCCGAGTCGTCCGACCGTCTCGAGCAGGCGGTCAGTGCCGAAGAAGGATGCCAGGTCGTTGCGAGCCTCAGTGACGCCATCGGTATAGAGGAGGAGGGTGTCCCCGGGGTGCAGACGGAGCTCCTGCTCGTTGAAGTGGGCGTCGTTCAGGATGCCGATCAGTGAGCCCGCCACGGGCACCTGGACGGGCGCACCGTCCCGTCGGATCAACAACGGCGGTGGGTGACCGCCAGTGCTGATGACGGCCGTCCATCCGTCCTCGGTGCGGCTCAGCCGCACGATCACGATGGTGCAGAAGCGGTCGGTCTCGTGGCGAAGGACCGCCTGGTCAAGCTGCTGCAGCACGGAGCCCGGCCCGGTCAGCGAGAACGCCAGCGCCCGCACCGAATAGCGCACCAGGGCCGTGACCACGGCCGCCGCCGCTCCCTTGCCGCTGACGTCGCCCAACAGCAGGACCCAGTCGTCGGACCCGACCGGGAAGACGTCGTAGAAGTCGCCGCCGACCTCGGTGCCGTCGCCGGCGGGTCGGTACGCAGCGGCGACGTCCAGCCCCGGGATGGCCGGGGGCAGAGGTGGGATCAGCGTTTCCTGCAGGGTCCTGGCCAGGGAGCTCGCGCGGCGCTCCGAGTCCTCCGCCGCTTCCTTGGCCCGCAGCAGCTCCAGCTCGTAGGCACGACGTTCCGTGGCATCGAAGACCGCGATCCGCACGACCCGGGGCTGGTCGTCAGGCCCGCGGTCCAGGCGTGCGTTGAGCAGCACGGGCAGGCGGTCGCCCCCGGCGCGTACGACGTCGACGGCGATCTCGCGGACCGATCCCTGCATGCGCAGCATCGGTGCGTAGTGGGTCTCGTAGTAGATCCGCCCGCCGACGGACAGGAGGTCGACGAGCTGCCGGCCGACGAGCTCGGAGACGGCGAACCCCGTCCAGGTTGCGAACGTGGCGTTGACCTTGATGATCTGGCCGTCGGGTGTGGTCGACAGATAGCCGCACGGAGCTCGTTCGTAGAGCTGGACCGGGTCGTCCTCGAGCAGCGCCTCCTGGAACTCGTCGGCGGCTCGAACCTGGGACATGGGACGGACTGTAGGTGTCAGGTCGCGGCCGGGCGGACGAATGACGAGATCGCGGCGGTCGTCTCCTCCGGCGCACTCAGGTTGGGGCAGTGGCCGGTGGCCTCGAGGATGACCAAGGTGCTGTCGGGGATGGCCGCGGCGACGTACTCGCCCACCTCGGTCGGGGCGATGACGTCTGAGCTGCACTGGAGCACCAGCGTGGGCACGCTGACCGATGCCAGCTCCTCGCGGGTGTCGGACAGGAACGTGGTGCGGGCGAACCGCCGGGCGACCGCCGGGTCGGTGCGGCAGAAGCTGGCGGTGAGCTCCTGGCCCAGCTCGGGCCGGTCGGGGTTGCCGACGATGACCGGAGCCATCGCGGACGACCAGCCCAGGTAGTTGCTCGCGAGCGACTCCAGCAGCTCCTCGATGTCGGACTCGCTGAAGCCGCCGCGGTAGTCGTCGGTGTCGATGTAGCGCGGCGACGGTCCCACCAGCACCAGGCTCGCGAAGCGCTCGGGCTCGATTTGCTGGGCGAGCACCCCCACCATGGCCGAGACCGAATGGCCGACGAGCACGACGTCGTGCAGGTCGAGCTCGCGGATGATCGCGAGCACGTCGTCGGCGTACCCCTCGAGAGAGGAGTACTTCGCGGGGTCGAACGCCGTCAGGTCGGAGTCGCCGCAGCCGACGTAGTCGAAGAGCACTACTCGGAACTCGTCCGCGAACGCTGGCGCGACGAAACGCCACATGTTCTGGTCGCACCCGAAACCGTGCGCGAACAGCATGGGCTGACCGTCCTCAGGCCCGGTGACAGTAACGTTGCTCCGAGAGACAGCGCTCATGGTGCGGACTCTAGCCGCTCGCACTCGTAGCGGGAGACTGTCCGCTCAGCCGAGCACGTTCGGATCCGCGGCGATGCGCAGTGCGGTGAGCGCCATCGCCATCGCGCCGTCGAGCACGGCGCGGTCGCCGGCGGCTGTCACGCAGTGCTCCGCGAACTCCACCTGGTGGTTGACGACCGGCCACGAGCCGACGCCGAGATCAGCGTGCAGGCCGGGCACCAGCTGGCTGACGTTGCCGAAGTCGGTCGAGCCACCCAGGCCCTCATCGGGATCGGGGTCGTAGGTGCGGCCGAGGGCGACGCAGGCCGCCGTGAACACCTCGGCGAGGGCGCGGTGCGCCTTCAGCGGCTCGTAGGCATGGCCGTTCCTGGTCAGGGTCATCGTCGTCCCCGTGCTGGTGGCGGCGCCCTCCATGCACGCGGTGAACCGGGCCCGCAGGTCCTCGAGGTCCTCCGCGGTGAGCGCCCGGAGGTAGAACTCACCGGCGGCGGCGTCCGGCACGATGTTGGGCGCCGCGCCTCCGTTGGTGATGATCCCGTGCACCTGCTGGCCGTGGCGAAGATGCTGGCGCAGCAGACCGACCGACGTGTAGCCCTGCACCAGCCCGTCCAGGGCGTTGCGGCCCAGCTCGGGCGCGGCGCTGGCGTGGGACGTCTTGCCGTGGAACGCGACACCCCACTCCTCGATCGCGAGCGCCCCCGGCGCGTAGTCGTCGTACGGCGTCGGGTGGATCATCATCGCCGCGTCGACGCCCTCGAAGGCGCCGGCGTCGATCAGGTCGGCCTTGCCGCCACCGACCTCCTCCGCAGGGGTGCCGAGCACGGTGACCCGCAGCCCGCGTTCGACGGCCAGGCCGGACAGCGCAGCGCCGGCCCCCATCGCGGCGGCGGCGATCACGTTGTGCCCGCACGCATGGCCGACCTCGGGGAGGGCGTCGTACTCCGCACAGATCACGACGTGCGGTCCGGTAGTGCCGATCCGAGCAGCGAACGCCGTGGCCAGCCCGTACGCCGGCGCCTCGACCTCGAAGCCCGGGCTCGCGGAGGAACTCGGTGCAGCGCTGTGTCGCTCGGTGCTCGTGGTAGGCCAGCTCCGGATCGGCCGCGATGGCGTGTGAGATGGCGAGGATCGCTTCGCTGACCTCGGCGACGCTGTTGCGGACGAGCTCCACGTCCGAGGCGAGTGGGGTCCAGTCGGTGTCCGTCATGAGCCCAGCATCCACCGACGTTCAGGTGCGATTTCGGTCCGGGCCGGCTTCGGCCGCCGAGTGTTCGTCCGAAGCTGCGATATCATCGTGAAATGACGATGAGTGCGGCGGAGGCTGAGCTCGAGATCGAGCAGCACGCCGCCACCGCCGCGGCGTGCCTGTTCCGGGGGATGGGTGACCCTTCTCGGGTCGCCATCCTGCGTCACCTGCTGCTGGGTCCGCACAACGTGGCCGAGCTGACCGCGCACCTGGGGCTGGCTCAGTCGACCGTGTCAAGACATCTCGCGTGTCTCCGGGACTGCGGGCTGGTGCAGTCGAGGCCGGTTGGCCGGTCGTCGATGTTCACCGTGACGCATCCCGAGCCGGTGCTCACCGTGTTCGCGGCCGCGGAGCAGCTCCTCGCTGCCACCGGCGATGCGGTGGTCCTGTGCCCTGTCTACGGCGAAGGAGCAGTCGGATGAGTGCTCACGTGCATGTGTCGAGCTATGTGGAGGACCCGGGCCGGCGTCGTCAGCTCGGACGACGAGCGCAGCTACTAGCGGCAGCATCGGTGTCCTACAACGTGGTCGAGGCCGTCATCGCCATCACAGCCGGTGTCATCGCTGGCTCGATCGCACTGGTCGGGTTCGGGCTCGATTCCGTGGTGGAGATCAGCAGCGGCCTGATCATCCTGTGGCAGTTTCGTCACCCGTTGCCGGAGTCACGGGAGCGTCGAGCCCTGCGGCTGATGGCGCTCTCCTTCTTCGCCCTCGCCGGTTTCGTCGCAGTCGAGTCCCTCCGCGCACTCGCTCGCGGCGCCGAACCTGACCCGTCTCCGGTGGGAATCGCCCTGGCCGCCACCTCGCTGGTGATCATGCCGTTCTTGTCGTGGGCGCAACGGCGTACCGGAAAGAGCCTCGGGTCGAACGCCGTCGTCGCGGACTCGACCCAGACGCTGCTGTGCACCTACCTGTCGGGGGTGCTCCTCGTCGGTCTCGTGCTCAACGCCGCGCTGGGATGGTCGTGGGCCGACCCGATCGCCGGCCTCGTCATCGCCGGGGTCGCGTTGCGGGAGGGACGTCAGGCCTGGCGGGGCGAGGGCTGCGCCTGCGGTCCGACCCCCGCTGCAACGGTCGAGTCGAAACCCGCCGCCGCCTGCGCGGACGGCTGTTGCGGCGACGAGGGTGGGAGCTGGAAATGACGCGCACACCCGTCGTCCCACCCCTGGCCCTTCTCGCGGGCGCTGCCATGGCGCAGCGGCTCCTTGCGAAACCAGCGCGAGAGCCAAGCGTCGGGCGCCAAGCCGCTGCAGCGGTGCTGGGCGCGGCGTCCGCAGGATTCGCTGCCGCCTCCGTCCGGGAGTTTCGGCGAAGCCGGACCACTGTGAACCCCATGTCTCCGGACCAGGCGACGTCGCTGGTGACCGGTGGTCCGCTCCAGTTCTCCCGCAATCCCATGTACGTCGGCATGGCCGGTGTGCTCACGGCCCACGCCATCGCCCGTGGACGTTGGCCGGCGGGCCTTCCCGTGATCGGATTCGTCGCCGTCATCGACCGGGGACAGATTCCTCCGGAGGAGGCGGCGCTGGTCGATAACTTCGGACCGGCGTTCACCGCATATGCGGAACAGGTACCTCGTTGGCTCGGCTTCCGTCGAGGCCGGCGGTAACCGCGAGCAGGCGCTCGCACTCTTCGATCAGTCGCTGCCGCAATGGAGCCCCGCGCTCAGCGAAGCCGCGCTGGGCGGCGGCGTACTCCGCCTTGCCCTCGGGCGTCTCGATGCGAAGGGGCTCGAAGCCGAGATCGGTGAGGTCGTACGGCGCCGCCCGCATGTCGAGCACCCGGATGTCGCGGGCGAGCTCGAAGCAGTCGGCGACCAGGTCGGAGCAGATCATCGGGGAGAGGCGGAAGGCGTGCTTGTAGAGGTCCATGCCGGCGTGGAGGCAGCCCGGCTGCTCGTGGGCGGGGCGGTCGTCCGGGCCGGGGGAGAGCACATTGAGCGGACGCGCGGGCTCGGTGAAGAAGCGGAAGGCGTCGAAGTGGGAGCAGGCGATGCGGTGTGACTCGACCACGCGGTCGGTGCCCTCGGGGCCGAGCCGCAGCGGCCAGTCGGCGTGGCGGGTCTGGTCCTCGCTGAGCCGGTAGACCATCGCCCACTCGTGCATCCCGAAGCAGCCGAAGTTGGCGGGTCGCGCGGTGGTGGCGGTCAGCAGCTCGTGCACCGACTCGATGAGCGGGCGCTGCGAGGCGACGTAGTCGTCGGTCACGGCGGCTACGCCGTCGACGACCCCGTAGCCACGGGTCGGCTCGCCGCCCGCCAGCCCTACGGCGTACCCCGGATGCCAGCGGCGCAGCTGTGCCGGCCGGTGGGAGTAGTAGGTGAAGAGGAAGTCGTGCACCGGGTGCTTGGTGTGGGTGTCGCGCCGCGCCAGATGCGGCTCGACGAACGCGTCGACACGCGCCGCGTGAGCCTCCGCACGCCCGCGCCAGTCGGCGAGCTCCAGCACCTCCATGGGCGCCAACGTTAGGTCGCTAGGGTCGAGGGGTGCGTATTGCGAGGTTCACGACCGGTGAAGAACCGGCCTACGGAGTGGTCACGGGCGATCTCGACGAGTACGGCGAGCCCGCCGAGGACAGCGTCATCGTCGCGCTGTCCGGCGATCCGCTGTACGTCGGCATCAAGCTGCTCGACCAGGAGCACCGCTACGGCGACGTGCGGCTGCTGGCGCCGGTGCTGCCGCGGAGCAAGGTGGTCGGCATCGGCCGCAACTACGCCGCGCACGCCGCCGAGCTCGGCAACGAGGTGCCCGCCGAGCCGCTGATGTTCCTCAAGCCCAACACCAGCGTGTCCGGCCCGGGCGACCCGATCTTCTACCCGCGGCAGAGCCAGGACGTGCAGTACGAGGGCGAGCTGGCCGTGGTGATCGGCCGGATCTGCCGCGACGTGCCTGCCGAGCAGGCCACCGACGTGATCCACGGCTACACGATCGCCAACGACGTGACCGCGCGCGACCTGCAGCGCTCCGACGTGCAGTTCACCCGGGCCAAGGGTTTCGACTCCTTCTGCCCGCTCGGCCCGTGGATCGAGACCGACCTGGACCCGCAGACCTTCAGCGACGGCGTCGCGATCCGCACCCACCTCAACGGCGACGTGGTGCAGGACGGATCCACCGCCGACATGATCTTCGACATCCCGGCGCTGATCGCGCACGTCTCCAGCGTGATGACGCTGCTCCCCGGCGACGTCATCCTCACCGGCACCCCCGAGGGTGTCGGTCCCATGCAGGTCGGTGACGAGGTCGAGGTCTCGATCGCCGGCCTCGGCGTACTCACGAACAAGGTGGCCCAGCGGTGACCCAGCACGTCCGCGTCCGGATGGCGCCCAGCCCGACCGGCAGTCCCCATGTCGGCCTGGTGCGCACCGCGCTCTACAACTGGGCGTTCGCGCGCCACCACGGTGGCACCTTCGTGTTCCGGATCGAGGACACCGACGCGTCGCGCAACACCAAGGAGTCCTACGACGCGCTGCTCGACCTGTTCCACTGGCTCGGCCTCGGCTGGGACGAGGGCCCGGAGGTCGGCGGCGACCACGGCCCCTACCTGCAGTCGGAGCGCGGCCATCTCTACGAACAGGCCCTGACCCTGCTCAACGAGGCCGGCTACACCTACGGCTGCTACTGCACCAACGACGAGGTGGAGGAGCGGCGCAAGGCCTCGGGCTCCAAGATCATGGGCTATGACCGCCACTGCCGCGACCTCACCGCTGAGCAGGTGGCGGCGTACGAGGCAGAGGGCCGGGGCGCCGTGCTGCGCTTCAAGATGCCCGACGGCGAGATCGCCTTCGACGACCTGGTGCGCGGACGGGTCAGCTTCCACAGCGACCACGTGCCCGACTACGCGCTCGCACGCGCCAACGGCGACCCGCTCTACACGCTGGTCAACCCCGTCGACGACGCGCTGATGGAGATCACCCACGTGCTGCGCGGTGAGGACCTCCTGTCGAGCACCCCCCGCCAGATCCCCTTGTACGCCGCGCTGGCCGAGGTCGGCATCGGCACGGGCGCGCCGCAGTTCGGGCACCTGCCCTACGTCATGGGCCAGGGCAACAAGAAGCTCTCCAAGCGCGACCCGGAGGCCAACGCACTCGGCTACCGCGAGGCGGGGTTCCTCCCGGAAGGCCTGCTCAACTACCTCGCTCTCCTCGGTTGGGCGATCTCGGGCGACCGCGACATCTTCACCCTCGAGGAGATGGTGGGGGCGTTCGACATCGGCGACGTCAACCCCAACCCGGCGCGGTTCGACCTCAAGAAGGCCGACGCGATCAACGCCTCCCACATGCGGCTGCTCAGCATCGAGGACATCACCCACCGGGTGCTGCCGTTCCTCAAGGAGGCAGGTGTCGTGAGCGACCCGGTCTCCGACTCCGACGCACAGCTGCTCGAGCTGGCGATGCCGCTGGTGGCCGAGCGGATCAACAAACTGACCGAGGCTGTCGACATGCTCGGCTTCCTGTTCGTCGACGAGGAGTCGTTCACCCGCGATCCCGCCGACGTCGAGAAGCTGCTCGACGAGCAGGGGCTGACGATCGTGCAGGCGTCGTACGACGCCGTGGCCGAGCTGCCCACCTGGTCGACCGCCGCGATCCAGGAGGCCCTCCAGGCCAAGCTGGTCGACGAGCTCGAGCTCAAGCCGCGCGTCGCGTTCGGGCCGGTGCGGGTCGCGATCACCGGGCGCCGCATCTCGCCGCCACTGTTCGAGTCGATGGAGCTCCTCGGCCGAGACCGGAGCCTCTCTCGTCTCCGGTCCGCCCTTCCGTGAGCGGGCTGGAGTACCACCGGCTCCACCGCGGTGGTCGGTGGGGCGCCAACGGTTGGTGGCGCGGGCTGGTCGGGATCGTCGGTCTCGCTGCCCTGGTGCTGCTGGTCCAGGTGGTCGTGCTCGCCGGGCTCACGGTCGTCTACTTCGCCCAGGGCCTCAACCTGGACGAGGCCGAGGCGAAGCTGACGGGTGACCCCGTCACGCCGGGGTTCCTGCTCGCGGTCAACCTCGGCTGGGCGCTGTCGATCCCGGTCGTGTGGTTCCTCCAACGGGTGCTCCATGGTTTGCGCCCGGGCTGGCTGTCCTCGATCCTGCCGCGCATCCGCTGGCGGTGGTTCGCGACGTGCCTGGGCCTGTCGCTGGTGGCGCTGCTCGCCACGATCCTGGTCTCGTTGCTGCTGCCGGCGCAGGCTGACGGTGAGATGTCGGGCAGCCTCAACGACTTCACCAGCACCACCCGCGACTATCTCCTGGTCGTGGTGCTGCTCACCCCGTTGCAGGCGGCGGGGGAGGAGTACGTCTTCCGCGGCTACCTCACCCAGGCCATCGGTGGCTTCTTCGCGTCGCCGCGCCTGAGCGCCGTCCTGGCCGTCGGGGTGCCGTCGCTGCTGTTCGCGCTGGCGCACGGTGCGCAGGATGCGCCGATCTTCTTCGACCGGCTCGCGTTCGGGGCCGTCGCCGGCGTGCTGGTGATCCTGACGGGCGGGCTCGAGGCCGGCATTGCGATGCACGTGCTGAACAACTGGCTGGCGTTCGGGTTCGCCCTTGCCTTCGGCGACATGGACTCCGCGCTGAACCCGTCCGGTGGCACCTGGTGGAGCATCCCGGTGACGCTCACCCAGTCGCTGGTCTACCTCGGGCTGGCGGTGTACGTCTCCCGGAGGATGGGCATCAGGACCCGCACGGATCGAGGCATTTTGGAGGCCCCAACGCCTCGCGTGTAAGGTTTCTGTCGGCTCCGAACGACAACGTCGGGAAGGACCGAACACCAGTAAGTCAGTGGGATATGGTGTAATTGGCAACACGACTGGTTCTGGTCCAGTTATTCTAGGTTCGAGTCCTAGTATCCCAGCGAACGAGCCACGATTTTGTGGCGGTTCCGGCCGCTCGATAGAGTGTCCGAGCAGTTCCCGCCCCCGTTGTGTAGCGGCCTAGCACGGCGCCCTCTCACGGCGTTAGCGCCGGTTCGAATCCGGTCGGGGGTACCACTTCGAGCAGGGCTCGGACCAGCGCAGCTGCCTGGGTCCGAGCCCTGCTGCATTCGAGGCGGGACTCGGCTCCCGAGGTTCCGGGAAGCTTCCCCAGTCCTCCGGGACGGTTTCCCCTGTCGCCGTCACATCCTGAGGGGCCACGATGCAGCCATGGGACTCGATGGCAGGACGCAGGGCGCGACGAGATGATGGTCCGGTGAAGGTCGTCCTGGCCGCGCTGCCGGCGTTCGGGCACGTCTACCCCCTCGTCCCGCTGGGGCTCGCACTCGAGCGCGCCGGGGCAGAGGTGGTGTTCGCGACCGGCGAGGAGTTCGCACGTCGTCTTCCGGCACGGACGATCTCCGGCGCCGAGCCCTCGTGGGTCTTTTCGGACGCCACGGACGAGATCGACCGGCAGCTGCGGGAGCTGGACGGGGCGCCGCCGGATGTGGACCCCGGACTGAAGCTCTTCGTCGAGCTCTGCGCGCCGCACACGGTCGAGGTGCTGACCGAGGCGCTGGACCGGGAACAGCCCGATCTCGTCGTCTTCGAACAGACCAACGTGGGTGCGGCCATGGCTGCCCACGCGCTCGGCATCCGGTCAGCCTGCCTAGGGATCGTCGGGTGGGGTCGTCGGTGGTCAGAGATCTACACGGCCGTGGCGGAGAAGGTCCAGGCGTCCGGTGCCGGCGTGCTGGCCGAGCTGCTGATCGACGCACACCCAGCCTTTCTGACCGATGCTGAAGCCGCTCCGCCGTTTCCGGTCCTGGCGATGCGCCCGGTGGCCTGGTCGCCGGGCGCGACAGTGCCGACCTGGCTCCTGCAGCCGCGGCCAGCGCCGCGGGTCTTCCTGACCATGGGGACGGTCTTCGGCAACGCTGACGTGCTTCGCCGGGCCGCGCAGGAGATCGCCGGCTCGGGATGTGAGGTGCTGGTGGCCACCGGGCCCGACATCGACCCCGAGGACCTGGGCACCTTGCCGGCGGCGGTGCACGTCGAGCGGGAGGTCCCGCAGGCCGCGGTGCTCCCTCACTTCGATGTCGTCGTGCACCACGGCGGCACCGGCACGGTCGTCGGCTCGATCGCCAACGGCCTCCCGCAGGTCGTCCTGCCGCAGGGCGCCGACCAGTTCTGGAACGCTGATCACCTGGCCGCGGAAGGCGCTTGCCGGGTGGTGCCACCAGACGCGGTCCCCGGTGACATCGCGGCGGCGGTCTCCGCCATGACCGGGCAGCAAGCCCCCGAGCGCGCAGCGGCCCGTCGGCTCAGCAGCGTGGTTGCCGCTATGCCCGACCCCGGCGCTGTCGCGCTGCGGCTGTTGCACACCGGCGGCGAGTGACCGAAGCAAGGCTCAGCGTGGCTTCTTGGACTTCACCTCGTCGCGCGACAACGTGCCCATCAGGCCGAACGCCGGTGCGGTGACCTTCTCCAGCGCGGCAACCGCCTCGGCATGGCGCTGGGCCAGGGTGGCGACCAAGCCGGCGAGCTCGGCCTGGGCCACGGCGAGGGAGGCCATCGTGTCGGCCAGCTCGCGCTGCCGGACCACGAAGTCCTGCAGCGGCTGGGCGGTGGCCGTCGCCAGCCCGCCGGCCGCGTCGAGCAGCGCACTGACCTGTCGCACCAGCTCGTCGGGTCCGGCCGCACCGGCGACGACCGTGCGTTGCAGGGTCTTGAGCGCCTCGCCCGCCAGACCGAGGGCGGCGCGTTGCGGCTTGGTGAGCAGGTCCCAGTAGCTGTCGGCCATCTTCGAAGGCTCCCACAGAGTGGGCTGCTGGGGACTCAGGCGCAGAGGCCGTTGGCCAGGCGCTCCTGAGCCTCGTCCTCGTCCTTCTCGGTCGTCGTCGGCGAGCCGGTCGAGTCAGGCGAGCCGCTCGCCGTACCGATCGGGTCGTCGGGCTTGACGCTGTCCTTGCTGAACGTCGGGCCCAGCGGCTTGTCGTTCTTGATCCGGCGCCACAGGTCCTTCGCGGCGTCGGTCCAGATCAGCCGGTTGAGGTCCTCGCGGGTACTCCGCGATCGGCACCGTCAGGAACTTGATGTCGGAGAGGCCCGGTCCGCGCAGCTCCATCACCAGGTCGGCCATCTTCGACAGCGAGTCGAGATCCTCGTCGACCCGGATCGACTCGGTGACGGCGCTGAGGAAGTTGAACACGCGGGCCGGGCGCGACAGCGTGCCGGCCGACATCACCTTGTTGGCCATCGACGCGATGAACGCCTGCTGGCGCTTCATCCGTCCGATGTCGCCGGTGACCGACAGCTGGTAGCGCTCGCGCACGTAGCTCAGGGCGGCGTCGCCGTCGAGCTCCTGGGTGCCGGCCTCGAAGTGGATGTTGCGCTCGTCGTCGTCGACGTCTTCGGGGATGCAGACCTCGACGCCGTTGACCGCGTCGACCATGGCCTTGAACCCGTTGAAGTCCAGCACCACGAAGTGGTTGATGTAGATGCCGGTCAGCGACTCGACCATCTTGACGGTGCACCGCGGGCCCGCCAGGGCGAACGCCTCGTTGAAGATGACCGGGTCAGCTGCCGGGATCGTCTCGTCACCCGACTGGCAGTCGGGACGGGCCACCATCGCGTCGCGCGGGAGGCTGACGCCGTACGCCTGTTCCCGGTCGGCCGAGAAGTGCATCAGGATCGTGGTGTCCGACCCGCCTGCACCGGTCTCGCCGTCGATGTCGTTGCCCTCGCCGGCGCGGGTGTCCTCGCCCATCACGAGGATGTTGACGGGCATGTCCTCGTCGGGGTTGTCGGCCGCGGGCTCGGGCACCACGTGCACGATCGGCAGACCCTCTTTGATCTTGTCGTTGAGGTTGCCGTAGCCCCACACCACGCCGACGGCGGTGATGGCCGCCAGCACGAGCTGGGTCGCCAGGATGACCACGATGACCGCACGGCGATGCGTGCGCTCCATCCGGGGTTTGTCCGCCGGTGCAGCCGGCGCCGCGTCGTCGGCCACGGAGCCATCATCCCAAACGGCTGGTAGCGGGTGTCGCACCGTGTCACGGTGGTGTCCGATTCCCGCGCAGAACCTGTCGGTGGGGTGAGCCATGATGGACGCATGCAGACGATCGAACGCCTCGACCCGGAGTCGTGCTACCGCGCGGTGAAGTCGCGCGACCGGCGCTTCGACGGCGTCTTCTACTGCGGGGTCAGGACCACCGGCATCTACTGCCGCCCGTCCTGCCCGGCCCGCACTCCGGCGTACGCCAACATCACCTACTACCCGAGCCCGGCGGCCGCGCAGGCCGCGGGGTTCCGGGCCTGCAAGCGGTGCCTGCCCGACGCCACGCCGGGCAGCCCCGACTGGGACGTCGCCGCGACCGCCGCCGGCCGCGCGATGCGCCTGATCGCCGACGGTGTCGTCGACCGCGACGGCGTCGAGGGCCTGGCCCAGCGGGTCGGCTACACGCCCCGCCACCTCTCGCGCATCCTCACGGCCGAGCTCGGCGCGGGACCGTTGGCCCTGGCGCGGGCGAAGCGTGCGCAGACCGCGCGGGTGCTGATCGAGACCACCGACCTCAGCTACGCCGACGTGGCGTTCGCGGCCGGCTTCTCCAGCGTGCGGCAGTTCAACGACACCGTGCGGGAGGTCTACGCCGCCAGTCCCACCCAGCTCCGCGGCCGCCGCGGCGGCCAGGCCGGTGCCGGCACGCGTGACCATGCGGCTGGCCGTGCGCACGCCGTACGCCGGTGGGGCGCTGCACGGCTTCCTCGCGCACGCGCACGATCCCGGGCGTCGAGGCGGCCGGACCCGGCTGGTACGCCCGCACGCTCACCCTCCCCAACGGCACCGGCACGATGCGGCTCGACCTGCCGGACGTGCGGGAGGCGGGGCAGACGGCGTTCGTGAAGGCGACGTTCCGGCTCACCGACCTGCGCGACACCTCGGCAGCCACCGAGCGGGCGCGCCGCCTGCTCGATGCCGACTGCGACCCGGTCGCCGTGCGCGACTCGTTCGCGGGCGACCCTCTGCTCGGGCCCCTGGTGCGGGCGCTGCCGGGCCTGCGGGTGCCCGGTCACGTCGACGGCAACGAGATCGCCGTGCGCGCCGTGCTGGGGCAGCAGGTGTCGGTGGCGGCTGCACGCACGGTCGCGGCCCGGCTGACCGCCGAGCACGGACGAGCTCTGCCGGTGCCGGAGGGCGAGCTCACCCACCTCTTCCCGACGGTCGACGTGCTGGCCGGCGTTGGATCCCGAGCAGCTGCCGATGCCGCGCTCGCGTGGCCGGGCGCTGGTCGGGCTCTGCGAGGCCCTGGCCTCCGGCGACCTGGCCCTCGACCGCGGACCCGACCGCGACGACGTACGCCGCCGGCTGCTCGCGCTGCCCGGCATCGGCCCCTGGACGGCCGACTACATCGCGATGCGCGCACTCGGGCACCCCGACGTGTTCCTGCCGACCGACATCGGCATCCGCGACGCCCTGGTCGCCGCAGGCCGCGACCCGGCGCGGGCCGCCGAGCTGGCCGAGGGCTGGCGCCCGTGGCGCTCCTACGCCCAGCTCTATCTCTGGCAGACGCTGACTCCCACCCACGAAATGGAGAACTGACATGTGGACCCTGATGAACTCACCCGTGGGCGAGCTGCGGATCGTCGAGCAGGGCGGGGCGATCTCCGCGATCGAGTTCTCGCCGTTCAGAGAGTCGACCGGCCGACCGCTCGGCGACCGCGACGACGCCCACCCGGTGCTGGCCGAGGCCATCCGTCAGCTGACGGCGTACTTCGACCACGACCTCAAGGAGTTCGACCTCCCCCTGGCGCCGCAGGGCACCAGCTGGCAGAAGTCGGTCTGGGACCAGCTGCTGCTCATCGGCTACGGCGAGACCGCGTCGTACGGCCAGATCGCGGCGCGCCTCGGCAAGAGCAACGCCGCCTCCCGAGCCGTCGGCACCGCCAACGGCAGCAACCCCATCCCGATCGTGATCCCGTGCCACCGCGTGATCGGCGCCAACGGCACCCTCACCGGCTATGCCGGCGGGCTTCCTCGCAAGCAGACGCTGCTCGAGCTGGAGCAGGACGCTCTCTTCTGAGCTCGTTGTTGCTCGGGGTTGGTGTCGGGCCCGCGCGCGTAGCAGCGCACGGGGCGGGCACGGCTTCGCCGCGCCGCCCGCGCAAGCGCGGGCCCGACACCGGGTTGCTTGTTGGTGGGCGATCGATCGATCGATCGGTGACGCCGAGTGGTTGTGCCGGGGTTTTGGGTCACTGGGTGACTCAAAGTCGCGGCACAACTTCTCCTCGGAGCCGAAAGCGGCCGAGCGGACACGACCCACCAGAGCGCGGCAGCTACTCGGCAGCGGCGCGACGCAACGACTCGGAGAGCCGCTCGGCAGCAGCGAGTACGGCGGGGGCGTGCATCCGGCCGGGCTGACGGGAGAGGCGCTCGAGGGGACCGGAGACGGAGACCGCGGCGATGATCTTGCCGCCGGGGGAGCGGACCGGCGCGGAGACCGAGGCGACGCCCTGCTCCCGCTCGCCGACCGACTGGGCCCAGCCGCGGCGGCGGATGCCGGAGAGGGCGGCGGCGGAGAAGGCGGCGTTCTGGAGACCGCGGTGCATCCGCTCGGGGTCCTCCCAGGCCAGCAGCACCTGGGCGGCGGAGCCGGCCCGCATGGTCAGCTGCGAGCCGACCGGGATGGTGTCGCGGAGTCCCGAGGGGCGTTCGGCGGCGGCGACGCACACGCGGTGCTCGCCCTGGCGACGCCAGAGCTGGGCGGACTCCCCGGTGATGTCGCGCAGGCGGGCCAGCACCGGTCCAGCCGTCGCGAGCAACCGGTCCTCGCCCGCGGCCGCGGACAGCTCGGCGAGGCGGGGTCCGAGCACGAACCGGCCCTGCATGTCCCGGGCGACGAGTCGGTGGTGCTCCAGCGCGACGGCGAGCCGGTGTGCGGTCGGCCGGGCCAGGCCGGTGCCCGCGACCAGGCCGGCGAGCGTCGCCGGACCCGACTCGAGAGCCGTCAGCACGAGAGCCGCCTTGTCGAGTACGCCGACCCCGCTGGAGTTGTCCATATGGCAATACTGCCGTCTCAGATCATGGGATGCAAGGGTTAGCCTGTGTGACGTAGGCGGAGAGGTCGGTCGCATCGTCGCGACCACCGGGAGACAGGGAGTGGCTCATGGGTAGGACGCTGGCAGAGAAGGTATGGGACGAACACGTCGTCCGCTCGACACCGGGTGAGCCGGACCTCCTCTACATCGACCTCCACCTGATCCACGAGGTGACCAGCCCGCAGGCGTTCGACGGCCTGCGGCTCGCCAGCCGGTCGGTGCGCCGCCCGGACCTGACCCTCGCCACCGAGGACCACAACGTCCCGACGATCGACTGGGACAAGCCGATCGCCGACCCGGTGTCCAAGACCCAGGTCGACACCCTGCGCAAGAACTGCGCCGACTTCGGCGTCCGCCTGCACCCGCTCGGTGACATCGAGCAGGGCATCGTGCACGTGGTCGGCCCGCAGCTCGGACTCACCCAGCCCGGCATGACGATCGTCTGCGGCGACAGCCACACGAGCACCCACGGTGCGTTCGGAGCGATCGCGTTCGGCATCGGCACCTCCGAGGTCGAGCACGTGCTCGCCACCCAGACCCTGATGCAGGCCAAGCCGAAGACCATGGCGGTCACGATCAACGGCAGCCTGCCGGCCGGCGTCACCGCCAAGGACCTGGTGCTGACCCTGATCACCCACACCGGCACCGGCGGTGGGCAGGGCTACATCGTCGAGTACCGCGGAGAGGCCATCGAGGAGCTCTCGATGGAGGCCCGGATGACCGTGTGCAACATGAGCATCGAGTGGGGCGCCAAGGCCGGGATGATCGCGCCCGACCAGACCACGTTCGACTACATCCAGGGCCGCCCCGAGGCGCCGACCGGGGCGCGACTGGGACGCCGCGGTCGAGCACTGGAAGTCGCTGGTGACCGACGACGACGCCGAGTTCGACGCGGAGATCGTGCTCGACGCCGCCGACATGGCGCCGTTCGTCACCTGGGGCACCAACCCTGGTCAGGGCGTGCCGCTCAGCGGCAACGTGCCGTCGCCCGACGACTTCGACGACGCCGACGACCGGATCGCCTGCGAGAAGGCGCTGCAGTACATGGCGCTCGAGGCCGGCACCCCGATGCGCGAGGTGAAGGTCGACACCGTGTTCGTCGGCTCCTGCACCAACGGCCGGATCGAGGACCTTCGGCTCGCGGCCGACATCATCAAGGGCCACCACGTTGATCCGAACACCCGGCTGCTCGTCGTGCCCGGCTCGGTGCGCGTGCGCATGCAGGCCCAGGACGAGGGACTCGACAAGATCTTCATCGAGGCAGGCGCCGAGTGGCGTGGCGCCGGGTGCTCGATGTGCCTCGGCATGAACCCCGACACCCTCGCCGTCGGTGAGCGCAGCGCCTCGACCTCCAACCGCAACTTCGAGGGCCGGCAGGGCAAGGGCGGTCGCACCCACCTCGTCTCGATCCCGGTCGCGGCAGCTACGGCCGTCCGCGGCACGCTGTCGTCGCCCGCCGACTTGGCACCCGTTGGGAGCAAGTGATGGACAAGATCACCACACACACCGGCGTGGGCGTTCCGCTGCGTCGCAGCAACGTCGACACCGACCAGATCATCCCGGCGGTCTACCTGAAGCGCGTCACCCGCACCGGCTTCGAGGACGGACTGTTCGCCGCCTGGCGCAACGACCCTGACTTCGTGCTCAACAACCCGGCGTACGCCGGAGGCTCGGTGTTGGTGGCCGGCCCCGACTTCGGCACCGGCTCGTCGCGCGAGCACGCCGTGTGGGCATTGCAGAACTACGGCTTCCGGGCAGTGATCTCCTCGCGCTTCGCCGACATCTTCCGCGGCAACTCCGGCAAGTCCGGACTGCTGGCCGCGCAGGTGGACGAGAAGGTCGTCCAGAGGTTGTGGGACTACCTCGAGGACAACCCCGGCGCGGTCGTCACCGTCGACCTGGAGTCACGAACGGTGCGTGCCGGCGACGGTCCCGATGCGATCGAGGACTCGTTCGACATCGACGACTACACGCGTTGGCGGCTGCTCGAAGGCCTCGACGACATCGGTATCACGTTGGGTCACGACGCGGATATCGCGACGTACGAACAAAGCCGTCCTGCATGGAAGCCCGCAACGATCAGAGCCTGATTCCCTTACAGGGTTGAGGATTCTCCATTTCAGCGCCGAAAGAGCAGCTGATCCGGGCAGTTGGCGTTCGGAAAAAGATTGCGCACACCCCCGGCGTGGTGATTGTGACATCAGCGCGGAATGCCTAGCGTGCCTTGAAGAAAGTCGAGCACAGGCTCGGCATCACGGGTTCGTTGGAAGGACTGCTAGTGAACAAGTCTCAGCTCATCGACGCGCTTTCCGCGCGTTACCAGGGGAACCGCAAGGCCGCCGCTCATGCGCTCGAGTCCGTCCTGGACACGATCACACGCGAGGTCGCCAAGGGCGAGAAGGTCGCTATCACCGGCTTCGGCTCGTTCGAGAAGCGGGTGCGCGAGGCGCGTTGGGTCCGCAACCCGCAGACGGGCGCGCGGATCAAGGCCAAGAGGACGACGGTGCCGAAGTTCAGTGCCGGTGCCGACCTGAAGAACGTGGTCTCTGGCGCGAAGAAGCTGCCGAAGCTCACGATCGCGGCCGCAGCACCCACCGCCAAGAAGGCGTCGGCTCCGGCCAAGAAGGCGGCGTCGGCGGCGAAGAAGACCGCTAAGAAGGCGACGACCAAGAAGACGGCTGCCAAGAAGGCACCCGCCAAGAAGGCCGCAGCAAAGAAGGCTCCGGCCAAGAAGGCCGCCGCTAAGAAGGCTCCGGCCAAGAAGACCGCAGCAAAGAAGGCACCCGCCAAGAAGACCGCAACCAAGAAGACCGCGGCCAAGAAGGCACCCGCCAAGAAGACAACAGCTAAGAAGACCGCAACCAAGAAGACCGCGGCCAAGAAGGCACCCGCCAAGAAGGCGGCCAAGAAGGCTCCGGCCAAGAAGACCGCGAGGCGTTAGTCCCGCGATCCCGACCACGGGTCGCCCTCCTTCGGAGGGCGGCCCGTCGTCTATTGGAGGGCGCTCGCGAGAAGCCGCGTCTCGCCGCCGACGCCGAGCGCCATGGCGGCCCGCAGGTCGTCGAGGTCGTCGACGTCGTGCCGCAACGTGGTCAGCTCGCCACCGATCTCGACCGCTCCGGCGTACACGTGCTCACGACGTGAGTTGACGCCGAAGTGCGGGTCGAAGGCGGCGTACGCCGCTGTGTAGAGCGTGGTGCCGGTGCCGGCGGCGTCCGCGACGAAGGACGGGTCAGCGGTCGCGCTCGCCAACGCGGCGTCCAGGTCGGCCGACGTCAGTGCAGGAAGGTCGGCGCACAGCGCCACCGGCCGGAGGTCGGGCCACCTCCGCTGCGCCTCCGCGACGGCCTGGCGCAGAGCCGAGTTGAGGTCGGTGGTGTCGCCGTCGGGGATGGTGGCGCAGCCCAGCGCGGCGAATCTCGTGGAGAACGCCGCGTCGTCGGTGGCCACCAGCACCTCCGCGACCAGCGCGCTGCTGAGGCACGCCGCGACGGTGTCGAGAGCGAAGGCCTCGGCCAGCTGCCTGCGCTGCAGGTCGGTCGGGCCCAGCAGCCGGGACTTCCCGATCGTCGGTGGCTTGACCGGCACCACAGCGACGTAGGTCCCATCCACGCTCCGATCCTCTCAGGCCGGTAGCGTGCCTTCCGTGGTGGTCCGCAAGCTGCAGCAGAAGCGGGATTGGCCGTTCGTCGTGGGCGTCGCCATCCTCAAGCCGTTCTTCCTGCTCACCACCAAGCCCGAGTGGCGCGACGGCACCAAGCTGCCCGCCACCGGCGGTTGCGTGGTCGCCCTGAACCACCTCTCACACGTGGACCCGCTGACCGCGGCGCACTTCGCCTACAACCACGGCCGGCTGCCTCGCTACCTGGCCAAGTCGGGTCTGTTCAAGAACAAGTTCCTCAGCTACTTCCTCCGCTCGGCCGGCCAGATCCCGGTGGAGCGGCTCTCGCGCAACGCGGTGGGCGCCTACGACGCCGCCGTGGCCGCGGTGCGGCAGGGCGAGTGCGTCGTGGTCTACCCCGAGGGCACCATCACCCGCGATCCCGACCTCTGGCCGATGACGGGCAAGTCCGGAGCCGCCCGGATCGCCCTCGAGACGGGGTGTCCGGTGATCCCGGTCGGTCAGTGGGGCGCCCAGCAGCTGCTGGCGCCGTACGCGAAGAAGCCCGACCTGTTTCCCCGCAAGAAGATCGTGATGCTGGCCGGCGACCCGGTCGACCTGAGCGACCTGATCCCCCGGCAACGGACCCCGGAGGTGGTGCAGGAGGCCACGGACCGGATCATGGCCGCCATCACCGAGCTGGTCGAGGAGATCCGCGGGGAGCAGGCGCCCGCGGAGCGCTACGACGCCCGCAAGGCCGGTGTGAGCGAGATCGGCAACCCCCACAAGTCCCGTAAGAAGTCTCGGAAGGACGCATCGTGAGTTCTGGCAAGGTGGCGGTTTTCGGTGCCGGCTCGTGGGGCACGGCGTTCTCGATCGTGCTCGCCGACGGCGGCAACGACGTCACCATGTGGGCGCGCCGCGAGGAGGTCGCGGAGACGATCAACGAGAAGCGCGAGAACCCCGACTACCTGCCCGGCATCGAGCTCCCGGGCTCGGTGGACGCCACCCACGACGTCGAGAAGGCGTTGCACGGCGCGGACGTCGTCGTACTCGCGACGCCGTCGCAGACGCTGCGGGACAACCTCACCGAGTGGGCGCCGTTCATCGAACCGGACGCCGTGATGGTGTCGCTGATGAAGGGTGTCGAGCTCGGCACGCTCAACCGGATGAGCGAGGTGATCCACCAGGTCACCGGCGCCGGACCGGAGCGGATCGCGGTGATCAGCGGGCCCAACCTGGCCAAGGAGATCGCCCGCCGCGAACCCGCCGCGTCGGTGGTCGCGTGCGCCGACGCGGGTGTCGCCGAGATGCTGCAGGATCGCTGCCACTCGCCGGCGTTCCGGCCCTACACCAGCGTCGACGTGCTCGGCTGCGAGCTGGGTGGCGCCTACAAGAACGTCGTCGGTCTGGCCGTCGGCATGGCCGTGGGTCTGGGGTTCGGTGACAACACGACAGCGTCGGTGATCACCCGCGGCCTCGCCGAGACCGCCCGGTTGGCGATGAAGCTGGGCGCCAACCCGCTGACGCTGATGGGGCTGGCCGGCCTCGGCGACCTGGTGGCCACCTGCTCCTCGCCGCTGTCGCGCAACCGCACCTTCGGCGAGAACCTCGGCAAGGGCATGACCACCGACGACATCTACGCCTCCACCCGGCAGGTCGCCGAGGGCGCGAAGTCGTGCTCCTCGCTGCGGGAGCTGGCCGAGAAATCGGGCGTGGACGCCCCCATCGCCCAGAACGTCGACGAGGTCGTCGCCGGCCGGATGACCGCCCAGGACTGCATGGACGCCTTCCTCTCCCGCGACACCAAAGCAGAGACGGATTAGCGCTGACCCGTCAGAAGATCTTCTGACGGGTCAGCGTCAGGTGAGGGTGTCGAGAGCCTGGAGGAGGTCGCGCCAGAGGTCCTCGACGTCCTCGATGCCGACGGAGAGCCGCACCAGGCCGTCGGGGATGGTGGCGGGCTCGGCCTTCCAGCGGCGGCGGCGCTCGAGGGTCGACTCGACCCCGCCCAGTGAGGTGGCGTGCACCCACAGCTTGGTCTTGTGCGTGAACAGATCGGCCGCGAGGGCGCCCTCGGCGAGCACGATCGAGACGATGCCGCCGAAGCCTGGGTAGCGCACCTCGCTGACCGCCTCGTGCGCCGCGAGCCGGGCGGCGAGGTCGGTGGCGTTGGCCTGGGCCCGCTCGACGCGGAGATGCAGGGTGCGCAGGCCGCGCAGGGCCAGCCACGCCTCGAACGGACCGGGTACGGCGCCCGCGAGGTCGCGCCGGCCCTTGAGCACGGCGTACAGCTCGTCCTGGCGGGTCACGACCGCCCCCATCTGCACGTCGCTGTGACCGGCGAGGTACTTGGTGGCGGAGTGGAGCACGATGTCGGCGCCCAGGTCGAGCGGGCGCTGGAGCAGGGGAGTGGCGAAAGTGTTGTCGACCACGACGTACGCCTCGGCGGCATGGGCCGCCGCGATGATCGGCTCGAGGTCGGCGATCTCGAGGGCCGGGTTGGTGGGTGACTCCAGCCAGACCAGGGCGGCGCCGTCGCAGGCCCGCACGGTCGCCTCGGTGTCGCTGATGTCGACCAGCTGGGTGCGCAGCCGCCCGCGGGCCTCGAGGTCGGCCAGCGCCATCGTGCTGCCGTTGTAGGCGTGGTGGGGGGCGACGACCAGCGCGCCGTTGCCGACCAGGTCGAGCACGGTGCTCACCGCGGCCATGCCGGAGGCGAAGCTCAGCGCGCGTCCGCCCTCGAGCTGCCCGAGCGCCTCCTCGAACGCCGTCCAGGTCGGGTTGCCGTAGCGGCCGTACTCGACGTCCCCGCCGGCGACGTACGTCGAAGCCATCGTGATCGGCACGTTGAGCGGCGCATCGGGGTCGTGCGGCGGGCGTCCGGCCGTCACCGCGATGGTGGCCGGGCTGAGCTCGGGCGCGTCCTCGGTCATGGCCGCACTCTAGGTGGCCCGCAGATTCCGGACGGATAGGGTCATCTCGATGAACGCGCCTGACGAGAACCGCAAGCCGCGGGTTGCCGTCGTCTTCGGGGGCCGGTCCAACGAGCACGCGATCTCGTGTGTGACGGCGGGCAGCGTCCTCCAGGCGATCGACCGGGATCGCTACGACGTCGTGCCCATCGGCATCGCACAGGACGGCCGCTGGGTGCTGGAGTCCGGCGACCCTCAGCAGCTGCAGATCGTGAGCGCCGACAAGCTGCCGAGCGTCGACGCGGAGCTGGCCCCGGTCGCGCTCGCGCGCACCGACGGCGCCACCGACCTGACCGTGCACGAGCCATCGGAGCCGCCACGCACGCTGGGCGAGGTCGACGTGGTCTTCCCGCTGCTGCACGGGCCGTGGGGCGAGGACGGCACCATCCAGGGCATGCTCGAGATGGCAGGGGTGCGCTACGTCGGCGCGGGCGTGCTCGCGTCGGCCGTGGCCATGGACAAGGCGTACATGAAGGTCGTGCTCACCGCGGCCGGCCTGCCCGTGATGCCGAGCGTGACCGTCTCCGCTGCGCAGTGGCGGCGCGATCCGGCCGAGGTGCAGGCGCGGGTCGCGGCATTGGGCTACCCCGTGTTCGTCAAGCCCGCCCGCGGCGGCTCCAGCATCGGCATCTCCAAGGTGCACGACGTGGCCGAGCTCGCCGGCGCATTGGTCGGCGCGCTCGAGCACGACCCCAAGGTGCTCGTCGAGGTCAGCGCCGAGGGTGCGCGCGAGATCGAGTGCGGGGTGCTCGAGGGCCTGGGCCAGGATGCAGCGATCGAGACCAGCGTGCCCGCCGAGATCCGGATCACCGGGGAGCACGAGTTCTACGACTTCGAGGCGAAGTACCTGCCGGAGGAGGCCACCGAGCTCGACGTGCCGGCGAAGCTGCCCGACGAGATCGCAGCCGAGATCCGGTCGTTGTCGGCGCGCGCCTTCGAGGCCGTCGGCTGCGAGGGACTGGCCCGCGTCGACTTCTTCCTGATGCCGGACGGTTCGCTGGTGGTCAACGAGATCAACACGATGCCGGGCTTCACGCCGCTGTCGATGTTCCCGCGGATGTGGGCGGCCAGCGGTCTCGACTACGGACAGCTCGTCGACCGGCTGATCCAGCTGGCCCTGGCCCGCGACACCGGACTGCGCTGAGCGAGCCTCAGAGGCACTCGTCGATGAGCTCGAGGTTGTCGGTGATCGGCTGGGAGAGCTCGGCCAGCACGGCAGCCGCGCCGTCGGGGCGGTAGTCGGACGGGATCTCCGCCTGCACGAACGGGCTGTGGCTCATGGCGGTCAGCACCGCGGCCGCATTGGCGTCGGCCACCTGCTCGTCGGGCACGTACCAGCCCACCTCGTTGACCTGCTGGCACTCGGCGAGCTCGTCGAAGCCCGCGGGTGCGCGGTCGACGCACGTGATCACGATCGGAGGATCGCCGTACGCCGCCCCCACCGCGTCGGTGGGCCGCACGTCGCGCTCGCTCTCGTCGGCCAGCTCGTCGGGCAGGTCGTCGAGAAACTCCCGGCAGGCCGTCCGGTCGGCCGCGTCGAGATCGGCGGCGTCGATGGGCACCGGGTCCCCCGCACAGCCGGAGAGTGCCAAAGCCACGACCAGGCAGGACAGCACGACGCCCCGGGCGGACCCGGGGCGTCGGCGGCGTTCGGTGCGTGTAGTCAGGATCGCCCTAGATGTGAACGACCGGGCAGGTCAGCGTGCGGGTGATGCCATCGAGGTTCTGCACCTTCGACACGACCAGCTTGCCCAGCTCGTCGACGTTGCGGGCCTCGGCGCGCACGATCACGTCGTAGGGACCGGTGACGTCCTCGGCAAGAGTCACGCCCTTGACCTGGGCGATCGCCTTGGCGACCTCAGCCGCCTTGCCGACGTCGGTCTGGATCAGGATGTACGCCTGGACGACCAATGTGCTCTCCCTCGCGTCGTTGCGACTTGGTTCCGACGGGATGGATCCCGTGGAGGTGCGGCGGCGCCCAAACTACCGCGCGCGGCCCGCGTGTCGATAGGGAGTGCCGGTCACCGGACACGAGCGTCTGCTGGGATGGGGGAATGGCCACCGACCCCGACCCGACGCTGGCCGACGTCGGCGAGTTCGGCCTGATCGCCGACCTCGTCGCACTGTTCTCCCAAGGTGAGCACGTGCTGGTGGGTCCAGGTGACGACGCCGCCGTGCTGCGGATCAAGACGGGCCACGTCGTGGTCTCCACCGACCTGATGGTCGAGGGCCGCCATTTCCGGCGCGACTGGGCGACGGCGGCCGACGTAGGTCACCGCGCGGCCGCACAGAACATCTCCGACATCAACGCGATGGGGGGCCGGGCGACCTCGCTGACCATCGGCCTCGCGGCTCCGGCCGACCTGCCGGCCGCCTGGGCCCTGGAGTTCGCGGGCGGGTTCGCCGAGGAGTGCGGGCTGGTCGGCGCCAGCGTGGTCGGAGGCGACCTCACCCGGGCCGACCAGGTCGTGATCGCCGTGACCGTGATCGGGGCCTGCACCCAGGCGCCGGTGCTGCGATCGGGAGCCGTGCCCGGAGACGTGCTCGCCATCACCGGGCGCCAGGGGTGGGCCGCAGGCGGCCTGGCAGTGCTGGGCCGGGGCTTCCGGTCGCCGCGGGTGCTGGTGGAGGCCTACCGACGCCCGGAGCCGCCGTACGCCGCCGGCGCGGTGGCCGCCGAGGCCGGAGCCACCTCGATGATCGACATCTCCGACGGGCTCCTGGCCGAGGCCGGGCACGTCGCCGCGGCCTCGGGGGTCGCGATCGACGTGCACCAGGCCGCCTTCGAGATCCCCGAGCCCCTGGTGGCGGTGGGTGCGGCCATCGGCGCCGACCCGATCGAGTTCATCCTCGGCGGGGGAGACGACCATGCGTTGCTCGCGACGTTCAGCGACGTGGCGAGCGTGCCGGCAGGCTGGGCCGTGATCGGCGCCGTATCCGACGGTGAGGCCGGCCTGGTGACCGTCGACGGTGCGGCGTACGCCGGCTCGACCGGCTGGACGCACTTCTGAGGGTGGTTGTCGATCTGGCGCGATTGCGCTGTATGGACAAGTTTGCGGTGCCAGCGACCGTTCATTCGGCGCGATCGCGCCGAATGAACGGTCACCCAGGACAAAGACACGAGGCCGCCACCAACAGGTGACGGCCTCGACTTGCTCCCTCAGGACTGAGGTGGAGTCAGCGGGTGACCTTGCCGGCCTTCAGGCAGCCGGTGCACACGTTGAGGCGCTTGGGGGTGCCGTTGACCTTGGCGCGGACCCGCTGGATGTTCGGGTTGAACCGACGCTTGGTGATCTTGCGGGACCACGGGCGGTTGTTGCCGAAGGTCGGCTTCTTCGCGCAGATGTCGCACACGGCAGCCACGATGACTCCTGAAACTAGAAAGTTGGGGTGATGGCCCGTAGAGCGGGCAACCGAGCAAGAGTATCCGACCCACCCGCCTGTCTGGAAATTGAGACGAGAGGGTCCGCGAACGGCTCTCACCATCGCACTACCCTGTGGGCTCCGGCACACCGAACTCCGAGGCAGGCGCATGGAAGAGGCACCCCGCGGCGGCGGGATCGAGCTTGCCGTCGTGCTGCGCTTCGTCGACATCGCCACCGACGCGCTGGCAGGTGCGCGCGAGGAGATCGACGCCCTCAACGTCTACCCCGTGCCCGACGGCGACACGGGCACGAACATGTACCTGACCATCTCCGCCGCCCGTGACTCCATCCGTGATGCCGTCAACGGGGCCGTCAACGGGGCCGTCAACGGGTCCGCAGAGCCCGACCGCCATGCGGCGCTCGCCGCGTTTGCGAGGGGCGCGCTGCTCGGTGCCCGGGGCAACTCCGGCGTGATCCTCAGCGAGATGCTCGGCGCGATCGCGCGCCGGATGGCCACGGCGAGTCCCGAGGAGCGCAACGCATCGGTCATGGCGGACGCGCTCCACTGCGCCACCGAGGCGAGCTACGCCGCGGTGGGGGAGCCGGTCGAGGGCACGATGCTCACGGTCTGCCGGGCCGCCTCGGAGGCCGCGCAGGCGCAGGCGACGAAGCCCGACACCAGGGCCCGCGACGTCTTCACCACCGCCGCACTGGCCGCCCGCGAGGCGCTCGCGCGCACCCCGGAGCAGCTGAAGGTGCTGCGTGAGGCGGGTGTAGTCGACGCCGGCGGGCGGGGGCTCTGCGTGATCCTCGACGCCGCCGAGACTGCGCTGACCGGCCGTCGACCGGTGCCGGTGCACAGCCCGCTCGGCCACCACCAGATCCCCATCCCCCACGCGCCGGGCAGAGCAGCCGGGAGCCCGGGTGGTGGGGCGCGCGACGGCGACCTGACGGCCGACGGCCCGGCGTACGAGGTGATGTACCTGCTCGAGGCGACAGACGAGCAGATCCCTGCGCTCCGGTCCGCGCTCGGCGCACTCGGCGACTCGCTGGTCGTGGTCGGGGGCGACGGTCTCTGGAACGTGCACGTGCACGTCGACGACGTCGGCGCCGCGATCGAGGCGGGCATCGAGGCAGGACGTCCCCATCGCGTGCGGGTCACCCATTTCGCGGAGCAGGTCGCCGAGGCCGCCGACGCGCGGGCGCCCGAGCAGCGCACCGGACGATCGATCGTCGCGGTGGCCGCGGGCCCGGGCCTGCGGGCGCTGTTCGAAGAGGCGGGAGCGGTGGTCGTGCCCGGAGGTCCGGGCAGGCGCCCCTCGACCGGCCAGCTCCTCGAGGCGATCACCGGCTGCGGAGCCCGCGAGGTCGTGGTGCTCCCCAACGATCACGACTCGGTCCGCGTCGCCGAGATCGCAGCCCGCACCGCGGAGGCCGACCACGGCATCCGGGTCGCGGTCATCCCGACCCAGGCACAGGTGCAGGGGCTGGCCGCGATGGCCGTGCACGAACCGGGCCGCGCGTTCGACCAGGACATCACCGAGATGACCGCCACCGCCCGGCACGCGCGTCACGGCGCGGTCACCATCGCGGCCAGGCAGGCGATGACGATGGCCGGACCGTGCGAGCCCGGCGACGTGCTCGGCGTGATCGAAGGCGACTTCGCGGTCGTCGGCGATGACCTCTACGACGTCGCCACCGGTGTGCTGGGCCGGCTGCTCGCCGGCGGTGGCGAGCTGGTCACCCTGGTGGCGGGCGAGGCATCCGAGGGACTGGCCGAGCGGGCGGCTGCGTGGATCGACCAGGAGCATCCCCATGTCGACGTCGTGGTGTACGACGGTGGTCAGGAGCGGTACCCGCTGCTCCTGTCCGTGGAGTGACCGGAGCATCCCGTGATCACGTTCGACTCGCCCGTCGCAACGGTGTTCGGCGACGCCAAGGGAAAGCGCGACAAGCTCGTCGACAAGCTCGGGATCGAGACCGTCGGCCAGCTGATGAACCACTTCCCGCGGCGCTACCTGAAGACCGGCGAGCTCACCCGGGTCGAGGATCTCGCCGAGGGGCAGCTGCTGACGGTCGTCGGGGAGATTGCGTCTGCCGTGACGAAGACCTACCAGGACCGCCGCACCGGCAAGCCGGCGTACCGCCTGGAGACGGTGCTGGAGACCGACGGGCCCTCGCTGCGGATGACGTTCTTCTCCAAGACCAAGCACATCTCCGAGTGGCAGGAGAGGCGGGTGCCGGTCGGGCGGCGGGGTCTCTTCCTCGGCCAGGCCGGCCGGTTCCAGGGCCAGTGGCAGCTGACCAACCCGACGATGCTGCTGTTCGGCGAGACCGACGAGGAAACCGTCGACATCGGTCCCTACTACCCGATCTACCCGCTCACCAAGGGCCTCGACTCCTGGGACATCCAGCGCGCGGTGTCGTTCGCGCGCACCGTGCTCGACATCCCCGAGGACCTGCCCGAGGAGATCCGCTCCGCCCACCGGGTGCTGGACGCCCGCACCGCCTACGACTGGATCCACGCGCCCGACGACTACAGCCAGGTGTCGCGGGCGCAGCGGCGGTTCCGGTTCGAGGAGGCGCTGGTCACCCAGCTGGTGCTCGGCCGCCGTCGGCGCGAGGTCAGGGCGCTGGGCGCGGTGGCGCGCGATGGCGGGGACGGCGCTTTGCTGACGGCGTTCGATGCCCGGCTGCCGTTCGAGCTCACCGCCGGACAGAGAGAGATCGGCGACCAGATCGCCCACGACCTCGCTCAGCCGCACCCGATGAACCGGCTCCTCCAAGGCGAGGTCGGCTCCGGCAAGACGGTGGTGGCGCTGCGGGCGATGCTCCGCACGGTCGACTCCGGGGGGCAGGCCGCGCTGCTGGCGCCGACCGAGGTGCTCGCGCAGCAGCACCTGCGTTCGATGACGGCCATGCTGGGCGACCTGGCCTCCGGCGGCATGCTCGGCGGCGCCGCCGAGGCCACCACGGTCACGCTGCTCACCGGCTCGATGACCAAGAGCCAGCGCAGGCAGCCGCTGCTCGACATCGCCAGCGGCGAGGCCGGCATCGTGATCGGCACCCACGCGCTGCTCGAGCAGCACGTGTCCTTCGCCGACCTCGGGCTGGTCGTCGTCGACGAGCAGCACCGCTTCGGCGTCGAGCAGCGGGCGGCCCTCACCGACAAGGCCGGCGAGCCGCCCCACGTGCTCGTGATGACCGCGACCCCGATCCCGCGCACCGTCGCGATGACCGTGTTCGGAGACCTCGAGGTCTCCACGCTGACCGAGCTGCCTGCTGGGCGCGCGCCCATCCAGACCAATGTTGTGAACCTCCTCGACCACCCGTCCTGGATCGGTCGCGTCTGGGAGCGCGTGCGCGAGGAGGTCCAGAAGGGACACCAGGCGTACGTCGTCTGCCCGCGGATCAGCGGCGACGAGCTCGAGCAGGGCGAGGCCGACCAGCCCGACCTCGACTCCGAGGGCCAGGAGGTGCAGCGCGAGAAGGTGGCGCTGGCTGCGGTCGAGGAGGTCGTCGTCGAGCTCGCGGAGGGACCGTTGTCCGGCCTCCGGGTCGCCCGGCTGCACGGCAGGATGACGCCGGAGGACAAGGAAGCGACGATGCGCGCCTACGCCTCCGGGGAGATCGACGTGCTGGTGGCGACCACCGTCATCGAGGTCGGCGTCGACGTGCCCAACGCGACCGCGATGGTGCTGCTCGACGCCGACCGGTTCGGCGTCTCGCAGCTGCACCAGCTGCGCGGCCGGATCGGCCGAGGTGGCCAGCCCGGCATCTGCCTGCTGGTGTCGTCGGCCATCTTCGAGTCGCCGGCGCGCGAGCGGCTCGACGCGGTGGCCGCCACCACCGACGGCTTCGAGCTGAGCCGCGTCGACCTCGAGCAGCGCCGTGAGGGCGACGTGCTCGGCAAGTCGCAGTCGGGCTACCGGACCGGGCTGGAGAACCTGAGGGTGCTGCGCGACGAGAAAACCATCGTCGAGGCGCGCAGTGCCGCGGAGGCGCTGCTCGACCGGGATCCCGGCCTCGCTTCGGCGCCCGCACTGTCCGAGAAGGTGACTCTGCTCGAGGAGTCGCAGAAGTCCGAGTTCATGGAAAAGTCGTGACGCGCATCATCGGCGGAGCGGCGGGCGGCCGCCGGTTGGCGACGCCGCGGGGAGACAACACCCGACCCACCAGCGATCGGGTGCGCGAGGCCCTCTTCTCGGCGATCGAGGCATGGTGCGGCTCCCTCCACGGGCTCCGTTTCCTCGATCTGTACGCCGGCTCCGGGGCCGTCGGTCTCGAGGCCTGGTCGCGCGGGGCCGGTGTGGTGACGCTGGTCGAGCAGGACCGGCGTACCGCCGCCCTCATCCGCACCAACGCGCAGGCGCTGGGGTTTGCGAAGGCCGACGTGCGGACCGCGGCGGTCGCCGCCACCCTGGCCCGGGCACCCGCTGCGCCGTACGACATCGCGTTCCTGGACCCGCCGTACCCGCTCGCCGACGAAGCGGTCGCGGCGGACCTGTCGGCGCTGGTCGGCCAGGGCTGGCTGGTGCCGGACGGCATGGTGGTCGTCGAACGGTCGTCCCGGACGCCTGAGCCGCGCTGGCCCGACGGCCTGGTCGACGCGCGGTCGAAGCGCTACGGCGAGACCGTGCTTTGGTACGGTCACGCAGCCCCCATGGACCATCCCGACGCTGATCCCTTCCCGGAAGGCGAATGACCGTGCGCAGAGCCGTGTGCCCCGGATCCTTCGACCCGGTGACCAACGGACACATCGACATCGTGGCCCGGGCCTCGAGCCTGTTCGACGAGGTGGTCGTGGCCGTCGGGGTCAACGCCTCGAAGCGCCGCCTCTTCACGCCCGACGAGCGGATCGCCATGCTCCGAGAGGCGTGCGCGGGGTTCGACAACGTCCGCGTCGACGGCTTCTCCGGGCTGCTCACGACGTTCTGCCAGGAGAACGGCATCCACGCGATCGTGAAGGGCCTGCGCGCGGTCAGCGACTTCGACTACGAGCTCCAGATGGCCCAGATGAACGCCTCGCTCACCGAGGTCGAGACGGTCTTCATCCCCACGAGCCCGGAGTACTCCTTCCTGGCGTCCAGCCTGGTCAAGGAGGTCGCGGCCTTCGGCGGCGACGTCTCCGGCCTGGTGCCCGGCTTCGTGCTGACCCAGCTCACCGCCCGGCTGGCCGAGAAGCAGGCCGAGAAGGGTGGGGGCTGAGCGCGGCGTACGCCTGCGTTTTGCTCCCACGGTCACCTGCCGGATACGCTTCTCGCTGATCTGTTTGTGCCCGGACCCGGAAGTGAACCCCTGAGCAGCCTGGACCCGAGAGCGCCGCTCGTGCTCGACACCCGCGAGCTCGGCCGCCGCCCGGGGTCCCAGCGCGAGGTGTCACGGACGGTTCCGGCTCCAGCAGATCTGGGCATCGAAGTACTTCGTGTCGCTGAAGGTGCGCCGGTCGAACTCGATCTGCGTCTCGAAGCGGTCATGGAGGGTGTTCTGGTCACGGGGACGGCGAAAGCCGCCCTCGACGGCGAGTGCGCACGGTGCCTGGAGCCGATCTCAGACGACATCGAGGTCATGTTCCAGGAGCTGTTCGTGTACGACGATCACCGTGACCCGGATCCTTCCGAGGAGGACGACGAGACCAGCTTCCTCGAGGACGACCTGCTCGACCTCGAACCCCTGCTGCGGGACGCGGTGGTGCTCGCACTACCGTTCCAGCCGTTGTGTGAGGACGACTGTCCGGGATTGTGTGCCGAATGTGGCGCTCGCCTGGCGGACGACCCGGATCACGCGCACGAGGCTGCGATCGACCCGCGATGGACGGCGTTGGCCCAGCTCGATCCCCGCACCGACAGCAGTAGCCCCGAACGCAGTGCTCTCGAAGAACGTAACTGAGGAGAAGACAGTGGCAGTCCCGAAGCGGAAGATGTCGCGCAGCAACACGCGCCACCGGCGTTCGCAGTGGAAGGCCGTTGCGCCGACCCTGGTGACCTGCGCCAACCCCGCCTGCGGCGCGAAGCACCTGCCGCACCGCGCCTGTGGCACCTGCGGCCAGTACGGCGCCCGCGCCGACCGGCGCCAGGTCCTCTGACGCAGCTCGCGGACACAGGCATCACCGACTACAGCGAGCTTCGCTCGGCGCTCGGGGATCCGGTTCTGGACCCCGCGCTGCTCGATCGCGCCCTGACCCACCGTTCGTTCGCCTACGAGAACGGTGGGCTGCCGACCAACGAGCGCCTGGAGTTCCTGGGCGACTCGGTGCTCGGCGTGGTCGTCACCGAGACGCTGTACGTCATGCACCCCGACCTCTCCGAGGGCCGGCTGGCCAAGCTGCGCGCAGCGGTGGTCAACGCGCGAGCCCTCGCTGAGGTGGCGCGCGGCATCAACCTCGGCGAGCAGGTCAAGCTGGGCCGTGGCGAGATCAGCACGGGCGGCCGCGACAAGGCCTCGATCCTCTCCGACACCGTCGAGGCGGTGATCGGTGCCGTGCACATGAGCGGCGGCATCGAGGCCTCCTCGCTGGTCGTGCACAAGCTGTTCGACCCGCTCATCGAGGCGGCGTCGGCGCTCGGGGCCGGCCTCGACTGGAAGACCTCGCTCCAGGAGCTCGCGGCCGACCAGTCCCTCGGCGTACCCGAGTACGTCATCGAGGACGACGGCCCCGACCACATGAAGACCTTCACCGCGCAGGTGCGCGTCGCCAACCGCATGCACGGCAACGGCGTGGGCCGCTCGAAGAAGGAGGCCGAGCAGGCCGCCGCCGAGACGGCGTACCGCGCGATCGCCGGCGAGCTCGGCATCACCGACGTCGGCGCGGCAGAGCCCCGGTCCACCGCGGTCGCCGAGCTCTCCGACATCGCCGAATAGCCGTGCCGGAGCTCCCCGAGGTCGAGGTCGTCCGGGCCGGCCTCGCGCGCCACGTGCTCGGCAGCACCATCCAGCTGGTCGAGGTGCTCCACCCTCGGCCCGTACGCCGTGACCCGCGCGGCCCCGAGGGCTTCGCCGACGCGCTGGCCGGGCGGCAGATCATCGACGCCCGGAGGCGCGGCAAGTACTTCTGGCTCCCGCTCGACAACGGCGACGCTCTGCTCGGCCACCTCGGCATGAGCGGACAGATGCTCGTGCAGCCCACCGAGGCACCGCCCGAGCGCCATCTGCGCGTCCGGATCGTGCTCGACCGCGGCCGGGACATCCGGTTCGCCGACCAGCGCATGTTCGGCGGACTCCTGGTCTCGGCCGGTGGCGCCGATCTCCCGCCGGAGATCGCGCACATCGCCCGCGACCCGCTCGACCCCGAGTTCGACGACGACGAGTTCGTACGCCGGGCGCGCAAGCGCTGCTGCCGGCGTGAAGCGGCTGCTGCTCGACCAGGGCCTGATCTCCGGCGTCGGCAACATCTACGCCGACGAGGCTCTCTGGCGGGCCCGGATCCACGGAGACCGCCCGGCGGAGCGGCTGACCGCGGCCCAGCTGCGCGACCTGCTCGGGCATGCTCGCACCGTGATGGCGGAGGCCCTGGGCCAGGGCGGCACGTCCTTCGACTCCCTCTACGTCAACGTCAACGGCGAGTCCGGCTACTTCGAGCGCTCGCTCAACGCCTACGGACGCCAGGACGAGCCCTGCCAGCGCTGCGGCACCCCGATCAGGCGGATCGCGTTCATGAACCGGTCGTCGTACTTCTGCCCCAAGTGCCAGCCGGTCCCAAGAGTTCGCCGCGCGGTCCGCACGGGAGACACGCATCTCCGATTGACCAAGAGCCTGCTTGGTGAGACTCTTGAAGACGGTCCACAACCGCTTGGACCAGCCCCTCTGATCGGAAGGTTCTCTTCATATGGCCAAGGCGCTGATCGGCTACATGAACAGCGACCTGCGAGACCCCCGCACCACCGCCGAGAACGCTCGGCTTCGTGCGCGTGTGGCCGAGCTTGAGTCCCTCATCCTGCGGCTCACCGAGGAAAACGACAGGCTGGTCGCCTCCCGGGCGGCCGAGCTCCTCGACACCGCTCCGCTGCAGGAGATGCAGCCCGCTTAAGGGCTGACCCTCGTCCGCCCGACCAGGCGGACGTCTACCAGCGACGCCTGAGGCCGGATCTGGTCCGATATTCACGCGACGACCGGTCGCTCCGGCGGCTACCGTCGCGCCAGTGAGCAGACTTGCCGAGACCGTGGCTCCGGCCCGGCTCGGCACCGGGTTCCGCTGGCTGCTCGCCTCCTCCTGGGTCAGCAACGTCGGCGACGGCATCGCCCTCGCGGCCGGCCCGCTCCTCGTCGCCTCCCAGACCGACCAGGAGTTCCTGGTCGCCCTGGCCGCGCTCCTGCAGTGGGCGCCACCCCTGCTCTTCGGCCTGTACGCCGGCGCCCTGACCGACCGCCTCGACCGGCGCCTGATCGTGATGACCGTCGACCTGCTCCGCTGCGTCGTGCTCGTGCTGCTGGCCACCGCGATCGCGACGGGCAGCGTCTCGATCGTGCTGGTGCTGCTGGCGATGTTCCTGCTCGGCACCGCGGAGATGTTCGCCGACAACGCCTCCAGCACCTTGCTGCCGATGCTGGTGCACCGCGACGACCTGGCCATCGCCAACTCGCGGCTGCAGACCGGCTTCATCACCGTCAACCAGCTGGCCGGCCCGCCGATCGGCGCCGCGCTGTTCGCCGTCGGGATGGCGTGGCCGTTCGCGGTCCAGGCCGTGCTCGTGCTGCTCGGCGCGATGCTGATCTCGCGGCTGGCGCTGCCGCACCACGCCCGCGACCCGGAGACGCTGTCGCACATCCGGCACGACATCGCCGAGGGCTTCCGCTGGGTCGCCCACCACGCCGCCGTACGCACCCTGGTGCTGACGATCTTCACCTTCAACATCACCTTCGGCGCCGCCTGGTCGGTGCTGGTGCTCTACGCCACCCAGCGGCTCGGCCTGGGTGAGGTCGGCTTCGGGCTGGTGACCACCGTGGGCGCCCTCGGCGGGCTGCTCGGCGTGCTCTCCTACGGCTGGATCACCCGCCGGGTCAGCCTCGGCAACATCATGCGGATCGGGCTGGTCTTCGAGACCTTCACCCATCTCGGCCTCGCCGTGACCAGGAGCCCCTGGGTCGCCATGCCGATCTTCTTCGTCTTCGGTGCCCACGCGTTCATCTGGGGCACCACCTCGATCACCGTCCGTCAGCGGGCGGTGCCGACCGAGCTGCAGGGGCGCGTCGGCAGCGTCAACCTGGTCGGGGTCTTCGGCGGGCTGGTCGTCGGCGCCGGCATCGGGGGAGTCCTGGCGCAGCACTGGGGCGTGACGGCGCCGTTCTGGTTCGCGTTCGCCGGGTCGGCCGTCTTCGTCGTGCTGATCTGGCGCCAGCTCACCCACATCGCCCACGCCGACGAGGCCGAGGCGCCCGACGAGCCTGCCGAGACTCCCACCCCCGGATAGTCCGGCACGCACGGCAGGCGATCAGCCGCTCGGCACCAGCCATACGTGCCGGACTATCCCGGGCGGTCAGGTGACGGTCGTGGAGACCGGCACCGTGTGCACGAACCCGTCGACCCGCACCTGCACGAAGAACACGTAGCGCCCGGGCTCGGAGAACTCGGTGTGGAAAATGAGCCGGGTGCCGTCGTCGCTCACCTCGGGCTCGCCCAACGGATGCACGTGTGTGAACGTGCCGGTCTCGACGTGGAAGCCGGTCAGGTGGGAGTACGCGCCGAGGTAGGTGCCCAGGGTCGGTGCGCCGCCGTCGGCGCCGGTGATGGTCAGCGTCATCTGTCCGTCGGGTCCGGACGGCACGGTGTCGGGCGCGACCACTCCCACGACGCCGTCGGAGCCGTCGGTCGTGGTCGACACCTCCTGCGCGGCCCAGGCGCCGGGCACGATCTCGGTGCGGCCCAGCACGACGTGCCGGCCCTCCGGGTCGGACGCGGGTGAGAACTCCGCGATCACCCGGTAGGACCCGGGCCCGGCCAGGTTGGTCCGGACGGTCCAGGTGCCGTCGTCGCCCAGGGTCGGGTGGAGGTGGCGGTAGTCCTGCAGGTCGTTGCGCACGACGTAGAGGTGGAGCAGCTTGGTCTGCTCCTCGGTGTAGTCGAGCAGCGGCTCACCCGCCGCATCGACCACCCGGAAGGTCAGGTCGCCGGGCTCCCCGGTGCGCCGCGGCAGCCGGACGTCGGTCAGCGACAAGGCGCCGACGGTCGGGGTGGTGCCGTCGCCCAGGGTTTCGCCCTCGCCGCCACCCGCGTGGGTGTGACCGGCGCTCGGGTCGGCCGGGGCGAGCACGATCCGGTCGGGGTCGGTCACGGGTTCGTCGTCCCCGCCGCAGGCCGCGAGCGCGACCAGCGCCACCAGCGCCACGAACACCGCAGCTTGTCCTCGACTTCACCAGCACATTCTGCCGGGTGACGTGTTTCGTCCGGATCACGGCTGGATGGAGAGGAAGACGAACGACGCCAGCAGGACGAGGTGGACGCCGCCTTGCAGCGGCTTCGCGCGCCCGGGTACGACGGTGAGCACCCCGACGATCACCGTCAACAGGAGGAGCACCATCTGCATCGGCTCGAGCCCGAGCGCGAGCGGGCCGTCGAGCCAGATCGAGGCGACCGCGATGGTGGGGATGGTGAGGCCGATCGAGGCCATCGCGCGACCCGAGCGCGAGGTTGAGCCCGGTCTGCACCTGCTCGCGAGCGGCAGCCCGCACGGCCGCGATGGTCTCCGGCAGCAGCACCAGCAGCGCGATGATCACGCCCACCACTGCGTGCGGCAGCCCCGCGGACGGAACCGCGTCCTCGATCGCCGGCGACTCGACCTTCGCCAGTCCCACGACGGCGACGAGGGAGACCAGTAGCAGGCCGAGGCTGGTCAGGGCGGCCCGGTTGGTGGGCGGGTCGGCGTGGTTGTCGCCGTCCTCGTCGTTGAGGATCACCCCGTCGCGATCGACGGGGAGGAAGAAGTCGCGGTGCCGCACCGTCTGGGTGAAGACGAACAGCCCGTAGAGCGCGAGCGAGGCCACGGCCGCGAACGCCAGCTGCGATGACGTGAACTCCGGGCCCGGTTCGGACACCGTGAACGTCGGCAGCACCAGGCAGACGCCGGCCAGGGTGACGACGGTCGCAAGCGCTGCGCCGGCACCCTCGGGGTTGAACACGGCCAGGTGGTGCTTCAGGGCACTCACCAGCAGCACGAGGCCGACGATCCCGTTGACGCTGATCATCACGGCCGCGAAGACCGTGTCTCGGGCCAGCGTCGCCGTGCCGTCACCGCCGGAGACCATCAGGGTCACGATCAGGGCCACCTCGATCACGGTGACGGCGACCGCGAGCAGCAGCGACCCGAACGGCTCACCGACCCGGTGGGCGACCACCTCGGCGTGGTGCACCGCCGCGAGCACCGCGCCGACGAGCCCCAACCCGACCAGCACCAGCACGGCGTCGGCCGGGTGACGCCCCCACGTCGCTGCGAGGACCACCGCCGCCAGGATCGGGACCACGAGGGTCCAGGGCAGGCGGCTGGTCGTCGCAGTCGCGGTCATGCCCGGAGCCTAGGGAGTGGTGCGAACCCCCCGGACGTGCACGGAGACCGGACGGCCCAGCGACTCCGGGTCGGAGCGGAGGTCGCCGTCGACGACGAGCAGGTCGGCGGCGTAGCCCGCAGCCAGGCGGCCGGTCACCGCGCCCAGGCCGCAGACCTCCGCGGCGGTGGACGTGGCGGTGGCCAGCGCCTCGGCAGGTGAGTGTCCGCTGCCCACGATCTCGCTCAAGGCGCGCCAGGCACTGCCGTGAGGCTTGAGCGGCGCGGCTCCCGCGTCGACGCCGGTCACCAGACGCGCGCCGTGCTGCCGCAGGAGCTCGACGGTGGCGAGCCGCAGGTCGAAGAGCACTTCGGGATCCAGGTTGCAGCTTGTCCATCATCAGGCGGATCGCCGGCGGCGGCTCGCCCATCCGGTCCATCACCTCTCTGTCGACGCCGAGCGTCATGTCGACGGTCACGTCACGCGCCACGATGTCGGCGATCAGGTCGGTCGGGCACGGCGATGCCCTCGGAGGTGAGGCACGTGAAGTGCTCGAGGCCGTCGACGCCGGCGGCGACGGCGTGCCGGGCCCGGCGAGCGAGTGGCGCGTGCGCCGAGCACGGCCAGGCCGTGCTCGTGGGCGCACGAGACGAGGTGGCGCAGGTCGTCGGGCGTGAACTGCACGCCGAGCTGGTCGGAGCCCGGCGTCAGCATGCCGCCCGAGGCCATCACCTTGATCACGTCGACGCCGCGCTGAGCGCGCTCGTCGATCGCGGCGCGGATGGCGTCGGGGCCCTCGGCCACTCCGCCGAGGAAGTGGCAGTGACCCTCGACGGTCGTGAGGGGAGGGCCGGCGGCGAGGATGCGGGGCAAGCCGTCGACCGGGTGGTCGCGGTGGTGCAGGGTCCGGAACCCGACGTCGCCCAGGTCGCGCACGGTGGTGACGCCGGCCGCGGCGTGCTGCCGCAGCGACTGGGTGATCACCGCGTCGAGCCCCGCCTCGTCGAGGGTCGCGGCGCGCTCGAGGCTCCCGATGGTGGCGTCGGCGACCAGGTGCACGTGGCAGTCGAAGAGGCCGGGCAGCAGGGTGCCGGCGTACTCCTCGACGGTGCAGCCGGCCGGCAGCTCGCACGCCGCCGACTCGACGCCGGCGATCGTGTCGCCCTCGACGAACACGGTGGCGCCGCCGTCGAGGAACCGCTCACCGTCGAAGGCAACGGCTGCCCGCAGCGCGTGCATGCTCCGAGAATCCCGCAGAATTCGGCTCGCGTCGATCCCCTCGTAGACTCGTCGGATGTCCACCAGCGTCTTCGCCCGCCTCGAGCCTCGTCTCCACGAGGTCTCCAAGCCGATCCAGTACGTCGGCGGCGAGCTGAACTCCACGGTCAAGGACTGGGACTGCGCCCCCGACGGCGGCGAGACCGTCCGCTGGGCCCTGATGTATCCCGACGCCTACGAGGTCGGGCTGCCCAACCAGGGCGTCCAGATCCTCTACGAGGTGCTCAACGAGCGTGACTGGATCCTGGCCGAGCGCACCTACTCGGTGTGGCCGGACATGGAGCACGTCATGCGCGAGGGTGACGCGGCCGGTCCGATCCCGCAGTTCACCGTCGACGCCCACCGACCGGTGCGTGACTTCGACGTGTTCGGGCTCAGCTTCTCGACCGAGCTCGGCTACACCAACATGCTCAACGCCCTCGACCTCGCCGGCATCCCGCTGCACGCGGTCGACCGCGGCGACGACGACCCGATCGTGCTGGCCGGCGGCCACGCGGCCTTCAACCCCGAGCCGATCGCCGACTTCCTCGACGCGGCCGTGCTCGGCGACGGCGAGGAGGTCGTGCTCGCGATCTCGGAGGTCGTGCGCGAGTGGAAGGGCGAGGGGCGACCCGGCGGACGCGACGAGCTGCTGCGGCGGCTCGCGGTCACCGGCAACATCTACGTGCCGAAGTTCTACGACGTCACCTACGTCGACGGGGGCGCAGCTGACGGGTCGATCGAGGCCGTGGTGCCCAACCGCCCCGGCATCCCGTTCCGGGTCACCAAGCACACCCTGATGGACCTCGACGCCTGGCCCTACCCGCGCAAGCCGCTGGTGCCGCTGGCCGAGACCGTGCACGAGAGGTTCTCGGTGGAGATCTTCCGCGGCTGCACCCGTGGCTGCCGGTTCTGCCAGGCCGGCATGATCACCCGCCCGGTGCGCGAGCGCTCGATCAAGACGATCGGCGACATGGTCGAGAACGGCATCCGGTCGTCCGGCTTCGAGGAGGTCGGCCTGCTGTCGCTGAGCTCTGCCGACCACACCGAGATCGGTGAGGTGGCCAAGGGACTGGCCGACCGCTACGAGGGCACCAACGTCTCGCTGTCGCTGCCGTCGACCCGCGTCGACGCCTTCAACATCACCCTGGCCAACGAGTTCTCCCGCAACGGCCGGCGCTCCGGGCTGACCTTCGCCCCGGAGGGCGGGTCGGAGCGGATGCGCAAGGTGATCAACAAGATGGTCACCGAGGAGGACCTGATCCGCACGGTCGCGACGGCGTACTCCCACGGCTGGCGGCAGGTGAAGCTCTACTTCATGGTCGGCCTGCCCACCGAGACCGACGACGACGTGCTCCAGATCGCCGACCTGGCGCGCAAGGTGATCGCCAAGGGCCGCGAGGTCTCCGGCCGCAACGACATCCGGTGCACCGTCTCGATCGGCGGGTTCGTGCCCAAGCCGCACACGCCGTTCCAGTGGGCCTCGCAGCTCGACCACGAGACCACCGACGAGCGGCTCAAGCAGCTGCGCGACACCGTCCGCGACGACAAGAAGTTCGCCCGGGCGATCGGCTTCCGCTACCACGACGGCAAGCCCGGCATCATCGAAGGCCTGCTGTCGCGCGGCGACCGCCGGGTCGGCGCGGTGATCGAGCAGGTGTGGCGCGACGGCGGCCGGTTCGACGGCTGGAGCGAGCACTTCTCCTACGACCGCTGGGTCGAGGCCACCGGGCAGGCGCTCGCCGGCACCGGCGTCGACCTCGACTGGTTCACCACCCGCGAGCGCGACTACGACGAGGTGCTCCCGTGGGACCACCTCGACTCCGGCCTCGACAAGGACTGGCTCTGGGCCGACTGGGAGGACGCGATCGACCCGTCCACCGACGTCGAGGTCGAGGACTGCCGCTGGACGCCCTGCTACGACTGCGGCGTCTGCCCGGAGATGGGCACCGAGATCCAGATCGGGCCGACGGCCAGACGCTGCCGCTCGCGGTCGTCTAGCCGCTAGGGCTTACGCCCTTGAGCGACCCGGTCGAGGGGGAGCCGTCGGACTCTCCGACCAGGCACACGACCGACCGGTCGTCGGCCTCGGTCCAGGTCAGGGCCTGCGGGTAGAGGTAGAAGAACGTGAGCGACGACTGTCGTAGGGAAGTCCGATGAACGGCTCGAACGCGTCGGAGCAACCCTTCTGCGCGAGCCTCTCCACCTCGTGGGGCCGGGGAAGTCGTCACCCTCGAGGTCGAACAGGTGGAAAGCCTCGTAGCCGTGCGGCTCCGAGCACGGGATGGCCGTGACCTCGCTGATCTCCGAAGACTGGGTGGTCCCGATCGCCGACAGCGTCTCGTCGTCGAGGCAGTCGCCCTTTGCCACGGCGAAGACGTCGAGGTCTCCCTGCTCGGTGACGTTGCCGTCGTCATCACGGTCGGCGTCGTCACGGTTCGCGATGATGGCCGACACGACGCCGATCACGATGAAGGCAGCGACGGGGATACCGATCCGGAGTGCCATGCGCGCGATCGGTGGAGCCAGGAGCCCGAGGGCGGGGGAGGCTGGTACGGCGCGGAACCGTAGTCGGGCGCCGACGGCGGCGGCGGAGCGGGAGGGGGCCGGACGGCGGGGGCGGGGCGGCTCCATCGGCGGCTGGGTCATCGGGGGTCCTCTTCCATGCTGAGCAACGGGTCGCGTGAGCGTAGTGGGCTGGGGTACGGAGCGTCCGGCGGATCACCCAGATGACGACCGTGGTCTAGCGCTTCGCGCCCTCGAGAGTGCCGGTCGTGAGGCCGTCGGGCTCGCTGACGAGGCAGGTGACAGCTCGATCCGTTGTCAGCGAGGCGCCAGGAGTCATCGGTCGGACCCAGGTAGGAGACGTCGAACGTCGAGCGGGCGAACGGGATCCCGACGAACTGCTCGAACGCGGGCAGGCATCCACGCAGCGCCCGGTCTTGCAGCTCTACGTCGCCCGGGTAGTCGTCACCGTCCACGGTGAAGTCGTGGAAAGCCTCCGCGGCGTGGGGAGCCGCGCACGGCACGCGCCTCGACCTCACGTCGTCGGCGGTGCCGCCGGTAAGCACTTCTTCGAGGCCTGGGCGTCGAGGCAGTCGCCGTCTCGATCGCGCAGCGCTGACATGTCCTGGTCCTCGGTGATCCGGCCCGGGTCGGTCGGCGTCGGTGTCGGCGTCGACATCGATCACGTCCAGGCGAGACGAGCACGTACGATGCGTCAGCGTGATGGTCAGCGGGGCGATCACGAGCGCGGCAATGGCCATGCCCTTGCCATGGTCGAGGCCGTCCCGCGACTGGCGGAGGACACCGATCGCCAGCCCGATGGCGACCAGCGCGAACAGTCCCAGGAACGACAGGACCAGCGCCCAGACGGCGGTGGTCCTGCTCGGTGGCGGTTCGTAGCTGCGCCGGCCGTGGTGCTCGGCGTACTGCGACACCGGGAACGGCTGCAGGCCGTCCGTGCGGCGAACGCTGGGGGCCGGGCCCTCGGGAGAAGGCGGGGTCACAGGTGGGACGGTCACGGGCACTCCCGAGCGATGCGGTGGGACCGTTGAGCCTAAGCCGACGGCGCAGTATCAGAGCAGAGGTAGGTCCAATGCGTTGGGTAGCCCGGCGGCGTACAGCCGAGCATCGACCTGCTTGATCGCCTTGAACTCCGGCGGGTCGTAGAGCCGGAACGTCTCGGCGGGCTCCTGGCGCGAGCCGAACGACATCCAGGATCGCGTTCGAGGCCACCCGGGCCGACTCGTTCGCGCCCTCCATGGTGGCCAGGTCGATGTCGGTGCGCACGTAGTCACCGGCCAGGAAGAGGTTCGGGATATTCGTGGTGGCCTCGGGTCGGTCGTCCCAGGAGCCGACGGTGTTGATCAGCAGCGGCGTCCGGTTGGTGTTGCGGCCGCGCTGCGGGTCCCACTTGATGCCGGGGTCCAGGAACCACGAGTGGATGGCGTCGTTCGGCAGGGCCGCCCGGGCCGTGTCGTGGTGGCGGATCTGGGCCAGCACCTCCTTGGCGATCTCGTGCGGGCGCGAGCGCTTCGCGGTCTTGCGGTTGACCAGGCCGGGGGCGTCCCAGTTGGAGACGTCGACGGAGAGGATGTCGACCACGTCGCCGTTGCCGTAGTCGCGCTTGATGACGCGGTCCTCCCAGAACTGGCCCTGGGTCAACCCGGTGAGCGCCCACGGTGCGTCGATGAAGGTGACGTGGCCCGGGGTGAGCTCCACGGGCTTGCGCAGGAAGTACTGGATGCCGACCATCCAGTCGGGGAACAACTGGCGAAGGCGGCGCAGTGACGGGTCGGCCGCGGAGCAGCTCCGGGCTGAAGGTCTTGGTGACCTGCTCGACCGGCATGGCGTTGACGTACCAGTCCGCCTCGACGCGGGTGCGCTGGCCGGCCCCGTTGCGCAGCCAGGCGGCGCGGATCCGGCCACCCTTGATCTCGTAGCGCTCGAGGCCCTGTCCGCGGACGAACTTCACGCCCAGCGACTTCAGGTGGCGCATCCACGGGTCGATCCACGCCTCGTTGGTCGGGAGGTCGAGCACCCGGTCGAGGTGCCCGTCGGCGCCGCGACCCATGATGTTGTAGACGAAGGCCTCGCCCATGTTGCCGATGGTGCGCGTGCTGGCGATGGTCTCCTTCGCCGCGACCAGGCTGCGGGTCAGGCCGGCGGCCAGGACCGTCTGGTACTCCTCGACCGCCGATCGGCTCCCACGAAGTCCCACCAGCTGACGTGCTCCCACTGGCCGAGCCGCCGAGCGTCCGAGCTGGTGAGGAACACCAGGAGCCGGGAGACGAAGTACGCCAGCTCGTGCGGAGGGACGGTCGATCCGTTGAGGTTGTCCATCAGGTACTTGCGCAGGCCCGTCGACGGTGAGCACCTGCTGCGGGTCGGGCCCGATGCCGAAGATGAAGCCGTCGGCCCGGCCGCCGCCGCGCAGGAACTTGCGCGCCGGTCGCGTTGGCCAGGTTGTCGCCCACGGTGCCGCCCCGGTAGGGAATCCGGCGCATCGTGTTCGGCACGTGGTGGTAGAAGCCCGGGAAGAACCGGAAGCCGTGCTCGCCCGGGAGGTCGC
>CAWJRK010000010.1:0-96570 GCA_963845215.1 uncultured Actinomycetota bacterium
TCACCCGCGAGGAGTCGTCGTCGCCGGCGGTCGGCACTGCGAAGCGCCACACCGAGGAGCAGAAGGACCTGATGGCACGGGCCTTCGCGTGATCCGAGCTGCGCCGCGGGTCGGATCGTTGGTGGTCGAGCAGCTCGCGCGACTGAGGAACGAAGTCGCGACCGAGCGTGTCGAGACCTCGTAAGGAAGATGGAAACGTATGTACTTCACCGACCGCGGGATCGAGGAGCTCGAGAAGCGCCGGGGTGACGAGGAGGTCACCCTGGCGTGGGTGGCGGAGCGGCTCCAGGAGTTCACCGACACCCACCCCGAGTTCGAGACCGCCGTGGAGCGCTTCGCCACCTGGCTCGCCCGGCTCGACGACCCCGAGGACTGACGTGAGCGACCACATCTCGTACGCCGAGTGGGGCGAGCGCTTCTTCCAGTCCGCCGTCTCCGCCGAGCGGGTGCTGTCTGGCATCAACGTGCTCGCCGGGCAGAAGATCGACGTCGGCCCGATGGGCGTCGGCCCCGGCCGGGTGGTCAAGGTGACCGCACTCGGCGAGATCGGCACCGCGGTCGGCGAGCGTGTGTCCGACGACCCGGTGACCTTCGCGGTGCTGCTGCCGGCGTCGCTGGAGTTCGCCATCAACCTGGGCGTCGACACCCATCGCTTCACCGCCGTCCTGAGCATTCCGCTGACCCTCACCGCGCGGGCCAGCGAGGACCTGGCGATCCTGATCGACGTGACGCCGCCCCAGGCGAGCGACGTCGGCTGCCAGCTCAGGGCGAAGGGGTTGCGCGCCTCGATCACCCAGCACGCCGCGAACGTCGAGGGCGAGCTCAAGCGCTTCGTGGCGAAGTACGTCGCCCGCGAGATCGAGAAGCCGTACGTCGTGCAGGCGCGCACCATCGACGTGTCCGGCGCGATCGACAAGGCGGTCGGCAACCTCGCCCCTCGCTACGGGCAGTCCGAGGAGCTCACCTCCGACCTGGCCGGCGCGCTGGAGGCCGAGATCCTCGAGCACGGCGAGCTGTTCGCGGACGAGACGCTGGCTGCCGACGACGTGCAGCAGGCCTAGGGTCGGGGCATGGCCGAACGCGCATCCGAACCGGTGACCTACCCCGCCGCTCCCTGGCAGATGGTGGGCTCGCTGTGGCTCTCGCTCTTCAAGCTCAAGGACGACGTCGACGAGCTCCGCCCCGCGGGGATCTACGGCGCCGCCTTCGTCTCCTACGAGGAGGGCAGCCCGCTCACCTACTCCGAGCTGCTGGTCGCCCGCCCGATCAAGTCCGAGGAGCACGGCCGGCGGGTCAGCATCACCGACATCTGGGTCGACTCGCCTGCCTCCGTGGCAGGCGGCCGCGAGCTGTGGGCGATCCCGAAGGGCCTGTGCGACTTCACCCTCGACACCAGCCACACCGGTCCGCTCGCCCGCACCGAGTGGTCGGCGTCGCTCGACCGCCGGCCGATCGCGACTGCCCGCTTCACCGATGTCTCGCGCGCCGCGCTCCGGCTGCCGTTCAAGGGCGGCACCTGGCAGCCCGGCATCGACGACACCAACGGCGAGGACCGCACGGCAACGCTCCAGGGCTCGTCGAAGACGCTCCCGGCCCGCGCCCATTGGGACTTCGACGCCAATGGCCCGCTCGCGTTCCTCCGTGGCGCACGCCAGCTCGCGTCGTTCCGCCAGGCGGCCTTTCGCATGTCCTTCGGTTAACACGCTGACCCGTCAGAAGATCTTCTGACGGGTCAGCGTGGAAGCGTCACGGCAGCTCTGGCTCCATCGGCAGCTCTGGCTCCATCGGCAGCTCTGGCTCGGCCGCCGGATCAGTGACGGCGTGCTCGTCGGTCGCCTTCTTGGCGGCATCGCGGATCTCGTAGACCTCGGTGGCGAAGCCACCGACCGCGCCGGCGACGTCCTGGACCGCCTTGGTGATGATCTTCGCGACCTGGCCGACGGTGTCGGCAGCGGCCTCGACCGTCGACTGCACCGCGTCCTTGCCGATCTCACCCTTGCTGAGGTTGTCGCTCATGGGCCCAGTCTGACCCGTCCCGGTCATGCGGCCAAGGCGGGCTCGGTCACAGCGGTCGGCTCGGACGTCTTCGGCGCCCGGTTCGGCAGGGCGAGCCGGAAGATCTTCCGCGCGACGCTGCCGAGCTGCTTGTGGAGCGGGCCGGTGTTGTAGTCGAGGCCGTACTTCTCGCACAGGGCGCGCACCTCGACGGCGAGCTCCGGGTAGCGGCGCGCCGGGATGTCCGGGAACAGGTGGTGCTCGATCTGGTGGGACAGGTTGCCGCTCATCAGGTGCAGCAGCTTGCTGCCGGTGATGTTGGCCGAGCCGAGCAGCTGCCGGTAGTACCAGTGGCCGCGCGACTCGTCCTCGCACTCCTCCTCGGAGAACGTCGCCACACCGGCCGGGAAGTGGCCGCAGAAGATGATGTTGAACGCCCAGATGTTGCGCACCAGGTTGGCCGTCGCGTTGCCGGCGAAGGTGAGCGGGAAGAGCGGGCCGGTCAGGGCCGGGAACAGCAGGTAGTCCTTCAGCGCCTGGCGCTTGACCTTCCGCATGATGCCGGCGTGCAGGGACTTGTTCTCCTCGAGCTTGCGGGTGCCCTTCACGATGTTCTCGACCTCGAGGTCGTGCATCGCGACGCCCCACTCGAAGAAGACCATCAGCAAGAACGCGTAGACAGGGTTGCCCAGGTAGTAGGGGTGCCACTTCTGGTCCTCGTCCATCCGGAGGATGCCGTAGCCGATGTCGCGGTCCTTGCCGAGGATGTTCGTGTAGGTGTGGTGGATGTAGTTGTGCGAGTACTTCCACTGCTCACCCGGGCAGACGTTGTCCCAGTCGTACATCCGGGAGTTGAGCTTCGGGTCGCCCATCCAGTCGTACTGGCCGTGCATGACGTTGTGCCCGATCTCCATGTTCTCGAGGATCTTGGAGACGCTCAGCGCGGCGACGGCGAGCGGCCAGGCGGGCGGCAGGTAGAAGAGCGCGCGTCCGGCGACCTCGAACTGCTGCTGGCGCTTGACGACGTTGCGGATGTACGCCGCGTCCACCTCGCCCAGGTCGGCCAGCACGCGCTGCCGGATCGCGTCCATCTCCGTGCCGAACTCGTCGAGCTGCTCTGCGGTTAGCTTGGCGGTGGTGCTCATGGTGGTTCCTCTCTCTCAGAGGTCTACCGTGCAGTCGCCCTGGGGGGCGCTGACACAGATGCGGATGTCTTCGTCGGGCAGCGAGCTCTCCTCGCCGGTGAGGATGTTGCGAACCGTCCCCTCGGTCTTGGTGGTCACGCAGGAGAAGCAGATGCCCATCCGGCAGCCGAACTCGGGCTTGAGCCCGAGACCCTCGGCCTGCTCGAGCAGGCTCGCTCCGGTGTTGGCGGCCGTCTGGCCGGTCCGGCTGAAGGCGACCTCGCCCTCAGCGGTGCCGCCCGAGACGCGCGGCGCCTTGAAGAACTCCAGCCGCAGCTTGTCGGAGCCGGTGTACGCCGCCTGGATCAGGTCGACCATGGCGGCGGGGCCGCAGGCCCAGGTGTCGGTGCCGCGGAAGTCGGGCACCAGTCGTCGTAGCTCGAACTCGCTGAAGATCTGGTCGCCGTAGCGCAGGTGCACGTCGATGTCGTTGTTCGCGTCCGAGATCGAAGCGAGCTCCTCGGCGAAGATCTGGTCCTCGGGACTGCGCGCGAAGTGGAGGAAGGTGACCTTGCGGCCGGCCTTGCCGTCGTAGCCGTCGCGCAGCAGGGTGCGGATCATCGACATGGCCGGGGTGATCCCGGAGCCGCCGGTGATGAACACCAGCGGGTAGGGGCTCGGCGTCGACGGGCTCCCCGGAAGCGTGAACTCGCCCTCGGCCTGGCTGAGGTGCAGCATCTGGCCGGGCCGCGCGTCATTGACCAGGAACTTCGAGACCTGGCCCTCGTCGTGGGCCCGGATGGTGAGGGTGAACTGCTCCCCCGGCACCGAGGCGGCCGAGGAGATCGAGAAGCAGCGGGTCAGCCGCTTGGCCGAGCCGGGCAGGTCGACGCCGACCTGCACGTACTGGCCGGCCCGGTGGCCGCGCCAGCTCGACGTGGGCTGCAGGGTCAGGGTCGCGACGGGGGCCGTGTCGGTGCCCGCGGTCTCGCGACGGATGTCGATCACGCGGGCGCGCACGTCGTGCGCGGCCCACATGGGGTTCACCTGCTCGAGGTAGTGGTCCACGCCGTGGGGCGAGGCGAGGGCGGCGAGCGTGCGCGACCGGAGGATGCTCTGGCCGAGACCGGCCAAGGGGGCGGTGAGGCTCATGCGGCACTCCTTCCGAAGTTTCGGTGTACGTTCGTACACTGAAAACTATGGTGGCCCTCCATGCGTTCGGTCAACCACCCAGCAGTGTGGGTGTGCACACATGTGCACCAACTAGACTCAGGCCATGACGGAGACGCGCGGCGAGCGCAAGGAGCGCACCCGTCGGGCGATCCTCGATGCCGCGCTGACGCTCTGCGAGGACAGCAGCCTGGTCGCGCTGTCGCTCCGTCAGGTGGCCAAGGAGGTCGGCATCGTGCCGACCGCGTTCTACCGCCACTTCGACTCCATCGAGGCGCTCGGCCTGGCCCTGGTCGACGAGTCGTTCGTCTCCCTGCGGGCGATGCTGCGTGACGTCCGCCGCGGCGACCCCGACTTCAAGGACATCGTCGACCGCTCAGTCGACGGTGCTGAGCGAGCACGTGCTCGCCGAGCGTCAGCACTTCGCCTTCATCGTGCGCGAGCGCGCCGCCGGCCCCCCGGGCGTGCGGGTGGCCATCCGGCACCAGATCGAGCTGTTCGAGCGCGAGCTCGCCACCGACCTGGACCGCCTGCCCGGCACCGACCCCTGGTCGGCCGACGACCTGCGGATCCTCTCCAACCTGATCGTCACCGCCATGGTCGCGACCGCCGAGGCGCTGATCGTGGCTGGCGCCGGCGCGTCCGATCAGATCAGGGAGACGGCCCGCACGCAGCTGCGGATGGTGCTGGTCGGTGCCCTCAGCTGGCGGCGTCCCGGGCCTGACCTCGAGGTCGCCGTCCAGCTCCTCCAGCTCCGCGTCGAGATTCGGAGCTGCGTGCGGGTCGACCGTGGGACGACTCGGCAGCATCGCCGCCAGGACCACGATGCCCACGGCGATGACGGCGCAGACCAGGAAGGCGAGCTGCATCCCGTCGATGGTCGCAGCGTCCACGGTCGCGCCCTCGTCGAGACGAGCGTTGCTGCGGGCAGTCATCAAGGTGATCACCAGAGCGGTGCCGAAGGCGCCGGCCACCTGCTGGATCGTCCCCAGCATCGAGCTGCCGTGGGAGTACAGGGTCATCGGCACGTCGCCCAGCCCCAGGGTGAACACAGGGGTGAACAGCCCGGCCAGACTGATCATCAGCAACATGTGCGCGCCCAGGATGAGGCCGTACGCCGTGTCGGCCCCGATCTGGGTGAACGCGAGCAGGCTGAGGACGATCCCGATGCTGCCGGGGATCACCAGCGGCCGAGAGCCGAACTTGTCGAACAACGCCCCGACCCGCGGACCCATCAGGCCCATCGCCAGACCGCCGGGCGCCACGAGCAGCCCCGTCTTCAGCGGCGAGAGTCCGCGGACCTCCTGCAGGTAGAGCGGGAGCAGGATCATCGCGCCGAGCATGGCCATGAACGCGACCGACATCAGGATCAGCGACAGTCGGTAGGTGCGGTGCCGCAGCACCCGCAGGTCGAGCAATGGGGCGCCGGTGCGCATGAGCCAGCCTTGACGGACGGCGAAGCCGGCGATGGCGAGCGCGCCGGCCACCACGAAAAGGATCGGCTGCAGCCGGTCGCCGGTCGCGAACTCGCTCAGTCCGTAGACCAAGCCGCCGAAACCGAAGGCCGCGATCGGGACGCTGATCCAGTCGATCTCGCCGGCCTGGGGCTCGCCGACGTTCTTGAGGTTGCGCATCGACACGACGGTGACACCGACAGCGATCGGCAGCACTACGGCGAAGATCAGCCGCCACGAGCCGAGCTGCAGCAGGATGCCCGACACGGCCGGGCCGAGGGCTGGGGCCACGGACATCGCCAGGGTCACGTTGCCCATCACGCGGCCACGGTCGTGGACGGGCACCACCGTCATCAGCGTGGTCATCAGCAGCGGCATCATCACGGCGGTGCCTGCGGCCTGGATGATCCGAGCCAGGAGGAGGATCCAGAACGTCGGCGCCACCAGCGCCAGCGCGGTGCCGATGCGAGAAGGTGATCATCGCGGTGGCGAAGGCCGACCGTGTGGTGACCCGTTGCAGGAACCACCCGGTCACCGGGATCACCGATGCCATGGTCAGCAGGAACGCCGTCGACAGCCACTGCGCGGCGTTGTAGGAGACGTCGAAGTCCTCCGCGAGCCGTGGGATGGCGTTGAACATGATCGTCTCGTTCAGAATCACCGTGAACGTCGCGACGACCAACCATCTGATGACGACCGGGGTCCTGCCGGTCTCAGTCGGGGCGGGCGCGGGCGCAGTCATGGTGGATCCTTCGAGGTCTGAGGCGGGGCTGTGCCGGATCAGACCGGACGGCCGAGGGGAACTCATCGGAGTTCTGCCAACCATTCTCGGCTGATCTCCTATTCCCGACCAAACGGTTATTGCTCCGTTCAGGTGCCGGGACGTGGCTGCATCGGTCGCACCGTCACCTCGGGGATGGTCACGCCGTCGGGCAGGTCGAGCACGTGGAGCACCGTGTCGGCGACCACCCCTGGCTCGATCCACTTCGAAGAGTCGTAGGTGCGGCCCTCCTGCTCGTGCACCTTCTCCTGCATCGGCGTGGCCGTGCGGCTGGGAAACACGGTCGTGACTCGCACGCCGTGCTCGATCTCCTCGCCCCGCAACGAGTCGGCGAACGCGCGCAGCCCGAACTTCGAGGCGGCGTACGCCGACCAACCGGGACTGGCGGTCAGCCCGGCGGAGGAGTTGACGAAGACATAGGTGCCCTTCCCGCGGCGTACAGCGGGGAGCGTGAGCCGGGTCAGCACTGCGGGAGCGAGCAGGTTGACCTCGATCTGCTCTCTCAGCCGGGCGGCCGACTGTTCCTCGACCGCGGCGAGGTCGACGACGCCGGCCACGTGGAGCACCGAGTCGAGGCGGTCCAGCTCGGGCACCGTCAGCGACTCCGGCCTGGCGAGGTCGGCCGCGAAGGTCATCGCGCCCGGGTAGCGGTCGGCCAACTCGGTGGCGCGCGCCTCCGTACGCGCGAGCAGCACCAAGGCGTCCCCGCGCTGGTGCAAGCGGTCGGCGAGGGCCGCGCCGATGCCGGAACCCGCACCGGTGATCAGGTGGGTGCGACTCACCGCGTGAACACGATCTTGCCGAAGACGTCGCCCTGGGCCATCGCGGCGAACCCCTCCCTGGCATCGTCCATCGGGATGGCCCGGTCGATCAGCGGCCGGGCACCGGTCGCGTCGAGCATCGAGACCAGCGACGCCAGCTCGGTGCTGGAGCCCATCGTCGAGCCGATCACGCTGAGCTGGAGGAAGAAGATCCGGGTCAGCTCGGCGTCGTCCAGGTTCGGTCCGGACGTGGTGCCGGAGATGACGATCTTGCCGCCCGGGCGAAGGGCGCGGATCGAGTGGGTCCAGGTCGCCCGGCCGACGGTCTCCATCACCGCGTCGACCTTCACCGGCAGCCGCGCGCCCGACTCGAAGACGTCGTGCGCGCCGAGCTCGAGGGCCTTGGCCCGCTTGCCCTCGTCGCGCGAGGTCGCGAGCACGCGCAGCCCGCCAGCCCGGGCGAGCGTGATCAACGCGGTGGCCACTCCCCCGCCGGCCCCCTGCACGAGCACGGTGTCGCCGGCGGTCAGGCCGCCCTGCGTGAAGAGCATCCGGTACGCCGTCAGCCAGGCCGTCGGCAGGCAGGCCGCCTCCGCGAACGACAGCGAGTCGGGCTTCGCGATGACGTTGGACTTCGGCACCGCGACCTTGTCGGCGAACGTGCCCTGGTAGCGCTCGGACAGGATCGACCGTTTCGGGTCGAAGGTCTCGTCGCCTCGCCACGACGGGTCGGAGACGATGGCGTGGACGACCACCTCGTTGCCGTCCTCGTCGATGCCCGCGGCGTCGCAGCCGAGGATCATCGGCAGCGCCTCCTGCTTCAGGCCCACGCCGCGCAGCGACCAGAGGTCGTGGTGGTTGAGCGAGGCCGCCTTCACGCTCACCGTGGTCCAGCCGTCCGGGACCTCGGGGTCGGGCCGCTCGCCCACCACTAGTCCGGCCAGCGGGTCGTCGGAAGAGAAGGACTCGGCGTAGACGGCGAACATGTTGCTCACGCTAGCGGGCGCCTGTGCTGACGCTTTCCCAAGGTATGCAGCCGGACCTCCAGTTCCCATGGTGAGTACGCCGTGGGATGCGACGCCTCGCCTGCATACCTTGATGAAGCAGCGACGGCACCCGTGAAACCGACCGCACGAGCCGTGAAAGCGCTGTGAAACCGGCAACGCTCACGGTTGCCCCATGAGCAAGCACACAGAACACACCGACCTGGCGGTCAGCGCTTCGGGGCTCGTCAAGCACTTCGGCGACAACCGGGCCGTCGACGGGATCGACCTCGAGGTACGCCGCGGCGAGATCTTCGGCGTCCTCGGCCCGAACGGCGCCGGCAAGACCACGATGCTGAGCATGCTGGCGACCCTGCTGAGGATCGACGGCGGTGAGGCCGAGATCTTCGGCGTCGACGCACGCCGACACCCCCACCAGGTGCGCCAGCTGATCGGCGTCACCGGCCAGTACGCATCGGTCGACGAGAATCTGACCGCCTCCGAGAACCTCTGGCTGTTCGGCCGGCTGCTCGGCCTGCCCCGGGCCGAGGCGAAGGAGCGGGCCGCCACGCTGATCGCCCAGTTCGGGCTGGAGGAGGCGGCCCACCGACAGATCGCGACGTTCTCCGGCGGCATGCGACGCCGGCTCGACCTCGCGGCCAGCCTGATCCGCAGGCCACCGCTGATCTTCCTCGACGAACCCACGACCGGTCTCGACCCGAGGACCCGCGGCCAGATGTGGACCACGATCCGGGCGCTGGTGGCCGACGGCAGCACCGTGCTCCTGACCACCCAGTACCTCGACGAGGCCGACCAGCTCGCCGACCGCGTGGCCGTGATCGACAAGGGCCGCAAGGTGGCGGAGGGCACCACCGACGAGCTGAAGACGTCGGTCGGCGCCTCCACCCTGCAGCTGCGGCTCGTCGAGCCCGGACGGCTCTCCGCGGCCGCCGAGATCGTGCGGCGCGTGCTGGGCGAGGAGCCGGTGCTGACCCCCGAGGCCGGCGGCATGAACGTCGCGCTGGAGGTCGCCGATCAGGCGGCCGACGCCCTGATCGCCCTGCGGCAGAGCGGCATCGGCATCGCGTCGGTGTCGGTCGCCAAGCCGAGCCTCGACGAGGTCTTCCTCGCCCTGACCGGCCACGACACCCATGAGTCGGAGCTCGATGAGCACGCCGACGACCACCACCACGAGCTGGAGACCGTCTGATGACGACCGTGACCACCGAGAGTCCGACCGCGACTCCGCCCCTGCCGATCACCTACGAGATCACCGAGCGGGTCAGTCCTGGCGAAACGCTCAGCCAGACCATGTCCATGGCCTGGCGCGCGACCAAGAAGATGCGCCGCAACCCGGAACAGTTCTTCGACGTGCTCATCCAGCCGTTGCTGTTCACGGCGATGTTCGCCTACATCTTCGGCGGCGCGATCTCCGGTGACGTGGCCAGCTACCTGCCCCTGATCATCCCCGGGATCCTGGCCCAGACCACCCTGACCGCCTGCATCGCCACCGGCATCCAGCTCCGCGAAGACATGGACAAGGGCGTCTTCGACCGCTTCAAGTCGCTGCCGATCGCTCGCATCGCGCCGTTGGCCGGCCCGATGATCGCCGACGTGATCCGCTACACCGTCGCGACGGTGCTGACCTTCGCCACCGGCATCGCCATGGGCTACCGCCCGGGCGGTGGAGTGCTGGGAGTGGTCGCCGCGGCTGTGCTGGTGATCGGCTGCGGCTGGTCGATGGCCTGGATCTTCACCTGGGTCGGCATCAAGGGCCGCAGCGCCCAGGCCGTGCAGGCGATGTCGATGATGATCATGTTCCCGCTGACGTTCATGTCCAACGCGTTCGTGCCGGCCGACACCCTGCCCGGCTGGCTCGAGGCGTTCGTCAACGTCAACCCGGTCTCGCACGTCGTAACGGCCGTCCGCGACCTGGCCAACCACGGCGAGGTCACCGCACAGGTCGGCTGGGCCGTGCTGGCCTGCGTCACCGTGATCGCGGTCTTCGCCCCGCTCTCGGTGCGGGCCTACCGCACGAAGGCCCTCTGAATCACTGCCGCGGCCTCGTCCGACAGGTCCGCGACCGGCCGCCCGGCGTACTCCCCCTGCACCTGGTCGAGCGCGCGGGGCGCTCGCGTCTCGGCCAGGGCGCGGGCGCGGTCCCAGGACAGGCTGGGGATGCCGCGGTAGTAGCCGAAGCGCTCCCCCAGCGCGAGCAGCCGGACGGCGTCGGTGTCTGGCTCGAAGCAGTCCGGGTCCGAGATCAGCCACTGCCCCAGAGCCACCATCACGCCCCCGATCACCGGCACGTCGAGGTACGCCGGCGGGGCAGCGAAGAGTGCTGACAGGCCCTCGTGAAGTCGCCTGGCGAGGTCGTGGGCCTGGTCGCGGCGTCCGTGCTGGACATGGGCTACCAGCGCGGCGGTCTGGGAGAAGAGCACCCAGGGGGTCACCTCCGACCCCAGGTTCATGCCGGGGAACGTGCGGTTCCTCGCGCTCTCGATGGCCTCGCCGTAGAGCGCCAGACCGCGATCGATGTCGCCCTGGGCTAGCGCGACCTCGGCGGCCCCGATGGCACCGAAGGTCCACGAGAGGCTGCCTCGGGCTCGCTCGTCGGCCAGGATCAGGTCGATCGAACGGGCCGCTCCGGCCAGGTCGCCCGACCCCAGCTCGCCCAGCGCGATCACGCTGCGCAACTGCACGCAGTCCTCGTCCGCGCCGAGCGCCTCCATGGTCGGTAGTGCCCGCCGAGCGGAGGCGAGCGCCCGCAGTGGGTCGCCGCTCTGGATGGCCAGACCGGCGAGCTGCGACTCGGCCATCGCCAGGGTCCAGGGACCGCTGCTGTCCTCGGTGAGGGCCAGCGCACGCTCGGCGGTCGCTATGGCCGCGGAGACCTCCCCGGAGTTCTCCTGCGTCTGGCACAGCCACATCAGCGCCATCCGCACGACGATGGGATCGGGGTCGTCGGCGAGTGCCTCCAGCGTGCTCAGGCGCTGGCTCTCGGGGTCGAACATCGTCAGCAGCACCCGGCTCATCGCGTTGTTGCGACTGCCCGGCTCACCGGGGCCGAGCTCGCGCAGCTGCGCGATGGCGCGCTCGGGTGACTTCCCGCTCAGGATCATCGTGCCGACCGAGAGGTCGGCCAGCACCCCCCGGAGCTCATCGGCTTGCGCGGGCGTCGGCGTGAAGCCGGCCAGCAGCTCGAGCACCGCGCCGGCCACCCCGAACACGCTGGCGTGGTCGCCCTGCAAGGTCCAGAAGTTCGTCAAGGTGGCGACCAGCGGCAACACCGTGGGGGCGTCGCCCCGCTCGATGGCCTGGCGCAGCACGCCGGCGAGGTTGCCCGCCTCCGTGCGCGCCTCCCGGGTGGCACGCACCTGGTCAGGGCCCGTCAGCCGCGGTGCGAGCGCGCGCGAGGTGTCCACGGCCCAGTCGATCAGGGCATGCTCGACGCGATCGCGCTCACCGGACTCGTCGAGCCTGGCGGCGCCGTACTCACGAACCGTCTCGAGGAACCGATAGCGCACCTGATCGTCCTCGCGGACCACCAGCAGTGACTGCTCCGCCAGGTGGGTGATGTCGGCCATCGCGTCGCGGCCGAGCACGGCGTCGGCGCCGGCCAGGGAGAACCCGTCGGGAAACACCGCGAGCGATCGCAGCGCGTCGCGCGGGCTCTCGGCCAGCAGCTGCCAGCTCCAGTCGATGACCGCCTCGAGCGTCTGGTGCCGGTCCGGTGCCGAGCGGTCGCCGCCACGCAGCAGCGTGAAGCGGTCCTCCAGCCGGCGGCTGACATCGGCCACCGACATCACGCGCACCTTCGCCGCCGCCAGCTCGATGGCCAGGGGCAGTCCGTCGAGACGCGCGACCAGGTGACTGACCTCGCTGTCGTCGAGGCGTACGCCGGGGCGCGCGGCCAGGGCCCGGCTGCGGAACAGCTCGTCGGCGTCGCAGTCGCCGAGCTGGGGCAGCTGGTAGACCTGTTCCGCGGCGATGCCGAGCGCCGCCCGCGACGTGGTCAGCACCCGCAGGTCGGGCACGCTCACGCTGAGGAACGCGACGACGTCGGCGACGGTCTCCACGAGGTGTTCGCAGTTGTCGATGATCAGCAAGGTCGGCGCGCCCACCAGGTGCTGGGCGATCCGCGCGCGGAGATCCGTGGGCGGCCGGTTGTGCCGGGTGGTGGCCACCGAGTCGCGCACGCCGAGCACCGTGGCGATCTCGGGCAGCAAACCCTCAGGAGAGTTGACGCCCGCCAGCTCCACGAGCAGCACGACCGGCTGCTCGGCAAGCCGCCCGACGAGATGGGCCATCCGGGTCTTGCCCAGGCCGCCGGGGCCGAGGATCGAGACCACCCGGGCCTGGTCGAGCAGCGCCCGGATCGCGGCGACGTCGGAGTCGCGGCCGATCATCGGTGCGGCGTCGTACTTCAGCCCCTCGCGCACCGGGGCGTCGCGGGCCAGCAGCTCGAGGTGGAGACGCTGCAGCTGCTCCCCCGGCTCGGCGCCCAGGCGGTCGCGGGTCTCGTCGGCGTACCCCGCATAGCGGGTCAGCGCGGCCGGCACTCCTCGTGCGGCGGCCTCGGCTCGCAGCAGCCGCGCGAGGAGCTGCTCGTCACGCGGATGCCGCTCGGCCAGCGGCTCCAGCAGGTCGTAGGCGGCGGTGTGGTCACCGAGCGCGAGGTGGGCGCCGGCCAGCACCGTGCGCGCCGCGTCGTGATCGGTGAGCGCGGCCGCCACCAGCTCGCCCAGCGCTGCGTCGCCCGACCCCATCGCCGTGCCGTCGACCCCCAGGGCGAGTGCGGCCTCGGCGCAGACTCGCGCGGCATCGGGGTCGCTGCCCGCCTCGGCCGCACGCGCCTCCGCCACCAGCCGACGCAGCTCGAGCACGTCGACCTCGCTGTCGGCCAGCCCGAGCCGGTAACCGGCGCCGCTGAGCTCGACCACCTGCGGCTCGGTGCGCGAGCGGGTGCGCGAGACCAGCACCTGCAGCGCCTTCTCCGGGTGCTCGGGCAGCTCGTCGAGCCACACCCTGCGCACGAGCTCGCCCGCGGAGACCGGCCGAGGAGCCGCCGCGGTCAGCACCGCGAGCAGCGTGTGGGCGCGCGCCCCGGGCACCGGTTCGCCCCGCCAGCGCACACCGTCGAGCAGGGTGAGGGCCGGGCCGCCCATGGTCAGCGCCGAGCGACGCCGTCGCGCCGGGCGGCGGCGGAGACCGCACTGGCGACCGCGGGTCCCACCCTCGGGTCGAAGGGCGAGGGGATCACCATCTCCGCAGACAGCTCGTCGCCGACCAGCCCCGCCAGCGCGGTAGCGGCGGCGAGCTTCATGCCCTCGGTGATCGCGGTGGCGTGCACGTCGAAGGCGCCGCGGAAGATGCCCGGGAACGCCAGCACGTTGTTGATCTGGTTGGGGAAGTCCGAGCGACCGGTGGCCACCACCCGCGCGTGGCGGTGGGCCACGTCGGGGTGCACCTCGGGCGTGGGGTTCGCGAGGCCGAAGATGATCGACTCAGGCGCCATCGTGGCCACGTGTTCCTCCGGCACCGTGCCACCGGAGACGCCGATGTAGACGTCGGCGCCGACCAACGCGTCCGCCAGCGAGCCGCTCCGACCGAAGCGGTCGGCGGTGTCGACGGCGAGCGCCCGCTTCACGGGAGTCAGGTCACCCCGCTCGGAGTTGAGCACGCCCTTGCGGTCGGTGACCGCGAGGTCTTTGATGCCGGCCTCCAGCAGGATCCGTGCCACCGCGACTCCGGCGGCACCGGCGCCGGAGATGACCACCCGGGTCGACTCGGCGTTGCGGCCGGTCAGCTTGAGGGCGTTGGTCAGGGCGGCCAGGGCGACCACGGCGGTGCCGTGCTGGTCGTCGTGGAAGACCGGGATGTCGAGCAGTTCCTTGAGCCGCGCCTCGATCTCGAAGCAGCGGGGGGCGGAGATGTCCTCGAGGTTGATGCCGCCGAAGCTCGGCGCCAGCCGCACGACCGTCTCGATGATCTCGTCGGTGTCGGTGGTAGCCAGGCAGATCGGCACGGCGTCCACGCCACCGAACTGCTTGAACAGCACGGCTTTGCCCTCCATCACCGGCATCGCCGCGGCCGGACCGATGTCGCCGAGACCGAGCACAGCGGTGCCGTCGGTGACCACGGCGACGGTGTTCGGCACCCAGGTGTAGTGCTGGGTCAGGGACGGGTCGGCAGCGATCGCCTCGCACACCAGGGCCACACCCGGCGTGTAGGCCATCGAGAGCTCGTCGCGGCCGGTGAGCGCCACGGTGGAGACGACCTGCATCTTGCCGCCTACGTGCAGGTCGAAGATCGGGTCTCCGGCGTGCGGGTGTGGGGTCGAGTCAGCGGCAGGCACGGTGGGCAATCCTTCCACAACTACTACCCCCGTCTCACAGTCGGAGCCGTGGTCGCGGCCAGGCTCGGGCCAGCGCGACCGCAACCACGTCGGCGACCGGCCCGCGATGACGCGAGTCGACGCCCTGCTCCGGGTTGTCGCTGAGCAACCACCAGCCCGTCGTACGCCGCTCGGCGACCCGCTTCACTGCCAACGTCCCGTCGGCGAACCGAGCCACCACGACGTCGCCCAACCGGGGCGTTCGGCGGTAGGAGACCAGCAGGCGGTCACCCGGCCGGAGGGCAGGTGTCATCGACTCGCCACGCACCAGTGCGAAGCCGATGTACGCCCTGTAAGACGGGTACCCCACGCGGAGTAGTGTCCCAACCGTAGGAAAAATCGAACCGAGAGGACCCGCATGTTCGCGCGACTGTTCGCCCCCACCGTCGAGGTTTCGGCCCACTGCGATCTCCCCTGCGGTGTCTACGACCCCGCCCAGGCACGCATCGAGGCCGAGTCGATCAAGGCGATCATCGCCAAGGTCGCCGACAACGACGATCCCGACTTCCGCACCCGCGCCATCTTGATCAAGGAGCAGCGGTCGGAGCTGGTCAAGCACCACCTGTGGGTGCTCTGGACCGACTACTTCAAGCCCCCGCACTTCGAGAAGTACCCCCAGCTGCACACCCTCGTCAACGAAGCCACCAAGCTCGCCGGAGCCGGCGGCACCAAGGGCGAGCTCGACGCCGGCAAGGCCGACGAGCTGCTCGCCAAGATCGACGAGATCGCGGAAATTTTCTGGGAGACCAAGAAGGCGTGAGCTTGCGAACGCCTGCTTGGTCCAGCCGTTGACCGAGCGCAGCGAGGTCAACGCGGAGGGAAGCACCGAGCGGAGCGAGGTGCTTCCCTGCCAGAAGGCGTGAGCTTGCCATCGCCTGCTTGGTCCAGCCGTTGACCGAGCGAAGCGAGGTCAACGCGGAGGGAAGCACCGAGCGGAGCGAGGTGCTTCCCTGCCAGAAGGCGTGAGCTTGCCATCGCCTACTTGGTCCAGCCGTTCCGACCGAGCGAGCGAGGTCCCTGCCAGAAGGCCTGAGCGAAGTGCCCGGCCAAGTAAACGTCACACACGAACGCCGCCCGACTCCCCATGGACCGGGCGGCGTTCTGTGTCTCGACGGATCAGCGGATCAGCGGATCAGCGGATCAGCGGATCAGCGCACCAACCAGCCGTAGCTGTACACGAAGCCGGCGAAGCCACCCAGGGTCAGCCAGAAGGCGCTGCGGGCAGCGAGGTAGGCCGGCGCCAGCTCTTCGGTCTGAGTGGTCCTGCCAGCGGGGTACGCCGTGGCGAAGGAGCGGGTGCTGTGGTGGGTGATCAGCGCGTCGATCCGGTCCATGCACGTCTAACGACGAAAGTCAGCCCGCGTAACGCACCTGCAGGTCGGTGATCCCGTTGATCCAGCCTGACCTGATCCGGGCCGGGTCACCGGCACGGGTGATATCGGGGCACTGGTCGGCGAGTGCTTCGAAGAGCAGCTTGATCTCGAGGCGGGCCAGGTTGGCGCCGATGCAGTAGTGGGCGCCATGCCCGCCGAAGGCAAGGTGCGGGTTGGGCGAGCGCGTGATGTCGAACGTGTAGGGGTCGGTGAAGACGTCCTCGTCGTGGTTGGCGCTCGCGTAGAACAGCCCCACCCGCTGCCCGGCCTTGATCTGGACGCCACTCAGCTCGACGTCCTCCAGGGCGGTGCGCTGGAACGATGTCACCGGCGTGGCCCAGCGGATCACCTCGTCGACCATCGTGTCGGGGCGCTCGCGCTTCCAGAGGTCCCACTGGTCCGGGTTGTCGAAGAACGCGTTCATGCCGTGGGTGATCGCGTTGCGCGTGGTCTCGTTACCCGCGACGGCGAGCGCGATCACGAAGAACCCGAACTCGTCGTCGGTCAGGCCGCGACCGTCTTTGTCGGCGTTCAGCAGCTTGGTGACGATGTCGTCACGCGGGTTGGCCTTGCGATCGGCAGCCAGGCCGAGGGCGTACATGAGCACCTCGGTCGATGCGGCCTGCGGGTCCACTCCCGAGTCGGGGTCGTCTGTGGTCATCTGGTTGGTCCAGACGAACAGCTGGTGCCGATCCTCAGGGGGCACACCGAGCAGGTCGGCGATGGTCTCGAGCGGCAGCTCCGCGGCCACCTGCTCGACGAAGTTGCCGCTGCCCTGCGCGACGGCGTTGGCGACGATCCGCTTCGCCTTCATCTCCATCATGTCGTCGAGGGCGCTGATCGCACGGGGCGTGAAACCGCGCGAGATGATGCTGCGCGTCTGGGTGTGCTCGGGTGCGTCCTGGTTGATGATCACCAGGCGGGTGAGCTCCACCGACTCGCGGGTGGAGGCCTCCGGCAGCCGGATGATCGCGCCGTTCTGGAAGCTGGAGAAGACCTTGCTGTTCTTCGACACCGCGGCCACGTCGGCGTGCTTGGTCAGCGCCCAGTACCCGGTGCCCTCCATGCCGGCCCGGGCCGACGGCTCCTGCTCGACCCAGGTGATCGGGGCGGTCCGGCGCAGGGCCAGGAACTCGTCGTGCGGCACCGCCGCCAGGTTGACGTCGGGATCGGTGAGGTCGAAACCGGCAGGTACGGTGGACGCGGACGAATCATACGTTTTTGCCGACATGGGTGCACAGAATCATGAAAGTGTATGGTCGTCAACCACGGAGGAGGCCTTCATGAGATCGCACGGGTGGAACGGCGACCCGCCGCGGGATGCCGCAGAGGCCCGCGCGCGGATCATGAGAGCCACCCGGTCGCGGCTCGCCGAGGCGGGCACCACCAAGACGTCGGAGATCGCCGAGATCCTGGGCGTCACCCGCCAGACCGTCTACCGCTACTTCCCGAGCACCGCAGAGCTGCTCAACGCGGCCGCCATGGACGCCGTCACCGAGCTCGAGTCGCAGCTGGTCGCCCACGTCGCGCGGCTCCTGGCCGACGGTGGCGACGCCGGCGACGCGGTCGTCGAGATCGTGGCGTACGTCTACGAGCACCTGCGGGACGACCCAGCGCTCAACCGGCTGATCGCACCGGGACGCCTCAGCAGCACCGTCGCGGGCCTGACCGCCCCCACCTCGATCGCCCTCGGCAGCTCGTGGCTCGCCCGCTTCCCCGTCGACTGGGCTGAGATGGGTCTGCCGGGCGACCAGCAAAGCGAGCTCGTCGAGCACCTGCTCCGCACGCTTCAGTCACTTGTGCTCGACCCGGGCACTCCCGAGCGCACCGGCGCCGAGCTTCGCGACTACCTCCAGCGCTGGGTCGCACCCGCCCTGCGGGCCGCCGTCGTGTCCGGCTGAGCAGACAACAACGCCGCCCCTACCCGGGCGACCGGGCAGAGGCGGCGCCACTGTGTTGCGTTGCTCCCTCAGATCATCACTGTGCCAACCCAACCTGAGTTTTCCCTGTGCGAAGGCTGGGTCCGACCTCTGTAAGGTCAAGGGCTGAGGGATCACGCCGAGGTCACACAGCGGAGGACGAGCAACCATGTCGGAGACGGCCAGCGGCCAGGAGGACGGACGGGCCGACGTAGAGCTCCGGCTGCCCGCAGACGGCGCCTTCGTGTCGGTGCTGCGCACGACCACCGCCGGCCTCGCTGCCCGGCTCGACTTCACCATCGACGACATCGAGGATCTGCGGATCGCGGTCGGCGAAGCCAGCGCCATGGTGCTCCTCGAGGCCGACGAAGGGTCCGACCTGGTCAGCACGTTCCACACCTCCCCCGGCAAGCTGACCATCGGCGTCACCGTGGCCACCGGGGGCGAGATCGAGCCCGACTTCGACAGCTTCGCCTGGCAGGTGCTGACCACGCTGGCCTCGAGCGCCGAGGTCATCCAGGCGGACGGGCTCTTCACCGTGCGCCTCTCCATGACCTCATCGGCCGTGGGAGACAGCCTCTGACATGACATCCCCTTCCACTCGGGACGACGAGGGTGCCTCGAAGGAGACGCTGACCCGCGTCGAGGTCACGCGCCAGCGCAGCGCGGGATTCTTCGCACAGTTCCACGACGAGAGCGCGACCCGTGGCGTCCGCGACCAGGCTCGCGACTCGCTGGTCCACCTCCATCTACCCCTGGTCGAGCACTGCGCGCGACGATTCCGCAACCGCGGCGAGCCCTTCGAGGACCTCGTGCAGGTCGGCACCATCGGGCTGATCAAGTCGATCGACCGGTTCGACACCGATCGCGGCGTGGAGTTCTCGACGTACGCGACCCCGACGATCATCGGTGAGATCAAGCGCTACTTCCGCGACAAGGGCTGGGCCATCCGGGTGCCGCGCCGGCTGCAGGAGCTCCGGATGCAGATCACGGCGACCAGCGCCGAGATGACCCAGACCCTGGGCAGGTCGCCGACCCCGCGAGAGCTGGCAGGGGCGATCGGGTGCAGCGTCGAGGAGATCGTGGAGGGCATCGAGTCCAGCAACGCCTACTCCACCCTGTCGCTCGACGCGTCAGATGACGGCGAGGACGCCGGTGGCAGCATGCTGGACGCCCTCGGAGTCGACGACGAGGGTCTCGAGCACGTCGAGATCCGTGAGTCCCTCAAGCCGTTGCTCGACGAGCTCGACCCGCGCGAGAAGAAGATCCTCCTGCTGCGGTTCTTCAAGAACCTGACGCAGTCCCAGATCGCCGAGGAGATCGGCGTCTCGCAGATGCACGTCTCCCGGCTGCTCACCCGGACCCTGGAGCAGCTCCGGGTCTCCCTCGAGACGGACTGACCCGAGCTGCTACGCCGTCGGGTCGTCGGTGAGCGCCGCGATGCTGGCCGGGTGCAGCATGCCCGCGAGCACGACCAGCGCCGAGACCACCAGCAGCACGGCGATCAGCGCCGTGTCGCGAAGGTTCCAGGCCAGGCCGAGCTGGATCAGCTGGGTGATCAGCACCGGTCCGCGTGCCCACCCCTGCTGGCGGGTCAGCGCAAACGCGCACAGCACCAGCAGGGCGCCGTAGACCAGGAAGAAGATCGCCGTGGACACCCCCAGGGAGATCCGGTCCGACGAGACGCTGGCGAGCTCCAGGACGGCGAAGACGAGCAGCAGACCGCCCTGGATCGTCACCAAGGAGGCGGCGACTGTCAGCGGAGCGGGGTTCACGGGTCTGGCGGGCACCGGTGCAGCGTAGTGACGCGGGGCAATTAATGCGGGCTGTGACCCAACCGACCACGGCAAACGCTTGATCCGGAGCCGAATAGTTGACACTCTGGGGGTGCGCTAGTGAAAACGTTCACATTTGCACGTATCAGCGCGCCCGCAGGCCTGAGCACTCCTGTCTGCACACAAGCTGAAAGAGAGATTCCCCAGCCATGGATTGGCGCCACCGTTCCGCATGCCTCGACGAGGACCCGGAGCTGTTCTTCCCGATCGGCAACACCGGCCCCGCCATCCTCCAGATCGAGGAGGCCAAGCAGGTCTGCCGTCGTTGTGACGTGCGCGAGCAGTGTCTCGCCTGGGCGCTCGAGGCTGGTCAGGACCACGGTGTGTGGGGTGGCCTCAGCGAGGACGAGCGGCGGGCGCTCAAGCGCCGCAACGCCCGGTCCCGCGTCCGTACGGCCTAGCCGATCGGTCGAGACCGGCCAGCTGTTAGAGGCACTGTGCTACTCGAACGGCACGTCGACGACAGCTCGGGTGCCGCCAGCCGGAGCTGTGGTCAGGTCCAGCTGGCCGCCCAGCTCCGACTCCACCAGGGTGCGCACGATCGACAGGCCCAAGTTCGTCGACTCGTCCAGGTCGAAGCCAGCGGGCAGCCCGCGGCCGTCGTCGTCGACCGTGACGTGCATCCGGCCCACCAGCCGGCGCACGCTGACCACGATCTCTCCTGAGATCTCGGCGGGTTCCACCGAGGGATCGGCGGCCGGGTCGGCCGGGTAGCCGTGCTCGACCGCGTTCTGCAGGATCTCGGTGAGCACCATGGCCAGCGCGTTCGCCGTCTCCGAGGGCAGCTCGCCGAAACTCCCGTCCCGCCGCACCCGCACCTGCCCGGCGAGGTCGCTCACCTCGGTCACCATCGCCCCCAGCCGATCGGCGATCTCGTCGAACTCCACGTGCTCCTCCACCGCCTGGCTGAGGGTCTCGTGCACGATCGCGATCGTGCCCACGCGGCGTACCGCCTCCTCGAGAGCCGCCTTCGCCGAGGGCGAGTCGATCCTGCGGGCCTGCAGCCGCAGCAGGGCGGCGACCGTCTGGAGGTTGTTCTTCACGCGGTGGTGGATCTCCCGGATGGTCGCGTCCTTGGTGACCAGCTCGCGGTCGCGGCGGCGCAGGTCGGTCACGTCACGCACCAGGATCAGCCCGCCGATCAGCTCACCGGTGGGCCGCAGCGGGATGGACCGGACGATCAGGGTGACCTGGTCGTTGCCGATCTCGGTGTCCCGGTGGGCGCGGGCGCCCAGCACCGCGCTGAGCGTCTCCTCGTCGGGCCGCCGTCGCGGCGGCACCAGGTCGCGGGTCAGGTCGGCCAGCGAGAGCCCGGCGAGGTCACCGGAGACACCGAGCCGGCGGTACACCGACAGCGCGTTGGGGCTCGCGTAGACCACCCGACCGGCGGCGTCGACGCGCAGGAAGCCGTCGCCGACCCGAGCGGTGTCCGCGTGGTCGCTGCGTTGACCGGGCGAGGGGAAATGGCCGGCGGCGATCATCTGAGTCAGGTCAGCCGCGCTCTGCAGGTAGGACAGCTCGAGTCGGCTGGGGGTCCGCACGCCGAGCAGGTTGGTGTTGCGGGCGATCACGCCGATCACCCGGCCGGCGTGCCGCACCGGGATCGTCTCGACCCGCACCGGCACGTCGTCGCGCCACTCCGGGTCGCCGTCCCTGACCAGCCGTCCCTGCGAGTACGCCGTGTCCAGCATCGGGCGCCGCCCGGTCTTGACGAAGGTGCCGACGATGTCGTCGACGTACGCCGTGGGTCCGGTGGTGGGGCGCATCTGCGCCGCGGCCCAGAAGCCGCTGCCCTCGCGGTCGGGAAGCCACAGCACCAGGTCGGCGAACGACAGGTCGGCGATGATCTGCCAGTCCGCCATCAGCAGCTGGAGCCACGCGACGTCAGCCGGCTCGAGGTCGGTGTGGCTACGCACCAGATCGGCGAGAGTCGGCACCCGGCAAGGGTAGGGCCAGGGGTGTCCGGGATCACCCCGGCCAGCCGGAGCCGGGATCGTTTGGCAGGATGACCTCTATGTTCTCGGCATACTGGGGGAAAGTCCTCGGAGATGATCACTCGGTGCCGACCGATCGCCCGCTGGCGGACCTCACCGCGGAGCTGACCCAGATGCTCGGCGACCCGGACCCCTACGTGCGCGACGACATCGCCTACCCCACCCTCTGCGCGTGGATCGCCCGGGGCGAGTACGACGATCTGCTGCCCGGCCTGGGCGACGGGATGGCTGCCGGCCTGCGCACCGGGCTCGGCCAGTCCGGCACCGACAGCGTCTTCCGGCGTAGCTTCTCCGCACTGATCCTGGCCGAGTGCATCGCCCGCGACACCGACCGCCCGCTGGTGCCGGGCGGCAAGGTGCTGGAGTGGGGAGACCGGATCGCGACCTGGATCCTCGAGGAGCAGGACCTGCGCGGGTTCGTGCCGGGCAAGGGTTGGGCTCACGCCGTGGCCCATGGTGCCGACGCTCTCGCGACGCTGGGTCGCTCGCCGCATGTCGGCAAAGCAGAGCTGAACGTCCTGCTCGACGTCATCGCCGAGCGGCTCGCACTGCCCGTCACCCAGCTCTTCGTCCACGGCGAGCCGGACCGCTTGGCCACCGCAACCATGGCGTTGCTGCGGCGCGACCGGATGCCGGTGGAGACCCTCGAGTCGTGGGTCTCCCGGCTCGGTCAGATCGCGCGGCGCCGGTCGAGCAACGGCGATCCGTACCTGGTGAGCGGCAACACCGAGGCGTTCCTGCGCGCCCTCTACCTGCAGCTCGCGTTGGGCCCCAAGCCGCCGGCAGTCCGTGCCGACCTGCTTCTGCTGCTGGTCGACGAGCTCCGCATCACCAACCCGGCGACGCTCGGGCCAACTGCCCGGTAACCGTCCTCGCTCCGGGGGATAGCCTGCGAGCATGACCGAGAACCTCGAAGGCCACAGCGGACAGCTCGCCGTCGCCGTCGCCCGCGCGCACGGTGTCGAGACCATGTTCACGCTCTCGGGGGCCCATGTGTTCCCGATGTACGACGGCGCCGTGAAGGCCGATCCGCCGATGCGGTTGCTCGACGTGCGCCACGAGCAGACGGCCGCCTTCGCCGCTGAGGCCACCGGCAAGCTGACCCGGGTGCCGGGACTGGCCGTGCTGACCGCCGGACCCGGAGTGACCAACGGCGTGAGCGCCATCGCCCAGGCACAGTTCGCGGGCTCGCCCATGGTGGTCGTGGGTGGTCGCGCGCCGGCCAACCGCTGGGGCAGCGGGTCGCTGCAAGAACTCGATCAGCCCCCCATCGTGGCCTCGGTGTCCAAGCTCGCGCAGACCCTGCACACCGCCGGCGACGTGCTCGCCGGCATGCACGAGGCGTTCACCGCTGCGGGCTCCTCGCACCGCGGGCCGGTCTTCGTCGACGTGCCGATGGACGAGTTCTTCAACATCGCCAAGGGCGAGCTGTCGACGGTGGGGTCGCTGCGCGGCGCCGACCCCGACACGGACGCCATCGACCGGATCGCCGGGCTGCTTGCCGGTGCTTCGCGCCCGGTGCTCATCCTCGGCACCGACGTCTGGGCCGACCGGGCCGACGAAGCGGCGCTGCGGTTCGTCGAGGCCGTCGGCGTGCCGGTGATCACCAACGGCATGGGCCGCGGCGTCATCCCGGGCGGCCACCCCCTTCTGTCCACCAAGGCGCGCAGCCAGGCGTTGGGCAGCGCCGACCTGGTCGTCGTGGTCGGCACCCCGCTCGACTTCCGCCTCGGCTACGGCATCTTCGGCGGAAAAGAGGAAGGATCCTCCCCCGCCCAAGTCGTCCACATCGCCGACTCCCCGGGCCAGCTCTCCGGCCACGCGACCCTCGCCGACTCGGTCTCAGGCGACCTGACCTCGGTCTTCGACGGTCTCCAGGCGGCGCTCGAGCGTGGCTCGAAGCCCGACTGGTCTGCATGGGTCAACCAGCTGCAGGAGTCGGTGCGGTCCGCAACCGCTCGCGACCTCGAGCTGCTCGGCGCCGAAGCCGACCCGATCCACCCCGCTCGCATCTATGGCGAGCTGGTGCCGCGCCTCGCCGAGGACGCCGTCGTGATCGGCGATGGCGGCGACTTCGTCAGCTTCGCCGGCAAGTTCGTCGAGCCCAAGCGGCCCGGCGGCTGGCTCGACCCGGGGCCCTACGGCTGCCTGGGCGCCGGTCTCGGCTCGGCGATCGCAGCCCGGATCGCCCGGCCGTCGGCGCAGGTCGTGCTGCTGCTCGGTGACGGCGCGGCCGGCTTCTCGCTGATGGACGTCGACACCCTGGTCCGCCACAACCTGCCTGTGGTCATGGTGATGGGCAACAACTCCGCCTGGGGCCTGGAGAAGGGCCCGATGCAGATGCTCTACGGCTACGACGTCGCGGCCGACCTGGCCGAGCGCACGGCGTACCACGAGGTCGTCAAGGCGCTCGGCGGTGCCGGTGAGATGGTGACCGACCCCAAGCAGATCGGCCCGGCTCTCGACCGCGCGTTCGCCTCGGGTGTGCCCTACCTCGTCAACATCATCACCGATGTCGACGCGGCGTACCCTCGCAACACCTTCGGCATCTAGGCCATGTTGGTCAGGCGCATCGCGAAGGAGGAGTACGCCGCGGCGGGGGCGATCACGGTGGCGGCGTACGAGCCGTTCCTGACCGACGCCGAGGACCACTACCGCGAGCGGCTGGCCGACGTCGCGGGGCGGGACCGGGACGCCGAGGTCTGGGTGGCAGTGCCCGATGACGGCGAATCGATCCTCGGCAACGTGACCGTCTGTCCCGCCGGTTCGTCCTGGCGCGAGATCGGACGAGATGGTGAGGGCGAGTTCCGGATGCTCGCCGTCGCACCCGAGGCCCAGGGTCAGGGCGTCGGAATGGCCCTGGCCGAGATGGTGGTCGAGCGCTTCCGGTCCGACGGCGCCCGCGGGATCGCGCTGTCCAGCCTGGAGTCCATGGTCGGTGCTCATCGCATCTACGACCGGCTCGGGTTCCACCGCGACCCCCAGCGCGACTGGTCGCCGGCACCCGACGTCCACCTCATCGCCTACCGCCTGGAGCTCTGATGGAAGCGACCCTGACCTTCACCGTCACCGATGCCGACACCGCCGAGGCAGTCGGCTCCGGCAGCCTGCCGGTGCTGGGCACCCCGCGGCTGCTGGCGTGGTGCGAGGCGGCCACCTGCGCAGCCATCGACCCGACCCTCGAGGCGGGCTCGACGAGCGTCGGCACCCGGATCACGCTCGAGCACCTCGCCGCGAGCGCGGTCGGCCAGCAGGTCGAGGTCACCGCCTCCGCGGCGTACGTCGACGGCCGCCTGCACCGCTTCACCGTCGGCGCCCGCAACATCGGTGAGTTCAACCAGCCAGCCGGGAAGGTCATCGGCAGCGGCGAGATCACCCGGGTGGTCGTCGACACCGAGAAGTTCCTCTCCCGCCTCTGAGCCAACCCGTCCATCCAGCGCGATCGCGCCACCTCGACAACCCGCCGACGCCCCAACCCGTCCATCCAGCGCAATCGCGCCACCTCGACAACCCGCCGACGCCCCAACCCGTCCATCCAGCGCGATCGCGCCACCTCGACAACCCGCCGACGCCCCAACCCGTCCATCCAGCGCGATCGCGCCACCTCGACAACCCGCCGACGCCCCAACCCGTCCATCCAGCGCGATCGCGCCACCTCGACAACCCGACGACGCCCCAACCCGTCCATCCAGCGCAATCGCGCCACCTCGACAACCCGACGAGCCAACCGTCCATCCAGCGCAATCGCGCCACCTCGACAACCCATCCGATTTCGTCACCGGGGCAGGACCTGGGAGGATGACTCGATCTCGATCCAGGAGGAACACCATGGGCAAGACCGGCCGCAAGCGCCGTTCGCGTCGTAAGAAGGCAGCGAACCACGGCAAGCGCCCCAACAGCTGAGCAAGCTCAGCCTGTTGCACGAAGCATGCAGAGAGCCCCCAGCCAATCGGCCGGGGGCTCGTTGCATAGCTGGGGCTGTCAGCCCTTGCGGATCTCCACGGAGACCTCGCGGATCCGCAGCATCACCCGCTGGCGCAGCTCGTCGGGCGCCTCTTCGGAGCAGGACCTGGCGACGACCGACTTCACCGTGCGCTGCAGGTCGTACTTCTCCAGGCACGGGTTGCAGGTGTCGAGGTGCAGCTGGACCTCACTGCAGTCGGCCTCGTCGAGCTCGTTGTCGATGAAGTAGACGATGCGTTCGAGGTAGTCGGCACATTCAGAGGCCGAGACGTCGTCACCGTGGGAGTGGGTCATGACTTGTCTCCCTTGGCGGACACGGTGCCGGCGGACAGCAGGTCGTTGGCCCGGACGTAGTCCGACAGCATGTCGCGCAGCTGGCGGCGGCCACGGTGCAGGCGGGACATGACCGTCCCGATCGGGGTCTCCATGATCTCGGCGATCTCCTTGTAGGCGAATCCCTCGACATCAGCGAGGTAGACGGCCAGCCGGAACTCCTCGGGCAGCTTCTGCAGCGCGTCCTTCACCTGCGAGTCGGGCAGATGCTCGAGCGCCTCCATCTCGGCGGACTTCAGGCCCGTTGAGCTGTGCGACTCCGCGCGGGCCAGCTGCCAGTCCTCGACGTCCTCGGACATCGACTGCTGCGGCTGGCGCTGCTTCTTGCGGTAGGTGTTGATGAAGGTGTTGGTCAGGATGCGGTAGAGCCAGGCCTTCAGGTTCGTGCCCGGACGGTACTGGTGGAAGGCGGAGTACGCCTTGGCGAACGTCTCCTGCACCAGGTCCTCGGCGTCGGCCGGGTTGCGGGTCATCCGCATGGCCGCCGAGTAGAGCTGGTCGAGGAAGGGCAGGGCGTCGCGCTCGAACCGAGCGGTGCGCTCGGCATCGGTCTCCGACGCCACGTCGACGTCGGGAGAGTCGGTCGTAGGTGAGTCAGTCATCGGGTCCCAGCCTACGTCGGGGGCGGGACGTTCCAGCAGTGCCATCACGCTGTAAGAACGCCATGTCCCCGCGGCTCATTCCCCGACGATCTCGCGCACGATCCACTCAAGCGTCGACTCGACCACGATCTCCATCGCCTCGTCCTGCGAGATCGAGCCGCGCTTCGGCACCTTGAAGCCATGATCGGCGTCCGGCACCACGGCCATCTCCAGCTCCTCGGGGAACGCCTCCGGGCGGCCCATGGTGTCCTTGGCGCCCTGCACCACCAACGTCGGCACCTGTGCGCCGCGGAGCTCGTGGAGCCGGCTCTTCTCGGGCCGGCCCGGTGGATGCAGCGGGAACGCGAGCGCGAGACAGCCCACCGCGTCCAGCTGCTTCGCGCAGCGGGCGGCCGACCGAGCCCCGGCAGACCGGCCACCGAGCACGAGCGGGGTGCTGACCCGGAGCTGGGAGTACGCCGCGAGCAGCGCGGCGTCCAGCGTGGCCGGAGGAGTCGCCACCTTCCGGCCGGCCACCCGCCACGGCTGCTCGAACCGCACCACACTGATGCCGTTGCGCGGCAGGTGCCGCGCCAGCGCCTCGAGATCGCGCGCCTCGATGCCGTTGCCGGCACCGTGGCTGAGCACCAGGGTCGCCCTGGGACTGCGGGCCCGGTCGGTCACGAGGCGCCCCTCGCCATGCGGGGTGTCGACGCGGCGCTCGGTGCTCACAGGGTGCTCACCCCTCCTCCAGCGGCAGCGGCTCGAGCAGCTCGGGGCCGTTGTTGCGCACGTTGCCGACCAGGGTCGACACGGGGTAGGCCTCGAGGTTGCCGGGGGCCGCGGGGACGAGCAGGTCGAGCAGGTGCTCCTTGGCAGCCCGCGGATCAAGCCAGGCACTCCAGCGCTCCGGCTCGACCATCAGCGGCATCCGGTCGTGGATGTGGCCGACGGCGTCCTCCGCCTCGGTCGTGAGCACGGTGCAGGTCCACCGGAACCGGTGCGGATCGTCCTCGGCCAGCTCGGGATCCCGCCAGATCTCGTAGAGCCCCGCCATGGCGAGGGTGCCGTGGTCCTTGGGCCGGATGAAGAACGGCTGCTTGCGCGGCTTGCCGGCGGCCGTCAACTCCTCGGTCGGGTACCACTCGAAGTAGCCGTCGGCCGGCAGCAGGCAGCGGCGCGCGGCGAACGCCCGACGGTAGGCGGGCTTCTCGGCCACCGTCTCCATCCGGGCGTTGATCATCCGGTTGCCGATCTTGGGGTCCTTGGCCCAGGACGGGATGAAACCCCAGGTCAGCGTGCGGAGCTGGCGCTGCGGCGCTGCTTCCTTGGCGTCAGAGGGCGGCCGCTCGACCACGGCGTACACCTCTTTGGTGGGGGCCACGTTGTAGTCCGGCGGCAGCGGAGCCTCGATCCTGCTCTCGACGATCTCGAACTCCTCGACGAGGTCCTCGGGCTTCCGGCTGGAGGCGTAGCGGCCGCACATGTCGTCACCATAGTGCTGTGCTCCGACACGCCAGTACACTGCGCGATGGGACAAAAGTTGCGCAAGAGGCGTCACGATGTCCTATTTCGACCGTTGGAGTGACGTGAGAATCTTCCCCTCGGGTGCTCAGGCACGTGGCGACGCCGAACTCATCTCGGCTGCGCGGACCGGCGACGCCGAAGCGTACGCCGAGCTGGCCGCCCGTCACGTCGACTCAGCGCGCCGGCTGGCGCGGATGCTCGTGTCGAACGACGAGGCAGACGCGCTCGTGAAGGAAGCTTTCGCGAAGATCAAGGTGGTCCTGCAGCGCGGCGACGGTCCCGACCTCGCGTTCCGGCCCTACCTCCTCACCGCAGTACGCCGCCTCCACGTCGACCACGGCACGACCCCTCCTGACGCCGCCGCAGGCCCCGAGGACGCCGCGGCAGCGCGCGCCTTCACCTCGCTGGCCGAGCCGTGGCGGATGGTCCTGTGGCACACCGAGGTCGAGAACGAGTCGCCCGGCCAGATCGCCGTACACCTGGACGAAGCCACGGAGTCCGTGCCGCCGCTGGTCTCCCGGGCCCGCGAGGGCATGCGCGTCGCGTGGCTCACGATGCACGAGCCCGCCACGAGCAAGGACTGCGAGTGGACCCGGCACAACCTTGGGGCCTACGTCCGTCAGGTCTCCTTCGACCGCGACACAGCGCGCGTCGAGCAGCACCTCGAGACCTGTCCCGGCTGCACGGCGATCGCCCTACAGCTCAAGCAGGGCAGCTCCGACCTCCGCGCCATCCTTGCCCCGCTGGTGCTCGGCCCCGCGGCCGCCGGCTACCTCGAGTCCACCAAGACCTCCAAGGCGCCGTCGCGCAAGGAGTCCCGCAGGCCTTCGCGCAGGCCCGCGCGCGTCGCCCCTCGCAGGATCGCGGCGGTCAGTGGCGTCACGGCCTTCTTCAGTGGCATCGTCGCTGCGCCGGCCAACGCTGCAGCACTCGTCGGCGACCAGTTCCGCAGGATGCGGGACTTCGCAGCCAACCGCACCGCGGCGACCGCCGTCGCTGGTGTCGCAGCAGTCGCCGTCATCGCCGGCGGCACATTCATCGCTGTGCAGGCCGCCGACGGCCCGCTCGAGGCCAGCGCAGACGCTCCTCGAGGGCTCGTTGACGACGACACCACGCCAGCCGACCCGCAGACCAGCGGGGACCCGACGGAACCCGGATCCAGCGACATCGGAGACGCCGCCTCGGCAGAGAGGTCGGAGAGCGCTTCGGACAGCCCGTCGGGCACGGAGTCCTCATCGGCGTCGTTCGACCCGAACGACGTGGGGTCCGGCACCCCCTCGCAGAATCCGACCGGCCCCGTTGGGCCGACCCAGCAGCCCTCGCAGAACCCCACCGGTCCGGGCCGGCCTAGTCAGCCGCCGAGCCAGCAGCCCACCCGGCCTCCGACGCAGGGGCCGACCCGGCCTCCGACGCAGCCCCCGACGCAGCCCCCGACGCAGCCGCCCACCCAGCCCCCCACCCAGCCCCCTGCGCCACCCAGCGACATGGGTGTCTCGGCCAGCAGCAGCAGCCTGCTCGGGCTGGGCTACCGCATCGATGTGCGGGTCACCGGGCTCGAGGCGGGCGAGACGGGAACGCTGACCGTTCGGTCCAGCGGCGGCAGCGGCACCGAGCTGACCATGGACACGAGTCGCTGCACGGCCGATTCCGGGGGCGGAGCCACCTGCCGGGTCAGCTCGACGCCGTCGAACTTCCGCTTCAGCGCCAACGCGCTCTTCGGTCGCTCCAACACGGTCACGTTCACGGTCAGCCCCGACAGCAGTTCGGACGCCGACATCAGCAACAACTCGACGTCGGTGACGATTCGCTCGTAGCGGAGCACGCGTCGGGCGGGGACACATCGGGTACTAATGGAACATGTCTCTCAGCCGACTGATAGCCCGCCCGATGCTCTCGTCGATCTTCCTGGTCGGTGGTGTCAACGCCCTGCGCAACGCGCCGACGCTCGCGGCGAAGGCAAAGCCCGTGACCGACAAGCTGGTGCCACTGCTGCAACGCTCGGCGCCGCAGCTGCCGATCCCCAGCGACCCGGCCCAGCTGATCCGGATCAACGCAGCCACCCAGGTGGCATCAGGCCTGATGCTGGCCACCGGACGAGCACCACGGCTGTCGGCCGCGGTGCTCGGCGCCACCCTGGTGCCCACGACGTTCGGCGGCCATCGGTTCTGGGAGGCGGACGACCCGACCACGCGCAACCAGCAGCGGCTGCACTTCTTCAAGAACGTCAGCCTGGTCGGCGCCTTGCTCATCGCCGCCGGTGACACCGACGGCAAGCCGGGCGTGGCCTGGCGCGCGCGACGGGTGGCGAAGGACGCTCGGCGCGAGGCCAAGCACCTCGGCCGCGCCGCCCGCCGGGAGGCCAAGCTCGCCAAGGCGCAGCTCACGTAGTCCTAGCACTAGAATCGGGAGTGATGACTCCCGCTCCAGGCCTGTGGCCCGCCCCTCGCGCGTCGCACCCCGTCGACGCGGTGGTCTCTCTCCCCGGCAGCAAGTCGCTCACCAACCGCGCGCTCGTGCTGGCGGCCATCGCCGACCGGCCCTCCGTCGTACGCCGTGCGCTGCGCTCGCGCGACACCCTGCTGATGGCTTCGGCCCTGACCGCTCTCGGCTCGACCGTGGACACCGCGGCCGACGACTGGGAGGTGCGGCCGGGCCACTTCTCGGGGGACGCCTCGGTGGACTGCGGGCTCGCGGGCACCGTGATGCGGTTCGTGCCGCCGGTCGCCGGGCTCTCGTCGGGCACCGTAGGGTTCGACGGCGACCCGCACATGCGTCAGCGCCCCGTCGGTGAGGTCCTCACGGCGCTGCGAGCTCTCGGCGTCGAGGTCGACGACGAGGGGCGGGGGGCGCTGCCGTTCGCCGTGCACGGCACCGGGTCGGTGCGCGGTGGCACGGTGGTCATCGACGCCTCCGCCTCGTCGCAGTTCATCTCGGCCCTGCTCCTGGCCGGCGCCCGCTTCGAGGAGGGTGTCGACATCCGTCACGACGGCAAACCGGTGCCCTCGCTCCCCCACATCGAGATGACCGTGGCCATGCTGCGCGAGCGCGGCGTGGTGGTCGACGACGCCGACGCCAACCGCTGGTCGGTCTCCCCCGGCGCGATCAAGGCCGTGGACACGGCGATCGAACCCGACCTGTCCAACGCCGCGCCGTTCCTCGCCCTTGCCGCCGTCACGGGCGGGTCGGTCACCGTGCGCGACTGGCCGCGCTCCACGACCCAGCCCGGCGACGCGCTGCGCGACATCCTGGCCCAGATGGGCTGCTCGGTCTCCTGGGCCGACGACGGTCTGCGCGTCACCGGCCCCGACGCTCTCGAGGGCGTCGACCTCGACCTGCACCACGAGGGTGAGCTCACCCCGGCAGTCGCCGCCCTGTGCGCGCTGGCGCAGAGTCCCTCCCACCTCCGGGGCATCGCCCACATCCGCGGCCACGAGACCGACCGGCTGGCCGCACTGGCGAAGGAGCTCGGTGGACTCGGGGCCGACATCATCGAGCATCCCGACGGCCTCGAGATCCGGCCGGCGACCCTGACCGGCGGCATCTTCCACACCTACGCCGACCACCGGATGGCGCACGCGGGAGTGATCGTCGGCGCCGTCGTCGACGGCGTGCAGGTGGAGGACATCGACACGACCAGCAAGACCTTCCCCGACTTCGCGTCGTTCTGGGCCGGGCTGCTGAGCTGATGTCCGGGCGCTACTCCGACCAGGACGTCGAGCACTACGACCGCCCGCGTCGGCGGACGCGGCCTCGCACCAAGGAACGCCCGACCTACGACGACGCGGTCGACGGAGTCGTGGTCACCGTCGACCGCGGTCGCCTCACACTGCTCGTCGACGGCGCCGTGGTGCTCGCGGTCAAGGCGCGACCGCTCGGGCGCAAGGGCGTGGTGGTCGGCGACCGGGTGCGGGTCGTGGGCGATGTCTCCGGAGCCGACGGGAGCCTGGCCCGGATCGTCGAGGTGCAGGAGCGGACGACGACCCTGCGGCGTACCGCCGACGACGACGACCCTGTCGAGCGGATCATCGTGGCCAACGCCGAGCAGCTGGTGATCGTCACGGCGCTCGCGGACCCGGAGCCGCAACCCCGCCTGATCGACCGCGCCCTGGTGGCGGCGTTCGACTCCGGCATGCAGCCCCTCCTGTGCCTGACCAAAGCCGACCTCGCCGACCCGGAGACCCTGCTCTCGACGTACCGCTCGCTCGGTGTGCCGTGGGTCGTGACCCAGCGCGGTGGTGAGCTCACCGAGGTCCGCGAGCGCCTGCGGGGCCGGACCAGCGTGCTCATCGGATCGAGCGGTGTCGGCAAGTCGACCCTGGTCAACGCACTGGTGCCCGAGGCCCACCGCGATGTGGGCGTCGTCAACGCGGTGACCGGACGCGGCCGGCACACCTCCACTTCGGCGTACATGCTGGCCCTGCCGGGTGACGAGGGATGGATCATCGACACGCCGGGCATCCGGTCCTTCGGCCTGGCGCACGTGCAGCCCGAGCAGCTGATCACGGCGTTCCCCGACCTCGACGCGATGACCGCGAGCTGCCCGCGCGGCTGCACCCACGGCGGCGACGAGCCCGAGTGCGGTCTCGACGAGGCGGTCGCCGCCGGCGCCGGCGATCCCGAGCGGGTGGCATCGTTCCGTCGACTCCTGGCCGCGCGCAGCGGGTCCGACTACTAGCTAGCGTCCTGTCGGATTGATCCGTGGGCTTAGTCCTGCGTTGGGTGCGTGCCAGGACACTAGGTCCCCCAGACCGCCTGGGAACCCGCTTCACCGGTGAGGACGACGAGGACGATCACGCCGATCGCTGAGGCTGCGAGGAGCACGTTCAATCCGATCCTGAGGGCACCGGTGCGGGCGTGCAGCCACGCGGACAGCACTGCGATGACGGCGAAGGCGATGGCAGCTCGGAGCAGGTTGCCGGCGAGGTCCTCGTGCGTGTCGATCTTTTCGGCCAGCGGCGGCTGGTTGAAGAAGTCCTTGCTGTCGCGGAAGTCGCCACCGGACAGGTAGGCCGTGTAGACCGCGCCGAGGGCGACGATCGCGCCGATGACCATCGGCCACCGCAACCGGTCCCGCCACTTCGGGACCAGGTAGGCGAGAGCCAGGAGCCCGGCCAACGGACCGAAGACCACCGCTGCGTGGATGACGAGAGGGTGGAGCGGAAGTCCGTTGATCTCCATGGATGAACCTTAAAGCAGTTTGCTGAACGTAGCCTGTGCCCGTGAGCATCGACTACACCGACGACCTCCGCCTCGCGCACGTGCTCGCCGACGATGCCGACTCGTTGACCACGGCCAGGTTCCAGGCGCTGGACCTGCACGTGATGAGCAAGCCGGACCTGACCCCCGTCACCGACGCCGACCAGGCTGTCGAGGAGGGCATCCGGCGGACCCTGTCGCGGGTCCGGTCACGCGATGCGATCACCGGCGAGGAGCAGGGCAGCTCGGGCAACAGCCAGCGGCGCTGGATCGTCGACCCGATCGACGGCACCAAGAACTTCGTCCGCGGCGTCCCGGTCTGGGCCACGCTGATCGCGCTCGCCGTCGACGACGAGGTGGTGCTCGGCGTGGTCTCCGCCCCGCTGCTGCAGCGGCGCTGGTGGGCGTCCAACGGCAACGGCGCCTGGACCGGCCGGTCGCTGCTCAAGGCCAAGCAGTGCCAGGTCTCCGACGTACGCCGTCTCGAGGACGCCTCGCTCTCCTACGCCTCCCTGATCGGCTGGGAGCAACGCGACCGTCTCGACGACTTCATGTCCCTCATGCGGCGCTGCTGGCGCACCCGCGCGTACGGCGACTTCTGGTCGTACATGCTGCTCGTCGAGGGTGCTGTCGACCTCGCTGCGGAGCCGGAGTTGGAGGTCTACGACATGGCCGCGCTGGACGTGATCGTCCGCGAGGCAGGTGGGCGGTTCAGCTCGCTCGACGGCACCGACGGCCCTTGGGGCGGCAATGCGCTGGCCTCCAACGGGCACCTGCACGAGGCCGCCCTGTCGTTCTTGGGCGCCATGCCCGACCGCGACGACCCGGATTGGCCGGCCACCGGAGAGGGCACCGTGTCCGACCTGCGCTCCCACCGCGTCCGACCCGTGGACGACGAGACCACCTGACTCTGGTCAGCCGGTCGGCACATGAGTACCGTCAGCCGCATGCGTATCGGCGACATCCTCAACGCCAAGGCCAGCCAGACCGTGGTCACCATCAGCCCGGACGCCGGCGTCCGGGAGCTGATAGCGCTCCTGGCCGAGCACAACATCGGTGCCCTGATCGTGAGCAACGACGGCACGTCGCTCGACGGCATCGTCAGCGAGCGCGACGTCGTACGCCATCTCCACAGCGACGGGACGGTGGTCAACAACACCGTCTCGGCGATCATGACCGACGCCGTGGAGATCTGCACTCCCGACGACGACCTCGACGAGGTCATGCAGACGATGACCGAGCGCAGGTTCCGCCACATCCCGGTCGTGACCGACGGCAACCTGGTCGGCATCATCAGCATCGGTGACGTGGTCAAGCACAAGATCGGCCAGCTGGAGTTCGAGCGCGACCAGCTCGACGGCTACATCCACCAGACCTAGACCTACTTCGAGTGGTCTCCGGTGAACGCCACGGAGACGCCCAGGCCGATCATCGAGAGCCCGCCGACGGCGCCCAGCCTCTCCTCGCGACGAGGGGAGCGGCTGAACCAGTCGCGCAGGCGGGCCGCGAGCACCGCCCACAGACTGTCGGACAGCAGCGCGATCACGACCGCGATCAGTCCGAGCAGGAAGATCTGCAGCTGCACCTGGCCGGCTCCGCGGTCGACGAACTGCGGCACGACGGCGGCGGCCAGGATGAACGACTTCGGGTTCGAGGCACCCACGACGAAGCCCTGGCGCAGCGACGTACGCCACGGCAGCGACGCGTGCTCCGGATCGAGGTCGCCTGCCCCGAACGCCCCGCGGTGTCGGATCGCGTGGACCCCCAGGTAGACCAGGTACGCCGCGCCCGCGATCTTCACGACCCAGAACACGACCGCGGACTCGGCGACGATCGCGCCCAGGCCCACCGAGACCAGCACGAGCACCGTGAGCAGGCCGAGGGTGTTGCCGAGCACGCTCGTGAGCGCGACCGCGCGCCCGTGGGCCAGGGCCCGGCCGATCGCGAACACCACGCTGGGGCCGGGGATCACGATGATGACGAAGGCGGCGACACCGAAGGTCACGAGCTGTTCGAGGCTGACCATCAGGCCACGCTAGTGCCCCGCGCGCGAGGTTCGATCCACAAGTCGTGCTTCAGGTGCGTGCATCGCAAGGCGCCGGAGGAAGGCGTGGCAGCTTCACTTCGACCGACGGCAACGCCGCGGGGTGCGTGCCTGGGGTGCGAATCGTGTGCCGAACCTCGCGTGTGGGGCACTTGGCCACCTCATAGGGTGGTCCCATGGACAAGCCAGAAATCGACTTCTTCGACCCCGAGCCCCCCACCGACCTGGTGATCACCGACATCACGGAGGGTGACGGCGCCGAGGCGGCGGCCGGCAACACCGTGTCGGTGCACTACGTCGGCGTCGCGCACTCCAGCGGCGAGGAGTTCGATGCGTCGTACAACCGGGGCGAGCCGCTGCAGTTCCGGCTCGGCATCGGCCAGGTCATCGCCGGCTGGGACACCGGTGTCCAGGGCATGAAGGTCGGCGGCCGTCGGCAGCTGGTCATCCCCCCGCACCTCGGCTACGGCGACCGCGGCGCCGGCGGCGCGATCAAGCCCGGCGAGACCCTGATCTTCGTGGTGGACCTGCTCGAAGTCCGGTGACCCGTCAGAAGATCTTCTGACGGGTCAGCGCATCACCAGGGCAGGTTGTCCCCGCCTTCGCCGCCGACCTTGGCCGACTTGGCCGCCACCGAGACGACATCGCCCTTCTCGAGCTGGCGACCCCTGCGGGTCTCCACGTCGCCGTTGACGCGCACCACGCCGCCCGAGAGCAGCTGCTTGGCCTCGGAGCCGGACTCGACGAGGTCGGCCAGCTTCAGGAACTGGCCGAGCTTGATCGACTCGTCGGAGATCGGGACGTTCTGCGGATCACTCACCCCACCAGTGTCCCAGAAAGTGCCGATCCGGCCCGTATTCACGCCTCAGGGCGCCGACCCGAGCCGGGTCGTTCAGGCCAGCACCGCAACAGTGTGGATGAGTACGCCGACGAGGCCGCCGACGATGGTGCCGTTGATCCGGATGAACTGCAGGTCGCGGCCGACGTGGAGCTCGATCCGGCGAGCGGCCTCCTTGCCGTCCCAGCGTTCGATGGTGTGGGTGATCACCGCCGTCAGCTCGGCGCCGTAGCGGTCCACGGCGAACACGGCCACGTCGCTGGCCATGCCGTCCAGGCGGGCACGGAGCTCGTCGTCGCGGCCGAGGCGGTCCGCGAACCCCTGCACCTCGGTCAGCAGGCGCTGCCGCACCGCGCCGTCGGGGTCGCCCAGCGACTCGGTGAGTGCCTTGCGCAGGGCGTTCCACAGCGAGATGCCGGAGGTGATCACGGCGGGGTGCTCGAGCAGCCGGCCCTTGAGCCGCTCGGTGCGCTCCTGAGTGGACGGGTTGTCGAGCAGGTCGGCGGCGAGCTGGAGGAGCATCGAGTCCAGCGCGAGCCGCGCGTGGTGCCGCGGGTCCGACCGGATGTCGCCGACCCAGCGCACCATCTCCAGGTGGATGCGGGCGGTGACGCGGTCGTTGATGCTCGGCGGCGCCCACCACGGCGCCCTCTCCCCGAGCACCTCCTGCACCGTGTCGGGGTTCTCCTTCAGCCAGTCGTGCAGCTCCTCCAGGGCCAGGTCCACGAGGCCGTGGTGCAGGTCGTCCTGGAGCGCCTCGGACAGGAGCCCACCCAGCAGAGGCGAGATCGGCTCGTCCCGGAAGCGCGGCACCAGGGCGTCGTTGACCAGCGAGGCGATGTGGTCGTCGCGCACCTTGCTGAGCGCGATGGCGGCCACCTCGGCCACCTCGTCGACCACTCTCCGGGCATTGGCCGGGTCGGCCAGCCAGGTGCCCAGTCGTGCCGACGGGGTCGCGGCGGCCAGCCGCTCGCGGATGATGTCCTCCTGGAGAAAGTTCTCCCCCACGAACTCCTCGAGCCCCCGGCCGAGGTCGTCCTTGCGTTTGGGGATCAGGGCGGTGTGCGGGATCGGCAGCCCGAGCGGGTGCTTGAACAGCGCGGTGACCGCGAACCAGTCGGCGATCGCGCCGACCATCGACGCCTCCGCGCCGGCGTTCACGAACCCCAGCACGCCGTCCTGGTCGAGCGTGGCGACGTACACCGCCGCGGCAAGCAGGAGGAGCGAGACCGCGACCGTGCGCATCTGGCGCAGGCCGCGCCGGCGTACGGCGTCGGCTTCGGGATCCGCGCTGATCATGACACTCGTCGTCGCATGTGGGCTCGCCATCGCAGCCCATCCTTGCGCAAGATCGGTGGCGCTCCATGACACACTGGAATCCATGTCTTCCCCGGCAAACCGGACGGTCATCACGTTCGGGACCTTCGACGTGTTCCATGTCGGACACCTCCGCGTGATCGAGCGGGCAGCCGCGCTCGGTGAACGGCTGGTGGTCGGCGTCTCGGCCGACGAGCTCAACCTGCGCAAGAAGGGCCGCGAGCCGGTCTTCAGCCAGTCCGAGCGCCTGGCCATCGTCGCCGCGCTCAAGCCGGTCGACGAGGTGTTCATCGAGGAGAGCCTCGAGCTCAAGCGCAAGTACATCGAGCAGTACGCCGCCGACGTGCTCGTCATGGGCGACGACTGGGCCGGCCGCTTCGACGAGTTCAGCGATATCTGCGAAGTGGTTTACCTGTCGCGCACACCGGCCATATCTACTACGGCACTGATCGAGAAGATCTCAGCGACCAGCTGACGCCGGTCCCCACCCCAGCCCGCCCGCCCCGCCCCCACATCGAGGATGAGGAGCACCATGCGTCGCACGCTTGCCGTCGCCACCCTGGCCCTGGCCGCCGCGGCGGCCACCCTGCCGGCCGCCTCCGGCCAGGCAGCGGGGTCCGCATCCCGCGATGACGACCGCCCACAGATCGTGAGTGAGCCGGCCGCGCTCGTGCTGTCGAAGGCGCTTCGCATCATCGACCCGTCGCCACTGGTGCCGGTGCAGGACAACGAGCACGCCTCGGAGGTCCTGCGCGAGCTGTTCGAGTCGCTGCCCGACCTCGAGGGTGACGAGCGGGTGCTGGCCGAACGGATCCTGGCCCGGCCGTCCGACGGTGCCGACGACCCGCGCGGCTACGGCTACACGACGGCTTCGGTGAAGAGCTGCAAGAAGAAGGTGTGCCTGCACTGGGTGCGATCCACCGCTGATGCTCCGCCGAGCGACGCCTGGGCCAAGAAGTCCCTGGCCGTGCTCAACCAGGTCTACAACCTCGAGGTCGGCAAGCTGGGGTTCCGGAGACCGGTCACCGACGCGCGCCACGGCGGCAACTCGAAGTTCGACGTCTACCTCAAGGACCTCCCGACCGGCCTCTACGGCTTCTGCGCCCCCGAGTACTACAAGCCGGGCAGCCGCAAGGTCGCCTCCGGCTACTGCGTGATCGACAACGATTTCTCGCGCAAGGAGTTCAGCGGCACGCCACTGGCCAACCTCAAGGTCACCCTGGCCCACGAGTTCTTCCACGCCGTGCAGTTCGCCTACGACGTCAAGGACGACCCGTGGATCTACGAGTCGACCGCGGTCTGGATGGAGGAGCGTTTCGCCGACAAGGTCGATGACAGCCGGCAGTACCTCGACATCGGACAGGTCCGCCTGTCTCACATCCCGCTCGACACCTTCGCCGACCCCGGCATCCACTACGGCAACTGGGTCTGGTGGGAGTACCTCAGCTCGAGGTTCGGCAACGGCATCGTCCGGCAGGTGTGGGACCGGTTGGACGCCAACAAGGGCAAGCCCGACCTCTACTCCACCGAAGGCCTGCGCGCGACGCTGAAGTCGCGCGGCGGGTTCTCCAAGGTCTTCGGCGCGTACGCCGCCGCCAACACCGTCCCGGCCAAGTTCTACGCCGAGGGCAACAGCTGGCCCGCGGCGCTGATGTCCGGCGACGACGTGCTGGGCAAGAGCGACCGGCGGGCGAAGTTCCGCGCTCGGGTCGACCACATGGCCTCGCGCAACTACAAAGTGAAGCCCGACGCCTCGCTGCGCGGCGCCTGGCGGTTGCGGATCAAGATCGACGGGCCGAGCCGTTCGTCGGCCCCGGCGGCGTATGTCATCGTGCGCAAGAAGAGCGGCAAGGTCGAGCGCCTCGCTGTCCCGCTCACCCGCAAGGGCCTGGGCAAGACCACGGTCAGCTTCAACGCCAAGAGCATCAAGAGCGTCGTGGTGTCCGTGAGCAACACCTCCACGCGGTTCAAGTGCCGCCGCGGCACGGACTACTCGTGCCGTGGCGTCTCGCGCGACGACAACGGCCGCTTCAAGATCGCGACCTCTGTCTTCAAGTGAGTCCTCAGATGGGCGGGCTGCCCTCGCAGCGGCGGAGGGTCTCGCCGTAGCAGTAGTCGAGGCCACCTCCACCGTCGACGGAGTCTTGTCCGCCCTGACCGGTGCCGAGGTCGTTGCCACCGAGCAGTCGGAGCACGTCGGCCCCGGCGCGGCCCTGCAGGATGTCGGTGAACTTGGAGCCGATCAGCGTGTCGTTCCGGCGGGTGCCGATCAGCGTGTGGATGCCGCTGAACCGCAGGTCGCCCTTTTTCCAGCGCGCGATGCCCTTGCCGATGTCGGCGGTCACGGGCAAGCGCAGACCCATGAAGATGATCTGGTCGTTGACGCCCCCGCCACCGCGGACGGTGCCGTTCGAGCGCTTGCTGCGGAAGCTGAACCGGTCCTGCTCGGGTCCACCCTTCACCGTCGGGCGGCCGGTCCCCAGCCGCGCCCCGTTGACGCCAGGTCCGAGGTCGACACTCACCGTGCCCGAGGCGTCGACGAAATCATCACCGAGACCGCCGCGGATGATCCCGGCCGAAGCGGTCAGGAAGTCGTTGCCGGCGCCCCCGTCGATGAAGTCCTTGCCGCTCAGCCCGCGCAGGTCGTCGGCGCCCGCGCCCCCGACCATGCGATCGGCGTACTTGGATCCCTCGATGATCTCGGTGTCGGTCAGGTCGTGCCCGAGCCCGTCGATGGTGTTGCCGTTGCTGACCGTCACACCCGACGTCGCCACAAAGTAAGTCAGGTAGTCGGCGCCCGGGCCGCCGACGATGCGGTCGTCGCCCGCGCCCTCGACGATGTAGTCGTTGCCGGCGTCGCCGAAAATCCGGTCGTTGCCGGCACCCGCGAAGATGCGGTCCTTGCCGGCGCCGCCGCAGATGACATCGTCACCCCCACCCCCGTCGATCGAGTCGTTGCCACCGAGCGCGTTGATCACGTCGCGGCCGGCCGTGCCAGTCAGCGTGTCCTTGCCGTTGGTGCCGACGATGGTGGTCGGCAGCCCGGCGCAGGTCGTCACCGCCTCAGCGGGCACGGCGACGAGCACCGGTGAGTAGGCGATGGCGGAGATGAGCAGGACAGTCCGGGTGCGCATGAGGCTCCAAAGTCGGTAGACGTTCGTTGCTGTGACAACGACGCGGACGCTCCCAGGTTCCGGTCCGCAGATTTGCGCCGACCTCTTACGGAGTAGCGTCCGGCGCCATGCAGCTGAACGGCAAAGTCGCCCTGATCACCGGAGCGGCGCGAGGGATCGGTGCGGAGACGACCCGCGCCCTGGTGGCCAGCGGCGCCCAGGTCGTCGCGACCGACGTCGACGACGCCGCCCTGAAGGAACTGGCCGCGGACCTCGGCGAGGACCACGTGTACGCCGTGGTCGCCGACGTGGTCGACCTCGAAGCCATGCAGGCTGCGGTCGACGGCGGGATCGAACGTTTCGGCGGGCTCGACTTCGTGATCGCCAATGCCGGCATCGCCAGCTACGGATCGGTGCTCCAGGTCGACCCGGCGACGTTCAAGCGCGTGCTGGACATCAACGTGCTGGGCGTCTTCCACACCGTGCGGGCGGCCCTGCCAGCGGTCATCGAGCGGCGCGGCTACATCCTCGTGGTCTCCTCGCTGGCAGCGTTCGCCCCGGCGCCCGGCCTGGCGGCGTACAACGCGAGCAAGGCGGGGGTCGAACACTTCGCCAACGCACTGCGGCTCGAGGTCGCCCATCAGGGCGTGGCGGTGGGCTGCGCCCACATGTCGTGGATCGACACTCCCCTGGTGCAGGACGCGAAGCGTGACCTGACGGCGTTCAACCAGATGCTCAAGTCGCTGCCCGGCCCGCTCAGCAAGACCACGTCAGTCGAAGCCTGCGTCACGGCTTTCGTCGACGCGCTCGTCAGGCGCAAGCGCCACGTCTACGTCCCCGGCTGGGTCGGCGCGATCGCCAAAGGCCGCACGGCCGTCACCTCACGGATCGGCGAGCGCGAGACCCTCAAGCACGTGCCCCGGCTCCTGCCCCTGATGGACGAGGAAGTACGCCGCCTCGGCCGCTCGACCAGCGCCCGCAACCTGCCCGACGAGTGAGCCCTACGGGATCGCGTAGTTGACCCAGGCCCCACCCAGCGACCCGGCGAGGGCGTGCACACGTGAGTTCTGGTCGCCGGCCCGCGGCAGGTCGAACGTCGAGCTGATGGCAGCGCAGGCTGCTGGTGCATTCGCGAACGTCACCGGAGCCGTCATCGTCCACGTGCCCGCCGCCTGGCAGGCCGCCGGGTGGGCATCCGCGCACGGCGCGGCGACCCAACGACTGTCGGCTCCCTGCAGCGTGCAGCCCCCGTTGGCGAGGCGCGGCTCGTCGGGTGCCCAGCTCCACAACGTGCCCTGGATCCGCCCGTCCTCGGGGAGCAGCTGGTCGAACCCGAACAGGTTCACGCCGCAGTTCGTCATCGCCTGGACCTTGAGCGGGCTGAGCGCGTTGGGGTCGGCCGGCGGCCGGGTCGGGTTGAGCAGGGTCGAGACCAGCGTGGTGTCCTCGAAGTAGCGCACCATCTGCGCGGCGTACACGCTGGCGGGGTAGGTCGCGTCGCAGGTCGGGTATGCCTGATAGCTCGCGGCCGAGCCGCTCTCGACGTGCGCCGAGCTCCAGTCGAAGACGTTGCCCGACCAGCCCGGGGCGCACGAGCCGACCAGCACGACGCGGGCGCCCGATGCGCGGACGTCGTTGCGCGACACGTCGAGCGGGAGCGGCACGCAGCCGTTGGCCGCGCGCTGCGCCGGGTCGGGGCGATAAATGAGGCTGGTCCCGTTAGGGCGCTTGAGCACGGAGTCGAGCGTCGCCATCGCCGAGGCGTAGGCCGCAGGCTTCTTCATCGCGTCCTCGAGGTACAGCAGGATGACCTCGTCGGTGTGACCAGGCGCGTTCAGCCAGGTCGCGATCTTCGGCAGCACGCTCTTGAACATCGGCTCGAAGGTGCAGCCCAGGTCCAGGATCTCGGGGCCCTGGCCGTGGCAGACGGTGACCCCGCGGCCGCCGAGCAGCTCGAGACGCGGGATGTAGTGCAGGTCCAGCTCGAGCGAGCGGACGTCGAGGTCCAGCTGCTGGGTCAGCGACAGCTGCTGGTTGGAGTCGGCCTGCGACACGGTGAACCCGTCGGCGAGGCTGTTGAACGAGTTGTGGGTGCCGATCCACTGCGCGTCCCGCAGCGGCAGCGAGTCGCCGAGCGCGGACTGGAACTTCGCCACCTGGTGCACCCAGGAGGCCAGGTAGGCGTCGCGAGCCGCCTCGGTGACCTTGTGGGCGAGCGGCAGCACGCACAGCGCGTCGGGCACGCCGACCCGCCGGCACTCCGCTCCGACGGCGTCGACGACCTTGCCGACCGCGACGCACGGGATCGCAATCGGGCTGATCGCGTCACAGAGAGCCGTCGGCGAGGGCGGTGAGGGAGGCGGCGGCGGATCCGTCGGGGCCGCGACCGCCGGAGCGATCGTCGTGACCAGCAGTGCGACGGCCGCTGCGGCGACGGCGCTCTTCATCGATCGGGTCCTGGGCATGGGTCACCTTGACGTAACCATCCGGTCACGTCCAGCACGTCCAGACCATTGGCGAACGTCGCGGCTGGCTGTCGACGGCTCCGTATCCGTCGATGACACAGCGGCGCAGACTGATCTGATCGCAGCCGTGCACAAGCAGGGGAACGCCGAACGCCGACGTCGCACCATGAGGGCCACAGTCGGATGACCACGTCGCCAGGTGCGAGGGTTGTCGACAGGTCATCAGGGGCGGTCACATCCACGATCAGCCTCGGCAGCTCAGGTCCGAGTTCCGCGGTCAGCGGCGAGCCTGGTGGGATCCCTGCCGACGGTGAGCGGCTCCACGCCGCGTCGCAGCAAGGCTTGAGCAGTGGCCGGCCGGCGAACCCTGACGCCCCCGGGAGCGGGACTCGCCCACTCGGAGAGTTGGCCGGACGTTCGCCCGTCGCGCGGAGGCTCAATGTGGGTTTGACGTCCACGGCGGCATGAGACCCTCGATGGGTTCCGCACCGTCGACCGTGTGCACGGCCGCCTCGGCCCTGAGCTGCTTGCGCCGTGCCGCCTCCTGCAGCTCCTCCGCTCGGGAGCTGAGCATCGGTACCGCGCCGGTGCCAGGCGCATGGCGCAGACCGTTCTGCCGCACGCCCCAAGCCTCGCCCCCAGCGATCGCGAGGAAGTCATTGAGCAGAGGAAGTGCGAGGGCGCGGGTTGCCACCTTCACCAGTGACCCTGAAACGGCATCGCGTACGGGGGTGCGGTCAAGGCCGGCAAGCTCTCTGAGATCGTCTGGAAACGTGCTGACGGCCGCACGAGCCGCGATCCGGATGAACGGATTCATCGCCAGCATCGGCCACGCCGGCGACAGCGGTGGCTTGAGAAAGAAGTCGAACAGCTGCCGAGCATCATCGGTCATCGCCATGATCGACGTACGCGCGTCACCGAGGTAGTCCCGCACGGCCTCAGGTGTCTTGGGAACGATGTCGGCCGGGATTCCGAGGAGCTCGGCGGTGACCACGCTCTCCGCATAGAACTCGCGCTCCTCCTTGGCGGACAGGCTGCGGCCGCCGAAACGCCGGTAGGACTCCAGGTTGCCGTGCCATCCCGTCACGTAGACGAACAGGAGCGTCTCGGGAACGTTCGCCCGGTACGACTGGCCGGTCGACGGAACCGTGCCATTGACAGACGCATGGCGGCGGAACAGCCACGTCCCGGCTTGTTCCGCCATGGCAGTGTCGCCGAACACGGTGGTCAGGAAGAAGGCGTTACTCCGGCGTACCCGCCCCAGTGGATCCCGCCGGTACACACCGTGCTGGGCGACGCCTGCTGCCCCAGCCGGATCGAGGACCGCCACGAGCGACCCGCGGATCCCTGCGATCGCGATGTGCGGATGGCCCCAGACCTTCCAGCTAACGGAGTTCGGACCGAAGTATCCGTCGTCCTTGCGCTCGAGGTTGGCGTGGTGGAGCGCCCGCTCGCCCTGCTTGCCGAACAACTTGACCAGGGCATCCATACAAGCGTCTCCTCACGCGCGAACCTCTCGGTTCAAGGATTCTCCTATTTACGGAATGACATGTCAATCCGCAAGTGTCCGCCATGGGTAGAGGACAAGCAGGGAGATGCAGGGAGGCGTCATCAGTCCTTCGGTGCCAGGCCGCGGCAGACGAATTCCACCATCGTGGAAACCACGATCTCGAGGGACTCGGAGGTGGAGGGATCAAGGTGCGGAAGCATCGCCGAGATCACCGATGACACCACGATCTCGCCGGTGATCTCGATGTCACAGTCGCCGCGGAGATAACCCCCGGCGACCCCGTTGGACACGTTCGGCAGTCCGCTGTGACTGAAGGTGAGGAAGACGTCGAGAAGGCGCTGGATCGCCGCTTCATCGACGCCTGGGATCGTGAGGGCGACGAAGTTCATCAGCGCTGGGTCCTCACGGCCGGCCATCCAGACCATCGTGTAGATGCCGCCCAGCTGTCGCGCGTACGCCTCGAGGCCGTCGGCTGGTGCCGACTGAATCGCCTCAACGGAGGAGCGGACACCGTCGAAGAGCATGTCGATGACGGCGTCGAGGACGTCCCGCTTGTTCTTGAAGTAGTTGTAGAAGGTCCCCTGACTGACGCCTGCCTTGGCGACGATGTCGGGAACACCGATCGGGTGGTAGCCCTTATCCAGCATCACGTCGTACGCCGCCCGCACCAGCTGCGCACGTCTGGTGGGACCGGGCGCCTCGACATCCACCACCGACTTGGGCGGATTCAGCTCCGCGACGACCTCGGTCGGGAATCTGGCCGACCCACGGGGTTTCAACGCGTTGCTCAGGAACCGTCCGACCTCATCGACGTACTTGGCGCGCACGTCCGCACGGCCTTCGCCGCGAAGTGCGACGACCAACCCCGGGAACAGCAACATGAGGATCGTTCGGGCGAGGAAGGGTGTGTACAGATCAGAATCGATCAGGCCCTCGCGCGCCGCAGTCTCCAAGGCGCGATCCACATAGGCGGTGATCATTCGTTCCAGACCGAGAACTCGATCGCGCAGTTCCTCGTCGACCGCACCGGCTTGGACAAACGCGAGCCGCACGAGCTCCGGATCTGTCTCGACCAGGTCGAACAGCGCTGCCCCGACTCCCCGGAAGCGATCGATGAGCTCTTCGATGCTCGTCACGGGTTCGCTCATCCGGTCAGGTCTCACCCGGTCGAACACCAGACCGGCGCAGTGGTCGAAAAGATGGTCGAGGATGTCGCGCTTACCGGTGAAGTAGCGGTAGACCGTCCCCTGGCCGACGCCAGCCTCTCGAGTCAGGTCCGCCATGGTGGTGGCCTCGTACCCCTTCTCGGGGAACACGACAATGGCCGCCTGGATGATCTGTTGGCGACGACGCTCGGCCAGCCCGGCCTCTTTGGGGCGCCCAGCGCGCCGGCGAGCTGCTGGTTTCGCGGTCGGCAAACGATCTGTGTCCACGCCTGGTGCAGAGCTCGGCAATGCCCTCACCTGACCCTTCGGATCGACGATGCCGCTATCGGTCGCATGCCAAGCCAATAGCATTGCCAGCGAGCCCCAGCCTCGCACTCATTGAGGAGGACCTGCCATCGACACCCCCGACGTCGCTTCGGCCAGGTGGGAGCGCGGTCGCAAGCTGGGCACGGTCTTGGCCAAGCAGTCCATCCGTAGCGGGAAGCGACGGGTCGCCATGCTGCGGCAGGACGCGGACACCAGACGAGAAGCCTCCGACCGAGACCTCCTCTACGCGATCGAAGAGCTGACGACGGTGTTGGGCGGCATGAAGGGCGCTGCGATGAAGCTCGGCCAGATGCTCTCCATCATCGATCCGGGCGTACTCCCCCGCCGGACGGCGGACCAGTTGCGAGGATCCCTGGCGTCGTTGCGAGATCGCGCGCCCTCTCTGCCGATAGAGGTGATGCTCCCGCATCTCGAGCGTGAGCTGGGGCGCCCGCTCCACGATGTCTTCGCTGAGTTCGACGAGACGCCTGTTGCCGCGGCGTCGATCGGTCAGGTGTACCGAGCCCGTCTCCACGACGGTCGCAGCGTGGCCGTCAAGGTGCAGTACCCCGGCATCGACGCTGCGGTGCGCGCAGACTTGAAGAACCTTGCCATGATGCTGAAGCTCTCCAAGAGAGTGCTTCCGACAACCGCTGCGGACGACTTTCTGGACGGTCTGCAGATGCGCTTTGCCGAGGAGCTCGACTATCTCAAGGAGGGCCGGACCCAGCACCAGCTGGCAGAGAGGTACCGAAACCACCCGACCATCGTCATCCCGGATGCCATCCTGGAGTTCACCACGAGGCGGGTCTTGGTCAGCGACTTCGTGGAAGGGGCATCCTTCGACCACGCGCTGACACTGGACCAAGCAGAGCGCGACCGGATCGGTGAGGTGGCCTTCCGTTTCCTGGTCGGCACGATGTACCTCGACCATGAGCTCAATGGAGACCCGCACCCGGGAAACATCCTCTTGCTGGACGACGGGCGGATTGCGTTCGTCGACTTCGGGCTCTACCTCCCCCTCGACCCGGACCAGGTCACCTTCGAGGCCGAGGCGCTGAGGGCTGGGATGGAGATGCGGGGCGACGACCTGCGAGCCATCTTGCTTCGCCAGGGGATCCTGCGCGAGACCAGCCCAGTCACGGCTGAGCAGGCCCTGGAGTACTGCTACAACGGGGCGCCGTGGGCATTCATCGACGAGGTTGTCGAGGTGACCCCCGAGCTCGCCGCAGGAGCGCTCATGCTGATGGCTAACCCGCGGTCGGAGCAGTTCGAGCGAATGAGAGAGGAGACTCTGCCTGCGGACGTGCTCTTCTCCCGGCGAACGGACTTCCAGACCTTCGGGATCCTCGGTCAGCTGCGCGCTCGGGCGAACTGGCACCGCATCTACCGCGAGTGGGTCTACTCCACCGAGCCAAGTACGCCGGAGGGTGAGGCCGATCGGCGCTGGCGCGTGGAGCGGCTCGCCGCGGTGGCAGACCGAGGCACTCAGTAGTAGCCAGGTCGGGTGAGTCACAGCAGTCGCATCTCACTGACCTGCCAGCGATCGCCGCTCCGCTCCATCACCACGGACATCCGACTTCGGTCAACGCGCGGCTCGTCCAGCAGCCGGTTGGCAACGGTCTGGTCGAGGAAGACCACTATCTCGACCTGGTCGTCGGACGCCTTCGAGATTCCGGCGGCGATCACCTCACCCTTCGCGCTGCCGTTGACCTCGACGATGGTGTCGCGCAGGGAGTCGCTGGCCATCGCGTACTGGTCGTGAAAGTCTCCGGTCGAGCTGTCCAGCACGGCTTCGAACGATGCATCCAGCGTCTTCGGGTCGTACGTCGTGACCAGCACGGCAAACTCACGTGCGGCCTCGAGCGCTGCCGCGCGCGAGTCCTCCAGGTGTCGCACCGCGTTCAACTTGTCTCCGCGGTCGCGGGCCAGCGCCCCGACCGCTATCGCCAGGACGAGCATCAGCACCAGAGCCAGCAGTAGCACGAACCGTCCCCACGGGTGACTCGCGTCCGAGGCGGCCGTGCCCTCGGTGGTGACCTCGGCGCTCTCTTTGCTCTCGATCATGGCCTCGGCCCCGCTCTCTCGCTGCCGGTGACGCCCGGAGGCGCGCGGTAGGTGTCGTCCCCGGCAGGCATGGGCGCGTAGTACGGGCCGCGCTGCTGCATGTCCGGGCTGTACGTCGTGCAGTAGCCGTAGAGGAACGGCGACGGCATGCCGCCGATCGTCGGCGGCCTGGTGGGCGTGCCGTAGGTGCACGAACGCTGGGAGGTGAGGTCTCCGAGGATGTGCAGGGTCCCGTCGCGGAAGATCAAGGCAGCGTCGCGCGCCGCCGCCTCCAACGCGGGCAGTAACGCGCCGACAGCTGGGACCCTGGGTCCGAGGATGCCCCCGAGGAGTCCCAGCGTGTCCAAGCCCTCCAGCACCGGCCGCTTCAGGTCCCGACCGAGCGCGAGGGCCAGGTCGGCCGCCGCCGGCCCCTGCTCCAGGAGCACGGTGAAGCTCGGGTTCGCCTTCCGGAGATCCCGGGCGAGCTTGCGCGAAGACGCGGCAATGGCGTCGAGATCGCCGCGCAGGTCAACGGCCGTGTCGAGGAGCTTGTTGCCGTTGTCGAGCAGCGCGACCGTGTCGGGGAACGCCTCCTCGAGCGCAGCCATCAGGACCGAAGAGTTGGCGAAGATCGTCCGGAGATCTCGTTCCCCGTCAATGAATCCGGTGGCCAGCGCGCGCGAGATCAGGCGCAGGTCTGCAGGGTCGATCTCGTCGGCAAAGGCGACCACGTCGGTCAGCAACTTCGCAAAGGAAACCGGCACCGTCACCCTGTCCTGGGTCACGACCGAGTCGTTCTCCAGGAACGGGCCCGATGAGGACCGTGGCCGGAAGTCGATGTACTGCTCCCCGGCCAAGGAGAGCGATCCAACCACCACATCGGTGTCTACCGGGATGCGCACGCCCTCCTCGAGCGCAACCGTCGCGGCGACACCGTCGTCGGTCAGCTCGACCTGCTCGACCCGCCCGACCACGGTGCCCAGGTAGGAGACGTTCGACCGTTCGAGAAGCCCACCGGAGGTCGGCAGCTCGACGACGACGCGGGTCGGCGAATCCATCGGGTTCTTGCCGATCACCACGACCAGGAGGTAGGAGAGCCCGACGACCAGGACCAGAGCAAGACCTGCGCACGACGCGATCAGACGTCTGGTCATGGCGCACTCACCAGCCCTCGCGGCTCGCGCAAGCCGAGCAGTTCGAGGATCGACTCGACCGTCGTCTGGCTGAGCCCGAAGTGCGCGGTGCCGGCCAGGTTCTCGCCACGCGACGCCTGCTCGGCGTACTCACCGAGGAGGATCATGTCGTTCAGGATGGGACCGAGGTCCTCTCCGATCTCGCTGAACCCGAGGAGCACCTCGCGTGCGCTTCCGAGACTGGTCACCAGGTCGGCACCGCCCCTGCTGACGATTTCCTCGATGTCCGCGCCGATCCGGGCAAACCTGCTCAGCAGGGCCACGATGTCTCGGCGCTCGTCCGCGACGAGCTCGATCGCCGGCGTGAAATCGGAGAGCCCGGCTCTGAGGGTCGTCCGCTGCTCGTTGAACAGCTTGGTGATCGCATCGAGCTGGGTCAGCGTCGCATCGATGTCCTTGCTGCGACGATTGAGGATGGAGAGCGTCACGCCGACCTCGCGGACCAGATGCCCGACGTGCGGCTCGTTGCCGCTGAGGAACGCGTTCATCTCCTGGGTGATGGTGCCCAGGTCGGCGACCGCCCCACCGTTGATCAGAAGCGAAGCAGCGGCCAGCATGTCCTCGATCTGCGGGGCGGCACTTGTCTCCGTCATGGGGATGGTATCGCCGTCGCGTAGGAGCGGTGCATCACCCTTGGGGGGCGTCAGCGCGACGAAGACATCTCCCAGGGGAGTGGCCTGCCGGAGCTCGGCGGTGGTTCCGACCGGCAACTCGACCGTGTCTCGGACCCCGATCCGCACCGTGGCCTTGTAGTCGGCCGTCTCGATCGTGGAGACGAATCCGACATCGACGCCGTTGAGCTTGACGAAGGCGCGCTCCGGGAGGTTGAGCGCGTTCTCGAACTCGAGGTTGAGGTCGTAGGTTTCGCCCTGCACTCCCCCACCGACCTTCGGCATGTCGAGGAAGTTGACACCGGAGCGGGCAACCAGCGCGGCGAAGAGGACCAGTCCGAGGACGATCAACAACGAGCCCGCATGCGTGATCTTGTGCCTCATGACCCGTCACCCGCCCAACCGGAGGCGTCGCCGATGAGGGCACACAGGAAGGGAATCGTCGGCCTTCCGCAGAACTGGTCGTACACGCCACCGCCCAGGAACGTGTCCTGCCACTCGATCTTGCCTTTCAGAGCCGCCCTTCTCCTGGTCGACTGCCCGGTGGAAGTTGTCCAGGGTCAGTGGCATCTGGTCGATGATCTCGGTCAGCTCACGAGTCCGGGAGCTCAACGTGCGCGCGGTGACCAGAGCCCTCTTGGTGTTCGACACGATCAGCGCCCGGTTGCCCTCGATGAACGAAGCCACGTCCGTCAGCGCTCCGGCCAGCGCGCTGAACGACGCGTTGATGCTGACGCTGTCGTCGGCGAACAGGCTCGTCACCTCGGCGAGGTTGCCCGAGAAGCGCCTCACCAGCGCGTCGTTCCTGGCGACAGCGCCGACCACGAGGTTGAGGTCATGGAGCAGAGACTGCACGTCTGGACTGCTGTCCGCGGCGACCTGCGATGCGCCGGCAAGGCCGCGGATCGCCTTACGCAGCTTGGGCCCGTTGCCTTCGATCAGACCCGCGAAGCTGCCGAGGGCATCGCGCACGACATGCGACGAGCCGTCTGACGGAGTCAGCGCAACCATCAGCTCGTCGACGGCGGTCAGCAGCTCGTCGTACTCCACCGGTTGATGGGTCGACTCGAGTCCGATCGTCGCGCCATCTGCGAGCTCCGGCCCGCCGGAGTAGACCGGCGTGAGCTCGACCGACCGATCCGTCACGATGCCGGGGCGCAGCACGACGGCGTGTACGTCGGCCGGCAGCCTGACGTCGGCGTCGACCGAGATCTCGACCTCGACGTAGGTTCCCTTCGCCACTACCGACTCGACCTTCCCCACGGGAAGGCCTAGGACGGCCACGTCATTGCCTTCGTAGAGCCCCAGCGTGTTCTGGAATCGCGCCACGAAGTGTTGTCGGTCAGCGAGCGAAACCGAGCAGCCGGAGGTGAGCGTGCCGATGGTGCCGACCAGGAGCAGCACGGCCGAAGCCGTGGACAGACGCGACTTCATGAGCACCCCTGAATTGCCTTGACTGCGCAGAGGTAGTTGTCCGGCAGCGGCGAGACGATCCCGATCTGCCCGTAGGGGCCGTTGCCCACGACGTAGCCGAGGTAGCGCAAGGTGGGCGCCAAACCCTCCAACGCACGATCGATCGAGGCGTTGGTGTCGTTGAGCACCCCGGTGACCGTCTCGAGATCTCGCAGCGCGGCACTGACCGGCTTCTGGTTCTCGCCGATGATCTTGCTCAGGTTCTTCGTGAGCAGGGTGGCCTGGGCGAGCATGGAGCTGATTGCCTCGCGCCGCTCGAGCATCTCCTGGAGGAGAAGGTCACTCCCCTCGATCAACGAGAAGAGCTCCGTCCGATTGGCCTTCACGACCCGGGTGGCGCGCGACGCGGCGCTGATCAGGCGGGTGAGCTGCTGCTCCCTGGTGGTGGCGATCTGCGAGATGCTGCTGACCCCGTCGAGAACCCGACCCAGTCGCTCTCCGTCGCGTCCGAACGTCTCGGTCAGCACAGCCATGGAGTCTCGTAGCTTCTGCTCGTCCAGCTCCTCGAGCGCCTGCCCGCCCCTGGTGACGATCTCTTCGATCGTGAACGGCGTGGTCGTCTGCCCGAGGGGAATCCGGTTGTCCGGGAGGCTGCCCGAACCCCGCGGACTCAGCTCCATGTAGAACGCGCCCAGCAGGGTGGACATCTTCATGGTTGCGGATGTGTCGGCACCCAGATCGATGTCGCCGTCGATGCGGAACGAGACGACAATCCGGTCCTCGTCGAGCTCGACATCGGTCACGGTGCCGACGCTGACCCCCGCGATCCGCACCTCGTTGCCCGATCGTGCCCCATCGGCGCGGGCGAACTCCGCTCGATAGGTCACGTCGCCCAGATGCAGGTTGACCAGGGCCAGGACTCCGGCCGCCAGCAGGCTGAGGACGGTGGCGGTGACGATGCCCAGCCGGAGACGGTTCATCTCCCCGATAGACGGCAGCGGACGTCTCATCGGCACACCTCCGTGTGCTGATGACCGAGGAACTGCGAGGCGACCCCGGCCGGTATCAATCCCTCGATACTTCCGTCGAGATGGCACGGGTAGACGGACAGCCATGAGCCCTCCATCGCCACTCGCCCCAGCGAGTCGAGGAACCCGGGCAGTCGTGTCAGCGTTTTCCGGAGCACCTGTGCCTGTGGGCCATAGACGCCCAGCACCTCGTTGAGGGCCACGATGGAGCTCTTGAGCGGGTCGCGGGCGTCCGTGAGCAGACCGTTGACCGAGCTCACCAGGACCGAGAGTCCGTCAACGGCACCACCGATCGCTTCTCGTTGGTCGTTGAGGCCTCGCACGAGCCGGTCCGCCTGCTCGAGCAGCGCCTCGTAGCTGCCGCCGGCATCCGCCATCGTTTCGAGGACGGGCGTCAAGTTGTCAACGATCGAGCCAAAGATCTCGTCCCGCTCTGCGAAGGTGCCGGAAAGCTCCACGATCTGACTCAACGCCGCATCGAGGGCCGGCCCTTGTCCTTCAAAAGCCTTGATCAGGGAGTCCGCCAGCTGGTTGATGTCGTCCGGGGACAGCAATTGGAAGACCGGCTCGAAGCCGTTCAGCAGCCGGGAGAGGTCGAGCGAGTCGTCGGTGCGATCCGTCGAAATCTCCTGGCGCTCGGGCTGCAGGTCGCCGCCGGGCGGCCTTTGCGGGGTCTCCAGCGAGAGGAAGCGCTGCCCGATCAGGTTCTGGTAGCGGACCGCCACCCGGGTGGTGGCGTACACCGGCTGGTCGTTGGCCACTGAGAAGGTGACCTTGGCGTGCACCCCGTCGAGTTCGATCCTCTCGACCCGACCCACGCGGACCCCAGCGATGCGAACGTGGTCGTTGACATGCAGGCCCGAGACATCAGCGAACTCGGCTGTGAAGTCACGTGCACTTCCCTCCGCCACTGTGTTCTGCAAGGTGTTCCAGATCAGCCCGGTGACGAGGATCGAGAAAATCGCAAACGCGCTGAAGCCGGCCACATGGCCCTTGTGAGTCATGGCGAGCTCACCGTTGCCCCGCGCAAGATCGGGCCGAGCAGCAGGGTTGCGACGTCGCCGGTCGAGGCCGACGTCAGGGACGAGCCCTCCATCCGAGCCAGCTGCTCGACCAGCCCGTCGATGAGGTCCTGTTCGGCCTGGCTCCCCACCGGACCGACCGTGCCGCCGGGCACCGAGGCTCCACGCGTGACTCGGCCCCCCGGACCACGGACGCAGTTGCCGCCGTACATCGGTGCAACTCCGGCGGTACCGGCGTACACCGGGCAGTCGGCTGGCGTATAGGGCTTCAGGATGCGACCGGCCAGCGCGAAGTCCACGCTCACGACCGGTCCGTCAGGACCGTCCTGCAGGCTGCGGGCGAAGGCGGCGAAGGCGCCCAGCTGCCGGAACGAGCCGGCGATGGCCTGGCGATCCTCACCCAGTGCCTCGAGCACGGGTCGAGTGCCGTTCAGCACCGTGATGATCTGCTCCTTGCTCTGGGCCAGGAACGGAGCGGCGAAGTCAGCGACCCGAAGTCCTGCGGACAGCAGGGCACGGACCTGGTCCTGCTTGGCCGCGAAGGTCCGGGCCGGCACCAGCGCGTCGTTCACCGCTGCCAGCAGCTGAGGAGAGTCGACGCGGAGTCCGTCCAGTGCCTTCGCAGCTTCGCGCAGCGCCCGCTCGAACTCTGGCGAGTGCTGGTTGAGGGCGGTGAGGTAGTTGTCGCCTCGGGCCAACAGCCGGCCCATCAGCTCCCCCTGCCCGTCGACGGCACCGGCCACCGCATCGAGCACGAGGGTCAGCTGGGCGGGGTCCACCGCGGTGAGCAGGTCATACGCCTTGTTGATGGCGGTCTGGATCTCGACCGCCTCGCGCGAGGTGTCCTCGGCGATGACCGCGCCGTCCCCGAGCGGTTCGGAAATGGACCCAGCTCTGCCCGTCTCCACGAGCTCCAGAGAAGGCTGGGCGAAGATGTTGCTCGGCACGATCCGCACTGCGACGGCGGCGGGTATCCCGTGTGCGTGCTCCGGCTTCAGCGTGAGGTGTACGACGGCACCATCGCTCGCCGCTCCGACCTCGACCGCGCTCACCCGACCGACCAGTACCCCGCGAAACTTGACGTCCGACCCTGGTGGCAGACCATCGCCGATGGACCTGACCTCCGCGGTCGCGAACGGGTCGTTGCGGAAGTCCCCCCGAGAGTTCATGAACAGCAGGGTCATGACGACGGCGCAGACCGTCAGGAAGAGGATCCCTCGAACCATCATCGTCAGTTCGCGCGGAAGTGCTCGCCTCTTCATGACTACCCCGAGATCCTGACGCCTGGGTCGAAGCCCCAGAACAGCGTGGTCAACGTCATGTTCATGATCACGATCGCAATCAGGCTCGTGCGGATCGCGCGTCCCGCGGCCTTGCCGACGCCCTCCGGGCCACCGGTGGCGGTGTACCCGTAGTAGCAGTGGATCATCGTCGCCATCACGACGAACACGGCTACCTTGACGACCGACAAGAAGACGTCGTGCGGGACCAAGAAGGTGTGGAAGTAGTGCCCGTAGCTGCCGCGTGACTGTCCGAAGACCACCGTCAGCGTCAGCTCGGTGGTCAGGTAGCTGGCCACCAGCGCCACCAGGTAGAGCGGGATGATCGCGACGAAGCCCGCGATCATCCGGGTGGTCACGAGATAGGGAATCGGCCGCACGGCCATCACTTCGAGGGCATCGATCTCCTCGGAGATGCGCATCGAGCCCAGCTCCGCGGTGTAGCGGCAGCCGGCCTGGGCAGCGAAGGCGGCAGCGGAGATGAGCGGAGCAAGCTCCCGGGTATTGGCATAGGCCGAGACGAACCCGACCAACGGACCCATCCCGAGGACGTCCAGCCCGATGTATCCCTGAAGGCCGACGGTCGCCCCCGATGCCAGTGCGAGCACGACGATGACGCCGAACGTGCCACCACCGACGATCAGAGCACCGTTGCCCCAGGTGATGTCGGACAGGATGCGCACCGTCTCCAGCCAGTAGCGGCGCAGCGTGAACGGGATGGCGGCCAGTGCCCGGAGATGGAAGGTCGCCTGCTCGCCGAGTTGGCCGATCCCCCGGAGCGTCGCGCGGACCGGCGCCAGCGCCACGCGGCCGGCCGACGGACGTTCGACCGTGCTCGTGACCATCAGACGATCCGCGGAGGCACGTAAACGGCGTACACCTGGGTGATCACGAGGTTGGCGATGAACAGGAGGACCACCGACAGGACAACCGATGCGTTCACGGCCTGGGCGACTCCCTTGGGGCCACCCGTCGCAGCCAAGCCCTTGTACGACGCCACCGTTGCGGCGATGAAGCTGAAGATGACGGCCTTCACTACCGCAAGGATCAGGTCGGGAGCCTGGGCGAACGACGCGAAGGACTCGACATAGCTGCCCGCCGTGCCGTGCTGGACCACGACATTGAAGAGGTAGCCCGTGCCGATCGCGGTGCACGCGACCACACCTACGAGGAAGAAACCGACCACGACGGTGGCCGCAACGCGAGGCACGACGAGCAGCCGAACCGGCGAGAGACCCATCACCTTGATCGCATCGACCTCCTCCCGAATCGTCCGGGCAGCCAGGTCCGAACAGATCGCCGAACCGGCCGCGCCGGCGAGAAGAAGGGCCGTGACCATCGGCGCACCCTCCCGGATCGCCGCCAACCCGTTGGCCGCACCCATGAACGACGAGGCCCCGACCTGGGAGGCCAGGGAGCCCACCTGGATCGAGATCGTGACCCCGAACGGAATGGCCACGAGCAACGTGGGCACCAGGGTGACGCTGGTGATGAACCAGGCCTGGGCGAAGAACTCCTTCCAGGCGAACTCTCCGGTCGCCAGGTCGACAGCCGTATGTTTGCCGGCCTCGACAGTCATCGCCGTGATCCCACCGAACGTGTCGAGCGATCGCGCCACGCGGCCCGTGAGGTTGGCGGTCACGGCGCCGATAACTCCGCTCATGTCACGGCCTCCTGAACTCAGCCGACGGAGCTGGCCTCGACCAGCCCCTTGGGGTTCCAGCGGAAGGGACCGGTCGGGAACTCGAAACGCAGCATCTGGTGCGGGTGCTCGGCAGCGAAGTGCAGCACGAAAGCGGGCAGCAGCCCACCGATAACCTTGTCGAGCAGACCCGAGATCTCGGCAAAGCTCGGTCGCAGCTTCACCGACCACGAGTCGAACGTCCCGGCCGGCACCGTGACCGACTCGCGACGCTCGACCTTCACGTGAATCGGCCAGAAGACCGAGAACCCGAGCCAGAGGCTCACGGTCGCCTGGCTACCGCGGCGGAAGTCGACGCCCCGCAACGCAATCATGGCCCCGAGCACCGGACTGAGGTTGGTCGGAAATGCCTCGACCTTCCCGCCGAACTGGAGGTGACGGGTGCCCTGGAAGTCGGCTTCCTCAGTCGAGACCACCCGTCCATCGGCCCGCGACTCGGCGCGGTAGGTCGCAGCTGCCAGCTCACCACCTTCGCGGAAAAAGGTCTGCTCTACCGTCATCTGCAGCTCGGACAGGTCCGACTCCAGCACGTGGCGGTAGAACGACTCGTCCACGTGCTCGACCAGCGACGTGGCGGTGCCGACCCGTCGCCGGCTGATCGAGACCTCGTACGTCGTCTTCTCACCGTCGGGGATGTCGGGGTCCTTGAATCGACTGCTCATCGCTTCTCCTTCGCGGGCTCCGGGCGACGACCGATCGTGGCCAGGCTCGTGGGCAGGCCGACGGCGTGCCGGCGGATCGACCGCTGCTCGATCACGTCGAAGCCCGCGTCTCGCAGCATCTGCGCCATCCGACGCCGGGTCGGGAAGACGATGCCGCCGTTGGTCAGGGTTCGACTGACCGCGCCCCTGCGAATGAAGAGGGTGACGATGACGACGACTCCCCCGGGACGCACGACGCGGGCGAACTCGTTGAGCGCTTCCCCCTGGGAGCAGAAGTGGAACGCCTCCGTGGCGACCAGGGCGTCGAGCGAGGCGTCCTCGAGCGTGAGCTTCTCCGGACTCTCGTTGCGCCACTCCACCCGGTGCGAGCGGTGACGCGCCTTCGCCAGCAGGCTAGGTGACTGCTCGGTGCCGACGATGAGGTCGGGCTTCAACTCCTTGGCGAGATGTGACGTGAGGGCACCTGTGCCGCAGCCGACGTCCGCGATCCGCCTGGCCTTCACCTTGCGCAGCTCGGCGGTGACCAGGTTGTGGGTGCGCCGATAGCCCGCGCGCTGGGCCATCGACGAGGCGGACATGCCGCCGATCCTCTTATTAAGTGAATGACATGTCAATCCCCCAGGATTTCCTGTCAGCCAGCGTTCCTGCGAATCCGGTCCCCCGTCCGCGGGCTGACGAGCTCCGCCAAGCCGAGCATGCTCCCGGCCAGTGGCGAGACTCGCCGAGAACGACGGGCCACCGCGTGTCCGACCACGACGGCCGCCTGCTCGGGCGTCAGCGCGGGGACCCTGTTATAGGCCTTTGTCGGCGCGATCATCGGCGTCCGAACCAGGGGCATCCGGACGTTCGTGAAGACGATGCCGTCGTCGAGAACCTCACCCTGTACGCAGTCGGACCAGGTCTCCAGCGCCGCCTTGGATGCGGTGTAGCCGGAGAAACGCGCAGGACGGACCTGCACCGCCCAGCTGGAGACGTTGACCACCTGACCACGCTTGAGCTCGACCATGGCGGGCAGCAGGCCCGTCACCAGGCGAACGGCGGCGAAGTAGTTGAGCTGCATCGGCCGCTCGAAGTCCTCGAAGCGATTGCGGGAGTTGCGCACCTTGCGACGGATCGACATGCCCGCGTTGTTTACCACCACGTCGACGTGGCCGTGCTCCTCGAGGACGTGGGCTACCAGCTCGTCGACCTGCTGTAGGTCGGTGAGATCGCACGGGTAGTCGTACGCCGTGCCGCCCAAGGCGCGGACCTCGTCGCGAAGCTCGACCAGCAGGTCCTTGCTCCGCGCCGTCACTAGTACGACGGCACCAGCCCCCGCGAGGTGAAGGGCCGTGGCCCGGCCGATCCCGGTCGAGGCCCCCGTCACCAGCACGACCCTGCCTCCGACCGCCCGCCGCAACGCGGCACCGTCGCGGTCGCGGATCCGGCTGGCCGGGTTGGCCATTTCGAACCTCGAGTCGACAGGCGTCGCCCCGATCCGGTTTGCCATCAGCGCCGCCGAGCGCGCCAGTGACCTGCGCGTCGAAGTCCGTCGCTCGCTCACAGCATGTCCACTTTGGCGAACCGGCGCACCAGGCCAGGCGTGAAGCGACTCGCGTAGTAGCCCTGGTACGACTCCGGGGTGACGGGCAGGACCGCCTTGTTCTTGTACACGGACTTGACGATCTGCGTTGCCACCCTCTCGGGCCCGTAGTTGCGCTTCGCGTACAGCCGGTCGAACCTCGCCTGCTTCTCGGCCTCCACCTCCGGGGAGACACCGGCGAAGTGCGTCGTGGCCACAATGTTGGTGTGCACGACGCCTGGACAGATCGCCGTCACACCGACCCCCGCGCCGGCGAGCTCGGCCCGCAGGCACTCGGAGAACATCAGCACCGCCGCCTTGCTCGTGGAGTAGGCGCCCATCCCCCGCTGCGGCGTGAACGCTGCAAGTGAGGCCAAGTTGACGATCTGCCCCCCGAGGCCGCGGCCGACCATCAGCGGCGCGAAGGCACGGCACCCGTAGACGACGCCGTTCAGATTGATGTCGAGGACGCTCTGGAACTCTTCTGACGACGTGTCGAGGAACGAGCCTGCCTGACCGATGCCGGCGTTGTTCACGAGCACATCGGGTACGCCGTGGAGTTCGGCAACCTGGTGTGCGAACTTCGCGACCTGCTCCTCGTCGGCCACATCGACCTCGAACGCGTGGGCGTTTCCGCCGAGCTCCGCCACGAGGGCCGACGTTTCCTGGGCACTGGAGAAGTTGCGATCGCACACGACGATCTCGGCGCCTTCGTGCGCAAACGCGAGGGCGGTCGCGCGCCCTATGCCACTCCCCCCACCGGTGATGACGACCAGCATGTCCTCGGAACGCCGCCGGTTGCCGCCCCGGACCGAGCGCCGCAGCTCGCGGCTCGGCTCCGAGCCCTCGAGGTGGTCGACCAGCTCGTGGACGGCATTGGCCAGCACCTGCGGATGGGAGAACGGCGACCAGTGCCCGGCTGGCACGTTGCGATGCCACAGGCGATCGGTCCACCGGGCTTCGTCCTCGAAGGTGCCAGGCCGGACAGCAACGTCATGGCGGCCGACCAGCAGCTGCACGGGCACGACCGTGTGGCGCTCGCGCGGCCTGACCATCGTCGGGAGGATGTTCGCCCGGTAGATGCGTAGGCCGCTCACGAGGTCGTCGCAGAACGTGTCGCCCAGGTGCACCCGATGGCCCGGAATGCCCTCGACGACCTTGAGGAAGCGCTTCCAGCTGCGTTGGGTCACCAGCGCGAACGGCAGCTTCCCGATCAGCGGCAGCTGGAAGAGGAACGTGTAGCCCGAGGCACCCAGCTGGAGAAGTGGACCGACCAGGTTCTTCGGCGAGGGTCGCGAGAACCGGCTGCGCGCCCACAGCGCCAGGTGGTCGAGGTTAGGGCCCGAGACGGACGTGAACGACGCGACGTACAGCTCGGCCGCCGGCTCGCAGATCGCCTCCCACACCTGCACCGACCCCCAGTCGTGCGCCAGCACGTGCACCGGACGATCCGGGCTGACAGCGCGCGCGACCGCCAGGAAGTCACTGGCCAGCTGATCGAGCCGGAATGGCTTCGTGCCGCTCGGGTTGGTGCTCGCCCCATGGCCACGCTGGTCGTAGCTGACGACGTGGAAGCGATCGGCGAGCAGCGGGACGACCTCCGTCCACAGATGGTGAGTGTCGGGCCAGCCGTGCACGAGCACAACCGTCTCCGCGGCTGGGTTGCCGCACTCGAAGACCGCGAGCTGGATCTCGCCGTTGCGGACGATGCGCTCGGTAACCGCGTTGAGCGTGCCGTCTGGGAGCTTCGTGTGGGACGAGCTCATGCCTGCTCCTGGCTTTCAAGGTTGATCCCCGCGCGGGGCGCAAGTACGCGAGCACCACGGGCGGCGATGCCCTCGTAGCGGGCGCCGAGGACGCGCGGGATGGCATCCATGACCACTGCGTCGGCACCGACAAGGATGCGGGGACGATTCTTGTCGACGCCCTTGATGATCGTCCGGGCGGCGCGAGCGGGCGAGGTACGTGCGATTCGCGCGAAGTCGCGCGTCCGGCGCTCCTTGTCGACGCCGAGCGAAACGCTGGTGCGAGCGCTGGCGGCGATATTGGTGCGGATGCCTCCGGGGTGAACGCAGTGCACGGCGACCGGCCGCCGGAGGATCAGCATCTCCTGGCGCAACGCCTCGGTGAACCCGCGGACCCCGAACTTTGCGGCGTTGTAGGCGCTCTGCGTCGGTACGCCGATGAACCCGAAGACGCTGGAGATGTTCACCAGGTGGGTGTTGGCCTTAGTCGTGCCGCTCTCGGCCAGGAGGGGCAGGAACGCCTTCGTCCCATGGACCACGCCACCGAGGTTGATCCCCATCAGCCAGTCGTAGTCCTCCCAGGTCATCTCCTCGACCGTGGCGCCGAGTGCGACGCCGGCGTTGTTGACCACCAGGTGGGCAGCACCGAAGTCACGGCGTACCTCCTCGGCGTGCTGAAGGACGGCACCACGGTCGGCGACGTCGACCTCGTACGTGCGTACGTCGATGCCCGTGCGCTTACAGATCGACGCGGTCTCCGCGAGACCCACCGCATCCACGTCGGAAATCGCGAGGCTCGAACCCCGCTTGGCGAGCTCGACCGCTAGCGCCCTGCCGATCCCTGAACCCGCTCCCGTGATGACCGCCGAGGCGCCGTCGTAGTCCATGGTTCTTGCCCTTCCGTCGTGGTGGTGAACGTGTGGTCCTCTTCGTTGAAGCGCCGCGTCTGCATCCAGTAGCGCCAGGTGGCCCCTGGCCAGACCGTGCGATTGACTCCCTGGGAGTCGAGGTACCAGCTGGTGCAACCGCCGGTGCTCCAGACGCCGTTCGCCAGCTTTCGCTGGACCTGTTCGTTGAATGTCGACTGCGCACCGGAGGTCACCTCGACCGCATCGGCCCCGCGCCGCTCCACAGCAGACATCGCCTCGAGCACGTAGTGGATCTGCGACTCGATCATGAACACCACGGAGTTGTGGCCCAGGCCGGTGTTGGGACCGAGGAGGAAGAACAGGTTGGGAAACCCAGCGACGGTGACGCCGAGATGGGTCTGGATACCTTGCTGTTGCCAGTACTCGCGCAGGTCGGCGCCACCGCGACCGCGCACGTCGAGGTACTCGAAGGCATCGGTGACGTGGAAGCCGGTGCCGTAGATGATCGCGTCGACCTCGCGCTCGGTTCCGTCAGCGGTGACCACACTGTGAGGACGGATCTCGGTGATCGCGTCCGTCACCACGTCGACGTTCGCTCGAGCCAGCGCCGGGTAGTAGGTGTTGGAGCCGAGCACCCGCTTGCAGCCGAGCGTGTAGTCAGGGGTGACCTTCTCGCGGAGCACCGGATCGTTGAGCTGACGCGCGATGTGCCTGCGCCCGACGCGCTCCGCGAGGCGGAGCAGGCCGGAGTGCCCGTTGAACCCCACGCCGGCGCTCTCGGCCGCCCAGTAGATGGCGTTGCGGTAGGCCCACATCGCCCCGGGAACCCGACGAAACATCTGTTTCGCGGGGCCAGGGATGGCGAAGTTGGTGCGTGGCAGCACCCACGGGGCGGTGCGCTGATAGAGGTCGAGGTGGGCAACCTGGCGCGCGATCTTCGGCACGAACTGGATCGCCGAGGCGCCGGTGCCGATCACCGCGACCCGCTTGCCCGTCAGGTCGTAGTCGTGGTCCCACTGCGCCGAGTGGAATGCCGCGCCTGCGAACGTGTCGAGACCCTCGAGCGCAGGGATGCTCGGGATGTGCAGCGCCCCCACTCCAGCGGCCAGGAAGCGACCGACGTACTCGCTGCCGTTGGTCGTGCCGACGATCCAGCGCGCAGTGCGGTCGTCCCAGATCGCGCTGTTGACCTCGGACCCGAACCGAACATGCTCGTAGACACCGTGCTTGTCGGCCAATCGTTTGAGGTAGGCCAGGATCTCGGGCTGCTTCGACCACTGCTGCGACCAGCCCGCGTTCTTCGCAAACGAGTAGGAGTACATGTGCGAAGGCACGTCGCAGGCGCACCCGGGATACGTGTTGTCCCGCCAGGTGCCGCCGACCTCGTCCGCCTTCTCGAGCACGACGAAGTCGTGCCGCCCCCGCTTCTTGAGCTGGATGGCCAGACCGAGGCCGGAGAACCCGGTGCCAACGATGACGGTGCCGAACTCCCTCCTCATGCCCTCCTCCTGATCAGTGCCGAGCGCTGCCACAGCGCCGTCGTGACCCGTCCCTTGATCAGGCCGGCGTCCTCCATCGTGGAGACGAACCGCTCCGCGTGCCGCTGCAGTGCTGCGTGTCGGTGGGGGTTCGCAAGTGCCTGCCGCCGAGCCTCGTGTGGATCGAGTCCGACCGCCTGGTAGACGGCTGGGTGCATGGTGAGCAGCGGGTTGGCGTATGCCATCAGGGCGACCGTGAGTCGAGCGAGGGTCATCGCGACGATCCCGCTTCTCGCCACGCTGCGGGCGAGTTCCTCGCGTGCGTAGGTCATGTGGCGTGCCTCTTCCAGGACGTGGATCCGGTTGACCATCCGCACCCGCGGCTGCACGCGCTCGTGGTTCAGGGTCTCGCGCTGGAGCTTGTCGAGGAGGTCCTCGACCATCAACGTCGCGGCCCAGCTCACGGGTCCGATCGGCAGTACAGCGCCGGCGAACCGCGCGACGCCGACCGCCCACTTCGGCGGCTTCGGCAGCTCAGGGTCACCCTCGCGGCGGTGCGTCTCGAGTGCGCGGGAGAACATCGTCGAGTGCCGGCACTCGTCTGCCACTTCGGTGAGCGCATAGTGCACGTGGCTCGATGTCGGGTCGTGCATAGCGGCCACACGAACCAGCATCGTCATCAGCCCGAGCTCGGCGACGATGCCCTGGGAGGTGATCCAGGCCAGCTCGTAGCGCCCCAGGTCGGACCGCTGCTCATCGGTCATGGTCTTCCACAGCGGGGTGCCGTAGAGCGTCACCAGCGCCTCGGGCAGGAACAGCTTGCCCGGCTCCTCCGGGGCATCCCAGTCGATGTCGACGTCCGGGTCGTAGGAATGCTCGGCCGACGACCGCAGCAGCCGTGCCGCGGTCTCTTCGCGCGACCTCATGCGGACTCCCCCAGCAGCTTCGACCGGCGCCACAGGTAGGTGGTGACCGGTCCGTCGATCAGACCGGCTTCCCGGTACGTCGCGACCAGGCGCTCGGCGTACCTGGCCAGGGTTGCGTGGTAGCCAGGGTTGCGCTGGGCGGCAAGCCAGCCGGTGAGGGGGTGGATGCCGACCGAACGGTAGACCTTCGGCAGGATCCGGATCCGTCTGATGCCGGACGCCATCACGCCGAGCGTCACCCGGGTGAACGCCAGCTCAACCGGGCCCGCCCTGGCCACGCGCCGGAAGAGCTCGCCCTTCGCGAAAGTCATGTGCCGGGCCTCTTCGATGACATGGATGCGGTTGACCATCCGAATGCCGGGCTGGATCCTTTCATCGGCCATCGTCTCGCGTTGTTGCTTGTCGGTCAGGTCCTCGACGAGCAGGATCGCCGCCCAGGTGAGGGCGCTGGTCGGGATCAGCCCCGCAAGCGGCATCACGCCGCGCATCCAGCGTGGGATCATGTAGGCCCCGGTGCCCCCCACGCCGATCGACCTCCCGAACATCGTGGAGTGCCGGCACTCGTCGGCGATCTCGGTCAGGGCGTAGCGCATGTGGTTGCTGGTCAGGTCGCTGTCGCCAACGACCCTGACCAGCGCGTGCATGAGGCCCATCTCGGAGAGCAGACCGAGGCTCGCCACGCAGGCGATCTCGTGGCGGCCCAGCTCACGCTGCTGCTCGGTGGAGAGTCCTTCCCACAGCTTCGTGCCGTAGATCGAGATGTCCTCGGGCGGGTGGAAGAGCTTGTCCTCGGCCACGGGAGCGGCCCAGTCGAGGTCGACGTCGGGGTCGTAGGAACGCTCCGCTGACGACTTCAGCAACCGCAGCGCCGTGCGCTCCCGCGCTTCCCGAGCGCCGGATCCGGGTCCAGGGTTTGACTCCGCAGTGGTCATGACTGCTCCCTATTTCTACACGGGATCATCGGTTACCGATACCTCTGTTACCATTAACCTTGTGGGCAGCAATGTCAAGCATTCACGGCGTCCCGATGGCCGCGCGGAGCGCTGGCGGGAGCACCGGGTCGCCCGTCGCGGGCATCTGGTCGACTCGGCTATGACCGCGTTCGAGCGCTACGGACCCGAAGCGAGCCTGCAGCAGATCGCCCAGGTCGCCGAGATGCCGAAACCGAAGATCTATCGGCATTTTGACGACAAGGCCGACCTCATCGCAGCAGTCGGCGAGCGGATCCGCGACCAGATCCTCGTGCAGATGGCGACCGCCCTGACGCCGGATGTCACGGTGCGCGAATGCCTTCGTCAGTGCCTCCAGGCGTACTTCAGCGTGGTTGCGGCGTACCCCAACACCGCGAAGATGCTCATGGACAGCCCGACTCCCGGGCATGGGCGCGCGAACGCGATCACCGAGAACGGGCGCGCAGTTGCGAACGTGCTGATTGCCTTCACGAGCGAGGACTTCGCCCGGGCGCACATCGAGACCGATGGCGTCGAACCCCTCACCCACGCCCTCGTCGGAGCGGTCCTCGGCGCGTCGGACTGGTGGATGATGCAGCCGGCCGACCAGCGAATGCCGGTGGAGCGACTGGTCGAACACCTCACTACGGTGCTGCTGGGAGCCGCCCAGGCGAGTCTCGTGGTCCTCGACCTGATCCTCGATCCCGACTCTGTGATCGGCGCCGAGCACCTGATCCGACTCGCCCCGCAGTGAAGGGAAGGCCATGACCGACGATGAGCTGACGACGGTGGCCGACGCCGCGCTCGAGGAGGGCTACTCGGGTCCGGTGACAGTGATCGTCAACGATCAGGAGATTGCCGCCGAGGCCGACCTGCGAGGCTACTTCGAGCCCATCGACGGCCGTTATCACTGGTACGGACGAGTGACCGCCAACCCTGCGATCGACACGCTGGTGGGCGGCCAGATCTCCGTCGAGCTGCGCACACCAGAAGGATCCGCCCACGCGTCAAGGCTCGGCGACGTCGACCTGTGGGGACGGCTGCGCATCTCCGGCGTCGGCAGGCCGCCCTTCACGTTCGCGACGTCGCTTGCCGACGTCGAGCAGTGACTGACGGGCGTCGAACCCGGTGAACCCAGCGGCCGAGCACCCCGCCCTTGTCGCAAATCGGCCCCCAGCGGTGTCTCGTGGTCATGGAGACCCGATCGAGTCGTGTCGCCGACTGGACCGACGGTCGCCTCGGCCTCGCCCGCGCTGCCCGTCCGTTCGTCCGCAAGGTGTTTCCCGAGCACTGGTCCTTCATGCTCGGGGAGATCGCGCTGTGGAGCTTCGTCGTGCTCCTGTTGTCCGGCACCTTCCTCACCCTCTGGTTCGACCCCTCGATGGCCGAGGTGACCTACGACGGCAGCTACGACGCCCTGCGCGGCGTGAGCATGACGCGGGCCTACGCCTCGACCCTCGAGATCTCCTTCGACGTGCGCGGGGGCCTCATGGTGCGCCAGATGCACCACTGGGCAGCGATGATCTTCATCGCCGCGATGTTCATCCACATGATGCGGATCTTCGCGACCGGCGCCTTCCGCAAGCCGCGCGAGGTCACCTGGCTGATCGGCGGCACGATGCTGCTCCTCGGCATTCTCGAGGGCTTCGCCGGCTACTCCCTGCCCGACGATCTGCTCTCGGGCACGGGCCTGCGCATCGCCGACGGCATCGTCAAGGCCACCCCCGTGGTCGGGACGTACGGGTCGCTCCTCCTGTTCGGCGGGGAGTTCCCGAGTGATGCGGCCATTCCGCGGCTGTACATCGTCCACGTGCTCCTGATCCCCGGCCTGCTCGTCGCTCTGGTGGCGGCGCACCTGCTCCTGATCGTGTTCCACAAGCACACCCAGTGGCCCGGACCCGGCCGGACCGAGGACAACGTGGTCGGCTTCCCGTTCCTGCCCGTCTACATCGCGAAGGCCACCGGCTTCTTCTTCATCGTCAGCGGGGTGACCGCACTGATGGGCGGGCTGCTGTCGATCAACCCGCTGTGGAAGTACGGCCCCTACGACCCGGCGAAGGTGACCGCCGGCTCGCAACCGGACTGGTACCTCGGCTTCGCAGAAGGTGCGCTGCGACTCATGCCCGGCTGGGAGAGCGAGATCTTCGGACACACCATCGTGTGGAGCGTGTTCCTCCCGGCTCAAGTGCTGCCCGCGGTGTTCGTCGTGGTCTTCCTGGGCTGGCCGTTCCTCGAGGCGAGGTTGACCGGTGCCCGGCGCGAGCACCACCTGCTGCAGCGCCCGCGCAACGCCCCGGTGCGCACGGCTTTCCTGGCGGCGAGCGTGACCTTCTACGGCGTGCTGTGGGCCGCCGGTGCCAACGACATCATCGCCACGCAGCTGCATCTGCGCCTCAACCAGATCACGTACGCCGGCCGGGCAGCCGTGGTGGTGCTCCCCGTCATCGCGTTCGTGGTCGCCCGGCGCTGGTGCTTGTCGCTGCAGCGCGCCGACGACCGACGACTCGCTCACGGCTACGAGACGGGGGTCATCACCAGGAGCCCCGACGGCTACTACAGCGAGCGCCACGCGCCCGTGTCGTCCGCGCGCGCCCACGCGATCGCGACCGCCGAGCGGTCCGTCCTGCTCCCTGGGGACAGCCCTCCACCGGCGGACGCGACGAACGACTCCCCCGCCCTCCCTCTCCGCTAGCGATCCTCGAGCACAGCCCGCGCTGCGTTGTAGCCCGGGATGAACGTGATGCCCGGACCGCCGTAGCAGCCGGCGCTGCCGAGGTAGAGGCCGTCGATGTCGTGCGGCTGGTCGACGTACCCGCGCGGTCCGGGTCGGTACGGGCCGAGCAGCTCCGGGTGGATCAGGCCGTGGCAGTAGTCGCCACCAGGCGCCCCGAACATCGCGCCCGTGTGCTTCGGCGTGAACGTCGTGTGCTTGAGGATCAGGCTCTCGAAGTTCGGCGCGAATTGGGTGATCCGGTCGATCACCCGCTGCCCCATCTCTGCCTTGAGCCGTGCGTACTCCGCCGGATCCTCCTCGACCGGGAACCACAGCGCGAACGCCGACGCCGCGGCCCTTTCCGGGCGGTGCCAGGTCGGGGTCCGAGGCGGATGGGATCTGGAAGGCGACAGCCGGTGTCGCGGCACGATGCCGCGGCGGCTGTCCTCGAACTGGCGCTGGAGCTCCTCGGGTGTGGCGAAGCACCCGATCGCACTCTGCATCCTCGGGTCGTTGAGGAACTCGAACGGCGCCGCGAACTCCGGTACCGTCGAGCGCGAGGTGCATCTGCTGGGCGCACTACCTGCAGCTGATTCGACAACCCCGCTGCCGGCTCCGCAGCCATCGACTTCTCGATCGCGAACGTGTTGCTCCTACCCTTGATCACCATCACCGACGGCCGCCGGCGCGGCATCAACAAGCCGTGGCTGTTCTTCGTGGTCACCCGCCGCTACGGTCGAGCGCCAGCGCCGCCTGGCCGCCAGGTTCCTATGATCGTGTGATGGAGATCATCGCGTCGTGGCCGTCGCAGATGTCGCTCCACGAGGTCGGGCCCTGGGCCCGCCGCATCGAGGATCTCGGCTTCGACGTCATGCACGTCCCCGAGACCGTGCACGACCCGTTCGTGGTGTCCGCCATCGCGGCCGCGGCCACCGAGCGCCTGGTGATCCGGACCAGCATGGTGGTCGCCTTCCCGCGCAGCCCGATGCTGACCGCCATCTCCGCGTGGGACCTCACCGCTCTCTCGTCCGGTCGCTTCCAGCTCGGGCTCGCCTCCCAGGTGCGCGGCAACATCGTGGGCCGGTTCTCCACGGAGTGGTCCGAGCCGGTGTCGCGACTCGGCGACTACATTCGATCGGTCCGGGCGATCTTCGAGGCCTTCCAGACCGGGGCGGACCTCAGCTACGTCGGCTCCCACTACCGGTTCGAACGGCTGCAGCCCTACTTCAACCCCGGTCCGCTCGAGCACGCCGCTCCCCCGATCTGGAGCGGCGGCGTGAACCGGGGGATGTGCCTACTGGCCGGTGAGCTCTCGGACGGCTTCGTCGCCCACCCGACCAGCTCACACCCACGGATGCTCAAGGCCCACATCCTGCCCGCGCTCGCCGACGGCGTCGCTGCCGCCGGACGCACCGACGGCGGGCCCGCGATCGTGGCCGGACCACAGCCCGTGATGGCCTACGACGCGGCATCTCTCGCCGAGGCGCGTGCCACCCGCCGACCCGAGCTGGCCTTCCTCTACAGCACGCCGGCGTACCGCCGTCAGCTCGAGGAGTTCGGCCTCGAAGGCCTCGGACAGGCGCTGAGCGGTATGGCCAGCACCGGCGACTGGGCCGACCTGCCCCGGCACCTGCCCGACGAGGTGATGGACCTCCTCGTGCCCCACGGAACGTTCGCCGAGATCCCCGACCTGCTGGAGAGCTGGTACTCCGGGCTGTGCGACGGCATCGTCCTCGGCGTTCCCGAGACGGACGAGCATGACGACGCCTTCCGTGGCCTCGTCGAGCGGTGCCGTCACCAGGTTGTGGAAAGACGCTCCTGAGCCCGGTCAGTCGCCTACGCTCCTGCCGTGGTCGAGCGCCCTTTCCGAGCTGAGATGTCACCAGAGACCGGCATCCTCCATCTCAGTGGCGTGATCGACGAGACCATGATCGACGAGCTGCGAGCGGTCGTGCACGAGCACACCGCCGGCCACACCAAGCCGCTGACCGTCGACCTGAGCGACCTCGACTTCCTGCCGAGCCTCGCCCTCGGGGTGTTCATCCACGCCATGAAGGCAGGAGAGGGTCAGTTCACGCTCACCGTGCGGAAGAAGTGCATCGCCCGGCGAGTGCTCGAGGTCACCGGCCTGCCGCACGCGGTGACCTGACCCGCCATCAGTCGGCTGGTGCGACCTCAGCGACCAGGTGCAGGATGACCAGGTCGTCGGCCTCGAGCAGTGGCGCGATCAGGCCGACCTCGTCGAGGAGTCGGCCGCTCATCACCACGCCGCCGGCGTACCACTCGGGTCGCGGGCGTTCCTTGGGTGAGATCGAGAGCGGCACCGGCAGCACGCGGTACGCCGTCCCCGGGGTCAGGCCGGGCAGCCGGATCCGGCCGGCGGGCTGACCCAGGGTGAGGTCGAGCGCCGAGAGGCGGAACAGCGCCTCTCGCCCGTCGGGAGCGACGACGCCGTCGAGCTGGAGACCGTCGGGCACGGTGTCGGCGCGCACGACACGGCCGGTGTGAAGCAGCCCGCGGAACTGCTTGTGCAGCGCGATCCAGGCCCGGAGCTCCTCGCGCTCCTCGTCCGCGATCGCGGTGAGGTCGCACTCGATGCCGAGGTGCCCCCACATCGCCGTGCCGGCCCGGAAGCGCAGGCTGTGCTGGCGTCCGGTGGTGTGGTCGACGCCCGATCCCACGTGGGTGCCCATCAGCTCCGGCGGGAGGGTCAACCCGGTCCACCGGACCAACCGGTGGCCTTCGTGGGCGTCCATGCAGTCGGAGACCCACACGCGGTCGGTCCGCTCCAGGACGCCTAGGTCGACACGCCCGCCGCCGCCGCAGCAGGACTCGATCTCGAGCCCGGGATGCCTCGCGCGGAGCGCCTCCATCAGGCGGTAGGCCGCCAGGGTCTGCAGGTGGACGCCGGGGTGGCCGTCGCCGCCGCGACCGGCGCCGGTCAGGGGACGGTTGTGGTCCCACTTGAGGTAGGCGATGTCGTGGCGATCCACCAGCGTCGAGATCTGACCGAACACGTGGTCCCAGGCGAGCTCGTTGGTCAGGTCGAGGACGTGCTGGTTGCGCGCGGCGATGCCGGGACCGGCGTGGGTGCCGAGGATCCACTCGGGATGCGCCCGGGCGACGTCGGAGTCGAGGTTGACCATCTCGGGCTCGACCCACAGGCCGAACTCCATGCCCAGGCTCTGCACGGTCTTCACCAGTGGCGTGAGCCCGTCCGGGAACACGTCTTCGTCCACGACCCAGTCACCCAGGGCACTGGTGTCGTCGCGACGCCCCCTGAACCAGCCGTCGTCGAGGACGTATCGCTCGACGCCGAGCTCGGCAGCACGCTCGGCGAGCTCGACGAGCTTCTGCGGGTCCAGGTCGTAGTAGACGGCCTCCCAGGTGTTGAGGAGCACGGGTCGCTCGCGGCGTGGGTGGTCCTCGCGCGCCCGCAGGTGCTCGTGGAAACGGCCGGAGAAGGCGTCGAGACCCTCGCCCCACGAGGCGTAGAGCCAGGGCGAGGCATAGGTCTCGCCGTGGCCCAGCACCACCTCGCCGGGCATGAGCAGCTCGCCTCCACGCAGCAGCTTCCAGCCGGTGAACGAGCTCTCGGCGCAGAGCACCTGGTTGCCGCTCCAGCCGAGGTGGACACCCCACACCCGACCCGAGCGGAAGCCGAACCCGGACCGGCCGGCACACAGCACGGTGGCCGAGTCGTGGCCGGGACGTCCGCCCCAGGCCTCGCGGACGTGCTGCCCCTGGGTGAATGCGTGGCGCTGGGGGGTGCGTTCGTGGGCGTGCCGACCGGCCATGTCCAGGAGCTCGTCGGCGTCCGTCGGCACCGGCAGGGCGGGCTCGAGCAGCGTCACCTCGTACGCCGTCTCCGATAGGTTGCGCACGCTGGCGCGCAGGCGCAGCAGGCCGTCGTCGAACAGCTCGATCTCGGTGGTCACCTGCAGCTGGCCGGCCCGTCCAGGGCGACGCTGGTGAGTCGGGTGCAGTCACTCGACTCGATGACCGTGTGGTCCACCGCGTCGAAGGTGAGTGCCCAGGCCTGGCCGGCGCGGCTGCCCAGCAGGCCCGGACGGCCCACCCAACCGCTGGTCTGCTGCGGCAGCACGGACGCCCACGAGTGCTGGTAGATCGCACCGTCTGCGGTCGGCATCTCCAGCGAGCGGAGAAGCTCGGTCAGGTGGTCGGCCGCGACGTCGCCCAGGTCCGGACCCCAGTGGAGGACGCACGGGAGCTCGGTGGAGTCCAAGCGGACCGCGAGGCTGGTGTCTCCGCGGCGGAGGTGCACGCCCCGAGGCGGGAGCGTCGGGTGGGACATGGAGCGCGACTCCTCGTCGTCGGTTGACACGTCGGCTCAGCTGTCCTGGCGCGCTTCGAGGACGGTCCAGGACTCCGCCGGCAGGACGAGCGCGAGGGTGCCGCCAGAGGCTGGGGAGACCTCCGTCGCGGTGAACATGTGGTCGGCAGACGCGGGAGCATCCGCCCTGAGGGTCCGGGCGGAGGGCACCGCCTGCGAGAGCCCGCGCTGGTCGAGCTGCACCTCGATCGGGGCATCCGAGCGGTTGGTGAGGAAGACGCTCCACGAGCCCGACTCCTGGTCGAAGGTGGCGGCGGCGGTCACGGCCGGCACCTCGCCGTACCGCTCGGTCGCGACGGAGACGCAGTCCACCTCGGTGGCCAGCACGACGCCACAAGCGGCGGCGGTGACCGCGGCAATCGGGTGGAACGTCGGCTGCCGCCGGGCCGCACCGCCCGGCTCGGTGCGGATCGGGGCGATCACGTTGACCAGCTGGGCCAGGCAGGCGATCCGCACCCGGTCGGCGTGGTTGAGCAGAGAGATCAACAGGTCGCCGACCACCACGGCATCGAGCGCGCTGTAGTCGTCCTCGAGCAATGCGACCGGCCTCGGTGATCCGCGGCAGGCCCTCGTCGTTGAACCGGGTCTGGTACCAGACGTTCCACTCGTCGAACGCGATGCCGATCGACTTGGTGCTGTGCTTGCGCGCCGCGACCGCGTCGATGGTGGCGGCGACGCCGTCGATGAACGCGTCCATGTCGGCGCCGGAGGCCAGGAAGCTGCGCGCGGTCGCCCTCGAGCTCCTCGTAGTAGGCGTGCATCGAGATGTGGTCGACCACGTCCCATGTGTGCTCGAGCACCTCGCGCTCCCAGTAGCCGAACGTCGGCATGTGTGGTTGGAGCTGCCGCAGGCCACCAGCTCGAGGGTCGGGTCGACGAGCTTCATCGCGCTTGCCGGCCTCGGCGGCGAGTCGTGCGTACTCCGTCGCGGTCTTCGCGCCCCACCTGCCACGGGCCGTCCATCTCGTTGCCCAGGCACCACAGCCGGACGTCGTACGCCGCCTCCCGGCCGTGCTGCCGTCGCAGGTCCGACCAGTGCGTGCCGGCCGGCAGGTTGCAGTACTCGACGCAGGTCGGCCGCTTCCTGGACGCCGCGGGTGCCGAGGTTGGCGGGTCTCGCTGGTCATCGGGCGGTGCGGGTGAACACGGCCACCCCGGAGCCCGCCAGCTCGGCGACGCCGAGATCAGCACCCGAGGAGAACATCGGCTCGCCGAGGTCGCCCAGCTCGCCGAGGTCGACCACGTCGTCGGTCCGGTTGACCAGGAACCAGTACTCCCTCTCGCCGTCTGCGCGGATGGCGAGCTCCACCCGGCCGCGAAGCCCCGCGGACAGCTCGCTGTCCACCCCGGCGGCCTCGAGCAGTCGGGCCAGCAGCGGCTCGAGACCATCCGCACCCAACCGGGTGGAGACGTAGGTGGCCGAGCCGTGAGCCAGGGCCCGTCGGGTCACTGCCGGGCGGCCCGCCTGCAGGCCGGTCTTGTACGACGCGAGGACCTGAGTGCCGGGAGTCGTCGCGGTGATCCGGTCGGTCCACCGCGTCCCGGTACTGCCGTCGTCGAGAACGACCTCGCACCCGTCCAGGAGCGGCCCGAACTCCTCGATGCGGATGCCGAGCAGGTCGCGCAGTGCACCCGGGTAGCCACCCGGCCACACGTGGTTGTTCTCGTCCACGACGCCGGAGAAGTACGTCGTGACCAGGTGGCCACCGCGGTCGACGAACTTCCCCAGCAGGTCGGCCGTCGCGGCCGGCATCACGTGCAGCACCGGCGCCACCACCACGTCGTACCCGTCGAGCGGCGCGCCGACGGGCAGGACGTCAGCCCGGACACCGAGCGCGAGGAACGCGACGTACCAGTCGAGCGCCTCCGCCCGATGGCTCACCGAGGAGCTCGGGTTGGCCTCCAGGTCGAGGGTCCACGACGAATCGATGTCGAAGAGGATCGCGGCCCGGGCAGGCTGGCGCCGCGACCCGACGACGGAGGCGAGCCGCTCGAGGTGCCCACCCAGTCGGACCACCGTTCGATAGACCTCGCTGTCCTCGCCGGCATGGGGCACCATCGCCGAGTGGTACTTCTCCGCGCCGGACGACGGACTGCCGCCACTGGAAGAAGCAGACGGCGTCCGCACCGTGCGCCACGTGGGTGAGCGAGTCCCGCACCAGCGCGCCGTCCGCCTTGGGCGGGTTGATCGCGCGCCAGTTGACCGCGCTGGTCGAGTGCTCCATCAGGAACCACGGCCCCCGCCGGCGATGCCACCGGTCAGGTTGGCCGAGAACGACAGCTCGTCGCGGGCGCGTCGTCGACGAGCGTGTAGTGGTCGTTGGAGACGAAGTCGACCTCGGCCGCCCAGTCGGCGTAGTCGATGCCGTGAAGTGGTCCATCACCATGAAGTTCGTGGTCACCGGCACGTCGGGGGTCAGCCGGTCGAGCATCGTCCCGCTCGGCGCGCAGGTAGTCCTGAGGGCGTCGGAGGAGAATCGTCTTGAAGTCGAGCTGGTGTGTGGGGTTCGGGAATGGTCGGCGTCAGCCGCGGCGGCAGCACCTCGCTCCAGTCGCTGTAGCGCTGCGACCAGAACGCGGTGCCCCAGGCGTGGTTGAGCGCGTCGAGGTCGCCGTACCTCTCCGACAGCCAGGCGCGGAACGCGATCGCGGCGTCGTCGGAGTAGTCGTAGAGGTTGTGGCACCCGAGCTCGTTGGAGACGTGCCAGGCGGCGAGCGCCGGGTGGTCGGGCGTAGCGGCTCGCCATCACCTCGACGACCGCCAGGGCGTGCTGCCGGAACACCGGTGACGTCGGCCGCCAGTGCTGCCGGGCGCCCGGCCACATCGTCTCGCCGGTGCGGGTGACAGGAAGGATCTCCGGGTGTCGGGCGCCCAACCAGGGCGGCGGCGAGGCGGTCGCGGTGGCGAGGTCGACGGCGATGCCGTGGGCGTGCAGGAGGTCCATCACCTCGTCGAGCCACGCGAAGTCCCAGGTGTCCTCGGTCGGCTGTAGGCGGGCCCAGGAGAAGATCCCGAGGGAGACGATGTTCACCCCGGCCTGACGCATCAGCCGGACGTCCTCGTCCCACACCGCCCGGTCCCACTGGTCGGGGTTGTAGTCGGCCCCGAAGCCGAGCGGTCCGCGGGCGCTCTCGATCGTGAGCGACTCGGGCCACCGCACCCACCGGTGGCGGTTCATGCGGTCGTCTTGCGGGGCGGGGCGGTGCTGGCCCGGACCACCAGCCGGGTCGGCACCAGGCGCGTCTGGTGCTCGTGCTCGCCGGACTGGATCTCCCGGATCAGGGCGTCGACCGCGCCCCGGCCGACCTCGTCGAACGACTGGTGGACGGTGGTGAGCGGCGGCCAGAAGTACGCCGCCTCCTCCATGTCGTCGAAGCCGACGACGCTGACGTCGTCGGGGACCCGGCGACCGCGCTCGTGCAGGGCCCGCAGCAGGCCCAGGGCCATCTGGTCGTTGGCGGTGAACACCGCGGTCACCTCGTCGTCGTCGGCCAGCCGGAGGCCGGCCTCGTAGCCGGACGCCGGTCGACCAGTCGCCCGGCAGCACCGGCGGCACGCGTCGGCCGTGGGCCTCGAGCGTCGCCTGCCACGACGTCCGGCGGCGCCGCGCGGAGTAGGACAGCTCGGGCCCGGCGACGTGCCAGACGGTCTCGTGGCCCGAGGTCGAGCAGGTGCTCGGTGGCCAACCGGCTCCGTGGGCCTGGTCGTTGTCGACGATCGGGTAGTCGTACTGCGCGCTGGAGTCGACCACGACGACCGGCAGCCCGTCCGGCACGGCTGACGCCGTCGAGCCGGTGCGTCTCGACCAGGATGATGATGCCGTCGACCGCCTGCTCGCCGAGCTGGTCGAAGCGCCGCTCGCACGGCGTCCTGGGTCGGCGTCGAGCACCGGCAGCAGGTTGATGAGAACCCGGTCTCGGTGGCGGCGGCCGCGATCGCGTCGAGGGTGTGGGTGGTGCCGACGCTGGAGAGCTCGAACGCGATCACGCCGATGCTCTGGAACCGTCCGCTGCGCAGCGCCCGGGCGGCCCGGTTCGGCCGGTAGCCGACCTCGCGCATCGCGGCCAGCACCCGCTCCCGGGTGGCCGCGTCGACGTAGCGGGCGCCGTTCGCGACCCGCGAGACCGTCTGGCCCGAGACTCCGGCGATCCGGGCAACGTCGGCCTTCGAGGCCCCCCGCCGCGGCCCGGTGCGTCCGGCGGTGCTGTCTGTCGCCATGGACCGAATAATCCTTCCGCCTAGCCTGTTGACGTCAACATGTGTCGTACGTCACTGTACCTGTTGACGTTAACAGTGCCGCCACCGAAAGGCGGTGAAGGGAGGTGGGACCGTGACCCAGCTGGCGACAAGCCGGGAGTCCGCGGTCGCGGCCGACCGCCCGTGCCCGGTCGCCGGTGGTCGCGCAGCGACACGACGGGGCTGGATCTTCGTCGGCCCGTTCCTGGTGGTCTTCGCGCTGACCTTCCTCGCGCCGATCGGGTACGCCATCGTACCTCAGCCTCTTCCGTGAGCAGGCGTTCTTCGGCACCACGGAGTTCGTCGGCCTCGACAACTACGTCGACGTGCTCACCGACGACAAGTTCTGGGACGGCTCGTTGCGGGTCGCTGCTGTTCCTCGTGGTCCAGGTGCCGATCATGCTCGGTCTCGCACTGGTCGCCGCGCTGGCCATCGACAGCGCCCGGCTGCTACGGCACGAGCTTCTTCCGGCTCGTGATCTTCCTGCCCTACGCCGTTCCCGGCGTCGTCGCCGTCGCTGATGTGGGGCTTCATGTACGGCACCAACTTCGGGCTGGCCGCCGACCTCAACGACCTGTTCGGCACCTCGATCGCGACCGCTCAGCCAGCAACTGGATGCTCGCCTCGATCGGCAACATCGTGACCTGGGAGTTCGTGGGCTACAACATGCTGATCTTCTACTCCGCGCTGCGCACGGTGCCCGGCGAGCTCTACGAGGCGGCCGCGCATCGACGGCGCCGGCGCCGTTGCGCACCGTGCTGCTCGATCAAGCTCCCCGCCCTGCGCGGGGCGATCGTGATCGCCACGATCTTCTCGATCATCGGCACCTTCCAGCTGTTCAACGAGCCGAACATCCTGCGCACGCTGGAGCCCAACGTGATCACGACCTACTACACGCCGAACCTGTACGCCTACAACCTGTCCTTCGGCGGCCAGCAGTACAACTACTCGGCGACCATCGCGATCGTGATGGGCCTGATCACCGCGGTGATCGCGTACGTCGTCCAGCTGCGCGGCTCACGAGAGGCGATGAAATGACGCAGCCGGCCGAACGCGTCTCCGTGCTGACGCCGCGACGAGTCGCCGCTGCTGACCGTGCTGATGGCGCTGTTCCTCGTCTACACGCTGGTGCCGCTGGTGTGGCTGATCGTGAACGCGACCAAGACCCAGGCCGACCTGTTCTCGACGCCCGGGCCTGTGCGTTCGGCGACGAGTTCGCGCTCTTCGACAACATCACGCGACACGCTGACCTACGACGACGGCATCTTCCTGCGCTGGCTCGGCAACACCCTGCTCTACGTCGTGGTCGGCGCCGGCGGCGCGACGCTGCTGGCCACCGCGGCGGGCTACGGCCTGGCCAAGTACCACTTCCCCGGCCGCCGGGCGGTGTTCGCCGTCGTCATCGGCGCGGTCGCCGTCCCCGGCACGGCGCTGGCCGTGCCGACGTTCCTGATGTTCTCGCAACATGGGCCTGACCAACACGCTCTGGGCGATCATCATCCCCTCGCTGATCAGCCCGTTCGGGCTCTACCTGATGTGGGTCTACGCCGCGCGACGCCGTTCCGCGACGAGCTGCTCGAGGCGGCCCGCATCGACGGCGCCGGCGAGATCCGGATCTTCTTCACGGTCGCGCTGCGCCTGCTCGCCCCCGGCATCGTCACGGTGCTGCTGTTCGCCGTCGTCTCGACCTGGAACAACTACTTCCTCCCGCTGATCATGCTCAGCGAGCCGAAGCTGTACCCGCTCACCGTGGGACTCACCCAGTGGAGCGCGCAGGCGACGGGCGCGAACGCCCAGCCCGTCTACAACCTCGTGATCACCGGCTCTCTGCTGACCATCGTCCCGCTCGTCATCGCCTTCCTCCTCCTGCAGCGGTTCTGGCAGTCCGGCCTGAGCGCGGGAAGCGTCAAACAGTGAAATGAAAGGAACGTCCATGTTGATCACCAGATGGGCGTCAGATCCCGCACGGATCGCCCTCGCCGTGGCGGCCCTCACCGCCGCCTCTGTGCTCGCCGGCTGCGGCTCGGATCGACGGGGGCGGCGGCGGCGGTCAGGCGGCGGCTCGGCAGCCAGGACCTCGACGCTGCCCTCGAGGAGGGCGGCACGATCACCTACTGGACGTGGACCCCGTCCGCCGAGGCCCAGGTGGCGGCGTTCGAGGACCAGTACCCGAACGTCGACGTGAAGCTGGTCAACGCCGGCACCGGCAACGACCACTACACGAAGCTGCAGAACGCGATCAAGGCCGGCTCCGGCGGCCCGGACGTCGCCCAGATCGAGTACTAGGCGCTGCCGCAGTTCGCGCTGCCCGGCGACCTGGTCGACCTCGACCAGTACGGCTTCGACGAGTTCGAGACGGACTACACGCCGTCGACCTGGGCCGCGGTGCACGGCGGCGACGGGCTCTACGGCCTGCCGCAGGACTCCGGCCCGATGGCGCTGTTCTACAACCAGGAGGTCTTCGACGAGCACAACGGCCTCGAGGTGCCGACCACCTGGGACGAGTACGTCGCCGCCGCCGAGAAGCTCAAGACGGCCGACCCCTCCGCAGTACATCACCACCGACAGCGGTGACGCCGGCTTCACCACCAGCATGATCTGGCAGGCCGGCGGCACGCCGTTCCAGACCGACGGCGACGCAGCGTCACGATCGACCTGCAGGACGAGGGCACCCAGAAGTGGACGGCCGTCTGGAACCAGCTCGTCGAGGACGAGCTGGTCTGCACCATCCCCGGCTGGACCGACGAGTGGTACAAGGCGCTCGGCGACGGCACCATCGCGTCCATCGGTCTCGGCGCCTGGACACCCGGCGTGTTCGAGCAGTCCGTGCCCGACGGCGCGGGCAAGTGGCGGGCCGCACCGATGCCGACGTACGACGGGCAGCCGGCGACCGCCGAGAACGGCGGCAGCACCCAGTCGGTGCTGGAGCAGAGCAAGAACCCGGCGCTGGCCGCGGCGTTCGTGCGCTGGCTCAACCACGACGAGGGCATCGAGCCGTTCCTGGCGAGCGGTGGCTTCCCGGCCACGGTCGCGGACCTGACAGGACCCGGCGTTCGTCGACAAGCGAGCTCGACTACTTCGGCGGCCAGAAGGTCAACCAGGTGCTCACCGAGGCGGCCGCGCACGGTGGTCGAGGGCTGGCAGTACCTGCCCTACCAGCTCTACGCCAACACGATCTTCGGCGACACCGTCGGCAAGTCCTACCAGACCCACACCGACCTCGACGCCGGCCTGGGCGCCTGGCAGGAAGCGCTCGTCGAGTACGGCAACGAGCAGGGCTTCAGCGTCAACTGACCCAGCGACTGACCGGACCGACAGCCGCCGCACCTCGCGGAGCGGCGGCTGTCCGTCCCATTGCCGAGAGGTAGGCATGCCCGAGTTCACGATCGGCGAGACCGACTTCCTTCTCGACGGTGAGCCGTTCCGGATCCTCTCCGGCGCGCTGCACTACTTCCGGGTCCACCCCGACCACTGGGCGGACCGGATCGAGAAGGCCCGGCTGATGGGCCTCAACACCATCGAGACCTACGTGCCGTGGAACGCCCACAGCCCCCGCCCGGGCGTCTTCGACACCGACGGCGATCCTCGACCTGTCGCGGTTCCTGCGCCTGGTGGGCGAGGCCGGCCTGCACGCGATCGTGCGTCCGGGGCCGTTCATCTGCGCGGAGTGGGACAACGGCGGGCTGCCGCCCTGGCTGTTCCGGGACCGGGGCGTCGGGATCCGCCGCCACGAGCCGCGCTTCCTCGACGAGATCGAGAAGTACCTCCACCAGGTCCTGGCGCTCGTGCGCCCGCACCAGGTCGACGAGGGCGGACCCGTGCTGCTGGTCCAGGTGGAGAACGAGTACGGCGCCTACGGTGACGACCGGAGCTACCTGCGGGCACTCGTGGAGATGACCCGTGGAGCCGGCATCGGCGTGCCGCTGGTCACCGTGCGACCAGCCCGTCGACGCGATGCTCGCCGCCGGCGGACTCGACGGGGTGCTGCGCACCAGCTCCTTCGGTTCGGACAGCGCGAACCGCCTGCGCATCCTCCGCGACCACCAGCCGACCGGGCCGCTGATGTGCATGGAGTTCTGGGACGGCTGGTTCGACCACTGGGGCGGCCGGCACCACACCACCCCCGTCGAGCAGGCCGCCGAGGAGCTCGACTCGCTGCTCGCCGCAGGCGCCTCGGTCAACGTGTACATGTTCCACGGCGGCACGAACTTCGGCCTCACCAGCGGGGCCAACGACAAGGGGATCTACCGGCCGACGGTGACGTCGTACGACTACGACGCTCCCCTGGACGAGGCCGGCAACCCCACCGCGAAGTACTTCGCGTTCCGCGACGTCATCGCCCGCTACGCCCCGGTGCCGACCGAGACCCCCGAGGCCCCCGAGGCCGCCGGCCTGCCCCCGAGCTGACGGTGGCGTTGGGCGAGTCGGTCCGGCTGCTCGACGACCCGGCGCCTGGGGCTCCTGGAGCAGCTGGGAGTCGCTGCCGGTGCTGGACGAGCTGGAGGACAGACACTCGTCTGGCCGTTTACCGGACCGAGCTGCCGGGCGACCGCCCGGGCATCCTCACCCTCGGTGAGGTCCGGGACCGGGCCGACCGTCTTCCTCGACGGCGCTCCGGTCGGCATCCTCGAGCGGGAGCACCACGAGCGGACGATCGACCTGCCCTACGGACGCGGCCGGCTGGAGCTGGTCGTCGAGGACCAGGGCCGCGTCAACTACGGCGTCCGCATCGGTGAGCACAAGGGCTCGTCGGTCCGGCGTCTCTCGACGGGACTCCGCTCACGGGCTGGGAGGTCCTGGCCATCGACCTCGATCGGGTGCCGCGCCTGTGGGAGACCGGCCGACCGACGGCCGTGGCCCCGGCGTCGGACCCACCGCGTGGCGCACGGTCTTCTCGGCCGAGCCCGACGTCGACCTCTTTCTCGACACCACGGTCTGGGGCAAGGGCATCGCCTGGGTCAACGGTTTCTGTCTGGGGCGCTACTGGCGGCGCGGGCCGCAGCACACCCTCTTCGTGCCCGGCCCGGTGCTGCGGTCCGACGGCAACGAGCTGGTCGTGCTGGAGTTGGACGTGCTCGCCGATCCGACGGCCCGGTTCGTCGCCGGACCGTCCCTGGGTCCGCTCGAAGACTGACTGCCATCGGGACTCGACCGCGACAGGCGATCGATGGTGCCGCTTGTGGGCAACGGTGGTCGAGTGCGAGCAGCGTCAGACCACTTCGGCCTCGTCCGGGCCGCGGCCCGCAGAACACGCCGGCGGCGGCGTACGCGGCCGCTCTCGTAGGTAGCGACCAGTTGGCCACCCACGGTCTAGCTCCGCATCTGGCGGTGCTCACTGGCGTCGGTTCGCGCGCCGCGGGATCATTCCGACACGCAAAGCGGGCGGGAGCAGCGGCGATACCGTGTCGGCGTGGAGTACGTCGCCAGAGTGCCGCGACCGCCGCTGGACGGGCTGATCGACGACCTCTACTACCTGGAGGGAGCGCCGCCGTACGCCCGGTTGATGCTGCCGCCGTCGCCGGCGGCGTTCCTCATCGTCAACCTCGGGGCGCCGTTCCGCATCCGCGCCGGCACCGACATCGAGACGGCCGAGTACGCCGACGGGTGCCTGGTCACCACACCCACCCGCGCGTTGGAGTTCGGCTACCCAGTCCGGACCCGGTCTGTCGGCGTGCACTTCAAGCCGTGGGGGGTGGCACCGTTCGTGCCGATGCCCGCGGCCGAGCTGTGCGACCAACCGGTGACGATCGAGCAGGTGTGGGGCCGGTCAGCGGTCGCCGAGCTGCGGGAGCGGCTGGCCGCAGCGGACGGACCGCACCAGATGCTGACGCTGCTCGAGGAAGAGCTGACGCGCCGGCTGTGCGAGACCCCCGGCCTGCGACTTGTCCGCCACACGAGCAGCGTCATCGCGTCGACCCGCGGGGCGGTGGCGATCGGCGACCTGACGGTGGCAGCCGGCGTCAGCAGCACTCATCTGGCTCAGCGGTTCAAGGAGCTCATCGGCGTCACGCCGAAGCGGCTGGCCCGCAGCTACCGATTCGCCGCCACCGTGTTCGCGATCCACCCCACTGATCCGATCGACTGGGCCGCCCTCGCCGCCAGCGCCGGCTATTCCGACCAGGCCCACTTCGGGCACGAGTTCCGGGCCTTCACCGGCCTCACGCCGACCCGGTACGTCGAAGTCCGGCGGCAGTTCCTGCGCGAACATCCCGGCCACGTGCTGGACAGCTGGTCACTGCCGGCCGATTGATTTCTTACAAGAGCGAACGCTCGCGGCCCCCTAGTTTGGGGCACCCCAAGCAAAGGAGAACGCCGTGGGCAAGGTGGTCATGTACGCCTCAGTGTCGGTGGACGGCTTCATCGCGGACGAGAACGACCAGCCCGGACCCCTGTTCGACTGGTTGCTCAGCGGCGACGTGCCGTTGGACGAGAGCGGCGTGCTGAAGGTGTCGCAGACGTCCTACGACCACACTCGGCCGTACTGGGACCAGATCGGGGTCACCATTGCCGGCCGCCACGTCTTCAACCTGACCGACGGCTGGGACGGAGCGCCTCCGGGCGGGGTCGACCACGTGGTCGTCGTGACGCACCGTCCGAAGCCCGAGGGCTGGGACCGCCAGGCGCCGTTTCACTTCATCGACGGCGTCGAGGCAGCCATGGGCAGGGCGCAGGAGCTTGCGGGTGACCGCATCGTTGAGGTCGCCGCTGGTGACGTCGGTGGCCAGATGCTTTCCGCGGGCCTGGTCGACGAGGTGCGCATGGACGTCGTACCCGTCGTGTTCGGGTCGGGCAAGCGCTACTTCGGGTCGGTGGACGCACAGCAGCTGTTGGCGGATCCCGACGTGGTGATCCAGGGCAACCGGGTGCTTCACCTGCTCTTTCACGTGCGCCGTTGACCCAAGCGACGGCAAGCCTGGGACGTTCCTGTTCCTCTACCGACGGCTGAACCTTCGAGGTCCACGAGCGAGACCACGAGCTCGTGCGCCTCCCGGTGCACCACGTCAGACCTCGTCTGGAAACGCCTCGCCGAGCGCTGGGTGCCGGTACCTTTCGTCGCACCGATGAGTCCCAGGGGGTCGGCGTGTCCCAATTCTTCGAACAAGGTCGTGATGGCGTGCGCGTCGTGACCGGCACCGGCACCGGCATCGACACCGGCGATCTCGATCGCCCGGTGCTCGGGCAGCCATCCTCTAGTGCTAGCAGAACCACCAGGTGAAGCGACGGTCACCGTGACCCCATCCGCTCCGGCCCAACCCGTCCCCGCTACGGGGGAGGCCAGCGATGACCCCTCGCCAGACGACCAGCTCGGCGTGAAGCATCGACGGCTTGTCGCCGGCATCTGCATCTTCGGCCTGAGCCTCACCGCACTGTCGGCCTGGGCCGTCGCCCGGGTCGACCGGAACACCGAAGAACGCCTCCTCGAGGTCCAGACGCTTCAGGCGGCAACCGTGCTGTCCACGGCGCTCATGCTGATCCAGCAGCCGATGCAGGCCGCACTCGATGTCCAGGCCGCGACGGGACCCGACGTCGACGTACCCGCGTTCCGTCGCGCAATGACCGAGATCGTCGGCGACAGCGAAGAGGACTTTTTCGTCTCCGCCTCGTTGTGGCGCGAGGGAAGTAGCGACTACCACGCCGTCGCGTCCGTCGGCGAGAACCCCGCCCGGGACCCCCAGAGCCCTGACCTGCAAGGGCTTCTGCGCCGTGCCTTCGAGAGCCCCACGTCGGTGGTCGAACGGCTCGACGTCGGCGAGCATTCGCGCATCGCCTACGCCCTCGCCGATCCGGAAACGGGCCTCGCCGTCTACACGGAGCGGGCACTCCCCGCTGACCGCAGGGCGCCGGTCGACAGGGACTCTGCCTTCGCTGACATCGACTACGCCATCTACCTCGGCGATCGGACCGAGTTCGAGGATCTGTCGACCACCGACGTCGATCCGGCCGACCTGCCGCTGACCGGCCTCACGTTCCGCACCGAGGTCCCCTTCGGAGACACCGTGCTCACGTTGGTGACCACGCCGCGACGCCATCTGGGCAGCTCGCTGAGCCAATGGCTCCCACTGATCGTTGTCGTCGGCGGAGTGCTGCTCACGCTCGCGGCGGCGCTCGTCGCCCGTCAGCTCGTCCGCGCACGCAGCCGGGCTGAAGCCGGCGCCGAGACCATCTCTGCCTTGTATCGCCGGGTCGAGGTTCTGTACGGCGAGCAACGCGACCTCTCCGTACGCCTTCAGCGCGCCCTTCTGCCCCAGGCCAGTCCGGAAATCCCGGGCATCGAGAGCTCCGCGGCGTACGTCGCCGGCGGCCAAGGCGTCGACATCGGCGGTGACTGGTACAGCCTCATCAGCATCGATGATGACCGCTTCGCCTTCGTGGTCGGCGACGTATCCGGGCACGGCATCGATGCGGTCGCGGTGATGGCCCGCGCCCGATTCACGTTGCGCGCCTACCTCATGGATGGAAACAGCCCAGGGGCTGCGCTGTTCAAGAGCTCACGACAGTTCGACATCACGCTCGACGATCACATCATCACCGCGATCGTCGGCATCGGAGACCGGCGCACCGGGGAGATCGTCGTCGCCAACGCCGGTCACCCCCCTCCGCTGCTCGCCAAGGCATCCGGAGCGGAGTTCGTGACCACGTCGGTGGGTCCACCGCTGGGGATCGGCCCGTCGACCTATCAGGAGACGGCGTTCACTATGCCCACCGACTCCACCTTGATCCTCTACACCGACGGTCTCATCGAGCGACGATCCGAAGGCATCGACATCGGGATGCGTCGACTGGCCGATACCGCGAGCCCGGCTGCCCAGGAGCCGCTCGAGACCCTCATCGCCCAGCTCTTGACAACACTTCACGATGAGAGTGCCGCGGACGACATTGCTGTGCTCGCGCTGAGGCGGGTCTCCTCGTGAAGCCCCAGCCCTCCTGCGACATAGGTGTCGATCGCTAACCTGCCCTGGGCCGAGGTGTTGGGGTCGACGTAGTACGCGTCGGGGTTGAAGACCTGGGCACCGATCGCCTGTCTGGATTGCGGGTTCCGCTGGTTCCACACCGAGATGTACGCCGCCAATAGATCGGTGACGGTGCCGCCGTTCTCGCGCGTCATGAGGTCCACGACTCCTAGTTGAACTGCTCGACCAGAACGGGGTAGCTCTTTCCTGCGTGGCCGGCGGCGATCGCTCGGTCCACCCGCGTCTTGAACAGCCTCGGGAGATCCGCGTTAACGCCCAGGCTCTCGCTCTCCTCGATGAGGTGGGTCATTCAGCCCGCATGGGTGGTGAGCGTCGCGTCGTCGGGTGGGTAGGTGCCAGTGTCGACCTGGTCGGCATAACCGGCCAGCCACCCGACCGTTCCCTGCGCAATCTGCACCGCGAACGGCGTGTAGGTGGACGCGTCGACGCCAGCGGTGCCGAGCAGGGCCACGCCATGGAGCCAGGCGTTCAGGACGCCCCACAACATGCTCAGGCCGGCGGCGTCGTACAGAGCAGACAAACCGTGGTCCTCACCGAGGTAGGTGGCGGTCCCGAGCACGTCGAGGGTGGGCTGGTGCGTTTCGAAAGCAGTCTTCGAGCTACTCAGCAGGATCACTGCCTCGTCGGTGCCGATGGACGGCGGGACGGCGGGACGGCCATGATCGCACCGTCGAGATAGTCGGCGCCTCGTTGCTCGGCCCATCGGGCCATATGGCGGGCCTGCGCGGAGTCGCCAGACGTCAGGTTGACCAGGAGTCGACTGTCGAGCTCGTCGGCGACTGGGGCGAACGTTTGCTGTAGTGACTGGTAGTCAGACACGCAACTGATGGTCACTGGGCTCGCGTTGACCGCACCGTTGGCTGTGCCTGCGAGCAGTGCGGCCTGAGCCAGCAGCCCCTCTGCTTTGGTGGCCGTGCGGTTCCACACGGTGATCTGGTGTCCCGCTTTCAGCAGCGCGCCCGCCAGCGCCCTGCCCAGGATTCCGAGGCCGAGCAACAGCTAGCGGCGCCACCTTCCCGACGATGCGAGGTCTTCTGCGCGTTGACGCGCCTCCGCGTGAGTCGTCGCATCGGCGCTGTACAAGGTGATGGTCACCTGCACCGACGCCTCGCCACCCTCGCGGAAGCACTCTGACGTGCCGACAGTGTCGACGTGCTGAAACCCGGCAGGCAGTCCAGGTCGCTGCCGCAGCCAGGTCTTCGACACCTGCGCCGAGTGCGGCGGGATCTTCATCGAGCAGTAGGAGTCGTACTCGACCACCACCACGTAGGTGGCGTCGCCACGCACGACCGAGCCGCCGACGAAGCCGGCGCCGCTCCACTCCTCAACCACCGTCGCTCCGCCGACCAGCTCGGCCAGCGTGCCAGCTGCGCCGTCGCGAGACAGGACCGCGGCCTCGGGCGCCACGCTCGCCTCCGAGCGTGGTGCGGTCGCCACTGAGGTCGTCCGGGTGCCGGGGTCGTCGGACGAGAAGACGGTCCCACCGGCGAGGCCGGCGACCGCGACGAGCGAGACCGCGCCGAGAGCGACCGTCCCACGACGCCTCCGGAGCATCCTGCGGCCGAGGGCGATGTCGGCCTCGACGGCCTGTCCGTGGCCGAAGTCCTGCGGCTCCTGGAGGGCGGCGTCGAGCCGGGCCCGGAAGTCCTCGGGAGTGAGTTGAGTGTTCATGGGTGGGTCCTTTCCTCGGTTAGCAAGTGGCGGAGGCGCTCGAGCGCGCGTGACGTGTGGCTCTTGACGGTGCCTTCCGAGATCTGGAGGTCCTCGGCCGTCTCTGCGACGGAGAGACCCAGCCAGTGCCGGAGGACAACCGTGCGCCGCTGCATCTCGGGCAGCTGATGGAGCGCGGCGACCAGGTCGTGCCGGTCGCCGGGATCGACGGCTGCCCGCATGGGGTGGTCGAATCCGTCGAGGCCCGACCGCTCCCGTCGCCAGGACCGGCGTGACTCGTCGATCGCCGCCCGGGTGATGGCCCTGCGGACATATGCGTCCTCCACGCCGACGCGGCGCAGCCGGGGCCAGGCGACGTACACCTTGGCGAAGGCGTTCTGCACGATGTCGTCAGCGGCGTGCCAGTCGCCGCACAGGGCATAGGCGAGCCGCCGATAGAGAGGTCGGCGCGCAGTGGCGAACTCGGTGAAGTCGCCGCGCCTGTGGTCGGTCACATCTGCTCCAAAGCTGTCGGTGTGTCCAAAGTAAGACGGACCGCATAGCTGATCGGTTGTCGGCGAGGACTCGTCTTCCCGCTCCGGCAGGAGACGTCCCAAGAACGCCGCGGGCCGATTTGAACGGTGCTCCGGCGTCTGTCGGATCTTCCCCACGACTTCTCCGCGGCTCGCCATCCCGTCGTCCTGCTGCCGCTGGCGCTGGCGACGAACGGCTGCCTCTCGACAATGGCGCGGACGCGCGTTGCGACGGCGGTCTACAGGAAACGGTGACAGTCCGACACCATCAAGGCGAGCGCGACTGCGCCATCGCGGAGCAGGAACTCCGCTCAAGCGGTAGGCGGTCAACAAAGGGCAAGGAGGTCACGCGCTCCTTGCCCTTCCCAAGGTATAGCGCACTGGGGGGCTTGCGGCAAGGCCCCCGCTGTGCCGCAGAATCTGCGGCCGACTGTCGAAACAAGTGATGTCCGCGGACGCGCAGTTGCGCGCGGATCGCGACGGCAGTGGCCACGTGCGACGAATGAGGAGAGCTCCATGATTGATGTGATCGTTGTCGGCGGCGGCCCGACCGGGCTGATGGTGGCCAGCGAGCTGCGGTTGCACGACGTCCAGACGCTGGTGCTGGAGAAGGACCCGGAGCCGACCGGACATGTCCGCGCGCTGGGTCTGCATGCGCGCAGCATCGAGGTGATGGACCAGCGCGGACTTCTGGGACGGTTCCTTGCGCACGGCCAAGAGTTCACACCACCTGGCTATTTCGCCGCCCTCGACAAGCCGTGGCCCGACCAGATGGACACAGCACACTCCTACGTTCTGGGAATTCCGCAGCCCATTACCGAGCGTCTTCTCGCCGAACATGCCTCCGAACAGGGTGTTGAGATCCGGCGTGGCTGCGGAAATGGTCGGGCTCAGCCAGGACAACGACGGTGTGACCGCCGAACTCGCCGACGGCACGCACCTGCGTTCCCGCTACCTCGTCGGCTGCGACGGCGGTCGCAGTACGGTGCGCAAGCTGCTCGGCGTCGACTTCCCTGGCGAGCCAGCACGGGTAGAGACGCTGCTGGGGGAGATGGAGGTGACAGAGGATCCAGAGACGCTGGCCGCCGTTGTCGCCGACGTCCGTCAGACCCAGAAAGGGTTCGGCGTCGGACCCTCCGGGGAGGGTGTGTACCGCGTCGTAGTGCCCGCGGAGCGGGTCGCCGAGGATCGGACGCTTCCGCCGACCCTCGAGGAGGTCAAGCGGCAACTGAGGGTGTTCGCCGGTACCGACTTCGGCGTGCACTCACCGCGCTGGCTGTCCCGCTTCGGCGACGCGACCCGGCTCGCCGAGCGCTACCGGACCGGTCGGGTGCTGCTGGCCGGCGATGCGGCGCACATCCACCCGCCGCTCGGCGGTCAAGGCCTCAACCTCGGCATCCAAGACGCGTTCAACCTCGGTTGGAAGCTCGCCGCGCAGGTCAATGGTTGGGCTCCGGAGGGGCTGCTGGACACCTTCCACGCCGAACGGCACCCGGTTGCTGCCAGCGTGCTGGACAACACCCGCGCCCAGTCCGCGCTGCTGGCCCCCACCGAGCCGGGTCCCCAGGCAGTGCGCCGACTGGTGGGGGAGCTGATGGACCTCGAGGAGGTGAACCGGTATCTGATCGAGAAGATCACCGCGATCGGCGTCCACTACGACTTCGGCGAGGGCCCTGCCCTGCTCGGCCGCCGACTGCGGGACGTCGGGCTGAAGCGAGGGCGCCTGTACGAGCTGATGCGCGCCGGACGTGGGCTGCTGCTCGACCAGACCGGCCATCTCTCCGTGGATGGTTGGTCGGGGCGGGTCGACCACGTCGTCGACGTCAGCGACGAACTGGACGAGCCCGCAATGCTGCTGCGTCCGGATGGCCACGTCGCATGGGTCGGGGACGACCAGCAGGATCTGGTCAACCAACTGCCCACCTGGTTCGGGCCCGGCGTCAGGTGAGGCGGAGTGCACCGACGCGCCTCTTGTTCACCTTCATCGGCAGCCGCGGTCACCTTCAACCGCTGCTTCCGATAGCGAGGGCCGCCGCAGGTTGCAGGCCATGACGTGGCAATCGGCGGGTCGGGACGGCAGGCTGCCTTCATCCGGACCCTTGGGATCGAGGCGATCCCGACCAACACGCCAACGACCCCTCCTATATCGGACACGACCTGCGACCTCACGCCCCTGGAACCCGCCGATCGCGGCCAGGACGAGCGCGACTTCGCCGAGAGCTTTGCCAGGCGTGGCGCGAGAAGACACGCGGAGGCTCTGGACGACGTCATCCGCACCTGGCAGCCCGACGTGGTGGTGCGCGACGAGGCGGACTTCGGTGCGGGGATCGCTGCCGAGCGTCACCACGTGCCGTGCGCCGTGGCGCTGGTGTTGGCTGCAGGATCCCTGCTTCGTCGAGAGCTCGTGGCAGGCCCGCTGGCAGATCTCCGAAGCGCGTACGGCCTGCCACCAGACCCGTCCCTGCGCGTGCTCGACGGTGACCTGGTGCTCTGCCCGTTCCCGACCAGCTTCCGACACCCCGACCATCCGCTGCCTGCCGACGCGTTCTCGTTTCGCCCCACCGCACCCGGCCGGGCACTCGACACCAGGTCATCTGCTCAGCCACCGCCTACTTCACCTTGGGCACCTCCTTCAACAGCCGATCGGGAGACCTCATCGAGCGGGTGTTCGCCGGCATGCACGACTTCCCGGGACGCGTCATCGAACTGGGAACCGGCCTGGCCCTCGACGCCACTGACGCCACCCCGGAGCAGATCCGCCAGGCCATCAACAGCTTGCTCGACGAGCCGTCGTATCGACGGGAGTCCGCGAGAATGCGCGACGAGATCGAGAACCAACCGGGTCCCGACGCGACGATCGCCCTGCTCGAGGCGTTGTGACGCGACACCCCTGTTGCTCACATCTCGGCCCCGAGTCTACGAACCTGGTCGTCGGTGAGTTGGAGTGCGGCAGCGGCGATGTTCTGCTCGAGGTGATCGAGGTCGCCGGTTCCGGGATGACGCACACGTGCGAACCCAGTGCCAACGCCCACGCCAGTCGCACCTGGGCCGCCGTGGCACCGAGCTCGGCGGCGACAGCCGCTATGGCATCGGGCTCGGCCCCCGGTCGTCCCTGACGCCCAGCCCCCGACACGGTGAAGAACGGCACGAAGGCGATGCCGAGCTCGCCACAGCGGTTCACGACCGCCAGGCCCTCCCCGCCGACGCTCACGTCCTCCAGCGAGAGGCGGTTCTGCACGGCCACGACGTCGGTGACTGCCCGCGCCTCCTCGAGCTGGACGAGATCAACGCCGGAAACACCAACGTGGCGCACCACACCGTCGGCGACCAGGTCGGCCAGCGCCTGCACATGCGCTGTGACCGTTGTGCCAACGCCGCCTGTGCGGAAGTAGACGACGTCGAGCACGTCGCGGCCCAGCAGGCGAAGAAGCTCCTCGACGTGACCACGCAGCTGCTCGGGTGCCGGCCTGTCGGCCCACTCACCATGCACGTCACGGGTTGGTCCGACCTTGGTGGCCACCGCCACGGTGTCGCGGAGGGAAGCCGGGAGGCTCGCCAGGGCTGCGTTGACCAGCTCGGGGGCCGATCGGGTGCGGGAGAAGTAGAAGGCGGCGGTGTCGACGTGGTCGACGCCGAGGTCGATCGCACGGCGCAGCACAGTCAAGGCCGTGGCTCGATCACGGGGCTCGCCACCATGGAACGGCAGCGTGCCGGTGAGCCGCATCGTCCCGAACCCCAGGCGAGCGACGCTGCGGTCTCCCAGGCGAAAGCGTCCAGCGGCCGCAGCATCGGATGGCTTCGCCACTTCGTTCTCCCACGAGATCGCGTCGACGTCGTTGTCCCACTCGGATCCCATGCTGATCAGGCGCCGGTCTGACTGGCTCGAGCCGAGGTGGCCGGGACTCGTCGGCCCCGGCGCAGGTGCACCAGTCCCAGCGCGGCCCCCATGGCAAGCACGCCGACGGCGAGGGGGCGGAAGGTGAGCGACCAAGGCCAGACGCGGTAGCTGGTGGAGTCGAGCGGCACCTTGGGGTACTGCAACGACTTTGCCACCCACCGCGCCGTGGCGGCGTCATAGGTGCGGGCGATGTCGACGAGAGCGCCGTCGAACGGGAAGCCGTCCGCGTCGTGCAGGTACACGACGTCCACCCCGGAGGTGCCGAGTCGCCGAAGTCCACCCCTCTGCTCGCCGCGTCGGAGCCGGGAACCATGACCCGGTCGACGCTCGGCACGGTGGTGGCCAATTCTGCTCTGGGCAGGAACACCAGCCCCCACGCCGGCCACGGCGGTGAGGCCTAGCAGGAGGATCGAGATGCACAGGACGCTCTTCTTGACTACGTTGCGCATCTCGGCACCTTCTGTGGATGTCCGTCGTTGGCGTGCGATGTGGTGGGTTGGTGTCGTGCAGCCAACTCGTACTCGGCTGCAAGCTCGAGGACCTCCGCCGAGGCTGTGCGCGGGGATCCGCTGTCGAACGGTGGCTGGGGGTCGTACTCGGTCCAGAGTTGGATCGCCTCGGCGGTGACCCGGCCGGTCAGGAGCTCGACCAGGCGTAGTGCCATGTCGATGCCGCTGGAGACCCCGGCAGCGGTGATGATCCGTGCGTCGAGAACCTCAACCACGCGCTGCGGGGTGGGGATGGCACCGAAGATCGCCAGGGTGTCCAGGTGCCGGTAGTGGGTGGTCGCGGGCAGGTCACTGAGCAGACCGGCGGCCGCAAGGATGATCGACCCGGAGCACACCGACGTCGTCCACCGTGTGTGGGGATGGACTCGACGCAGCCAATCCGGGAGCGGCCCCGCGAGGGCATCAACCGTGCCGGGGCCGCCAGGGACTACCACTACGTCTGGTTGCGTCACGTCGGACAGCTCGACGGTCGCCACGAGGCTGAGCGAGCCCTGATCGTCGGGTACCGGACCGAGCGTCATCGCAGCCAACTGCACGTCGATGCCCGGAGTGAACGCGAGCATCTGGTACGGCCCGACGACGTCAAGAGCGGTGAAGCCGTCGTAGAGCGGGATCACGACTGTGGTCATGGCTCTCACCTCTCGAGGGGTTGGCGAAGGTGCGGCGATGAAGGGTCAGCAGTGGGCGTACTCGTCGCGTCGCCGAAGCAGGAGGACCAGCATCGCGAGCGGCATCACCACGTGGGCCGTCATCATGAACGTCATGGCGTCCATAGCGCCGGAGCGGACCAGCGGCAGAAGGACAATGGGCACGAACATCGCCGCGCACATCTGAAGCGTGCCGGCCCAGGTGTGTCCTCGGAACCGCATCCACACCGCCATACCGACGGACATGTCGATCGCCATCAGGACGTACGACGTTCCCGGCTGCTCGGCAAAGGGCACGGTGAGCCCGGACGCGCTCCGAAGCGCCCCCAGGACCAGCATGCCGACGAGCATTGCCAACACCATCTCGACGTAGTGCCGAGCGAGCGGTCGCCATCCGAGTCTGGCCGCTTCAGCCAGGGCGTTCACCTGCGTCGGGGTAGGTGTCGTAGGCATGCCAGCCACGATGCGACCGCGGACACCACCGGCGCACGCCTGCGAGCGACCTGTGTCCGATATCTTTGGTTCCATGTCTGACGGACATGCCTACCGGGCGCCCCAGCCACCGTACGGTCGGGTCATGCAACAGTGCGACGTGTTTGGTGGTCGGCTACCACGCGGCCGAACTGCTCGACATCGCCTGCGTACCTCGCGCTCGGCGAACTACCTGCACGGTGGAGTTCGGTCTACCGCGTCTCGCTGGCCTCGCCGGCGGGGCGCCCATCCACACCAGCTCCGGCCTCACTTCGAGGCGAAGGACTCCCTCGAGCGCGTGGTCGGCCCACTGGACACCATGGTCGTCGCGGGGGGCATCGGCTACGTCGACGCAATGGAGAGCTGACCGTCGGTCACACGGCGTTGGCCCGGGAAACGCGACGGGTCGCCTCGGTGTGTACCGGCGCCGGCATCCTCGCCGCAGCCGGACTGCTCGACGGGCGCCGAGCCGCCACCCACTGGGACCACGCGAACTTCCTCGCCGCACGCTTCCCACGGGTGCACTTCGACGGCGGCCCGATCTACGTCGTCGACGGCCCGGTCGCCACGTCGGCGGGCGTGACCGGCAGCCCTGGATCTGACCCTGTCGTTCATCGAGAACGACATCGGCTCCGATCTCGCCCGCCGAGTGTCCCGCCAATTGGTCACCTACCTCCAGCGACCGGCAACCAGGCGCAGATGAGCATGTTCATCACGCCTCCCGCCGCACAGCACTCGCTGGTGCGGGACACGGTCGAGCACATCGCGGGCCACCTCGCCCATGACCTGTCCGCAGCCTCCCTCGCCGCCAGGGCCGGCGTCAGCGAGCGCCACCTCTCACGCCTCTTCCTGGCCGAGGTCGACCTCACCCCGGGCCGATTCGTGCGGCGCGCGCGCACCGAGGCGGCCGCCAATCTCCTGGTCACCACCGACCTGACCATGGACACCATCGCCCAGCGCTGCGGTCTTGGCACGGCAGAGGCACTCCGCCAGACATTCCAGAACACCTACGGCGTCTCGCCGTCGCACTACCGCCAGACACAGTGCAACAGCACGCCAGTCTCGATGCAGCCCTCAGCCTGAGACAGCTCGAGGGACGTGTGCAGTGAGCCGAGGCCCATGGGGAAGTCAACCCTCAGGTACCGTCCGATGTCGTGGGGGACCTTGCTTCGATGAGGGCGTCCAATACGGCGGCGACGGCCGGCGGGTCGGGTGGGTCGCCGTATGTGGCGACGTAGATGTGCCGCCCGGGCGTTCCCCTGGAGTAGTCGTGGTCGTAGGCGCTGGTCAATGCGGGCACGGCCGGATCACCGGTGTGGTTGATCGTGCTAGCCCACTTGTGCCGGTGGCTCTGGGCCGTTGATCAACGGCCGTGCGTGCGTACGTGGGCGTTGCCCGATCAGCGAGGAAGCTCGACGTTGGAGTAGAACGGCGCTGTGAACGGGAGTTCGTTGCCGATCCAGCGCCCGACAGCATGAGCAGTAGCTGCATACAGGCCCGCCTCGTAAGCCGCCAGGAGTGACCCACCAGCTCACGTCCACGTCGTGATGGAGCATCTCAGCCGTCAGGGGGCGTCGTACTCCAAGCGGGTACAGGTACAGGCAGCCGATGTACCCGTGGTCGGGGTCCGTGAGCACGTAGGTGTAGGACTTGCCGTCACGAAACTCCGCCTCGTGCCAGACGAGGTCCACATAGTTGCCTTCGAGGGTGACCGGCTCGCTCGGCCATGACCCGCCACGCGTGCGCCGAATGAGATCGAGGCTGGCGTTGATGCCGGCCACGTCTGCCTCTAGGTCGTCGCGGGTGAGGGCGTGAGCCCGCACCTGCTCGTGCTCGAGGGTGCGCGGCACCCCGGCCCCGGGTTCGTGGGCCAGTTTCTTGGTCAGTCCGCTGAGGTCCATATGGGTTCTCCGGTTCGTAGGTTTCTGGCGCCCGTCGCTAGATTGCGCCTGGCTGATCGCCGACTCGATGTGGTCGAGCATCTCCTCCACACCGCGGCGAGCTGCGTCCTCGTTCGTCGGCCCAGGCCAACTACGAACTCGTAGGTGAGATCTACGCCTCCGCTCGGGTTGGCGACAGGGTCACGGTGACCATCTCCTGCGGGTCCACGACGAAGGACGACACGGTCAGGGGGGCGAGCTCGGCGTACTCGAAATCGAAGGGGATCTCCGATCCATCCACGGCGGAGATCATGACCGCGTCCATTCGTCCTCCTGGCCGGGGGTCGACTCGCATCCGATCGGCACGCGTGTCGTAGCCGGGAACGACGAACCACTGCTCGAGCTTCGTGGGCTGCACAAGGCGGCGAACACTCGATCAGCCGTGGCGGGAAGATGGCGATGCACGCTGGACCCCCCGCTCGCCATCTGAACCGAAGTGCGGCATCCGGGGCTCGGTCCAGCCGGGCTCATGCGTCGGGATTCCGCAGGGTAGGACGACCACCCCGGAGTCGAGAGCCGGGTCGCGGACGGCTCGAATTTCTTCAGGCCCTCGTCGATGAGGAGGTCGCCCTCCACCGCCAACTCCGGCCAGGTGTCGGTCGACCCACAAGATGAGCTCGGTCGCAGGTCTGCGCGCAGGAGAGTCTGAGCGACCGGGCCGTAGCCGTGCATCAGATCGACCCGCCCTCGGGCACGCAAGGTGCGCACTGCCTGCACGAGGTCACCGTCGAGCGCCTAGCGCCTGCCAGGCGGGGTCGGTCAGGGTCATGGACACGACGTCTTCGGCACTGCGTTGATCGTGTCTGCGTTTCGCCGTCCTTACCCGGCCAGGCGCCGGCGTACACCTCTCGTACGTCTTCGCCCCGTCGACATGACGTCTCGGCTTCGAGCTGCTCCAGGGCCAGCGCCATCGATTCGTCGTCGACGTCATCGAAATGCCACCTGTCCATGTGGTTGACGACCCCGTCCCAGCTGAGAACGTCGAGCTGATGATCTCCCTCATGGGTTCCTCCTGCGATGGTCTGAGTCGCGGTCAATGACTTTCCTTGAGTCGGTTTGATCGGCGTTGGGACAGACTGGGAAGCACAGCGAGACTCATCGTTGTGCGACCCGGGAGTGCGGCCGACGATGTGCATCAGCGGTGGACGCGGTAACGGATGTGGGTGGCTTGGGGGGTGTCGATCACGCGGACGATGTCCAGCTCGATCTCCGAGGGCAACATGTCGAACAGCCGATGGCCGGCACCGAGGAGCACCGGAACTTGGTGGATCTGCACCTCGTCGAGGACTCCGGCCTCCAGCGCCCGTTGTCCTGTGTTGGCGCCACGTACCTGCACGTCGCGGACTCCGGCGGCGGCCTTCGCCTGCGCCATCGCGCTCTCGATCCCGTCGCTCACGTAGGTCACCAGCGGATATCCCCAACGAGCTGCTGGCGGGGGTGGGCGGTGACTGGGAACGAAGATCGGGGAGCCGCCGTGGTCACCTCCCCAGTGATCCATGAGTTCGACGGTGCGTCGACCCGCCAGGACTGCACCGCATGCGTTCCATTCGGCTTCGAAATCTGCGACCGGCTCAGCCGGCTCACCGGCATCGTTGATCGCGCTGGCCCACTGGTGTAGGCGTTCGCCGTCCGCTCCCCCAAGGTAGTCGTTCGGGTCGGCGATGTACCCGTCGAGCGAAACTGACATGTCGAGAATTGACTTGGACACTGCTGGTTATCCGTTCCTCGGCTGCCGCGCCGGTGCTGGCCGCGGCCATGACGATGGTCGAGCTACTGCGCCAGTGCGACGAGCAAGGCCCCGGCGGCGCCCACGGTGAGGACGTGCCGTCCCCACGATCGTTGGAGCCATCGGTGGCCACGTTCGGCTAGCTCCGGCGAAGGTGGGCCGGCCAGTGTCGACTTTGTTGAAGGCGACAACGCCGGGGATGGAGAAGATTCCGGTGATCGCCCAGCACACTACGTAGCAGGCGAACGACACCCAGATCGCGACCATACGGTCATGGCCCTCACT
>CAWJRK010000011.1:0-28715 GCA_963845215.1 uncultured Actinomycetota bacterium
ATCGCGTTCGGGGGCAACGCGTCGGTTGCGTACGCCGGTTCGTTCACTGAAACCGCCATCAGCATCCTCACCTACTCGCGCTACCCGGGGCTCCCCTGGCCGAGCGAGCCGAGCGGCTTCCAGTGGTACAAGACCTCCGAGCTGGGTGCGTTCGACACGGCCGGCATGCAGCAGGTCTCCCTCACGAGCTGCCCGGACCACGTCTTCCGGTCCGGCTGCCCCTGAGCTGAGTCCCGGCGCCTGGCCCTCACGGGCCGGGCGCCGCTCCTCCCCGGGCACGAGGGTGATGTCGGGGCAAGCAGTTCTCGCACGTCGTTCGCGACATCTGTTCCTTGCACCAAGGGGAGCGCCGTCTCGGCGTCGGCAGCGGCCCCGTCGAGATCGCCGATAGCCAACCGCGCCGAGCCACGGGTCTGCAGGAAGGCACCCACCTCGGTCGTCAAGGATCCACGACGGGCCAGCTTCGATCGCCGCAGTCGCCTGGGCAATCGCCTCCGCGGGCTCGCCCACACGCGACCAGCACCTCGGCGAGGTTGTTGCGCGACACGGCGCGGGCGAAGGCATGCTTGGAGCCGGTCGCTCCTCCACCGCCTCGCGGGCGGCGCCGCAGCGCGCGGTCAGGCTGTCCGGCTTCACTGGCGACCATCACCTCGTGGGCGAGGATCCCACATCATCTCCTCGCGCGAGCCTGCCGCACGCGCGATGCGAAACCCCTCGGCGAGCTTGCTCGAGTGCGTCCTTGTGGTGGCCGCAGGCCGCCAGGCAGAAGCCGAGACTCGCTTCGCGTTGGCGAGGGTGGCTGGATCGTCGGCATCGGTCAGCACGGAAACGGAGTGCTGGAGGATGGGGAGCGCCGCCGAAGGTCCGGCTACTTCCTTGACGCAGTACGCGCGGACCAGGTCCTGCCCGGGCCTGGGATGCCGGGTCTGGTCCGGGCGTCAACGCGGAGACAGCGGCATCAAAGTCACCGAGCGCTGCCGGGCTGCTCCCTTCTCCCATGAGAGCCGCGCGCGTTCGTGCGGATCGCGCACCGTGGCGAGAACCCTCGTCGGCCGTGGCGAGCACCTCCTCGTGTTGACCGAGTCGCCGCAGTGAGCCGATCAGCCCGCGGTACGCCGCCGTGCCTGCACCCAGGTCGATCGCCTCCCGAAAGATCGGCTCGGCCTCGGCGTATCGGCCGAGCAGCTCGAGCAGCTCGCCGGTGGAGACCAGGCGCAGCGGGAGGGCGACTCGGCGCTCTGGCGCGATCCCGCGGCCTCGTCGGAGCTCGAGGTCGCGGTGCGCCGGTGAACGGCCTCCCTCGTGCGGGCCTCGGGTCAGGGCGACCTCGGTCGCATCCTCGAGGGCGACGATCGCGCGCTCTTCGGCCCAGGCGAGGTAGAGATGCCGAGCCAGGTAGACCGCCAGTTCGGGAGGCGGCACCAGGTCCGGCCCGATGTCGGCAGCAGCGAGGTGGACCTGCCTGCGGCGCGCCCCGGGTCGTGCGCAGGTACGCCGTGCTCTGGGGCACCAAGCGCGTGGACGAAGTGCTCGCCCTCGAGCATGCGGTGCTCACGGAGACCGGCGAGCGCGTCGGTCACCTCGCCGTACGGTTCGGCCAGTCGGGCGGTCACGGCAGCGACCAGGTCGTGCTGGACCGGCGGTCCGATCACCGCCGCGATGGTGAGCGCACGCTCCTCGGCCGCGGTGAGGGCGTTGATCCGCGAACCGATGAGGCCCTCGAGCGACTGCGGCACCAGATCCAGCGTGGTGGCCAAACCCGCGGCGGCCGTCACGAGCACACCACCCTCGACCAGCGACACCAGCCCGTGCTCCCGGAGAGCAAGCGCGACGCCTCCGTGACGTAGAGCGGGTTGCCGCCCGGACCGGCGGACAGCTCATCCACCAATTCTTCGGGAGGGTCCGCGGCCAGTAGATGCCCAATCAACGCAGCCACGGCGGGCGACCCCAGAGGGCTGAGGTCGAGGGAGGGCAGGACCGGCAGTGGTCAGCACCTTCTCGCGTGAGGTCCCGAGGACCAGTAGCTCGGCGTCGCCGATCCCGAAGATCACGTCGTCGAGCAGGTCAAGAGAAGGCCGGTCTGCCCAGTGCAGGTCTTCGAGCACCACTACCGCTGGGGCGACCATCCGCAGTGCGACCACCACATCGCGGGCCACGACGTCACGGCGTACGGCGGGTGGGGAGTGCTTTGAGAGCCGACGACAGGGGTTCGCCCCGCACGATGCGGACCCCGTCGAGGTCGTCCACCGCCGGCAGCTCGTCGAGGACCCCTGCCCACGGACGGTAAGAACGAGCGGTGTCGTGAGGAGCGCAACCACCTTCGAACCACGGTCGGGTGGACCGCTTGCGGGCCTCCTCGAGCAGCCGGCTCTTGCCGGCGCCAGCCTCGGCCACGAGCAGCAGGCCGCGACCCTCGCCTGGTTGCTCTGCGTCCGCCAGGGCATCCAGCTCGGTGTCGCGGCCCACCACGGACGTGGCCGCCTCTCGGCGTTGGACCAGGCGTCGCCGCTCACCGCGGAGCAGCCAGGCAGGTAGAGGTTCAGCACGACCCTTGACCTGCAAGCCACCGAGGTCCTCGAAGTCGAAAGCGTTACCCGCCAGCCGGTACGTCGCCTCGCCCACCACGCACCCGCCCGGAGGGGCATTGGACTGAAGGCGCTGGGCCATGTTCACCGAGTTGCCGAGGATGTTGTAGTCGGTCTTGATGTCGCCGGCGACGAGACGCGCCATCACTGCGCCGGTGTCGATGCCGATACGCAGACTGAGCGAGGACCCCTGCGCCGGGACGCTGGCCAGAAGTGCCGGGAACTCCGCCAGCATCTGCTGCGCGCAGCGGACCGCCCTTTCGGCGTCGTCCTCGTGCGCAACCGGCGCGCCGAAGTACGCCAAGAGGGCGTCGCCGGCGAATGACCCGACGTAGCCCTCACCGCGCTTCACGATCCGAACCAGCCCGGCCAGAATGGGGTCCACTATCGCGGCCAGCGTCTCGGGGTCGAGCGTGCCGGCCAACGGGGTGAAGCCCGACAGGTCGGCGAAGATGGCGCTGACCAGCCGGCGCTCTTCCGGCAAGCGCCCGCCGGCGGCGACCAGGCGGTCGCGGAGTTGGTCGCCGATGAGCGCTCGCAGGACGTCGTCGACGTCGGCCGTGCCCGAGTCCATCGCGGCCCGGGCCTCGCCGCAGAAGCCGCAGAAGGAGTGGGTCTGGGGCCAGCGGCTGCCGCACGCCAGGCAGGACCATTCCATGCGCGGAGCGTAGTGGCGACACCGAGTTGGCGGTGCGTGTAATGATGATTACATGATTACAAACGAGCAGCAGGAGAAGGTGCAGGGCTGGTTCTCCGGGCGCCTGCCGAAGGACTGGACGAGCGAGCCGGCCACCGTGACGGTGGACCGCGAGGAGATCACCGTCGTGCTCACGATCGACGACGTCGCGGGCGCTGAGTCCGAGGTGGAGCAGGCGGAAGCCCGCGTCGGCCGGGCTCGCGCGTTCCGCGAGGAGACCCGCGACGCGCGGATCAAGATCGCCCGGGAGGCCGAGCACCGCTACGAGCGCAAGGTCTCGTGGGGCGTGCGGCTCGGCGAGGGGGAGTCGCAGCACTCCGAGCTGTGGACCCACGTCGCCGCCCCGGTGATGACCCGGCTGCGGCAGCCCAACCGGCTGGTGCTGGACACCCTGGTCGACGCCGGCGTCGCCCGGTCGCGCTCCGAGGCGCTGGCCTGGTGCGTGCGCCTGGTCGGCCAGCACGAGGAGGACTGGCTCGCCGAGCTCCGCGACGCCATGGCGAGTGTGGCCGACGTACGCGACAAGGGGCCGGCGGCCTAGAACTCCCTACGCCGCTGGGAGGTCGATGCCCTGGCTGGTCGACACCCGGGTCCGCAGCCGCTGCAGCACGGCGAGGTCGCGAGGTGACGCACACTCCCACTGGGCGAGAGCGAGCAGCGTCAGCGCCTCGTCGTACGCCGCCGTCAGTGGCGCGGGCGGCGTCGAGGCTCTCGCGCAGGCTGCGCTCGCCGTCCTCTCGCTGCCCGAGCGTGAGCCGGGCCAGACCCTCGATCCGCTTGAAGTGCTTGAGGTGCTGGCCCACGTCTGCCTGGCGACCGAGCACCTCCTCGACGTGGTCGAGCGCTCCCTGCGCGTCGCCGGACAGGTAGCTGCACTCGGCCTGGAGCGACTCGACGGTCAGGGCCTCGTAGGTCTCGCCGACCTCCTCGTGCAGCGCCCGGGCCTCCTCGAAGAGCCGCGCGGCCTCGGCGTACTCCGCCCGCGCCATCGCGATCCGGCCCTGCTGGCTGTAGCCGAAGGCGCGCTCGCCGAGTGCCTGGGTGCCGCGCCAGACCCGCATCGAGTCGGCCAGCATCGACTCCGCGCGGTCCAGCTCGCCCTGGAAGATCAGGATCTCGGCGGCGTTGGCGTGCATCAGCGCGATGTCGAGCTGACGGCCTACCCGGCCGTAGGCCTCGGCGGCCTGGGTGTAGTGCTCGAGCGCGTCGACCCACTCGTCGTTGCCGAACGACAGGAGGCCCATCACGTTGTGGCTCCGGGCCAGCCCCTTCTGGTCGTCGATGCTCGCGTGCAGGGTCAGTGACCGAGCCGCGAGCTCGAGATCGACCGGCCGTCCCGAGAAGCTCTGGGCGAGGCTGCGCGTCTCCAGTGCCCGGGCCTGGGTCTTCGGGTCGTGGCCGAGCTCGGCCTCCTCGATGGCGGTGTCGGCCCAGCGGATGGCACCGCCGAACCTGCCCTGGTCGAACAGGTTCTGGGAGTAGCGCTCGGCCAGCTGGGCCCGCAGCGTGCGCGACTCGGGGTCGTCGAGCCCGGCCAGCGCCCTGCGGCCGCGGGTGACCCAGCGCAGGGAGTCGGAGTAGTGCCCGCTGAGCCGACGATGCACCGCGGTCCTGAGGGCGAGGCGTCCCTGCGCATGCAGCTCCGAGCGGAGCCGGGTGCGGGCCTGGCGCAGCGAGTCCTCCATGGCGTCGAGGTCACCGAGCGACTCGTAGATGTCGCTCAGCGTTTCGCAGACGGCGGCGACGTCCCTCTCGTCCCGCTGTGCCAGGTGCCGGGCCGAGGCGAGCGCTCGCTGGTAGCACTCGGCCGCCTCGGTGTTGGCGTAGAGGTCCCGAGCGGCGGCGCCGGCCCGCTTCGAGTGCTCGTAGGCCTCGGCGTACAGCTGACCGTGGAAGCAGTGCAGCGACAGCAGGACGGCCGGGCCGGCGCTGCCGTCATGGGTTCTCGCGACCATGTGGGCGGTGGTGGCGTGCACGTGGACGCGGCGCCGGAACGGCAGACCTTCGTACGCCGTCTCCCGCACGACGTGGTGGGAGAAGGTGTAGGTGCCGTCGTCGTTGCGCTCGAGGAACTCGCCCAGCTCGTCGATGTGCGCGTCGCCGGGCGGCACCCCGTCGAGCCGCGCCATCACCGCGTCGAGCATGCCGGGGTCGAGGTTCATGCCCAGCACCGAGGCGGCACGCAGCAGGTACTTGTGCGCGGGGGTCAGCCGGTCGATCCGGGAGGCGATGATCGCCTCGATCGAGTCCGGGATCGCCTCGCCCGCCAGGAGTGAGTCGATGCCGGCGGCCATCTCGGTCAGGAAGAGCGGGTTGCCGTCCGCACGGTCGACCAGAGCAGCCATCCGGTGCGCCGGCACATGGCGGTCACCGATGGCGAGCGCGAGCAGGTCGTCGGCCAGCTCCGGCGCCAGCGGCCGGAGCTCCAGCGAGGTCGTGTGGGCGGCAGGCGCCAGCTGCCAATCGGCGGTCGGGCAGCCGAGCGGCGACGATCAGCCAGGACCGCGACGGGGTGTCGGCCGCCAGCCGGTCGAGCAGGTCGGTGGTCGCCTCGTCCATGAACTGCACGTCGTTGAACACCAGCAGCGTCGGGTCGGCGAAGAGCGCGCCCAGCACCTCGCTGGTCGTCGCCTCCAGGGCCTGCTTGCGCACCTCCGGCTCCATCGCCTCGACCTCGGGGGTGGCCGGCACGTCGACGCCGGCGACGACGCACACCAGCGGGCAGGAGGGGCTCCAGGTGCGGGGTCAGCTGGGAGACGATGGCCCGCACCCGCCGCTCGGCGCCACGCGTGTCACCGGGCCGCAGGCCGAGGCGTTGGGCGAAGAGCTGGTGGAACGGCTGGTACGGCGTGCTGGTGGCGTAGATGTCGCCGTCCATCCACAGCACCGGCGCGTCGGTCTGCGAGACGAGCTCGTCGAGCAGCCGCGACTTGCCGATGCCCGGCTCCCCGACGAGCTCCACCACGCGCCCCGGCCCCCGCGCTCGCCGAGGTCATCGCCACCAGCAGCTGTCTCGATCTCGTGCTCACGCCCGATGAGCGGGAGCTCCGCGGCACCCGCACTCGGCTCCGCCTTGCGGGCTCGACCGACGACGGCCGCCTCGACCAGCTCCGACTTGCCCTTCACGGCGAACGGCGGGAGCGGGCTGGTCTCGAACTGGGTGCGCGATCGCTCCAGCGCGGTGGCGCTGGCCACCAGCTCGCCGGGACCGGCCTTCGCCATCAGCCGCGCGGCCAGGTTGACGCAGTCTCCGGTGACGGAGTAGACGCGACGGAACCACGGGCCGTAGTTGCCGGCGAAGACGCGACCGACGTTCACGCCGGCTCGCACGCGCAGGATCTGCGGCGAGTCCAGCACCTGCCGGGCGGCGGTCAGCACGCGCGCGGCGTCGTCGCCCGCGCTGACCGGGGCCCCCGAGACGAGGATGATCTTCCCGCCGTCGGGATAGATGTCGGAGGACAGGAAGGTCACCCGGTCGGCCGTGGCCGCCTCCTGGCAGGCGTCGACGATCTGGGCGACCGCGTCGGCGACGGCGTCGACGCCGGAGGCCGCGCGCAGCGCGTCGACTCCGCTGAACTCGATGAAGCAGACGGCGATGTTGCGATGCTCGTAGGCGACCTCTGCGGCCAGCACGTGCTCCGCGATCGCAGCCGGCAGGGCGACCCGCAGGTCGAGCGGGGTCGACCCGCGGGGCTCGGCCGGCGCTCGCGGCGATCGCGGGCGCCTCGACCAGCAGCCGGCCCGCGTCCCTCGTCAGCGCCCAGCCGGGCACCACGCTCCGCCGAGCAGCTCGGCTGTGGCCGGGCTGACCACGATCTCGCCGGCCTCGGCGGCCGTCTCCATCTGCGCGACGAGGCTGGCGCCGGGGCCGGTGACGATGAGCTCGCGGAAGTCCCTGCCCACGAGCATGAAGTCCAGCTCACCGGAGTGGATGCCGATCGACATGCGCAGCCGGACGGTGCCGACCGAGGTCCTGACCCGACCGACGCGGTCGATGACCCGCTGCATCTCCTGGGCGGCCCGGGCAGCCAGCGCGGGGTGGTGCTCACCCTCGAAGAGCAGGAGCACGGCGTCGCCGCCCCACTTCACCAGGCCGGCGCCGTACTGGTAGGCGGCTCCGAGCAGCTCGTCGAAGATCAGGTTGAGGGTGTCGCCCATCTCCTCGGCACCGACCCGGCCCTTCTTCGCCAAGCGCTCGGTGAGGTTGGTGAAGCCCGAGATGTCGGCGAAGACACCCGTGCCGCGGATGGTCCGGTGCGTCTGCTCGGGTGCCGACTCGAGCCACTCGATGACCAGGCGTGGCACGTACGGCACCAGGGAGTCGGGGCCGGTGACCCGCACACCTGGGGTGCTCACATCGGTTCATCTTCTGGCCCGCACCCCCCGCGGGGGGATGGCACGTTCGGGCCATGGAGAACCACCCAGATGGGCCATGTGCCCGGCCCGCCACTGGATCACGCTGGACCTGGTGGCGGCCATGGGGGTCGTTCTCGGTGCCGTACGCAACAGAGAATCCGAGGTGCTCCATGAAGAACCCCATCGGAGGGCTCCGTCGCAAGGCGGTCGTAGCCCTGTCCACCATCGGCCTGGGTGTCGGCCTGCTGGTCGCTCCCGTCGCGCCCGCTCAGTCAGCCGGCATCCTGCCCACGACGACCACGGTCCAGGCGTCGGCGAGCCCGGTCCTGGTCGGCACCCCGGTGACGCTCAAGGCAAAGGTGAGTGTGCTCGGGCTGGGCGGCCTGCTGGTCACCCCGACCGGTCAGCGTGACGTTCACCGCGGTCAACGGCGGGCCACCGGTCACGCTGGGCAGCGCCAAGCTGTCCCCGTGCCTGGTGCTCGTGACCCCCTGCACGGCGACGCTCACCACGTCTGCGCTGGCGGTGGGCACGAACACGATCACCGCGTCGTACGCCGGCGACCTGCTGGCGGCCGCGAGCTCTAGCACCACGACGGTGCAGGTCAACACTGCGGTTCCCTGCGCCCCGGCGCTCACCGGGCAACCGCAGGTCGGCAGCGTCGAGCTGTCGTGGTCGAGCAGCTGTGACGGCGGGAGCCCGATCACCAGCTACCGGCTCTACCGCAGCGACACGGTCAACGGCACCTACGCCCTGATCGCGACCGACCTGCCCACCGGCCGCTACCAGGACACGACGGGCGTCGTCGGCACGACGTACTACTACAAGGCGACGGCGGTCAACGCCAACGGAGAGTCGCCGCAGTCCAGCGCCATCGGCGTCGCCTCCACGTCGTACGGCGGCCCCGGGACCTTCAGCACCACGAGCTGCGGCCCCGCGGCCTGCTCGGCACCCGTGGCGCAGGCCGTCGGCTCGAGTGGCTACGCCACCTCGGTCGAGGCCACCACCACCACCTCGGCAGGGCCGCACACGCTGACCACGGCCATCGGCGGACCAGGGCTGAGCAGTGGCTGCGCGATCCACGCCGGTCGGGCTGCCCGCGACGTTCAACGACACCTCGACCGACGCGCACAAGACGATCACCTGGACCGCGCGTGGCACCGACGCGGATGCCAACTACCAGCCCATCACCGACGGCTACGAGGGCTGCCTCGGGCTCGGCACTCAGTGGTACGCCGGCTCGCTGAGCAACCCGGCGGTGTGGGTGCCGGCGGACGGGCTGTACGTGGCGGAGCCGCCGCTGTGCGTGAACAACGGGGCCTTCTTCCTCGGTGGCGGTCTCTTCTCGCAGCCGTGCACGAACGTCACCTACGGACTGGCCGGCCCCATCGCCAACCACTACTACGAGATCGAGTACCAGCTGCCGCCCGGCGACGGCCGACTCAGTGGTGGGAGCTGACGCTCTCGAGAGCCCGCCTGTGGAGGAGTGATGCCGGTCGTCGGACGTCGCTGATAGACAGGCGGCATGACGCCACCGGACCCGACCGACGTACGCCGCCGTGCCGAGGCACACCTGCGTGCGCTGGTCGGGCCGCGGGACGGACATCCTGACGCCGTCCTGCGCGAGGACCAGTGGACCGCGATCGAGGCGCTCGCGGTCGACAAGCGGCGGTCGCTGGTCGTGCAGCGCACCGGCTGGGGCAAGTCGGCGGTCTACTTCGTGGCCACCCTGCTGCTGCGCGAGCAGGGGGCCGGCCCGACGGTGATCGTCTCGCCGCTGCTCGCCCTGATGCGCAACCAGATCCAGGCGGCCGAGCGCGCGGGCATCCGGGCGGTGACCATCAACTCCACCAACCTCGAGCAGTGGGAGGAGACCCACGCGGCGATCGCCGAGGGCCAGGTCGACGTGCTGCTGGTGAGCCCGGAGCGGCTCAACAACCCGGGCTTCCGCGACGAGGTGCTGCCGCGGCTGGCCGCCACCTGCGGGCTGCTGGTGGTCGACGAGGCGCACTGCATCTCCGACTGGGGCCACGACTTCCGGCCCGACTACCGGCGGATCCGCACCCTCCTCGACGACCTTCCCGACGGCATCCCGGTGCTCGCCACGACCGCCACCGCCAACGCCCGGGTCACCACCGACGTCGCCGAGCAGCTCGGCACCGAGACGCTGGTGCTCCGCGGCTCGCTCGACCGGGAGTCGCTGCGGCTCGGCGTGGTGCAGCTCAAGACCGCCGAGCAGCGGCTGGCGTGGCTCGCCGACCACCTGGCCGAGCAGCCCGGGTCCGGCATCGTCTACTGCCTGACGGTCGCGGCCACCCAGGAGGTCGCCGACTACCTGCGCTCGCGTGGCCACGACGTGGCGGCGTACTCCGGCCAGACGGAGACGACCGAGCGGCTCGCCCTGGAGGAGGCGCTGGCCACCGGCACGGTCAAGGCGCTGATCGCCACGAGCGCGCTGGGCATGGGTTTCGACGCGACGCTCGGCTTCGTGGTCAACCTCGGGGCACCGTCGTCGCCGGTCGCCTACTACCAGCAGGTCGGTCGTGCCGGCCGTGGCCTGGCCCCCGACCAGAGCGCCGCCGTCGTGCTGCTGCCGGCGATCGAGGACCGCGACATCTGGGCCTACTTCGCCTCGGTCGGCTTCCCGCGCGAGGAGATGGTGCGGCAGACCCTGGAGGTGCTGCAGGAAGAAGGCCGGGCGATGAGCGTCGGCGCCCTCGAGGCCCGCGTCGAGCTCAACCGCACCCGTCTCGAGTCGATGCTGAAGGTGCTCGACGTCGACGGCGCCGTACGCCGGGTCCGCGGCGGCTGGGAGGCGACCGGCCAGGAGTGGGCCTACGACGAGGAGCGCTACCGACGGGTGCGCGAGGCGCGCGAGCGCGAGCAGCAGGCGATGCTCGACTACCTGGCGACCGACCGGTGCCGGATGTGGTTCCTGCGCCACCAGCTCGACGACCCGGAGGCGGCCGAGTGCGGCCGCTGCGACAACTGCGGTGGGCTGGCGCTGTCGGGCGAGGTGTCGGCCGCCGCCGTCGAGGAGGCCTCGGCCCGGCTGTCGCGACCCGGTGTCGTGGTCGAGCCGCGCAAGATGTGGCCGACGGCGCTGAGCTCGCTGGGGGTGCCGCTCTCCGGGAAGATCAAGGAGGGCGCCGAGACCGGCCGCGCGATCGCCCGGCTGACCGACCTCGGCTACGGCAACGCGCTGCGCGACCTGTTCCGCGAGGAGACGCCCGACGGCCCGGTGCCGGTGCCGCTGGTGAAGGCGATGCTCGAGGTGCTCGGCGACTGGCAGCCGCAGGTCGACGGCCTGGTGGTCGTCGAGTCGCTGACCCACCCGACCCTGACCGCCGACCTCGCCGACGGACTGTCGCGCTACCTGCAGAAGCCGGTGCTCGGCAGCTACACGATCGTCGACCCCGACGTCCGGCCCGGACAGGGTGCGATGAACTCCGCCCAGCGGGTGGCCGCTCTGCGCCGCCGGTTCCGGCTCGACGCCGACCTGCCGGAGAGCGCCCGCGTGCTGCTCGTCGACGACCTGACCGTGAGCGGGTGGACGCTGACCATGGCGGCCTGCGACCTGCGCGAGGCGGGCGCCGCCGAGGTGCTGCCGCTGGTGCTCGCGACCCAGTTCTAGGCTGCTGCGACATGCGCTTCGGACTCACGATCCTGACCGACCTCCCCTGGGCCGAGGCGGAGCCGCGGTGGCGCGCGGCCGAGGACCTGGGCTTCGACCACGCCTGGACCTACGACCACCTGGTCTGGGGCGGGCTGCCGGAGTCGCCGTGGGTCGGGGCGATGCCGACGCTGACGGCGGCCGCGATGGTCACCTCGCGGATCCGGCTCGGCACGCTGGTGGCGGCGCCCAACTTCCGGCACCCGGTGGCGTTCCAGCGCGAGGTGCAGGCGCTCGACGACATCTCGGCGGGTCGCTTCCTGCTCGGCGTCGGCACCGGCGGCGACGTCGACGCCCGGATCCTCGGCGACCCCGAGCTCACGGTGAAGGAGCGCGTCGACCGCTTCCAGGAGTTCACCGACCTGCTGGTGCGGCTGCGCACCGAGGACCACGTGAGCGCGACCGGCCGGTGGTTCTCCGCGGCCGACGCGCGCACGCTGCCCGCCGCTGCGCGACGCGCCGCTGCTCGTGGCCGGCAACGGCCCGCGGTCGGTGCGCTACGCCGCCCGCACCGGCGACGGCTGGGTCACGACCGGCGGCTCGACCGAGACGGTCGAGGAGTGGTGGGCCGCGCTCGCCGCCTCGCGGGAGATCCTGGAGGAGGCGCTGGTGGCCGCCGGTCGCGACCCGGCGGCGTACCCCCGCTACCTGCTGCTCGACTCCGCGCCGCAGTACGGCGCCGCGCGGTTCTCGCTGCAGAGCGCCGGGCTCTTCGAGGAGATGACCGGCCGCGCCGCCGAGCTCGGGTTCACCGACGTGATCAGCCACTGGCCGCGGCCGAGCGAGCCGTACGCCGGGTCGGAGGCCGTGCTCGAGCAGGTGGCCGCCGAGGTGCTGCCGCGACTGCGTGACCATTCTTAGAACACGTTCTAGTCTGGGGCCATGAGCTCACCCCTGCGCGTGATCCAGTGGACGACCGGCAACATCGGGCGCCGCTCGCTGCACGCGATCATCGGCCGCGACGACCTGGAGCTGGTCGGCGTCTACGCCCACGGCGCCGACAAGGTGGGCAAGGACGCAGCCGAGCTGTGCGGGCTGAGCGAGCCGACCGGCGTACTCGCGACCAACGACGTCGAGGCGCTGCTCGCGCTCGGCGCCGACGCCTGCTGCTACAACCCGCTGTGGCCCAGCATCGACGAGCTGGTGGCGCTGCTCGAGAGCGGCGTCAACGTCTGCACCAGCGCGGCCTGGATCACCGGCGGCAAGCAGTCGCCGGAGGACCGGGCCCGGATCGAGAAGGCCTGCGAGCAGGGCGGCTCGACGATCTTCGGCAGCGGCGCCCACCCGGGCATGACCAACCTGGTCGCCATGGCGCTCAGCGGCTCGTGCGAGACGGTCGACGAGATCCGGATCACCGAGTCGGTGGACTGCTCGACGTACGAGTCGGCCGAGACCCAGACCGCGATGGGGTTCTCGCAGTCGCCGGACACCCCGGGCCTGGCCGAGACGGTGCGCCGCGAGAGCGAGGTCTTCGCCGAGTCGGCCGCGATGATGGCCGACGCCATCGGGGTCACGCTCGACCGGATGACCTTCGACGTCGAGTTCACGGCCGCCACCGGCGACACCGACCTCGGCTTCATGCAGATCCCGGCCGGCACGATCGGCGGCGTGATGGGCTACCACCGCGGCTGGGTCGGGGAGCGCAACGTCGTGAGCGTCGGCTTCAACTGGACGATGGGCGACCACGTGACGCCGCCGAAGCCGCTCGCCCACGGTCACGTGATCCAGGTCTTCGGCGTGCCCAACATGCGCACGGTCATCCACTGCCTGCCCCCGAAGGACTGGCCCGAGGAGGGCTTCATGGGCCTCGGCATGATCTACACCGCGATGCCGGTGACCAACGCCGTACCCGCCGTCGTCGCCGCACCTCCCGGCATCGTCACCCTCAAGGACCTCCCGCCGATCACCGGCCGCGGGATCCCGGACGGCGGAACTCCGTGTCGGCGCGAGGCGTTAGCGTCTGAGTCCCCTCCCCGCGCCGCCCTTGGAGGTCTGCCTTTGAGCTTCGTCCCCGTCACCGGTCCTGCCACGTTCCGGGCCGCCGATCCGCCCCGCGACGGGGTGGTGGAGTTCAGCGACGACCGGCGCACGCTCGCGCTGCCGATGCGGGCGGCTCTGCCGGTGCTGGCGCGTGCGCTACGCCGACCCGGCGAGGAGGAGGTGCACCCGAGCGTGGGGCTGCTGGCTGGTGCGGCCCTGCTCGGCATGCAGCTGGTGGCCGCCGGCAAGTTCGAGCCGGCTGGTGGCGCACCGCACTGGCGGGCGACTCTGCTCGACGGCCAGGACACCGACCGGATCACCCAGCTGGCGAGCTCGCGCCACGCTGCGGACCTCGACGACGCTGCCGCCGAACAGCTGGTGCGCGAGGTGCTCGAGTCAGTGGTCGACTCGATGCCCCGCAGCGCGCCGCCGCCCCCGGAGACCCGTCCCAAAGTTGGCGACGGGTCGACGTTCACCGAGCGGCTGCAGGCTCGGGCGCTGCGGCAGCGCAAGGCCGGCGACCTCCCGCAGCTGGTGCGGATCTCGCTGCGGGTGGAGGCCGACGAGGAGGAGCTGGTGGCGGGCGCCGTACGCCTGGTGGCCCAGGTGCACGACGAGCAGGACCCGCTCCACCTCTGCGAGGCGGCGCTGCTCTGGACCGACACCGAGGCCGGCCACGGGTTCGGCGACCGGGCCCGCACCCACGCGAGCATCGCGCTGCGTGGTGCGGCCGAGGCCTGGCCGGTGCTCGACCGGCTGCTCGAGCTGCGGGTGCCCGACGAGATCACGCTCGACGGCGAGGAGATCGCGAGCCTGCTCGAGGACGGCGTCGCTGCGCTCAAGGCCCGGGGCGTCGACGTGCTGTGGCCGCGCAGCCTCGGCCGCGACCTGACCGCGACCACGGTGCTGGACCGTCGCTCGGCCGGCAGTGCGACGACCATGCACGAGGAGCCGCTGCAGGAGCCACTGCTCGGCACCGAGACGCTCTTCACCTTCAACTGGCAGCTCGCCCTCCACGGTGATCCGCTGACCCAGGAGGAGATGGACCTTCTGGCTGCGTCGGCCTCGCCGGTGCTCAAGCTGCGCGGCAGCTGGACCGTGGTCGACCCGGCGATGGCGCGCAAGGCCCGCAAGCGGCTGCTCCGCACGGTCAAGCCGGCCCAGGCGGTCGCTGCCGCGCTGACCGGCGTCGTGCAGGTGGACCTCACCACCGACTCCGAAGAGGCCAACGAGGCACCGGTGGTGGTCGGGGCCAGCCTGCTCAAGGTCCGCGACCAGCTGCTGAGCGCGGCGACCCGCGAGCCGATCGAGCCGCCGGAAGCGCTGCGGGCGACCCTGCGCGACTACCAGCGCCACGGGCTCACCTGGCTGGCCGACCTCACCTCGCTCGGGCTCGGTGCCTGCCTCGCCGACGACATGGGCCTCGGCAAGACGGTCACCCTGATCGCGCTGCACCTTCACCGTGCCTCCATCGACCAGGGCGGTCCGACGCTCGTCGTCTGCCCTGCCAGCCTGCTCGGCAACTGGGAGGCCGAGATCGAGCGGTTCGCGCCCGGAGTCGCCGTACGCCGCTTCCACGGCGCCGACCGCGAGCTCGGTGACCTCGACGGCGGCTTCCTGCTCACGACCTACGGCACCATGCGTCGCGACGCCGCCAAGCTCGCCACCGTCGACTGGGACCTGGTGGTCGCCGACGAGGCGCAGCACGTCAAGAACCCCCAGGCGTCCACGGCGCGGGCGCTGCGCACCATCCCCAGCCGGGCCCGGGTGGCGCTGACCGGCACCCCGGTCGAGAACAACCTGACCGAGCTCTGGGCGATCCTCGACTGGGCCACCCCCGGCCTGCTCGGCAGCCGCAACGCGTTCCGCAAGGTGTGGGCCGCGCCGATCGAGTCCGGTCGCGAGCCGAGCAAGGCGCGACAGTTCGCCGACCTGATCGGACCGTTCCTGCTGCGCCGCCGCAAGTCCGATCCCGGCATCGCCCCGGAGCTGCCGGCCAAGACCGAGACCGACCACCCGCTCGGCCTCACCCAGGAGCAGGTCGTGCTCTACGAGGCGTTCGTGCGCGACACGATGGAGCGGATCGAGCGCGCCGACATGGAAACCCGCCGCGGCCTGGTGCTGGCCCTGCTCACCGGCCTGAAGCAGATCTGCAACCACCCGGCGCAGTTCCTCAAGCAGTCCGGCGCGGTGCGGCTGACCGGCCGCTCGGAGAAGCTCGAGCTCCTCGACGAGCTGCTCGCCACGATCCTGGCCGAGGACGGCGCGGCGCTGGTCTTCACCCAGTACGTCGCCATGGCCCGGCTCCTCGAGGCCCACCTGACCAAGGCCGGGCTGCCGCACCAGTTCCTGCACGGCGGCACACCGGTCCGGGAGCGGGAGGCGATGGTGGCCCGCTTCCAGGCCGGCCCGGAGGCCGGCGGAGTGCCCGTGTTCCTGCTGTCGCTGAAGGCCGGCGGCACCGGCCTCAACCTCACCCGCGCCGACCACGTCATCCACGTCGACCGCTGGTGGAACCCCGCCGTCGAGGACCAGGCCACCGACCGGGCCTACCGCATCGGCCAGACCAAGCCGGTGCAGGTGCACCGCCTGATCACCCGCGGCACCATCGAGGAGAAGGTCGCCGAGCTGCTCACCCGCAAGCGCAACCTCGCCGACTCCGTGCTCGGCCAGGGCGAGGCCGCGCTGACCGAGCTCAGCAACGACGAGCTGCGCGACCTGGTGACGCTACGACGGGAGCACTGATGTCGCTCCCGAGCAGCACCGTCGTCCACCCACAGCAGCGGGCTCGTCGGGGAGCCGCCCGGGCCACGACCTGGTGGGGCAAGGCGTGGGTGCGCGGCCTCGAGGAGTCGGCCTTCAACGAGACCGACCTGCGCAAGGCGCGCTCGCTCTCGCGGTCCGGCGGCATCGGCGGCATCACCGTCCGCACCGGGCTGTTCGTGGCGTCGGTGCCGGACGACGACGGACTCTTCACGGCATCGGTGGCGATCCCGGTGCTCGAGCCGGCGGCGTCGTCGGCGCTGGTCGAGGTGATCGGCGCGCAGGCCGGCCGCATCGGCTCGCTGCTCGCGGGCGAGCTCCCGCACTCGCTGGTCGAGCACGCGGAGGAGGCCGGCGTCGAGCTGCTGCCGTTCGGCACCGAGCTCGACGCGTCGTGCACGTGCGAGGCCTGGCTCGACCCCTGCGCGCATGCGCTCGCCGTGATGTACCAGGTGACCTGGCTGATCGAGGCCGACCCGTTCGTGCTGCTGCAGCTGCGCGGCCTGCCGCGCGACCAGCTGCTGGCCGAGCTGCACGAGCTCGGCGGCGTCGGCGCTGCCGACGAGGGCGCCGACCCGGTGCTCGAGACCGCGGTCGACGCGGCGCTCCGGGCGGCCCGGATCCTCGAGCTGGTCGACGACCCGGCGCGACCGATCGACCATCTCTTCTAGAAGTCGTACAACCGACAGGTGTCGTCGGTCAGCCCGGTCCAGGTGGCCTCGAGCACGCTGCCGCGCTCACTCGGTGCGACGACCGTGTCGTCCTGGTAGCGCTCGACCCGGGCCTGGGTCGCCTCGTCGTAGAGCCCGGTGACCCCACTGGTCTTGAAGTACGGGCCCGGCTCGCCGTCGGCCTCGAGCTGGTCGTCGAGGTCGACGAGCAGGCTCTGCAGCGCTCGCACGTACATGGCGACGGCCGGGTCGGGGTCCATGCCGGGCGCCAGGTCCGGGAACTGCGCGACGGGCAGCGCGCAGAGGCACTTCACGAAGCTGTCGTTGCCGGAGCGCAGGTTGGTGACCGTGTCGCCCTTGTGTCCTGGCGACATCCGCAGCTCGCAGGGCTCGGGCATCCCGTCGTAGGGCCCGGCGTAGACGACGTAGTCGGGCACGCCTTGGCTCTGCGGCGCGTAGAGCGTGTCGCACGAGTCGGCGGGACGCAGGTAGCGCAGCTCCAGGTCCGGGTTGTTGGCCACCGAGGCGGCGAGCGGCGGGATCGCCGAGCCCTGGGCCACCAGCAGCAGCGACTCACCCGTGCAGTCGAGGTTGACGAGCGGGATGTTCGAGGTGCAGCGGGTCGGCGGCTGGATCGGATCCGTCCGGGTCGCGCTCCGCCACCACGGCGGTGGTCACGCCGGCCACGAGCGCCGAGTACGCCGGCCGCCACCGGAAGCAGCCACGGCCCTTCGCATCCGGTCAGCCTACGTGGCCGGGAGGTCGAGCCCGATCGAGCGCAGCGCCATCTCCCGGAGCAGGTCGCGCATGGCCCCGTCGGGCAGCCGGCCGCTGTGGGGCGTGGAGTTGATCAGGCCGAAGACTGCGTGGGCGGTCGCTCGCGCCTGGGTCAGCCCGAGGCCGGCGTCGACGGCGCGCAGCTGGGCGGCCCAGAGGTCGACGTACTTGAGCTGCAGCGCCCGCACCTGCTCGCGGGCCTCGGTCGGCAGCGACTCCCAGTCGCGATCCTGGACCACGATCACCGAGCGCTGACGGACGGCGAAGTCGACGTGCCAGTCGACCAGCGCCGCCAGGGCCGCGCCGGCTCCGTCGGCGGCGCGCACCCGCTCCCGGCCGACGGCCAGCAGCTGCTCGCTGATCGAGACCAGCATCTCGGCGAGCACGGCGTCCTTCGACGCGAAGTGCTTGTAGAGCGCCGGGCCGGTGATGCCGCACGCGGCGCCGAGCTCGGAGACCGAGACCCCGTGGAAGCCCCGCGCCGCGAACAGCTCGGCGGCGGTCGCCAGGATCTGCTCGCGGCGAGTCGGCGTCGCGTCGACGGTCGTGGCGGCTGGTCACCCCGCAAGGTTAGCGTTCGTTAACGTCCTTCGTCGGCATCGACCAGCTCTGCCGCCGGGGTCCTGGTGCCGGGCAGCGCGATCGCCGCGGCCAGCGCTCCGACCAGGCAGAGCACGCCGATCACGAGGCAGCCGGCCGACAGCCCGACCATGAACGCGTCGTCCACCGCCGAGGAGATGAAGGCGGCCTGGCTGCCGAGCGCGTCGCCCACGCCGACGGAGTCCTCGGCTGCCGCGAGCTGGCCCGGATCGACGCGCCCGTCGAGCAGCTCCACCAGTCGCGAGGCGTACAGCGAGGAGAACAGCGACCCGATCACGGCGACGCCGAGGGTGCCGCCGAGCTCGCGGGTGGCGTCGTTGACCGCTGACCCGACGCCGGCCCGGGCAGGCGGCAGCACCTGCAGGATCGACTCGGTCGCGGGCGTGGTGACCAGGCCGAGGCCGAGGCCCATGAGCAGCATCTGCGGCACGATCACGGCGGGGTACGACGTGGTGACCTCCGAGGTCGGAGATCCACAGGAACGACGACCCGAGCATCGCGAGCCCGGTGGCGACCACGACCTTGGTGCCGATCCGCGGCGCCAGGAACCCGCCGATGACCGAGGCCGCGGCGATGCTGATGGCGACCGGCAGGATCCGCAGGCCGGTGCCGAGCGCGGAGTAGTCGCGGACGAACTGGAAGAACTGCGTGATCAGGAAGATGAACCCGAAGAGGGCGAAGAACGCGACGGTCACCGCACCGCACGCGGCGCTGAACCTGCGGTCGGTGAACAGCTGGACGTCGAGCATCGGGTGTGTCGACCGCGCGCTCCACCCGGACGAAGACGAGGAGCAGCACCAGGCTGACGGCGAAGCCGACCAGGGTGCGCGCGCTGAGCCAGCCGTGGTCGGGCGCCTCGATGATCGTGAAGGTCAGCAGGCCGAGCATCGCGACCGAGATCACGAGCCCGGTCTTGTCGAGCGCTGGGACCGAGGGGTCGCGCGACTCGGGCACGAAGGCCAGCGTCATCCCGATGGTCACCACCGCCACCGGCACCAGCGCCCAGAAGACGCTCGGCCACGAGTAGTGCTCGAGCAGCCAGCCTCCGGCCACCGGCCCGGCGGCCACGCCGACGCCGACAGCCGCGCCCCAGAGGCCGAGGGCGGCCGCGCGCTCGCGGCGCTCGGTGAACGCGTTGGAGATGATCGAGAGGGTGGTCGGGAAGATCAGCGCGGCACTGGTGCCCATCACGAAGCGCAGCGCCACCAGCGCACCCGAGCTGTCGACCAGGGCGGCTGCGACGCTGCTCAGCGCGAAGCCGGCCAGGCCGGCCAGCAGCGCGGGACGGCGGCCGAAGCGGTCCGAGACGCTGCCCATGGCCAGCACCAGTGCGGCGAACGACAGGTTGTAGCCGTCGACGATCCACAGCAGCTCGCGGGTGCCGGCGTCGAGCTCGGTCGCGAGGCTCGGCAGGGCGACGTTCACGATCGTGGTGTCGAGGTTGATGGTGAGCACAGCGAGGCACACCGTCGCCAGGATCGCGGGCTTGCGGGGCATGCGGCTCCTCCTGATGTGGACACTGTCAACATCGAGGGTGCACTAGGATGTTGCTGATGTCAACATCGAGATACCACCACGGAAACCTCCGCGAGAGCCTCGTGGAGTCGGCGGTCGAGCTGGCGAGAGAGGTCGGCCCGGACGGCCTGGTGCTGCGCGAGGTCGCGCGGCGGGTCGGGGTGTCGCACAACGCGGCGTACCGCCACTTCGCCGACCGCGACGAGCTGATCGAGGAGGTGGCGCGGCACGGCCTCGGCCAGCTGGTGTCGGCGATGCAGCGACGCTTGGACGCGGTGACCACGACCGACCCGGTCCGACGCGCGCGGCGGCGGCTGGCGGAGCTCGGCCGCGGCTACGTGGATCTCGCGCTCGCGGAACCCGGCCTCTTCCGCGTCGTCTTCGTTGCCTACCCGGAGGTGGCCGACCGTGAACCGAGCCCGACCCCCGACCCGCTGCAGATGTTCTGCGACTGCCTCGACGAGCTGGTCGAGGTCGGCTGGCTCGCGGCCGAGCGCCGGCCGGATGCGGAGATCAGTTGCTGGGCGGCGGTGCACGGGTTCTCGCTGCTGCACCTCGACGGCCCACTGCGCGGCTCGGACCCCGACCTGCGCGACGCGGCCCTGACCCACCTGCTCACGGCGGTCGACCGCGGCTACGGAGCGACCACCGGCCAGCCGGTCGACATGGACGATCTGGTTAACGATCGCTAACCTCTTCGGGTGGGCAGTGATCTGAAGGACCTCGTCGCCGAGCTGCGCGACCGGCTGGGCGTGGCTCGCGCGGGCGGCAGCGAGTCGGCGCGCAAGAAGCACACCGACCGCGGCAAGCTGCTCGTGCGCGACCGGGTCGACCGCCTGCTCGACCCCGGCAGCCCGTTCCTGGAGCTCAGCCCGCTGGCCGCGACCGGGATGTACGACGACGCGGTGCCGTCGGCCGGCATCGTCACCGGCATCGGCCGGGTGAGTGGGCGCGAGTGCGTGGTCGTGGCCAACGACGCGACCGTCAAGGGCGGCACCTACTACCCGATCACCGTCAAGAAGCACCTGCGGGCGCAGACGGTCGCCGCCGACAACCGGCTGCCCTGCATCTACCTCGTCGACTCCGGGGGCGCGTTCCTGCCGATGCAGGACGAGGTCTTCCCCGACCGGGAGCACTTCGGCCGGATCTTCTTCAACCAGGCGAACCTGTCGGCGCGGGGCATCCCGCAGATCGCCTCGGTGATGGGCTCGTGCACCGCCGGCGGCGCCTACGTGCCGGCGATGTCCGACGAGACCGTGATCGTGAAGAACCAGGGCACGATCTTCCTCGGCGGCCCACCGCTGGTGAAGGCGGCGACGGGTGAGGTGGTCACGGCCGAGGACCTCGGCGGCGGCGACGTGCACGCGCGCACCTCCGGCGTGGTCGACCACCTGGCCGAGGACGACGCCCACGCCCTGGCGATCGTGCGCTCCATCGTCGACACGTTCGAGCGACCGCGGTCGCCGGCTTACGAGCTGCACGAGGTGGAGGAGCCGCACGAGGACCCGGCGACGCTCTACGACGTCGTGCCCACCGACACCCGCACGCCGTACGACGTGCGCGACGTGATCCGGCGGATGGTCGACGGCAGCCGCTTCCACGAGTTCAAGCAGCTCTACGGCACCACCCTGGTCACCGGCTTCGCCCGGATCTGGGGCCACCCCGTCGGGATCGTCGCCAACAACGGGATCTTGTTCAGCGAGTCGGCGCTGAAGGGCGCCCACTTCATCGAGCTCTGCAACCAGCGCGGCGTGCCACTGGTCTTCCTGCAGAACATCACCGGCTTCATGGTCGGCCGCGAGTACGAGAACCGCGGCATCGCCCGCGACGGCGCCAAGCTGGTCACGGCCGTGGCCTGCTCGGTGGTGCCCAAGTTCACGGTCGTCATCGGCGGCTCGTTCGGTGCCGGCAACTACGGCATGTGCGGCCGCGCCTACGATCCCGCGCTTCCTCTGGATGTGGCCCAACGCCCGGATCTCGGTGATGGGCGGCGAGCAGGCGGCTGCCGTGCTGTCCGAGGTGCGGGGTGCCGACAAGGACGACACCGAGGAGTTCAAGGCCGGGATCAGGGAGCAGTACGACGCCCAGGGGTCGCCGTACTACTCCACCGCCCGGCTCTGGGACGACGGCGTGATCGACCCGGTGGACACCCGACGGGTGCTCGGCATGGGTCTCGCCGCGGCGGCGTACGCGCCGATCCCGGCTCCCTCCTACGGCATCTTCCGGATGTGACGGCCCTGATGACATCCAGCCTGACCTCCGTCCTGATCGCCAACCGCGGCGAGATCGCGATCCGGGTGATCCGCACCTGCCGCCGTCTCGGCATCCACACGATCGCGGTGTTCACCGACCTCGACGCCGACGCGCCCCACGTCCACGCCGCCGACGAGGCCCGCTGGGTCTCGAGCTACCTCGACATCGAGTCCGTCGTCGCCGCGGCTCGCGAGTCGAACGCCTCCGCGATCCACCCCGGCTACGGGTTCCTGTCCGAGCGGGCGGCCTTCGCCGCGGAGGTCGAGGCCGCCGGCATCCGGCTGGTCGGCCCCTCGTCGACGGTGATGGAGAGCATGGGCCGCAAGGACGCCGCCCGCGAGATCGCGGTCGCCGCAGGGGTCCCGGTCGTGCCGCGCGGCGACGATGCTGGTTTCCCAGTGCTCGTCAAGGCCGCGGCCGGAGGCGGTGGCAAGGGCATGCGCATCGTCCGCTCGGCGGACGAGTACGACGAGGCCGTCGCGGCCGCGAGGCGGGAGGCGCTGGCCGCCTTCGGTGACGACACGATCCTGGTGGAGAAGTACGTCGAGCACGGCCGGCACATCGAGGTCCAGGTGATCGCCGACGACTACGGCAAGGTGCTGCACCTCTTCGAGCGCGACTGCTCCACCCAGCGCCGCCACCAGAAGGTGCTGGAGGAGGCGCCGGCGCCCACGATCAGCGACGACGTGCGCCGCCTGGTCACGGAGGCCGCGGTCGCGCTGGCCAAGCAGGTGGGCTACGTCAACGCCGGCACGGTGGAGTTCCTGCTCGACACCGACACGGACGAGGTCTACTTCCTGGAGATGAACACCCGCCTCCAGGTCGAGCACCCGGTCACGGAGCTCGTCACCGGCCTGGACCTCGTCGAGCTGCAGCTGATCGTCGCGGCCGGCGATCCGCTGCCGCTCACCCAGGACGACATCACCCTCACCGGGCACGCCATCGAGGCCCGGGTGTATGCCGAGGACTCGTTCGGTGGCTTCCTCCCGCAGGCCGGCACGGCGCGATCGTCAGTGGCCGTGAGAGTGGGGGCGCCGGGCGCGCCAGCACTCGGCCGCCGAATCGAACGCTCGACCTCCGCGCGGTCGACCACGCCTGAGCCCGGCCAGGTCGTCAGCACGGCGTACGACCCGATGCTGGGCAAGGTGATCGCGCACGGGCCCGATCGCGAGTCGGCCAGGCGGGCGCTGCTCGACGCGCTCGACGAGACCGGCGTGCTCGGGCTGACCACCAACGCAGGCTTCCTGCGGGCTTTGGTGGCGAGCGACGAGTTCCGCGACGCCACGATCGATACCGCTTGGCTCGACACGGCGGAGGTGCCGCGGCCCGACGACGAGCTGCCGCGCCGCCTCGCCGCCTGGATCTCCGCGATGCTCGCGGCCGCCGACTCCGGCCACCCGTTCCAGGCCGACGGCTTCCGGCTCGGCGGCCCACTGGCCCCTACCCTGGTGCAGCTCGACCGGGAAGTCGTGGTCGACCGCGCCGGCGGCAGTGTCGACGGGGTGTCGTTCCGGCAGATCAGTGCCGAGCAGCACGTGCTCGAAGCCGTCGTCGACGGCCACCGCGTGCGCGCGCTGGTGAACGTGCAGCCACACATCGTGGAGGTGTCCTACCAGGGTCAACGCCATGTCTTCACCCGTCCGGATGTCTTCTCCGACCAGGCCGCTGCGGCCGGCGACGGCACGATCGTCGCGCCGATGCCCGGCACCGTGCTCGACGTACGCGTGGAGCCGGGGCAGGCGGTCGAGGCCGACCAGGTGCTCGGCGTGCTCGAGGCGATGAAGATGGAGCTCGCCCTCAAGGCGCCGTTCGCCGGCACCGTCACCCAGGTCGGGGCCAGGGCCGGTCAGCAGATCGCGCTGGGCGCGATGCTCTTCACCGTGAAGGCAGACGAGTGAAGCTCCCCGAGAAGGTCACGATCTACGAGGTCGGCGCCCGTGACGGTCTCCAGAACGAGAAGACGCTGGTGCCGACCGACGTCAAGGCGGAGTTCGTACGCCGCCTGGTCGCCGCCGGGCTCCCGGTCGTCGAGGCGACCAGCTTCGTGCACCCGAAGTGGGTGCCGCAGCTGGCGGATGCCGGCGAGCTGATGACCCTGCTGATCGATGAGCTGGGCGAGGCCGGGCGCGACCACCCGGTGCTGGTGCCCAACGAGCGCGGGCTCGACCGCGCGCTCGAGCTCGGTCTGAAGCACATCGCGATCTTCGGCTCGGCGACCGAGACCTTCGCCCAGAAGAACCTCAACCGCAGCCTCGATGAGCAGTTCGCGATGTTCGAGCCGACCGTCGCCCGGGCTCGTGCTGCCGGCCTCGACGTCCGCGCGTACGTGTCGATGTGCTTCGGCGACCCGTGGGAGGGCGTGGTGCCGGTCGAGCAGGTGGTGGCGGTCGGCAAGCGGCTCTTCGACCTGGGCGCCAGCCAGCTCAGCCTCGGCGACACCATCGGCGTCGGCACGGCGGGCCACGTGACCACGCTGATCGAGGCGTTCGTGGCGGCCGGCATGACCACCGACCAGCTGGCGATGCACTTCCACGACACCTACGGCCAGGCCCTCGCCAACACCTACTCCTCGCTCCAGTCGGGCATCACCACCTTCGACGCGAGCGCCGGCGGCCTCGGTGGCTGCCCCTACGCCAAGAGCGCGACCGGCAACCTCGCCACCGAGGACCTGGTCTGGCTGCTCACCGGCCTCGGCATCGAGCACGGCGTCGACCTGACCTCGCTCGTGGCGACCAGCGTCTGGATGGCCGGGCACCTCGGCCGCCCGAGCCCGTCGGCCGTGGTCCGGGCCCTGGCACAATCAGGCACGTGAGCAACCGCGTCTACCTCCATGTGGGGGCCCCGAAGACCGGGACCACCTACCTGCAGGACCGGCTCGCCCTCAACGCGAAGACGCTCGCCGACAACGCCGTCCACTTCCCCGGTCGTGCGCCGATGGTGAGCCCCGGCCTCTTCCACTTCCGCGCCGCGCTCGACCTGCTCGGCCAGGACTGGGGCGGGCCGCGCGGCCACGCCGAGGGCAGCTGGGACGCCCTGGTGCGGCGGGTCCGCCGCAAGAACGGCACGGTGGTGATCAGCCACGAGATCCTGGCGCCCGCCCCAGCCGAGGCGATCGCGCGCGCCAAGCGCGACCTGGCCGACAGCGAGCTCCACGTCGTCTACACGGCGCGCGACCTCGCGCGGCAGATCCCGGCCGCCTGGCAGGAGAGCGTCAAGCAGGGCCGCAAGTGGAGCTATCAGAGCTACCTCGACAAGATCGAGCACGGCAAGCCGTGGTTCTACCGGGCCCTCGACCTGCCGTCGGTGCTGACGGGCTGGGGCGCCGGGCTGCCGCCGGAGCGCGTGCACGTGGTCACGGTGCCGCCGAGCGGGTCGGGCGAGGGCCTGCTGTGGACGCGCTTCTGCGAGGCGATCGGCATCGATCCGGGCTGGGCGCCTCGGGAGAGCACGAGCTACAACCAGTCGCTCGGAGTGGCCGAGACCCAGGTGATCCGCAAGCTGAACCGCCGGATGAAGCGAGCCACCCGGCGCGAGTCGTCGTTCGATGAGCTGATCCGCGAGATGCTCGCTCAGAACTCCCTGGTCAAGGGCCGGTCGACGCCGGTCCGGCTGCCCGAGCGGATGTATCCCTGGGCGGAGGCAGAGACCGAGAGCTGGGTCGAGTGGCTCAAGGGGAGCGGCGTCCACGTGATCGGCGACATCGACGACCTGCGGCCACTGCCCCCGCGCCCCGACGAGCGCTACGTCGACCCCGATCGCGTCTCCACCAAGCGGCAGCTCAAGGTGGCGCTCGACGCGCTCTCGGCGATGACCCGTGAGGCCGCCCGCCGCCCCGACCCCGACCAGCAGCTGATCGCCAAGGTCCGGCGGCAGACCACGCGCCGCCGCGCTCAGTGAGTCGCCGGGTGAGACCGGAGACCGACAGCGGGCAGCGACTGGCGTGGGGCTGGGTGGCCCACCTCCGCGACGGCGGCACGACGACCTGGCGCGACTGGCGGACCCAGCCGGGCACCTCGGGCGACGAGAGCTCGTGGGTCTGGACAGCCATGGCCGCTACCTGCCGGGCGCCCAGCAGCTCGAGCTGCTGCGCCGGCTCAACCTCGCCGGCCGGCCCACCGCAGCCCTCGCCGAGCGGGTGCTCGAGGCGAGCGCACCCGGGCGCGGCATGCCCGACCTCGAGCTGGTCGGCGCGGTCGAGGAGTCGGCGTTCGGGCCGCGGCCGATCGAGCCGATCGACCTTCCCGACTCCGAGCTGATCCGCGTCGCCACCGGCCTCGTCGCCGAGGACCTGGCGGCCGCCGGCCTGCCGGCCGAGCTCGCCCCCGGCACCCTGCGCCCGTGGCGCCGTCGCTACCGACTGGTCGGCGACCCGTGGCTCGCCGATCCGGTGCGCGCCGAGCTGATCCGCCGCGGCCGACCTCCCGGCGGTCGCGGCACGACCGTCTTCGTGCTCGGCACCGACCTGGCCACGATGTTCAGCCACACCTGGACGATCCGGGCGTTCTCGGACGGCGGCCCGCCGTGGACCGAGTGGCTCGGCCGCTTCGCCGGCCGCCCGCGCGTGCCACCCCGGATCGACCTGCTCGCGGCGGCCCGGACCTGGGAGCAGCGGGTCGGCCGGGACCGGGTCGAGATCGTGCTGGAACCCGCCCTGCTGCCCCGGCTCCTCGGAGTACGCCGGCTGCCCACGCGTCCGGCGTACTCCGCCGACGCCGTCGACCTGGCCCGCCGGGTCGGCGCCGCCCTGGGTCTGCTGGTGCTGCCCGACCAGCGCACCCAGCTGCTCCTGGAGGGCCTCGGCCCGCGCCTCGCCGACGCACCGGGCCTCCCTCTGGGTGTGCCGGACGAGCAGGCCCAGTGGGTGCGGCAGCGAGCCGTCCGGATGCGCGATGCGCTGCTCTCTGCTGGTTACGCTGTCCACGGCGACCCGGACGCCCTGGTGCCCCCGGCAGCATCCACATCGGCACGGGCGACCGGCTCCGAGCCGGACGATGCCAGGGTGCTGGCCCTGGCCCTGCGGCTGTTGCTCGAGGAAGGAGTGCGATGACGCGGCGCGTGCTGCTGCACGTCGGCACCCCCAAGACCGGCACGTCGTACGTGCAGGACGTGCTGTTCCGCAACGTCGGACCGCTCGCCTCCGCGGGGATCCGCTACCCCGCCGACCGCTTCGACAGCCACTTCCTCGCCGCGCTGGACCTGATGCGGATGCCGTGGGGCGGGCTCGAGGCCGAGGCGATCGGTGCCTGGGACCGGCTGGCCGCCCAGGTCCGCGCGCACGACGGCACCTCGATCGTCAGCCACGAGATCCTGGCCACCGCCTCGCGCACGCAGGTGGGCCGGGCCCTGACCTCGCTCGGGCACGACGACGGCGCCGAGATCCACGTGCTCCTCTCGGTGCGCGACCTGGCCCGGCAGATCCCGGCCGAGTGGCAGGAGAACGTCAAGCACCGCAGCCAGCTCACCTACGCCAAGTTCCTGGAGCAGATCCAGGACCCGACGCGGTCCACGCGGATCGGCAGCTGGTTCTGGGGGGTGCAGGAGATCCCCGACATCCTCAACCGCTGGGGTCACGACCTGCCGCCCGAGCGCATCCACCTGATCACGGTGCCGCCTCCGGGCGGGGCGCCCGAGCTGCTGTGGAAGCGGTTCAGCCAGGCCTTCGGCCTCGACGGGATCGATCTCGACCTGGAGGTCGAGCGCCACAACCCGTCCCTCGGGGTGCCCGAGACCGCGCTCGTACGCCGGATCAACGTCGCCGCCCACCGGGTGCTGCCGCCGGCCGAGTATCGGCCGCTGGTGCGCGAGCTGCTCGCCCACCAGACCTTGTCGCAGCGCACCCGGTCGCCGCGACTGGGGCTGCCGCCCGAGCTCTACCCGTGGGTCGCCGACCTCACCGCTGCCTGGGCGACCGAGATCGAGCAGCGCGGCTACGACGTCGTGGGCGATCTCCATGACCTGGTCGGCACGCCGCCGGACACCTGGACCGATCCCGACAAGCCGGTCGAGGCCCAGGTGGCGCGGGCCGGCGTGGAGGCGATCCGGGCGCTGCTGCTCGAGACCGCACGACTGCGGCAGGAAGAGGCACGGCTGGCCGGTGAGCTCGACGAGGCGCACCGCGCGCTCGAGCGCTCCTACCTGCGACCGACGTACCGGCTGCGCGAGAAGCTGGTGCGCCGGCTGCAGTCGGGCCGGCTCGGCCGCGGGCTGCTGAAGGCCTACCGGATGGGGCGCGGCAGGAGCTCGCGGTCGGCGTAGCGGCCGATCCGCCAGGTGCCGAAGCCGTCGGCGCCGAGACCGACCAGGCCGCCGACCACCGGCACCCGACGACCGATGGTGGTCGCCAGCCGCTTGCCGGCCACGCGGCTGATCAGCTCCTGGGCCACCTCGGTGGAGATCGTGGTGTCGAGCTTGGCGTCGTGGATCGGCGCGGTCGCCAGCGCCATCGGCGGCGCCGGGATCTTGCGCTTCTTGACCAGACGGTCGACGGAGTCCTCGCCCAGCACCGTGACCAGGATCGCGTTGCGCACCCGCGGGTCCTCGAGGCCGTAGCCGCGCAGGTGGGCGATGCCGGCGACCATCCGGCACTGGATCAACGTGAGCCCGGTGACGTTGGTCGGGATCAGGAACGCTGCGGTGACCAGGCCGCCGAGGTTGGTGACGAAGCCCTGCGCGCCGGCGTAGCGGACGTGGTTCTCGATCACCTCGTGGATCGCGCGGTCGACGTTGCCGCCCTGCTCCGAGAGCTGCTTCTCGGCCGCGTCGGCGGCGGGCGGCAGCGGGCCGACGCCCCGGATCGCGCGGTCCAGCGCCTGCCGCACGAACGAGGAGGTGAGTCCTGGTGCGAG
>CAWJRK010000012.1:0-68644 GCA_963845215.1 uncultured Actinomycetota bacterium
TCTCGGCGAACTTGTCGTCGCGGTAGTAGGACTCGTCGGGCAGCCCGAGGCCGCCCTGGGTGACGTGGAAGAGGTAGCGATCGGAGTTGCGGTCGTCGGTGTTGACGTAGCTGCCCGAACAGCCCGTGGCCGCCGATCCGCTCGAACTCACCGAGGAATGCCGCGAGGTCGCGCACGTCGCGCAGCGCGCCGACCGCATCGAGGAGCGGACGGATCGGGCGGGTGCCCTGGGCGGCGATGCGCTCGGTGTCCATGAACGACTCGAAGAGGTCACCGATCTTGCGCGCGTCCTCGACGTCGCCGGCCTCGGCCGCCTCGGGCGTGCCCGCGGCGAGCGACTCGATGATCTCGCGGACGTGCTGCTCGGCGGTGTCCGCCAGCGTCACGAAGGCTCCCCACGTGGACCGGTCGGCGGGGATCTCCGTTTCCTCGAGCCAGCGGCCGTTCACGTGACCGAACAGGTCGTCCTGGGGGCGGATGTCGTTCATGCCCTCGCGGGCGTCATCGAGGATGCTCACGAATCCGACCCTAACCGAGCGCTGAGTACGGTCGGGTCATGACGACCCTTCCCGACGACGGCCAGGCCTTGCGCGTGGTGGCCACCATTCCCACCGACCCCGAGCAGGGCGACGCCGTGCGCGCGGGCCTTGCCGAGCTGGTGGCCGCGACCCAGGCGGAGGAGGGCTGTCTCGCGTACGACGCGTTCGAGTCCTCGGCCGCTCCCGGCGTCTTCGTGACGATCGAGTCGTGGCGGAACCAGGCCGACCTCGACGCCCACATGACGACGCCGCACGTCGCCAAGGCGTTCGAGGCGCTGGGCGGCGCCATCGCCGGTGACCTGGCGATCCACCCGCTCAAGCCGCTCTGAGCACCAGGTCCCTCAACCGCCCTGAGCGTGCTGGAAAGCGTCAGCGACCAACAGGGGTACGACGTCGCTGACGTCGAGCGCGGCGGCGAGCAGCACGTCGTCGCGAAAGCCGGTCTCGACGAGCTCGGCACCGCTCGCGCAGGTGAGCAGCTCCTCGGTCAGGAGCCGTCGTGCGGCGTCGAAGGCGAGCGCCGCGTGCCGGGCCTCGGGACTCGCTCCCTCGACGTCGAGCGCGGCCAGCACGGCACCGGCACCCCAGAGGTCCTCGAGCCCCGGCCGCAGCGAGCCGTCGGGCCAGCGCTCGCCTGCGGCGACGACGGCGATCCGTTCACCCGCGGCCAGGCGCGGAGCCAGCCAGCGGGCGACCGCGGACCGGTTGCGCAGGCAGGCGCCGACGACGGTCAGCCCGGAGTCGGCGAGGGCGAAGCAGATCGACGAACCGTTCGGCGAGGGCAGCACGATCCGCTGCACGCCCTCGACCCGCGACATCGCCGCCGGCGACAGCGTCACCCCGCCGGCGCCCGGGTCCTCGAACCGGCCGATCGCGAGCACGGCGTCGCGCTCGGCGGCGTACTGCTCGGCGCGCGGGCCCTTCCACTCGTAGGGGAACACCGTCATCCCCCGCTCCACCGCGATGCTCAGCGTGGTGGTGAACGACAGCACGTCGACGACGACGGCGATGTCGGCCTCGCCCGCCATCGCGGCCGCGCCGGTCGGCCCCCAGTCGAAGCGGAGGCTCAGTCACGGATGCGGACGACGGACTTGCCGAGCGTCTTGCGGTCGTCCATGTCGATGAGCGCCTGACCGAAGTCCTCGAGCTCGTAGACCGCGCCGATCGGCGGCTTGACCACGCCGCTCTCCATCATCGGCAGCAGCGCCTGCCACTGCTCCTGCATGTAGCCGGGCCGCAGCATCGCGAAGGCGCCCCAGCCGACGCCGCGCACGTCGATGTTGTTGAGCAGCAGCCGGTTGACCTTGACCTCGGGGATGCCCTGCCCGGACGCGAAGCCGACCACCAGCATCCGACCCTGGGTGCCGAGCACCCGCAGCGAGTCGGTGAACGCGTCGCCGCCGACCACGTCGAGCACCACGTCGACGCCCTTGCCACCGGTGAGCTCCATGGCTGGCGTCCTTGAACCCGTCGATCAGCACCGCCTCGTCGGCACCCGCGTCGCGCGCGACCTGCGCCTTCTCCTCGGTGCTCACCACCGCGATCGTGCGGGCACCCATGCCCTTGGCCACCTGGATGGTCGCCGTGCCGACACCACCGGCCGCGCCGTGCACGAGCACGGTCTCCCCCTCGCGCAGCTGAGCCGCGCTCGGCGAGAGCGAACTGCGCGGTCAGGTAGTTCATCGGCACCGCCGCGCCCTCGTCGTACGACATCGAGTCGGGGAGCGGGAACGTGAACATGCCCGGGATCGCGGTGCGCTCCTGCGCCCCGCCGTAGCCACCGACCGCGGCCACCCGCTGGCCGGGGTCGAACCCGTTGCCGCTCACGACCGTGCCGGCGACGTCGACGCCGAGCGAGAACGGCGGCTCGGGCTTGAGCTGGTACTCGCCCTTGCTCAGCAGCAGGTCGGGGAACGAGATGCCGACCCGGTGCACCTCGATCAGCACGTCGTCGGGCCCGGGAGTCGGCTCCTCGATGTCCCGCACCTCGACGTCGGAGGGACCGGTGGGCGTGACGACCTGGGCTGCGCGCATGCCCGTCACGCTAGCGGGAGCCCGAACTCTGGCTAGCCCGGGTTGACGATGCGGTTGAGCTCGAAGTGCATGGGGTCGGTGTAGCCCCAGTCGCCGCCCCAGCCGAAGCCCCACTTCTTGAAGGTGTCGACGACGCCGCGGTCCATCTGGCCGACCGTGCCGCGCTGGTTGCCGGACACGTTGAGGTCGAGCGCCAGGCCGAACGCGTGGTTGGACAGCTGGGTGGTGCCGGCGATGAAGCGGGGGTAGTAGCAGCCGGCGTAGTCGCCCGGATGGATCTTGTCGGTCAGCCCGCGGGAGACGATCTCCGCCAGCGCGGCCTGCAGCTGCGGGATGAGGTACTTGTTGCAGGTGACCTGGCCGAGGATCGGCACGGTCGCGGTGACGATGTGCTCGCGCACCCAGGCTCGGGTCGGGGATCACCCTGCCGCCGACGACCGTGTAGCGGAAGGTGCCGACGGCGTCGGCGTAGCTGCCGATCAGCACGACGGACTGGTAGGCGTCCGGGTCGAGGCCCAGGCGGCTGGCGACGTCCATCATCTGCACCGAGCCGGCCTCGCCGACCAGGCGCTGGACCGGCTTCTGCATGCTCTGGGGCGAGGTCGGCTGGGTGGAGATCACCAGCGCGTTGCGCTGGTCGATGCCCAGGGTCTCGCCCCACTTCTCGTTGACGACCAGCTCGATCGTCGGGACCTGAGGCGCGTAGGCCCCGACGTGGATCCGGGGCGCGTCCTCAGCGACGTCGAGGGCAAGGAAGCCGTCGCGGTCCAGCGGCAGCCGTTTCTGGAGCTCCTCGACGCTGGCGATCTCGCCACCCGCCAGCCGGTCCCACTGCGGCTGGAACTGGGCGCTGCGCGCCTCGCGTGAACCGGCGGTACTCCGCGGCGTCGACGGCCGCGATGTCGTAGAGGCGGTTCTCGATCGACACCTGCTTCAGGGAGATCGTGGTCGTGGCGGCGACACCGTCGAGGCGCGAGATGCGCCGCACCAGGCCTTCGTCGAGCGGCTCGCTGCTGACGACCATGATGTCGGCGGTCAACAGTGGCGTCTCCACCTCGCCCGGCGCATCCATGGCGTGCTCGGGGTCCAGCACGGCCGACGGCGTGGGCTCCGGCTCGGTGGGCGTGACCACGTCGCTCGGCTCGTCGGTCGGGGCGGGAGTTGCCTTGCCCTCGGAGGGTTCGCTGCAGGACGTCGCGAGCGCCAGGGTCGTCACGACCACCGCCACCCAGGCGCGCGTCCCCCGCAAGTCCCCCCTCATCGCAGGTCCAGCGTATGCGGAAGCGCGCAATCCTTAGGGCGCTTCTCCTACGGCGGCGCCTGCTCGTCGAGCACGGCGTTGCGGATGGTGAACCACGAGACGATGCCTCCGGCCACCAGCATCGCGGCGCAGATGATCATCGCCGAGTGGTAGCCGTCGTCGAAGACCGCGGGCACGTCGTAGTCCCCGCCAGTGAGCCCGACCGCGACCGGCAGCGCGGCGACGGCGAGCAGCGACCCGGCCCTGGCCACGGCGTTGTTGACACCACTGGCGATGCCGGCGTGCTCGTCGGGCGCCGCGGCCAGCACGGTGGCCGTCAGGGGCGCGACCATCAGCGCCAGGCCGAGGCCGAAGAGCGTGACGCCTGGCAGGGCGTCGATCCAGTAGTTCACGTCCGGCCCGATCGCCAGCATCAGCAGGCAGCCCACGCCCATCACGATCGGGCCGACCGTCATCGGGATCCGCGGCCCGATCCGGGCGCCGATCTCTCCGCCCTTGGCGGCCAGGAAGATCATGCAGATGGTGATCGGGAACGTCGCCATGCCGGCCGCCAGTGCACTCCACCCACTGACGACCTGGAGCTGCAGGGTGATGAAGAACATCGAGGCCCCGAGGGCGGCGTACACGAGCAGGGTCATCGCGTTGGCGGCGCTGAACGTCCGGTCGCGGAAGATGCCGAGCGCCAGCATCGGCGCCTGCTCCCGCTTCTCCGTCACCACGAACCCGACAGCGGCGAGCACGGACACCACGGCCGCGACCAGTGCCAGGGTGCTGCCCCACTGGATCAGCGCATAGGTCAGCGCACCCAGGGTGAGGGTGGCGAGCGTCGCCCCGACGACATCGAAGTGCCTGGAGGCGTGCGGGTCCTTGGTCTCCGGCACGTGCCGCTGGGCGACGATGATCGTCGCCGCGGCCAGGGGCACGTTGATCAGGAAGATGAAGCGCCAGTGGGCGAAGTCGACCAGGGCACCGCCGATGAACGGGCCGAGCGCGGCGGCGATGCTGCCCAGCCCGGTCCAGGCGCCGATCGCCTTCGGCCGGTCCGCGGCCACGAACGCGCCCTGGATCATCGCCAGGCTGCCCGGCGTCAGCAGCGCCCCGCCGATGCCCTGCAGCACCCGCGCGATGATCAGCGTCTCGGGGTTGGGCGCGAGGCCGCACAGCAACGAGGCCACCGCGAACCACGCCGTGCCGATCACGAACACGCGGCGCCGCCCGAAGCGGTCGCCCAGCGACCCGCCCAGCAGGATCAGGCTGGCCAGCGAGAGCAGGTAGCCGTTCGTGATCCACTGCAGCTCGCCCAGCGATGCGTCGAGGTCCTCGCCGATGCTCTTCAGCGCGACGTTGACCACCGTGCCGTCGAGGAAGGCCATCCCCGAGCCCAGCGCCGCGGCCAGGACGACGGCCCGGCCGGTCGTCGTTCCGAGTCGTACGCCGGCAACCTGAGGGCTCTCGCTCACGACGTTGAGACTAGGCTTAGTCCATGGGGCAGGCGAGCGATAGGAGGCTGGTCGATCACGTCGACCGGCTTGCGCACGAGCATCCCCCGATCCAGCTCTCGTCGGTCGACTTCGCGGTGGCCAGGCCCCGCGAGCTCGACGCCCGTTTCGGCCACGTGCTCGACTACATGGCCCGCGTGGAGCTCGAGGTCGAGAAGAACGTCATGGAGCTGGCGATCCTGCTCCCCGACCCGCCCGAGATCGACGTGCACTTCTTCCGCGACGTCTGGGCGCCCCAGGAGATCCAGCACGGGCTGATCCTCGACGAGCTGCAGCGCCACCTCGGCCGGCCGCTGTCGACCCCAGACCTGTCCATCGGCGCGAAGATCAAGGTGCTCGGTGCGCTCGGCCACGCCGGCATCTTCCAGGACGTGTCCCGGATGCTCTACTACCTGACCGGGGTGGCCACCGAGCGCTCGGCCGTGCTCGCCTACAACATGCTGTACGACGGCATCATCGAGCTCGGCGAAGAGGGCGTCGCCCGCTCGGCGATCGGGCAGATCAAGCGCCAGGAGCCTGGCCACTTCGCGTTCTACCAGATGTCGGCGCGCCAGCACTGGCAGCGGCTGGCCGGCTGGCAGAAGTGGCTGGTGCGCAAGATGCGCGGGATCTCGTTCGCGCCGGTCGGCGCCTACAGCGCCGAGCAGTCGGCCGACTTCGGCGAGATCATGGCCACCCTCGGCATCACCGAGGGCCTCGACGACTTCACCCAGCAGATCGCCCGGGTCGAGCGCGAGCTGCTGTTCGCCTCGCACGAGGGGCTCACCGTGCCGCCGTACGTCGCCCGCACCTTCCGCGAGGCGGTCGAGCGGGCCGAGGCCAGGCAGTCGGCCAGGGCCTCAGCGGCGTAGCACTCGCGCGGCGATCCAGGCGATGTCCTCGCCGGTCTCGCGGGGCGGTCCCGACGGCTGCATCACGTGGCTGAGCACGACCCGGACCACCATGTCGATCGCGGCCTCCAGGTGCTTGCGGTCGAGGTCGACGTCGTAGGGCTCGATCCGGTCGGCGAGCACCACCTTGGCCACCCCGAGCAGCGACTCGGCATGCGTCGTGAGCAGCGGCAGCAGCTCTGTGTCCGCGCCATGGGTGGCCGAGACAATGGCGTGCAACAGCTGGTTGTCCTGCGCGTGCTCGAGCACGCCGACGCAGGCACCGCGGATCGCGGCCACGATGTCGCGCGGGTGCCGGTCGAAGGAGACGCTGACGATCGCCAGGAACCGGTCGAGCTCCCGAAGGATCATCGCTTCGGCGAGGCCCGGCTTGGTTCCGATCTCGTTGTAGACGGTCTGCCTGCTGACGCCGACCTGGTCGGCAAGCTTGGCCATCGTTACTTCCGACCACCCCACCTCGGAGGTGAGCCGCACCGCCGCCTCGACCACGCGGTCGCGCATGGAGAGGGGCTCGGCGGTCACACCGACGAGGGTAACCATCAGCCGGTCAGCCTCCGACAAGCGTCAGCGCGAGCACCGGGCACGCCTGTACGGCGGCGTGCACGTGACCGCGGTCGGCGTCGTCGGGCGTCTCGTTGAGCACGTGCATGACCTCGTCGTCGTCGAGCTCGAAGAAGTCGTTCGCCATCGCCTCGCACATGCCGAGGCCCTCGCACTTGCCGCGGTCGACCTCGATCCGGAGGCTCATGACGCGTCGACCTTCTCGACGGGCACGAAGTCGGAGGCCTCGCGCACCCCGCAGTCCGGGCAGCACCAGTCGCGCGGGATGTCCGCCCACGCCGTGCCGGCGGCGAAGCCCTCGAACTCGTTGCCGACCTCGACCTCGTAGGTGTAGCCGCAGCCGGGGCACCGGGCCGCCATCACCTCGTCGACCGCGAGCAGGGCGGCCGCGTCGGCCTCTGCCTGCTCGGCCGCCGCGATCTCCGCGGCGGTCGGCTTGGCCGGCGGCGGGTACTTCGCGAGCAGCTTCTCCCGCTTGCGGGGACTCAGGTTCGCCAGGGTCAGGTCACCGTCGAAGTGGGCAACCACGCGCGGGTCCATCACCCGGCGCCAGATGGGCGGAAACATCGCCAGCACGATCATGCCGGCGTAGCCGGTGGGCAGCACCGGAGACTCCTCGAAGTCCCGCAGCGTCTGGTAGCGCCTGGTCGGGTTGGCGTGGTGGTCGCTGTGACGCTGGAGGTGGTAGAGCAGGACGTTGGTGGCGACGTTGTTGGAGTTCCAGCTGTGCGAAGGATCGACGCGCTCGTAGCGCTCCTTGCCGGGCTGGCCGACCTTCTGGCGGAGCATGCCGTAGTGCTCCATGTAGTTCACGACCTCGAGGAGCAGGAAGCCTGAGGCCTGGATCGCGAGGAACGGCAGGATCCCGATCCCGAGCCACACGGTGAGTGCCCCCCACAGGAGCACGGACATCAGCCAGGCGTTGAGCACGTCGTTGCCGAGCCGGAACGGGTGCTGGTGCTTGCGGGCGTAGCGACGCTTCTCGATGTGCCAGGCGCTCTTGAGCGAACCGAGGACCGTGCGAGGGAGGAACTCGTAGAGGGTCTCGCCCATCCGGGAGGACGCCGGATCCTCGGGCGTGGCGACGCGCACGTGGTGGCCGCGGTTGTGCTCGATGTAGAAGTGACCGTAGAAGGTCGGTGCGAGCGCGATCTTCGAGAGCCAGCGCTCGTTGGCCTCGCGCTTGTGCCCGAGCTCGTGGGCGGTGTTGATGCCGATCCCGCCGATGGCTCCGATCGAGATGGCCAGACCGACCTTGTCGACGATGCTCAGGTCCCCGCCGATGCCCAGCGGGTCACCACGGGCGATGAGATACATCGCGCCGACGAAGCCGGCGTACTGGATGGGCAGGAAGAGGTAAGTGACCCAGCGGTAGTACTTGTCCTGCTCCAGCGCCTCGATCGCGTCATCAGGCGGGTTGGACTGGTCGAGGCCGGCGAACAGGTCGATCGCGGGGACGACGATCAAGATCACCACCGGGCCGATCCAGAACCAGGCCCCGATGCCGGTGGCGAGCCAGAGCCCGTAGCCGGCGAAGGCCAGCGACGGAACGACGAGGCCGATCAGCCACAGGTGGCGCTTCTTGTCGGTCCACGCGTCGCTGGACCCCTCGGGAACCGTGCTGTTGGCGATCACGTCGTTGGATCCCTCTGGGCTGCTCATGTCTGTCACCTCTCGACTGGCTTTACAAGACCGTAGCGTTTGTAAACCTGTTTGACAAGAGGTGGACGAATGTAAAGTGACGGCTCAGGCCCTGGGGTTACTCACCTCCGAGGGGCGCACCATCACCAGGTCGAACTCGATGGCCCGCAGGGTCGGGGCGTCGCGGGTCACCGGGTAGACGCCGACGGCCTCGAACCCGGCCGACTCGTAGACCTGCCACTGCTCGGGCAGCCGCGGCATCCCGTCGTAGATCGGCACGCAGGAAACCTCGGACTGCATGGCAACTACCCGGTCGAGCAGGTCCCGGGCACCTTCGAAGACCTGCAGGTCGAAACCCTGCGTGTCCATCTTCAGGTAGGCGCGCATCGGGTCCGGCGGCGCGATCTCGTCGAGCACGGACGGGAGGGTGCGGACCTGGATGGTCTCGGCCGTCTGCTCCTGCAGGCGGTCCGACCACCCCTTGCCGAACTCGCTCGCCGGCAGCATCGAGCTCATCGTGCCGGGCACCCGGTTGATCTCCGCGGTGCCGTCCTCCGCCCCCAGGGCGTAAGGGTGCACGGACCAGAGATCGTCGTCGGCGGCCGCCTGCTCCAGCTTCGCGAATGGCTCGGCCACCGGCTCGAACGATGCGATCCGACCGCGGTAGCCGGATCTCCCGCAGACCCTGGGCGTACTGGCCCACATTGGCGCCGACGTCGAGCACGAGGTTGGCCTCGGTCGCCCTGAGCAGCCGGGCCACCTCCTGGCTGATGAAGAACTCGCCCACCCGCTTCTGCGCCATCGACAACTGTCGGCGCAAGCGCTCGTCGTCGACGAGGAGGTCGACCCCCAGATCGTTGCGGCCCATCTTCACGACGCGGCGACTGGATCCGGCCTCTTCGGCCTCCCTCTTGCTCCTTCGCATCGGGTGACTCTAGTCGTCACGCTGGCCGGCTCGACTGCTCGATTATCGTGAGCAACTCGGAGTCAACGGGGTCCGGAATTGTTACGAGATAGCCCTCGCGGGTCACTGGAGTGGGTTCACAATTGTTGCGTGGACCGGGAGATCACGGGGAGAAGCAGTGAGCGAGACCGAGGAGCTGACGCGAGGGACGCCTGAGGCGTGCCCTCGCTGTGGTGAGCCAGCCGGCACGTTCCGGTTCTGCCTCAGCTGCGGTGCCGACGTGCTCGCAGTGGCGCCGGCAGCCGAGGCGGGCAAGCCGTCGCGCCTACGCCGAGCGTTGCGCGGCGTCGCCCGCGTGCGCACGCCCTTGGTGGTCCTCCCGCTGCTTGCGGGCCTGACCGCGGTCGGGGGAGTCGGCGCCATGATGCTGACCGAGGAGATCCCGCCCCCGGTTCCGCGCACCCAGGTCGCCTGCTGGGACGGCACCGGTGCGGACTCGGTCAAGACCTGCACCACGCCGAGCGGCGTGGACGGCCTGCGCTGGGTGTTCCCTACGTTCCGCCCCCAGCGCGACGACTGCATCGACGTGCTGGTCTCGCACCCCGAGTACCTCCGGCCGGCGATGTACGAGTGCGACTTCAGGTTCCCCCAGCAGTCGGTGTCGGTCACCTACAACGAGCTCGCGGACGTCGAGGCCGCCCGCAAGTACTTCGCGAAGCAGTACCCCGACGCCGAGCGTGAGGTGGTCAAGAGCGCCGAGGGCACGGCGTACCGCTATCTCTGGCGGCAGGAGACCGACGAGGGATACGCGCTCGCCGCGATGTACATCGACTACCCCTACGCCGTCGAGATCGTTGCGAAGTCGGCCAAGGCCCGCGACGCTGCCCTGCGCAAGCTCGACTTCCGCCACCCCGACAAGATGGCGGAAGCGTTCGGCTGAGCGGGTCTATGAGTGGTGGTCGGTGCCGCGGATGGCTGCGGCGACCGCCTTCGGCACCTTCGCGTCGAACACCGACGGGATGATGAACGTCGGGTTGAGCTCCTCGTCGCCCACCACCAACGCGATCGCTTCCGCGGCACGCAGCAGCATGTCGATGGTGATCTCCGAGGCGCGGGCATCGAGCAGACCCCGGAAGACCCCCGGGAACGCGAGCACGTTGTTGATCTGGTTGGGGTAGTCGGAGCGACCACTCGCCACCACGGCGGCGTACTTGCCGGCCTCCGCTGGGTCGACCTCCGGGTCGGGGTTGGCGAGGGCGAAGACGACCGCGCTCTCGGCCATGTCCTTGATCCACTCGGCCTTCAGCACGCCCGGTCCGCTGACCCCGATGAAAACGTCGGCGCCGGACAGGCCGGCCTGGAGATCGCCGCGCACCCGGCGTGGGTTGGTGATCTTCGAGAGCTCGTGCTTGGCGCCGGTGAGGGCGTCGTCGTCGGACGCGAGACAGCCCTCGCGGTCCCAGACCACGACGTCGGTGACGCCGGCGGCCAGGAGCAGGGTGACGATGGCGCTGCCCGCGGCCCCGGCGCCGGCCACCACCACCTTTGCCTGCGCCAGCTCCTTGCCGACCACGCGCATGGCGTTGGTGAGCGCGGCCAGCACCACGATCGCCGTGCCGTGCTGGTCGTCGTGGAAGACCGGGATGTCCAGGCTCTCACGCAGCCGCTGCTCGATCTCGAAGCAGCGCGGGGCCGCGATGTCCTCGAGGTTGATGCCACCGAAACCGGGCGCGATCATCTCGACCGCGCGCACGATCTCGTCGGTGTCCTGGGTGGCCAGGCAGATCGGCCAGGCGTCGATGTCGGCGAACCGCTTGAACAGAGCGGCCTTGCCCTCCATCACCGGCAGCGCCGCACCTGGCCCGATGTTGCCGAGCCCGAGCACTGCCGATCCGTCGGTGACGACGGCCACCGAGTTGCCCTTCGTCGTCAGCCGCCAGACGTCCTCGGGGTGCTCGGCGATCGCCATGCTGACCCGGCCGACACCCGGGGTGTAGGCCATCGAGAGGTCGTCGCGGTTGCGGAGGGGGACCTTGCTGGTCACCTCGATCTTCCCGCCGATGTGGAGCAGGAAGGTCCGGTCGCTGACCTTGTAGACCTCGATCCCCTCGACCTGGTCGACGGCCTGCTCGAGCTCCTTGGCGTGGTCGGCGTCGGCGGCCGAACAGGTGACGTCGACGACCAGCCGGTTGGTGCTGGACTCCGCGACGTCGATCGCGGTCACGATGCCGCCGGCCTGGGCGATCGCCGTGGCCACCGAACCCACCACCGCGTGGTCGGGCACCGTGTGCAGGCGCATCGTGATCGAGTACGACGAGGTTGTTGCGGAGCGGGCCACGTGCCCACCATCGGGCCCACGAGTGGTTACGAGCAAGTAGGGGCGGCGCGGCAGGCGGTTGTGGTCGTACTGGTCTCAGCGAGGTACGCCGAGGTGGTCGAGCAGGTTCTTGGAGAACCGGTCACCCATCGTTGCCATCACAGCCTTCATCGCGGCCCGCACTGCCGGGCCCGACACCTTCGGCAGCGGCGCCTCGAGGCAGATCTCGAGGCTCGTCTCGAGCCGGGTGGTGCCGCCGGGACCTTCGGACAGGTCGTACCAACCATTGACGCCCGCTCGCTCCGGCGGGCCCTCCGGGGGCTCGTGGTGGAACTCGATCCGGCGCTGCTCCTCGAAGACCATCCGCTCGGTGAAGGCCGGCGCCAGCTTGCGGCCGAGCAGGTCCAGGCCGGTGAGCTGCCAGCGCCAGTGGTCGCCGTCGGCCCGGATCTCCTTGACGAACGGCGTCAGCCGGGCGACCAGGTCGGGATCGACCAGCGCCTTCCAGATCGCGGCGCGCTCGGCGGCCACGTCAGCTTGGGCGGAGGTCTGTGCGGAGAAGACGGCCATAAGGGGTAGTTACCCGGCTAGCGCCTTTTCGATGTCGTCGCCGAGCTTCTCGGGGGCGGTGGTGGGCGCGTAGCGGTCGATCACGTCGCCGTCCTTGCCGATCAGGAACTTGGAGAAGTTCCACTTGATCTTGTTGCCCAGCAGCCCGCTCTTCTGCTCGCGCAGCCACTTGAACAGTGGGTGCGCGTCGTCGCCGTTGACGTCGATCTTGCTGAACATCTGGAAGCTCACGCCGTAGTTGCGCTGGCAGAACTCCGCGATCTCGTCCTCGCTGCCCGGCTCCTGGTTGGCGAACTGGTCGCAGGGGAAGCCCAGCACGGTCAGGCCCTGTTCGCCGTACTGCTCGTGCAGCTGCTGCAGGCCCTCGAACTGCGGGGTGAGGCCGCACTTGGACGCGGTGTTCACGACGAGCACCACCTTCCCGTCGTAGGTCGAGAGGTCGATCTCTTGCCCGTCGATGGCGGTGGCCGAGAAGTCCTGGAGCTTGGTCATGCAGGAAAGTGTGGCAGGAGCACCTAGCCGATCATGCGGCCGACCGCCTGTGCGGGCTGCTGGTAGCCGACCGGGTTGGCGAAACCGGCGAGCTCGACCACCACCCGACGGTCGCCGAGGTCGAGCACAACGGTGTCGTCCGACTTCTCGACCACCTCGCCCTTCGCGACCCAGAGGTCGCCGACCTGCTCGAGACCGGCACCGGGCTTGCACCGCTGGAGGTCGTCGGTGGCGACCATCCGCAGCTCCGGTCGCCGGCCGATGGTGCCGGCGAAGCGCCAGGTCAGCGCCGCGATCCCGAGCAGCACGAGGTCGGCGAAGACCGTGAGGCCGACCACCAGGTTGCTGGTGTCCTGGCCCTCCACCCGGAACCTCGACGGGCTGTCGGGCAGCACCCGCACCTCGACGGTCCCGCTCGCTACCCCTGCGTCGTACGTCGCGCGGCTGACGCCCACCGACCACTGGCGACCGTCAGGGTCGATCTCCGCGGGATAGGTGAAGTCGAGGAAGTACTTCGGGTCGTCCTCGGGCGGCAGGGTGCCGTGGTCCACGACGGTGGCGGTGACGTCGACGCCGTCACGATCGAGCCGGGCGTCGGTCCACGCACCGTGCGCGATCGGCAGGTTGATCACGAGGGCGAGCAGCCCCAGCACCAGGAGACTCCGCAGGCGGCTGCTCATGCCGGGCCCTCCCGCCACGGCCGACCCCACTCGTCGACGTGCCCGAGCTCCTCGAGACCCCTGCGCACCCGCGGGCGCAGCTCACGCTCGCGGTCCCGCTCGGAGACCACAGCCGGGTCGCCGAGGCGCCCGACGGCGATGCCGCTCAGCACCCGGAACCACGACGGCATGCCGAGGTCCTGCCCCACGGCTTCCTTGTCGAAGCCGGCGAACTGGTGGGCGTTCAGCCCCATCGCCACGGCCTGGAGGGTGACGTGGGCGGCCGCCTGTCCGAGGTCATAGCTTGCGGAGTGCTCGCCCTTGAAGCCGCCCTTGTCGGCGGGGTCGGCATCGGGATGGGGCGCCACCTGAGCGGCGGCGATGAGTACGACGGAGGCCCGCGGCACCCAGGCTGCTGTTGCCGCGACTCAGCCGGGGGACCAGCGCCCGGTGTGCCCGGCCGGCCCGGCGAGCCACCACCAGCGCCCACGGCTGCAGGTTGCCCCAGCTGGGCGCCCACTGTGCGGCGCGGAGGAGCAGCTCGAGCTCGTCGTCACCCAGCTCGTGGTCGGCGTCGAAGACGCGGGAGCTCCACCGGGAGCGCATCGGCTCGGCCAGCGAGAGCTGGTCGTCCGCATCGGACTGGGGCACGGGGTCAGTATCCCGGCCCGGAAACCGGCTCGGCCCTCATCGTAGAGTTTCGCCCCGTGAAGCATCCGCTGACGGTGGCCACAGCTCTGCTCCTGACCGCGGCTGCGATCGCCGGCTGCGGCGGCGACGACACGGACCAGGGGAGCTACGGCTCCATCGACAGCGGCAGCCAGTACGTCGCCCTGGGCGACTCCTACACGGCGGCACCGAACACCGGTCCCAACGTGGGCAACAACGGCTGCTACAACACCAAGGTCAACTACCCGCACCAGATCGCGGAAGCGACCGGCGCCGAGCTGGTCGACAACAGCTGCAACGGCGCCAACTCCACCTTCCTGACCACCCCGCAGCGCACCCCCTTCGGGGAGCGTCCCCCGCAGCTCGACGACATCGACGCCGAGACCGACCTGGTCACCATCCGGATGGGTGCCAACGACTACCAGCTGTTCTTTCGCATCATCCGGTGCGCCATGGACGTCGGGGCGGACGCGGCCGGCGCCCCGTGCACCGACGCCGACGCGGCGGGCGGTGCCAACAGCCTCGAGCCCCGGCTGGCCGACCTGGAGGCCAACCTGGTCCGGGCGCTGGAGGAGATCGGCGATCGGGCCCCGGACGCACAGGTCTTCGTGATCAGCTACCCGCGGCTGGTCCCCGACGACGGCACCTGCGCCGAGCTGCCGGTGCCCGAGGGTGACTACGACTACGTGCGCCGGATCATCGAGGGCCTCAACACTGCCCTGTCCGCCGCCGCGGCCGCCACGGACACCACCTTCGTCGACATGTACGCCGCGAGCGAGGGCCACGACATCTGCGCCGACGACCCGTGGGTCGCCGGCGCCGGGGTCAGTCCCCGCGACGCCGCCGCCTGGCACCCCTACCCCGAGGAGGGGGAGACGGTCGCGGACCTGGTGCTGGCCGCACTGCGAGTAGTCGTAGGATCGCCTGCGTCGCAGCGTTGCCAGTCGCAGATTGAGGTGTCGTGGGTTTCAAGCAGGTCTTGCTGGTGCTGCGTCGACGCTGGCTCAGCGTCGTCCTGGTGTTCCTGGTCGGCATCGGCACCAACGTCGGCATCTCGCTGACGGCCACCCAGCACTACCAGTCGACGGCCAAGATGTTCCTGGCGATCAACGTCGCCGACGCGACCAGCCTGCGCGCGGCCACGCGCTTCTTCGACTTCAGCGCGCAGTCCTACGCCGATCTTGCAGAGAGCACGGACCTCGCCGAGCGGGTCATCACTCGTCCTCGACCTCGACACCACCCCGAACAACCTGTCGAGCCGGGTCTCCTCCGAGGTGATCGAGGGGACGTCGCTGATCGAGATCAAGGTCACCGACACCGATCCCCACCAGGCCCAGGAGATCGCCGACGTCTTCACCAGCGAGTTCGAGACCTACGCCGAGGGGCTCGAGACCCCGAGTGGCGGCGAGCCCGACGCAGATCGCCGTACGCGTGGCCGACCAGGCGAAGTTCACCCCGACCCCATCGAGCCGCGGACCTGGCTCAACCTGCTCGCCGGCGCGCTGATCGGACTCTTCCTCGGCATCGCGCTCGCCGTGGCGCGAGAGCTGTTCGACCGCACCGTCCGCACTCCCGAGCACCTCGCCGAGGCCGCCGACGCTCCGGTGCTCGCGAGCGTCGGCCTCGACTCCGACATCAAGCGGTCGCCGCTGCTGACCGACCTCGAGACGTTCGCCGAGCGCACCGAGGCGTTCCGGCTGCTGCGCACCAACCTCCAGTACGTCGATGTCGACCGACGCGCCCAGGTGCTCGTCGTGACCAGTGCCGTGGCCGACGAGGGCAAGACGATGACGGCGGCCAACCTCGCGATCGCGCTCGCGCAGACCGGGCAGGCGGTCGTGATCGTCGACGCCGACCTGCGTCGGCCGCGGCTGGCCAGGCTGCTGGGTGCCGACCCCGACATCGGGCTTACCACGACGCTGGTCGGCAAGGCCCGGCTCGAGGATGCGATCCAGGCGCACGAGGCCAGCGGTCTCCACGTGCTGTCCAGCGGAGCGAAGCCGCCGAACCCCACCGAGATCCTGCAGTCGCGCGCCACGAGCGACCTGGTCCAGCAGCTGCGCCAGTCCTACGACATGGTCATCATCGACGCGCCACCGTTGCTCTCCGTGGCCGACGCGGCCGTGCTCTCGACCATCGCGGACGGCTCGATCCTCGTGGTCCGGCACCGCCGGACGACGCGCGACCAGGTCGCCGAGGCCGTCAGCCAGATCCGTCAGGTCGGCGGCGAGCTCCACGGCGTCGTGGTCAACATGGTCGCCAAGCACCTCGACGAGCAGTTACTACCACCACCACGACGAGGAGGCCTCGGCGGCGATGAACTACTCCCGCCGGCGGGGCGGCCCGATCAAGACGATGCGGCGCCGCTAGCGGCGCCGCGGTCTGACAGCATGCCGCGCGCCAGCCTGCCAGACTGCTCGGCATGCTGAGCACGATCGAGGCGGACCTTCGGGCGAACGTCGACCACACGAAGCGGACCGGCCTGGCGTTCTGGGTCTGGGTCCTCGGCAAGGCGATCGCTGCTCCGCAGGTGCACGCGGTCGTCCTCCACCGTTTCGCGAGCCTTCTCGCGCGCACGCCGCTGAGACCACTCGCATTCCTGCTCCGGTCGATCGGCCTGGCGTGGTCGGGCGCTGAGATCCATCCGGACGCCCAGCTCGGGCCCGGCTTCGCCCTGGTGCACTCCAACGGCGTGGTGATCGGTCCCGGCGTCCGCACCGGCGTCGACTGCCGCATCAACCCTGGCGTCGTACTAGGCGAACCCGGACGCGGCAGCTCCGGGGACTACGGGTTCCCGGTGCTCGGCGACCACGTGACGATCGGCGCCCACGCGGTGGTGCTGGGAACGATCAGCATCGGAGACGGGTCCGTCGTCGGCGCCAACTCGGTCGTGCGTGGGGACGTGCCCGCCGACGTCGTGGTCATCGGGTCGCCTACGAAGATCGTGCGCCGGCTGGTGACCTTCGACGAGGACCCGAGCCGCGCCACCGCCGCGCCCGCCGACTGACCCTCACCGGGCGCAATCTCAGCCGGCCTCGAGCAAGGCGTCGATCGCGCGCAGAACGACGTCTACCGGGATGTCGACGTCGTCGACGATGCCGTGGGGCTCCTTGCCCTCGGGCAGGGTGCCGGCGCCGACGAGGTAGCGGTAGTGCATGCCGCCGATCGCCTCCGCGATCGTCCACAGCCCGAGGTGGACGTAGGTGCCGGCGAACATCTCGAGGATGCGGACGCCCGGCTGGCTCCAGGTGATGTTGGTCAGCGCAGCGCCGTGCGGCGCGACGATCACCTCGGCGCCGTGGAAGATGTCGATCTGCTCCTGGACGCTCAGGGTGCCGGGGTCGAGCATCACGAAGCCCTGGCTCTCCAGCCGCGGCCACAGCTCGGGCTCCTGCAGGTAGCGCCGGGCTCCGGGCTGCTGACCGCGGGAGAGGTAGAGACGCTTCGGGGTGTCGGTGCGCCCGCTCGGCGGGAGCCGCTTGCGGAGCCAGTCGGTGGTCGACCTGGGTGCGGCCAGGTCCTGGTTGGGCGTGCTCGGCACGAGGAGGCGGTCGGCCCGGATGGTCCGGTCGGCACGCGGCTGCACGTAGGGGCCAGCGATCCCGGCCAGCTCGAGGATCTGCTTCTGGTAGCCCGACTGGTGCGGCACCACGATCGCGTCCACGCGCTCGCCGGCGAGGGCCTCCTCGAAGATGCCGTAGCGGGCGACCGCGTCGAAGAGGAAGTGGTAGTAGTTGCCCACCGTGCCGCGGGTGGTGAGGCTGAGCACGGTGCCGTCGATCTGCTCGATCTCGGGGAGGCGAGGGTGCAGGAAGAGGGGGTGCTCGCGCCAGCCGTCGAGGCCGAAGTAGCCGCTGGTCTGGTAGTCGAGGATCCCGCCGGGCGTGGCGGTCGCGCCGAAGTCTCCGATGAGTCGTCCGTCGCGTACGTCGAGCACGTAACGAGCCGGGATGTCGGCGTGGCGTCCGCGCTCGAAGACCCAGTGGGCGGCGGGGTCTCCCGCAGCCGGGCCGCGCTCCCGCGTCTCTGCCGGGACCGGCGGGATGCAGGGTCACGGCGCCGGGCTCCCGCTCGGCCGTGTCGGTCGAGCGGACCGTCGCGGTCCGCGGCAAGGCGCGCGCGCCGGCCAGTCGCGACAACGGCCGGAAGAGGGTGCCGACGACCACGGACAGCAGCCGGTGCAGCCGCTTGAGCAGCGGCCACGCGGGCTGGAGCCGGGCCGGGAGGCGGCTCACTGGCCTACCAGCCGGCGCACCAACCGCCACACGATCGGGATCTCGATCACCCGGCGCACCAGGGCCCGCATCCAGAGCGGCCGGATCAGCCGCCGCGCCAGGCGCGAGAGCCGGCCGTCGGTGCGGAGCAGCACCAGCTCGAGCTCGCCCTCGATCTCGCGGTTGAGCTCGACCGCCGCCGGGTGACTCAGCGGGAACCCCAGCGACTCGGACGGCGTGGGCTCCTTCGAGGCGCGGGTGTGCGTCGCGCCCTCGCCGTAGCCGTCGTGCTCGACCAGGTTGACCCGCGGCATGATCGAGAGCCCCCGCCGCGACATGATCGTGACCCACCAGTGGTGGTCCCAGCCGTAGCGGTCGCCGTCGGTCTCGGTCGAGACGAACGTGAAGTGGCGGCGTGCGGCCTCGGTGACCAGGGCGTCCTCGTGGGGTACGGCCACGTGGGTGCGCTGGGCGGGCGCGGTCCGCGGGATCTCGTTGACCCGCTCCTCGGCGCCGGCGTGGTCGCGGTCGAACTCGGCGCGGTGGTCGTGCCAGCGATCGGCCCAGGTCGCCCAGCCCCACACGCTGGCCCAGGTGCTGAAGCCGTAGCTGTCGTCGCCGAACATCGCCGGCGGCACCAGGTGGGTGTCGCCGCCGATCTGCCAGATCCGCTTCTCGTCGGCGTAGCGGTCGAGCAGCTCGTCGGCGTACGTGAAGAAGGAGGGGTCGGGGATGCAGTCGTCCTCGAGCACGATCGCGCGATCGACCTGCGAGAACACCCAGTCGAGTCCGAGCTCCACGTTGGCTTCGAGGCCGAGGTTGCGCTCGGCGAACTTGCGCTCGACCTTGACCGGCCAGTCGATGGAGTCGAACAGCTCGCGGACGGCCTCGGCACTGGAGCGCCTCGTCGGGGCGATCGGGCCGCGGTCCGTCGGCGACGATGAACAGCTGCTCGGGCCGCACCTGGCGCAGCACGTCGAGGTTGCGCCGGGTGACGTCCGGCCGCCGGAACGCGATCAGGACCACCGGTGTCTGCAGGCCGTCATCGGCCACGATCGGCACTCCTCTGTGTGATCCGGGATGCCACCCGCGCGGCGCTCGTGACGGGACGGCTGTTGACCACCGCCCGAGCGGCGCGGCGCAGTCTAGGGGACCTGATCAGCTTGCGGGCGAACCGGGCTGTCGGGCCGCCGACCCGGTTGAGATGGAGCTCCAGCTCGCGCTCGACGTCGACGTCGAGGGCCACGCTGCGCGGGGTGGCGCAGGGGGAAGCTCCATCGGCTCCGCGGGGTCGTCCTCGCGGCCCGGCGAGTTGACCGTGTGTCGCGTCCGCACCGAATCCGCTGTTGACGACCAGGTTGCCCGCCGGGGCGATCGTGAGGCCGCCCTCCGACAGGATCGTCAGCCACCAGTGCTTGTCCCACCCGTGGGTGACCACGTCGGACGACTGAGCGGCTTCGGCGAAGTGCCGCTGGCCGGCGCGAGTGACCAGGGTGCCCGGGGCCGGCACGGCGGGCACGGTGCGGAGGGGAGCGTCCCCGGCATCGGTGTCCGTGCGCCGCACGTGGTCGCGCGGGAAGACCTTCCGGTGCTGCTGCCACCGGTCGGCCCAGGTGGCCCAGCCCCAGACGCTGGCCCAGCTGCTGAACGCGTAGCTGTTGCCCTTGTAGAGCCGGCGCGGCACGCCGTGCCGGTTGCCGGAGATCTGCCAGACACGGGGGTCGTCGCGGTAGCGGTCGAGGAGCTCCTCCGCGAACCCGAAGAACGTCGGGTCGGGGGTGCAGTCGTCCTCGAAGACCAACGCCTCGGGCACCTGCCCGAAGACCCAGTCGAGGCCGAGCTCGACGTTGCCCTCCACGCCGAGGTTGACGTCGGAGAACCTGCGCTGCACCTCGCACGGCCAGTCGATCTCGTCGAAGACCGCGCGCGTCTGCGCGCACAGCTCCGCGTCGTCAGGCCGGTCGGCTCGCGGCCCGTCGGCGACCAGGAACACCTGCGCGGGCGCGGCTTCCCGGATCGCGGCGAGGGTGCGGCGGACCAGGTGCGGGCCGGTTGAACGCGATCAGCACGACGGGCGTCGAGAGCACGAAGCCCCGCCTTTCAGTCAGCCTTCCGGTCAAGTCGTGGATCATTCCACCAGACCCGCGGGCCTCATTTACAGTGTCCCATTGTGCCCTCCTCTGACAGCCAGCTCCTCGCAAAGCTGAAGCGCGCCAACCCGTCCCTCGTCGGCTCCTGGGCCAAGCGTCAGGCCAAGTCGGCGATCGCTCGCCGCGGCTACCTGGTGACCAAGATGGACACCGAGGCCCGTCGCTACGCCCGCGTCTCGCACAACGACGAGGTGCCGCTGCCGCCGGGCGCCGAAGAGGCGCTCCGGCTCGACAACCCGAAGCTGGTCGCGCTGCAGGCGGCGTACGACTCCCTCGACGTGTCGGCGACCGCGCACACCCAGTGGCGCCAGTCGTTCCTCAAGCGCAACCTCTCGCTCGCGTGGTTCCGCGGCGACAACGCCTACGTGTGGCAGTTCCGCCAGCTGCGCAACGCCGCCGAGGCGCGGATGTACCTCACCCTGCTCGACGTCGAGTCGCGCGACCGCCTCGGCCTGCTCAAGCGGCTCGAGGAGGACGGCAAGTTCGGCGCCTGGACCTTCACCTACGGCGGCCGCCCGCCGGTGAGCCGCGACCTGCTCGACAGCGTCAACGAGATCAGCTACCTCGACGCCCAGATGGGCCTGAGCGGCATCGACGACCTCAAGGTCCTCGACATCGGCGCCGGCTACGGCCGGATGGCGCACCGGGTCTCGGCCGGGCTGCCCAACCTGGCGGCGTACGACTGCATCGACGGCGTGGCCACCTCGACGTTCCTGTGCGACTACTACCTCGACTACCGCGAGGTGCCGGAGACGGTGCGGGTCGTGCCGCTGCCGGAGTGGGAGACGCTGCGCGACGACTACCACCTGGTCGTCAACATCCACTCGTTCTCCGAGTGCTCGCTCGAGGCGATCGGCTGGTGGCTCGACCGGATCGCCGAGCGCAAGGTCGAGTGGCTGCTGATCGTGCCGAACACCCCGCACGAGCTGCTGAGCACCGAGCTCGACGGCACCATGAAGGACTTCTCGCCCCTGGTCCGCGCGGCCGGCTACGAGCAGGTCGACGAGCGCCCGGTCTTCGAGAACGACGAGCTGCGCGCCCTGATCGACCTGCACGACACCTTCCACCTGTTCCGGCGTTCGGGCTCCGCTTCGTGACAAGGATCGTCGGCGACGACGAACGCTCGGCCACGACGCTGTGGGTCGAGGAGAAGCTGCGGCGGTTCTCGGCCGCCACGACCCACCAGATCCTCAAGCGTCGCGGGCAGCAGCCTCGGCATGTGGGTGGGCTGCGGCTTCCCCAAGTCGGGCACCAACTGGCTGTGCGAGCTGATGGGCACCTCGCTCGGGCTGCCGGTGCCGGTCGACTACCAGCTGCCGCTGATGTTCAAGTCGGTCGTGCACTCGCACTACCTCTACGACGAGCGGATGCCGCAGGCGATCTACATCCGGCGCGACGGCCGCGACGTGATGACGTCGTTCTACTTCTACTGGACCCGAGCGCTGCAGCTGAACAAGAACCCCCGCTTCTCCAGGGGAATCGCCGAGATCTTCGACGACCTCTACGGGAAGTCCTTCGACCCGGCCGACGTGCAGGGCAACCTGCCGAGGTTCGTCGAGTTCCAGATGACGGTGTCGCCGACCACGGTCGGCACGCCCTGGCACGTCCACGTGCGCGACTGGTGGGGCCGGCCCAACGTCGGCCACGTCTCGTTCGAGGGTCTGCACGAGGACCCCGTCGCCGAGATGATGAAGGCGCTCACCGACGCCGGCGCCGAGCCGGACCAGGACCTGGTCGAGCTCGCCGTACGCCGCCACGACTTCTCGCGCTCCGCCGGCCGCACCGCCGGTCAGGAGGATCGCGGCAGCTTCCGACGCAAGGGCGTCTCCGGAGACTGGCGCAACCACTTCACCCCCGAGGCGGGCGAGGTCTTCGACTCCTACGCCGGCGACGCACTCGTCGAGCTTGGCTACGAGACCGACAGGGACTGGTTCCGCCGGCTCTAGGAGTCGGGCGTCCGGCTGGCATGGCTGCTCCCTGAACAGGCTCAGCTGCTCGGCGCCCCAGTCCTCGATGATCGGCATGAGGACCGGCTCGGCACGGCCGGCGTCGAAGGCAGCGCACAGCTCCTCGATGCGGGTGAAGGTGGCGCGGATCGCCGACGGGTCACCGTCCAGGGTGGCCGCCAAGAGGCCCAGCAGCGTGTCGGACTCCCAGGCGGGGAGCGGGTGCTCGCGCAGCTCCCACGGCAGGTACTTGTGGTACGGGCGGACCCGACCGGCCAGCGTGAAGATGGTGTCCAGCAGCCACGGCATCGACTCCGCCGCGTCGAGGCGTCGCTCGAACGCCCGGCCGTCGCGGTCGCTCTTGAGGGCGCGGAAGGCGTAGTTGACCCAGCCGTCGAGGCGATCGTGGTCCACCAGGATCGCGGTCGCCTCGTCGTCGGTCACCGTGGCCTGGCGGAGCAGGAGCTCCGCCAGCCTGCCGCCGGTGCGATCGAGCAGCACCGGAGCCCAAGCGAAGGACCACCGGAACCACCACTCTCCGCTGGCGAACGGCGCCACCTCCGCCAGGTCCGTCAGCGAGTACGGGATCTCATCGACGGCCGTGGAGTGGACGGTGTCGCGGCCGGCGGCGGCCCTCGTCGGTCAGCACGACGTAGACGTCGAGGTCCGACGTGGCGGTCGCCATCCCGCGCCCCGCGGATCCGGAGAGCACCATCCCAAGGAAGTCCGCGCCGTGCTCCCTGTCGTTGCGGCTCGCCACGTCGAGCAGCACGTCGCGTCTCTCGGGCGACAGTCCAGGAGGCAGGGTCAGCTCGAGCCCGATGTCAGACACGCCCCGATCCTCGGGTGCCGACCCGGCAGACACAACGGCTTTGCGTCCCGCCGGCTCTAGACGAGGTTGGCCAGCACCTCTTTGAGGACCGCAGGCGTCGACGGTCGCGAGGTCGAGGTTGAAGAGCTCGACGTTGGCCCGGAGCCTCTCGTCGCTCCAGTTCCACCAATCGATCGGCTTGATCAGCTCGACGATCTCGTCGGGGTAGCGGTAGCGGACCACCCTGGCCGGGTTGCCCACGGCGATCGCGTAGTCGGGGATCGACTTGGTGACCACCGACCCGGCGCCGACGATGACGCCGTTGCCGATCTGCACGCCCTCGAGGATCGTCACGTTGTCAGCCAGCCAGCAGGCCGCGCCGATGCGCACCAGCTCGCCCGGAGGCCTGAGCACCGACCGGCCGCCGATCACGCGCCGCTGCATGACGTCGTAGAGGTTGAGGAACTCCGTGTGGTGGTTCGCGCTGCGCATCACGACCCGGCCGACGATCGTGTAGGGCCCGATCACGCACGGGTCGATGAAGGCGTCGACGCCGTCGATCTTGACCCGGCGACCGAGCTGCGCATGGCGCGACACGTGGGCCGAGGGCACCACCTCGATCTCGCTCCTGGCCCACACCCATCGCTGCCGCCACACGAGCGGCCAGCGTCGCACCGCCCGCAGCCAGGGCCCAAAGAGTCGCTTCAGCACGCGGTTAGATTACGGGTCGGTCCTGGACCGCGTCGGCAGGGTCCGCCGCGTCTTGGGACGCAACTTCAGGCTCGGAGTCCGGGTAGGTCTCGCCGCTGCGCAAGTGCGTGATCAGCGCCCACCACCAGCCGATGACGGTCAGCGTCAGGCCGATCAGCGAGCCCCAGTAGGCACCTTCGGCGTCACCGAGGTAGGCGCCGATGACGAAGCCGACGATGGACAGCACCGTGCCGGCGATGTCGATCTTCATCACCCGGCTGATCTGCCTTCGGCCCATCAGCGCCGCGCGGACGCCGCTCTGCCCGGCCATGGCGAGCACCCGCAGCCCGATGATCAGGAGCAGCGGGGTGACCAGGTCCCAGACGTCTCCGAGGATCAGCTCTCCGACGGAGTCGGGGATCAGGAACAGCACCGCGAAGTTCACCGCAGCGACCACGACGGAGACCAGCAGGGCACGCCGCTGGTGCACCAGAAGCCCGGCGTTGTCGGGGCGCTCGCGGGCGATCTCGGCGCCGGTGGAGGTGGCGACAGCCATCTGGATCGTGGTGCTCGGGCGCTCGAGCAGCAGCGCCGCGCGTACGGCGGCCACTGCCACCGGTCCGCTGACGACGGCCACCAGGCCGGCACCGACCAGGGCGACGACCGCGCTCGAGCTGGCGGCCACCAGCGAGCGCCAGGAGAAGCCCCAGCGGTCCTTGAGCCAGGCCAGGGAGATGTCCTGCGGCCGCGGCCAGCCCTGCTGGACGAACACCCAGACTCCGGCGAGCGCGCCGCTGCCGCCCCAGGCGATCACCATCCAGGTCAGCGACATCGTGTCGCGCACCTGGATGGCCCAGAGGGCGGCGATCATCAGCACCAGCCAGAGCACGTCGATCACGATCGCGCGCGACGGTTTGGCCTGGGCGAACGAGATGAACCGGCCGACCTCCTGCACAGCGAGCAGCGGCATCAGCGCACCGACCACGAGGAGCGAGGACCCCAGCCCGGAGTCACCCAGCTGCAGCAGACCACCGGCGGCCAGACAGATCGCGCCGGCGACGGCGGCCAGCATCAGGGCGCTCCCGAGCACGGCGCGCGGACGCGAGTCGGCGTCCTCGGGGTGCACCATCACCGTCCACGACACGAGCGATCGCACAAGACTGCCCTGCACGAACACGAACACCAGGAGCACCAGGGCGAAACGGCCGAAGTCGGCCGGGTCGAGCACGTGGGCGGCCCAGATGAAGACGAGCAGGCTGGAGATGCTGAAGATGAGGTTGTCGACGGTGACCAGGCTCATCCGGCGCCGGGCACCCGAGGCATCGCCCACCGTCGTCGCCGCCTGTCCGGGATCCGCCATGTGCTGAATCCTGGCATGCGCTGTCGGATATCGTCCGGGGTCATCCCCCCGTTCATCATTCTTGTGCTGTGTCATCCCTCTTGTGGAGGTTCGTAGTGCCGTCCGCCCTTGCCTATCGCTCGCTCCGACGCATGGCCTCCGCGCCTGTCGCGCGCCAGGTGGTGCAGCGACTGCGTGCCCAGCACGACGAGCTGCTGCTCGCGATCGGACGTCTCGAGAGCCACGTCCTCGCGTCCAACACCCAGCCAGCCAAGCTCGAGGACATCGAGTTCAAGGTCTTCTCACAGTTCGGCGAGGACGGCATCCTGCAGTACCTCATCCGCTCGACCGGGGAGCACCCCGACACGTTCGTCGAGATCGGCACCGGCGACTACCGCGAGTCCAACACCAGGTTCCTGGTGCAGAACAACAACTGGCGCGGCCTGGTGATCGACGGCGGCGAGGACCACGTGCAGTTCGTGCTCGGCACGGGCATGAGCTGGCGCCACGACGTCGAGCCGGTCAGCGCGTTCGTGACCCGCGAGAACATCAACGAGCTGATCTCCGGCAACGGCTTCAGCGGCCCGGTCGGCGTGCTGTCGATCGACGTCGACGGCAACGACTACTGGCTGTGGAAGGCGGTCGAGGCCGTCGACCCCGCCATCGTCGTGATGGAGTACAACGCCCTGTTCGGCCCGACCGCCACGATCACGGTGCCCTACGACCCGTCCTTCGTGAACAGCCAGGCGCACTACTCGCAGCTGTACTTCGGTGCGTCGCTCGGCGCCTTCGTCCATCTCGCCCACGAGCGCAACTACCGGTTCATCGGCTGCTCGAGCAACGGCGCCAACGCCTTCTTCGTGCGCAACGACGTCGCCGGTGACCTCCCCGACCTCACCGCGGCAGAGGGTTACCGCGCGAGCCGCTTCCTCACCTCGCGCAACCCCGACGGCACCATCTCGCGGATGCGCAGCGTCCCCGACCGCCTGCAGCTGATCGGCGACCTCCCGGTCGTCGATGTCAGCACCGGCACGACGGTGACGGTGGCCGAGGCGTGCGCCGCGGAGATCGGGGGCCGGCCTAGTGAATGAGCAAGCGAGCGACGCGCACCGGGTCCCCCTCCACCGCACCCGCCACCTGGTGCGGGTGTCCCGCGCCAAGGCCAAGGCCACCCCTCCTCGCTCGGGTTGTACCGCGCGGCCTGGCGGGGCGAGCTCAAGGAGATCTGGGTCGGCGACTCGCACGCCGCGCTGATCCCCGCGACGGTGCTCGGCAAGCCGCTGCGCCACATCGAGAACGGTCGCTGGGTCTGCCACCTCGGCCCGCGGCTGCAGTTCTCGATCGCCAGCAACGGGTTGCCCCCGCAGGTGCTCCAGATCTTCAAGCGGGTCGGGCGCACCAAGCACGCCGCCGACGTCCTGTGGGTCTACTCCTTCGGCGAGATCGACGTCCGCTGCCACCTGGTGCCGCGCATGGACGAGCCAGGCACCTTCGACTTCGTGCCCCGGTACCTCGAGCGGATCCGGGAAGCGGCAGTGATCACCGGCAGCCCCCGGGTGCTCGTCTTCGTGCCGCCGCCCGAGAGCGACGTCGCCGAGGAGCAGACCGGCTTCCCGGTCATCGGCACCCTCGAGGAGCGGACCCGCGCGCTGCACCTGTTGCGCGACGCGATGCACAAGGCCGCCGACTCCATGTCCGACGACGGCCCGCAGATCCTGCTGGTCGACTGCATCGACACGTTCTCCGACGAGCACGGTGTGTGGCAGGAGCGCTACACCTACGACGGTCTCCACACCAACGACGCCGGCCGCGCAGTGGTCCGCGGTGAGATCGACCGCGTCCTGGCTGTCGGCCAGGGTGCCGTCGATGACCTGCCCCGCGTGCGGCTCCACCGCGGTGCGCGTCGGTCCTGCGTCTCGTCGCAACGACATCGGTGGTGGCGCGTTGCCCCGCCTGCCGCGCCCAGTTCCTGGTCGAGGAGACGACGGCGCCCACGGAGGTCGTCGGCACCGACGACGTGTCGGTGGAGTACGTCGAGCGACTGGGTTGACGCACAAGCGCGAGGGCGTCGGACCCGCGGTCTGGCGCGAGAAGCTGGCGTGGCTGTCGGAGGAGGTCGCCGACGTCGAACAGCCGAAGCTGTACGACGTCGGCGCCGGCGGCGGGGAGTTCCTCGCCGTCGCCCGTGACGAGTTCGGTTTCGTCGTGGCCGGCAACGACATCCTCGAGGGTGCGATCGCCGTGGCTCGGGAGCTGAGTGCCGTGGACCTCGATCTCGGCGACCTCTCCGAGCACGTCCACGATGACGAGTACGACGTGGTCACCATGTGGTGCGTGCTGGCCCACGTCACGCGACGGCGAGCGGATGATGCGTGACGTCCACCAGATGCTCGCGCCCGGCGGCCTGCTCTTCCTGCAGACGCCGCACAACACGGTCGCGGACCAGGTGTTCTACGCCGCCCGCGTGGCCACCGGCGGCCGGGTTGCCCGCCTCTCCGACCGGCGCCTGGCGGCGGCCACCACCGGATCCTGCACACGACCAGCGAGCATCACCACGCTGCTCGAGCGGGTCGGGCTTCGTCGACGTCAAGGTCGAAGCCAAGATCGCGCTACCCGATGTCATCGCGGGCCTACCTCGTCTCGCTGCGGGCGCCGTCGTGGTCGGTCCGCCCGACGTGCCTGGGCGATGGACAAGGCGATCGCCAGCAATATCGTTCCGCGGATCACGCTCGACGTGCAGGCCCGCAAACCCCGTTGAGTCACCTCGGGATAGCATCCGCACCGTGCGCCAGCGCCTGACGATGCTCGCCTTCCTGCTGCCCCGCGAGCGGCCTCAAGATCCGACTGCTGAACCGACTCGGTCACCGGATCCACCCGACCGCCAGGATCGGCATCTGCTGGGTCCAGGGCGTCAGCGTGTTCGAGCATCGCCGAGGGTGTCCAGATCGGCAACTTCAACGTGTTCCGCTACCTGGCCCTGGTGGAGATCGGTCGCGGCTCGCGGATCGTGATGTTCAACCAGATCCTGGGCGGCTCCGGCTTCGAGCCCGGCGCCACCGACCACGGGTCGCTCCGGACGCTCCGCATGGGCGAGAACTCCCACATCGTCAGCATGCACTACCTCGACTGCGGCGGCGGGCTGATCATGGGCGACGACAGCTGGTTCACCGGCATCCGGAGCACCGTGCTGAGCCACGCCTTCGACCCGGAGAAGGGCGGCCTGGTCCTGGAGCCCGTGACACTCGAGAAGGGTGTCCTCGTCGCCACCAGCTGCACGCTGCTGTCCGGCGTCACGATCGGCGAGGGCGCACTGCTCGCAGCGGGCTCGACCGCGTGGACCGGCCAGCAGATCGCCGGCGCCCACCTGCACGGCGGAGTGCCCGCCCGGCGGCTCAAGCCGATCACGATCGAGCCCTCGTTGTACGACCGGCGCCGTTACCAATCAGTACTGGACAAAACGTCCGATCAGCAGTGATACGTTCCCGCGAGTTCTCCGACGAAGGCAGAGGAAGATGACGGACGTACAAGGCTCGATCCTGGCGATGATCCAGGACCTCCTCGAGCGGACTGACATGGGTGGCAAGACCGTTGCCCTCGACTCCCGCCTCCACGGTGAGGGCCTCGAGCTCGACTCGCTCCACACCGCCGAGCTCTCCGCCATGCTCGAGGACGAGTTCGGCACGGACCCGTTCGCCGAGGGCCTGATGCCCGAGACCGTGGCCGAGATCGTGGCCTTCTACGACACCGCGAAGGCGTAGTGGCGCAGTCTCAGTTCTCCGGTCAGAGAGCCTGCGACGCCGGCACCAGCCGGTCGATCGCGGCGATGGCCGTCACGTCGTCCTGGTGCACGACCGCGACGTCCCAGTACGTGTGGTGGCGCAGGCCGAGCTTCTCCTCCAGCGGCGCGGTGCGCTCGCCGATGCCGTCGACGGTCGTCCGACCGAGCGCGTGACCGCCGTTGCCCCACACGGCGACGTCGCGGTAGCCCAGCTCCTTGCAGGCGCGGCCACACCGCGAGCGGGTCGTTGCCGGCCAGCGCGCGACAGCCGGTGGTCGTACTCGAAGAACAGCACCGGGTGCACGTCGCCCCACACCTGCGCGATCGCCGGCACCAGCGCGACGTCGTAGCCGTCGGTGTCGGACTTCACCAGCCGGAGGTTCTTGAACGCGGGGAACTTCTCGCGCAGCTCGTCGGGAGTGACGGTCGGCAGCGCGTCGCCCACGACGCCCTCGGCGAAGCTCGTCGTGCCACCGGTGCGCACGGCCGTGGTGGCCGCCGGTTGTCGGGTCCGGGGTCAGCAGGGCCTCGACGACGTTGACCCGGGCTTCCTGGTCGACGTTGAGGTGGCAGGTACTCGAGGAAGTACGGGTCGGCCTCGACGCACAGGATCTGCGCGTCGGTCGCGTGCAGGATCTGCAGCGCGGAGTCGCCCACGTTGGCGCCGACATCGAGCACGGTGACCGGCGTCGATGGCTCGGACAGCGCCGCCGCGAGCTGCACCAGGTTCTGGCCGTACGGACCGTCGCCGGCATAGTCGGGGAGCCGGTGCGGCCAGGGCAGGGTCATGGTCACGCCCTGGACCGTCCGGACGACCTTGCGGTTCGGAAATCGGTCGCGCACCCACCACCGGACGTAGTGGCGTAGGTAGTTCGGCATCTCGCGGAGTCTCGGCACAGGCTGCAATTTAGTGCCGAGTCGGCGCGACCTCAGACCGACCACCTGCCGAGCGTCAGCCCGGTCATCGTGCGCAGCTCCTCGGCCTCGGTCGCGAGCTCGGCACGGAGCCGCTCGAGCGTCGCCGGGCTCGGCTCCGGACGCTCGACCGGCTCGCTCACCCGGCGGCGAACCAGGGCCCGCAACCGCTCGAGCTGACCGGTGGGCAGCCGGTGCACCAGGCGGATCAGGGCAGGTCGCCGCAGCGCGCGGTACCACGCTGGATGAGTACCTTTGTCGCCGTAGGAGTTGCGCGGTCGGAGCGCGTCCTCGGTCAGGTCGATCGGCGCCAGCTCGAGGAACTCGAAGATCCCTCGCATCGTTGCCGTGGGATCGTCCTGCAGCTCGACGAGGTCGACCACGAGCACCCGGCTCGGGTCGTACCGGCGGTGGAGCTCGCGCAGCTGGGTGGCATATCGGCTCGGCGCCACGATCCGGTTGTGCGGCTCGTCGACGTCGGCGAGGGCAGCCTCGATGTCCTCGGTGATCACGCGCCAGGTCGCTTCCTCGACGTACTCGGCGATCGTGCGCAGCACCGGGTCGCGGACCAGGAAGATCAGCTTGGCGTCGGGCACCAGGTCGGCCATCCTGTCGACGACGCCCGGGAAGATCGGCCACTTGGTGTACTGCGGCGTCGACTCGCCACGGTACCTCGATCCGGCCGCGAAGTACGCCTGGTAGCGGCCGATCCACGACGCGCAGTCCGGGTCGGTGAAGAAGCGCATCTCCTTGTCGTGCGACATCGAGATCTCGGGATGCAGGTCGAGGTAGTTGTGCAGGCTGGTCGTGCCGGCCTTGGCGGCCCCGACGACGACGAGGTTCGGCAGCAGCGCCGGGTCGGGAGTCACCGGCTCCGGGTCGCGCCGCGGCTGGCGGTCCTTCGGCGCGACGCTGAGGTCACACCAGGGGCAGACGTCGTGGGGGTTGCCGTCGGCGGCGAGCAGCCACCCGAGCTTGCGCATCTCGACGACGGTGCTGCAGGAGATGACCGGAGGCACACAGAGATCGCACTGGAGCGAGACGAGCTCGTCGCGCCCGCTCCGGGCGAAACTGGCGAGCAGGGTCATCTGCCGCGGGTCACTGTCGGTCGAGCAGCCGCGACATCTGCTCGTGGTCGGCGTCGACCATCAGCCGGGCCAGCATCTCGGCGTCGGTGTCGGCCTTCCAGCCCAGGACCTCGCGGGCCTTGCTGGCGTCGCCGATCAGGGCATCGACCTCGGTCGGGCGCTCGTAGACGTCGTTGTAGCGCACGTGGTCCTCCCAGTTGAGGCCGGCGTGCGCGAACGCGTAGGCGGCGAACTCGCGCACCGTGGTGCCGATGCCGGTCGCGAGCACGTAGTCCTGCGGCTCGTCGTGCTGCAGCATCCGCCACATGCCCTCGACGTACTCCTTGGCGAAGCCCCAGTCGCGCACCGCGTCGAGGTTGCCGAGGGTCAGGTGGTCGGTGACGCCGAGCTTGATCGCGGCCACGCCGAGGGTGATCTTGCGGGTCACGAAGCTCTCGCCGCGCCGCGGCGACTCGTGGTTGAAGAGGATGCCGGAGACCGCGAACAGGTCGTAGGCCTCGCGGTAGTTGATGGTGACCCAGTGGGCGTAGAGCTTCGCTGCGCCGTACGGCGACCGCGGGTAGAACGCGCGTGGTCTCGTTCTGCGGCGGGGGCGTCGCGCCGAACATCTCCGAGGTCGAGGCCTGGTAGAAGCGGCAGTCGATCCTGGCCGCACGGATCGCCTCGAGCAGACGCAGGGTGCCGGTCGCGTCGGTGGACGCGGTGTACTCCGGCATCTCGAAGGAGACCTTCACGTGGCTCTGCGCGCCGAGGTTGTAGACCTCGTGCGGCGTGATCTCGCGGATCAGGTTGACCAGGCTGACGCCGTCGGTGAGGTCGCCGTAGTGCAGGTGGAGCGACGAGTTCTCGTGCAGGTGGTCGATCCGGCTGCGGTTCAGGGTGGAGGCGCGGCGCACGAGCCCGTGCACCTCGTAGCCCTTCTCGAGCAGCAGCTCCGTCAGGTAGGAGCCGTCCTGTCCGGTGATGCCGGTTATGAATGCGCGCTTCGTCACGCGGGTCACCGTATATGGCGGGTAGGGTCGTCGCGCTCCGAGCCCGCAACTACGTCCCTTACCTGATGGGGCGAAGCTCACTCCTGGCTGGAAGGAACGCACTTCGATGCATCTGGTCGTGGACGCGGTCGTCGTCCGGGCGGGCAGTTCCGCAATCGTGATCGAGCACCTGCTCCGCGGCTGGGCCGAAGCGGCGCCCGACGACCGGGTGACGGTGCTCTCCGACCCGAAGGGACCGGTGTTCGCGGTGCCGGCCGGCTACGACGTGGTCACCGTGCAGCGCTCCGATCGGCGGGCCGGTCGGTGCGATCTGGCTGCGCTCCTTCGGTGTACGCCGGGCGGCCCGGTCGCTGGACCCCGACGCGGTGCTCGCAGCGGTGCCGGCCTCCGGCCTGGTGGGCTACGCCGGCCTCCGGCGCGGGCTGATCCTCTACGACCTGCGCCACGAGCTGCGCCCGCACCAGTTCTCCGGCAGGACCCGGCTCTCGCGACGCGTCTCCTGGGGCTGGACGATGAGCCGCGCCGACGGCATCTACACGATCTCCGAGCGCACGCTCTCCGACCTGCGCGACCGCCACCCGAGACTCGGCCGGCACGGCGTCGCCGCCCAGCTCGGCGCCGACCACGTCGACGCCTGGCCTGCCGTCGCTCCGGTCGGAGGTGCGGCGTACGCGCTGGCGTTCGGGCACTTCGCCAACAAGAACGCCGACGCGGTGCTGGAGGGCTGGGCGCAGTTCTGCCGCAGCGACGACTGCTGGCGGCTCCGGCTCGTGGGCATGGGTGCGGCCGACCGGGCCGCCGCCACCGAGCGGATCTCGGCCCTCGGCATCGCCGACCGGGTCGAGCTGATGGGCTGGCTCGACGACGCGGAGTTCCAGGAATGCTTCGCCGCGGCCGGGCTGGTCATCTTCCCCTCCGACTTCGAGGGCTTCGGCCTGCCCGCGATCGAGGCGATGCGGCTGGGCATCCCGGTCGTGGTGTCCGCCGACCCCGCCCTCGCCGAGGTGACCGGAGGGCACGCCGCGGTCGCGGCCTCGACCGCACCCGACGGCCTCGCCGCGGCGATCTCCGACGCGTTGGCGTTCACGCCCGAGCAGCTCGACGCCGGCCGCCGGTTCACCGACGGGTTCTCGTGGCGGCGCACTGCGAACGTGGTGCGGAGCTCCCTACTCGGAGGGGACGGCTGACCGATCGAGGTAGCGGGTGTCGTAGTCGACCGAGGTCCGCAGCCGCTCGCGATCGACCTCGACCATGTGACCGACCAGGTCCGTGAACGATGTCGTCGCCCGCCACCCGATCGCGGCGGCGGCCGGCTCGGGGTCCGCGACGAGCACCGCGGTGTCGGCGGGCCGGATGAGCGCCGGGTCGGAGACGACGTACGCCGCCGGGTCGGCGATGCCGGCCGCCGCGAACGCCGTGGCCAGCAGGTCTGACAGCCGGTGCGCCGTGCCGGTGCCGATCGCCAGGTCCTGCGGCTCGTCGGCAGCGACCATCCGAGTCATCGCCTCGACGTAGTCGCCGGCGAAGCCCCAGTCGCGGCTCACGTCCAGGTTGCCCAGCCGCAGCTCCGTGCGCACCCCGGCCGCGATCTCGGCGGCTCCCCGGGTGATCTTGCCGGTCACGAACGCCGTCGTACGCAGGGGGCTCTCGTGGTTGTAGAGCCGCGCCGAGCAGGCGTGCAGTCCGCGCTCGGCGCGCGCCGTCCGCACGATCTCCTCCGCGCCGGCCTTGGCCTGCGCATAGGGGCTGTGCGCGGCGGACCCGGTGACCTCGGCCGAGGAGGCCTGGAAGAAGCGCGGCTCGCGGTCGGTGCGGTCACGCAGCTCGAGCAGTGCATCGACCAGGGTCCCCACGGCCGCCTGGTTGACGGCGAAGGTGATCTCGGGCTCTTCCCAGCTGCGGGCCACCGAGCTCACCGCGGCCAGGTTGTAGACCTCATCGGGCTGGGTCGCGCCGATCAGCTCCCGGACGTCGTCGCCGGCACAGATGTCGAGCTCCACCAGCTCCACGTCAGTGAGGTAGGCAGCACAGAGCTCGGCCGGCGCGGCCCCCGGCGGAGTGACCCCGACGACCCGGTCGCCGCGACGTAGCAGGAGCCGGCTGAGGTAGATGCCGTCCTGGCCGGTGACGCCGGTGATGAGGACGGTCCGGGCCGCCGGGTCGCGCCCGCCGGTCAGGTGCGCACCCACGGGCGAGGGGCAGGTACGACGAGTTCTTGGGTGTCGTCGGCGGTGTCGGCGGTGTCGGCGTTCTCTGGGGGCTCGCCCAGGTCCAGGTCGCGCGGATCCAGCATCGCGAGCATCACCAGGCACGCCGGCACCCACACGGTGCGATCCCACAATCCTGGGAAGGTCGGCGCGACGCCCAGGAACGCGAAGAGGATGAAGGTCAGCCGGCGCAGCGGGTGCCGCGAGATGATCGGGCGGGCCATTGCGAACATCACGATGAGGTAGCTGGCCAGGCCCAGCACGCCGATCGCGACCGCGACCTCGAGATAGACATTGTGGATCAGTTCGATCTCGAAGAACCCAGAGCCGACGATCGGTGACTGCCAGAACCGGTCGAGGCCCACCTCCAGCGAGTCTGCTCGCACCCCGTCGGACGCTGCAGCGGTGCCTTCGCCCACCAGCCGCCCGATCGCCGAGCCCTCGCCGCTGATGGCGACGATCAGCGGCAGGGACAGGACGCCGAGAGCGATCAGGCCGGCGAGCCCGACGCCGACGAGCGCCGACCTCTCGACCACGGGCACGAGCAGGGCGAGCACGACCAGCACCACGATGGCCGCCCGGCTGCCGCTGGCGACGATGGAGCCGATGCTGACGGCGACGACCCCCAGCAGCACGAGCCGGGTGATGAATTCCTGGTGGCGGTGCAGCAGGAAGAACACGATGGCGATCGACACGACGCCGGCGAGGCCGAACGCGTTCACGTGGTGGGTGAGCCCGTCGTAGCGGCCGCCGTACACGGGGCCCTCCGCCGCGCCGCCCGCGGTGCTGATCACGTGGCCCGCGAGGTAGCCCCACAACAACAGCTCCACGATCCGGATCGAGGGCCGCCACCACCCGATGAAGAGCGGCAGGGCGCCCACGAAGAAGAGCCACTGCACGGTGTGGAACGCGTTGTCGAAGAGGTCTCCGGTGATGATCACCGAGGCCAGGCACCAGCTGGCAAGCAGCACCAGCCCGATGAGGTAGAGCGGCGGCGCCTTCAGCCGGTTGTGCAGGAGACCGGGCGCCAGGTGAATGATGCCGGCCACGACGAAGACGTCGGTGGGCGGCACGGAGCCGCCGGTGAGGAACTCGATGCCGCGATACATGGGCGCGGCCGCGAAGGCCAGGATCATCAGCAGGATCCCAGTGGTGTGCAGCCCGATGGTGACCACCACCATGATGTACACCGCCAGCACGGTCGCGACGGCCGCGTAGATCAGGCCCTCGGTCGCCCCGGCTGCCAGTCCGGCCGCGAGGATGACGAAGACAGCCGTGAGCACCAGCCCACGATCCGCTCTCGCTGCCACCTGGTCCTCCGCCCGTCTGCGACGGCGCGAGTCTAACCGCGAGTCCGTTATCCGGTGCATGCTGGACTCATGCCGATCTGGCTCGAAGCTGGTCTGTGGGGCCTGCTCGCGGGTGGTGCCCTCGTCATCGGTGCGCTGGTCGCCTGGTTCGCGCACGTGCCGCGCCAGATCGTCGCTTCGGTGATGGCGTTCGGTGCGGGGGTCCTGATCTCGACACTGGCCTTCGACCTGGTCGACGAGGCGGAGACCAGGGGCGGGCTGACCCCGACAGTGCTCGGCCTCGTGGGTGGTGCGATCGCTTACGTCGCCGCCAACATCGCGCTCGCCCGGCGCGGGGCCGCCCAGCGGAAGCGGTCGGGCGACGAGCAGCCCTCCGAGGAGGAGATGCAGGGCAGCGGCACGGCGATCGCGGTCGGCGCGCTCCTCGACGGCGTACCCGAGTCCGTCGTGCTCGGCATGAGCCTCCTGGGTGGCGCGGGCGTCGGAGTGCCGGTGCTGGCGGCCATCTTCATCTCCAACCTGCCCGAGGGTCTCTCGAGCGCGGCCGGCATGAAGCGCAGTGGCCGCAGCGCGCGGTACGTCTTCGGCGTCTGGGGCAGCATCGCGGTCGCCAGCGGTATCGCGGGACTGCTTGGCGCCTTGCTCCTCGACGGCGCCTCGGTCGAACTGGTGGCGGTCATCACCGCGGTTGCCGCGGGAGCGATCCTCGCCATGGTGGCCGACACGATGATCCCCGAGGCCTTCGAGCGCACCCATCTCTACACCGGCCTGATCACGACCCTCGGATTCGTCGTGGCATTCGCCATCGACCGAGGATGATGGCGAACCGGTGAGGCGGCGACCGAACCCGGGACGTCGACCCCAGACGTCTTCGGTCGTGAGTTGCTGCGCGGGTGTTGCAGGGCAAGCACGCGACGCTCAACAACGCGAGCGGCCCGGACGCGGGGGGCGATCAGCCGTTCGGAGGACCTGTCAGTGGCTCAGCGCTGAGGGCGTGGGCGGGCGCGCAAGATCAATCACCGGGTGTGAGGCGTCGTGTACTTGTGTTCGAACATATGTTCGAGTAGAATCCACGGATGGATCTCGGGAAGGCAGCGGCGATTGTGCAGGGTCTGGGCGACCACGACCTCACCGACGCCTCCCGGGTCGAGCTCATCGCAATGGCCGAGGACCTGAAGAACCAGCTGGCCGCCGCCCAGGCCCGGCTGAGCGTCGGCCTGGCCGAGTCGGTGCGGGACCGGCACCGAGACCTGAAGGTGCCCGCGACCGCACAGGGTCGCGGGGTCGCCTCGCAGATTGCTCTGGCCCGCCGAGAGTCACCGGCGAAGGGCTCGCGACTGCTCGGCCTGGCCACCGCGCTGGTCGGCGAGCTGCCGCACACCCTGGCGGCAATGGAGGCCGGCAGGCTGTCGGAGTGGCGCGCCACCCTGGTCGCCCGCGAGACCGCCTGCCTCACCGTCGACGACCGGCTCCAGGTGGACGCGGAGCTGTTCGCCGACCCGGCCCGCGCTGAGACCTGGGGCGACCGTCGGCTGGCCAACGAGGCACGCACCATCGCCTACCGGCTCGACCCGGCCTCGGTGGCTCGGCGGGCGAGCAAGGCCGAGTCCGATCGTCGGGTCACGCTGCGGCCGGCTCCCGACACCATGGCGTCGCTGCACGCTCTGCTCCCCGTCGCCCAGGGAGTCGCCGTCTGGGCCACTCTCTCGGCGGTCGCCGACGCCCTGATCGCAGCCGGCGACGGTCGTTCGCGCCAGCAGATCATGGCCGACACCCTGGTCGAGCGGATCACCGGCCAGGCCGCGGCCGCCGACGTACCGGTCACCGTCAACGTGACCGTCTCCGACGAGACCCTGCTGGCCGGCAGCAGCGCCCCGGCCTGGATGCACGGCTACGGCCCCATCCCAGCCCAGACCGTCCGCGACCTCATCAAAGCGGCGAACGCGGTAGGCCTGGCCGCACTCCGGCGGCTCTTCGTCGCCCCGGACACCGGCCGCCTGGTCGCCATGGAGTCCAGCACCGAGTTCTTCCCCGACGGCCTCAGCGCCTTTCTCGACCTCCGCGACCAGACCTGCCGGACGCCCTGGTGCGACGCACCGATCCGGCATCACGACCACGTCACGGCTCGCGCCGCGGACGGACCCACCACCGGCCCCAACGGCCAGGGGCTGTGCGAGCAGTGCAACTACGCCAAGGAAGCCCCCGGTTGGCGCGCCCACCACATCAACGGACCACCCGGCCGGCGGCACACCGTCGAGACGATCACCCCCACCGGCCACCGGCATCGCTCATCGGCGCCCGGACTGCCGCGTCCTGCGCGCGACCTGCGGCGCGCCAGCGTCGGCGAGTTCCACTTCAATCGACTGGTTCTTGCCGGCTGAATCACTCCGAAGAAGGGTCGATCCGCAACAGCAGCTGGTCGTCGTAAGCCGTCGTCCAGACCTCGCCGTCGAGCAGCGCCAGGTCGCCACCGCTGGTCAGCTCCACGGCAGTGATCCATAGCCACGGCACCGTCCGGTGCCAGGCCCGCCTCGCCCTCGAGCAGCACCTCGTCTGTGCCGGGATCGAGCCTCAGGGTCGTGGTCGCCGTGCCGAGCCAGACGTCGTCGCCGTCCGCCTCGACGGACATCGGGTTGTCGAAGGCGAGGTCCAGGAGCGCCTCGCCGGGTCGATGGGGAGCCTCAGCCGGGCAACCGTATGGTGCCAGTCACACCCGCCCACGCCGTCGGTCACGGTCGACTACGACGCCTGAGCGCAACAGCGGGCGACGCCATGCCACGTCAGCGGGGAAGAACTCGGCGCAGGAACTCTCGTGTTCGTGCCTCCGCGGGGTCGCCCAGCACCCGCTCCGGCGGGCCCGGACTCGACGATCCGGCCATCGTCGAGGAAGGACACGTGCGAGGCGATCTCACGGGCGAAACCGATCTCATGGGTGGCGAGCACCATGGTGGTTCCGGCCGCAGCCAGGTCGCGCACGATCGCGAGCACATCGCCGACCAGCTCCGGGTCCAGCGCCGCGGTGATCTCGTCCAGCAACAGGAGCCGTGGCTGCATGCACAGCGCGCGCACCAGGGCCACCCGCTGCTGCTGCCCCCCGGAGAGGCGGTCGGGGTGAGTCCGCACGTGCTCGCCGAGACCGAAACGGCCGAGCAGCTCCGTGGCGCGTGCGGTCGCCTCGGCGCGGGACAGGCCGTGCACCTTGCGCGGGGCCAGCGTGCAGTTGGCGAGCACGGTGAGGTGCGGGAACAGGTTGTAGGACTGGAAGACCATCCCGATCCGGCGGCGCACCTCTCGCGGGTCGACCAACGGGTCGGAAACCTCGCCTCCCTCGAACTCGATCACCCCGTCGTCCACCGACTCCAACAGGGCCAGGCACCGCAGCAGGGTCGACTTGCCCGACCCTGACGAACCGATCAGACACACGACGTCGCCGGGACGGACCGTCAAGGAGACGTCGTCGAGCACCACGCGCTCGCCGTAGGTCTTGCGGAGGTGGCTCACCTCCAGCAGCGGATCCGCGCTCACAGGACCCCCGCCCGCTCGCGGCGCATGACCCACCGCGCGAGCCAGTCACACAGCCGCGCGAGCGGCAGCGTGATGGCCACGAAGAAGAGGGCGACCACGATGTACGGCGTGAAGTTGTAGTTGTAGGCCGCGTAGTCGCGCGCGGTGAACAGCGCATCGAAGAGCGACACCGATGCGACCAGAGCCGTGTCCTTCTGCAGCGAGACGAAGTCGTTGAGGAGTGGAGGCACGACACGCCGCGTGGCCTGCGGGACCACGACGTAGCGCATCGTCTGGCCGCGCGACAGCGCGAGCGCCTCGGCGCTGGTGACCTGCGACGGATGCACCGACTCGATCCCGGCACGGAACACTTCGGCGACGTAGGCGGAGTAGGAGACGACGAGCGCCACCGTCGCCCAGAAGAAGATCGAGTTGGTCAGCCCCGACAACCTCAGCCCCGGAACGCCGAACACGAACAGGAAGACCAGCAGGATCGTCGGGATGCCGCGCACGACGTCGGTGTAGACGACAGCGAGGCCGCGCAGCGGGGTCAACCAGGGTGAGCGTGCCTGCCGGACCAGGGCGATCGCCAGACCGAAGATCAGGATCAAGGGCTCGGCGATCAGGAACATCCGCACGTTCAGCCAGAAGCCGTCGACGATGGCAGGCAGCGACTCCCGCGCGTGATGGACGTCGAGGAAGGACCCCTGCACGCGCGGCCACCCAGGGGAGAGGAGCACGCCGACTGCGAGCACGCCGATCACCAGGGCGGTCGCCGCCGTTGCGACCAGCACCTTCCGGCGGCTCAGCGCACGACGTATCCGCTGGCGTTCCAGCTCGCGCGGGCTCGCCGTCCAGTCACTCACTGCAGTTCAGGAACGCTCACCACGTCGGAGAGCCACTCCTGCTCGATCTCGGCCAGGATGCCGTCGTCCTCCAACGTCTCCAGCGCACGATTGACACACGGCAGCAGCTCGCTGCCCTGCTCGAACAACAGCCCGAACTGCTCCTGCCGCCCGGTCTCCGGCTGGAACTGCCCGATCAGCCGGCTGCCCGGAATCTCCACGGCACTGATGTAGAACGCGGTGGGCAGGTCCGCCAGGATCGCGTCGACCTGCCCGTTCTGCATCGCCTGCTTGGCGGCGTTGGTGTCCTCGAAGACGAGAGGCTCTTCGTCCGGCTGGATGATGTCGCGGATCGCGGAAAGGGAGGTGGTGCCGGTCTGCGCCCCGAGCTTGAACCCCTGGAGCTCCTCGAGGCTGGCCGCCGACACGGCGGGGCTGTCCTTGAGGGTGATCACGGCCTGAGCCGCGGAGTAGTAGCCCTCGGAGAAGTCGACCACCTTGTCGCGCGCCGGGGTGATCGACACCTGGTTGATGTCGAAGTCGAAGTCCACGCCGCCTGGCTTGAACAGGCCGTTGAAGCCGACCTTGATCCAGGTCACCTGGTCTGCGGAGAAGCCGAGCTCCTCGGCGACGGCGTACGCGACCGCCGACTCGAAGCCCTCGCCATTGCTCGGGTCGTTGTCGACGAACCACGGCTCGAACGCCGGTGAGTCGGTGCCGATCGTCAGCACCCCGTCGCTCTTCAGCGGGAGATCTTCGGTCGCACACTCGTCGGGGGCTGCGACGTCTCCGGTGTTGTCCTCGGCCTCGTCCTCCGGAGAGCACCCCGCGAACATCAGCGTGATCACGGCGGCCGAGACGAGCGGGAGCAGGTGAAGACGACGCAGGCGCATGACGGGATCGTAGAGCCACGGGGACGACAAAGGCCCCGGTTCGAGTCGACCGGGGCCTTCGCACGCGTGCGCGAGGGGGGATTTGAACCCCCACGCCCTTTCGGACACTGGCACCTGAAGCCAGCGCGTCTGCCGTTCCGCCACTCGCGCGAGTAAGCCGGGCAAGGCTATCCCAGCGCCGGAAGCATCCCCAAACCGGTGCCGAACGGGTGAGCACGGTTCGACGGGGGTACTCCATCCCCCGATACGATCGACGGAGCCCGGCGTGAGCTAGGCGCGTTCGCATGCCGTGGACTCGGTATCGATGGTGCGGAGAGGAGGCTCCATGGGTGGACTGCAGAAGTTCGAGCAACGCCTGGAGCAGATGATCTCCGGCGTCTTCGCCCGGGCCTTCCGCAGCGCGGTGCAGCCCGTGGAGATCGCCGCCGCGCTCGCAGCGCGAGTGCGACAACAACGCCCAGATCCTGTCCCGCGACCGGCGGTTGGTGCCCAACGACTTCCACGTCGAGCTGGCCCCGACCGACCTGGACCGGCTGGCGCCGTACGACTCCACGATGGCCAAGGAGCTGATCGACCAGGTCCAGGACCACGCCGATGCCCAGAGCTACGTCTTCCCGGGCCCGGTGAAGATCGCGTTCGAGGCGGCCGACGACCTGACCACCGGGCGGTTCCGGATCCGCAGCCAGGCCCAGGCCAAGGTCACGGGTCACAGCACGGACACCCAGGTGGCGCGTGCGCGAGCCCTGCTCGAGGTCAACGGCACCCAGCACCCCCTCCGGCCGCCCGGGCTGGTGGTCGGGCGGGGCACCGAGGCCGACCTGCGGATCAACGACCCCGGCGTCAGCCGCAAGCACGTCGAGTTCCTGGTGCTGTCGGCCGGCTCCGAGACCGAGGATCCCGAGCTCGAGGTGCACGACATGGGCTCGACCAACGGCATGCTCGTGAACGGACGGAAGGTGCCGCGCGCCACGCTGCGCGACGGCGCCGAGGTCAAGATCGGCACGACGACCATGACGGTGCGGGTTGTCCGCGACGACGGCAGGAGCGCCGGTGTCTGAGCTCACCTTGTTCCTGATCCGGATCGCCTACCTCGCGATCCTGTGGATCTTCGTGCTGTCGGCGATCTCGGTGATCCGCTCCGACATGTTCGGTGCCCGGGTGCCCGAGGGCGCCCGCACGGTGCCGGGTGGCGGCCCCAAGCAGAAGGCCCCGCCCAAGCGCCGCGGCTCACCGTCACAGGTCGTGGTCACCTCCGGGAGCAACAGCGGTGCCACCGCAGCCCTGGCGGACGCCCCGATCCTGATCGGGCGCGGCACCGACGCCGCCATCCGGCTCGACGACGACTACGTCTCGACGCGGCACGCCCGCATCGCCGCCTCCGGCGACCAGTGGTTCGTGGAGGACCTCGGGTCCACCAACGGCACCTACATCGGCACCGTCCGCATCACCCAGCCAACCACCATCACGCTCGGCACCCAGGTCCGGATCGGAAAGACCATCCTGGAGCTGCGGAAGTGACGTTGAGACTCCACTACTCCGCGATCTCCGACGTCGGGCGGGTCCGCAAGGACAACCAGGACTCCGGGTACGCCGGCCCCTGGGTCCTCGCCGTCTGCGACGGGGTCGGTGGAGCGGCGCGCGGCGATGTCGCCTCGAGCACCGCCATCCAGGAGCTGCGCGCGCTGGACACCCCGCCGACCGACACCGACCTGCTGGACCGGATCACCGAGGAGCTGCACGAGGCGCACGTGCGGATCGGACGGCTGGTCGACGAGGACCCCGACCTCAACGGCACCAGCACCACCGCGACCGTGGCGCTCTTCGACGGCAACCGCGTCGGCATCGGCCACGTCGGCGACAGCCGCGGCTATCTCTTCCGCGACGGCGAGCTCTCGCAGCTCACCACGGACCATACGTTCGTGCAGAGCCTGATCGACGAGGGGCGGATCACCGACGTCGAGGCGCGGGTGCACCCCCACCGCAACCTGATCCTCAAGGCCCTCGACGGCATCCACGAGGCCGAGCCCGACCTGTTCATGCTCGAGCTGGTGCCCGGCGATCGGTTGTTCCTGTGCAGCGACGGCGCGTGCGGGGTGCTCGACGACGGCCGACTCGCCGACGTCCTGTCGATGGGCACTCCCGACTACGCCGCCGTCGAGCTGGTCCGCGCGAGCCTCGAGGCCGGCAGCTCCGACAACGTCACCTGCATCGTCGCCGACGTCGTGACGGAGGAGGCGGCGGCCGCCGACCCGGCGTACAACGAGCTCGAGCCGATGCTGGTGGGCGCGGCCGCCGAGCTGCGGCGCCGATCGGGCCGCACGGCCGTGACCAGCGGGGTGGGCAGCCTGTTCCGCGGCCACCGGTCCGGCGACACCGGCGAGCTGGAGCCCATCGACGCCGAGCTCCTCGACGAGGTGCCGTTCGCGATCAAGGCCGACCCGATCGATCCGGAGGCCGCTCGCTACGCGCCGCGGCCGCCGGCCCGCTACCAGTGGGCGAAGCGGCTGCTGGTGCTCACGGTGGTGGCGGGCGTGGTCTGGGCCGCCGGCGCGGTGGCCTGGTCGTGGACCCAGGACCAGTACTACATCGGCGAGCAGGACGGCGTCGTGACGATCTTCCGCGGCATCAACGCGGACCTGCCCGGCATCTCGCTGTCCGACCCCTACCAGTCTCTCCGACGTCGAGCTGTCCCGACTGCCCGAGCTCGACGCCGAGCGCGTGGAGGAGACGATCGAGGTCGACGACCTCGACGCCGCGGAGGCCGCAGTGCAGGAGCTGGCCGAGCTCCAGGAACCGGCGGCCCCGTGATGGCCCGCCGGGCAACAGCCTCCCCGGCCCCGAGCTTCCTGGGGTTCGTGCATCGACGCCGCCGCGGCGCCGAGCTGTTCCTGCTCGTGCTCGCGCTGCTCGTCGGCGTCGGTGGCTACGCCGCCGTCGGCATCGGCGTCGAGGGCCACGTGCCCGCCGACATCGTCGCGTACGGCGGCTGGCTGTCCGCGCTGATCGTGATCGCGCACCTCGTGGTCCGAGCCGTGGCGCCGTACGCCGATCCGGTGCTGCTGCCCGTGGTCGCCGCGCTCAACGGCCTCGGGCTCGCCGTGCTCCACCGCATCGACCTCGCCGATGACACCACCTGGGCGCGCCAGCAGCTCACCTGGATGACCGTGGGTGTCGCGCTGTTCGTGGGCACCCTCCTGCTCCTGCGCGACCACCGGATCCTGACCCGGTTCACCTACACGGCCGGCCTGCTCGCGATCGTGCTGCTGCTGCTGCCGATGGCGCCAGGCATCGGCAACGAGGTCAACGGCGCCCGGATCTGGATCTCCGTCGGGCCGTTCGGTCTCCAGCCGGGCGAGATCGCCAAGGTGCTGCTGGTGATCGCGTTCTCCGGCTACCTCGTGCTCCACCGCGACGCGCTCGCCCTCGCCGGCCGCCGCTTCGTGTTCGTCGACCTGCCGCGCGGGCGCGACCTCGGCCCGATCCTCGCGATGTGGCTGGTCAGCCTCGGCATCCTGGTGTTCCAGAAGGACCTCGGCTCCAGCCTCCTCTTCTTCGGCCTCTTCCTGGTGATGCTCTACGTCGCCACCGAGCGCCCCGGCTGGCTCTTCGTCGGCGCCCTGATGTTCTTCGGTGGCGCGCTGCTGGCGTTCCGGCTGTTCGCCCACGTGCAGAACCGCGTCAACATCTGGCTCGACCCCATGGAGTACTTCGACCAGACACCCGGCAGCGGTCAGATCGTCGAGTCGCTCTTCGGCATGGCCTGGGGCGGGCTGATCGGTCGCGGCTTCGGCGAGGGTGACCCCGGCCGGATCCCGTTCGTGCACTCCGACTTCATCATCGGCGCCATCGGCGAGGAGCTCGGCCTGACCGCGGTGATCGCGGTGATCCTGCTCTACGGCCTCATCGTCGAGCGAGCCCTGCGGGCCGCGCTGATCTGCCGCGACGGCTTCGGAAAGCTGCTGGCCACCGGCCTCGCGGGCGTCTTCGCGCTGCAGGTCTTCGTCGTGATCGGCGGGGTGACGCGGCTGATCCCGCTCACCGGTCTGACCACGCCGTTCCTGTCCTACGGCGGCTCCTCGCTCATCGCCAACTGGGTGATCATCGCGCTGCTGCTGCGCGTCTCCGACCAGGCCCGGCGTCCGGTGCCGGACCTGTCGGCCGAGGACCAGCAGCCGACGGACGACCAGACGACGCAGGTGATCAAGCTGTGATGGGCCCGAAGAGCCCGACCACCGGGGGTCGCCATGAATAAGCCAGTACGAGCCATCTCCATCTTCTGCATGTTCCTGTTCCTCGCGCTGATGGCCAACGCCAGCTACCTGCAGTTCTGGGCGGCCGACGGCTACAACGACGACCCCCGCAACCGGCGGATCATCGAGGCGGCGTTCTCCCGCGAGCGCGGAGCGATCCTGGTCGGCCGCGACCCGATCGCGGAGAGCGTGCCGAGCGACGACGAGTACAAGTTCCAGCGCACCTACAACACGCCGTTCTCCTACGCGCCGATCACCGGGTTCTTCTCCTTCTACACCCAGACCGGCCTCGAGCAGACCCAGAACGCCGTCCTCTCCGGTGAGGACCCGCGGCTGTTCGTGACCCGCCTGGTCGACATGCTCAGCAACGACGAGAACCAGGGCGGCAGCGTCGAGCTCACCATCGACCCCGACGCCCAGGAGGCGGCGTACAACGGCCTGGCCGAGATCGAGGGCGTGGAAGGTTCGGTCGTGGCGCTCGATCCGAAGACGGGCAAGATCCTGGCGATGGTGTCGCTGCCGTCCTACGACCCCAACAAGCTGGCCTCGCACGACCTCGGCTCTGTCGGCGACGTCTACGACCGCCTGCTCGCGGACCCCTCCGAGCCGCTGATCAACCGGGCCACCAACAAGCGGCTGCCGCCCGGGTCGACGTTCAAGCTGGTGACCGCGGCGGCGGCCATCGAGGACGGGCTCTACGAGGCCGGCGACGACGTGCCGGCCGGGACCACCTACGACGTGCCGCAGACCAGCTCCGACATCGGCAACGACGGTCGGTCGGCGTGCGACCCCGACGAGATCCCGTTCACGACCGCGATGGCGAACTCGTGCAACACCACCTTCGCCCGGATGGCCAACGACGTCGGCGCCGAGAAGATGCTGGAGCAGGCCGAGGCGTTCGGCTTCAACAGCGACTACCTCGAGGACCTGCCGCAGGCGCAGTCGAACTTCCCCGAGGACCCCAACGAGCCCGAGACCGCGCAGACCGGCATCGGCCAGTTCGAGGTTTCCGCGACCCCGCTGCAGATGGCGATGGTGGCGGCCGGCATCGCCAACAACGGTGTGGTGATGCGTCCCTACCTGGTCAACAAGGTGCAGTCGGCCGACTACCAGGACCTCGAGCAGACGGAGCCCAGCGAGCTCTCGGAAGCCGTGTCACCGGCGACGGCCGACGACCTCACCGAGCTGCTGGTCGCGACCGTCGAGGACGGCACGGCGTCGCCGGCTGCGATCCCCGGCGTCAGCGTGGCCGGCAAGACCGGCACCGCCCAGAGTGGCATCGAGTCGGTGCCGCCGTACGCGTGGTTCGTCTCGTTCGCGCCCGCTGACGACCCGCAGGTGGCCGTCGCGGTGATGATCGAGGCGGCGCCCGGCGTCGAGCGCGGCGAGATCGCGGGCGGGCTGCTCGGCGGGCCGATCGCCAAGGCCGTGATGGAGGCGGTGCTCCAGTGACCGACCACAGCACCGGGTCTGGGGGAAGCGAGCAGTTCGTCGACGACGCCCGTCGCTACCGGCTCGACTCGCGGATCGCGACCGGTGGCATGGGCGAGGTGTGGCGCGCCACCGACACCGCCCTGAACCGCGAGGTCGCGGTCAAGGTGCTCAAGGCGGAGTACGCCGACGACCCGGCGTTCCGCCAGCGGTTCGCCATCGAGGCGCGCCACGCGGCCTCGCTCCAGCACCCGGGCGTGGCCGGCGTCTACGACTTCGGCGAGGCGCACTCGGCGGGGATCGCCGATGGTTCCGGCACCCCGCGGCCCTACCTGGTGATGGAGCTGGTCGAGGGCGAGCCGCTCTCCACGCTGCTGCGCCAGGGCGCCGACTCGCGGCGCGACCTCGACCGCGACGCCGTGCGCGACCTGGTGGCGCAGGCCGGCGAGGCGATCGGCGCGGCCCATGCGGCCGGCATCGTGCACCGCGACGTGAAGCCGGCCAACCTGATGGTCACGCCCGCCGGGCAGCTGAAGGTCACCGACTTCGGGATCGCCCGGGCCGCCGACGGCGCCGGCATCACCCAGACCGGCGCGGTGATGGGCACTCCGCAGTACCTCTCGCCCGAGCAGGCCCAGGGTCTGCCGGCCACCCCGCGCTCCGACGTCTACTCGCTCGGTGTGGTGGCGTTCGAGTGCCTCGCCGGGCGCCGGCCGTTCGAGGCCGACTCTCCTGTGGCCACCGCGCTCGCCCACATCCGCGAGCCAGTGCCCGACCTGCCGCCCGACGTGCCGGCCGACCTGGCCGCCGTCGTACACCGCGCGCTGGCCAAGGATCCCGCCGAGCGCTACGCCGACGGCGCCGAGTTCGCCGCTGCGCTGCGCGACCCGGCCACCGAGCTGCTCCGCGCGGCCCCGGTCGCGCCGGCGGCGATGCCGGTGGCGACCGCCGAGGCCACGCAGGTGCTGCCGGCGACGGCCTCGCCGCCGTTGCCGCCGCAGGCGCCGCCGACGCGCCCGACCACCCAGCTCCGCCCGGCCGGGCGGAGCCCGTGGCTCGCCGTCATCGTGACGCTCCTTGCCGTCGCGCTCGTCGCCGCCGTCGTCCTGCTGGTGACGACCGGCGACGACACCGACCCCCCTCCGACCGACGACTCCACCCGGCCGAGCCGGACGCAGTCGCCGAACCAGGAAGACACGCCGACCGAGCCGGAGACGACACCCACGTCCGAGGCCACGACCGAGCCGCCGCCCTCGACGGAGCCGACCGAGCCCACCGAGGTGCCGACGACCGAGGCGACGGACCCGCCGACGACGCCGCCCACCACGGCACCGACCACACCGCCCACCACCGCGCCCACCACACCGACTACGCCGACCGCCGCCGCGACCGTTCCGACGGCTGCGGCCACGGCGAGCCCCTGAACCTCATGTTGAGAAAGAGAGCCGGATGAACAACTCGCAACCGACCGTCGTCGGCGGCCGCTACGAGCTGGGCGAGCTCTTGGGCCGCGGTGGCATGGCCGAGGTCCGCAAGGGCACCGACACCCGTCTCGGCCGCGTGGTCGCCGTCAAGCGCCTGCGCACCGACCTCGCGAGCGACGCGACCTTCCAGGCGCGCTTCCGCCGCGAGGCGCAGTCGTCGGCATCCCTCAACCACCCCACGATCGTCGCGGTCTACGACACCGGCGAGGAGCCGTCGACCGACGGCACCGGCGTCGCCCAGCCCTACATCGTGATGGAGTACGTCGCCGGCCGGACGCTGCGCGACATCCTCCGCGAGGGCCGCAAGATCCTCCCGGAGCGGGCCCTGGAGATCACCAGCGGAGTGCTCTCGGCACTCGACTACAGCCACCGCGCGGGGATCATCCACCGCGACATCAAGCCCGGCAACGTGATGCTCACCCCGAGCGGCGACGTGAAGGTGATGGACTTCGGCATCGCCCGGGCGATCAGCGACGCCCAGTCGACGATGACCCAGACGGCCGCCGTGGTCGGCACCGCGCAGTACCTCTCTCCCGAGCAGGCCCGCGGCGAGACCGTCGACTCGCGCTCGGACGTCTACTCCGCCGGCTGCCTGCTCTACGAGCTGCTGACCGGGCGCCCGCCGTTCGTGGGCGACAGCCCCGTCGCCGTCGCCTACCAGCACGTGCGCGAACCCGTCACCCCTCCCTCGGACCACGACACCGCGCTGCCGCCCGAGGTCGACGCCATCGTGATGAAGGCGCTGACCAAGCGGCTCGAGGACCGCTACCAGTCCGCCGCGGCGATGCGCAGCGACATCGAGCGCTACCTGGCCGGCCGTCCGGTCGAGGCAGCGGTCGCCGCGCCGGTGCCGGAGACCGCGGCCACCGCAGTCGTCCCGTCGGTGCCCCACGCGGTGCCGCCCACGCCGGTGACGCCGCGCCCCCTCCCCGACGAGGAGGAGTACGACGAACCGCCCCGTGGCCGTGCCGCGCTGTGGGTGCTGCTCGTGCTGCTCGTCGTCGGCCTGGTGCTGGCGGCGTACTTCCTGTGGCCGCGGCTGTTCGAGGCGCCGCCCGAGCAGGCGCAGGTGCCGGACACGATCGGCATGAAGGAGGCCGATGCCCGCGACGCGATCGGCGACGAGGGACTGGAGGTCGGTGAGGTCACCTTCCGGCCGGACGACAACGTCAAGGCCGGCAAGGTGCTCGAGCAGGAACCAGGCGCCGACGATTTCGTCGACCCCGGCACCGAGGTGGATCTGATCATCTCCGAGGGCAAGCCCGAGGTGGCGGTGCCGGCCGTGGTGGGCGAGCAACGCGGCGACGCCGCGGCTACCCTCCGCAACGCCGGCTTCGACGTGCTGGTCGAGAAGGAGGAGTCCGACGAGGACGTCGGCAAGGTGCTGCGCACCGAGCCCGCCGCAGGCGTGCTGGCCGCGGACGGCGCCACCGTGACGATCTTCTACTCCGACGGCAAGGAGCGGGTGCCCGACGTCCTGACGCTGCAGCAGGCCGAGGCCGAGCAGGCGATCACCGACGCGAAGTTCACGCCGGTGGTGGTGGAGTCGAGCAACACGACGGAGCCCGCAGGGACGGTGATCCAGCAGATTCCCGAGGCCGGAGAAGAGCTCAGCGAGGGCCAGCAGGTGACGATCGTCGTCTCGACCTACGTCGAACCGACCGACCTGCCGACCGATCCGACCGATCCGACCGACCTGCCGCCCGATCCGGAGGACACCGGGTTCCCGCCGCTCGGGCGACGGGACGGCCCCGGGTAGCCGGCCGGCTCAGCCGATCGGTTCGGCGTAGCTGAGGTCGAGCAGGCCGTCGTACGCCGGCGCCGCGAGCCGGTCGTCGGACTCGAGGTTCCAGCCCACGCCGATGCTGGGGTCGTCGGCGTCGCTGCGGTAGTTGCCGATGTCGCTGTCGCGCTCGATCGCCGACTCGATCCGGGACGGGCTGCCGATCGCCGAGATGATGTAGGGCTCCGGGTAGGGCACGCCCTGGATCAGCACGGCGTTGCCCTCGCACTTGATGCCCGTCGTGGACACGATCCGCTGGCCCTGGAGCGTGATCGCCTCCGCCCCGCCCTGCCACATCGCGTTGACCACGGCCTGGATGTCCTGCTGGTGCACCACGAGGCGATTGGGGTTGATCTCGCCGTCCTCGATCACCTGGTCGGCCGTCTCGTCGGAGGCGTCGGACAGGGTGACGGTCACGCCGGGGCCGGTCACGGCCTCGAGGCCCGCGGGACCGGCGAACTTGTCGATCAGGCGCTCCAGCCGGGTGAGCGCCTGGTCGTCGACCGACGCGGCGAGCTCCTCCCGATCGGCTCTGAGCTCTGCGATCTCGGCCTGCAGGTCCTCGTACTCGTCGGACTCGGTCTGCGCGAGCGACGCCAGGTCGGTGTAGCGACCGGGCCGCAGGTCGGTGCCCTCGCTGTTGTCGTAGCTGATCGCGAACAGGGCCCCGCTGAGCAGCACCACGACCGGGGTGCCGATCCGCCAGCGGCCACGGCGGCGTCGGGGCTCGGCCGCTGGATCCTCAGGGCCTCCCACATGGTCTCCGGTCATGGCGACTAAGGTAGCCCGCGTCCTGTGACGTGCCATGACCGTGATCGATGGAGCAAGCCGTGCCCGAGTCCAAGCCCAAGCAACAGTTCACCGACCCCGGGGCCGGTCCGTTGCTCAGTGTGCGCTTCGGCGTGGCCCTGCTCCTGATGGCAGTCGGCATCGCCTGGATCCTCTACTACTACATCGGTGTCCGTCCCGACCCGACCGCGCTCACCAAGGCGGGCAACCCGGTGGGACCCGGCGGCCCGAACTTCATGGCCGAGCTCAAGGACTGGAACTACCTGATCGGCTTCGGTGCGTTCTTCCTGGGCCTGATGATCTCGGCGCACCCGAAGACCCCGCTCGGCCGCGGCCGCGGTGTCGTGGTGGGCATGCTCGGCTGCTTCGTGCTGGGCCTGCTCTGGATCTGCACGTTCTACGTCATCAGCGACGACGTCTCCGAGCTCGCGATCTTCAACGACCTCGGTCAGAAGAACCTGATCGTCGGCATCGCCTTCATGGCGGTCGGCTTCACCTTCGCCACCCGCTGGGAGTGAGCCGGCGCCGAACTACACGCGTGTAGTTCTCCACAGGTCTCTCCACACCTGTGCACAAAGCCCGGGCTCAGGCCAGCGCGGTGATGCGGAGGACGGCTGCCGCCGTGATCAGGACGCCCAGCAGCACCAGGGCCGCGACCTGGAGCTGGGTGCGCCGGTCGCGGGGTGCGTAGACGAGGGCGGCCGCGATCGCCGCGCCGCCGACGAAGCCGCCCAGGTGGCCCTGCCACGAGATGTTGGGCACCGTGAGGGTGAGGAAGACGTTGACGGCGATCAGCACCAGCAGCTGGCGCACGTCGCCGCCGACCTTGAGGGCCACGATCAGCAGAGCCGCGAACAGCCCGTAGACCGCGCCGGAGGCGCCGAGGGTCGCCTGGAACTCCGGGGCGGCCCACAGGACCGCCGTCGATCCGGCGAGCAGTGACAGGAAGTAGAGCGCCAGGAAGCGGACCCGCCCGAGCGCCAGCTCGAGCTGCGGGCCGATCACCCACAGCGCGAACATGTTGAAACCGATGTGCAGGATGCTCACGTGGGTGAAACCCGCGGTGACCAGCTGCCAGTAGGCGCCGTCGGCCACGCCCGGCAGCCAGGTGCCGGTGCACGCGCCGGACCCGCCGGTGTCGTAGAAGCCACCGGACAGCTGGCACATCCCGCTCGGCCGCAGGGCCAGCAGGTCGACCAGCCGACTGCCGTTGCCACCGGTGACGGTGATCGCGAACCACACCGCGACGTTGATCGCGATGAGCACGCCGGAGGTGATGGAGGCGTCGGTCGGCCGCATCCCGCCGTACGCCGTCCGGCCGGAGCGGGTGCTCTTCTTGCCCTCGGCGATGCAGTTCGGGCACTGGAACCCGACCGCCGCGTCGTTCATGCAGTCAGGGCAGATCGACCGGTTGCAGCGCTGGCACCGGATGTAGGTCTCCCGGTCGGGGTGCCGGTAACACGTCGGCACCCCGCCGGCAGGAGGCTGCTGGCTCAGCCGACGACCTCGACGGACTCGATGGTCACGGCCTCGACCGGGCGGTCGCCGGCGCCGGTGGGTGCGGCTTCGATCGCGTCCACCACGTCGCGGCTGGCCTGGTCGGCCACCTCGCCGAAGATCGTGTGCTTGCGGTTCAGCCACGGGGTGGCGGCCACCGTGATGAAGAACTGGGAGCCGTTGGTGCCCGGGCCCGCGTTGGCCATCGCAAGCAGGTAGGGCTTGTCGAAGACCAGCTCGGGGTGGATCTCGTCCTTGAACGTGTAGCCCGGGCCACCGGTGCCGGTGCCGAGGGGGCAACCGCCCTGGAGCATGAAGCCGGAGATCACGCGGTGGAAGCCGAGACCGTCGTAGAACGGGCCGGTCCGGCCGTTGCCGGAGTCGTAGGCCTTCTCGCCCTTGGCGAGGCCGACGAAGTTCGCCACCGTCTCCGGAGCGTGGTTCGGGAACAGGTTGAGGGTGATGTCGCCCTTGTTCGTCTTCAAGATGGCCTGCTGGTCAGCCATGGCCTGCCCTTCTGGTGGGTACCGGTCGGTGTGGATCGCTCCGACGATCCTTGCACGCGACCAAGCACGCAACGCGGGGTGGCCGGGTTTGTCCCGACATGGTGGGATGGAAGACATCGCCACCTCGAAACCAGCTCCACATCAGTAGGAAGGCTCGGCAATGGGATTGCGGAAGAAGAAGTCGCTCATCGACCAGGCAGGGGAGTACGTCGACCAGGTGCGACCCCACGCCGAGGCCGCCATGGAGTCCGCCCGTGACTTCGTGCAGGACACGGTGGTCCCCGCCCTGGCCGACGCACAGCGGAAGGCCGGGCCGGCCATCGCCGACGCCCGGGAGAAGGCCGCGCCCGTGATCGCCGACGCACGCAAGAAGGCCGCGCCCGTCGTGGCCGCTGGTGCTGCCAAGGCCGCCGAGCGCGCCACCGCCGCCCGTGACCTCGCGGACGCGAAGGTGGCCGAGCTGAAGGGCGAGAAGCCCAAGAAGAAGGGCAAGGTCAAGCGCTTCGTGCTGTTCGCCGGCATCGCCGGTGGAGTCGCGTTCGTCGCCAAGAAGCTCCAGGGCGGCGGGCAGAGCGAGAACTGGCAGTCGTCGTACACCCCCTCCCCGGCACCGACCCCCGCGCCGACCCCCTCCGCGCCCCAGTCGGGCCTCGAGGAGACCGACGACCCGGGTGGCGCGTCCCCGGACGAGGCGCTCTCCGACGCCACCGAGGAAGCCCACCCCGTCTCCACCCCCGACGACCCCGCCGAGGTCGTCGACCTGGAAGAGGGCAAGAAGAAGTAGCGCACGTTTTCCCGCTGACCCGTCAGAAGATCTTCTGACGGGTCAGCGCTATTTCGGTCGGCCTCAGGGGCGGTTCGCGTCGATCCAGACGTCGATCCGTTCCCACCAGCCGAAGAGCCAGTCGATCCGCTCCTCGCGGCCGGCCGGGATCTCGGCGCGGGGCACGGTCCACCACCGCATCACCAGCTGCTTGTCCATCGGCAGCTCACGCCAGACGTCGCCGACGGTGAGCATGTGGTCGAGCCCGGTGTGGGCGACCAGCACCACGTCGGCGTCGGGGGCCGCGTCGAGGGCGGCGAGGAAGCCGCCCGGCCGGGGCGCCAGCACGTTGGTCATTGCCTCGGCGCGGTCGGCCATCCGGTCCATGCCGAGCTTGCGCAGCCGCTCGATGCCGCGCTCGCGCCGGGCCGCGGTGAAGTTGCCGCCCTCGGGGAAGATCACGAACGCGTCGTTCTCGTCGAGACCCGTGGCCAGGGTGGCGATCTGGCTCTCGAGGTCCTCCCCTTCCTTCGGCTTCGGCGTGATGAACTTCGCCGGGATCCGGCGCAGGATCACGTCGATGGCCGGGTCCCACGCCAGCGTGTTCTTGAGTACGACGCGGGGCTCGCGGGCGTACCAGTGCATCAGCGCGTGGATCAGCGTGAACGAGTCGCCGGGCCCGGCGTGGCGGCAGGCCACCAGGATCGGCCGGCCGGGGTGGGCGTCGGGGGCCGGGCCGTCGCTGACGATGGTCAGCTTCAGCACCCGCTTGGCCTCGGTGAAGAACACGAACATCACGCCCTGCACCAGGTCGTAGTGGATGCCCTCCCAATAGGGCCGCCGGATCCGCCACCCGAAGCCGCTGGCCAGCCACAGGCCCAGGAGGACCACGAGCAGCAGCGCCTCGATCGTGAGGTACATGACGAAGACCCACGCCAGGCGCAGCGCCCGCCAGTGGCCCGGCAGCAACGGCGACAGCGCGGCCGCGGCGAGCAGCCACAGGGGCGCGGTGATCCACAGCAGTCCGGCGAGCAGTACGACGACCGGTGCGATCACCACTCGGCGTACCACTCGGATCACAGTCGGGACCCCAGGTACTCCAGGCTCGCCTCGTAGGTGCTCTCGATCCGCCGCTCGATGCTGCCGAAGTCACGCGCCGCCCAGATCGTGTCGTCGCGCTCCGAGGTGCCCTTGGCCGGGAGCACGTGGCACTCGACGCCGTCGGGGAGCTCGGCCAGCTCCCGCTGGAACCGGTGCCGGCGGGCGATCTCGAAGGACACCCGGGCCACCTCCCACGGGCGTTTCGGCACCGTCAGCGGGCGGTCGATCCGCCCGACCTGCAGCACGAACACGCGGGTGGCGCCGAGCTGGACGGCACGACCGAGCGGGATCGAGTTGACGATGCCGCCGTCGAGGTAGTGCTCGTCGCCGACCTTCGCCGGCGGCAGCAGTCCCGGCACCGCGGCACTGGCCACCACCGCGTCGACGACCGGCCCCGAGTCGAACCAGTGCTCGGCGGCGCGCTCGATGCTGGCGGCGCACACCTGGAAGCGCACCGGCAGCTCCTCGATGGTGAGGTCGCCGAACTCCTCGATCAATCGCTGCTTGATCGGCTTCGAGGAGTAGATGTGGGTGCCGGTCGACACCGCCCGCCGGACGGTGCGCAGGGGGTTGTCACCGACGCCGGAGTCCTTCGGGCCGGCGCTGCGCCACAGCTCGGTCAGCCGGCCGATCACGCCGGCATCCGGCTGGCGGGCGACCATGGCGCCGTTGAGGGCGCCGACGCTGGTGCCGAGCACCAGGTCCGGCGTGATGTCGTGCTCGAACAGCGCCCGCAACATGCCGACCTCGACCGCGCCGAGCACGCCGCCGCCGCCCAGCACGAACGCTGTGGTCATCGGCGGGTCACCGGGTCAGGCCGCGGCGGAGCCGGCGAGCTCGGGATTCTCGGCACGCACCTTGCGGGAGACCTGGCGCTCCACCCAGAAGATCAAGAGCGGCACCAGGCCGGCGATCAGCGCCAGCAGCGTGAAGCCGATCGTCCAGCCGGCCCTGCGCGACAGCAGGAAGGCCACCACGACGTAGACCATGAAGATCCAGCCGTGCACGAGCCACATGACGCTGGCGTCCTCGCCGAACTGCTGGAGGCCGGTGCCCTCGGTCAGGGCGTACTTCAGCACGAACGCCACGGTGCAGAAGGCCAGGAGCACGCCGACGACGAGGGCGAGCACGCGGTAGATGTTGAACAGGCTGATCACGGCTCCGAAGGTACCGGGTCGTCCGCCGCATCGGGCTCCGCCGGTGCGGACTCTGCGGTCTCGGTCACGTAGCGCCACCAGATGAAGGCGGCGAAGGCGCCGAAGAACCACCACTCCACGGCGTACAGCAGGTTGCGTAGGGCGGTGAACCGGCCGACCTCCGGCAGCTGCTCCAGGGTGGCCGCCTCCAGCCCGGCGCCGGGCACCTGCGCGACGGCGTACGCGCCGTAGAGATCCTGGTCGACGTGCTGGATCAGGTCGGCCGTGCGCACCTGAGGCAGTACGTCGTCGCCCGGGTCGTCGTCGCGCTCGCCGGTGCCCTCGGTCCCTTGGAGCCACGCGACCAGCTCGGCAGTGCCGGTGGGAGCCGCGGGCGCCTGCTCGGGCGACGGGGTCCAGCCGCGCACGATCGGGAGCGCCGGGTCGTCGGCCGCCTCCACCGCCAGCGGCGTCACCACCCAGTAGCCGTCGAGGCCGTCGTGCTCCCGGCCGGAGACGTACACCGTGCCGTCGGGCACCCAGGTGCCGGAGACCGTCACCGGCTGCCCCACCTTGTCCCCCGGGAACCGATCATCGGGCCCCATCACGTCGGCCAGCGGTTCCGGGTCGAGGCGGGTCAGGTCGACCGACTCGGCCGCCCGCCGGTCCTGCCACGCGTCGTACTGCCAGAAGCCGAGCCAGCCCGCGCTGCCCACGGCCACCAGCGCGAGCAGGTGCGCGCCGAGCATGGTCGGAGCGAAGAGGCGGCGCACGCCACCAAGGGTACGTAGGAGCCGTTAGGGTCCTCGGGTGGCCCTGACCAGCGAGCAGTCGACGTGGTTCGCCGATGCGTTCGAGAAGCTGACCGCGACCATGGGCCAGGCTCTGCTCGGCAAGGACCAGGTGATTCGGCTGACCCTGACCTGCCTGATCTCCGGTGGCCACCTGCTGCTCGAGGACCTTCCCGGCACGGGCAAGACGATGCTGGCCCGGTCGCTGGCCAACTCCGTGCACGGCAGCCACGCGCGGATCCAGTTCACGCCCGACCTGCTGCCGACCGACGTCACCGGCGTCACCATCTACGACCAGCACAAGCGGCTCTTCGAGTTCCACCCCGGGCCGGTCTTCCACGACATCGTGCTCGCCGACGAGATCAACCGCGCGTCGCCGAAGACGCAGTCCGCGCTGCTCGAGGTGATGGAGGAGGGCCACGTCACCGTGGACGGCGTCACCCACGACGTGCCCCGGCCGTTCATGGTGATCGCCACCCAGAACCCCATCGAGCAGGCCGGCACCTACCGGCTGCCGGAGGCGCAGCTCGACCGGTTCCTGATGAAGGTCTCGGTCGGCTACCCCGACGCAGCGGCCACCGAAGCGGTGCTCATGGAAGCGGGCGTCCGCGACCGGGCCGCACTGGTGACGCCGATCGCCACCACCGAGCACGTGGAGCGGATGATCGCCATGGCCACCGAGGTCCATGTCGACCGAGCGCTGGTGCGCTACGTCCGGCAGCTGGCCGAGGCGTCGCGAAGCCACGAGCAGATCTCGCTCGGGCTCTCGACCCGCGGCTGCCTGGCGCTGGTGCGCGTCGCCAAGACCTGGGCGGCCGCGGCCGGCCGGTCCGCCGTCGTACCCGAGGACATCAACGTGCTGGCCGAACCGGTGATGTGCCACCGGCTGCTGCTCGACCCGCAGGCCCAGTTCAGCGGCGTCGCGGTCGGCGAGGTGATCGCCGAGCTGCTCGCCGCCGTGCCTCCCCCCACCGACCGCGGCTGAGCGTTCCCTCGTGCCAGACCTAGCGCTTCCCGACATCGCCCGGCCGCTGCGCCGGGCGCAGGGACCGCTCCACTTCCTGACCCCGGCCGGCCGGGCGGTGCTGGTGGTCGCGGTGATCGGCCTGGGGCTCGGGGTGGTTGCCAACTTCACCGAGCTGCTCCTGCTCGGCACCCTGTGTGTGGTCGTGCTCGTGATCGCCGTGGTGGTCGTGCGGCTGCCGAGCCGGGTCGTCGCCCGCCTCACGCTCCGACCCACGCGGACCATGTCCGGTGAGACCGGCGCCGGGCAGCTCGAGGTCACCAACACCGGTGCGCTCCCGCTGGGCAGCACAGTGGTCGAGGTCGAGCTCGACCACCGCGCGGACCTCGAGCCCATCGCGCTCCGCACGCCCGCAGCTCGCACCCGGCGGCTCGGCCGCCCGCGAGTTCGTGGTGCCGCCGCTGCCGCGCGGGGTGCTGCAGATCGGCCCGGCCCGGATGCGGCGCACCGACCCGCTCGGACTCGCCGTCAGCCGGGCGACCTGGGCCGATCCGGTCGACCTCTTCGTCCGGCCGCGCATGGTCGCCATCGACGCGCTCGGCATCGGCTCCGTGCGCGACCTCGAGGGCACACCGAGCGACGAGATCTCGATGAGCGACCTGGCCTTCCACGCGCTGCGCGAGTACGTCGTGGGCGACGACCTCCGCCACGTGCACTGGCGGTCGTCGGCCCGCACCGGGGAGCTGCACGTGCGGCAGTACCACGACACCCGCCGCACGCATGTCGTCGTGCTCGTCGACGACCGCGCGGAGGCGTACGCCGGCCGCGCCGAGTTCGAGCTGGCCATGAGCATCGCCGCGTCGGTGCTGGTGCGCTTCGCCCAGGACGACTTCGCCCTGACCTTCGCCTGCGGGCGCGAGCAGGTGTCCGGGCCGGCCGGTCAGATGCTCGACGCCTGCTGCCTGGCGGAGATGGCGAGGACCGGCGTCGGAGACCTTCTCGATGCCACCCGTCGCGCCGCCCACCACGCGCCCGACGCGAGCCAGCTGGTCATCGTGACCGGCAGCCGCGTCGACCCCGTGATCGTGCACCGGGCGCGCACCCAGTTCGCGGCCGACGTACGCCACCTGGCGCTGCGCGCGCACCTCACCATGCTGCCCGACGAGCCGGAGTTCGTGCCCGGGCTGGTCACCGTGCCGCTGCTGGAGACACTGCCGCGCCTGCTCGTCACCCACGCCCGCGGGAGCTGGCAGTGAGGCCCCGCCTCCTCCTGCAGGACTGGGTCGACGCCGCCTTCACGGCCGGCCTGTGCCTGATCGCGCTGTTCGCCTGGGAGTCGACCTACCGCGGCGGCGGGCTCTGGGTGGCCGGGGTCGGCGCCATCGTGGCCGGCGTCGGGGTAGCGGTCGCCGTCGTAGCGCTGGGCGGCGGGTTCGAGTTCGTCATCGTCGGCACGCTGGCGGTCTACCTCGTGGGCTCGGGCCCGATCGTGGGTCTGGGTCCCTTCGGCGCGGGGTTCCCGGTGACGCTCCAGGGCTGGCCGATCCTGACCGGCACCCACCCACCGATCGACGCGACTGGCGTCGCCCTGCTGCCCGTCGTGCTGCTCTGCCTGACCGCGGCCGCCTTCGCGGCCGTGCTCGCCATGCGAACGGAGGGCGTGGCCGTGCCGCTCGTGCCGGTGGTGCTGCTGCTGGTCGCGGCGCTGCTGCTCTCGAGGTCGGAGCCGGTGAGCGTGCTCCTGCACGGGCTGGTGTTCGGGGTGGTGGCCCTGGTCTGGCTGCGCGTCCGCAGCGGCCAGACCGAGCTCGCCGACTCGGCGCAGGACCCCGGATGGACCGCTCGTGTGCTCGGCGCGGTCGCCATGGTGGCGGCCGGCGTGGTGATCGCGACGCTCGTGGTCGGCACGTCGTCCGGCACCGACCGTCAGGTGCTGCGCGGGCTGCTGCCGGCGTACGACGTGGCGCCGCTGCCGACGCCCCTGGACGCCTTCTCCGACTACACACGCCGGGAGCCGCCACCCGACGCCAACGTCTTCGACGACGAGCTGCTGTTCGTCCGCGGGGCACCGGCGGGCACGCGCATCCGCTTCGCCGCGCTCGACACCTACGACGGCATCCGCTGGCTCGCTGACAACGACACCGATCCGCAACGCACCGACGACCGCTACCTGCGCCTGTCGACGACCATCGACAACCCGGCCGACGGCGCGCTGGCGGAGGTCGCGATGCGGCTCGGCGACGGCTGGGCCCTGCCCTGGCTGCCGACGGCCGGCGCGCTGCAGGGGTTCGACTTCCTCGGCGAGGGCTCTGCGGCCGAGAAGGAAGTCCTCCGCTACGACCCCGCCACCCAGACCGCGGTGACGACCGCGCAGCTCGGCCCCGGCGTCGACTACCAGTTCGAGACGGTGCTCGCCGACACCCGTGCCACCCGTGACGCGGAGCCGTCGACGGCACTCGACGAGGACCTCTACGACAGCGCGGCCTTCCTCGACCCCGCGGTGCTGGGCTGGTCGCTCGGGGCCGAGTCGCCGATGGAGGCGGTGCTGCAGGTGGCCGAGCGGCTCAGGCAGTCGGGGCGCTATCTCGAGGCCGACGACGGCGGCCACTCCGCCGAGCGGTTGGGACAGGGCTTCCTGCTGACGACGCCTTCGGTCGGCAACGACGAGCAGTACGCCGCGGCGATGGCGCTGATGGCCAACCGGCTGAAGGTTCCGGCCCGGGTCGTTGTCGGAGCCGTGCTGCCCGCGAGTGGCCTGATCAAGGGCAACGACGTGGAGGCCTGGGTGGAACTGCGCGCGGCCGACGGCACCTGGATGACCCTGGCGACCGACCGCTTCATGAGCCACCGGCCGCCCCCCGAGGTGCCGGCGGGTGGCGAGCGCCCCGAGCGGATCTTCCCCGAGGAGACGCCGGACAACGAGTCGCCCGAGCGTCCCGAACCCGAGCAACCCCCGCAGCAGCCACCCGAGCAGTCCGACGACGCGGACCCAGCGGTGGAGCCCGACGGTGGGCTGCCGCTCTGGCCGGTGCTGCTCGTGCTGGTGGTCCTCGCGCTGCCCGGCATCGTGCCGGCCCTGAAGTGGTGGCGCCGACGCCAGCGGTTGGGCGCGGCCCGGGTGAGCGAGCGCTACGCCGGCGCCTGGCTCGAGCTGGTCGACCAGGCCCGCGACCTCGGCCGGCCGGTGCCGACCGGGCTGACCCGACCCGCGCAGGCCCGGCTCCTGGAACGGGGCGACGTGCTCGCCGCCGAGGCCGACGTGAAGATCTTCGGCGCCGAGGAGCCCGACCCGCGCGAGGCGGAGGCCTTCTGGGCGCTGGTCCGCGACGAGCGGGCCGGGCTCACGGCGACGTACTCCCGCTGGCAGCAGCTGCGGGCCGCGCTCAGCCTGGCCTCGCTGCGCCGCCGCACCTAGCTGGTCTCGAAGCAGACTGGTCATACCACTTGACCTCCGGCCATCAGCCGGCCTACGGTGGTCAGCATGCCGCTGCAGCCGATCAACCGTCGCTCCGTGCCCGACGAGGTCTTCGACCAGGTGCTGGCCGAGGTCGTCGACGGCGAGATCGGCGCGGGCGAGTCGCTGCCCAGCGAGCGCCGGCTGGCCGAGGTGCTGGGGGTGTCCCGCCCGGCCGTGCGCGAGGCCCTGCAACGGATGGCCCAGACCCGGCTGCTCGAGGTGCGGCACGGAGGAGCGACCACGGTCCGCGACTTCAAGCGCTACGCCGGCCTCGACCTGCTGCCGCAGCTGCTCGTGCGCCGCGGCACGCTGGACGCCTCCGTCGCGCGCAGCATCCTCGAGGCCAGGCTCGCTGTCGGCCCGAGCGTCGCCGCCCTCGCCGCACAGCGCGGCGGCCCCCCGCTCGCGGCGCAGCTCACCGGCATCCTGGACGCGCTGGCGGCCGTCGACGACGGCCCGACCGCTGACGTCGAGCGCCAGCTGCACGCGCTGGAGTTCTGGGACCAGGTCGTCGACGCCGCCGACTCGCTGGTCTTCCGGCTGATGTTCAACAGCCTGCGGGCGGCGTACGAGCCCGCGCTGGAGGCCCTCGCGGCCGCCATGGCCGAGGAGGTCGGCCAGGTCGAGGCCTACCGCGTGCTCACCGCCGCGATCGGCGCCGGCGACCCCGACACGGCCCGCGTGGCCGCCGAGCGGGTGCTCCGTCCGGCCACGGACAACCTGATCGCTGCCCTGGCAGCGCTGGACGCCGAGGAGACGTCATGACCAAGGTCAGCCCAGAGATCGAGACCATGGCCGCGGAGCGGCTCGCCAAGGACGAGGACCGGATCACCGGCAACCGGCGTACCAACGTCTCGCTCGGCCAGGCGTGGAAGTCGTTCTGGAGCCACCCGAGCCCGTTCATGATCTCGACGTTCCTGGTCGGCGCCATCGTGGCCCGCATCATTGTCGGCGGCGGCTCCTGGTGGGAGCTGGCGATCCCCGCCGGGCTGATCGCGCTCTTCCCGGTGATCGAGTGGGTGATCCACGTGATCATCCTGCACTGGCGCCCGCGCCAGGTCGGCCCGGTCAAGATCGACTCGCTGCTGGCCCGCGAGCACCGGGCCCACCACGCCGACCCCCGCGACATCCCGCTGGTGTTCATCCCGTGGAAGGCGCTGGTCTGGCTGCTGCCGCTGTACGTCGTCGAGGCGTGGCTCTTCACGCCGACCACGTCCAGCATGCTGACCCTGCTGGTGTCGGTCTACGGCATCAAGTTCGGCTACGAGTGGACCCACTACCTCGTGCACAGCGACTACCGGCCGCAGAGCCGCTGGTTCCGCTCGGTCTGGCGCAACCACCGGCTCCACCACTACAAGAACGAGCACTACTGGTTCACCGTCACCAGCGCCGGCACCGCGGACCGCCTCTTCGGCACCTACCCCGATCCCGCGACGGTGAAGACGTCACCGACCGTCCGCAGCCTGCACGCAGCAGAGGGCCTCTGACGCCTCCTTAGCGGTGAGCGAGCTAGTCGGCACAGATGGCGAACGGCAGCTTCTTCTCCAGCGCCAGCTGGGCCGCGATCGCCCCGTTGCCGATGTTCCAGCCGATCCGGCCGCCTCGCGGGTCGGCCGCCGGGCGCGAGTAGCCGAGCCCGAACTCCGGATCGGTCTCCGGCAGCGTCTGCGGCAGCCGCATCCGGTCGAACACGTCGGACCGCTCCGGGCCGAGGCGCACGGTCGCCAGCTCGCCGCCGAAGGTGACCGAGAAGGCGCCCAGCTCGTCGATGCGGGCCACGTCCGCGGCGGGCGTCGGCGCCAGCGACTCCTGCACGCCGGCCCCGAAGATGTCCTCGAACGGGATGCACTCGCGAGTCACGTACGTCGAGGACCCCGGCGTACCGACCAGCGCGGTCAGCTCGGCCTCAGCAGCCCAGCTCTCCCCGGCGTCGGCCGCGACATTGCTGACCACCAAGTGGTCCTCGCCGCGCACCTCGGCGCCCGCGAGCGGTCCGACCCCGGCGTCGACGGCACGGAGGATGTCGCCCATCGGCAGGTCCTCGCGGATCTTCAGCACCCAGCCCACACCCTCGGGCCCACCGAAGTGCGCCTCCCAGGCCACGTCGTCCTGCGACCAGCCGAACTCGCGCTCGAGCTGCTCGTCGACCTCACGCAGCATCCCGCCGAGCAGCAACGGCGCCTCCGCCTCCGCGTCGCGCCAGAACGCCTCGCGGACCCGCTTCGGGTCGGCTCCGGTCAGGTCGGGCACCCCGAGCTGGAGCCGGATCTGGTCGAAGTCGGTGACCGTCAGATCGACCGCGGCGGTCGGCACGAGCGCCAGTACCGCCTGGTTGGCCTCGGCCGTCGCGTCGTACGACGGAATGCTGGTCGGCGTCTCGTCGAGCGACGGGGCCTCGCTCGGATCCCCGTCGTCGGTGCAGCCCGTGAGTGCCAGAGCGAGGGCGGTCGCCACCAGCACCCCTCCCCATGACCTCACGGGCAGAGTCTGCCACCTCGGGCGGTGGCACCGCGTGAGCTGACGTCGTTTCGCTCGACCGTGGGCGTGACCGGCTGTCAGAATGCTGATCGGCAAGAGCCAGCCCCGCTCGGGCCTGCCTAGAGATGGAACGCCCATGACGTCGAGACTGGAGACCGACTATCTCGTCGTGGGCGCCGGCCTGGCTGGGATGGCTTTCGTGGACAGCGTGCTCGGTGCGACCGATGCCGACGTCGTCATGGTCGACCGGCGGCCGGCGCCGGGCGGACACTGGGTGGACTCCTATCCGTTCGTCAGGCTGCATCAACCCTCAGCCTGGTACGGCCTGGGCTCTGCCGACCTGGACGACGACCGGCTCGAGGTGGACGGGCCCGAGATCGGACAGCACGCCCGGGTGAGCGGAGTGGACCTCCGCGCGTACTTCGCTGCTGCCATGCAGGACCGCTACCTGGCCTCGGGGCGGGTGCGTTACTTCCCGATGTCGGATCACCTGGGCGAGGGCCGCTTCCGCTCGCTCCTGGGCGCCGGTGACAGCGAGGTGACGATCCGGCGCGCGATCGTCGACGCGTCGTACACACTCTCGGAGACGCCGGAGACCTATGCGCCCCCGTTCTTCGCGGGCAACGGGACGACCGTGGTCACACCCTCCGGACTTGCCCGGACCACCACACCGGAGGCCCCGTTGGTGATCGTGGGCACGGGAAAGACCGCGTTCGACACCTGCGTGTGGCTGCTTCAGCAGGGATGCCCGCCGGAGCGGATCACCTGGGTCCGCACCCAGGAGGCCTGGATCAACAATCGCGCTTACCTGCAGCCGGGAGCGCAGTCGGTCCGAACCGTCGAAGGGACTGTCTGCTGGCTGGAGGCTATGGCGGCTGCCACCTCCGTGGACGAGGTCTACGAGCGGCTGGAGAGGCAGCAGATCATCTTCCGCATCGACACCGAGCACTGGCCGTCGGTGTTTCGCGGACCGACGCTGAGCAGTGCCGAGCTCCAGCAGCTCCGGCGGATCCGCAACGTCGTGCGGCTCGGTCGACTCGTGGAAGCCCATCCGAACCACATGGTCCTGGAGCGGGGCGTGCTCGCCGTCGCGCCAGGCACGGTGTACGTGCACTGCGCTGCCCCTGGGTTGCCCCGGAACCCGCTGATCCCTGTCTTCGCTCCCGGCCGCATCACCGTTCAGTACCTGACTCGCGCGAGCCTGTCGCTCAGCGGCGCGGCGATCGCCCGGACAGAGGCCTTGGACGTGCCCATCGAGGAGAAGAACCGGCTCTGTCCTCCGAGCCCGATGGCCGCCACGCCGTTGACCTACCTTGAAATGCTGCTGACGGGGCTCTCCACCGAGAACCTGTGGCGCGGACACCCCGTCCTCGGCCAGTGGCTGGAGAGCACGCGAGTCAATGTCACCCGCTCCGTCCCCGGCCGGGACGTCGGGCCAGAGCATGAGGCGCTGCGCAGACGCCTACTCGAGGCGGTGCGGCCGGCGTACACGAACCTCGCCGAGTTCAGCGCAGCCCGTGGCTAACGCCGAACTTTCCCGGCCACAACTCGCGACGGGACGGTGGAGCCTAGGGGACTCGAACCCCTAACCCCCTGCTTGCAAAGCAGGTGCGCTACCAATTGCGCCAAGGCCCCTAGGAACTAGGGAAGTGACTGGGTCAGTTCTTCTCGACGGTGTCGGTCGCCTCGGCCCAGAGTGCCTGCTCGGCCTTGCCTTCGTCGATCTTCTTCTTGGCGAAGACCGCGCCGGCGGCGGCGAGCGCGAGCAGCAGGAGCTTCTTCACTGCTTGCCCTCGTTGAGCTTCTTGTTGAGGACGACGGCGCCGACGGCGGCCAGGACGACCAGCAGGAACTTCTTCATCGGATCTCCCAGAGGGTGTCGAGAATCGGTGTGGTGGTGGGCCTAAGAGGACTTGAACCTCTGACCTCTTCCTTATCAGGGAAGCGCTCTAACCGTCTGAGCTATAGGCCCGGGAAACACAGCGTCCGCGAGGACTGCCAGCGCGGAACATTACCTCACCCCCGAGGAGGGCAAGAAATCAGCAAGCCCTCAGTGGTTGTCCTCGGCCAGCGTCACTTCGATGCCGCCGAGCAGGGCAGCGGACATGTTGTAGAGGAACGCGCCGAGGGTGGCGACCGCGGTGAGGAGCACGACGTCGACGGCCGCGACCAGCATCGTGAAACCGAGCACGCGCGAGGTGCCGAGGTAGTTCTCGATGTCGAAGTCCGCGATGTCGTTGCCGCCGATGGTCTCCCGGACGGTCTCGTTGATCGAGGTCCAGACGCCGGCGCCGTCGAGCACCGTCCAGACCATCGCGACCGCGACGACCGTGACGACGCCGAAGGCGATCGAGAGCAGGAACGCCGACTTCATCACCGACCACGGGTCGACCCGGGTCAGCCGGAGCCGGGCCCGGCGGGGACCGCGGCTCTGCGGGGCCGGCTTGGCGGCCGGCTTGGCGGCCGGCTTCTTGGCCGGAGGCGCGGTGCCGTTGGGGTCCGCGTTGGCCTGGTGCTCCTCAGTCGCGGAGGTCAGCTTGGCCTGGATGCGCTCGGCCAGCGTCGGCTTGGCCGCGGTCTCCTCCGTGACGGGCCCCGCGTTGGGTGGGGACTTCGGTGGTGACTTCGGGGGCGGGGACTTCGGCGGCGGACCCGACGGGGGCGGTCCGGCCGGCGGCGGAGGGAGGGGACGGCGAGGCGACGTCGTGTCTGCCGAGCGCTCTGTCATCAGCCTTCACTGTCCCCTTGGTCACCTGGATCACTGGCGCCCAACTCATCGGAGTCGGTCGCGGACCCTTCGATTGTGACACCCGGGCCCTGATCAGGCGAAACTTCCGTCTCGTCCGTGGTGGTGGTCTGGTCGACCTCGGTGTCGTCGGCCGGTTCGCCGTCGGTCACCTCGTCGACCACCTTCGCCTCCACCGAGCGGGCCACGACGGCGACCGCGTCACCCTCCTTGGGCCCCACGAACTTCACCCCCATGGTGGATCGGCCGGTGGGCCGGAAGTCCTCGTTGATCGGGCTGCGTACGACCTGACCGTTCTGGGTGATCGACAGCACCTCGTCGCCGTCCTCGACGATGAAGCCACCGACCAGACCGCCGCGGTCCTCGTTGGTCAGCGCCATCGCGCGTACGCCGAGGCCGCCGCGGTTCGTGGTGCGGTACTCGCTGATCCGCGAACGCTTGGCAAAGCCGCCGTCGGTGATGGTGAAGACGTACTGCACCTTCTCGCCGCTCTCCACGACGTCGGCCTCGTCGGCGTCCTCGACCGCGATCTGGGCGGCGCGGATCACCGACATCGACAGCACCGCGTCGTCCTTGGTGCGGAACTTCATGCCGGAGACACCGGACGTCGCGCGGCCCATCGGCCGCAGCTGCGCGTCGTCGGCACGGAAGCGGATCGCCGAGCCCTTGCGCGAGACCAGCAGGATGTCGTCGTCGGCGTTGACCAGCTCGGCGCCGATCAGCTCGTCGTCGTCCTCGCGGAAGTTGATTGCGATCACGCCGGCCTGGCGCGGGCTGTTGTAGTCGCCCAGCCGGGTCTTCTTGACCAGACCGTTGCGGGTGGCGAGCACCAGGTAGGGCGCCTGCTCGTAGTCGCGGATCGCCAGCACCTGCGCGATCGACTCGTCTGGCTGAAAGCTGAGCAGACCGGCCACGTGTCCGCCCTTGGCGTCGCGCTGGGCCTCGGGGAGGTTGTAGGCCTTGGTGCGGTAGACGCGACCGGCGGTGGTGAAGAACAGGATCCAGTGGTGGTTGGTGGTCGCGATGAAGTGCTCGACCACGTCGTCACCGCGCAGGGTCGCGCCACGCACTCCCTTGCCGCCGCGCTTCTGGCTGCGGTACTGGTCCGAGCGGGTGCGCTTCGCGTAGCCGCCGCGGGTGATGGAGACGACCAGCTCCTCGTCGGGGATCAGGTCCTCCATGGAGAGGTCGCCGTCGGCCGCGATGATCTGGGTACGCCGCTCGTTGCCGTGCTTCTCCACGATCTCGGCCAGCTCGTCGCCGACGATCTGCCGCTGGCGTGCCGGGTTGGCGAGAATGTCCTCGAGGTCGGCGATGATCCGCTCGAGCTCGGCGAGCCGGTCGATGATCTTCTGGCGCTCGAGGGCCGCGAGCTTGCGCAGCTGCATGTCGAGGATCGCGTTCGCCTGCAGCTCGTCGATGTCGAGGAGCTGGATCAGCCCTTCCCGGGCTTCGTTGACGTCGGGCGAGCGCCGGATCAGCGCGATCACCTCGTCCAGCGCGTCGAGCGCCTTGACCAGGCCGCGCTGGATGTGGGCTTCTTCCTCCGCCCTGCGGAGGCGGAACGCCGTACGCCGCTGGATGACCTCGATCTGGTGGGTCACCCAGTTGCTGATGAACTGGTCGATGCTCAACGTGCGAGGTACGCCGTCCACCAGGGCCAGCATGTTGGCGCTGAAGTTGGTCTGCAGCTCGGTGTGCTTGAGCAGGTTGTTGAGCACGACCCGGGCCACGCCGTCACGCTTCAGCACGACGACCAGGCGCTGGCCGGTGCGGTCGGAGGTGTCGTCACGCACGTCGGCGATGCCCTGCACGCGGCCGGAGTCGGCGAGCTCGGCGATCTTCAGCGCGAGGTTGTCGGGGTTGACCATGTAGGGCAGCTCGGTGATCACCAGGCAGGTGCGGCCCTTGGCGTCCTCGTCGATCTCGATCACTGCGCGCTGGGTGATCGAGCCGCGGCCGGTGCGGTAGGCCTGCTCGATGCCCTCGCGACCGACGATCAGCGCACCGTTGGGGAAGTCGGGTCCCTTGATCCGCTCGATCAGGGCGTCCTGGAGCTCCTCGCGCGTGGCGTCGGGGTGCTCGAGCGCCCACTTCGCGCCCTCGGCCACCTCGATCAGGTTGTGCGGCGGGATGCTGGTGGCCATGCCGACCGCGATGCCGGCCGAGCCGTTGACCAGCAGGTTCGGGTAGCGCGACGGAAGCACCGTCGGCTCCTCGGAGCGGCCGTCGTAGTTGGGCTGGAAGTCGACGGTGTCCTCGGTGATGTCGCGGACCATCTCGAGCGCCAGCGGCGCCATCCGGCACTCGGTGTATCGCATCGCCGCGGCCGAGTCGTTGCCCGGCGAGCCGAAGTTGCCCTGTCCGTGGATGAGCGGCGCGCGCATCACCCAGGGTTGCGCGAGGCGGACCAAGGTGTCGTAGATCGCGGTGTCGCCGTGCGGGTGGTACTGACCCATCACGTCGCCGACCACGCGGGAGCACTTCGAGAAACCGCGGTCGGGGCGGTAGCCGCCGTCGTACATCGCATAGAGCACCCGCCGGTGCACCGGCTTCAGCCCGTCGCGTACGTCGGGCAGCGCCCGGCCGACGATGACGGCCATGGCGTAGTCGATGTAGGCCCGCTGCATCGACGTCTGCAGCTCGACCGGCTCGACGCGGCCTCCGGGTCCCAAGGGGGTCTCGGTCACGATTGCTCTCTTCCGTGCAGTGGCTCGGTGGTTCTAGACAAGTCTAGGATTGTCGCTAGA
>CAWJRK010000013.1:0-224805 GCA_963845215.1 uncultured Actinomycetota bacterium
TGCCGTTCGCGGACGACTCCTTCGACGTCGTCGCTGCGATGTGGATGCTCTACCACGTGCCCGACGTGCAGCGCGGGCTCGCCGAGGTCGCGCGTGTGCTGCGGCCCGGTGGCACCTTCGTCGCGGTCACCAACGGCGACGAGCACGTGGCGCAATTGCGGCGCGATGCCGGCGGCAAGCCCGCCATCACGTCGTTCAGCAGCGAGAACGGCGAGGCCGTGCTCCGCCAGCACTTCGCCGGCGTACGCCGTGAGGACTTCGCGACCCGGGCGGTCTTCTCCGACCACGCCTCAGCGGTGGCCTACCTGACGTCCTCGTCGGAAGCCGTCGAGTGGGCGCTGCCGCACTTCGAGGGCCCGCGCGAGTACGCCGGTCACGTGACCATGTTCGTGGCGTCGACGACCCCATGACCGCGCCGCCCAGAGAGTTCTGGGACGCCGAGGCCGAGGGGTTCGACGACGAGCCCGACCACGGGCTGCGCGACCCCGCGACGGCGGCCGCCTGGCTCCGGCTGCTGAGCGACCACCTGCCGCCGGCACCCGTCGACGTCGTGGACCTCGGGTGCGGCACCGGCTCGTTGTCGGTGCTGCTCGCGGCCGCGGGACACCGGGTGCGCGGCCTCGACTTCTCGGCGGCGATGGTCGAGCGAGCACGGGGCAAGGCGGCCGCTGCTCGCCTCGAGGTCGACTTCGTCGTGGGCGACGCGTCGACTCCGGCGTACACCGCAGGATCGTGCGACGTCGTGCTGTCGCGTCACGTGCTGTGGGCGCTGCCCGACCCCGCTGCTGCCCTGGCCGCGTGGGTAGGTCTGCTGAGGCCAGGCGGACGCCTGTTGCTCATCGAAGGTCGGTGGCACACCGGTGGTGGGATCGGCTCGGCCGAGTGTGAGCGACTGGTCCGGGAGCACCGCCGCCACGTCGAGGTACGCCACCTGCCCGAGGAGGTCTACTGGGGCGGGCCGATCACCGACGAGCGCTACCTGCTCGTCAGCACCGACTGAAGCCACTCAGCGACTCAGTACCAGCCTCTGGACTGGCTGTGGCCCCAGGCGCCGCACGGGCTGCCGTAGCGGTCCTCGATGTAGCCGAGGCCCCAACGGATCTGGGTGACCGGGTTGGTGGCCCAGTCGGAGCCGGCGGAGGCCATCTTCGAGCCGGGGAGCGCCTGCGGGATGCCGTAGGCAGTCGAACTGGGGTTGTCGGCGTAGACGTTCCAGTTGGACTCGCGGGTGTAGAGCGAGTCGAGGCAGCTGAACTGGTCCGACCAGCCGTACTCCGCCAGCAGCGCTTGGGCGATCTCGCGCGGGTCGGCGTCGGAGAGGTCCTGCTTGCCGGTCACGGCGCGGACGCCGTCGACGGACAGCGCCGCCTCCTTCACCGGGTCGGCTGCCTCGCGGCGGTCGGAGGACCGCGACACCACCGGCGTGCGTTCGGCGGGCTCGGCGGCCGGGGTGGTCGCCGTTGTCGCCGGGTCTGTCGCCGCCGCTTCCGTGTCGCTGGTGTCGACGCTGGCGTCGGTGTCACTGGTGTCGGCGAGCGATGCCGCCGAGGTGCCGCGGCCGGAGAGCAACGAGCCGCTGAGGTCGCTCGCGGCACCGGACGTGGTGGTCGGGCTGGTCAGCAAGCCGCCGGCGATGGTGGCACCGGTGGCGGCCACGGCGACCGACGACAGGATCACGGTGGTGCGCAGCGCCTTGCGAGGTGCCTGCACCAGGGCGTGGCGCGGCGGCGCGCCTCGGTGCTTCGGTACGTGCTTGACGTGCTTCGACACTGGCTGGGGCACCCCGGAGGCTCTTGATAACGAAACGATCTCGGGTCACCCTGCCTGACCCGGGAGGCCTGTGCAAACCAAACGTGTTAATTCGTGGGACAAGCGGTGGCCCGTGGGGGCCCGTGCGTCACAACAGTCACACGGGCCCCATCGGTATCAGACCGTGACGTGCTCCAGCATCTCCGTCACCAGCGCCGCGATGGGCGACCGCTCCGAGCGGGTGAGCGTGACGTGGGCGAAGAGCGGGTGGCCCTTGAGCTTCTCGATGACCGCGACCACGCCGTCGTGGCGGCCGACCCGCAGGTTGTCGCGCTGGGCCACGTCGTGGGTGAGCACCACCTTGGAGTTCGCGCCGATCCGGCTGAGCACCGTGAGGAGCACGTTGCGCTCGAGCGACTGCGCCTCGTCGACGATCACGAACGCGTCGTGCAGCGAGCGGCCCCGGATGTGGGTCAGGGGCAGCACCTCGAGCATGCCGCGGTCGAGCACCTCGTCGATCACGTCCTTCGAGGTCATCGCGCCGAGGGTGTCGAAGACTGCCTGGGCCCAGGGCGACATCTTCTCCGACTCCGAGCCGGGCAGGTAGCCGAGCTCCTGGCCGCCGACAGCGAACAGCGGGCGGAAGACCACGACCTTCTTGTGCTGGCGTCGCTCCATCACGGCCTCGAGCCCGGCGCACAGCGCCATCGCCGACTTGCCGGTGCCGGCGCGGCCACCGAGCGACACGATGCCGACGTCGGGGTCGAGCAGCAGCTCCAGGGCGATCCGCTGCTCGGCGGACCGGCCGTGGATGCCGAAGGCCTCACGGTCACCGCGCACGAGGTGGACCGACTTGTCGGGAGCCACCAGGCCGAGTGCCGTGCCCCTGTCGGACAGCAGCACCAGGCCCTGGTGGCAGGGCAGCTCGCGGGCTTCTTCGAGGTCGAGCGTGCCGTCGTCGTACAGCTCGTCGAGCTGGCTGGCCGTCACCTCCAGCTCGGCCATGCCGGTGTAGCCGGTGTCGGAGTCGCTGATCGCCTCGCCGCGGTACTCCTGAGCGTCCAGCCCGACCGCCGATGCCTTGATTCGCAGCGGCAGGTCCTTGGAGACCAGCGTGACGTCGTAGCCCTCGTTGGCGAGGTTGCGGGCGACGGCCAGGATGCGGGTGTCGTTGTCGCCGAGCCGGAAGCCGGAAGGCAGCGAGTCGGCGTCGGTGTGGTTGAGCTCGACGCGCAGGGTGCCGCCCTCGTCGCCCACGGGCACCGGCTCGTCGAGGCGTCCGTGGATGACGCGGAGCTCATCGAGCATCCGCAGGGCGCTACGGGCGAAGAACCCCAGCTCCGGGTGGTGCCGCTTGCCTTCGAGCTCGGTGATCACGACAACGGGCAGCACGACCTCGTGTTCGGCGAAGCGCCGCAGCGCGCCAGGGTCGGCCAGCAGCACGCTGGTGTCGAGCACGTAGGTCCGGGTCTGAGCCTGAGTCTCCGAATGAGCCTGCACGGGGCACCCCTTCTACCTGACCGCGCGAACTCTCCCGCCCGGTCCTCTTTGTCAACAGATGGACCGGGTCTCGGCACTTCGTCTGGTGTGACGCTCGTGTCGGGCCCGAACGCCGGAGAGCCGGCGTCCTGTCGCGCGGCAGGCAACTTCCTGCCCAGCGAGTGGATCGTGAATTCTCACGAACGAGCCTCCCGATGTGACGGGCTTCCCCACCCGTCATTGGATCGAACTTACGACTCCGATGACGCCGTCCTGACGCGACACGCCCGAACGGGGGGTGACGGGTGGATGACGGTCGTGTGACGCGGGGTCAGGCGTGGTCAGGCGGGGTCAGGCGGTGGTCAGGCGCCGTGGCGTCGCTCGCGCAGGGCGTAGGCCCGCATCGCGCGCAGGAAGTCGACCCGCCGGAAGTCCGGCCAGTACGCCTCGCAGAAGTAGAACTCCGACTTCGCGCTCTGCCAGAGCAGGAATCCGCCGAGCCGCTGCTCCCCCGACGTACGGATCACGAGGTCGGGGTCGGGCTGGCCCTTGGTGTAGAGGTGGTCGGCGATGTGCTCGACGTCGAGGATGCTCGCGAGTTCCTCCAGCGAGGTGCCCTTCTCGGCGTGCTCGTAGAGCAGCGACCGGACCGCGTCGGTGATCTCGCGCCGCCCGCCGTACGGCACGGCGATGTTGACGAGCATGCCGTGCACGTCGCTGGTCGCCTCGGCTGCCGTCTTGAGTCGCTCCGCGGTGCTCGCCGGCAGCAGGTCGAGGGCACCCACCGGGTGCAGGCGCCAGCGGCGCTGGTCGGCCAGTGAGTCGACCGCCTCCTCGATGATCTGGAGCAGCGGCGTGAGCTCGGCCTCGGGGCGGTTGAGGTTGTCGGTGGAGAGCAGCCACAGCGTGACCACCTCCACGCCCAGCTCGTCGCACCAGCCGAGCAGCGGCTCGATGTTGGCGGCGCCGGCCCGGTGGCCGTGCGCGGTGTCGCGACCCACCGCCTTCGCCCAGCGGCGGTTGCCGTCGAGCATGACGCCGACATGCTGGGGCAGGTTGTCGGGCATCCGGCGCAGCATCCGCGCCTCGTACGCCGGGTAGAGCACCCGCCTGAGCCCGCGTTTCCAATCCGCCACGGGCGACATCGTAAGCGCTAGCCGTGAGGTGGCTCTCGATAACGCATCGCGTGCCCGGCGAGTCGGTAGGTTCGTGACCATGAGTGACTCGGTGAGAGCGGGCCTGGAGCATCTGGGCGACGTCATCGAGGAGACCCTCCACGACGTCAAGCCGAAACTGCGGGGCTGGCTGCACCTCAGCATCACGCCCCTGACGCTCGCCGCGGGCATCGTGCTGGTGGTGCTGTCGCCGACCTCGAGCACGAAGATCGGGTCGGCCGTCTTCTGCGGCTCGGCGCTGTTGCTCTTCGCCACCTCGGCGATCTACCACACCGGCACCTGGTCGCCCGCGGTCTGGGCGGTGCTGCGGCGCTTCGACCACGCCAACATCTTCCTGCTGATCGCCGGCTCCTACACGCCGTTCAGCCTGATCCTCCTCGATGGCGCCGAGCAGGCCGTGCTGCTGATCGTGGTGTGGAGCGGCGCGGTGCTCGGCGTGCTCTTCCGCGTCTTCTGGACCGACGCTCCGCGCTGGCTCTACACGCCGATCTACATCGCACTCGGCTGGGCCGCGGTCTTCTTCATCCCCGGCTTCTTCGAGGGCGCCACCAACCTCGGCCTCGGCATCGGCATCGCCATCTTCGTGCTGATCACCACCGGCGGTTTCCTCTACACCGTGGGCGGCGCGGTCTACGGCTTCAAGCGCCCCAACCCCTCACCGCGCTACTTCGGCTTCCACGAGGTCTTCCACAGCTTCACGATCCTCGCGTTCATCGCGCACTACGTCGCCGTCTCGCTCGCGACGTACTCGCTGCGCTGAGCCTCAACCTTTGGCGTCCTCTCCTCGTCAGTAGCGGGAAGGAGGTCACGATGGAGTCGTACGACGAGTTCGCCGTGGCGAAGTCGCACCGGCTACTCGGGCTGGCTCATGCCCTGACCGGCAACCCGCACGACGCCTGGGACCTCACCCAGGAGACGCTCGCCAGAGTCGGCGAGCGCTGGCAACGGGTCGACGATCCGCCTGCGTACGCGCGGACGGTCATGGTCCGACTCAATGTCGACCGGCTGCTGCGCCTGCGCCGCGAGCTCCTGCCCGGGTGGACGCCGGACTCGCAGGTCGTCGACGTCACGGGCGGGGTCGACGCGTGGCTGGTCGAGGCCCTCGCCACCTTGTCGCCCCGGCAGCGCACGGCGGTCGCGCTGCGCTTTGTCGAGGACCTCGACGTCGCGGGTATCGCCGACCAGCTCGGCTGCTCGGTCGGCACGGCCAAGAGCCACCTCTCCCGGGGCACGGACCGACTCAGGCAATACGCGGCTGACGCCGGCATCACCGCGCGCTCCGCGCCGCGAGAGGAGACATGATGGACGACGAGCTGCGCGACGCCTACGAACGTCTGACTGCTGCGACAACCCCACCTGGAGACCTGCGCGACCGGGTCACCGCCCGGATCACCCAGCGCCGGCGCCGACGGGCATCTGGCTACGCGGCCGTGGCCGTGCTGGTTGTGGTCGGGAGCGGCGCAGTGGCATCCCGAGTCCTCTCCGGGGACGACCCGGGCCGGACCGCTGTGGCGGACGAGGGCCCGACCGTCACCGAGTCAGCCGGGATCACCGGCCTGCCGACCGAGGTGACGTGTCCCGGCGGCGATCGGCCGGGGGGGGGTACGACCTGGACCACAGCGGCTACGACACGCTCGACGATCTGCTCACTGAGCGTACGCAGAGCCAGTCCTTCTACGGTGTCGACCCGAGCCGGCGAACGGTATGGCTGATGCGCGCGGACGGCACCGCTTGGGGGGCGGTCACCTACTCGCGCGGGGGTGATCGCTGGTTCCTCGACGGCGGCCTGAGTTGCGAGGACGATTTGGGCACCGAACCGGGTGCTGATCTGGACGTCGCCTGCGTGCCCACCAGCTGGGGCTACACCGACGCACCGATCGCCGAGACGCTCACTCAACTGGCCGGCAGCCGCGCCTACGTGCACGACCGCAGTGCGAAGCAGCTCTACTACGCGGGCCGGGAAGGCACCTTTTCCAGCACCACGACCTACAGCCGTCCCCAGCAGAAGTGGTATCCCGAGCAGCTCGCCGACTGCCCGCGGACGACGCCATCCGAGACTCCGTTGGCCGACTCATCCCTGAGCGACCCTCTCGACTGCGCCTTGGAGGACATCGTGATCGCGACCATTGCCAACCCGGAGGCGACAGGGGCTGGGAGGAACCGACGGTCGAGGCAGTCAACTGGTGGATGACAGATGGCAGCTACTCCCTGGAGATCATGGAGACGGCCACCGAAACGATGATTGCGAGCATCGTGGATCGCGACGGAGGCGTGCGAACCCGCCGCCGAGATCCGGGAGGTCGACGGACACTGGCAAGCTTTCGCGCTCGCAGCGTGTGCGGATGCCGTTCCGGGGATTCCTCGCACTCCCGCGCCGGCGTCACTGACGGCTTTGAAGGTGGGCCACTGTTGGGTCGATCCCGTTGCTGCCGAAGGGAACACCTGGCTGCCTACGCAGCAGAACCAGTTCGGCTCCGGCGGATTGTGGCCCGAGAATTTCCGCGGGGTGGGCACGCTCACCGTCAACGGTGACGTGCTGACGTATCTCGACGCGGGGGGCTCTGCCGTCGAGATGCTGCCCACCACCGATCCGCGGACGGAGCTGCCAGGAGGCGGGAGGTGCGCTTGACCCGGGCTCGACTTACGTCCGCCGATGGAAGTCGGTGGTGCGGTGGGCGAGGGTGTGGTGGCGGGGGCAGAGGAGTCTGCCGGTGGTGATGTTGGTGTGGCCGCCCCTGCTCCACGGCTCGTCGTGGTGGACGTGGCACAGACCGGGTGGCCAGTCGCAGCCCTCGGCGGTGCAGCCGCCTTGTTCGATGCCCAGGGCGATGCGTTGGGCCTCGGAGTGGAAGCGGCGTTTGCGGCCGAGGTCGAGGACCTTCGACTTCCCGTCGAGGACGGCCGGGATGACCCCGGCTGCACATGCCGTCCGGCGGGCTTCGACTAGCGGTGATCTTCTCGCCGGTGTCGAGCTGGGCTGCCTTCAGTCCGCCGAGCAGGGCTTCGAGGGTCATCGTGACCACGACGGTGGCGTTCACTCCGCCGGCCTTCGGCAATGCCTCTGCCGGGTAGGACTCGATGTACTCCTGGAACGCCAACCCCATCCTGTGCGCCGTCGGCTGCCCGGGGTCAGGTGCGTGGCCGTTGACGGCGGCTGGTGCTTGGGCGCGGCCTTCGACAGGAGGGCCTTCTTCAGCATCGCAGCGTGCCGGGAGGAGATGGTGAACTTCGCCGTGGCACGTGCCGTGGCCGTCGTCGTGCATCCGGAACATCGCAGCCGCGTCGGCGGCTTGTTCTTCCTGCTCCAACAGTCGTGCTTCGTGGGCGTCGGCGGCGGCGGGGTCGACGACTTCGAGGATCCGCTTGCCCAGGACCCGCAGCGTCTTGGCGTCGTGATCGGCAGCCTGGTCGAGCAGCCACTGCTGCGCCTTCGGTGCCACCCAGGCCTCGGCCTCGTCCGGTAGCGCGTCGACGGCTCGGACGATCACCGCTGCTTGGTCGACCAGCACGTCCCCGGCGGCGAGCGCACGACGCACCGGCTCGTGCGCCTCAGTGTCCAACGCCTTCGCCAACTTCACGTCGCGATGAGCGGCGGTGGGTGGCTTTGGTGTGGTGGGCCCACCAGTTCGCGGTCGAGCTGGCGCCGGAGTCGTCACCGATCTTGTTCTTGTCACCGTGGGCGGCGACCCGGAGCTTCAGCTCCGCCACCCGGGCCTCGGCACGGGAGAGTCGAGTCAGTGTGTCGCGGGCTTCGTCGTCCTGCATGGACCAGGTCGACTGGTCGGTGAGCTCGTCGAGGAGGTCCTCGATTTCGCCCGCAGCGACCGTGATCGGGTGTCCCCGACGTCTGGTCGATGCGGTGTTGCTCATAGGCAAATTCGAGCACCGACCACCGACACTCATCGGCCCGAAATCGGGGTTATCCACCGGCCCCTCGGTCACGGTCCGGTAACGACTTTCCCGCTCAACCACAGGCGTTTCGAGGCTCAACACCGGGTCGAGTTCGCATGCCAGCCACCGGGGTCTCGACGACGCGGTCGCTCGTCCCTCGCTCCCGCTGCTCGACCAACGAGTGCAACCGACCGCACGGCGGCGTCGTCCCGATAGGCGCAGTCTCCGGCCGGAGGCGGCGCAGTCAAGGACGCCGAAGGCGCCGAAGGGAATCCTGACGGCGTCGGCGGAGGCCGACACCATCGCGCCTTCGGGAGGACGACGACCAAGTCAACGTGTCGGCCACAGGGGTCTCGACGACGCGGTCGCTCGTCCCTCGCTCCCGCTGCTCGACCAACGAAGACCTCACGTTGGTCGACGTCCGGCCGAGGGCCTGGGCGAGGCCGTCGCGACCTTCGGGCAGGACCACGACCCACAGACGCGTTGTGCAGCCGACCAGGGGTCTCGACGACGCGGTCGCTCGACCAACGAAAACCGACGCGACCACCTGATGCCCGGCGACTGCCGAACCCTGAGGTGGCGATCGTCGCGGTCGTCCGCTGCCCCGGCTGACTCCTACGGCTTGGGGATCGTGGTCCCCCGGCCGTGGAGCATGTTCATCATCGAGGCCAGCTTCTCCTCGTGCTTGGCGGTACGCCGGAACGACGTCAGCGGCATCAGCGGCTTGAAGCGCTGCCGGGCGATCGCCTTCGGGTAGGTGAACTCGCGCAGCCCGTCGGGGCCGTGGATCCGGCCGAAGCCCGAGTCGCCGACGCCGCCGAACGGCAGTGACGGCACTCCGGCGAACGTGATCACGCCGTTGATGGCGGTCATTCCGGCCTTGATCCGCTCGGCGAGCTCCATGCCCCGGGCCTTCGAGAACACCGTGGAGCCCAGCGCGTAGCGGGTGCCGTTGGTGAGCTCGATCGCCTCGTCCATGTCGCGCACCTTGGCCACGGTCACCGTGGGGCCGAAGGTCTCCTCCTGCACCGCCAGCGAGTCCTCGGGTACGTCGACCAGGATCGTCGGCTGCACGTAGCGCTCGCCCACAGCATCGAGCCCACCGACAACCGCGCGGCCGCCCCGCTCCAGGGCGTCGGCGATGTGGCTGCGGATGATGTCGAGCTGCTTCGGCATCGTGATCGGCCCCAGCTGGGCGCCGGCCGTGTCGTCGGCCCGCAGCCCCTTGGCCTTGTCGACGAGCGACGCCAGGAACTCGTCGTACACGCGCTCGTGGACGTAGACCCGCTCGACCCCGGCGCAGGTCTGCCCGGCGTTGGCGCACGCGCCCCAGAGCGCGGCGTCCGCGGCCGCGTCGATGTCGGCGTCGAGGTCGACGATCAGGGCGTCCTTGCCGCCGGCCTCGATGACCACCGGGGTCAGCGTCTCGGCGCACGCGGCCATCACCCGCTTGCCGGTCGCGGTCGATCCGGTGAAGGCGATCTTGTCGGCGCCCGACCGGCACAGGGCGGCGCCGGTCTCGCCGAGCCCGGTCACCACCGAGAACACCGGGCGACCCACCGACTCCAGGAAGGTCCGGGCCAGCCACTCACCGACTCCGGGCGTGTACTCCGACGGCTTGAAGACCACCGCGTTGCCCGCGGCCAGGGCGTAGGCGATCGAGCCCATCGGCGTGAAGACGGGGTAGTTCCAGGGTCCGATCACGCCCACCACACCGAGCGGGCGGTACTCCACCGACGCGGACTGGTTGGCCATCACCAGCCCCGACGGGACCTTGCGCCGCTTGAGGACCTTCTCGGCGTGACCGCCGGCCCAGGCCAGGTGGTCGATGGCGAGCGCCGCCTCGAGCATCGCGTCGCCGTGCGGCTTGCCGGTCTCCTGGTGCATCAGGTCGGCCAGCTGGGCCAGCCGCCGGGTGATCACGCCCTTCCAGGCCGACAGGTGCTTGTCGCGCTCGTCGTACGACAGCGCCGACCACCACGCTGCCTCCTCGTGGGCGCGGTCGACCGCCGCCTTCACTTCCTCGTCGGTGTGCACCGGGTGGGTGCCGACGACGTCGCCGGTGATCGGGCTCAGCGACTCGAAGGTGGTGGCGGTGGCGGGGCGATCCTCAGTCTGGGTCATCGGGCACTCCTGATCAGGTCGGACGCCTTCTCGGCGATCATGATGGTGGGGGCGTTGGTGTTGCCGCGGGGCACGGCGGGCATGACCGATGCGTCGACGACGCGCAGCCCGTCGATGCCGCGCACGCGCAGCTCGGGGTCGACCACGGCGTCCTCGCCGGTGCCCATCGCGCACGTCGAGACCGGGTGGTAGATGGTCTGCGCCCAGGTGCGGATCCGGTCGAGCAGGTGGTCGTCGGTGGGCGACTCGGGCAGCTGCCACGGCTTCTCGAGGTACGCCGCCAGCGCACCCTGGGTGCAGATGTCCCAGGTCCGCCGCATGCCGACGAGCAGCGCGTCGAGGTCGGTCTGGTCCTCGAGGTAGCCGGGGTCGATCTCCGGGTGCCAGCTCGGGTCGGCCGAGCGCAGCCGGAGCGACCCCCGGCTCTGCACGCTCACCAGGCCCGGCGCGGCGGTGAACATCCGGCTGGTCGGCTCGTGGAACCCGTTGTCGTAGAACCCGGCCGGGGCCACGTGGATCTGCAGGTCGGGTGCCGGCAGCCCGTCGCGGCTGGAGAGGAACGCGCCGGCCTCGGCGACGTTGGACGACAGCGGACCGGTGCCGCGCAGCTTCCACTGCGCGAAGCTGCGCAGGTTGTTGAGCTCGGCGAGGTCGGTGGTGCCGCGGGTGTACCAGAGGAGCGGCACCAGCGTGTGGTCCTGCAGGTTGGCGCCGACCCCGGCCAGCTCGACCTTGGCGTCGATGCCGTGCTCGGCGAGATGTGCGGCCGGGCCGATGCCGGAGAGCATCAGCAGGTGCGGGCTGTTGATCGCACCGCCGCAGAGCAGCACCTCTCGCGTGGCCGTCACCGTGTGCTCGGCGCCGCTCTGGCGGAAGGTCACCCCCGTCGCCCGGTCGCCGGAGATCTCGACCCGGGTGGCGAACGCGCCGGTGGCGACCGTGAGGTTCGTCCGCGACCGCGCCGGCTTGAGGTAGGCCTCGTTGGTCGACCAGCGGCGCCCGCTCTTGCAGGTGACCTGGTAGAGCCCGGCGCCCTCCTGCTCGGCGCCGTTGAAGTCGTCGTTGGGCTTGAGGCCGGCGCTGACCGCGCTCTGCACGAACGCCTGGCTCAGCTCGTGGGTGTAGCTGCGGTCCTCGACGTGCAGCGGTCCCGACTGCCCGTGCAGCGGAGCCCCCAGCCGGGTGTTGGCCTCCGACCGCATGAAGTAGGGCAGCACGTCGTCGAAGCCCCAGCCGGCCGCGCCGTACTGGTCGCGCCACGCGTCGTAGTCGACCCGGTTGCCGCGGATGTAGACCATCGCGTTCATCGACGAGCAGCCGCCGAGCGCCTTCATCCGCGGCCAGTAGGTGCGCCGGCCGTGCAGCTGCTTCTGCTCGGTGGTCGTGTAGTTCCAGTCCCACTTGGTCTTGAACTGCGCCGGGAACGCCGCCGGGATGTTCACCTCGTCGGCGTCCGCCTCGCCGCCTGCCTCGAGGAGCAGGACGGTGGTGCCGGGGTCCTCGCTCAGCCTGGCTGCCAGCACCGCGCCGGCGCTGCCGGCCCCGACGACGACGTAGTCATAGGTGTCCGCGGTCACGCCGTCGAACGTACTCCGTTCGGCGCGTCTGTGACAGTGCTGCTGTGAGCGTCTCAGTGGTCGTCAGCAACGGGGCTACGTCGACCGCTTGCGGAGCGCCTCCGGCTTGTGCACCGCGGTGCCACCGCTCTTGTCGCTGCGTACGAGGTACTGCGGCTCGTCCTCGGAGGCCTTGACCTTGCGACCACCCGCCTCGGTCTCGCTGGTGATCTTCTTCTCGATCTTGCCGACCGCGGTGCCTCCATGGCTGTCCCACTCGACCTGGTCGCCCTTGCGGAAGCTCTTCGTCATGCCCGGCCGGTAACCGCGACCCGCCTCACTCACACGTGGGTCAGCAGCGACCCAGCCGTGAAGGCGGCGGCCCGCCCGTCGAACTCCCGGCTGTGGCGCAGCATCGCGTGCTTGCCGCCGGGCACGGTCACGAACTCGACCTCAGCGGTGCGGGAGAGGTTGGCCGCGACGGCCTCGGCCCGCCGCAGCGACGCGATCCGGTCCGCCGAGCCGTGCACGATGAGCACGCGGCGGCCGGTGAGGTCGGCAGTGTCGGTGGGGTAGACCCAGGGGTTCAGGGCAACCACGGACTCGACGCCGTGCTGGTCACCCGCGAGCAGGGCGGCCCGGCCGCCCAGGGAGTGGCCGACCAACCCGAACGGGAGGTCGCCGTGCTGCTCGCGCACCTGCGCCATCGCCCAGGCGGCGTCCGCCAGCGGAGTGTGCTCGGAGTCCCAGCCGCGGTAGGAGTTCAGCAACCGGTAGACGGCCAGTCGGCCTCCACCGGCGCGCGCCACGGCCCGGGCGGTCGGGATCATCCTGATCACGGAGAGCTGTGCGGGGCTGACCATCATCCGGTCGCCGCGGGAGGCACCTCCGTGCAGCACGAGCACCGCCGCCTCGGGCGAGCGCGGGCTGCCGACGGCCACGAGTCTGGATTGCGTGTGCATGGTGACCAGTCTCCGGGAGGGGTGGTGACGAAACAGGCCCGAGTTACAGTCGAGGGATGGCCACCACAGAGCTGACCATCGACAACTTCGAGTCCCACGTGAAGGACGACGACATCCTGCTCGTCGACTTCTGGGCGAGCTGGTGCGGTCCGTGCCTGCAGTTCGCGCCCACCTACGAATCGGCGTCGGAGGCAAACCCCGACATCACGTTCGGCTCGATCAACACCGAGGAGCAGCAGGAGCTCGCCTCTGCGGCCGGGATCCAGTCGATCCCGACGCTGATGGCGTTCCGCGAGGGGATCCTGGTCTTCGCCCAGCCCGGCGCGCTCCCGGCGACCGCGCTCGACCAGGTGATCGAGGGGGTGCGCGGCCTCGACATGGAGGACGTACGCCGGCAGATCGCCCAGCAGCAGCCCGCCGAGGGCTGAGTCACTCCTTGGAGTCGGTCGGCTCCTCGGTCGTCGGCCAGTCGGCCGGCAGCTCCTTCTTCTTGGTCGACGGGTCGTAGAGACCCGCCTCCTCGGCCCGCTGCGCGTTGCGCAGCCGCTTGACCAGGCTGAAGCCCAGGAAGATCACGGCCCCGATGAGCAGCACGAACAACGCCGCGGCGATCGGCCCGGCCACCACGTCCTCGTCCTCGGGTGCCTTGTCGGCGAGGACCGTGACCAGCGTGAGCAGCTCGGCGTACATGGGTGCAGTCTCTCAGTTGGGTTCGGTGATGCCGGCGAACAGGTCGTCCTCGGGGGTCTGCGAAGGGACCTTGCTCACGACGAGCTCGAAGTCCTCGGTCGGCGCGACCTCGAGCTGGATCTCCCGCGGGATCGCGAACCAGAAGCCGTCGGGGTCGATCTGCGTGGCGTGGGCCAGGAGCGCCTGGTCGCGGACCCCGAAGTAGTCGCCGCACGGCACCTTGGTGGTGATCCGGGCGTCCCACTCGGGCTCGGGCTTCCACTCCTCGAGGCGTTCGGCCCACGGGGAGTCGAGACCGTGGGCGATCATCGCGTCGTGGAGCGCCTGCATGCGCGGCCGGTTGAACGAGTGGTGGTAGTAGAGCTTGAGCACCTGCCAGGGCTCTCCCAGCTCGGGGTAGCGCTCCGGGTCGGCGGCCGCCTCGAACGCCGCCATGCTGACCTCGTGGCACTTGATGTGGTCGGGGTGGGGGTAGCCGCCGCGCTCGTCGTACGTCGTCATCACGTGCGGCCGGAACTCACGGATCAGCCGCACCAGGGGCGCGGTCGCCTCCTCGAGCGGCACCAGCCCGAAGCACCCCTCGGGCAGCGGCGGCTTGGGGTCGCCCTCGGGCCAGCCGGAGTCGACGAAGCCGAGCCAGTCCTGGCGCACGCCCAGGATGTCGCGGGCCCGCTCCATCTCCTGCCGGCGGATCTCGGTGATGTTGGCGAGCACGTCGGGGCGATCCATCTTGGGGTTCAGGATCGAGCCCCGCTCACCGCCGGTGCAGGTGACGACGTGCACGTCGACGCCCTCCGCGACGTACATCGCCGTGGACGCCGCCCCCTTGCTCGACTCGTCGTCGGGGTGGGCGTGGACATGCATCAGGCGGTAACCCGCGCGGGGTCCGTCTCCAGGGCGCTGCGACACCCGTTCATGTTAGGTGTCAGGCTTTGGGGGTGACCTCGCAGGATGCCCTCGCCGAACGGTACGGCGCGCCGCGGCCCTGGCGTCGGCGCGCGCTGATCGGCACCTGCGTCGCGCTGGCTGTCGTGTTCCTCGGCTGGCTGGGGTGGACCGCGATCGTCCACTCGACCCCCGAGGTCGAGTCGGAGCTGGTGACCTTCGACATCGTCGACGACCACACGGCCACCGCCCTGATCTCGGTCAACCGCCGCGACGACGACGTCGAGGCGACCTGCCTGGTGCGCGCTTTCGCGGAGGACCACAGCGTGGTCGGCGAAGAGTCCTGGACGCCCGAGGACGAGGGTGAGAGTGAGAGTGACGTGACCATCCGCACCGAGCGCGAGGCCACCTCGGTCGAGCTCGTCGGTTGCACCACCGAGGACCAGTCGCGACCTCGCTGATCTGCGTCATCGGCGTTTGCTTGTTAAACTGGCAGATCTGACCGTCCCGCCGGGGCCGACCAGGAAGGCGCCCCGCGAGTTCGTGCCCGCAAGTGTCGGGTGTTGCCTTTCCCTTTTCCAGGGCACCGGACGACGACCACGCAGCACCGTTCCTACAGGAGTACCCCTATGACGCAGACCGACCAGAGCAAGATCTGGCTGACCTCTGAGGCCCTCAAGAAGCTTCAGGCCGAGCTGGAGAACCTCAAGGGTCCCGTGCGCCAGGAGATCGTGGCGCGGATCAGCGCTGCCCGCGACGAAGGGGACCTCAAGGAGAACGGCGGCTACCACGCGGCCAAGGAGGACCAGGGCAAGCTCGAGGGCCGGATCCGCCAGCTGGAGGACATGCTGCTGCGGGCCGAGGTCGGCGAGACCGCCTCCGGACGACGGCATCGTCGAGCCCGGCATGGTCGTGACCTACAAGTTCGTCGGCGATGACGACGACGAGGCCGAGACGTTCCTGCTCGGCGCCCGCGAGATCGAGGACGTGACGGCCGACCTCAAGGCCTACTCACCCCAGTCCCCCATCGGCTCGGCCATGCTCGGCAAGAAGCAGGGCGACAAGGCGACGTACGAGGTCAACGGCAAGAGCCTCGAGGTCGAGATCCTCAAGGCCGTGCCCTACACCGGCTGATTTCGCCGCGCCGGCTACTCGATGACGCGGTAGCCGCGCTCGCGCAGCCGCGCGATCACCTTCTGGGCGTGCGGCTCGCCGCGGGTCTCGAGCTGCAGGTGCACCTCGACCTCGTCGAGGTGCAGCGCCGGCGAGATCCGCTCGTGCATGACCTCGAGCACGTTGGCTCCCGCTGCGCTGACCTCGGTCAGCAGCTGCGCCAGCCCGCCCGGCACGTCGGGGATGGTGACGTGGAGGTTGAGGTAGCGGAACGCGGCCGCCATGCCGTGCCGGATCACCTTGCCGAGCAGCAGCGGGTCGATGTTGCCGCCGGAGAGCACGGCCACCGCGGGGGTCCGGAACGCCGTGGGGTTGTCGAGCATCGCCGCCACGGCTGCCGCACCGGCCGGCTCGACGACCATCTTCGCGCGCTCGACCAGGGCGAGCAGCGCCCGCGACATCGACTCCTCCGAGACGGTGATGATCTCGTCGCAGTGGTCGCGCACCGCCGCGAACGTGATCTCGCCGGGCAGGCCGACCGCGATGCCGTCGGCCATGGTCTTCATGTCGGTCAGCGGCACGGGGCAGCCCTGCTCGAGCGAACCCGGGTACGCCGCGGCGCCCTTCGCCTGCACGCCGATGACCCGGACCTCGGGGCGGAGCGCCTTCACCGCGATCGCGATGCCGGCCAGCAGCCCGCCGCCTCCGGTCGGCACCAGCACGGTCTGCACCTCGGGAGCCTGCTCGATGATCTCCAGGCCGACGGTGCCCTGTCCGGCCACGATGTCGAAGTGGTCGAAGGGGTGGATGAGCACCGCGCCGGTCTCCGCCTCGAACGCCCGGGCGGCCTTGAGCGAGTCCTCGAGGTAGCGGCCCTCGAAGATCACCTCGGCGCCGTAGCCCCGGGTGGCCTTCTCCTTCGGGATCGGCGCGCCCTCGGGCATGAACACGGTGGCCTTGATGCCGAGCAGCTGGGCCGAGAGCGCGACGCCCTGCGCGTGGTTGCCGGCCGACGCCGCCACCACTCCGCGGGCGCGTTCCTCCTCGGACAGCCGGGAGATCCGGGTGTACGCGCCGCGGGTCTTGAACGAGCCGGTGCGCTGGAGGTTCTCGCACTTGAGGTGCACCGGGCCGCCGACCAGGGCCGACAGCCACCGCGACTCCTCCATCGGCGTCTCGATCGAGACCCCGCGAAGAAGCTCCCGAGCCTCCTCGATGTCGGCGAGCGTGACCTCAGCCATCGGTGGTGTCCTCGTCGATGAGGTCTTCCTCGACCGGTGCGCTCGCGCCTATCTCCTCGTAGTCCTCGGCCAGCTCCTCGACCGGATCGTCCCCGGGCTCGGTGTTGGAGGCGAGGTGCTGCACGACGGCGTTGCCCGCGGCGGCCAGCGGCACGGCCACCAGCGCACCGGCGACGCCACCGACCAGCACGCCGCACCCGAGGGCGAGGATCACGCCGAGCGGGTGCACCGAGACCCAGCGGCCCATCAGGAACGGCTGCAGGATGTGGCCCTCGATCTGCTGCACCAGGATCACGCCACCGAGCATCAGCAGCGCATCGATCGGGCCCTGGTCGACCAGGGCCACCAGCACCGCCACGCTGCCGGCCACGGTGGCACCGACGAGCGGGACGAAGGCGCCGAGGAAGACCAGCACGCCGAGCGCGAGCACGAACGGGCACGCCGAGGACGGCCGCGACGATCATGATGCCGATCGAGTCGACGAGCGCCACGATCACCGTGGCCCGCACGAACTGGGTCAGCGAGATCCAGGCGACCCGGCCCGAGCTGTCGACCCGCTCGCGAGCCGCCCGCGGCGCGATCCGGACCAGCCAGGCCCAGATCCGGTCACCGTCGGCGAGGAAGAAGAACGTCGCGAACAGGATGATGAAGAAGCCCGGCGAAGACGTGGCCGACCGCGGTGCCGATCTCGCCCACCGACTGCAGAGCGCCGTCGCTGGTCCGGTCGCGGATCGCGTCCTGCGCGGTCTGGATGTAGTCCTCGATCTGCGAGTCGCTGGCGTTGAGCGGGCCGTCCTGCAGCCAGGTGCGGATCTTGTCGAGCCCCTCGACGGTGGAGTCGGCCAGGTCCTCGGCACCGGTCGCCACCTGCTGGCCCGCGAAGGTCAGCAGCAGCGCGATGGCCGCGAGCCCGCCGAGCACCATCGTGATCGCGGCGAGCCCGCGGGGCACGCCCACCCGGGTCAGGGCGTTGACCGCCGGGCTCACCAGCGCCGTGATCAGCAGGGCGACCGCCAGCGGGAGCGTGATCACCGAGAAGTAGCCGATCACCCAGAAGATCCCGTAGCCGGCCGCGGCGATGATGATCAGCCGCCAGGCCCAGGCGGCGGCGAGGTCGAGCCCCCACGGCACCTGCGCGCGGTCGAAGTTGGAGGTGCCGGTGACGATCGGCTCGGGCTCTGCCCGGCGTACGTAGCGGAGCTGGGCCAGCTGGCTGGCAATGCGCTGGGTCCTGGAGTCCGGGTCGTCGCCGGGGACGGCGCGACCTCGCAGGATCGGCAGCCGGCGACGCTGGTCCTCGGGCTCGGCCTGGGGTTCGTCGGTGGCGTCGTCCGGGACGTCGGGCGGGTCAGCGTCGTTGCTCACGGCGTGAGCCTATGTGCTGACGGCCAGGCTCCGCGCGAGTCGGTACGCCGCCATCGGATGCTCAGCGGCCAGCAACCCGACCGCGGCCAGCACGTAGTCGGCGTCGACCACCAGCCGAGCGCGCTCAGGCAGCTGCCAGCCGCCCTCGAGGTCGGCACCGACGCTGCCGGCGAAGACCCGATCGGCGACCCCGGATCGGCCGTGCCGCAGGGCGCCTCCCGAGCCGACGAGCAGGTCCACCTCGCGGAGGTCCTTGCCCGTGCGCTCGACGACGCGGCCCTCGGGACTGACCACGACCTTCGACCGGCCGGCGTGGCGCCGGAGGGCCAGCCCGATGGCGGCCCGGGCGATCTCCTCGTCGTCGTCACGTGCGTCAGTCGGTGGTCGGCAGGAAGGCCGGGTCGTCGGCTCGCTGCCGGGCGGCATCTGCCAGCTCGGGCAGCTCGGCCTCCTCGACGGTGGTCACCGCCGACCAGCGCATGCCGAGGTCGCCCTCGACGGTGCGGGTCACGGCGGTGGTGGCCACCACTTCTCTCGACAGCTCTCGCCCAGAAATGTGGACAGCTCCGGGTCGACATCGACCACGGAGTGCACGTCGGTGGTCGCGCCGCCGACGTCGACGACCACGACGTCACCCAGGCCGGGATGCTGCTCGTCGAGCCCGTTGGCCAGCAGCTCGACACCGGTGAGCACCACGTCGGGCGTGGCTCCCCTGACCATGGCCACGAAGTCGGCGCGGCTGCTGAGGTGCTTGCCGCCGATCACGTGCGCCAGGAACATCTCGCGGATCGCCGCCCGCGCGCTGTCGGGGCGAGCACGCCGATCCGCGGCACGACGTTGTCGGCGAGCACGTGGGGCACGTCGCCGAGGATCTCGGCGACCTCGGCCTGCGCCTCGACGTTGCCGGCCACCACCACCGGCCCGGTCCAGCCGCTGTCGACCAGGTCGCGGGCCGCCCCGAGCAGCACCTCGCTGTTGCCGCCGTCGGTGCCGCCGGTCAGGAGCACCACGTCGGGACGGGTCGTGTGCCTGAGCCCGGCGTAGAGGGCGTGCTCAGGCACACGACCCTCACCCGGGCCGCCGCCGCGATCACGTCGACCACCTTGCCGCCGCTGCTCAGCGCCACCCGGCGGCCGGCCTCGGCGGTCACCAGCTCCTCGTTGCCGACCACCGCGATCCGCAGCCCACCGCCGGCACTCGAGCAGGCCAGCACCTCGGCGTCCGCCGCCCGACGATCGACGGCGACCAGCTCGGCCAGGCAGGCGTCGTACCCGTCGAGCACGTCGGTCGCCAGCGTCGTCGGGTGCTCGGCAGCCGCGATGACAGCGCCGGCGGTCAGGTCGACCAGCAGCGCCTTGGTGAACGTGGAGCCGAAGTCGACGCAGACAGCAACGTCAGCCGAGGGCACGTTCGAGGTCCGCGATCAGGTCGTCGGCGGTCTCGATGCCGACGCTGAGGCGCACCAGGTCGGCGGGCACCTCGAGGTCGGTGCCGGCCACGCTGGCGTGGGTCATCCGGCCGGGGTGCTCGATCAGGCTCTCGATGCCGCCGAGCGACTCGGCCAGCGTGAAGACCTCGGTGCGCTCGCAGACGCCCAGGGCCTGTGCCTCGCCGCCGGCGACCCGGAACGACACCATGCCGCCGAACCTCTTCATCTGGCGCGCGGCGATCTCGTGGCCGGGGTGGTCGGGCAGGCCGGGGTAGTAGACGTGGGTCACCGCGGGGTGGCCGGTGAGGAAGTCGACGACCTTCTCGGCGTTGTCGCAGTGCCGGTCCATCCGGATCGGCAGGGTCTTCAGCCCGCGCAGCGTCAGCCACGCGTCGAACGGTCCGGCCACCGCGCCCATCGCGTTGTGGTGGAAGGCGATCTTCTCGGCCAGCTCGAGGTCGCGGACCACGACGGCGCCACCGACGACGTCGGAGTGACCGCCGCAGTACTTGGTCGTGGAGTGGACCACGATGTCGGCGCCGAGGGTCAGCGGCTGCTGGAGGTACGGCGAGGCGAAGGTGTTGTCGACGACCAGCAGCGCCCCGGCCTCGCGGGCGACACCGGCGAGGGCCTCGATGTCGGCGATGCCGAGCAGCGGGTTGGTCGGCGTCTCGACCCAGACCATCTTGGTCTCCGGGCGGATCGCGGCCCGGACCGCGTCGACCGCATGGCCGACCGGCGTGTAGTCGACGCCCCACACCTTCTCGACCTTGTCGAAGAGCCGGAAGGTGCCGCCGTACGCGTCGTTCGGGAAGACCACGTGGTCGCCCGGCGCCAGCACCGACCGGACGATGGTGTCCTCGGCGGCCAGGCCGGAGGCGAAGGCGAAGCCGCGCTCCCCCTCCTCGAGCGAGGCGATGTTGCCCTCGAGCGCGGTCCGGGTCGGGTTGCCGGAGCGGCTGTACTCGTAGCCGCCGCGGAGCCCGCCGACGCCGTCCTGCTTGTACGTCGAGGTGGCATAGATGGGCGGGATCACCGCGCCGGTGGTGGGGTCGGGCTCGTAGCCGGCGTGGATCGCACGCGTCTCGAAGCCGGACTTGTTCCTGTGCTGCTGTTCGCTCACCCGATGAGGCTAACGACCAGGTCAGGAGTAGACGTACTGCCCCATCCCGAGCAGGTTGCCCTCGCTGTCGCGGAACCAGGTGGCGCGCTCGCCGAGGCGCCCGTGGACGGGTAGTGACCGGCCACCTCGACGACGTCGCCCTCGAAGACCACGCCCCGTGCGGCCAGGCCCTTCGACGGCCAGGTCGAGGTCGGGCACGCTGAAGCCGAACTGGGTGTGCGTGCCCGACGCGACGCCGGTCGAGGCGAAGACTACGAACTCGGTGCCGCCGACAGAGGTAGCGCAGACCGCCATCGCGCTCCTCGACCGGCTCGAGGCCGAGCTTCTCGGCGTACCAGATGCGGGCCCGGTCGAGGTCCTGGGCCGGCAGGCGCACCCCGCCGGTGGCGTAGTCGAGCGGACCGGCCTCCGCCCCGAAACGGAGCCGCTTCTGCCGCCAGTACTCCGGCGTGGTCTCGATCAGCTGGACGTAGTTGCCGTCGGGATCCTCCACGGTGCCGAACCACAGCCCGGCGTCGCGGTACTCGACGCCGGCCACCCACGTCTCGCCGCGCTCGTCGAGGTGCGCGGCGACGCGCTTGATGTCGGGCACGTGGTAGTTGAGGACGAACCGGCCGGGCTCGACGGCCCGCGGGTCGACGTCGTCGCGGCCGTCGATGAGCACGCCGACGTGGCCGAACTGGAGGAACCCGTCGGGGTCCGGCTCGACGCCGAGCGCCTCGACGTACCACTGGCGCAGGCGGGTGGGGTCGGCGCTGCCGAGCAGCAGGCTGTCGAGGGAGGTCATGGAAGTAGAGACCCTCGGAGCGACCCCGATCCATCGGTCCATGTCGCCGGTGACCACCGTCACGCCTGGCGGGCTCGGTCGTTGAGCCCTCCATGAGCATGCGAGCAACGCTGGTCTCGACCGTGGGGACGCTGGCCCTCTCGCTCACGCTCCTCGCGCCGGCACCAGCGGTCGCCGACCCCGTCATCGGCCCCGGCCCGCTCGATCCGGTGATCGAGCTGCTGCCGCCGCTGCCGGTGCCCTACGCGCCGTACGACGGGAAGGATCTGCCGGAGCGGCTCCGACCAGTGCATCGTCGACGTGATCACCGAGATGAAGAGCCGGCTGCACCGGCTGGCCTCGACCTGCCAGCACGACGCGATCTTCTCCCTCGCCTATCTCCGGGTCACCGAGAACGTCCAGGCCGCCCAGCGGCAGGGCTACTTCTCCGACCGCAAGTGGCTCAACCGGCTCGACGCGATCTTCGCCGGGCTCTACTTCGACGTGATGGACGACTGGCACAGCGGACGGCGCGAGCGACATCCCGAAGGCCTGGAAGATCGCGCTGAAGGCCGAGGACGACAAGAAGATGACCGGCCTCGGCAACTTCATGCTGGCGATGAACGCCCACATCAACCGCGACTTCCCGCACGTGCTCGCCGAGGTGGGGCTGACCGCCAAGAACGGCAAGAGCCACAAGTCCGACCACAACCGCTACAACAAGCGGCTCGACTCCCTCTACGGCCCGGTCTTCCGCGAGGAGGCGCGGCGCTTCGACCCGAAGTTCGACGACATCGACGTCGGCCCGATCGAGGACACCGTCGCCGGCGTCATCATGCGCGGCTGGCGCGAGGGGGTCTGGCGGCACGCGGAGGCCCTGGCCCTGAGCAGGACGCCGGCCCAGCGCCGGTTCTGGACCCAGGAGATCGAGCAGTACGCCGCCGCGCAGGCGCTGCTGATCAGGTCGCTGTTCGCGTCGGGCAACTCCCGCCCGCGCGACGCCTGGTGCGCCGAGCACGGCCTGGACTCGAGCTAGGCGAGCACGACCTCGACGCCGAGCGCCTCGAACCCGGCGACCAGCGCGGGGTCGGCGTCGCGGTCGGTGACCAGCCGGTTGATGTCGGCGGCGTCGCAGATGCGGGCGAACGAGCGCTGGCCGAGCTTGTGCGAGCCGGCCACCACGGTGACCTCCTGGGCCCGCTGGACCATCAGCGCGTTGATGCTGGCCTCGCCCTCGTGGAAGCAGCTCGCGCCGCCCTCCTCGGAGATCCCGTCGACGCCGAGGAACAGGTGGTCGACCCACAGCTCCTGCAGCACCTGGTGGGCCAGCGGCCCGACGACCTCGTAGGACTGCGGGCGGGCCACGCCGCCGAGCGAGACCGTCCGGATGTGGGGACGCAGCACCATCTCGGTGGCGATGTTGAGCGCGTTGGTGACCACGGTCAGCGACGGCTGCTCCCCCGACGCGAGGTCCTGGCGCGCGGCCAGCTGCCGGGCGGTGCCGGACGTCGTCGTACCCCCGTTGAAGCCGACCACCTGCCCGACCGTGACCAGGGCCGCGGCGACGGCGCCGATCGTGTCCTTCTGGCTGCCGCCGCTGTTGCGGTAGCGGACGGGCAGGTCGTAGGCCACCGACGACGCGACGACACCACCGTGGGTGCGGGTCACCAGCTGCTGGTCGGCGAGCGCGGTGAAGTCGCGGCGGACCGTCGCCTCGGAGACCGACAGCGCCACGGCGGCGTCGGCGACCGAGAGCCGGCCGCGCTCCGCGACCAGGTCGAGCAGCATGCGCATCCGCCAGGCCTTGTCGGAACGCTGCTCGGCGACGACGTCGTCGGGCGGCGACTCGCTCACTTCACACCGCCCGCCGTGAGTCCGGCGACCAGTCGGCGTTCGATGATCGCGAAGAGGATGACGACCGGGACGATACCGACGATGGAGACGCCGAACACGTATTGCCACGATGTGGAGTACTGGCCGACGAACTTGGTGAGCGCCACCGAGAGCGGCTGGTTCTCCGCGGTGGTGAGGATGACCAGCGACGCGGCGAACTCGTTCCAGCACGCGACGAACGTGAAGATCACCGCCGTGACGATGCCCGGCCACACCAGCGGGAGCGTGACCGTGCGCAGGGTGCGCAGCTTGCCGGCGCCGTCGAGGGCGGCCGCCTCCTCGATCTCCTTGGGCACCGACGCGAAGAACGAGTGCATCATCCAGAGCGCGAACGACAGGTTGAACGCCGAGTTGACCAGGATCATCGCGAGCCAGGTGTCGTTGAGGTCGAAGGCCAGGAACTCGCGGAACAGGCCGGTCGCCAGCACGGTCGGCTGCAGCATCTGGGTGATCAGCACCAGCAGCATGAACGCTCCCCTGCCCGGGAACTTGTGCCGCGCGGTGTAGTACGCCGCCGGCAGCGCGACGATCAGCACCACCAGCGTCGCCGACAGCGAGATCACCACCGTGCTGACCAGGTTGTAGGGCAGCGGGGTCTCCGGCGTGCTCCACATGTCGAGGTAGTTCTCGGGGTGCCAGGTCTTCGGCAGGTACGTCGGCGGCACCTTGAGGATGTCCGAGCGGGTCTTGAACGAGCCGATCAGCATGATCAGGTAGGGCAGCAGGAACACGAACGCGACCACGGCGCCGGCGAGCGAGAGCAGCCAGCGGGAGCGCCGCGTCTTGGCGGTACGCCGCCGGGCGCGCGGCGGGCTGACGGTTGCGGTGGTCATGGGTTGGGCGTGTCTCCTGACTCTCGGCCGTCGCGAGCGTCGCATCCGCGGGATGCCTCGCAAGGCGCAGCCGCGATGGCACGCCGGGTTTGCTTGTCGAGTGGCTGCAACGCCGCGAGGCGCCCGCGGGGCGGCGCGTAGCAGGCCATGGAGTCGGGGGACACGCCCTCAGTCCTCCCTCATCGGGCGGACGATCTTGAGGTAGGCCAGGATCACCACGAGCACGATCAGGAAGTTGACCACCGACAGCGCCGCCGCGGTGTCGACCTGGCGGTCGGCCTGGATCAGCTTGAAGATGCGGGTGGTCGTGGTGTCGGCGTCGTAGCCGGGGATGCTGCCGGTCATCGTGCGCAGGATCGGCAGCGAGTTGAACACGTTGATGATGTTGATGATCGTGGCCACCGCCAGCGCCGGCCGCAGGCTCGGCAGGATCACCGAGAAGTAGCGCCGGATCGAGCTGGCGCCGTCGACCTCGGCGGCCTCGAGCACCTCCTCCGGGATGCCCTGCAGCCCGGCCAGGAACACGTAGGTCGTGAACGGCAGCGAGACGAAGACGGCCGTGGCCATCGACACCCCGAACGCCGAGATCGGGTGGGCGGTGAAGCCGTAGGGCTCGTCGAGCAGGTGGATGTCGACCAGGAACTTGTTGATGACGCCGTAGTAGGAGTCCAGCCCGTAGTAGAAGACCACCGACGTCATCACCACGCTGGCCGCCCACGGCACGATCACCGCGAGCCGGACCAGCCGGCGGCCGGGGAAGGCCTGGTTGAGCAGCTGCGCGAGGGCCAGCGACAGGATGACCGTGATCACCACGACGCCGAAGACCCAGACGAAGGTGTTGAGCAGGATCCGGTCGATGCTGGCGAGGTCGAGCAGGTTGCGGTAGTTGTCCCACCCGGCCGGCCCCCGGTCGACCCCGAAGTCCGAGAGCTCCCGGGTCGAGGTCCAGACCATGTAGCCAGCCGGGAAGAGGACGATCGCGCCGATCAGCAGCAACGCCGGCGATGTCCACGGCAGCGCCGCGAGCAGCTGCCTCCTCTTCCCGGTGGCCATGGATCAGGAAGCCTCGTCGGCCTTGGCCTGGATCTCGGCGAGGACCTCTTCGGCGTCCTTGCCCTGCGCGATCTGGCCGATCAGGCTCTGGAACGCACCCTGTGCGGCCGACCAGGCCGTGTTGGTGCTCGGGTAGAACTTCGCGTCCGGCAGCGCGTCCAGGAAGACCTGGAGGCTGTCGTTGCTGAACGCCTCGGCACCCGACTCGGTCACCGGCAGGAACTTCTCGGTCGTGACGAAGTTGCTGTAGACGTCGGTCGAGTAGAAGTAGTCGAGGAACGCCTGGATCGACTCCTGCTTGTTGCCGTCGTTCTGGAACGCCATCAGGTGGTCGGCGACGCCCAGCGTCACCGGTGAGCCGTCCTTGGTCGGGATCGGTGCGAGCTCGTAGTTGAGGTCGGGGTTGTCGGTGGCGATCTGGTCGACCGTCGGCGGCAGCGCCTCGATGAAGCCGATCTTGCCCTGCACGAACACGTTGATGAGCGGCGTACGGTCGCTCGAGCCGGGGTCGGGCTGGGTGGCGCCCTCGTCGATCATCTGCTTCATGAACGACACCGCCTCGATCGCCTCGGGGGTGTCGATGGTGAGCTCGTCGGTGTCGCCCCAGCTGCCGCCGGCGCCGAAGGTCCAGATCGAGGTCTCGGCCTGCGCCTCCTCGTTGCCCAGCGGCATGCCGTAGCCGCTGACGCCACCACCGAGCTCGCTGATCGCCTTGCTCGCGGCGAGCAGGTCGTCCCACGTCGTCGGGATCTCGGCGATGCCCGCCTGGTCGAGCAGGTCGGTGTTGACGAACATGGTGCGGGCCGAGGCGATCAGCGGCAGGCCGTACTGCGTGCCGTCGATCGAGGCGTTCTCCTTGAAGGAGTCCTGGATGTCGTCGAGGGTCTCGGCGGAGACGACCTCGTCGGCCGGGTAGAGCAGGTCGTCGGCCACGAAGCCGGCGAAGGCGTCGATGTTGAGGATGTCCGGCGCCTCGTCGGACTGCAGCTTGGTGCGCACCACGTCGTTGATGTTGTCCCACGACTGGACCTCGAGGTTGACCTTGATGTCGGAGTGCTCGGCCTCGAAGTCGTCGATGATGCCCTCCCACAGGGCCTGGGTGCCGTCGCTGTACGACGGCACCAGCAGGTCGATGGAGCCGGCGCCGCCGCCGCTCCCGCCGTCGTCGTCATCGCCGAAGCCGCAGCCGGCGGCGATCAGGGTGAGCGCGGCCAGGGCCGCCCCCAGCCGCAGAGATGTAGTCGTGCGCTTCACGATCCCGCCCTCTCCCCGGCGCGACGGAGCGCTCCGAGACTGTGATCAGTTGTGCGCAAACCCGAGTGACTTCGCGCACAAGTTGTCATCTGTTGCAGCGATGTTCACGGCCTCGGACTGCCGCTGTCAAGGGTTGGCGTGGTCAATTCTTGATCGTTTGTGATTGCTCAGGCTCAATTCTTGACAGATTCGAGCAGGATCCTGATGATCGGTCCATGACGACCCACATCGAGGCCGAGATCGCCACCCAGCCGCGCAACTGGCTGGACGCCCGCGAGGTGGCGGCCGCCCACCAGGCGCTGCTGCCCCGGCCCGGCGAGCACGTGGCGGTCGTGGGCTGCGGCACGTCGTACTACATGGCTCAGGCCTACGCCGCCCTCCGCGAGGCGGCCGGCCTCGGCGTCACCGACGCGTGGACGCCGACCGAGGCCCGGCTCGGACGCGGCTACGACCGCGTCGTCGCGATCACCCGGTCGGGCACCACGACCGAGGTGCTGCAGCTGCTCGCCGAGATCCAGGGCCGCACCCCCGCGACCGTGATCACGTCGTCGCCCGGCACGCCGGTGCTGGACCTCGCGGAGCCGATCCTGATGCCGGAGATCGACGAGGAGTCGGTCGTGCAGACGCGGTTCGCGACCACGACGCTCGCGCTGCTGCGCTGGCACCTGGGTGAGGACCTGACCGAGGTCGCGGCGCAGGCCCAGGCGGTGCTCGACGCGCCCGACAGCTCGCTGGGTGCGGCCGTCGCCGCCGACCAGCTGACGTTCGTCGGCCGGGGCTGGACCACCGCGATCGCCCAGGAAGCCGGCCTGAAGCTGCGGGAGTCAGCCCAGCTCTGGGCCGAGGCCTACCCGATGATGGAGTACCGCCACGGGCCCGCTCAGCATCAGCGCCCCGGGCCGGGTGGTCTGGGCCTTCGGCGAGCTGGTCGACGACTTCGCCGAGGACGTCGCGGTGACCGGCGCCGAGCTGATCCACGCACCCATCGACGCCATGGCCGACCTGCTCCGGGTGCACCGCCTGTGTGCGGTCCGGGCGCGGGCCGCCGGGCTCGACCCCGACCAACCGCGCAACCTGACCCGGTCGATCATCCTCGACCACGCCTAGGCTCCGGCGGCATGGCTCCTGCTGCTCGGCCCGTCGTGCTCGCCTTCGACGTCGGCGGCACGTCGGTCAAGGCCGCGGCGCTCGACGACCACGACACCGTGCTGGCCGAGACCCGGCTGCCCAGCAAGACCGGGCCGGCCATCCTCGACGTCATCGAGGAGGCGGGTCGCGAGCTGCTCGAGGCGCTCGGTGCGCGCCGGGCCGAGGTGGTCGGCGCGGGCGTCGTCATGCCGGGGATCGTCGACACCAGCAAGGGGATCTGCCTCCGCTCGGTCAACCTCGACGTCACCGACCTCGACGTCGCCGGTCCGGTGAGCGCCCGGCTGGGCGTCCCGGTGCGGATCGACCACGACGTGGCCGCCGCGGGTGAGGCGGTACGCCGCGCGGTGCCCGTCGCCGAGGACCCGTTCGTCGTCATCATCGGCACCGGCGTCGCCGCGGTCACCTTCGTGCGCGGCGAGGCGGTGCGCGGAGTCTCGGGCCAGGCCGGGGAGTTCGGCCACATCGTCGTGCGACCCGGCGGCCCGCTCTGCCGGTGCGGTCAGCACGGCTGCCTCGAGGCGGTCGCCAGCGCCGCAGCCATCCGCCGGGCCTACGAGCAGCGCACCGGCTCGAGCATCGACGGGAGCGCACGTCGTACACGAACGGCTCGCGAGCGACCCGGTCGCCGCGGAGGTCTGGACCGAGGCGGCCTCCGCGCTGGCCGACGGGCTGGTCACCGTCTGCGCGCTGCTCGCCCCCGGCGCCATCGTGTTCGGCGGCGGGCTGAGCGAGGCCGGCGACGCCCTGACCGGCGAGGTCGAGGCGCTGATGCGCGAGCGGTCGGTGCTGACCACCGTGCCGCCCGTCCTGGTGACGACGCTCGGCAGTCGCGCCGGGCCTGGTCGGCGCCGCCCACCTGGCGCTCGACGCGATCGCGGAGCCGACTCGTGAGCGACGACCGAGGTGCTGCGGGGCCGGGTGATCACGCCCACCGAGGACCTGCCCGACGCCGTCGTCGAGGTCGCCGACGGGCGCATCACGACGGTGCGGCCGCCGCTCGACGGCGATCCTGTCGGCCGAGGCGGAGCATCCTCCTGCCCGGTCTGGTCGACCTGCACTGCCACGGCGGTGGCGGCGGCTCGTTCACCTCCGGTGACCCCGAAGGGACCCGCATCGCAGCCGACCACCACCTGCGTCACGGCACCACGACGCTGGTCGGCAGCGCGGTCACCGACGACGCCGAGCGGATGCTGACCGTGATCGGCGTGCTGGCCGACGCCGTCGACGACGGCGCCCTGGCCGCCATCCACCTCGAGGGACCGTTCCTCTCCGCGGCCCGGTGCGGCGCCCAGGACCCGGCCCACCTGCGCGACCCCGACCTGGCGCTGGCCGCCGAGCTGATCGCGGCCGGCCGCGGACACGTGCGGATGATGACCGTCGCACCCGAGCTGCCCGGCGCCCTCGCGCTGGCCGAGCTGCTGACCGAGCACGGCGTGACCGTCGCAGCCGGGCACACCGATGCCGACGCGAGCACCGTGGAGCGCTTCCTCCACGCCTCCTCGCCGTCGGTGGTCACCCACCTCTTCAACGGCATGGCCCCGATCCACCATCGCGAGCCCGGCGCGGTGCTCGGTGCGCTCGCTGCCGCGGCAGCCGGCGACGCCGTGCTCGAGCTGATCGCCGACGGCGTACACCTCGCCGACGAGACGGTCGCGGCCGTGATGGCGCTGGTCGGCGAGCGGGTGGTCCTGGTGACCGACGCGATGGCCGCGGCCGGCATGAGCGACGGCGACTACCAGCTGGGACCGCAGGCGGTGGAGGTGCGCGACGGCGTCGCCCGCCTGGCCGACGGTGGCTCGATCGCCGGCGGCACGTCGCGGCTGCTCGACGTCGTACGCCGCCAGGTCGGCGCCGGCCTCGATCCCGTGCAGGTCGTGGCGGCTGCGAGCCTCCGGCCGGCTGCGGTGCTGGGGCGGCACGACGTGGGACTGGCAGCGGGCAACCGTGCCGACCTGGTCGTCACCGACGTCGCGTGGCAGCCCCAGCGAGTGATGCGGGCCGGGGCCTGGGTCGGATGACCCTCGCCCGGATGCAGGACCTGCTCGCCGACGCTGCCGCCGCCCGACGCGGGCTGGTGGCGATGAACGTGATCCAGCTCGAGCACGCCGAGGCGATCGTGAGCGGCGCCGAAGCGGCCGGGACGGCCGGTGGTCCTCCAGGTCTCCGAGAACACGGTGGCTACCACGGTGCGCTCGCCCCGCTGCTCGCCGCGTCGCTGGCGATCGCCCGAGGCCTCGACCGTCGATGTCTGCGTCCACCTCGACCACGCCACCAGCGTCGACCTGATCCACGAGGCGGTCGAGCTCGGCGTCCCGTCGGTGATGTACGACGGCTCCGGGCTCGACTTCCCCACCAACCTCGCCACGACGACCGAGGTCGCCGCCTGGTGCCACGAGCGCGGGGTGTCGGTCGAGGCCGAGCTGGGCGAGGTAGGCGGCAAGGACGGCGTACACGCTCCGGGTGTGCGCACCGACCCGGCGGAGGCGGCGGAGTTCGTGGCCGCCACCGGAGTCGACGCGCTGGCCGTCGCCGTGGGTTCGTCGCACGCGATGACCACCCGCGACGCCGAGCTCGACGACGGCCTGATCGCCGCGATCGCCGACGCAGTCCCGGTGCCCCTGGTGCTCCACGGCTCGTCGGGCGTGCCCGACGCCGGGCTGGTCAGCGCCATCGCCGCCGGCATGACCAAGATCAACATCGCGACCCATCTCAATGCCGCCTTCACGACCGCGGTCCGGGACGCGCTGCTCGACGAGGGCGTGGTGGATCCACGCAAGTATCTGGGCCCAGGACGGGCCGCCGTGGCGGCCGAGGTGGAGCGACTGCTCGTCCTCCTCTCGTAAGACTTCGCGCCTGGTTGTCGCTTGCGCGACCTGGGAGACTAGGGGCATGTTCTCCCGCCACAAGACCGAGCTGATCGACGCCGACCAGGCCCTGCCGGGCCGCCCCACGCGCGACTTCTCCATCGCCGCGCAGCACAAGATCCTGGATGCCCCGATCGTCACCGACCAGGTGCCCGAGGGCCTCGAGGTCGCGATCTTCGGCCTCGGCTGCTTCTGGGGTGCCGAGGAGATCTACTGGCAGGTCCCCGGCGTCTACTCCACCTCGGTCGGTTACGCCGGCGGCCACACCCCGAACCCGTCGTACGAAGAGGTCTGCTCCGGCCGCACCGGCCACACCGAGGCCGTCCGGATCGTCTTCGACCCGGCCGTCGTCTCCTTCGCCGACCTGGTCAAGCGGTTCTTCGAGATCCACGACCCGACCCAGGGCATGCGCCAGGGCAACGACGTCGGCACGCAGTACCGCTCCGCCATCTACTTCACGACCCCGGACCAGGAGCAGACCGCCCGCGACCTCACCAAGATCTACGGCGACGAGCTGGTCCGCCGCCGCCTCGGCGACATCACCACCGAGATCGCCCCGGCCCCGGAGTACTACTACGCCGAGGACCAGCACCAGCAGTACCTCGCCAAGAACCCCTTCGGCTACCGCTGCCACGCCAACACTGGCGTCAGGTTTCCTGAGACCACCGGTTGATCATTCCCGTGTTCATTCAGCGGTCGCGCATACGCCAGTCGTACCGCAAACTGTAGCTTGGGAATCTCTCAAACTGTAGTTTCAACTACTCGCATAATGTAGTTTAGAGATGTCCCAAAGTGTAGTCTGCGCACGTGAGTTCCTCTGGCAAGCGTGACCGAGACTATCGACCTCGCGTCCTCGACGCAGTTCTCCAGCACCGACTCCAGTCCGCCGGCGCCATCCTTCTCGAGGGACCCAAGGCGTGCGGCAAGACCTTCACTGCCGAGCAATTCACGGCTAGCCAGGTCTACCTCGACACCGACCAAGCAGCCCTCGATGCCATCCGTGTCGACCCCAGCCTCGTACTCAACGGCATGCCGCCACAGCTGGTAGACGAATGGCAGCTAGAAGCAACCCGCGTCTGGAACCACGTCCGTAGCGAGGCCAACCGTCGCGGCGAGCCCGGCCAGTTCGTTCTGACCGGCTCCGCCGTACCCGAGGACGACGCCCGTCGTCACACTGGCGCCGGTCGGTTTGCCCGCCTCGTCATGCGCCCGATGAGCCTGTTTGAAAGTGGCGACTCCACGGGAGCGATCTCGCTTGCGGCGCTCCTCGCAGGCGAACGGCCGACCTCAACCACCACTCTGACTGTGCCTAAGGTCGCCGAACTCGTCGTCCGGGGCGGCTGGCCGCTCAACCTCAGCATGCCCCTCGACGCTGCTGCACAAGCCAACGCCGACTACCTGCGGAACATCGCCGAGATCGACATCTCACGTTTGGACGGCGTACGCCGCAATCCCGCCCTCGTTCAGCGACTGCTACAAGCCTTGGCACGCAACGTCGCCATGGAGCAGAAGCCAGCCCGTCTCGCCGCGGAGGTCGAAGGCGAAGACGGAGCCATCGCGCGAACGACCGTCTATGCCTTCCTGGACGCTCTCCAGCGCCTGATGGTCATCGAAGCGCAACCGCCATGGAGCACCCATCTCCGCTCCCGCGCCACCCTGCGTACCGCCCCCCGCACCCACCTCATCGACCCATCCCTAGCGGCCGCAGCGGTCGCCGCCGGCCCCAAGAGATTGCTGGACGACCTGAAGTACCTCGGCCTCCTCTTCGAATCACTGGCCGTCAGAGACTGTCGCATCTACGCAACCCCATTCGACGGCAGCGTGCACCACTACCGCGACAGCGATGCTCTCGAGGTCGACATCATCATTCAAGTCCGTGACGGCGGTTGGGGGGCATTCGAGGTGAAGCTTGGCGGCGAACAGGCAATAGAGGACGCCGCTGCCGGGCTGCTCAAGTTCGCCGCCAAGGTCGACACGGGCAAGGTCGGCGAGCCGGCCGTGCTCGGCATCATCACCGCGAACGGCTACGGGTACACCCGACCCGACGGTGTTGTCATCGTGCCCATCGGGGCGCTCGGGCCTTGAACGTCCCGGCCGGCAGGTCATGGCGGCATAGCGCTGCCTGGCCGTAGGCCTGCTTTGCGCTAGCTCGGACAGCTTGGCGAATACATAGGGGCCGTTCGCGCTGGCTCTTTGCCGTAGCGGCAGCTCGCAAGAAACCCGGCGACTCGCGCGCAGTCCGAGCCGCAGCTCCCACTACCACTGACTTCTTCGAGTTCTTGATCTCGAACCTCATCTCCATCCTCCTCGTCCTCCTCGTCCTCCTCGTCCTCCTCGTCCTCCTCGTCCTCCTCGTCGCGATCGTCGTGCTCATTGCGCGAATTTGCCGCGCAGACTTCGAGAGGCTCACCGCCTGGATCCGCTGGCGAGGCGCGATCTCATCCCACATCGGGAGAGGTCCATCGGCACGCGCCGCCACGTCGCGCTCGCCCACCAGCAGTACCTCGCCAAGAACCCCTTCGGCTACCGCTGCCACGCCAACACGGGCGTGAGGTTTCCCGCCGATGCCTGAGCGAACCGCGCGACGGACGAGCTCCTGGAAGATGTAGAGAAGTGGCTCGATTGTCATGGTGCCGAGGGTCGGCATTGACTCGGCGGATGGAGTCGAAGTGACCGTCGTGACAGAGGAGGCGTTCCCGAGCCTTCTCGACGAGATTTGCAGTATCGGACACAGGGGGCCGGCAGAGCCATCGGTGTCGTAAAGCGGGCCGCTCACCTCAGCGGAATGGCGGCACGACCCCGATCAGCGTCGGTCAACTCACTTCTTGCTGCGCGGTCGCTTCGCCGGTACCACGAGTTCTGGGATGGCGCGCATCACGAACTTGTCGAAGTGCGGCACTGTGAATGCCGCATATCCGTGCTCTGGCGTGTAGAGCAGACCCATGGCGATGAGTTCCGCACGTGTCGTTGCGACCTCAGGTGACGTGCGGTCCATCTTGGCCGCGACATCCGCTGCCTTCTGCGGCTCCGGGCCCAGCTCGGACATGGCACGGAGATAGGTGGTCTGCTTCTCAGTGCAACGGTCAAGACGAACCCGGAAGAACGACGAATCCAATTTCGCCTCGTACAGCGGCAGCGACTCGTCGACGTCCGTCTTGCTGATGGCGTCGCCTTCGGCGACTCCCCACACGGCGAATCCGAGTTCCTGGAGGAAGTAGGGGTACCCCCCGGTGATCTCGACAGCACGGCTCAGAGCGCCGTCTTCAAACACGACACCCTCATCGCGAGCAGGATCTGCCAGCGCACGCCGCGCATCTGGCTCGCTCAGATTTCCGATCCGCGGGAACTGAAACAGCCGCTCCGCGTAGGACTTTGCGTCGCCGACCAATTCGGCGATTTGTGGAAGCCCAGCTCCAACCATCGTGATCGGCAGGTCGCGTTGCACTGTCTTGTGAAGGGCCGAGATCAGCGCCTCCAGCTGTGGCCTGGTCATGAACTGGATCTCGTCGAACAGGAGAACTAGACCCCGCTGCACTTCCTGGGCCGCCTCGCCTGCGGCGACAAAGAGGTCGGTGAGGTCGTGCTGTAGGTCGTTGCGATCGGCCAGACCAGCCAGCGCGTCAACATCGATCCCGGCGGTGAGGCCCCCAGTGGGGTCGACCGTAAGCGAGAAGGATTTCAGCACCGCTCCCGCTCGCTGCATCCAGTCCGTCCAGCGTGCTCTGGGGGACAGGTCGAATTAGCGCCGCACGCATCGACCCGGCGATGTTGCGACGGAACGCACTGTCATCATGCTTGGTCACTTCAGTCTCTATGACCACCCACTTCTGCTCCAGCGCCTTCTTGTAGAAGCGCCCGAGAAGAACCGTCTTACCCACGCCCCGCAGTCCGGTGATGATCATGGACTGATCGCTACGGCCCTGACTCATTCGCTGGAGCAGGATGTCGAAGTTCGCAATGAGATCATCGCGTCCAAGCACTGCCGGCGGCTGCTTCCCAGCGTTGGGCGTGTAGGGATTCCGTACCGGGTCCATGGGTGAACTTTGCAGCGATTACGAGGCTTTAAGGATTTTCCATAAACCATCCTAAACTTCGTAAACCAGCGGGCCGGGCCACGCGGCCTCACCCTCCGAGCAGGAGTTCGAACCCGGCTAGATGCTGGTCGTCACCTCAACCTTGCACAAAGGTCCTGACCCTGTCGTATCGGGCTACCGCCATTCGTGGAGAAGGTGAAGGCTGACCACCAGGGTCCGCACGTGCACAGAGGAGCAGACATGACGGAGTACCTCATCTACTTCAACCAGCAGTGGGTCGGCGACCACACCGAGGAGTGGTTCAACAGCCGGGCCCCGCTGGCCATGGCAGTTGTCGAGGAGATCAAGGCTGCTGGTCAGTACGTGTTCGCCGGCGGCCTGGACGAGGACCAGACCGAGACTCTCAGCGCGGACGCGACCAGCGGCACGGTGCTGTTCACCGACGGTCCCTACGTCGAGACCAAGGAGTACCTCGGCGGCCTGACCGTGGTCGACGTACCCGACGTGGCCACGGCCCGGATGTGGGCCGGCAAGATCGCAGAGGCCTGCGGCTGGCCCCAGGAGGTACGCCGGTTCGGGCGCATGCCGGAGCTCTGATGGCTACGCCGGCTTCTGCTCGCTGAGGAATGCCAGCACCGCCAGCACGCGGCGGTGGGTCTGCCCGTCGTCGAGGAGGTCGAGCTTCTGGAAGACGGCGCGCATGTGGCTCTCGGCGGTCCGCTCGGCGCACCCCAGATCTTCGGCGATCCGCGCGTTGGTGTGACCCTCCGCCGCGAGGGCAAGCACCTGTCGCTCGCGGGCGCTGAGTTTGTCGAGCCTGGACGCTCGCAGCGAGTCTCCGACCAGAGACCGGACGACGGCAGGGTCGACCGCCGCGCCACCCGCCGCCACCGAGGCCAGCGCGCCGAGAAACTCATCCAGCGCGAGGACCCTGTCCTTGAGCAGGTAGCCGAAGCCTGGCTGACCCAGCAGATGAGCACAGTGCCTGAGCTCGACGTGCTGGGAGAGCAGCACGACGGGCAGTCCCGGGTCCTCACCTCGGGCAGCAGTCACTGCCTGCGCACCATCGGCGCCACCTCGCCCTGGCATCCGGATGTCAGCCACCACCAGGTCGGGGCGGAGCCGGCGCACCTCCGCGAGCAGGGCGTGCGCGTCGGCCACGCTGCGCACCCGATGTCCGGCCTCACGCAGGATGCGTTCGAGTCCCTCGCGGAACAGGACGCTGTCCTCGGCGACCAGCACGTCCATCACAGCTGCGCCTCGACCATCGTGCCGCCCTTCGGAGTGCTGCCCACCCTGAGGCTGCCACCGCACGAGGCCACTCGGTCCCGCAGAGCCACCAATCCAGTGTCCGGGTCGACACCGCCGATGCCGTCGTCGCACACCCGCACCACTACGTGTTCACCTCGTCGCTCGACCTCGACGGTGAGGCGTGCGGCGTGGGCATGCTTGAGGGCGTTCGTGACTGCCTCCGCGGTGACGAAGTACGCGGTCTGCGCAACGGTCTCTGGAAGGTTCGCTCTGTCGATCGCCGGATCGACACTGAGCGACAGCGGTATCGGTGTCGAGTCGCGCAGTGCCTCGAGCGCGGGACCGAGTCCGTCGTCCAGGCGGGCCGGCCTGACTCCTTGGGAGATCCGGCGCAGGTCGCGCACGGTCTCGCCGAGCTGGCCGATCGCGGCTTCGACATCCATGTGCTCGGAGCTGCCCGCGGACAGCCCGGCCTGTGCAGAGCGCAGCCGCATTCCGATGGCGATCAGGGACTGTTGGGCCCCGTCGTGCAGGTCTCGCTCGAGCCGACGGCGTTCGGCGGAGGACGCCACCGCCAGCCTCTCGCGACTCTCCTCCACCTCGACCAGGGCCGCCCTCAGGCCGGCCCGCAGCCGGGCGCTCTCGAACGTGCTCCAGCAGTGTCGGGCAGCCTCTTGCGCCAGCCGGCGCTGACGGGTGCTCGGACGGCTCAGCTCGATGACACCGATGACGGAGTCACCGGCCCTGAGCACAGCGTCGGGCCGGATCTCGATGGGACCTCCCGCCGGATCGACGAACCCCGCTCTGCCCGGCACCGCAAGACCGACGCGCAGCCCCGGGTCCCGCAGCTGGTCCGCGAGGACGTCCTGGACCTCCTCCGGCTCTCGCGAGCCCTCGTGCACGTGGGCCGCGAACTGCCTGACGGCGCCGAGCAGCACCGTACGCTCACGGTCGAAGACGGCTGCACTCCACCGGTGCGCCCACCGGTAGGCCGGCACCAACACCAAGGCGGTGACGAACGCGGCCGCCCCCGTCTCGAGTCCTGCCGCGTCGCGCACCAGCTGCTGCACTGCGACCACGGTGATGGCCCAGATCAGGGCGGCGACCACCGACGTGGCCACCACCGCGACCGTCTCACCCAGGAGCCGGTCAATGTCCCAGAGGTCGTGGCGGGTCACAGCAACGGCAACGGCAGCAGGCACCAAGACGTAGACCGCCACCAGGAACGCGGTGTACCCGACGTCGGCCGAGACCAGGTCCGGGACCGCCACCCAGCTGGCCACCATCATCAGCACCACGACCCCTGTGGCCAGCAGCAGCCAGCGTGCCTGCTGGCGTTGTGTGGCACCGGACCGTCGGGAGCGCTGCACCAGATCGGCCGTCGCGACAACCACCGAGGTGACCAGCGCGATCAGCCCGACGACATCCACAGGGACCCGCCAACCCTCGAAATCGCCGCCTGACTCGGTGCCCCAGTTGCCCACCAGGATCAGGACGAGCGACACCGCACCGGCGGCGAGAGAGCGCACGGCCGCCCGCCGCCTCAGCGAAGCCTGCGGGAAGGTCAGGAGCAGCAGCACAAACCCCACCAGCTGCCACGGCCAGATCGCCTGCACCAGCGGCGCAGCCACGTCGGCACCCCACCAGGGCTTCGCACCGGTGCTCGAACGGCCCCAGACCTCGATTGCGGGCGTCACCACAGCGAACGTCGAAATCGTTGCCAGGGCCAGCGGCACCGTGCTGATGCGCATCTGCCTCGCGACCAGCCAGGCCAGTCCCAGGCCGCCGCCGGCAATCGCGACCTCGGCCACCTTTTGCGCCACCGCGGCTCCACCGGGTCCGGCCCCCACCACCAGTGCGCAGCCCGCCAGGATGTAGGCGCCGGTCAGGACCAGCAGGAGCGGCCGCGGGTGCACGGGTCCCAGTGTGGCCCCAGACGGTCGTGGCTGCCTACGTGCTGACCCTTACGGATGATCCGCGCCGCTGGCCAGGGGCCGCTCGGATGTCCCAGCGAGCCCGGACGACCAGGCTGCTCGCACAGCATCAATTTCTCCAATGAGAGCGAGACATCATGTTCATCCTGCTTGCCGCGATTGCGGCATTCCCGATCGGCCTGCTCGTGCGCGACAGGGTCGCGGCGTACGTCGTCTTCGGCCTGGCGTTCGCGCATCTGTTCACCTTCCAGACCGCACAGCTCGTTCTGGAGGCGACCCGGGGCGCCGACGAGGCCTTCGGTGACCTCTCCGATCCCGACTGGGACTGGTTCGGCGACACCATCGGCTACTTCGTCGTCGCGAGCCTCATCTACGCGGCCGGTCTGGGCCTCATTGCTGCTGGCCGCGCGGTGCGGCGCCGCCGGACCCACGGACTGGAGACTGTCCGTGAGGTCTGATGACTTTGTCCCGACTCGGACATCGTCCTGACCAACGCCCACCCCGACCATGTCGGAGCACTCGGCCTGGCCACCGCGTCGGCGCCGGGGCCAGGTGCCTCCGGCCGGGATGGGCGAGTGCTCGAAGGCTGAGCTGCGCCGAGCCATCTCTGGTCTAGACAGACGGGAGCTCCTCTGCGTACTTCCTTCGTCCAGGGGGTACCGGCTGCCCGATCGCCGCTTGAGCACAAGGCGAGACGCGGTCACGGGCACGAAGGCAGAACGATGCAGAGACGTTTCGAAGCGCCGAACGCACAGGACACGGCGCCGAAGGGTCGCGCCGTCGAGAGCACCGGCGAGAACATGACCGCCGCCGAGCACGAGAAGGCCGCGATGCTCGCCGAGTTCAACGGGACCTACGACCTCGCGCGCTTCCACCGGGAGCGTGCCACCGAGCTCCGCCGGAGCGCTGGCTGAGGAATTCTGTCCGGCTGAGACACTGGAGCCATGGCCGACCTCCCGCGCAAGGCAGCAGCCAGGACGGCTCGGTTGGCCGCGCTGCCGCTGGGCTACGCCGGCCGCAGCGCCATCGGCTTCGGCAAGCGGCTAGGCGGCGCACCGGCCGAGGCGGTGATGACCGAGATCCAGCAGCGCACCGCCGAGCAGCTGTTCCGGACCCTCGGCGAGCTCAAGGGCGGGGCAATGAAGTTCGGCCAGGCGCTCTCGATCTTCGAGGCTGCCCTGCCCGAGGAGCTGGCGGCGCCGTACCGCGAACAGCTGACGAAACTGCAGGACTCCGCACCGCCCATGCCCACCCAGACCGTGCGCGACATCCTCGACCACGAGCTCGGCCTGGGCTGGGGCGACCAGCTGGTCTGGCTCGACGGCGGCCCGACCGCGGCGGCGAGCATCGGCCAGGTGCACAAGGGGCGGTGGCACGACGGGCGCGAGGTGGCCGTCAAGGTGCAGTACCCCGGAGCCGGCGACGCACTGCGTTCCGACCTCAAGCAGCTGGCCCGCCTCGCGCGCACCATCGGCCCGGTCTTTCCCGGCATCGACATCAAGCCGCTGGTCGAGGAGGTTCAGGCCCGCGCCGAGGATGAGCTCAACTACAAGCTCGAGGGTGAGGCCCAGGCCGTCTTCGCTGCTGAGTTCGCCGACGACCCCGGCATCGTGGTGCCCGACGTCGTCGCGGTCGGCGACGCCGTGATCATCACGGAGTGGCTCGAGTCGCCGGCTTCCCTGGCGTCGATCATCGCGAGCGGCACCCAGGAGGAGCGCAACCACTACGGCGAGCTCTATGCGCGCTTCGCGTTCTCGGGTCCCAGCCGCACCGGCATGCTCCACGCCGACCCCCACCCCGGCAACTTCCGGATCATCCCCAACGAGGACGGCTCCCCGGGGCGGCTCGGCGTGCTCGACTACGGCGCGGTCGCCCGACTGCCGGAGCGCAACCTGCCCGAGGCGATGGGCAGCCTGATCCGGCTCGCAGCACTGGACGACGCGGAGCAGCTGCTCGAGGGGCTGCGCCGCGAGGGATTCATCAGGGAGAAGATCCGACTCAGCCCCGAGGAGCTGATGGACTACCTGTCTCCACTCGTGGAGCCCACCAAGGTGGAGCGCTTCCAGTTCAGCCGGGAGTGGATGCGCACGCAGTTCGCGCGGATCAACAACCCGCGGGAGCCGGCGTACACGGTGGCGATCAAGCTCAACCTGCCGCCGTCGTACATGCTCATCCACCGCACCTGGGTCGGCGGCATCGGCGTGCTGAGCCAACTCGAGGCCGAGGCGCCGTTCCGCGCGATCCTCGAGGAGTTCCTACCGGGCTTCGCCGAACCCGTCGACTGAGCGGCGCGTGGTCAGTCCGCCTCGTAGTCGGTGAGTCCCGACACCAAGGCTTCGGCGATGTCCTGCTGGACTTCGGCTGGTGGGTCGTTGTCGGGGCCCACGACTGTCAACAGCCCGACCCGGTCGTCGCTGACGGCCACCCAGATCACGCCGGCCGGCTCCGCACCCTGGGGGAAGGCATACGCGGTGATCTGAGCGTCGCCTAGGTCGAGGCGGGTCGGCGTCATCCCGCCGTCTTCACAGGCAGCCAAACCCGTGGCGAGTGTGGCGGCTACCTGGGCCGCCTGGTCGGGGTTGCTCCACAAGGAGTAGACGCGGCTAGCGCCAGCGGTGGCGCCGGCGGCGAACTCGGCTGCCTCGTGCGCCAGGGGCTGTGCCGTGTCTTCCGACAGGCAAGGGGCATCGGTGAGCAGCGGCGAGCTGGTCTCGGTCCAGGGACCGACCCAGCGGGCGGTCGCCTCACCCAGAGCGGCAGCGGTCAGCGGCGCCGGGGTGATGGTGACGGGCACGTCGGGCGCGATCGGCGGCCCGGCGTCATCGCTGCCGAGGTTGGACAGGACCAGTCCGCCGGTGGTGAGGATGGCGAGGGCGGCGATGCCGGCGCCGGTGGCCCGACGTCGTCGGGAGGCGGTGATGGCGCGTTCGGCTCCGCGCGGCACGCTCGCCGCGGTCACGTCGCGGGTCAGATCCTCGAAGGCACGGTCGAGATCGAAGGTGTCAGGCATGGTGACGCTCCTGATCGTTGGACTCGTCGGGGTTCAGCTTGCTGGCGAGCGCTGTGCGGCCACGGCTGAGCCGGGCCTTCACGGTCCCGTCGGGACACTTCTCGATGGCGGCCACCTCGGCGACCGAGAACCCGGCCAGGTGGTGCAGCACGACGGCGCGGCGCTGCGCCTCCGGCAGCTCTCGCAATGCCCGGACCAGCGCCACGCTGGACTCGTCGGGCGGGCTCACGGGATCCGGCTGCCGCTGGCGAGCCAGGTACGCCATGGCAGTGCGGGCACGTCGCCAACGACTGAGCGCCAGCCGGCTCGCTACCTGCCGCACCCACGCTGCGGGCTCGTCGTAGGTGTGCAGCCGGGTCCACCGTGACCAGGCCCGGACGTAGGCCTCCTGCGCGATCTCCTCCGCCGCTCCGAGCTCACCTGTGATGGCATACGCGCACGCCACGGTGCGCCCCCACGTGGCGTCGTAGAAGGCGGCGAAGGCCACGTCCTTCGCTGGTGCCATGGTTCCTCCGATGCGGATGACGGACCCGATGCGCCGTCGAGTGAAACAGACACGTCTGGCGACGGGCAGCGGTTGCATGCGATCTATCAGCGGTCCAGAAGGGGTCGCCGGTTCAGTTGCCCGTCTTCCCGTCGATCGACTCGCGGATCAGGTCGGCGTGACCGTTGTGGCGGGCGTACTCCTCGATCATGTGCAGGATCACCCAGCGGGTGCTCAGTCCCTCGCCGGTCTTCGGGTGCCGGCGATGGATGATCGTGTCGACGTCGTCGATGGTCGCGAGGTTGGCGTCGGAGGCGGCCACCGGCGCGCTCGAAGAGCTCGTGCAGCTCCTCCGGCGAGTCGTCGGCGGCGGTGCGGAACTCCCAGTCGGGGTCGGCGTCCCAGTCGACCGTGTCGAACGGCGGCATGTCGGGGGTGCCGACCAGGTTGACGCCGAACCACCAGTCCTCGACCAGCGCGAGGTGCTTGAGCAGCCCGCCCAGGGTGAGCGTCGAGGGCGGCAGGGTGGCGGCCAGCCCGGCGGCGTCGAGGTCGCGCGTCTTGATCCGCAACGTGTCGCGGTGGGACTCCAGGAAGGCCAGGAGCATGGTGCGCTCGTCGGCGACGTACGGCGGCTGGGCCCGGTCGGTCATGCGCGCACGCTAGCCCGGCAGCTCCCGATCCACGAGGCAGTATTCGGCGCCGGCCGGGTCACGCAGCACCGTCCACCATTCATGCTCGCGTGCGACGACCGCGCCCAGCTCCTGGTGACGTCTCGTCTCAGCCGCGCGGTCATTGGTGGAGAGATCGAGGTGCGCGGTGGCGCGCGGCTGCTCCTCGTCCAGCCGCTGCAGCAGGATCCGGATCGGCTGGTCGGGCGGCCGCCTCAGCTCCAGGAACTCCGAAGCGGTCGGGAACTCGACCAGCGGCCAGCCGGTGCGCTCGGTCCAGAACGCGCACTCCTCCTCGAAGCGCGAGGGCGGGATGTCGATGCAGACGGTGTCGACGATCGACCGGTGCCCACCGGGCCAGGTGGCCGGGCGCGGCCGGCCCGAGTGCGCGGCGTACACGTGGCAGTAGGGCAGGCCCGCTGGTGAGCTGAGCACCTGGAACTCCTGGTCCGGGTGGTGCAGGTCCAGGTGCACCCGGGCAGGCCCCTCGTCGCCCAGCCGCTGCACCCGGAGGTAGGCATCCCCGTCGGGCGGGAGCAGCGTCGCGAACTCGTCGTGGTCGCCCCGTGGCGCCGACAGCGCGTAGCCGGTGACCGCCTGCCAGAACGCGACACCTTCGGCGTGCTGATCGGCGGGCAGGTCGAGGAACGCTGTGAGCCAGGTCGGGGTCACGGTCACCACAGTCCCACGAGGTCGCCGCCGATCCGGATCACGAACGCCGAGACGACCACGATGAAGAAGACCCGGACGAAGCCCGCGCCCTTGGCGACCGCCGTGCGCGCGCCGGCGTAGGCGCCGAGCACGTTGCAGGCGCCCATGATCAGGCCGACCTTCCAGAGCACCGCGCCGTGCGGCACGAACACGCACAGCGCTGCCACGTTGGTGGCCCAGTTGGCGAGGCGGGCGTTGGCCGAGCCCTCGAGGAACGAGTAGCCGAGCAGTCCGACCAGGATCACCACGAAGAAGCTGCCGGTGCCGGGGCCGAGCGCGCCGTCGTAGAACCCGACCGCGAGGCCGACCAGCATCGCGGCAGCGGTGTGCCGGTGGCCCGAGAAGCGCAGCGAGGTCTCGCTGCCCATGGTCGGCCGGATCAGCACGTAGGCACCGACGACGAGCAGTACGACGAGCACGATCGGGTCGAAGGACTCCTTCGGGATCAGGAACGCGACCGCGGCGCCGATCGCCGACCCGACGAACGACAGCGCCATCAGCGGCAGGAACGTCCGGGGGTCGGGCCGGATCCGGTTGTAGTAGGTGCCGGCCGCGACGGTGGTGCCGCACACCGAGGCGAGCTTGTTGGTGGCCAGCACCTGCACCGGGCTCGCACCCGGCAGTCCCAGGAGCACGGCGGGCAGCTGGATCAGGCCGCCGCCACCGACGACCGCGTCGACGAACCCTGCAGCCAGCGCGGCCAGCCCGAGCAGGGCGAGCACGGTCAGGGTCGGATCGTCCACCATCGCACCCTACGGACCGGGAGAGTCAGGCGAGCGCCCGGATCGCGGCGGTGACCCCTGCCGCCACGACCACCGCGAGCACGATCGAGTGCCGGCGCCAGATCAGCACGCCGGCCACGGCGACGCCGGCCGTGCTCGCGTCGACGCGCAGGTGGCTGCCGTCGGCGAAGGTGGACGTGACCACCAGCGCGGCCAGCAGTACTGGCGGCATCAGGGCGATCACGGACGACACGCGCGCGGGCAGCTCGCGGCCACCGAGGAGCACCGGGCCGGCGGCCTTGATCAGGGCCGTGACCACGGCCGCCACGACGATGAGCACCCAGAGGTTCATCGCCGCAGCCCCACGAGCGCGGCGACGCTGGCCGCGAGGATCGGGATGCCGGGCGGGGTGAACGGCACCAGGGCCAGGGCGATCACGGCGCCGGCCAGCGCCACCGGCCGCATCCTCGGGTCGCGCACCTCGGCCGCCAGCAGGGCCAGGAAGAACGTCGGGTAGACCGCGTCGAGCCCGAACCGGTCGGTGTCACCGATCACGTCGCCCGCGAACGCGCCGACCGCGGTGCCGGCCAGCCAGCCGACGTACTGCGGCGCGGTCGTGCCGAACAGCAGCCACCGGTCGAACGTGCCGTCACCCTGGTTGGCGATCGCCCAGGAAGAGTCCACCACGGTCTGTCCTTGCGCGGCACGCGTGAGCGGCCGGCCCGGCAGCGACGGCGCGAGCGCGACGCCCATCGCCAGGAACCTCGAGTTCATCAGGCCCACAGCCAGGATCCCCGTCGGCACGCCGCCGCCTCCGGCCACGATCGCCGTGGCCGCGAACTGGGCCGATCCGGCGAACACGACAGCAGACATCACGATGGCCTGCACCGCAGTGAAGCCGGCCTGCACTGCCAGCACCCCGAACGACATGGACAGCAGGAATCCGACGACGGAGAACGGGATGCCGAGCCGCACACCCCGACGGAACGATTCGTGCACCCCCGCACCCTAAGGTGACGACGTGCGAATCGTTTCCTTGCTGCCGTCGACGACCGAGATCCTCTTCGCCATCGGCGCCGGTGACGATGTGGTGGGCGTGACGTTCGAGTGCGACTTCCCACCGGAGGCGCGCGACCGCCCGATCGTGTCGACGTCGGCGATGCCGGAGGGACTCACCCCGGCCGAGATCGACGCGTACGTCGTCGGCGCGATGGCCCGGGGCGAGGACCTCTACCACCTCGACGCCGGCGCCCTGTCCGGGCTCGACGCCGACCTGGTCGTCACCCAGGACCTCTGCGCCGTCTGCGCGGTCGACGTCTCGGTCGTCGACGACGCCCTGGCGCACCTGGGCTGCACCGCCGACGTGCTGACCATCGACCCGCACACCCTCGACGAGGTGCTGGAGTCGATCGTGACCCTGGGCCTGGCCACCGGACACGAGCCCGAGGCCCGCGAGCTGGTGACGGCGCAGCGGGCTCGCCTCGACGCCGTGCGCGAGCGGGTGGCCGGGCGCACGTGTCCCTCGGGTGATGTTCCTCGAGTGGACCGACCCGCCCTTCGCCCCCGGCCACTGGATCCCGGAGATGATCGAGGCCGCGGGTGGCGTGCCGCTGCTCGCCAAGGCCGGCGCGAAGTCGGAGCGGGTGCTGTGGGAGCAGGTCCACGAGTCGGAGCCCGAGGTGATCGTGGTCGCGCCCTGCGGCTTCGACCTGGCCGGCTGCCAGACCCTCGCCGACGAGCTCGCGGCCACGGGCGTGCTGCCCGCCGGCGTACCGGTGCACGCGGTCGATGCCAACGCCTCGTGGGCGCGGCCCGGGCACCCGGCTCGTCGACGGCATCGAAGAGCTGGCCGAGGTGTTGCACCCCAGGTAACACGGATCACACGCGCTCGAATTGCACTCGACAATACCCAGTAGTGCAAACTTGCACTCAATGAATGAGAGTGCAGATTCGCTGCGAGAGGCCCGGCGCCGCGAGACGGCCAACCGGATCTCGCACTGCGCCCGCGTCCTGGCCGACCAGCACGGGCTCGACGGGTTCACCATGGACGACCTGGCTGCCGCGGCCGAGGTCTCCCGCCGGACGCTGTTCAACTACTTCCCGGGCAAGGACGCCGCCGTCTTCGGCGAGAAGCCCGAGCTCCACGACAGCCTGATGGACACGTTCCGGGCGGGCGGACCCACCGGCGACCTGGTCTCCGACATCGTCGCGCTGGTCAACCAGCTGCTCGACACCGAGAAGTTCGACCGCGACGAGCTCGCACCTGGTCAACCGGGTCATGCACGACAACCCCCGGCTGATCGCGCATGGCCAAGCAGGACTTCGAGAGCCGCTGCGAGGAGTTCTGCGAGGCGACCCAGGTGCGCGAGGGCGCGGCGTACGACGACATCCGGGCCCGCGTGCTGGTGCGGGTCGTGGCCGCGCTCTTCGAGACCTCGCTCCACTACTACCTGGAACACCCCGACGAAGAGCTCGCCGACCTGTTCAACCGGTCGATCGGCGCTCTCCGCTCGGCCTTCGAGTAACCCACTCCACCCCAACCCCTCCCACAGGAAGACAACCCCCATGGCAACCCTGCTCTACCGGATCGGCAAGACCGCCTACCGGCGGTGGCCGATCTTCCTCGCCGCCTGGATCGTGGCGATGATCGGTGTCGGCGCCTTCGCGGCCACCATGTCCAAGCCCATGACCGACAGCTTCTCGATCCCGGGCATCCCGTCGGAGCAGGCGGCCGACCTCCAGGCCGAGCTCTTCCCCGGGTCGAAGGACGCCTTCGACGAGGCCGGCGTGAGCGTGGTCGTGGCTGCTCCCGAGGGCCACACGCTCGACGAGCCGGCGTACCGCGCGGCGGTCGACGACCTGGTCGCCGACCTCGCCGACGGCCCGCAGATGCCGGCCGCCGAGACGCTCGCGAACCCGGTCGACGCCGACGCCGACCTGCGCCAGCAGCTCGCCGACGCGGCCGACTCGGAGCGCGGCCCGCCCGCCGACACCGAGAGCGACGCCGACGCGCTGAGCACCCTGTCGAAGGACGGCCGCGTGGGGCTCATCTCCTTCCAGCTGGACGTCGAGACCAGCAGCGACGTCGAGGTCGCCACCCAGGACGCGATCAAGGACGCCCTGGCGTCCGCGCGCGACGCGGGCCTGGTCGCCGAGGCCAACGGCTCCGGCATGGCCTCGATGGAGGCTCCCGGCGGTACGTCGGAGCTGATCGGCATCGCCGTCGCCCTCGTCGTGCTCGTGCTGACCTTCGGCTCGCTGGTCGGCGCCGGGCTGCCGATCCTCACCGCCGTCTTCGGCCTGGGGCTGGGCATGACCGGCATCACCGCGATGACGGCCTTCATGGACATCGGCTCCAGCACCCCGATGCTGGCCACGATGCTCGGCCTGGCGGTCGGCATCGACTACACGCTGTTCATCCTCGCCCGCTACCGCACCGAGCTCCTGGCCACCGACGACCGTGAGGAAGCCATCGGCGTCGCCGTCGGCACGTCCGGCTCGGCCGTGGTGTTCGCCGGGCTCACCGTGCTGATCGCCCTCTCGGCCCTCGCGGTCGTCGGCATCCCGTTCCTGACCGCCATGGGCCTCGCGGCCGCCGCCACGGTGCTCGTCGCCGTGCTGGTCGCGCTCACCCTGCTGCCCGCGATCCTGGGCATGCTGAAGTCGAAGGCGTTCGGCGGCCGGGTGCGCCACTACCGGCCCCGCCGTGACGACGAGGGCAAGATCCTCAACAACGGCGTCCGCTGGGCCCGCTTCGTCGGCCGTCGTCCGATCGCCGCGGTGCTGCTGGTCGTGGTCGGCCTGGGTGCCCTGGCGCTGCCGCTGCGCGAGATGCACCTCGCGTTCCCGACCGACAGCACCTCGGCGAGCGACACCACCCAGCGCAAGGCGTCCGACCTGATCTCCGACGCGTTCGGGCCGGGTCGCGAGGCGCCGATGCTGATGGTCGTCGACGCGAGCGACGTCGCCGAGGCCGACCGCGACGCCACGTTCGACGAGATCACCGACTGGGTCGAGGGCAAGGACGGCGTGCTCAACGCCCAGGTGGCGGTGACCAACGCGTCCGACTCGGCGGCGGCGACGGGAGCGCAGATCCTGATCACGCCGGCGTACGGCCCGGACGACACCCGCACGGAGAACCTGCTCGCCGAGCTCCGCGACGGCCAGTCGGGTCTCGAGGACCAGACCGACACGACGCTCGGCGTCACCGGCCTGACCGCGATCACGACCGACGTGTCGGAGCAGCTGGCCGACGCGCTGCCGATCTACCTGGCCGTGGTCATCGGGCTGGCGTTCATCCTGCTGATGATCGTGTTCCGCTCGATCCTGGTGCCGCTGACCGCGACCTTGGGCTTCCTGCTCTCGGTGCTGGCCACGCTCGGCGCGACCGTCGCCGTCTTCCAGGAGGGCGCGTTCGGCCTGATGGAGGGGCAGCCCATCGTCAGCTTCATGCCGATCTTCCTGATCGGCGTGGTGTTCGGGCTGGCCATGGACTACCAGGTCTTCCTGGTGACCCGCGTGCGCGAGGCGTACGTGCACGGCGCGTCGCCGCGCGAGGCGGTCGTCGACGGGTTCCGCAACTCCGCCCGGGTCGTCACCGCGGCCGCGCTGATCATGACGTCGGTGTTCGCCGCGTTCATGCTCCAGGACGACGCGATCGTGAAGTCGATGGGCTTCGCGCTCGCGGCGGCGATCATCTTCGACGCGTTCATCGTGCGGATGATCCTGATCCCGGCCCTGCTGTTCCTGCTCGGCGACAAGGCCTGGTGGCTGCCGAAGTGGCTCGACCGGATCCTGCCGAACGTCGACGTCGAGGGCGACAGCCTGCTCAAGTACCGCAACCGGCAGCAGGCGCTGCGCGAGGAGGAGCGGGAGCTGGTCTCGGTCTGACGCTCCCGGCCACGCCTTGAACGGGTCGTGTGCCTGAGACCGGTCCCTGGATCGGTGTCAGGCACACGACCCGTTGTGCGTGCGTCAGTCGCCGACCCAGAACCCGCGGCCGCCGAACCAGTCGCCGTAGGCGCTGCGCATCTCCCCCATCGGGGTCTGGCCGCGGGAGCCGAGGTAGGAGCCGACCACCGCGGCGCCGAGGTCGTCGAGCTCGGGTGCGACCACCCGGCCGTCGACGCGCTTGGCCATCGACTCGATGAAGCGGGCCAGGCCCGGGTCGTCGCCGAGACGGAAGAACGTCGTCTGGGCGCCGAGCCGCATCGAGTTGTCGAGCTCGCGCACGGCGTAGGCGACTGTGAGCGGGTGCGGCGGGTAGGAGAAGTAGACCTCTCCGTCGGGCTCCAGATGCGAGGTCGGTTCGCCGTCGGTGACGATCAGCAGCACCGGCTGGGCCTGCGGGTGCTTGCGGAAGTGGCGGTTGGCGAGCAGCAGGGCGTGGTGGAGGTTGGTGCCCTTGTCCCACATCGCGTCGAGGCCGGTGAGCTGCTCGATGTCCATCACCTCGGCGTGCCGGCCGAAGCCGATCAGCTGGAGGGCGTCGCCGCGGAAGCGCGACTTGATCAGCGTGTGCAGCGCCAGCGCGGTGCGCTTCATCGGCACCCAGCGACCGTCCATCGCCATCGAGAACGACGTGTCGACCAGCAGCGCGACCGCCGCCTGGGTGCGGGCCTCGGTCTCGCTGACCTCGATGTCCTCGATCGTGACGAGCGGGCCCTGGCCGCCGTCGGCTGCCCGGCGGCGTACGCCGTTGAGAACGGTGCGCGGGATGTCCCAGGGCTCGGTGTCGCCGAAGGCCCACTCGCGGGTCGCGCCCGAGCGCTCGCCGGCCGCACCCGCCTGCCGCAGGTCGCGCTGACCCTGCCGGCCGGACATCTTCTTGGCCACGTCGCGCAGCAGCGCCTTGCCGAGCTGTCGCATCGCCTTCGGCGTCAGCTTGAGCTGCCCCGAGGAGTCGCGCCGCATCGTGCCGCTGTCGCGCAGCGCCTTCTCGAGCTCGCGCAGGGTGCGGGCGTCGACGGCGGCCTCGTCGCCGAGCTGGCGCGCGAGCTTGTCGAGGTCGACGTCGTCCATCCGGGCGCCGCCGTAGGACTGGGAGAGCTGGTCGGCCAGGGCGTCGAGGTCGGCGAGGTCCTGCAGCACGCCGGTGCCGTCGCCGAGGCCGAGTCCCTGCTCGCCGTCGAACCGCTCCGAGCCGCCCCAGTCCTCGCTGGGCCGCAGCGACTGGAGGTTGGCGTCGAGCTGTGACAGCGACTGCATCAGCTGGGGCGAGCCGAACGCCTGCGCCGAGAGCTCCATCAGCTCCTGGCGCTGCTCGGGGCTCATCGAGTTCAGCATCCGCTGCGCGGCGGCGGACCGCTGGGCCAGGGCGTCGAGCAGCTCGTCGATGTTGTGGGGGCGCTCCGGAAAGAAGTCGCCGTGCTTGTCCATGAACTGCTCGAAGTCCTCGTCGGTGTCCTCGCCGCGCTGGTGCTTCTCGAGCAGCTCGTTGAGGTCGTCGAGCATCTCGTTGATCGCGGCGCGGTCCTCGTCGGTGGCACCTTCGAGCGCCTGCTTCATGCCGGCGAACCGCTGGTCGAGCATCTCCCGGCCGAGGAGGTCCTTGATCTTCTCGTAGTCCTCGCGGGCCTCGCGGGAGACCCAGTCGTAGGTGCCGAGCTCGCTCACCGCGGCGGCGGTGGAGTCGGGAAGGTTGTCGAGCTGCAGCTCGCGGAAGGCGCGGTCGGCGTCGTCCATCATCGCGTCGCGGGCCAGCTGCTTGCGCTCCTCGAGCAGCGCGCGGTCGAGCAGCTCCTTGACCTCCTGGAGGGTGCCGTCGAGGTTGTGGCGCTGCAGCAGCTCGCGGCGGCGCTCGGCCACCCGGCGCGCGAGCTCGTCGAGGCCGGTCTGGTCCTTGCCGCCGCGGCGCAGGAACTCCCGCATCGCCCGCTCCGGCGAGTAGCCCGCCATCACGTCCTCGCCGATCGCGTCCAGGGCCTCCGCGATGTCGACCGGCGGCGCGAGGGGGTCGCCGCCGTCGTAGCGACGGAACCGGCTGGCTCCCCAGTGTGAGCGCTGTCTAGCCATAGACGGTCTCGCTGCCGTCGGAGTCCTTGCCGACCTTGCGGGCGAGGTAGAGGCCTTCGAGGGCGAGCTCGATGGCGCCGGCGCGCTGGCCGTCGTTGGTCGCGTCGAGGCGCTCGCACACGTCGTCGTAGAGCTCGGACTCGCCCAGCACCGGCAGCCCGGCCAGGAAGTCGCGAGCGGTGACCTGCTCGCCGGTGGTCACCATCGCACCGGCCTCGATCGCGTCGACGAGGAGGCCGAAGTCGAGGCCGCGGAAGTGCGCGCGGACGGTCTCGGCGGTCGCGGTGCGCAGCAGGTGGGTGAGGATCTCGGACTCGCGACCCTCCTCGCCCGACTCGAACTCGATCTTGCCGCCGAGCACGTCGACCGCGGTCTCCAGGTCGACGACGCGGGCCACGGCCTCGTCCTCGCCCTGGGCGGTGGCGCGGTGGATCGCCGCCGCGGCGATCGTCTCGGCGCCGGCGATCGCGAACCGCGCGGAGACGCCCGAGCGCTGGTCGACCGACGACGACTCGCGCAGGTTGCGGGTGAAGCGGGCCAGGATCTCCACCAGGTAGTCGGGTACGTCGGCGACCAGCTCGGCCTCCTGGCGCACCACGGCGATCTCCGCGTCGAGCTCGGCCGGGTAGTGCGTGCGGATCTCGGCACCGAAGCGGTCCTTGAGCGGGGTGATGATGCGGCCGCGGTTGGTGTAGTCCTCGGGGTTGGCGCTGGCCACGACGAGCACGTCGAGCGGCAGCCGCACGACGTAGCCGCGGATCTGGATGTCGCGCTCCTCCATCACGTTGAGCATCGCGACCTGGATCCGCTCGGCGAGGTCGGGCAGCTCGTTGATCGCCACGATGCCGCGGTGGGAGCGCGGGATCAGGCCGAAGTGGATGGTCTCGGGGTCGCCGAGCGACCGGCCCTCGGCGACCTTCATCGGGTCGACGTCGCCGATCAGGTCGGCGACGCTGGTGTCAGGAGTGGCGAGCTTCTCGGAGTAGCGGTCGTCGCGGTGCTTCCACGAGATGCGCAGGTCGTCGCCGTACGACGCGGCGGCGCCTTCGAGCCGTGCGTGATCGGCTCGAAGGGGTGCTCGCCGAGCTCGGAGCCGGAGATCACCGGGGTCCACTCGTCCAGCAGCCCGACCATGGTGCGCAGCAGCCGGGTCTTGCCCTGCCCGCGCTCGCCGAGCAGCACCACGTCGTGGCCGGCGATCAGCGCCCGCTCGAGCTGCGGGATGACGGTGGCCTCGAAGCCGTGCAGCCCCGGCCAGGGGTCGACGCCGTCGCGGAGCATGGCCAGCAGGTTGTCGCGGATCTCGACCCGCAGCGGCTTGTGGACGTGGCCGGCGGCGCGGAGCTCGCCGAGCGTGGAGATGGTGGGAGCTTCAGTCACGCATTCAACGCTATCCTCGGGCAGCAGCGAACTGACTACGGTGACGATCGGCACGCTAGGGTCACCCCGGGGAGGCTGACGGAGGAGTGCCGTGGCCCGCAAGCTGCTGAAGACCAACGACTCGGCGTGGCTGTTCACCGACAGCCACCGGACGCCGATGCAGGTCGGCATGCTCGCGACCTTCCGGGTGCCCGAGGACCGGCCGACGTTCGTGGCCGACCTGGTCGGCCGGTGGCGGGAGACCAAGGAGTTCGCGCCGCCGTTCAACTACCTCTACAAGTCGCTGCCGGTGCCGAGCTGGGTCGAGCTCGAGAGCGACCAGATCGACCTCGACTACCACCTGCGCCACTCGGCCCTGCCCGCGCCGGGCTCGCAGCGCGAGCTGGGCGTGCTGGTCTCGCGGCTGCACTCCTCGATGCTCGACCGCCGCTACCCGCTGTGGGAGTGCCACGTGATCGAGGGCCTCGAGGAGGACCGCTGGTCGCTCTACATCAAGGCCCACCACTCGCAGGTCGACGGCGTCGGCGGCATCCGGCTGCTGCGCCGGATCCTGTCGGTCGACCCCGACGCCCGCGACATGATGCCGCCGTGGGCGATCGGCACCCGCGGCCCGGACCAGTCCGGCGTGCTGCGGGCGGCTCCGCCAGCTGGAGGAGACGGAGGCGGTCGGCCTCGCGGACCGGGTGCGCGGCGGCGTACGCAGCTCGATGGCGGTGGCCGGCTCGCTGGCCCGCACCTACACCGAGAGCTTCACCGGCATGGGCGCCGACGAGGACCGGGCGGTGCCCTACCGCGCGCCGAAGTCGATCTTCAACGGCCGGATCCACACACCGCGGCGGTTCGCGACCCAGCACTACTCGATCGACCGGCTGCGCGACGTGGCCAAGGCGGCCGACGCCAGCCTCAACGACGTGTTCCTCACCCTGTGCGGCGGCGCGCTGCGCCGCTACCTGATCGAGCAGGACGCCATGCCCGACGCCGACCTGACCGCCAACGTGCCGGTCTCGGTGCGGCAGGAGGGGCACGGCGCGAGCGTCGGCAACGCGATCACGTTCCTCTACGCGCGGCTCCGGGTCGACCTCGCCGACCCGCTGGAGCGGATCACGGCCATCAAGGCCTCGATGCGGCTGGGCAAGGAGCGGCTGCCCGAGGTCGGGGTCGGGGGCGATGGACGCCTACACCGGCGCGCTGATGCTGCCGTTCATCGGCCAGGCGGTGCTCGGCATGGGCGGCCGCGGCCGCCCGGCGTCCAACCTGGTGATCTCCAACGTGCCCGGACCAGCCGAGACGCGCTACCTCGACGGCTCGCCGATGGAGGAGATCTACCCCGTCAGCCTGCTGTTCAACGGGCAGGCGCTCAACATCACGGCGGTGTCGTACGACGGCGAGTTCAACATCGGCTACACCGGCTGCCGCGACTCCATCCCGCACCTGCAGCGGATCGCGGTCTACTCCGGTGAGGAGCTCGAAGCGCTCGAAGAGGCATTGGCCCCCTAATCTGAGCGGCGTGGTGCTCACCCTCTCCGTCGTCTGTGGCGTGCTGGCGATCGCGCTGCTGGTCGTTGCGCTGCTGCTGGTGCGCACGCAGCGACGTCTGGCAGCGAGCAAGGCAGCGACGCTGCGGTTGGAGCAGGACCTCGACGCGGCGCTGCGGCCCCCGCCGGCATCCAGCCCGACCGAACGCGCGATGGCCCGCGTGGTGCGCACCGTCGCCGGGGTGCGCGAGCACGGCGTCACCGGCCTGCTCCAGGCCTCGATGGAGGACCTCACCCGCTGGGCCGCTGAGGAACGTTCCGACATCGCCAACATCGCGGCGAAGGACGGCACCGTCACGCTCTTCTTCTCCGACATCGAGGAGTCCACGGCGCTCAACCACAAGCTCGGCGATGCCGCCTGGCTGCGGGTGCTGGCCGGGCACGACGCGATCGTGCGGGCGCGGGTCGAGAGGTTCCGGGGGCAGGTCGTGAAGACCGCCGGCGACAGCTACATGGTCGCGTTCCGGGACGCCGAGGCCGCCTGCCGCGCCGCTCTCGGCATCCAGAAGGACCTCCGCCGCAACCGCGACCACCGGCTGTGGCTGGCTCCGCTCAAGGTGCGGATCGGCATCCACACCGGGCGCGTCGTGGCCCGCGACGGCGACTACTTCGGCCGCAACGTCGCGATGGCGGCGCGGGTCGCGGCGTGCGCCGAAGGCGGCGAGGTGCTCGCCAGCACCGCGGTGCGCGACACCCTCGACGAGGACGCCGCCGTGCTGCTCACCGAGGGTGACGTGTACGAGCTCAAGGGGCTGCCCGGCGAGCACCAGCTGTGGCTGGTCGACTGGCGGCGGCCGCGCGAATGACCTGCCCCTGCGGATCAGGACGCGAGTACGCCGAGTGCTGCGGGCCGCTGCACCGCCAGGCGGCTCTCGCCGAGACACCCGAGCAGCTGATGCGCTCGCGCTACGCGGCGTACGCCCTCGGCGACCTCGACCACGTCTTCCGCACCTGGCATCCGCGGACCCGACCCGACGTGCTCGACCCCGATCCGACGCTGACCTGGACCGGCCTGCGGATCGTGGCGGCCGAGGGCGACACGGTGGAGTTCGTGGCGTCGTACGACCGTGGTGGCGTGGCGGGTGCACGGCACGAGGTGAGCCGTTTCGAGCAGCGTCGCGGCAAGTGGGTCTACGTGGACGGCGATGTCACGTGACGACCAGGGAGAGCGCGCGCTCGTAGGCGCGGACGTCGACCGGTCGGTCGCTGAGCAGCCGGAACAGAGCGGCCCGCATCATCGCCTGGCGCTCCTGGCCGGAGCCGAAGCGCATCATCGCGACCGGGGGCGCCCCCAGCCACAGCACCGCGTCGAGCACGCAGATCGGCTTCGGCCCACCGCACCGGCCGCCAGTACGCCGCCAGGTCGATGACCACGGGCGCCCCCCGCGCATCGAGCAGCACGTTGCCGGCCAGGTCGCCGTGCACCAGCTGGTCGGGGCCGAGGTCGGTGTCGGTCAGGTCGTCGACCAGCCGGCGGACGAGCGTCGACTCGGGGGTGATCCGGTCAGGGTGCTCGAACACGAGACGGTCCGCCTCGGCCCAGCGGTCGGTGCGCCCGTCGAGCACCTCGGGCCGACTGCGCACCGCGGAGTCGAGCTCGGCGTGCAACACCCTGCCCGTCGCGAGCAGCACGTCGACGTCGTGGCAGGCCGTGGTGCCGGGCTCGTAGCGGCTGGCACCCCAGCCGTCGACCACCCACTCGCCGTTGCGGGCCGGCACCGGCATCGCGATCCGGATGTCGCGCGGCCTGCGGCCAGGGCGCTCGTCGAGCCGCACCGCCAAGCGGGCCAGCACGGGGTTGAGCCAGGTGCTCACCCGCGGGTCGCGGCCGGGCGACAGCACCAGGTCGCCGGCCCGCACGCTGTGTCCCTGCCCGCCCGGCACCGGCTCCCCCGGCCCCGGCACCGCGAACAGGTCGAGGACGTGAGCGGGAGCAGGCACCGGCTCAGACTAGGCGGCGGCCGCACTAGGTTGGCCCCGTGACCCAGCCCGTCGACATCAGCAGCCCGAGTAACGGCCGGCTCAAGGCGCTGGTCGCTCTGCACAAACGGCGCAGCCGGGCCGAGGCCGGGGTGACCGTGGTCGAGGGGTACGACGAGCTGTCGCTGGCCGTGGACGTCGGCGTCGTGCCGACGACGCTCTACTGCTGCCCGGAGCTGGTGTCCGACGCCCGCGCCGCGCTGGTCGACCGGATCGCCGCGCTCGGCAGCGAGGTCGTGCGGCTCAGCCGCGCGGCGTACGAGAAGGTCTCCTACCGCGACTCCCCCGACGGCTTCCTCGCCGTCGTGCCCGACCCGACCCGCCCGCTGGCGGCGCTCGAGCTGCCGCCCGACGCGCTGGTGCTGGTGGTCGAGGGCATCGAGAAGCCCGGCAACCTCGGCGCGATGCTGCGCACGGCGGAGGCGGCCGGTGTCGACGCCGTCGTGGCCGCGTCGCCGGTGACCGACTGGGCGAACCCCAATGTCGTGCGCGCCAGCAAGGGCACGCTCTTCGCGGTGCCGGTGGCCAACGCGCCGACCGAGGAGGTCATCGCCTGGCTGCGCGGCCGCGGCATCGCGGTCGTGGTCGCCACGCCGGAGGCGGAGCTGCTCGTGACCGAGGTCGACCTGACCGGTCCGCTCGCGCTTGTGGTCGGCACCGAACACGAGGGGGTGACCGACGGCTTCAAGGCCGCGGCCGACCACCTGGTGAAGCTGCCCATGGCGGGCAGGATCAACTCGCTCAACGTCTCCAACGCCGCGGCCGTCGTCGTCTACGAGGCAGTGCGTCAGCGCTGACCCGTCAGAAGATCTTCTGACGGGTCAGCTCAACGGCGGTCGCGGAACTCCGGCTCGCGGCCTTCCTTGCGGGCCAGGGTGGCTTCCTCGAAGTTGTCGGTGAGCAGGCGGAGGTAGAGCTGGCCGAGGCCCTCCGAGGTCATGTGCGTCTCGAGCGACGAGGCGGCGATGCCTGCCTGGAGCGACTTCTTGGTCAGCTCGATGCCGGGCAGCGAGAGACGGGCGATCCGGCGCCCGGTCTCCACCGCCTCACCCACCACGTCCGGCACCACCGACGAGACCAGGCCCACCCGCTCGGCCTCCTCGGCCTGCATGTCGCGGCCGGTGAGCATCAGGTCGGCGGCCCGGGTCGAGCCGATCGCGCGCGGCAGCAGGTAGCTGAGGCCGAGCTCGCTGGCGGTCAGCCCGTTGTTGATGCCCGCCGCCCGGAAGTACGCCGTCGGCGCGGCCAACCGCAGGTCGCAGGCGAGCGCCAGGCACAGGCCGCCGCCGATGGCGGGTCCGTTGATCGCGGCGATCACCGGCTGGGGCAGCCGGCGCATGGTCAGCACGACGTCCTCGAGCAGCTGCATCGCCCGCAGCGCGTACGCCGGCGGCGGCAGTCCCTCGGCGCCGGGCGGGGTGCCGGCCGACTCCTGGTCCGCGCCGGAGCAGAACCCGTGTCCGGCGCCGGTGATCACGACCGCGCGCACCGACGAGTCGGCTCCGGCCGCGTGCAGCGCGTCGCGGAACGGCACCATCACGTCGAACGACATGGCGTTCATCCGCTCCGGCCGGTTCAGCCGGATCAGGGCGACGGCCGCGTCGGGCCGCTCGACGTCGACGTACATCTCAGACCGACAGGATCACGGAGGAGCCGTGGCCGAAGAGGCCCTGGTTGGCGGTGATGCCGACCCTCGCGCCGTCGACCTGGCGCCCTTCGGCCTGGCCGCGCAGCTGCCAGGTGACCTCGCAGACCTGGGCCAGCGCCTGCGCCGGCACCGCCTCGCCGAAGCAGGCCAGCCCGCCCGACGGGTTGACCGGTATCCGACCGCCGATGGTGGTGTCGCCGGCGCGCAGCAGGGTCTCGGCCTCGCCGCGCTTGCAGAGGGCGAGATCCTCGATCCAGTCGAGCTCGAGGGCTGTCGAGAGGTCGTAGACCTCTGCCAGGCTGACGTCCTCCGGACCGATGCCGGCCTCCTCGTAGGCCGCGTGGGCGATCGACTCCTTGAACGTCCGTTCCGGCACACCGGCGACGGCCGAGGAATCGGTGGAGAGGTTCGGCATGTCCATCACCGTGTTGGGGAATGTCGGCGTCACGGTCGAGACCGCACTGACCCGCACCGGGCTCGTGAGCCCGTGCTTCTTGGCGTAGTCGACGCTGGTCAGCACCACCGCTGCCGCGCCGTCGGAGGTCGCGCAGATGTCGAGCAGGTGCAGCGGGTCGGAGACCACCGCCGAGCCGAGCACGTCCTCGACGCTGACCTTCTTGCGGTAGCGCGCGTTGGGGTTGGCCAGCCCGTGCCGGGCGTTCTTCACCTTGACCTGCGCGAAGTCCGCCTGGGTCGCGCCGTAGAGATCCATCCGGCGCCGTGCGTAGAGCGCGAAGTACGCCGGGTTGGTCATGCCGAGCAGCCGGAACCGCAGCCAGTCGGGGTCGTCCCAGCGCTCGCCGGCGTTGGGCGCCAGGAACCCCTTGGGCGTGGTGTCCGAGCCGACCACCAGCGCCACCTCGCACATCCCGGCGAGGATCCGGGCACGAGCGGTGTCGAGCGCCTGGGCGCCGGTGGCGCAGGCGGCGTACGACGTGGCCACGCTGGCGCCGTTCCAGCCGAGCGCCTGGGCGAAGGTCGCGCCGGCCACGTAGCCGCCGTAGCCGTTGCGCACGGTCTCGCCGCCGACGATCAGGTCGACGTCCTGCCACGAGATGCCAGCGTCGGTCAGCGCAGCGCGGGCGGCGTGGACGCCGTAGGTCACGAAGTTCTTGCCCCACTTGCCCCAGGGGTGCATGCCCACCCCGGCGACGGCGACGTCATGGGTGCTCACTGGTCTGCCTCCTCGCCCATCTCGACGACAGGCTTCCAGCGCCAGATGGTGCGCTCACCCTCGTCGTCGGCGTACAACGTCTCGACGACCAGTTCGGCCTCGTTGCCGACCTTCAGGTCCGCGACCCCGTAGCCCTGCGCCACCTGGCCGAGCACCACGATGCCCTCGGCGAGCTCGACTGCGGCGAGCGCGAACGGCTCGTAGGGGTCGGAGGTCGGGATGTAGGGCGGTGGCGGCTGGTACTGCGCGTCGGTGTAGCTCCAGATCCGGCCGCGGCGCGACAGCTCCGCCTGCTCGAACTCCTCGCCGTCGCAGGCAGGGTTGCGGCAGTAGCCGCCGTCGATGCCGCTGGGCGGGAAGTAGACGGTGGTGCACGTCGTACACCGCGAGCCGAGCAACGCCGGCTCGGCACCGGTCGTGAACCAGCCCTCCACGGCGGGGGTCGCCTGCGTCATCAACAGCCTCCGAAACTAGAACCTGTTCTAAGACTAGCGGGCGGAGGCCGCATGTAACACGCCGTCCACCCCACTTCCACGCCGTCGCGACGGCGTACTGGTGACGGTAACGGCGTGTTACATGGAGCGCGGCGAGACCTCAGACTTCGGCGAGGAAGGCGAGCAGGTCCTGCCTGGTGAGTACGCCGACGGGCTTGCCGTCCTCCTGCACCAGCACGGCGTCGGCGCTCTCGAGCAGGGTGACGGCGTCGCGGGCGTCCTCGCTCGAGCCGATGGTCGGCAGCGGCGGTGACATGTGGTCCTCGACGCGGTCGGTCAGCTTGGCGGTGCCGGTGAAGAGGGCGTCGAGGAGCGCGCGGTCGGAGACCGAGCCGGCCACCTCCGCGGCCACGATCGGCGGCTCGGCGCGGACCACGGGCATCTGGGAGACGGCGTACTCCTGGAGGATGGCGACGGCTTCGGCGATGGTCTCGTTGGGGTGCGTGTGCACGAGGTCGGGCAGGCGGCCGGACTTGCCGCGCAGCACCTCGCCCACCTTGCGCGAGGTCGACGCGTTGCCCGACGCGAAGCCGTACGTGCGCCAGCCAGTCGTCGTTGAAGACCTTGGTGAGGTAGCCGCGGCCGGAGTCGGGCAGCAGCACCACGATGACGGCGTGGTCGCCCTCAGGCGTGCCGGCCAGCTCGAGCGCCAGCTGCTTCGCGGCGTACGCCGCCATGCCGGACGAGCCGCCCACCAGCAGCGCCTCCTCGCGTGCCAGCCGGCGCGTGTAGGCGAACGAGTCGGCGTCGGAGACCTCGATCACCCGGTCGGCGATGTCGCGGTCGTAGGTCTCGGGCCAGAAGTCCTCGCCCACGCCCTCGACGAGGTAGGGGCGGCCGGTGCCGCCGGAGTAGACCGAGCCCGACGGGTCGGCGCCGATCACCTTGATGTTCGGGTTCTGCTCCTTGAGGTAGCGACCGACGCCGGTGATGGTGCCGCCGGTGCCCATGCCGGTCACGAAGTGCGTGATCTTGCCCTCGGTCTGCGCCCAGATCTCCGGACCGGTGGTCTCGTAGTGGGAGCGCGGGTTGTGGGGGTTGGAGTACTGGTCCGGCTTCCAGGCGCCCGGCTGCGAGGCGAGCTTGTCGCTCACGTTGTAGTAGGAGTCGGGGTGCTCGGGGGCGACCGCGGTCGGGCAGACGACCACCTCGGCGCCGTAGGCCTTGAGCACGTTGCGCTTGTCCTCGCTGACCTTGTCGGGGCACACGAAGATGCACGGGTAGCCCTTCGCCTGGGCCACCATCGCCAGCCCGACGCCGGTGTTGCCCGAGGTCGGCTCGACGATCGTGCCGCCCGGCTGCAGCTCGCCCGAGGCCTCGGCGGCCTCGATCATCCGGGTGGCGATGCGGTCCTTCACGGAGCCGCCGGGGTTGAGGTACTCGATCTTCGCCAGCACCATCGGCCCGTCCTCGCCTCCCCCGCCAGGCAGGTCGAGCGTGCGGGAGAGCCGCAGCAGCGGGGTGTTGCCGATCAGGTCGATGAGCGAGTTCACGTACTGCATGGAGCCAACCTATGCCTGCTTGCGGCTCGCACCCCAAAGTCCAACGGCGATGCCGACAGCGGCCCCGCCGAGCCCGATCGCCCGCTGCGACCTGGTCATGTCGTGGTGCACGCTCATGCCCCCGAGCAGGTCGGCCGCGTCGGCGCCGCCCGAGGCCAGGAACCAGCCGCGGGTGTCGCGCCGGCGCAGCGCCGCGCTGACCAGCAGCCCACCGATCAGGGCGTCGCGGTAGCCCATCGAACGCAGCAGCAGCCGGGTCGTGGTGACCGGCTCGGTCTGGTCGCCCCAGAGCTTGTTGGCCCGGACCGGGTCGACCAGGAAGGAGACCCCGGAGGCGAGGCGGATGCTGCCGGCGACCAGGGCAGCGGTGTCGAACGACGTACTCGGCATGCCCGGACCCTAGTGCTTGCCAGGGATGTCTGACCCGCTCCGTAGGATCTGTCCGTGACCAAGGCAGCGGCAGCACGGAAGCTCGCGGCCGCCGCTGCCGTCGGCGGTGGCGGTCTGTCCCTGCTCGGCGCCGGCCTCTACGGCGTGCTCAAGACCGAGGCCAAGCTGGCTCGCAAGACCATCGGCGACGCCCGCGACGAGCCGCCGCCGGACGCCACCGGCTGGTACGGCCGCGACGCGGCCGGGACCGGCAGTCCGGATCGCACTGCTCGGCGACTCCAGTGCCGCCGGCTACGGCGTCGAGCGCGTCGAGGAGACCCCGGGCGCGCTGCTGGGCAGCGGCGTCTCCGAGCACGCGGACCGACGGGTCTACCTGCGAGCGTTCTGCAAGGTCGGCGCCCGCACCTCGGACCTGCGCGGGCAGATCGACCGCGCGCTGCCGATCGAACCCGAGGTCGCGGTCATCCTGATCGGCGCCAACGACGTCACCCACGGGGTGAGCCCGTCGCAGTCGGTGCGGCACCTGTCCGACGGCGTACGCCGGCTCGCGCGAGGCCGGCGTCGCGGTCGTCGTCGGCACCTGTCCCGACCTCGGCACGATCAAGCCGATCGCGCCCGCCGCTCAAGCAGGTGGCCCGGCATCTGGTCGCGCCGGCTCGCGGCCGCGACAGACGATCGCGGTGATCGAGCGAGGGCGGCCGGACCGTCTCGCTGGGGTCGATCCTGGGACCGGAGTTCGCGGCCGCGCCCGCGGTGCTGTTCGGCCCGGACCAGTTCCACCCGTCGGCCGAGGGCTACCAGTCGCTGGTCGCCGTGCTGCTCCCGTCGGTGCTGGCCGCCCTCGGCCTGGCGCCCGACGACGAGGCCGCGCCCGAGGCGCTACCGCGGCGAGGGCGTGCTGCCCGTCGCCCGGGCCGCCGTGCAGGCGGTCAAGCGCCCCGGCACCGAGCTCGACGGCACCAGGCGAGCGGACGCGGCCTGCGCGGCCGCTTGGTCGAGCTGCGCCATCGCCGGCGCCGGCCCCAGGCGGACGCGCGAGGCACCCGCGCAGTCGGAGTCGGAGCCGGCCGCCCGACCTAGGACGCAGGAGTAGGCCTAGCCCTACCCCCGTTGGCGGTCCAGCACCATCGAGCGCAGCGCGTCCGCGTTCCTAGCGTCGGAGACATCACTTCCGACACCTAGGAGCACCGATGACCAGCACCACCGCAGCACCCGCCCTGGCCGTGACCGGCCTGGCGCGCACCTTCGGCACCGGAGCCGGGGCCGTCCGGGCCCTGGCCGGCGTCGATCTCGCCTTCCCCGCCGGCAGCTTCACCGCCGTGATGGGCCCCTCGGGGTCCGGCAAGTCGACGTTCCTGACCTGCGCGTCGGGCCTCGACCGGCCGACCGAGGGCCGGGTCCTGATCGACGGCCAGGACATCACCGCCTGGGACGAGAACCGCCGCACCACGCTTCCGGCGCGAGCAGATCGGCTTCGTCTTCCAGGGCTTCCACCTGATGCCCTACCTCACCGCCGAGCAGAACGTCGGCCTCCCGCAGCGGCTCGCCGGCCACCGGCCCGACCAGGCCAAGGTCCGCGTCGCTGCTCGAGAAGGTCGGCCTCGGCGACCGCCGCGGCCACCTGCCCGGCGAGCTGTCCGGCGGCCAGCAGCAGCGGGTCGCGATCGCCCGGGCGCTGGTCACCGACCCCGCCGTCGTGCTCGCTGACGAGCCGACCGGCGCGCTCGACTCCCACACCGCCCACGAGGTGCTGGCCCTGCTGCGCGTCCTGCGTGGACGACCTCGGCCCAGACCGTCGTGATGGTCACCCACGACCCCGTCGCGGCGTCGTACGCCGACGCGGTGGTCTTCCTCGTCGACGGCCGCGTCGCCGGCCGCATGGAGCAACCCCACCGCCGACGCCGTGGCCGGCCAGATGGCCCACCTCGACGAGCTCGTCGCACTGCGGAGCAGCGTCATGACCGGCGCTGGCCCTGCGGTCGCTGCGGCACCGCTCCACCGCCTTCGTGGCGACGTTCCTGGCGGTCTTCCTGGGAGCCGCGCTGATGGGCTCCTTCGCCACCCTGATCGAGACCGCCACCGGTCCGGTCTCCGACGCGGACGCCGAGAGCCTGATCATCATGGGCGCGGTCGTGGGCGGCTGGGGCGCGATCATCGTGCTCTTCTCGGTCGCCTCCACGATGGGCATCACCGTCCGCCAGCGGGAGCTCGAGATCGGGCTGTTCCGCACCATCGGCGGCACCCCCGCGCAGGCGCGGCGGCTGATCCGGGTCGAGGCGCTTCGTGGTCTCCGCCATCGCGGCCGTCGCCGGCGCGGCCGTGGCCGCGCTCGGCGGCCGGGCCCTGCTCGCTGCGCTGCGCGCGGCGGACATGGTCGGCGACGACGTCGCGTTCGGCGGCGGCGTGGCCTCCCTCGGGCTGACCGCCGTCGGCGTCGTGGTGACCAGCATGCTGGCCGCCGCGATCGCCGGACGCCGGGCCACCCGAGGCCCGGCGACCCTGGTGCTGGCCGAGGCCGAGAACGGCGGCGGCCGGATGCCGTGGTGGCGGTCGCGGCATCGCCCTGCTCCTGGTCGGCGGCGGCATCAGCATGGGCGTCATCACGATCGCCGTCATGGCCGACGACCGCCGATCCCTACGCCGCCATGTCCACCGCCGGCTCCTGCTCGATCTACGTCGGCGTCGGCCTCGCCGATCCTGTCGCCGCTGCTGCTGCGGTGGGGCTCCCTGGTCGCTCGGCCCGCTGCTCGGCAGCGGCGCGAGCCGGTCACCTGGCGGCGTACAACACCTCGCGGCGGTCACACCTGCTCGCCGGCGTGCTCGCCCCGGTGATCGTGCTGACCGTCGTCGGCGATCGGCACCCTGATGCTGGTCGGGATCGACGGCCGCACCATCGGCGCGGGCGCGCTCGGCCGAGGGCGCCGACACCATCAACCTGCTCAACAACGTCGTGGTCGGCATGCTCTCGCTCTTCGCGGCGATCATGGTGATCAACGCCTTCGCCGCCGTCGTCTCGCAGCCGACGGCTCGAGCTCGAGCGGCTGCGGCTGCTCGGCGCCACGCCGGCGCAGGTCGAGGGCTCGATCGTCGCCGAGGCAGCGATCGTCGCCGCGGTCGGCGTCGTGCTCGGCGCGATCGCGTCGCTCGACGACGGTGGTGCCGTTCGCGGTGGCTCGTGACGAGGGCATCGTGCCCGACGGCCAGCTGTGGCTGCCGCCGTGGTCGGTCGCGGTCGTCGTGCTGCTCACCCTCGGCGCCGCCCGCGGCGCGGTCCGCGCGGGTCGCCCCGATGGCGGCGGTCCGGTGACAGACTGGCCCGCGATGCCTGCCCTCGCTCGCGCCGATCACGTCGGTGACGCCCGCTCCGCTGGACCGGGCGGCGTTCGAGGAGCGGCTGCGGCTGACCGGGGTGTCGGCAGGGCTCGCCCTGCTCGGCATCCCGGTGGCGCTGGCGCTGGCGATCCTCTCGATCCTCGCGATCCCGCTGGCGCTGAGCCTCACCGGCTTCGTGATCGCGCTGGCGGTGGTGCCGGCCACCGAGCAGCTGACCGGACTGCACCGCCGGGTCAGCGGCGCGCTGCTGGCCGAGGAGATCACCGCGGGCTACGCGGACACGTCGCGGGTCACGCCGCTGCTGCGGCCGCTGCAGCTGGCTGCGCGACCCGGCTCGGTGGCGCGACGTCGCGTTCTGCTGGTTCTCGGCCACGGGTGGCTTCGTGCTCGCCGTGCTGCCGGTCGGCGATGCTGACCGCGCCGGTCGTCCACCTCGTCGGGCGCGATCGCTCGACGGCGGCGGCTGGTGGTGGCTGCTGGTGCTGCTCGACGGGCCGCTGCTGCTGGCCTGGTGGCTGACGACCCCGGCGCTGGTCCGGGCCCGGGCCCTCGCCGAGCGCAACATCCTCGGCCACGGCCGGGTCGAGCAGCTCGAGCAGGAGGTCTCGGAGGTCGCGCGCCTCCCGCGCCGAGACCCTGGACCACACCGCCGCGGAGGTACGCCGCATCGAGCGCGACCTCCACGACGGCGCCCAGGCCCGGATGACCGCGGTCGGCATGAACGTCGGCCTCGCCGAGAAGCTGATGCGAGACCGACCCCGAGTCGGCCGCCGAGCTGCTGCGCGAGGCCCGGGAGACCACGCTGTCGGCGCTGGCCGACCTGCGGGCCGTGATCCGCGGGATCCACCCGCCGGCGCTGGCCGACCTCGGCCTCGCCGGCGGCATCGAGGCGCTGGCCGCGGCCGATCCCGGTGCCGGTGACGCTGTCGGCCGACGTCGACGGCGAGCCCCCGGCGCCGGTCGAGTCGGCCGTCTACTTCGCGGTGGCCGAGTGCCTGGCCAACATGGTCAAGCACGCCGGCGCCGACGCGCGCCTGGGTGACGCTCGACCACGACGGCAGCTCGCTTGCGGGCCGTCGTCGGCGACGACGGCCGCGGCGGCGCCGACCCGCCGTCGTCCGGTCTGATGGGTGTCGCCCGCCGGCTCGCGGCCTTCGACGGCACAATGTCGGTGTCCAGCCCGACCGGCGGCCCGACCGTCGTCACCATGGAGGTGCCATGCGTCTTGTCCTCGCCGAGGACCAGGCCCTCCTCCGGGTCGGCCTGACCCGGATCCTCGAGGACAGCGGGTTCGAGGTGGTCGCGGCCGTCGACAACGGCCCGTCGCTCGAGAAGGCGCTCGCCGATCCGACGATCGAGGCGGCGGTGGTCGACGTACGACTGCCGCCGACGTTCACCAACGAGGGCCTGGCGGCCGCCATCGACGGCCCGCACGCTCCGCCCGGGCTTCCCGGTGATGGTGCTCAGCCAGCACGTCGAGACGCAGTACGCGCAGCGAGCTGCTCGCCAGCGGCGAGGGCGCCGTCGGCTACCTGCTCAAGGACCGCGTCGCCCACGTCGACAGCTTCGTCGACGGCGTACGCCAGGTGACCTCGGGTGGCACCGTGCTCGACCCCGAGGTGGTCGCCGGACTGGTCAGCGGCGCCGGCCGCGAGCAGCCGCTGGAGCGGCTGACCGCCCGCGAGCGCGAGGTGCTGACGCTGATGGCCGAGGGCCGCTCCAACGCCGCGATCGCCGCCCGGATGTTCGTGTCGGAGAAGGCCGTCGGCAAGCACACCAACAGCATCTTCACCAAGCTCGACCTGCCCGCCGGCCCCCGACGACAACCGCCGGGTGCTCGCGGTGCTCGCCTGGCTCCAGGCCTGAAATGACGCTGACCCGTCAGAAGATCTTCTGACGGGTCAGCGGTGAAGCAGTTGCCTGAGGTCAGTCCTGGCTGAAGATCGCCAGGATGCGCAGCAGGTTGGTGTAGATCCAGACCAGGCTCACGGTCATGCCGAAGGCGGCGCGCCACGACTCCCGCTCGGGGATCTGGTTGGCGATGCCCTGCTCGACGAAGTCGAAGTCGAGGATCAGCATGAAGACACCGAGCACCAGACCGACGACCGAGAACAGCAGGCCCATGCCGCCGAAGCCGAACAGGCCGAGCTCAGCGCTGAACAGGCCGAGCACGATCTCGAACAGGCTCAGCGCGACCATGCCGAACATGGCCGCGATCACGAACTTGCGGAACTTGCTGCCGACCTGGATGTTGAAGAACTTGTACGCCGCGAGCGTGCCACCGAAGGCGGCGAAGGTGCCGACCACGGCCTGGGTGACCAGACCCTCGGCCTGCGGGAACATCGCCTCGAAGAACTTGCTCAGCGCACCGAGGGCGACGCCCTCGAGCACGGCGAAGGCCAGCACCAGCGGCGGGCTGATGACGCGCTTGAACGAGTTGACCATCGACAGCGCGAAGGCGCCGAGGCTACCGATCGTCAGCGCCGCGATGAGCGGACCGAGGTCGTCCGCGTCGGTGCTGATGTCGGGGGTCATGATCCAGGTGGCTGCGGCCGCCAGGATCACCACGCCGAGCGTGATGGCGGTCTTCTGGACGACCGAGTCGATCGTCATCGGCCCCGTGGAGACGGGAGCCTGGGTGCCGGGCGCGCCCGGAGTGCCGGTGCCCCACTGGGCCGGGTCAGCGGCGTAGCCCTGGTTTCCGTAGCGTCGCGCTGCGGTTGAACTCTTCCGAGCGACTGAACACTGGGTTGTTGCTCTGCATGGTCTCCTCCTGGAGGCCGATGGTGACCATCTCCCTGACGGCTCACCGGGTTGTGGCCAGTCTAGTCGGCCACATGACAATTCAACGTCGGCGCGGGTCCTAACGTTCCCGCGGAACCACCCGTACCCGCACCACCTCGGCCCCATTCGCCTCGACGTAGAGCATCCGCTTGGTGCGCTTCTCGACGCGGCCGCGGTCGACGCGTACGACGTAGCCGTGCGGGTAGTGCAGCGGGCTGACGAAGATCTCGGTCGGCGCCGAGATCCGGCGGTCCGGGCGGTAGGTGAGCTCGAAGGCACCATCGGTGGTGTCGAAGTGCATCGTCAACGGCGTGCCGGCCGTCGCCTGGGCGTAGGTGCGCACCAGCTCGCGCAGCTTGCCCTGCTTGGCGGTCGAGAACTTACGGTCGTCGCGGAACAGGCCCTGGGCGTTGTCGGCCGTGGTCGGGTCGTTCCAGAACTTGTACGCCCAGTGCGTCCAGCCCATCAGGTTGTCGTCGGCGACCTCGGCGTCGATGTGGATCGCACGGTTGTTGTCGGTGGCACCCCACTCGGACATCATCGGCACGGCGTTCATCCGCTCCGCCTGGTCGAGCGCGTGGTCCTGGCGGTTCTGGCTGAAGTCCCAGCAGCTGTCGACGTCGAGGCCCGGGATCCCGCCGGGCACGCCCTGGCTCTCCAGGAAGACCGTGAAGCAGTAGTTGTGCCACGACAGGCCGAGCTGGCGCTCACCGGCATCGCGGTGAAGAACGTGTCGAGCTTCTGGCCGCCCGAGAACTGTTGCGGCTCCCACCAGACGATGTTCTTCCGGTCGATCTGCCGGATCGCCCTGGTCGCCTTCTCCATCGCCGGCTGCAGCTCCCTGGCGTACGACGGCTTGCACCCGGCCGTCAGGCAGCTCGCCCACTCGAGGCCCATCCACGGCTCGTTGAGCAGGTCATAGCCCATCAGGTACGGCTGGTCGTGCCAGCGCCGCGCCGCCACCTCCCAGGCCCCCACCCAGCCGTCGAGCAGGCCGCGCTTGTTGGCCCAGAACTCGTCGAAGACCGTCGAGGTCTCCGGGGTCCAGTAGCCCAGCGGGAACGGCAGGTTCACCACCGGCAGCAGGTTGTACGGCGCCGGCCGCTTCATCGCCCAGTCCGGCACGCCCTCGCCGCCGTAGGTCTCGTGCCACTGGTCCTGGTGGGCGTCGAGCTGCATCCAGATCCCGCGCTCGGCCAGCAGGTCCATCACCCGCTGCCAGCGGTCGAGGTAGGACTTGTCGGCCTTGCCGGGCGCGGCCGGAGTCAGGCCGGCCCAGAGGGTGCCGATCCGAGCGCCGTTGAAGCCGTGGCGGGCCAGCCAGTTCGCGTCTGCCTCGCGGAACCCGGTCACCGAGTTCGGCGGCACGTAGGGCTTGCGCTTGTAGACCAGGTTGAGCCCATGGACGATCACGACGCGGCCGTGCGTTGTCGACCAGCCAGCGGCCCTTGCGGCGGAGTTGCGGGGGGCGCGTGGTTGCGTCGATCTGGCGCGATCGCGCTGTTTCGACAGGTTGAGTCGACTCGGAACGGTCCATCTGGCGCGATCGCGCTGAATCGACGCCAGCCCCAGCACCGGTCGCCGTCAGCACGAGACCCACAGCGAGGACGGGCACCCACATCTTGCGCATGCGGTGCTAACGAGCGGCGGTGACGGTGGTCACCTTCGGACGGCGACCACCACCGAGTCGGTGACCGTCACGTCGCGCTCGTCGATCACCTGGGTCCGGGTCGGGGTGTCGGCCACCTGGATGTCCCAGTCGTCGGCGCCGAGGGCCGGCCAGCACCCGCTCGGGCGGGAACATCAGGTCGGGTCCGTGCGGCTCGCGGGCGCCGGTCTCGACGTCGTGGGGGTGGTGGGCCACCACCAGCAGCGCTCCTCCGGCTGCGCACGGTCGCGCCGGCCAGGCGGTAGAACTCGTCGAACCGGTCCGGCGGCGGGTGCATGAACTGCATCGACACCAGGTCGTAGTCACCCGGCAGCGGCGCGCCGGTCATCAGGTCGTGGTGCAGCGTGGTCACCCGGTCGGCGACGCCGGCCTCGCGCGCATGCGCGGCGGTCTTCTCCAGTGCAACCGCCGAGACGTCGAGTGCCGTGACCCGCCAGCCCTGCTTGGCCAGCCACACGGCGTCGGCACCCTCGCCGCAGCCGACGTCGAGCGCGTCGCCCGGCGCCAGGCCGGCGACGTGCTCGACCAGCCGGGGGTTGGGGTTGCCGCTCCAGATCCGCTCGGACTCGGCGTACCTGGCATCCCAGGTCTCCTGGGTGAACATCTCGGCCAGGTCGGTGTGATGGTGGTCGTGCTGGTGGTGTGATCGTGGCTCATGGGACAACGGTGCACCTTCAGGTCAACCTGAAGGCAAGTCGCTCTTCTGCACCTCGTCGAGCGATGCGGCGAGCCGCTCGAGCACCCGTCGCACGATCTCGTAGTCCTGCTCGCCGAACTCGTCGGCGAACTGCGTCTCCAGGTCGATGATGTGCTGCTAGCCCGCACGTGCGCCACTCGCGGCCCGTACGGCGGTGTAGCTGACCAGCTTGGCGCGCCGGTCGTCGGGATCGGGCTTCATCTCGAGGATCCCGAGACCGACCAGCTCGCGGATGATCTCGCCCATCGACTGCCGGGTGATCCCGGCCCGGTCGGCCATGTCCGTCGCCCGGTTGCCGGTCACCAGCAGCGTCGCGAAGACGGCGTTGTGCGCGTGCTTGATCTCCGGGTAGCCCCGTCGTTCGCCACCTGCACCATGTCGCGCTGCATGGCGACGTGCGCTCTTGTGGACCAGCGAGATCAGCGGCATGCGATCGGGCTTGGGAGAGTGGCGCCCTTGACATCTGTAAGGATTCCTTCCAATATTCGACAGGAAGCCTTACATTATCAGGAGTGCTCATGGAACCCAAGCAGCTCCGCCGACAGGTCGCCCGGCTGTTCTCCCGCACCGGTCCCCGCACCACTCGGGTCGGCATCGAGCACGAGCTCGTCGCCGCCGAGCTCGGCACCGGCGCGGCGGTCTCGATCGACCGGATCCGCGAGGCCACCCGCGACGGCGAGTACGCCGCCTACCTCGCGTTCGAGCCCGGCGGCCAGGTCGAGCTCAGCCTTCCCTGCACTCCCGGCCCGGCCGCGGCACCTCAGCTGCGGATGGCGGTGTCCGCGCTGCGAGCGAACTGCGAGCGGGCCGGGATCCGCCTCGACGCCACGCCGGTGGATCCCCGGCGTGGCGGCGAGGTCTCCCTCCAGCTGACCTCACCGCGCTACACCGCGATGCAGCGCCACTTCGACACCATCGGCCCGGCCGGGCGCACGATGATGCGGCGCACGGCGTCGACCCAGCTCTGCCTCGACTGGTGGCCGGGCGCGGCCGGCCTCGAGCAGTGGCGGCTGCTCAACCTGGCCGGCCCGTTGCTGGCCACGGCGTACGCGCGAAGCACCGGCCCGGAGTCGCGGCTCGCGACCTGGCTGCACGTCGACCCGAGCCGGACCGCCTTCGACGGTCGCCTGCTGACGCGGCGACGACCCGGTCGCGGCGTACGCGCGACTTCGCCGCGCGCGCCACGCTCTTCACCGAGCCCGGCGACGTGGCCCAGCACCTGACCACCCTCTTCCCGCCGGTGCGTCCGCGCGCGACCTACCTCGAGGTGCGGTTCCTCGACGTCCAGCCGCTGGAGGTCGTGGACGACCTGGTGGCCACCTTCAGCACGCTCCTCTACGACGACGACCTGCCGTCGCGCGGCGATCCGCCTGGTCGGCTCCGATGCGGCCGGGCTCGGCGAGCTGTGGGCCCGCGCGGCGGCCGGCTGCCCGGACCTGACTGCGCAAGCCCGGGAGCTGCTCGCTCTGGCGCGCGGCGACCGTCACCTGGTGGGTGTGGCATGAAGGTCCTCTTCGTCGTCGACCCGCTGCCGACGCTCCAGGCGGAGGTCGACTCGACGGTCGGCCTGATGCTGGCGACCCAGGAGCTGGGCGTCGAGGTGTGGGCCTGCGGGCCGGAACAGCTGGCCGTCGTCGACGGCCGACTCACCGCCACGGCGACGCAGCTGCGACTCCGGCCCGTGCACCGCGCGGGTGACCACCGGTGGGTCGTCGAGTCCCGGTGGTGGGACGAGCTCGGCACGACCACCCTCGACGTCGCCGACGAGGTGGCGGTCGTGCAGCTGCGGATCGACCCGCCGGTCGACGCGCGCTACCTGCACACGACGTACCTGCTGGACCTGGCCGAGGCCGCCGGCGTACGCGTGGTCAACCGACCCGAGGGCGTGCGCGCCCTGCACGAGAAGATCGTCGCGCTGCACCACCCCGAGCTCGGCCCGGAGACCGTGGTCAGCGCCGACCCGCAGACGCTGCGGGCCTTCGTCCGCCGGATCGGCGCCGCGGTGGTGAAGCCGGTCGACGGGTTCGCCGGCATCGACGTCTGGCTGGTCCGCGACGACCCGTCGGCTCTTGCCCTGCTGGAGTCCGCCACCGGTGGTGGCAACCGGCACGCGATCGCGCAGAGCTACCTGCCCGAGGTCGCCAACGGCAACAAGCGCCTCTTCCTCCTCGACGGCGAGGTCGTGGGAGCCGTGCTCCGCCGGCCGGCCGACGACGACTTCCGGATCGGGCCGCCGTCCGCCGGCGCCGAGCTCGATGCCGACGACCTGCGCATCGTCTCCACGCTCGCTCCGACCCTGGCTCGGCACGGCATCGTCCTGGCCGGGCTCGACGTCATCGCCGGCCGCCTGATCGAGGTCAACGTGACCTGCCCGGGCGGCATGCACAAGACCGATGCCCTGCTGGGCACGGACCTCAGCGGCGCCGTCATGCGACGGCTCCTCCACCACGAAAGGGTTCTCCGATGAGCAACATCACCGTCATCTCCATCGCCCTCCTGGGCATCCTCGTCTTCGTGCTCGGCGCGAACGTCACCCGCCACCGGGCGATGCGCGGCGACACCGGCAACCAGCAGCCTACCGACCCCGCGGACCGGATGTACATCGCCCAGCGGGCGCACGGCAACGCCGCCGAGTACGTGCCGACGCTGATCGGCCTGCTCATCGTCTGCTCGGTGCTCACCGACGGGTGGTGGCTCGACGCGCTGAGCATCGCGGCCGCCGCGGCCCGCTACCTGCATGCGGGCGGCATCCTGACCTCCAAGACTCTGGCCAGCCACGGCCCGGTCCGGGACCTCGGCGCCATGGGCACCTACGTGGTCGGCATCGCTCTCTGCGTCACGGCCGTCGTCTCGCTGTGAGCGCAGGCCCCGTCGTGGGGATCGTCGGCCACGGCTACGTCGTCCCCAAGCACTTCGGCGACCTGGCCGTGGTCGGCACCCCTGCCGACTACGTGCGCCAGCTCGTCGCTGCCGGCGCCCGGCCGGTGCTGCTGCCGGGCGAGACGGCGTACGAGATGCTCGACGTGGTGGACGCCGTCGTGCTCACCGGCGGTGGCGACGTGGACCCGCAGCGCTACGGCAGCTCCGCCACCGCGAGTCTCGACGTCGACCCCACCCGCGACGAGGACGAGATCGCCCTGGTGCGGGCCGCCGCGGCCGTGCGGATGCCGTTGCTCGGCGTCTGCCGCGGACTCCAGATCCTCACCGTGGCTTTCGGCGGCACCCTCACCACCGATCTCGGCATGAGCCACGTGCTCCCCCACGTCGGTCACACCGTGACGACGCTTCCCGGCTCCGCGGTCCACGAACTCCTCGGCGACCGGACGTTGGTGACGGCGCTCCACCACCAGGCCGTCGCCGATCCCGGCCCGTGCTGGCGCGCAACTGCCTGGGCCGACGACGGTGTCATCGAGGCAGCCGAGTGGGCCGGCGACGGCGACTGGCCGGTGCTCGGCGTGCAGTGGCACCCCGAGCTCGAGGGCGCGACAGGTGAGGCGATGTTCAGCTGGCTGGTGCGCGAGGCGCGCCGGACAGCAGTGCCCCCGGTGGGGATCGAACCCACACTGAGTCGCTTTTAAGGCGAGTTCCTCTGCCGATTGGGATACGGGGGCTAGAGCATCATTCCAGCGGCCCGACCCAGCACGTCGTCCAGCATCTGCTCGGTGAGCTTTCCGGTGAAGGTGTTCTGCTGGCTGGGGTGATAGCTGCCGAGGAGTACGACGGCGGGCCCGGCGTCGCCGCGACGGGCCGGCCGAGCTCGGCCTCGGCGCCGTGGCCGAACCTCGGCTTGGGGCGCGGCACCGTCCAGCCGGCCGAGCGGAAGGCGCGCAGGGTGGCGTCCCAGCCGATCGAGCCGAGCGCCACGACGCACCGCAGGTCGACCGCTCACCAGCGCTAGCTCGGCGTCGAGCCACGGAGCGCAGCGCTCGCGCTCTTCGACCGTCGGCTTGTTCTGCGGCGGCGCGCAGCGCACGGTGGCGACCATCCGGGCGCCGAACAGCTCGAGACCGTCGGCGGCGTGCACGCTGGTCGGCTGGTTGGCGAGGCCGACCCGGTGCAGCGAGGCGAACAGCCAGTCGCCGGAGCGGTCGCCGGTGAACACGCGGCCGGTGCGGTTGGCGCCGTGGGCGGCGGGGGCGAGGCCGACGATCAGCAGCCGCGGCTCGCGTGCGCCCCAGCCGGCGATCGGGCGGCCCCAGTAGGGCTCGTCGGCGAACGACGCGCGCTTCTCGACCGCCACCCGCTCACGCCACTCGACCAGGCGCGGGCAGCGTCGGCAGGTGCTGATCTCGGCACCGAGCTCGTCCAGCGGGTCGCCGCTGCCGGCGTGGGCGGCCGGGTCACCCGGCCAGCCGGTGCCGGGCGGGACCGGCGACGGGAACGGCTCCCCGGTCGCCGGGTGCAGGCAGGCGGTCAGGGTGCGGGCTGGATCGAGGCCTCGCGGCGTACCTTGTCGGCCGCGGCGTGCGCCACGTCGCCGGCCTTCTCCTTCGCCGCGTCGGTGGCCTTGTCCTTGGCCGCCTGCACCCGCGGGTCGCCGGCGAACTTCTGGGCGCCGGACTTGATCTGCTCGTAGCGGCCGCGACCGGCGCGGGCGCCCGAGCACGTAGCCGACACCGGCGGCGAGCAGCAGGGAGTCTTCTTCATCATGGGTGGATCTCCTTCTGGGGTCAGTGTCGCCGACGGAGGCACGATCAGGCCGACCACGACCGCGGCCAGCGCGACTCCGGCCGCGACCAGTTCCGGACGCGGCTTGCCGCTGGCGGTCGTGGCGCGGTCCCGCACGTCGTCGGCCCTGTGCTTGGCCTGGGCCTTCACGTCGAGCTTGTGCTGCAGGGCGTCGACGGTGTCGGCGAGCTGGTCGCGCTGGCGTTCGATGTCGGCGGCCAGGTGCGCGGATCTCGTTGCTGCTCATCGGTGGCCTCCCTTGACGGTGGCGACGTCCTGCTTGATCCCGGCGATGGCCCGCTCCGGCGCGGGAGGTGTCGCCTGCTCCACGGACTTCTTGCCGGCGAGGGCGGCGACGCGCGGCCGCGGCCAGGAGCACCGCGCCCACGATCAGCGCCGCCAGCCACGGTTCGACCGCGAGGGCCAGCGCGATGATCGCGGCGGCCAGCAGACAGGCGACGCCGTAGAGGGCGAGCAGCCCGGCGGCTCCGAAGGCGCCGGCACCGATGCCGGCCTTCTTGCCCTTCTCCTTGAGCTCGGCCTGGGCCAGCCTCAGCTCGCTGCGGATCAGCTCGGGGACCTGTTCGGTCAGCCGGTGCACGAGCGCCCCGAGTGGCTCGTCCCCGGTCGGCTGGGGTGTCGGCATTGCTTGGGTCATGTCCCCCGGTAGCCAGCAGGGGTCTAGCCAAACGCGATCGACCAGGCGATCCCGTCGAGGATGTCGGACTCGGAGATCACCAGCGTCTCGAGCGGCGTACGCCGGAGCACTCGCGACAGGATCAGCGCGCCGGCGTCGATGACGTCGGCGCGGCCGGGATGCATGTACGGGAGGGCCAGCCGCTCGGCGTGGGTCATCGCGACGATCCGTTCGGCCACCTCGTGCACCGCGTCGACGCGGATCACCTGCTGGTCGATGGCCTCCCGCTCGTACGCCGGCAGGTCCAGCGCGGCCGCGGCGATCGTCGTGACCGTGCCCGCGACGCCGACCACGGTCGCGGCCGACTCCGGCGAGACCGGGCGAGGCGTCCAGGGCGGCGTCGATGTCGGCCACGCAGGCGGCGACCTGCTCGGCGGTCGGCGGGTCGTCGTGGAGATGGCGCTCGTGCAGCCGCACCGAGCCGATGTCCATCGAGGTCGAGGCCGCCACCACGTCGGTGCCGAGCACCAGCTCGGTGGAGCCGCCGCCGATGTCGACGACCAGCACCGGGTGGTCCGGCGCGATCGCGAGGTTGCGCACCGCGCCGTCGAACGCCAGCGCCGCCTCCTCCTCGCCGCTCAGCACCTCGGGCCGGACCCCCAGCCGGGCGTGCACCCCATCGGCGAACACCTCGGAGTTGTCCGCGTCGCGGGTCGCGGAGGTCGCGCAGAAGCGGATGCGCTCGGCGCCGTGCTCGCTGGATCAGCTCGGCGTACTCGTCGATGGCCTCGAAGGTCCGGCGCAGCGCGTGCTCGTCGAGCCGGCCGGTGCGGTCGACCCCCTGCCCGAGCCGCACCATCCGCGACTCGCGCACCGCGACCTCCGGCAGCGAGCCGATGAGCAGCTTGATCGTGTTGGTGCCGCAATCGATGGCCGCTACACGCACGGGCCGCTCGCCCACCACTCCCCCAGCAGCTCGAGCACCTCGTCGCCGAGCGGGTTCACGCCCGGGCCGGCGGCCAGCGCGTGGCCGGCGAGCACGTGCAGGCACTTGACGCGGTCGGGCATGCCGCCGGCCGTGATGCCGTCGATCTCCGGCACCTCAGCCGAGGGTTGCGCGGAAGGCGAGGTAGGACTCGTGGGCCGCGCGGTACGCCGCGGCGAGGTCGGCGTCCTCGGCCAGCCGGGCCTGCATCTCCTTCATCAGGCCCGAGCCCTCGAGCGTGCCGATCATCGAGGCCGCGCGGGGACAGGTGAGGTAGAAGGTGGTGGGGAACGGCGTGCCGTTGGGCAGCCGCGGCTCGGTCGTGACCACGTCCGGGTTGCCGCACGGGCATCGGTGGCCAACGGCGTGGATGGACCGCGGCGGCCGGCCGAGCTGCTGCCGGACGGTCTCCTCGTCGGCGGGGTCGATCAATTCTTCGAACCGTCGATCTCGCTCAGCGGCGGCGACTCCTGCTCGGGCGGGTTGCCGGCCAGCTTCACCGACTCCCACACGTCGGCGTACACCGCTTCGGGAGTCTGTCGCGCGACCGAGTCGGGGTCGCTGAGCTCGGTCTCCGAGTCGACCGGATTGCCGTTCTCGTCGAGGATGACGTACGACGTCTCGCCGGGCATCAGGTAGCCGAACCGCTTGCGGGCCTGCTGCCGCACGAAGGCATCGTCCTGCCAACGCGCCTTCTCACCCTCGAGCTCGTCGATGCTCGCTTGGCGTTCGGCGATCTGCTGCTTCAGGTCGCCGATGTGCGAGCGCTGCTGGAGGTAGGCGCGCAGCGACGACGCGTAGGAGACCGCCAGCACCGCGAGCACGACCACGAGGATCGCGGCCCGGCCGGTGAACTTGGACCGCTTGCGCTCCTCGGCGTTGGTGCTGGGTGCCGGGGGACGGACCCCCCGCACCCCCGCCTCGCGACCCCGACCGGTCCGGCGTCCGGTGCTCGGTCGGCTCCCGGCTCTGGGCCCATCTCTGGGCGTGCGGGGACGGTCGGACGGCATGGACCCGAGTCTGCCTCGTTCAGGCCTGGTATCGCGGGAACGCGGCCGCACCGGCGTAGCGCGCTGCGTCGCCGAGCTCGTCCTCGATGCGCAGCAGCTGGTTGTACTTCGCCACCCGGTCCGACCGCGCCGGGGCGCCGGTCTTGATCTGTCCGCAGTTGGTGGCGACGGCCAGGTCGGCGATCGTGGTGTCCTCGGTCTCGCCGGAGCGGTGGCTCATCATGTTGCGGAAGCCGGCCCGGTGCGCGAGCTCGACCGCGTCGAGGGTCTCGGTGAGCGAGCCGATCTGGTTGACCTTCACCAGCATGGCGTTGGCGTTGCCGCCGTCGATGCCGCGCTGGAGCCGCTCGACGTTGGTGACGAACAGGTCGTCGCCGACGATCTGGATCTTGTCGCCCAGCTGGTCGGTGAGCGCCTTCCAGCCGTCCCAGTCGTCCTCGTCGAGCGGGTCCTCGATGGAGACGATCGGGTACGCCGCCACGAGCTCGGCGTAGTAGGCGATCATCTCGGCGCTGGTCTTGGGGGTGCCCTCGAACGTGTAGGCACCGTCGGAGTGGAACTCGGTGGCTGCCACGTCCATCGCGAGCACGATGTCGGTGCCGAGCTTCTGAGCCGGAGGCCTCGACCGCCTCGGCGATCAGGTCGAGCGCGGCCCGGTTGGAGTCCAGGTTGGGGGCGAAGCCACCCTCGTCACCGAGGCCGGTGGACAGGCCCTTCTTCTTCAGCACCGACTTGAGCGCGTGGTAGACCTCGGCGCCCGAGCGCAGCGCCTCCTTGAACGTGGGCGCGCCGATCGGCGCGATCATGAACTCCTGCACGTCGACGTTGGAGTCGGCGTGCGCGCCGCCGTTGAGGATGTTCATCATCGGCACCGGCAGCAGGTGGGCGTTGGGCCCGCCGACGTAGCGGTAGAGCGGGAGCTGCGCGGAGTCCGCGGCGGCGCGGGCCACGGCCAGCGAGACACCGAGGATCGCGTTGGCGCCGAGCTTGGCCTTGTTGGGCGTGCCGTCGAGCTCGAACATGGTCTGGTCGATCACCCGCTGGTCGTCGACCGCGAGGCCCTCGATCGCGGGGCCGATGATCTGGATGACCGCGTCGACGGCCTTCTGCACGCCCTTGCCGAGGTAGCGGTCACCGCCGTCGCGCAGCTCGACCGCCTCGAAGGCGCCGGTCGACGCGCCGCTCGGCACCGCCGCCCGCGCGAACGAACCGTCATCGAGGAGCACCTCGACCTCGACGGTGGGGTTGCCGCGCGAGTCGAGGATCTCGCGGGCTCCGACGGCTTCGATCGATGCCACGTGTACTGCTCCTGGGGTTGTCCGGTGCGGGCGCGCCCAGCCTAGTGCTGCCTACTGGAGGAAGTCGGGGTCGGTGTCCGTGCCACGCCACCACAGCCGGCGCCCGGTCGAGCCCGTGCTCAGGGTCGCGGCCTCGACCAGGTCCGCGTCGGCGCCCGGCAGCTGGCGCACCCGCTCCCAGATCGCCTCGCGCATGGCGTCGTAGGGCACCACCAGCTCGCCGTCGTCGCCGGCGAACAGCACCGCCTCCCAGCCCTGCGCGGTCGGACGGAGCAGCATCACCTGACTCAGGGACTCCCAGGCCACTCGGTGGCTCCGACCATCGGGCTCGACACGCTCGAGGCCACCTTCGTCCACGACGTACGCCGTCTCGGTGGGCGGGTTGCCGAGGGCGTGCGCGGTCTCCAGCGAGAGCGTGTACGGGCGCATCCACGGGCGGTCGCCGTTCGGCAGGCCGAGCTCGACGAGGCGCACAGGGATGACGCGGAGCACGCGCTCGTTGCCTTCCGCCTCGCGCAGGGTCACCCGAGCCCGCGGCCACTCGTCGATGACTTCCTCGGCCCGGTCGGGACGCGTGGTGCCACCCAGCAGCGCCCAGACGCGGGTCGGGCCGACCGCCAGGATCGTCCGCTGGCCCTGCCGGGTCAGGAGCGCGCCGTGCACCAGCCGTTCGTCGCACAGGTGCTGCGCGTGCTCGACGATGCGAGCACAGTTGCGGCGGTGTCCACGCTCCTTGCGGGCCGCCCACCAACCCAGCGTCTCGCCGGTGCCCGGGTGCACGAGAGTCACCCGCGCACGATATCTGGGCGCCGGGGCCGCCGTACGATCCGTACGGTGACGCCCGAACGCCAGCTGTGGTCGGCCTACGAGCCGGTCCACGTGCTCTGCTACTTCCATCCCGACGTCGCCGGCTGTCTCGCCGACGAGGGCCTGCACGGTTTCTGGAACGGCTACTTCGCCGGCCGCGCGGCACCGCTCGGCGCGGTCAACCCCGCCGTCGTGACCGCCCTGTTCTTCGGCTTCTCGCCGCGGATGGTCGCCAAGGCCGTGCCCAAGGTGTGGGGGCGGATCACCCCGGAGGCGGCGGTGCAGTCCCGGACTGCCGCCGCCGACCGCGTGCTCAGCCAGCTGATCGAGGGCGTCGATGAGCTCGAGCCCGCCACCGAGGCTCTGGTGCGCGCCGCGCGCGAGGTCACCACCGACGGGCGCGCCCTGGCCGCCGCCTGGCAGCACGTGCCGGTGCCCGACGCGCCGGCCGCGCGCCTGTGGTGGGCGGCCACGGTGCTCCGGGAGCACCGCGGTGACGGACACGTGCTCGCCGCGACGAGTGCCGGTCTCTCCGGTCTCCAGGCAACGCTCACCCATGTCGCCAACGGTCAGGTGACCCGACAGACGATGCAGCCGAACCGCGGCTGGACCGACGACGAGTGGCTCGACGGTGTCGCCCAGCTCGCGGAGCGAGGGCTCGTGACCGAGGACGGGTCCGCCCTGACCGCTGCGGGTCGCACCCTGCGCAACGAGATCGAGGCCGACACCGACCGGCTGGCGTCCGAACAGCTGCGTCTGCTCGGCGATGACCTGGAATTGGTCCTGCGGGTGCTGGGTCAGGTTGCGAGGGCCGTCGCCGCGACCGGCACGCTGCCGGCCGGCAACCCCATGGGGCTGCCTGTTGCGCGCTAGTAGCCCCGGCCTTTGATCTCTGGCCGGGGTGTGGGGCGTGGTGGTCAGGGTTCGCCCGGGAATGAGCTGGTGCCGCGGTGGTCGCGGATCAGTTTCAGCCCGTTGGGGGTGGTCCAGAGGTAGGTGCCGCGGTCCAGGACGGAGTAGTCCCACGCACCATGGGTTTTGGCGCGGTGGTGCCGTCGGCACAGGGGTGCTGTGTTGGTCGATGACGTCGGGCCACCTGGATACGGCTCGACGTGGTCGGTGTCGCATCGTCGCGCTGGTTTGGTGCAGTGCGGGAACACGCAGTGCACGTCGACCAGAGCGTTCTGGTCCTTGAGCCGGTCGGGTGCCTCGTAGGCCTCGACGTGGATGTGGTCGGCCAGGTCGACCACCGGTTTCACGGTGACCTTGGTGTTGGGGTTGGCGCACCATTCGCGGATCTGTTCGACGGAGATCGGGGACCTGGTGTTGCCGCACCGGCCGACGGTCTCGGTGCCGGTCAGCGCGTCCTCGCTGATGTGGACGACCAGGTCCACGGACCGGCCGGGCTCGGCGTCTTCGAACCCGAACGCCAGCTGGCGCCGGGCCAGGTCGCCGAGCGCTGTGGCGCGACGCACATCCAGGGACTCGGTGCTGCCCAGGTCAGCCTGCTGTTTGGCACCCAGCCTCGGAGCGCGTCCTCGAGGTCGAGGGCGTCGGCGAGGTCGACCTCGGCATCGATCCGGACGGTGCCGTCGAAGGAGACCTCGTCGGCGTGGACGTCGACGTGCCGCTTCTCCGCGGCCTCCCGGCGTTTGGCTTCGGCGGCTTCGGGGTCGAACCGCACCATCGCTTCCTCGACCGTGCGGTCCAGCTGCGCCCACGAGCACGAGTGCGCCACCGGCGCGAGGTGCCGGTCGACCTGGGCGGCACCGGCCATGGGGAGGCTGGTGGTGTGGGCGGCGATCCGGCGGGCCCGCCACAACGGCAACCGCCCCTCGACCACTTTGCCCCAGAGCTTGGGAAGGCGGTAGCGGAGCTCGAGGATCCCGCCGACCTGCGCGAACCCCGACTCGGTCGTGACACCCAACGCGGCGGCGTACTCCATCAACGCGAACTCCGACACCAGAGGCGCACCCGGTCCAGCGACCGGGAGGGCCTTGTCGGCGAAGAACCCGACACACGCGGCCGGATCTGCTTCGTTGAGGATCGCCCACTCGATGGTCGCGTGGGCCATCGCGACATCGGCCGCTTCGCGGTCGGCCTTGTGGCGCGCGCAGCACCGCAAGCACCGCGGCCGTGGCGGCCGATCGGTGTGGGTTGCGGTGCTGGTCATAGCAACTATCCAAGCACCGACCACCGACACTCATGACCCCGAAACCGGGGTTATCCACCGACCCACTGGTCACGGTCAGGTAACGACTTTCCCGCTCTACTACAGGGGTTTCGAAGCCTCAACCACCGCGCCCTCCCGTTGGTCGAGCAGGCCGAGCCCCTGGGCGAGGCCGTCGTCGAGACCCCGCAAGCTCACACGTGAACTCGACCCGTCACGTTGGGCGGATCGGCTCGGGGTCTCGACGACGCGGTCGCTCGTCCCTCGCTCCCGCTGCTCGACCAACGAAACCGCCCGTTGGTCGAGCAGGCCGAGCCCCTGGGCGAGGCCGTCGTCGAGACCCCGCAAGCTCACACGTGAACTCGACCCGTCACGTTGGGCGGATCGGCTCAGGGGTCTCGACGACGCGGTCGCTCGTCCCTCGCTCCCGCTGCTCGACCAACGAATCCCGGCCCGACCACAGGTCGGCGTCGTCCCGATAGGCGCCATCACCGGCCGGAGCCGGCGCAGTCAAGGGCGCGAAGCGGCGAAGCGAACCCTTGACGGCGCCGGTGGAGGCCGACACCATCGCGCCTTCGGGAGGACGACGACCCCACAATCAACGTGTCAGCTACAGGGGTCTCGACAACGCGGTCGCTCGTCCCTCGCTCCCGCTGCTCGACCAACCAAGACCTCCCGTTGGTCGAGCAGGCCGAGCCCCTGGGCGAGGCCGTCGTCGAGACCCCGCAAGCCGATCCGGGCCTCGACCGTAGCGCGGTGACCAGCTGCGGAGGTCTCGACGACGCGGTCGCTCGTCCCTCGCTCCCGCTGCTCGACCAACGAATCACGCCGACCACAGGTCGGCGTCGTCCCGATAGGCGCCAACACCGGCCGGAGCCGGCGCAGTCAAGGGCGCGAAGCGGCGCAGCGAACCCTTGAGCGGCGCCGGTGGAGGCCGACACCATCGCGCCTTCGGGAGGACGACGACCCCCACAATCAACGTGTCAGTTACAGAGGTCTCGACGACGCGGTCGCTCGTCCCTCGCTCCCGCTGCTCGACCAACAAAGACCCTCCCTCCCGTTGGTCGAGCAGGCCGAGCCCCTGGGCGAGGCCGTCGTCGAGACCCCGAATCGCTCCGGGACCTAGACCGTGCAGCTGCGGAGGTCTCGACAACACGGTCGCTCGTCCCTCGCTCCCGCTGCTCGACCAACGATCTCTTCCGTTGGTCGAGCAGGCCGAGCCCCTGGGCGAGGCCGTCGTCGAGACCCCGAAGCTGGCACGCGAACCGGCCCCTGGGGTCTCGACGACACGGTCGCTCGTCCCTCGCTCCCGCTGCTCGACCAACAAAGACCCTCCCGTTGGTCGAGCAGGCCGAGCCCCTGGGCGAGGCCGTCGTCGAGACCCATCGCTTTGGGCAGACCGGCTCCGAGGTCTCGACGACGCGGTCGCTCGTCCCTCGCTCCCGCTGCTCGACCAACGAAGACCTCCCGTTGGTCGAGCAGGCCGAGCCGCTGGGCGAGGCCGTCGTCGAGACCCATCGCTTTGGGTAGATCGGCTCCGGGGTCCTCGACCTGCAGGGCGACCGGCGCGGAGGCCAGGCCGCGGACCGCGCCGACCCGCCACTCGGGTGTCGTGAGTCCGGCCTCGGCCAGGCACCACAGCCCTCTGCCTACACCCCCCAACCATCTTTCCCACCGGCCCCGACCTGGGCAAACGCGGTCAAGCACGGGCGTTCCGCCACCTCCGGGCGGCGGTCGTTCAGGCGTCGCCGACCAACCGGCGTACGGCGTCGCGCAGGGCTTGTTCGGGATCGGTGCCGGTCTCGCGGGCTTCGGCGACGAGTGCGAGCAGCCGGTCTCCGAAGTCGTCGGTCTCGGGTACGACCGCGCTGCCGGAGCGCTCCAGCCGGTCCAGCACCTTGTCGGCGTAGAGCAGGGCGGGCAGGGTCGGTGCGATGCCGTCGGTGACCGAGCCGCGCTGCTTCTCGGTGGCCTTGACCGACTCCCAGAGCTCGTTGACCTCGCGGGCGTCGGCGGGCGCTTCGGAGCCGTCGCCGAAGACGTGGGGGTTGCGACGCACCATCTTCTCGATGATGCCGCGCGCGACGTCGTCGATGGTGAAGTCGCCCGACTCTTCAGCGATCACCGCGTGGAAGTAGATCTGCAGCAGCAGGTCGCCGAGCTCCTCGCGCAGGTGCTCGGCGGAGCCGGTGTCGAGGGCCTCCAGTGTCTCGTGGGTCTCCTCGAGCAGGTAGCGCGCGAGTGAGCGGTGGGTCTGCTCCCGCTTCCACGCGCACTCGGCGCGGAGCCGGCGCATCACTGCCAGGAACTCGACCAGCGAGTCGCCGTCGCTCACCCGCAGCGCTGGGATTCCGGCAAGGAGTCGACGTACGACGAGTCGGCGGCCGCAGGGTCGACGCTTTCGAGCGCCTGCTTGGCGAAGTCGCTCACCGGCACCGACAGGCTGTCGACCTGGCTGACCAGGATCTGGTCGAGGTCGCCGACGCTCATGCTGGAGAAGCGCGGGTTGATCTCGAGGCCCTGGTCGGCCTCCCACTGCTGGGCGATCTCGAGCCCCTTGCTGATGCCCTCCTGCTGAGTGTCCTCCGTGGGGGAGAGGCCGAGCTCGTCCTGCCCGATCTGCTGAACGATGTCGAGGAAGTAGTCGCCCGAGCTGAGTGTCGGCACCACCTCGTCGAGCAGGTCGCCATCCACCCCGAACCCCGACAGCTGCGCCTCGTTCGAGTCGAGCGAGCTGCGGTAGGCCTCGCCCGCCCGGACGTCGTACTCCTCGGCGAGCTGGTTGCCCAGCTCGCGCAGCACGACGTACTGAAGCGAGTTGTCGCGCACGATGGCGCCGGCGATGGCTGAAGAGGTGCCCTCCTCGGAGAGGAACGAGATCATCTCGCACAGGTCGGCCGCTGCGTCGTCGACCTGGTCGAGCTCAATACTGGTGTCTCCGACCTGGGCGGCCAGGCCCGGGCCGAGGGAGTCCTCCCCCACGCCACAACCGCTCAAGGTGAGCACGGCCACCGCGCTGCCGGCGACGGCTCGTCGGAAGGTGGGTCCCAGACTGGGGCTCACGCGGTCTCCTTGCTCTCCCGTGGGTCGATGACGGCGTCGATCACGCCGCGGGCCCATTCAAGCAGGGCCACTCCGGTCAACGGAGAACCGGTCGCCCCCGGGATACCCGGCCGGGGCACCAGGATGGTGCCGGCCTCGGACTTGACGATCGACTTCGGGTACAGCCGGTTGAGCCGGACCACGCGCGAGTCCGGCAGCGAGACCGGGCCGAAGCGCACGTTCTTGCCCGCGATGGTGAGCTCGCCGACACCCGCTTGGCGGGCCCGGGCGCGCAACCTCGCCACCAGCTGGAGCGAGACCACCTCCTGGGGCGGCTCGCCGTAGCGGTCGACCATCTCCTCGGCCAGCACGTCGACGTCGGCGTCGGAGCGGACCTCCGCCAGGCGCTTGTACATCTCGAGCCGGAGCCGCTCGCTGGAGATGTAGTCGTGCGGGAGGTGGGCGTCGACCGGCAGCTCGATCCGCACCTCGTTGAGCTCGGGCTCCGCGTCACCCCGGAAGTCCTGCACGGCCTCGCCGACGAGCCGGACGTAGAGGTCGAAGCCGACGTCGGCGATATGGCCGGACTGCTCCCCGCCGAGCAGGTTGCCGGCCCCGCGGATCTCGAGGTCCTTCATCGCGATTGCCATGCCGCCGCCGAGGTCGGAGTGCTGGGCCAGGGTCGCCAGACGCTCGTGGGCGGTCTCGGTCAGCGGCTTCTCGGTGGGGTAGAGGAAGTAGGCGTACGCCCGCTCGCGGCTGCGCCCGACCCGGCCACGCAGCTGGTGCAGCTGGCTGAGACCGAGGGTGTCCGCGCGCTCGATGATCATCGTGTTGGCGTTGGAGACGTCGAGGCCGGACTCGACGATGGTGGTGCAGACGAGCACGTCGAACCGCTTCTCCCAGAAGTCCAGCATCACCTGCTCGAGCTGGTGCTCTCCCATCTGCCCGTGCGCGACCGCCACCCGGGCGTCGGGCACCAGCTCGCGCAGCCGGGCCGCGGCCTTCTCGATGGAGTTGACCCGGTTGTGGATGTAGAAGACCTGGCCGTCCCGCAGCAGCTCACGGCGTACGGCGGCGGTGACCTGGCGATCCTCGTAACCGCCGACGTAGGTCAGCACCGGGTGCCGCTCCTCGGGCGGAGTCGTGATCGTCGACATCTCACGGATGCCGGTGATCGCCATCTCCAGGGTGCGCGGAATCGGGGTGGCGCTCATGCTCAGCACGTCGACGCTGGTGCGGAGCCGCTTCATCTGCTCCTTGTGCTCGACGCCGAACCGCTGCTCCTCGTCGACCACGATCAGGCCGAGGTCCTTCATCTTGATGTCGGGGTTGAGCAGCCGGTGGGTGCCGACGACGATGTCGATGCTGCCCTCGCCCAGGCCCGCGATGACCTCGCGAGCCTCCTTGTCGGTCTGAAACCTGCTGAGGCCCTTCACGACCACCGGGAACCCGCTCATCCGCTCGCTGAACGTGCTCAGGTGCTGGGTGACCAGCAACGTGGTCGGCACCAGCACGGCGACCTGCTTGCCGTCCTGCACCGCCTTGAACGCCGCCCGCACCGCGATCTCGGTCTTGCCGTAGCCGACGTCGCCGCAGACCAGCCGGTCCATCGGCACGGTCTGTCGCATGTCGGACTTGACCTCGTCGACCGTGGACAGCTGGTCGGGGGTCTCGGTGAAGGGGAAGGCGTCCTCGAGCTCGCGCTGCCAGGGCGTGTCCGGCCCGAACGCGAAGCCCTTGGTGGCCTGCCGGGCGGCGTACAGCTTGATCAGCTCGGCCGCGATCTCGCGGACCGCCTTGCGCGCCCGGCCCTTGCGCTTGGCCCAGTCGCCGCCGCCGAGGCGGTCGAGGCTGGGCTGTTCGCCGCCGACGTAGCGGGTCACCTGGTCGAGCGCGTCGGCCGGCACGTAGAGCAGGTCCGGCGGGCCGCCACGCTTCGACGGGCCGTACTCCAGCACGAGGTACTCGCGCGTCGCGCCCTGCACCTCGCGCTGCTTCATCTCCACGAACCGACCGACACCGTGCTGCTCGTGCACGATGTAGTCGCCCTTGGTGAGCTCGAGCGGGTCGATCTGCCGCTTGCGCCGGGCGGGCATCTTCCGCATGTCGCGGGTCGAGGCGCGCTGGCCGGAGATGTCCTCTCCGGTCAGCAGCACGATCCGGTTGGTGTCGTCGACGAAGCCGTCGGTGAGCGAGCCGCAGGTGACCTCGACGACACCGTCAGCGGGTCCGTTCTCGAGGGTCTCTGTCATCCGGGCGGGCACGTCGTGCTCCCCCAGCATCTCGACCATCCGCTGCGCCGGCCCGTGCCCGGGGTAGAGCACCACCGTCCGGTAGCCGTCGGCCCGCCACCCCTCCAGGTCCGCGATCGCCTTCTCCACGTCGCCGCGATAGTGGTCGACCGGGCGGTGCGGTAGTCCCTCCGCCGCACCGTCCACTCCATCGAGGCCGAACGGGCTGAGCGTCCACCAGGGCTTGTCGAGGTCGAGAGTGTGCAGGCGCACGTCACCGAGGGCGCGGTACGACGCGGCGCCCAGGTCGATGGGCGCGACACCCCCGCCGGCGGCCGCCGCCCAGCTCGCGCCCAGGAACTCCTCGCTGGTCGCGACCAGGTCGTGGGCCCGGCTGCGGGCGCGCTCGGGGTCGAGCACCAGCACGTGGGTGTCGGCGGGCATCAGGTCGACCAGCAGCTCCATCTCGTCGACCAGCACCGGCGCCAGCGACTCCATGCCCTCGACGGCGATGCCCGCGGCGATCTTGTCGGTGAGCTCGAGCAGCTGTGGGTGCTGCTCGCCGAGCTCGGCCGCGCGCCGGCGTACCTCGTCGGTGAGGAGCAGCTCGCGACACGGCGGCGCCCACAGGCGCTCCACCTTGTCGAGGGTGCGCTGGTCGGCCACCGAGAACGAGCGGATCTCCTCCACGTCGTCGCCCCAGAGCTCGATCCGCACCGGGTGCTCCTCGGTCGGCGGGAACACGTCGATGATGCCGCCGCGCACGGCGAACTCACCGCGCTTCTCCACCAGGTCCACCCGCGTGTACGCCGCGTCGGCCAGCCGGCGTACGACGTCCTCCAGCGGCGCCGAGTCGCCGGTCACCAGCTCGACCGGCTCCAGGTCGCCGAGCCCCTTCACCTGCGGCTGCAGCACCGACCGCACCGGCGCGACCACGACCGAGAGTGGCCCGTTGCTCGCATCGGTGCCGGGGTGGCGCAGCCGACGCAGGATCGCCAGCCGCTGCCCGACCGTGTCGCTGCGCGGGCTCAGCCGCTCGTGGGGCAGCGTTTCCCAGCTGGGGTAGTAGCCGACCCGGGTCGGGTCGACCAGATCGCCCAGGGCGGTGACCAGGTCCTCGGCCTCCCGAGAGGTGGCGGTGACCGCCAGCACGGTCCGCCCGGCGCGCACCAGCCCCGCGACCAGGAACGGCCGCAGCGCCTCGGGCCCGGTGAGGTCGAGGGCGCGCACCTTCCCGCCACGAGCGTCCTCGACGGCGGTGGAGAGGGTGGCGTCGGCGAGGACGGCGTCGGCGAGGCCGGCGAGTGACACAGAGGCTCCTGGGCTGGTCCGAACGTGATCCGCTCAACGCGGGCAGCCCCCGGCCACGAATGACAGGGGGTGTTGGCGCCAGTCTATGCGGCGGCACCCCGTCCCCTGTCTTGGGTAAGTCGGCGTCGAGGCGGCGATGACCGCCCCGCCGATCCCTAGGTTCGGCCGGACTCGCTCGATACGGAGGACGAACTGATGGGGAATGTCGTGGGGTATGCCCCGGGGGCGTACGACCTGTTCCATGTGGGCCACCTGAATCTGCTCCGACGGGCCCGGGCCAGCTGCGACTACCTGATCGCCGGCGTGGTCTCGGACGAGCTCTGCCGGCTGGTCAAAGGCACCCAGCCGGTCATCCCGCTCGAGGAACGGGTCGAGATCGTCGGCGCCCTCAGCATCGTCGACCAGGTGCATGTCGAGCTGGTGCCCGACAAGCTCGTGACCTGGCGGGCACTGCGCTTCGACCGCATCTTCAAGGGAGACGACTGGCGCGGCACGACCAAGGGCGATCTGCTCGAACGAAGCTTCGGGTTGGTCGGGGTCGACGTCGTCTACTTTCCCTACACACAACAGACCTCGAGCACGCTGCTTCGGCTCGCTCTGCAGGAGCTCGTCGAAGGGCTCGGTGAGGTTCAGGTCTGAACCACCTTGGCCGGGCCACGAGGCGCCGCCAGGGTCGGCCTGCTCACCAGCTCGCCCGCCACCGCGAAGATCCCGTCGGCATAGCGCTGCACTCCGAACCTCTCCTCGGCCCGCCGCATCCCGAGCAGTGCCAGCTGCGCCCGGGTCCTTGGCTCGTCCATGAGCCGGACGACGGCGGCGGCAAGAGCAGCGGGATCACTGGCCGGCACCAGGAGTCCGCTGATCCCGTGCTCGACCGTCTCCGAGTGGCCCTGCACCGCGCTGGCGATGACCGGGCGCCGGGCGAGCTGTCCCTCGACCACTGCGTTGCCGAAGGACTCACCCAGCGACGGCGCAACCAGCACGTCGGCGCGGTGCAGGGCCGGCCAGATCGGGGACTGATATCCGATGAAAGTCACCCGTCCCTCCAGCTCGGAGTCCTGGGCGCGGGCGCACAGCTCCGAGAAGTACGGCTCGTGTCCGGGGCCTGGCGTGCCGCAGAGCTCCAGCGTCACGTCGCGACCGGCCGCCCTCAGCAGGGCGATGGCTTCGATCGCCACATCGGGGGCCTTTCGCGGCGTGAGCCTCCCGACCACGAGCAGCCGGAACGAGCCCTCTGCCCGGCGGGGCACGGGTGCCGCCGCTGGGCCCCGCACCCCGTTGTGGACCAGTCGGAGCCGCCGTCCGACGTACGGCGCTGCCTCGGCGGTGACGGCAAGGGTTGCGGCGCTGTTGACGATCGTCCTGTCTGCGAGCACCAACGGCGCCGCGAGCACTCTCCGCACGAGACGACGATCGCGGGCCTCGGCCTCATGGACGTGGCAGACGCTGGGCAGGCCACACCAGCGAGCCACGAGCAGCCACCACGGCAGCGTGATCGTGTTGACGTAGACGAGATCGGGCCGCACACGATGGACCAGCCGGGTCATCCTGGCGATCGCCGGGGCGGTCGCGCCGGCCAGCGAGGCCAGTCCCCGCGCGGACACGTCCGCACGCCGCAGCACGGGGAAGGACACAAGCTCCACCTCGGCCCCCAGCGCGGTCAGGCGCGCGACCAGGGGGCCCGACGACGGCACTGCGACGACCACCCGCCAACCGTGGTCGCGCAGCGCCACCACGCTCTCGAGCAGCTGCAGGTCGGCCCCGTAGACGTCGGCTGACGGGTTGGTCATCAGAACGGTGCGCTGCATCTCCACGGAAATCCCCACCACTAGGCACTCGCCGCCACTGAACAAGATCCGGCCCGTTCGTGGGGTTTGTGGCCCGTCGCACCCCCAAAAGTGGGGACGTGTCGCCGCAGGCAGCTTCGCGAGCCCGGCCCATCACTACCTTCCGAGCGAGGACAGGGGCCGCTCGTCCGAGCGCCTCGTTCGGGGTGGTGCTGCCCCGAGTCCCGCGAGCGAACGAGGAGACGGGCGATGGTGCTGTCGACGACGCCGAACCAGACACCAACCGTGACCGCCCCTTCGCCGGCGCGAACGACGTATCACGACAACTTCGAGGCGTTGGGAAGGGCCCAGAAGTCGAGCCGCGGCACGCCGGCCTACTCCCGGCTGGTCAACCGCCCGGCTGCCCGGCGGGTTGCCGCCGCGGCCCACGTCCACGGCCTGTCCCCCAACTCGGCGACGCTCATCAGCGGGAGCCTCTCGGCGGCGGCGCTGGGGCTGCTCATTGCCGGAGAGCCCTCCGTGCCGCTCGGCTGCGCGGTGGCCCTGCTGCTCGCGCTCGGCTACGTCATGGACTCCGTCGACGGACAGCTGGCCCGGCTGCGCGGCGGCGGGTCCGCGGCGGGCGAGTGGCTGGACCACACGTTCGACTGCATCAAGACCTGCGTGCTCCACCTGGCCGTGCTCGTGTCGTTCTTCCGCTTCCCGCCCATCGAGTCGGACGCGGCGCTGGTGGTGCCGATGGCTTTCCTGGTGGTCGACGTGACCTGCTTCTTCGGCATCATCCTGCTCCCGTTCCTGCGGCGCGCCAACGACGTGGATCGGCGTACGCCGCCGCCGGCGCGACCAGAGAACCCGCTGCGGATGTGGCTGCTCCTGCCCAACGACTACGGCGTCTTCTGCTGGATGTTCGTGCTGCTGGCCGGGGCGCAGATCTTCTTCGTCACCTACACGTTCATGTTCGCCGTGAACGCGGCACTCCTGTCCATCGCCTTCACCAAGTGGTGGCGCGAGCTCCGCGCCTTCGACCGTCGAATCGCGTCCCAGGAGGTCTAGATGCGCATCGCCATGCTCGGAACCCGGGGAGTGCCCGCGCACTACGGCGGCTTCGAGACCGCCGTCGAGGAGATCGGCCAGCGCCTGGTCACTCGCGGCCACGAGGTCACCGTGTACTGCCGGGACGCCGGCGGGGCAAACGGGGCCGCGAGCCAGCGACGAGTACCTCGGGATGCACCTGGTGCACCTGCCCGTCCTCAAGGGGAAGGCCGTCGAGACCCTGAGCCACACCGCACTGTCCGCGCTGCACCTGCTGACCCATCCGCGCCACGACGTCGCCATCGTCTTCAACGCCGCCAACGCGCCGTTCCTGCCGTTGCTGCGCATGACCCGGACACCCGGTGGCGGTGCACGTCGACGGACTGGAGTGGCGCCGGGCGAAGTGGGGCGGCGCGGGGCGCCGCTACTACCGGCTGGTCGGAGTCGTACGCCGTGCGCTGGGCCGATGCGCTCATCGCCGACGCGCAGGGCATCGCCGACTACTACGAGGAGGAGTTCGGCGCGGCCACCGAGCTGCTCACCTACGGCGCACCCATCCAGGTCTCACCCGCCAGCGACCGGCTCGCCGAGCTCGGGCTCACGCCGCAGGGCTACCACCTGGTCGTGGCCCGGTTCGAGCCGGAGAACCACGTCGAGGAGATCGTCGCCGGCTACCGGCACTCGCGCGCCACAGCTGCCGCTGCGTCGTGGTCGGCTCAGCGCCGTACGCCGACGCCTACACGACGCGGGTACGCCAGGCGGCCGGGCGCGACCCGCGCATCTTGCTGCTCGGCGGCGTCTGGGACCAGGACCTGCTCGACCAGCTCTACGGCAACTGCCTCACCTACCTGCACGGCCACAGTGTCGGCGGCACCAACCCCTCGCTGCTGCGGGCCATGGGCGCCGGAGCGGACGTCATCGCCTACGACGTCGACTTCAACCGGGAGGTGCTCGGCGAGTTCGGCCGCTACTTCGTCCACCTGGGCGACCTCCCGCCGTTGCTGTTCGGGGCCGAGGTCCTGCCCGAGGATGCGGTGGAGCGGGGCACCCACTTCCGCAACCGGGCCGCCAACCGCTACGACTGGCTGGAGGTCGCCGCCGGCTACGAGCAGCTGTGCAAGCGCCTGGACCACGGTGAGTCGGCGCACGGCACCGCGACCGGACTGCGCCGACACACAACGCGAGCTTGACGTGACCCGGGCCGTAGGCGCCGTCGCAGCCCAGGTCACCCTCGCGTTCGGCAGCTTCGTCCTCCAGCTGCTGGCCGCCCGCGCGTTGGGGGCCGACGGCCTCGGCGTGTTCGCGATGCTCTTCGGCTCGGTCGTGATGGCGACCGCCGTCTCCAGCGGCCTGATCGGCGACTCCCTGACCGTGCTGGACCGCCACGACCCGGACATCCGGTCCGCCTTGGCCTGGCTGGCCCTCGCGACCGTGGGCCTGGCCGCGACGGCCGCGTTCGTGCTCGCGTCGAGGCTCGGCGACCTGCCCGTGTCGACGGCGGCATTGTTCGCCGGCGCCACCGCGGCGTTCATGACCGCAGACCTCCTCCGGCGCAGCCTGATGGCCTGCCAGAGGTACTGGCGACTGGTCATCGTCGACTCCATCGCGTTCGTGACCGCTCTGGGATTCCTCCTGGCCGCGAGTGGCGGCACCCCGAGCCTCAACCACTTCCTGGGGGCGCTCTGGATCGGCCAAGCGGTCGCCTGCCTCGTGGCCCTGCGTTCCCTGCCGAGCTCCGAGCGGTCGGTTCCCGCCCGCCGGTGGGGCGACGTCGCGGCAGTGGTGTCGTTCGGTTCCTGGCGGGCCGTCCAGCAGTTCGTCCGGCCGACGACCCTGAACTTGATGCGCTGGCTCGTGCTGATCACCGCGGGACAGGTCGCCGTCGGTCAGCTGGAGGCAGCGCGGATCTTCGTGGCCCCGGCGATGCTCTTCGTGCAGGGGGTCGGCGCCTACCTCTTCTCCTCGTACGCTGCCGGGCGCGAGGAGCCGCTGTCCCTTCTCCTCCGGCGCGCCGATCGCGGCGCGGCCGGCCTGCTGGCGGGCTGTTGTGCGATCGCACCGTTGGCAGCCCTGGCGGTGCCACTCCTCGGATCGGTCCTGACCGACGGCCGCTATGAGCTCGACACCATCGCCGTGGTGGGCTGGGCGGCGTACGCGGCCTCGTGCGCCGTCGTACTTCCCTATGGGAGCCTCGCCGCTGTCCGTGGCGACCAGGCCAAGGTCCTGGGGCTGCGCGTCGTGGACTCGATGCTCGGGCTCGGCGCCACCGCCCTGGCGCTGTTGTGGCTGGGGCTGCCCGCTTCGGCGGCTCCCTGGCTGTTGTCGGTCACCTCCATCGCCGCCGGCATCATCTGCCGGCAGTGGCTCCTCGTCCCGCGGGCTGAGCTCGACGCTCCGTCTGCCCGGGCACGGAAGCAGGCGCTGACATGACCACTGCCACCACCACTGCCACCACCACTGCCACCACCCGGCCACCACCACGGCCGCCATCATCGAGCCGACCCGACCCGTCGACCCGCTTGCTCGTGTCGCCGCTGAGCCGTCCGCCCGCGCGGGCACTGCTCGTGTGCCTGTTGCTGTTGGTCTCCTCCGTCGCCTGGCGCAAGGGCACGTACTTCTCGGGCGGTCTCGACATCGTCGTGATGGGCAAGGCTGCGCTGGGTCTGCTCGCCCTGGCGCTGGCCGCCACGGCCCCGCCGCGAGGCACTCCCTGGCACCGGTTCAAGGTGGGACCACTCCCCTGGCTGGGGCTCTATCTCTGCACCACGCACGGTGGGTGCTGCCCTGCACGGCTCCGGATTCCCCACCGCGGTGCTTGCCAGCCGCGTCATCATCATCTCGGTCACCGTGGTGTTCCTGGTGCGCGCCTTTCCCGCGGCAGAGCTGCTGAGCGCCCTCACCGCGGCCATGCTGGTGCTGGCCGGCTTCGCCTCGCTCACCGGCATCGGTTCGCTCGCCGGCGGCCGGCTCTACGGCGGACTGCCGCCCCTCAACGCCAACGAGATCTCGCTCCTGATCAGCGTGCCGCTGGTCTGCATCATGTGGCGCGTCGTCCACCGGGTGGCGAACGGACGCGACGTGGCCCTGATCCTGCCCGCGCTCGGTGTCATCTGGCTCACGGGCACGCGGACCGGCCTGGCCATGTTGGCGCTGGCCGTGGTCGTCCTGATCCTGATGGCTCCCCGCATCCCCGTGCCCTTGTTCTGCTGCGGCGTGCTGGCGGTGCCCATGCTGCTGACCGTCACGTTCTTCACGCCGCTGCTGAGCAGCTACGCGACTCGGGGCGACACCGCAAGCGTGCTCACCTTGAACTCTCGGACCGTGGCGTGGAACGCCGCCCTCAGCTACTCCGAGACGCTGCCCGAGCAGGTGCTGGGCGTCGGCCTCGCGGTCAAGCAAGATCCCGGTCTCCGCCATGTATCGCACCGACCAGATCCTCGACAGCACCTGGGTCTCCGCCTTCGTCCAGGCCGGGATCGGGGGCACCGCGCTGCTCGCCATCCTGGTCCTGCATCACGGTGGCGCGCGCGGCAACGTCGTACCCGCCGACGAGATCGCTCGCGGTGGCTCTGCTGATGCTGCTCCTGGGCCGCAGCATCCTGGAGAGCGGACTGTTCGACGCGTCTCCGTCGTTCGTCACGTTCCTGTGCGTCGCGCTGACCCTCCGCCGCCCGATCCGCGGGGAGGAGCCATGACGTTCACGGTGCTCACCGTCTGTTCAGCCAACGTGTGTCGCTCGCCGCTGATGAGCGTCAGCCTCGAGCGGTCGGTCTTCGCCCAGAGCTTCGGAGGCGACGTCGTGGTACGCAGCGCCGGAGTGACCGCCACGGCCGGCGAACCCGCCTGTCAGGAGATCGCCCGGCTGGCCACGGTCGAACGGCATGTTGTCCAGGGTGCTCGAGCTGCATCGATCCACCCCGCTGACCGATGACCTGATCGAGAGGGCCGACCTGATCCTGGCCGCTGACCGACAGCTGCGCTCCGCGATCGTCAAGCAGGCCCGGCCCCTCTCCATCGACCGCACCTTCACCTTGCGGGAGGCGGCCCAGCTGGCTGCCCAGGCGTCTCGTGAGGTCAAGGGCCGCACCATCGAGGAGCGCCTGCGCAGCCTGACCATGCAGATGAACCACAGTCGTGGATTCACCGACCTGCCCGACATCCAACGGATCGCCGATCGGTCCCGGCCGTGGCGCCGGATCTCCGTGCACACCCACGACGTGCCGGACGCCCACGGGGAGCCCCAGGCCCCGCACTCGGTCGTCCACCGCCTGATCGTGCCAGCCGCGGACCAGCTCGTCGGCCACCTGGCGAACGCCGCGTTCGGACCTGGTCGATGAGCCAGCCGATGAGCCGGCCGATGAGCCGGACGACGACGACGCCGGTGACCAGGCAGACCCACGTCCGGGCGCTCCTGCCCAGCCGCGACCTGCGCGGCTGGCACGTCCAGCTGGTCCGCGCGCTCTCACGGCTGGGGGACGTCAGCGTCGGGCGTCACGTGGGTCGCCCGCACGCCACTGCCGGCCCGGGACGTCGAGCGCCTCTTCGGGCTCGAGCGTCGGATCCACCGGCTGCCGCCGGCCGGCTACGCGCGGAGGCACCCGAGCCAGCTGGCCGACTCTCGAGTCGAGTGCTCCCGAGGGTGAACGGATGGTCTACCTCGACCTGACCGGCTCACCCGAGACGGACAGCCGTGGGTGGTCGGTCCGGTTCGACGGCCGGTTGGGAGAGCGAGCCGCCGTGGCCGCCCTGCTCGCCGGACGCTTCCCGGTGGTGGACGTCGTCGACGCGACAGGACAGGTGATCACCAGCGGCCGCCCGGGCAGCGAGCGGCAGGGCATCATCTCGGCGGCGCTGGACGACGTGCTCGCCGGCTGCGTCCCGCTCGTGATCGCGGCCGTGTGCGGCCATCCGCTTCGCCTGCCGCAGGGCACGGTCGACGTTGTCGGTCGGGCCGGCTCCTCGATCGCCTGCTCGGCAGGCGGTGCGAATGCTCGCGAGCGCATCGGCCAGGCGGGTCTACCGCACCATGTACCGCACCCCGCACTGGCGGGTGGGCTGGCGCTTCGTCGACGGTGAGGGGTCGATCGACACCCAGCGGCACCCGGTCTCGGGCTGGCGCGACCTGCCCGACGACGGGCACCACTTCTATGCCGATCCCTTCCCGATCAGGCGGGCGGCCGGATCTTCCTGTTCGTGGAGGACTTCGACCACCGGGTCGGGTCGCGGCGTCATCTCCGTCGTCGAGTTCGACGAGACCGGACCGGTGGGCACGTCCCGTGCGCGCGCTCGACCCACGACGTGCATCTCTCGTATCCGTGCGTACTCGAGGACGGCGGCGAGCTGTGGATGATCCCGGAGACCTCGGCGGCCGGCACCGGTCGAGCTCTACCGGGCGACGACCTTCCCGCACGCCTGGACCCTCGACTCGGTGTTGCTGCGCGACCTCGACGCGAGTGACGTCACGCCCTTCCGGCACGACGGGCGGTGGTGGTTGTCGGCGACGGTGCGACGCGGCGGCTCGTGCTCGGACGCCCTCCACCTCTGGTACGCCGACTCCCTGCGCGGCCCGTGGACGCCCCACGCGCACAACCCGGTCGTCGTGGACATCGCGAGCGCCCGGCCAGCCGGGCGGGTGGTGCACCGCGGTGGCCGGTTGCTGCGGCCGGCCCAGGACGGGACGGGCGGCTACGGCTCCGCGCTGGCCCTGACCGAGATCGTGCGCCTCGACCCAGAGACCTATGAGCAGCGGGTGATCGCCCGACTGGCGTCCGGGGACCAGTGGGCAGGGCGCCGCCTGCACACCTTGAACCGGGCCGGTCGGCTCGAGGTCATCGACGGCTCTGGCCGGTCACCGCGGTTGCCGGTCCCCCTCTTCGGTCGCGGGTGAGCCGACCCTTCGCGACTTGACAAATTGACGGCTGCCGCACGCGGTGGGACGGTGTTTGTTCCGCCCGATGCCAGAGGGATGTCGCCGTTGAGGGTTTTCCGCGCACTCACGAGCGCCGTACTGATGAGCGTGCTGGTTGTCGCCAGTCCTCTGCCGGCGTCCCCATCGTCGAGTCAGGCCGAGGCTCGCCCGGCAACGCTGCACGTCGCCAAGGGCGGCGACGACGCGGCAGCGGGCACGCCGGCATCGCCGCTGCGCACGATCGACGGTGCCATCCGCCGCGCCCGGTCCGGCGACCGGATCGTCGTGCACAGCGGCTCGTACCACGAAGAGATCGAGATCCCTGCGGGCAAGAGCCTCAGCATCCGGAGCGCCCGGGGCGCCCGGGTGTGGATCGAGGGTTCTCGTCCAGTCACGCAGTGGCGCAGCGAAGGCGATCTCTATGTCCACACCGGTTGGCGGACCGAGTTCGACAGCAGTCCGACCTACCACTGGGGCGAGCCGGACAACCCGGGCGAGGACTGGTCGTTCATCGACCCGAACCACCCCATGGCCGCGCACCCCGACCAGGTGTGGGTCGGCGGGCAGCGCACAGCGGCAGGTAGCCACCCGGGCCGCCGTGCGGCCTGGGACGTTCTACGTCGACGACGTCGGCGACCGCCTCTACCTCGGCACCGACCCGACCGGTCGCTCGGTGCGCGCTAGCACCATCGCCAAGGCGGTCTCGATCCGGGGCGCGAACAGCTCGATGGCCGGCATCGGGGTCCGCCGCTTCGCGCCGTCGGTGCCGCACATGGGTGCGGTCACCATCGAGGCCCCCGATGTGACCCTCTCCGACATGCGGATCGAGCGCAACGCGACCACGGGCCTGCACGTGTCGGCCCGCGGGGCCATCGCTGACGGAACCTGCGGCTGAACCGCAACGGAATGCTCGGCGCCGGGGCGACGTACGCCGATGACCTCCGGGTGATCGGGCTCCGGGTCCGGCACAACAACACCGAGCGGTTCAACTACTCGCCCGTGGCCGGTGGCGTCAAGATCGATCGCACGCGAGGCGTGCTGGTGCGCGACAGCGAGTTCACCGACAACGCCGGCACCGGACTGTGGATCGATGAGTCGTCGTACCGCATCGGGGTGTTCAACACGACCTCGCGCGGCAACCTGCGGCACGGCCTGTCCCTGGAGATTTCGGCCTTCGCGGTGGTCGGCGACAACGTCATCGAAGGCAACGCCGGCGACGGGATCAAGGTCAACGACACCAGCGACGTCGCCTTGTGGAACAACACGATCGTCGACAACGGCCGTCCGGTGAACATCGTGCAGGACGACCGCGACCCCTCCGATCCGGGCACCCCGGGTCGCGACCCTCGACAGCCGCGTCCCGACCCGACCATGACCTGGATCAACGGACCCGTGCAGGTGCACAACAACATCCTGACCGCTTCCGATGACGGCAACTGCCTGCTCTGCGTGGAGGACTTCTCCGAACGGTTCACCGCAGAGGACCTGCGGATCCACGCGTCCGGCAACATCTACCAGCGCCGCGACCGGTCCTCGCCGACCTGGGCAGTCGTGTGGTCGGTGGGCGCGGGCGACCCCGACGTCTTCACCTCCGTCCGCGCGTTCCACCAGGCCACCGGCGAGGAGCGACGACATGCGGACCTGATCGGGATGGCGGCCGTCACCTCGTCGTTGCGGGCCACCGAGCACGTCAGGAACCACACCCGCGAGGTCGCCGAGCGGCTCCCCAGCGACCTCGCGCGGCTGCTCGGGCAGCGGCCGGGCGCGCGTCACCTCGGCGCCTGGTTCTAGCTCGCCGCGCCGCACAGCGGGAGTAGCGGCGAACCGAGCGCTCCGACCCGCTAACGGTCGCAGCCACCGCCGACGTCGATCGTGACCCGACTCAGCACGACGCCGTTCGCCTGCGCGTTCTTCTGGGTCGCCACCTCCGAGGGTCGGACCTGCACGTCCGCGCCGTCGGTCGGCAGGGCTCTCCAGCGAGAGCGGCAGCTCCGCCCGGTCCCGGGTGAGGTCGGCCTTGTACTCGTGCTCGCGTGCCTGCCGGCGGGCACGTTCCCTGGTGAGCACGGTGCCGAGCAGGTCGACCCGGGACGTGTTCAACCGCTCGATGCAGCCCGTCACCTGCTCCGGACGGGTGCTGAACGAACGGATGGCCAGCACCACTCCATCCATCTGATGGCCCAGCACCACGCCATCGGTCACCGACAGCAGCGGCGGTGAGTCGTAGATGACGATGTCGAAGCGATCCCTGAGCTTGGCGACGAGCGAGGCCATAGCCGACGAACCGAGCAGCGCAGCCGGATCGGGTGGCAGCGACCCTGCCGGCAGCACGGTCAGCATGCCGTGGTTCCAGCGCACCAGGACGTCGTCCAGGCCCTTGTCGCCCACCACCACGTCCGAGAGTCCGAGACTCCCGTCGATCCCGAGGAACCGCGAGACACCTGGCCGCCTGAGGTCCGCCTCGACCAGGCACACCGACGACCCACTCTGCGCCCAGCTGATGGCGAGGTTGCACGCGACGGAGGTCTTGCCCTCCTCCGCCGCCGCCGAGGTGACCGTGAAATGACGAAGCTCACGGTCCACCGTGGCGAACTTCAGCGCGGTCCGCACCGTGCGGAACCGCTCGGCCGACGCCGATCTCCAGTCGAGGGCCACCAGCGGCCGCTTCGCCGCAGCCCGCTCGTGCAGCGTCGCACCCAGCGGGGACATGTCGGTGAGCGCGCGGACGCCGTCCGGCGTCTTGACCTTCGTGTCCAGGTGTTGGCGCAGCACCGCGCCGATCAGCCCCAGCGCCAGGCCACTGGCCCCGCCAAGAGCAAGGTTGAGCAGGATCCGAGGTGACGACGGGCGGATGGGGACGTCGGCCGGGCGTGCCAGCGAGACCCGCACGTTCGACAGGCCGCCGTCATGCGCGGTCTCGAGACCCTCGATGACCGTGCCCAACTGCACCGAGACGGCGTCAGCTATCCGCGCCGCGAGCTCGGGGTCGGGGTTGGCGACCGAGACGTCGAGGAGCACCGTCTCGGGGGCGCTCGTCACCGACACCGTGCGGGCGAGCTGCCGGATCGTGCCCTCGAGGTCCAGCTCGTCCATCACGGGTTGGAGTACGTCAGGGCTCTTCGCCAGCGGCGCATACGACTTCACCCGCTGCACCGCGAACTGCGAACCCTGAAAGATCTCGCCCTGGCCCCGGTTGTCCACCTGCTCGGCGACCGTGACGAACGACGTGGCCGACGCGGTGTACACGGTCTGTGCCGTCACGGTCGCACCGACAGCGAGCAGCAGGCCGAGCATCAGACCCGCTGCCCAGACCCGCCACCGGCGCTGCAGAACGACGAAGTACTCGGCGAACGTCATGACCATCCCATCCTGGTGGCTACTGCGACGGCGACACGGTGAGGTCGTCGAACAGACCGAACACCGGGGCGTTCGTCGCCGAACCCGAGAGATATGTACGCAGACCGACCCGCCCGGGTGTCTGCAGTGCCGCGGTGCTGTCGTTGGTGGAGACCGTCCAACCGGGCGGCTCCGAGCCGTTGTCGGCCCACACCTTGGCCCGTAGCAGCGTCGGCGACGTGCCGACCGCGTGCACGCGGAGCCGGACGAGGTCTCCGGCGGCCACCGTGAGTCCCGGCACCGTCTGCGACCCCAGGTAGGTGTCTGCACCACCCACGTTGCGTCCCAAGGTGACTGATACCGCGCCTCCCGAGATCAGCCGGACGTCCACGAAGTACCGATCCCCGCTCGCCAGCAGCCTCGGCTGCGCGGTCAGGTAGATCCCGCCTCCTGTGGCGGCCTTGTCGGCACCGAGCCGGACCATCAGGTCGGTGTCGGACGAGCTGACGCCGCCCAGGAACATGCCAGGCCCGGCACCTGGGGTGTTCATCCTGATCTGTCCCTGGCCGCTGGCGACCGAGAAGTTCGCCGAGCCGCCGTTCGGGCTCCACGCGCCTCCCAGGTCAGCGGCACCCCAGGCGCCCGTCAAGGTTCTGGCGAACGCATCCAGAGCGAACGGCTGCGGCCCGGGGGGCAGTTCGGCGACCGTGACCGGCTTCGTCACGCTGTGCGTGGCCCCGTCGTCGTCGGTCACCGTCAACGAGACGTCGTAGGTGCCCGCCGAGGGGAACGTGTGGGAGACCGATGGGGTCGTCGGCGCCTCACCCTCGATGCTCCACAGGTGCTCGTCGACGGTCCCATCACTGTCCGTCGACGTTGACGTCAGCTGCGCCGTCAGCCCGTTGGCGGAGTAAGTGAAGTCCGCGACCGGCGGCACGTTCGCCGGCGGCGCCGTCACCGTGACCTGCTGCGTCGTGGTGTGCGTCGCGCCGTCGTCGTCGGTCACCGTCAGCGAGACCGGGTAGGTGCCCGTCCCGCTGAACGGGAAGGTCGGGTTCGGCGTGTTGGCCGTGCCCTGGTCGGCGAAGGCCCAGGCGTAGGTGTCCACGGTGCCGTCGGAGTCGGTCGACGTCGACGTGAACTGCACTGAAAGCCCGTTCGCGGCCCAGGTGAAGTTGGCCACCGGCGGAAGGTTCGGCGTGGGTGCACCGGTGCCCGCTGCGTAGTGGAGCGCGATCTCCGCGTCACCCAAGGCCCGCTTGTAGACCGCGACCTCGTCGAGGTCGCCGTTGATGGCAGGGGTGAGCGGCGCCGACGGCCAGTTGTTGAGAGCATCCCCGCCCACGCGCCAGTAGCCGCGGGCCAGGTGCTCGGCCGTCTTCACGTCGGCACGCTGGGCGACGAGCGCGCCGTCGACGTACAGCTTCATGCCGGACTGGGACAGGCTCGCGGCGACGTGGTGCCACGCCCCGTTGCGATAGGTGCCCGGACTCGTGACGACCTGCCGGGTCTGGTCCGGCTTGACCCCGAACACCACCTGACCGAGGCTCGTGATGTACAGATGGCGGTCCATCTTGTTCGAGTTGCTGGTGTTTCGGTTGCCCCGGCCGATGATCTTGCCCCCGGTCAACGACGTGGTCTTGAACCACGCCTCGAGGGTGAAGACGTCCGGCGGGTCGTCGATCGTCGTCGTGTAGGCACGGGTGGTGCTCGTGCCCGCGAAACGCGCCGCGGTCCCGGGGTCGTTGCTGATGCCTCCGGGGACGCCGGCGGTGACGCCCGTGGCCGTCAGCGGCCGGAAGCCGGCTGAGTCGGCCAGGCTGGTGCCGGTGGCGTCGTTCATGCGCCACCAGTGCGTCGGCTCACTTGCCTGAACAGCCTCGACGTACGAGCTGTCCGACCCGGACCCGACGACGGTGACGTTGGTCCACGGCGTGTTGGCGATGTTGCCGAACGGATCGGTCACCGCCACGCGGTAGCGATGGACACCGGGTGAGACCCCGGTGTCGTTGAATCCCATCCCGAAGTCGTTCCACCAATGGGCCCGCACGCTGCGGGTGTGGACCAGTCCCGCGGCGTTCTGGTTGTCGCGGTAGACCCGGTAGGTCAGGTAGTCGTTGTCGATGTCCTCGTTGGTGGTCCAGCTGATCCGGACCTTGCCGGCCTCGGTCGAGCTGAGGTTGAGCGGGTACGTCGTGTTGAACAGACTGGGGCCTTGGTCGTTGGGCGCGATCGACGGCTTGGCGAACCGCACCAGGCCCTGCTGGTTCTGGCCGTTCACCCGGGTGAACTCGCCGGCCATGGCGATGTAGTCAGCGTTCCCGGTCACGCTCCATGGGCCTTGGAACTGACCCGTGTACGTGCCGGTGTTCAGGCTCGGGTACCAGGTCAGGATCGACGATCTCGGCTGGCCCGCGAAGCTGTAGTAGCGCCCCTGGTCCGGCTCCCAGGTCACGGTTCCGGTGGGGGTCTTGCCCATGGCCAGGCCACGGAAGTAGGGGTAGTCACCGACTCCTCCGTCTCCCTGACGAATGCTGTCGAGGTTCTCGCAGTAGTGGGCGTGGCTGGCCGCATAGACGACCTCGCCCTGCGCGTGCAGTGAGTACGTGTCGCCGTGGCAGTCGTTGGCCCAGCGCACCTCTCCGCCGTCCCAGGAAGCGGAGAACATCCCTTCCCAGGTGCCACCGGACTTGCCGAAGGTGTAGCCGCCGCCGTAGACGTAGTTCTCGTCCGCGGTCAGGGTGGTGATCGCACCGTTGGCGGTGCCGTTGCGGACGATGGAGTTGATGGCCATCGGCAGGTTGGCACCCGTGGTCGCGTCGACCATGCCCAGCCCGTACCCCGGGTTGGAGGAACCGTTGAGCGCGGTGAACGAGCCACCGACGGCGATCTTGGTGCCGCTCGGGTTCATCGCCAGCGCCCAGACGTCGCCGCCGGTGGCGGCAGGGGCCCAGTTGAGCAGAGCCCCATTGGATGCGTTGAACGCTGCCAGGCCCTGGCGGACCTGGGCGCCGACGTCCTGGAACTCACCGCCGGCGTAGACGGTCGTGTTGGTCGCGACAAGCGCGTTCACGTGGTAGTTCATCGGCGGGTTGAACGCGGCGATCAGGGCGCCGGTCTGAGCGTTGAACGCGGCAATCCGCCGGTGCGAGATCCCGTTGACGGTCGTGAAGTCACCGCCGATGTAGAGCCGCGTCTGGTCGGGCGACACCGCGACCGCTCGCACCTGGGCATTGAACGTCGGGGCGAAGGTGGACACCAGCGCTCCGGTCACGACGTCGTAGGCCAGCAGGTTGGCACGAGCGACGGTGTTGGAGCCGGCCGGCGACCCGGCCGGGCGGGCGTTGCTGAAGCTGCCACCGGCGTACACGCGATTGCCGACCATGGCCTGCGACCAGACAACGCCGTTGATCTGCACCGTCGGCAGCCCGTCGGCCGACACCGTGGGCGGGGTCTCCGGGTCGCTGGGGTTCTGGGGAGCGGTGTCCGACCAGGCCGGCGCCGGGCCGGTCACGACGGCGGCACCCGTTGCGGCCAGTGTGGCGGCAAGCGCCATCGCGGCTGCCCCCGCGGCCTTCTTCGATGATCCGAACCAGCGCGGACTCATCAACGTCATCCCCTCCACCCACTCAGAACATGTTGGCCCGAGACCGGCCCACGCCGGTCCAATCCAGAGGCTAGGGAGGAGCGCCCGGGCCAGCCGCCGGTCGATGCCAACACCATCAACTTTGGGGACGACGCCCGGCTCATCGAACGCCACCAGCAAAGGCCACAGCCGGAGCCCCGCTCAAATAGCTCACGGTGACCCGCAGTCGGTCCCTCGCGTCCTCGGGCACCGCGAAGACGTAAACACCGGTCGTCGAACCACCGGACTGGATCTCTCCATCGAACAGCTCGGCGCCGGGGCCGCTCAGAGTAGGCGCCGGGGTCCGGTCGGCCCCTGTCGTCGCGTCGACGATCACGCTTTCGAGGGAGACCGCGGATCCGGAGTCGTTCGACATCCGCAAGGTGAGTCGGAGGGCGGGGCCCTCGATTTCGCCCACTCCCCTGGCCACGCCGCTGACACTCTCGATCCTGAGGATGCGCAACGTCACCCCGGTGCCGAAGTCGGCTGCCGCAGTCAACGGAACCGCGGGTTCGGTCGCGACCTCCCGGACGGGCACGACGTCCAGGGAGCCCGGCGACGGGATTCCTGTCGGTCCGGACGACGGCGCGGCACTCGGAGTGGTGACCGCTGGGACAGCGTCCTCGCGGTCCGCGGCACCGCCCTTCGGCGGGTCCCCCGGCCCCGAGGCGACGAGCCACGCGACCAGGCCGGCGGCGGCCAGCAGGGATCCGGCTGCCCACAGTCGGCGGGGGGTCGTCGGCCTGGGTATCACGTGGTTCTCCTCGACAGCTGTGCGCGCCATCCCGTGGCTCGCAGGCGAGCAGGCGCACGATCGCCGACAGCACAACCTCTCGACGACGCCTGGCCTGCCAGGGCCTGGCGAATTCCCCAGTCTTGGGGATATGCACGCGACGCCGGTCGGAGACCTGGGGCGCATGGCCAATGGTCCGTGGCACTGCCCCGGACATCCCATTGGCAAACCGGAGGACGGTCATGGCCGACCCGAGAGCTCGCCGCAGACGTCGCATCAGGATCGCGCTGCTGACCTTCTGCGTCGCGGCGATCGCCGCCACGGGCGCGGCGTACTACCTCGGGCGACAGCTGGTTGCCCCCATCGATCGGATCGAGGGAGTCTTCAGCGACCTCGATCAGGGGGAACGCCCGCCCAAGCCCACTCGCGGCCAGCCGGGCCACGAGGCCGTCAACATCCTGCTACTGGGCACCGACCGCCGATCCGAGGTCCCGACCACCGGAGACCACGCCCGAGCCGCGGCTTGGGTGCCCGGCGCGCAACGCTCCGATGCGATGCTCCTGCTCCACATCGACGCCGACCGCGACGGCGCCACGATCGTGTCCCTGCCGCGGGACTCGTGGGTGGCGGTGCCGGGCCACGGCTACGACAAGATCAACGCCGCCTACTCCTACGGCGGCGCGTCCCTGGCTGTGGCCACGGTGGAGAAGCTGACGCACGTGCGTATCGACCACCTGGCCGTCATCGACTGGGACGGCATCCGGAGCCTCACCGACGCGCTGGGCGGAGTCAGTGTGACCGTGCCAGAGACCACCTACGACTCGGCGCGGGACATCAGGTGGTCGGCCGGTGTGCACCAACTCGACGGCCAGGCCGCGCTCGACTACGTCGGCCAGCGATACGGACTGCCCGGGGGCGACCTGGACCGGGCGCGGCGGCAGCAGAACTTCCTGCGAGTGCTGATGGTTGACACGCTTGACCGCATCTCCGACGCGGGACCGTGGGAGGTCTACCAGCTGCTGCAGGCGATGACGAGCAATCTCAGCGTGGACGACGAGTGGTCGAACAAGGACATCGCGCGACTGGCCTGGTCGCTGCGAGACGTGGACGGCGACCAGGTCTCGTTCCTCACCGTGCCCGTCGCCGGCCTCGGCTGGGAGGGCCCGGCGAGCGTCGTGCACCTCGATCTGGCGGCCGGCCAGGAACTGTGGACCGCCGTCCGCGCCGACCGAGTCGCCGCATGGCTACGCGACCACCCCGACGCCCGGTTGACCGACGACGTGCGCTGACGAACCCGAGCCTCAGTCATGGCGGACCCACTTCGCGAACTGTGCGGCAGCAGCGAGCTGCGAGTTGACACCAAGCTTGCGCAGCACCGACCGCACCTGGCTGCGGACGGTCGACTGCGCGACGCCGTTGTGCTCCGCGATCTCGCGCACCGCGAATCCGAGATGCAGCAACCGCAGCACCTCCAGCTCCCGGACGCTCAGCGAGCTGATCCGCCCCCGGGCGTCGGCCTGGTCGAGCTGCTCCTGGCGCCAGGCCTCCATCAGCTCGATGCGGTCAGCCATGCTGTCGTCACTGCTGTCGGCACGCAGCACGTCGATGACGCGCATCAGGTCGTCCGTCGTCGTGCTGTTGGGCAGGATGCGGAAGACACCAGCTTCGAACATCGCTCCCCACAGGGGACCCCGCGTGGCATCGGTCAGCAACACCCATCGGGTCGGGTACCTGCCCAGCACCCAGAATGCCGCGCCGATCGACGGTGGCCCGAGGTCGCACAGCATGAGCCCCAGGGTCGGCGGGCCCGCCTCAGGTGACCACCCCGCGTCGCGCTGGTGACGCTCACCTGGCCACGGGATCCGCTCTATGACGAGGCCGCTTCCGGACATCGCGGCGCTGACCGCGTCGGCCACCAAGGAATGATCGGAGGCGACCGCGATGGCGGCCGAGGCCTCGATGGCGTTCACTGTGCGTCGAACCCGTCGACAGATCGACGCATGACATCGGCCCTCCCAGATCTCGTCGGCGATCCGCATCTTCCCCGTCGAAGCCGACGCGTACCGCCAGGTGCCAGTTATCCCCTGAATTTGGGGATGCCAGGGATCCACATCGGGGGAGATAGTGGGGAGACGGGGCCGGGGGGCCTCAGACGCTCACCAGCCGCTCCCGACCCGGACCAACAGCAGGAACGCCGCTGTTCCCTTCCATCCCGGGGGCGCGCGTCCTGCCGCGACCGAACCCCATGTCGGCCGGCGGGTCCGGGTTCGCGGCTGGTGAGCCGTCCCCCTCGCGTCTGATCCGGCCTCTCATCAATTTGGGGTAATAGCCGCCGGAACAGCCTGCCGCTCGGGGCAGGCGCTCCTACCTTCCCACCATGACGACACATGGGTGGAATGGTCGTCCGCGGGTATTTTCGGGCGGGTCGGATCCGAAGGCGCGCGGTGGGGGAGAACGCCTGGGGACGGCGCCCTCTACGGCGCCCTCGACGGCACTGCGGTACCCGCCCGCGATCTGGAGCTACAAGGCGAGCGCGCTCGTCACCGCAGCGGTCCTGACCCCCCTCTTGGGCACCTGGCTCCTGGCAGAAGACCTGCGCACGTTCAGCGGACTGGCTACCACCATCCAGCTCGTGGTGTTCCCCACCGTGTTCGGTGCCGCGATCCTCCTCTACGTCCAGTACCGCCTGAGCGGGTCGAACGTCGTCGCGTGGCTCACGCTCTGCTTGACGCTGTACGCCGTCCAGGGCGTGATGCTCGCGGGGCTCAGGGCCGGCGAACCAGGGCACTTCTTCTCCCGCCCTGGATGGGTCGTGATCGTCGACCTGCCGGTGGCCATGCTCATCCTGGTCGCGGTCAGGTCGGCTCCGAGAGTACGACTTCCGACCGATCCGCTGAGCACGGGAATGTTGCTGGGCCTCCTGGTCGGCGGCCTCAACCTGGCTGCGACCTCCGCGGGTCCCGAGCTGACCATGACCAGCCCCCCGGTCGTGGTGGCCGAGGTGCTGCTGGCAGGGGTGGGCCTGGCCATCGGCCATGCGGCGTACCACGTCGAAGAGGTCCCCCGGTGGTGCGCGGTCCGACTCGGCCTGGGCACGCTGGCCCTGGTCACGAATCGCATCGCCTGTTGCCAGGACGACGACCGCGTCGCCGCGGTGATCGCGGTGGTCTTCGGCGTCATCGGCGCGGTGCTCATGGTGACCGGGACCAGCGCGGGGTTGCGATTCGCCATCCAGGAGCAACGACAGTCGCTCAGCGCACTCGCCGACCAGGTGGCGGTGATGGAGGCAGACGAACGCGACAGCCGGGCGCGCCTTCACGAGATCACCAACTCCATCGCCAGCATCGCGGTGGCGTCCAGCCTGATCCGTGGTCACGACGACGTGCCGTCGTCCAAGCGTCAGAAGCTGGTGCAGATGGTGGAGTCCGAGTCCGGGCGGCTGGCCCGTTTCCTCACCACCGGAGCGGGGGCTCGAGTGCCTGAACCCGGCGAGCAGGCGCTTCCGGAGGGCGAGGCCGTTCGAGAGCTGGTCGACCTCGACCAGGTCATCGCGCCGCTCGTCACCTCACAGCAGGCACTGGAGCGCGCCATCGAGTGGTCACCCAGCGGACACCTCGCCCTCGGCGACCCCGACACCGTGGCCGAGGTGCTCAGCATCTTGCTCGACAACTCCGCTCGGCACGCCCCAGACTCGCTCACCCGGGTCGAAGTGACTCGCCGGGAGGACCTGGTCGAGATCGCGGTGCGCGACGACGGCCCGGGTGTGCCGCGTCACCTGCGCTCGAGGATCTTCGAATGGGGCGGACGTGGTCCCGACTCTCGAGGGCAGGGCATCGGCCTGCACCTCGCCTCTCAGCTGATCACGGCCGGAGGCAACTCGCTCCGGCTGGAGGCGGATCGCGCCGGCACCTCGTTCGTCATGGGGCTCCCCGCCGCCTCGGAAGGAGAGTCTTGAACACCGTGCACCCGCTGCGGCCCAACTCTCGGGTGCTCATCGTCGAAGACCACGTCCTGTTCGCCGAGTCCCTCGAGCTCGCCCTGACCATGGAGGGCTACGACGCTCGACGGGTGCCACTGCCGACTTCCGCCGGATCTCCCGGTCAGCTGCTCGCCACCGCGATCCGCCTACGCCCCCGCATCGTCCTGCTCGACCTTGACCTCGGTTCGTTCGGCGACGGCGTGCGGTTCATCCACCCACTGGCGCTGTCCGGCGCCAACGTCGTCGTCATTACCGCCTCTGCGGACCGTTCGCGCTCGGGACAGTGCTTGCGCTACGGCGCCCGCAAGGTGATGGCAAAGACCGAGCCTCTCAACCAGATCCTCTCCGTCGTCCGCCGCATCCACCAGGGTCTTCCGGTGGTCGACGCCGACGAACGAGCAGCGCTGCTCCGGCAGTGGGAGGAGCACCGGCTGGTTGCCGAGGACCAGCGGAGCCGCCTGGAGAGGCTGACCCCGCGGGAGCGCGAGGTCCTCGCGGGCCTGAGGGAGGGCACACCGGTCCGCGACATCGCCAGGCTGAGTGTCGTGTCCGAGGCGACCGTGCGCACTCAGGTGAAGTCCATCCTGGCGAAGCTGGGCGTGACCTCGCAGCTCGCGGCCGTCGGGCTCGCGCACAACGCCGGCTGGCGTCCTCCGACGAGCGAACCGGTCAGTACGCTCCGCGATGCCCCAGGACAGCCCCGAACGTCCGACCGAGGATGAGCAGGTCCAGCCAGGGCGACCAGTTGTCGACGTAGTGGAGATCGAGCCGCACCGTCTCGTCCCAGGTCAGGTCGGATCGTCCGGACACCTGCCACAGGCCGGTGATGCCGGGCTTCACCGCTAGCCGCCGATGGTCGTCCTCGGAGTACGCCGCGACCTCCTCGGGCAGCGCCGGCCGCGGGTCCGACCAGGCGCATCTGCCCCAGCACCACGTTCGCGAGCTGCGGCAGCTCGTCCACGGAGTACTTCCTGAGCCAGCCACCGAGCCGCGTGACCCTCGGGTCGCGGCGCATCTTGAACAACACGCCGTCGCAGTCGTTCTCGAGTGGGGCGTCGTCCATCGGTGCGGTCGTCATCGTCCGGAGCTTGAAGACGGTGAAGATCCGACCGTCCTGACCGACCCGGGCCTGACGGTAGATCGCCGGCCCCGGCGACCCGCGACGGATCGCGACGGCCAGCAGCAACAGAAGCGGCAGCAGCAGCCACCAGGGCGCGCGGCGGCGAGGCACGCGGCCGGCCCAGCTCGACCAGCAGCCAGGCGGGTCCCGACCTGGTGGCGGAGTGGACGCGGACCAGTGGCTGTCCGCCGACGTCGACGGTCGCGAGGCGCGTCGGCGCGACTCCGAGCAGACCGGTCCCGACGAAGCACGGTAGGCGCGCTTCCTCCAGCAGCCACTGCAGCCGACGCAGCCCGGCCGGATCCAGCTGCGAGCCAGGCACGACCACGACGGCCTCCGCACCGATCTCCCGGGCGTACGCCGGCACGTCCTGAAGTGGCACCGAGATCTCGCGCGGGGGCCCTGGTCGCCGCGTCGGACTGGAGGCAGACCGACACGACGTGGCGAGCCGACCCCTGCCCGAGGGCGTCGACGAGGTGTTTGCGCTCCACGGCATCGCCCACGACCAGCACGCGACCCGGTCGCGACGGTCTCATCAGGACGACGACGCGGGCGGCGGACGAGAGCGTCGTGGCAGCCAGGGCTGCCGCGAAGGCGTGGGTGGTGGTGAAGGACACCCCCGGAGTGATGGACAAGGCACAACCGGCGAGCGCGAACATGGATCCCGCGCGAATGACCCTGACAAGACCTTGGGTCCGGGAGCCCACGACCGGCACCTCCGCCGCCCTGGTGAGCACGAGGCAGGCGCTCCAGCAGCCGAGCAGCAGGAGGACCACCGGCATCTCGGCGGTCGACCACGTCACCGTCGCCGTTGCGGCCAGCGCGGTGGCCAAGAGCAGATCCCAGCGCAGCAATGACTGGGCCCGGTGGCGGCGGTCGTCGCGTCGAGCCGCAACGCCGGCGTGGTGGTAGTCGAAGGTGGGGACCGAGACCCGGAGCCCGACGTCGGTCACGTGCGCTCACCCGCTGGCGCAGAGGGGTACGTCGATGGGTTTCGCAGCTCACCGATCGATGAGCACACCAGGAAGGCCCCCGAACGAGTTCAACGTCAACATCCCCACGCCCAGAACCACGAGAACGACGCCCACGACCAGCACCCCGACTTCGCGGGGAGTGGCCCTACGGAAGGCGTCGCCAAAGCGCTGCTGCAAGGTGCTGACCTCCGGTGGGGTGACAGGTTCGTGCATGTTCACCGTCGACGCTTCGCGGGGTTGGGCAGTGAGGCTCTCTTTCCCCAGAAGTGGGGAGGTCCTTGCCTGGGTGGACTGGACCACCTAGAACCTTTGTGCGCGCCCACGTCCCACATCCGACGCCTTGTCGTGGAATTCACCTGCGCAATCTGCAGAAGACAGGCACGGTGTGACTAGGGGGGCGCTCAGAAGGGAGCGTTCGACAACATGGGGCCTTGGGGCACGTGGAAGTCCGAACAACCGCATCCGTCGTCGGACGGAATGGTCTTCGCCCTGACCGAGCTGGCGGAGCACCTGGGCCACAAGCGCAGCCTCGCCGAGGCGTCGCACGCCATTGCGGAGTTCGCCGTAGCCCAGCTGGGCTCGGATCTGGCTGGCGTGTACCTGCCGGGCACGCGCGGGCGACGGGTCCGGCTCGCCGCGACCGACAGCGTGCTCAGCCAGCTCGACGAGGTTGAGGCGAACACCGACCAGGGCCCGGGCGCGGCTCCGATCGCGGACGGCGCGATGATCCACCTCGCTGACACGCGCGAAGACGATCTCTGGCCGGCCTGGAGCGCGGCTGCCGTCGAGCGCGCCATCCTCTCGGCCTGCTTTCTCGGCATGCCTGCACTCCGCAGCCGATCGGTCACGCTGGAGCTGTTCTCACGCCGGGCGGCTGCGTTCGCCCCGGAGGAGCTGGCACTTTTCGCGGCCGTGGCGAAGGTCGCCGGAATGGGGCTTCGCCAGGTCGACCGGCTCGCCAATCTCGAAGACGCCATGGCGACCCGGGACCTGATCGGGCAGGCCCAAGGCATCATCATGGAGAGGTACGACCTGGACAGCGACCAGGCCATGCAGTTCCTCCGCCGCACCTCTCAACAGTCCAACACCAGAGTTCGGGACATCGCCCAAGAGTTGGTGTCGCGGAGGAGGACCCCGGACGCCTGACCGAGGCCACTCGCCATTGACGACAGCGTCGATCCTTGGGCGATCGGCCGTGCGAACCCACAGCTTCCGGCAGCTCCGCGGCCGATTTCACGTTTATTTTGCGGCGCTGTGTCTATATGTCAGGTCGAACCACAAGCGGACTGGGGGTACGCACGACGGGACTCGGAAGGAACCCGGGATGCGCAAGCCATGACACGACACCATGCGGCGGCAGCCCTAGACGAGGGACCAGTCATAGCCGGCGGTCTCGACCCGGAGCTCGCCGGTGCGCCACCACCCCCCGACTCGTTTCTCTGGTTCGGCCTGCGCGGCTGGGCCGCGATCGCGTTCTTGGCGGCTGCTCAGCTCCTGCTGGTCGCCTTGGCGGCCACGTCGGTTGATGCCCCGTCACGTCTGATTGCGGTCTTCGCCTTGGCGCTGGCGCCGCTCATCGGAGCGGCGGTGACCACCCACGCGATCCAACGGCGGCGCACGCCGCGCCTGTGCGACCTCGACGACCTCAGCACCCTCGCCTCGCGCGTCGAGCTGGCCGAGGCGATCCTCGCCCGCGAGCAGGAACGGATGCACGAGCTGCGGGCGACGGTGTCCAGCGTGGCCCTGTCCCACCGGCTGCTGAGCGACGAGTGGAGCCAAGCTGTCCCGCGCGACGAGGTGGCGGCTGGAGCGCCTCCGAGAGGCCGAGCTGGGCCGGATCGAACGCCTGCTGCTCGACGCCCCGAAGGAGCCGGCCGGTGCGATCGACCTGGCCAGGCGTGCTCGATCCGTTGGTCGACGCCGTGCGCATGCGAGGGCATGAGGTGGTGTGGAAGGGCACTCGACTCCAGGCCCTTGGTCGGGCCGACGACATCAGCGAGATCGCCCACATCCTGCTCGACAACGCCATCCGGCATGCGGGGGGCAACCAGATCGCAGTGGAGGTCATCGACAGCGGGGAGCGGATCGAGCGTGCGCATCAGTGACGCCGGGCCAGGCGTTCCGGCAGCGCTCGCCAGCACCGTCTTCGAACGTGACATCCGCACGGCCACGTCCCGCGGCGAGGGGATCGGCCTGCACATCGCTCGACGTCTCGCTCGCGACCTCGGCGGTGATCTGCGGTTGGAGTCCTCGGCGACCGGAGCCCTCTTCGTGCTCCAGCTCGTCGATCCGTCAGGAGGTGCGCGGTGCCTCGCTCCCGCTGTTTGACCCGGATCACCGTCGTCGAGGACCACGAGCTGTTCGCCGAGGCCCTGGACGTAGCCCTCACGCTCGAGGGACACGAGGTTCATCGGGTGCCGATCAGCGAGGACGCCATCTCCGCCGGCCGTCTGATCGAGGCCATCGTGCGGTCGCGACCTCGCGTGGTTCTGCTCGACCTCGCATCTCGGCGCCTCGGGCAACGGCGCCGGCCTCGTGCAGCCCCTCTCGCTGGCCGGGATCGCCGTGGTCGTGGTGACCGGCACCATCGACCGAGCTCGGTGGGGCGAGTGCTTGTCGTTCGGAGCCCGCACGGTCCTGTCGAAGTCGTCTCCGCTCAACGCCATCCTGACGACGATCCGGATGATCGGAGAGGGGCGCAACGTCCTGGACCGTGAGCAGCGAGATCGGCTGCTGGCGTGCTTCCACGAGGAGCGGGGCAGGGTGGTCGACAGCCGAGCTCGGCTCGAGTCCCTGACCACCCGCGAGCGCGAGGTGCTCGACCGTCTCATCAATGGCAACCAGGTGCGTGAGATCGCCCAGGCGTCCTTCGTCTCCGAGGCGACCGTGCGGACCCAGGTCAAGTCGATCCTCGCCAAGCTGGGAGTCTCGTCCCAGCTGGCCGCGGTCACCTTTGCGCTTCACGCCCGCTGGCGGCCGCCCGTGCGCCACGAACAGCGCTGAAAGTCCTTCTGCAATTACGTCAGGAGTCAGGAGAATTGCCTGCTCAGAACCCGAGCGAGACTCGTGTTGGTCGCCTAGCATGGCGTTTGCGGTCAGAAAGGTGCTGCATCAGGACTCCCCGGAAGCCACCTCATGCACGCTCGCGCCCAACTCCGGATCCGGCTACTCGGCACGCTCGAGGTCCGGCGTGCCGACGGGAGCCTGGTGGGATGCGATGAATGGCGCACCGGCAAGACGACCGATCTGTTGCGCATACTCGCCCTGAACAACGGCCGCGCAGTGCGCGTGACCAGCGTGCTCGACAAGCTCTGGCCCAATGTCAGCCCCGACAGGGCACGCGCCAGTCTGCGCACTGCCGGCAGCCAGATCCGTCAGACCACCAACACGAACTGCGTGGTCCGGCAGAACGGCGGTCTGTTGCTGACGGGCGCCTGGGTCGACGCCATCCTCTTCCTCACAGACGCGCGGCGGGTGCACGTGGCCGCACAGGCCGCCCGCCATCGCCGTGCGCTCGACCTGGCTCGGGCCGCCGAGCGTCTGTACCGCGGCGACTTTCATGCCCACAACGACGAGAGCCCCTGGGCCCAGGCCGAACGCGAGCACCTGCGACAGTGCCGCCGAGGAATGCTGTACGACGCCGCAGAGGCGGCCATCGCGCTGGGCCAGTACCACGACGCGGCGGAACTGGCCAGCAAGGCCGTCGAGCTCGATCGTTCGTCGGAGGGCGCGCACAGGGCTCTCATGCGCGCCCACGCCGAGCTGGGCGAGATCGGGAGCGCCATGCGGGTCTACGAGGAATGCCGGTCGCACCTGGCCGAGGAGCTCGGCGTCGATCCCTCGTCCCAGACCCAGGCGCTGCACCTCCGCCTGCTCCGTGGCGAGAGCGCCTGACTCGTCAGCCGTCGCCGTCCGACGCCACCTGACGCTGCCTGCTCGCCACCTCACCGAGCCGCAGCAGGTCGGCGCGCAGTGCCTCGCTGCGGTCGCGGTGGTCCGTGTTGAAGATGACCGTGGCCAGCTCCATCACCCGCGGGAACTTCAGGATCCGGAACGACTGCGTGATCCGGGTGCCGCCGTCGGCGAATGCGAGGCGGAAGGTCCATTCGGTCGAGTCGGGAGGCGCACCGCCGGAGGTGCGGTAGACCAGGAGCCGCTCGGGCTCCAGCTCGGTGATCGTGCAGGTGCGCGACCACTTGAAGCCACGCACCTCGTTGTTGCCGCGAAACCTGGCGCCCACCGCTGCCTCGTGTGTGGCCCTCGACCCAGCTCACGGTGTGGCACTCGTGGCTCCACTCGCCGACCCTCGTGGGGTCGGCCAGCACCGACCAGACCTGGGCGGGCGTGGCCGCGACGTCGACACTCGTCTCGCCTGCCCAGTCCACGTGCCACTTCACGCGACGTCACCGACGGGCAGCGGTGGCACGTCGACGGCAGGTGTGCCGCCCCAGAGCAGCGCCCGCCTGCGGCGGTAGCGCGCCGCCGAGCAGCTTGACCAGGATGAAGCGCGGCACCGCGGGCACCGGGCCCACCACGATCTGGGTCTGCTCCTCGTCGAGACCGTCGAGGAGCCAGTGTCCTTCGAAGGCGAGCGCGGGCATGCTCCCGTGCACCATCGACTCGTGCCACTCGACCCACTCGGCGTGGGTGATGCTGGCCGAGACCACCGGCATCATCTCGAGCTCCTCGCGGGCCAGGTGGGGCACGAGCGGCTCCTCGAGGGCGGCCAGAGCCGCGAGCAGGTCGGCGTCGGCGCTGGTCGCGTCTGCCAGGTGGCGCTGAGCCGCTGCGCGCACTCCGTCCATGGCCGGAGTGATCGCGTCGTGGTCGACGTCCATCCGCTCGCACAGCTCGGCGGCGTCCGGGTTGCGGCGGACGACGAGCGGGTAGAGGCCCTCGTCCTCGCCGGTGTGGTGGTGGTGCAGGAAGTCCATCAGCCAGATCGCGTGCTCGGCCAGGGCCGTGCGCCGCCGGGGTTCCTGCGCCGCCGGCGTGTCGAGCACCAGGCGCAGCCGCACCAGGTCGCGGCGCAGAGCGGAGTGGACGATGCCCATCATCCGGGTGTCGGCGGGCATGGTCTTCGGGTCGATGCTTGTTTCAATTTTTGGGGCGACGGTCATGCTGACTCCTCGGGGATGTGGCTGGTCAGCCGGAGCAGGGTGTGCGCCAGCCAGTGTTGGTACTGCTCGTGGGACCACCCGGCCATCCGGACCAGGTGGAGGTACGTCGCCGGGCTGCTGATGGCCTGCAGGCCGTCGACCAGCTCGGGGTCGGGCCGTTGCCCGAGCGCCAGGGTCAGGCCCTCGGCGAACGTCGTGCGCTGCTGCTCGTGGGCGTGCCGCTTGAGCTCGGCGAGCTCCTCGTCGGCTCTCGGCGCCCTGGTCGAGCGCGTGGTGCAGGGCGGCCACGCGGGAGTACTGGTCGGCCATCATGGCGGCGGCTCGCCCCAGCCGGGCGGCGCGGTCACCCTCGCCGAAGGCGACGAACTCGTGCCGCTCGGCAAGCGCGACGGGCTCGTCGTCGCCGACCAGGCCGACGTCGAGCGCGACCTTCAGCAGCTCACGCTTGGAACCCACCACGCTGTAGACCGTCTCGACCGCGACGCCTGCCTCGCGGGCGATGTCGCGGACGCTGGTGGCCCAGCCGCGCTCGGTGAACAGCCGGCTTGCGGCGGCGATGACGTCGAGCCTGGTGTCGGCCGCCGAGGCACGGCGTCGTGGCGACTCGTAGGACCGCTTCGCGGACGCTGAGGAGCTGGCCATGCGCCAACTATGGAACAGCCTTCAATTGAATGCAAGGCCGTTCCGGTGAATTGCTCGAACGGTCTGGACCAGTGCAGCTCGCTCCGCCGGGGTCCACCACCCGGCCGACGAACAGCGGGGTGCCGTGCTCCACGTCGTGGATCACGAACAGGAAGGGCCGGTCGACGACCATCGGCACCGGCTCGGCCGGCATGCCGGTGGCCCGCATCGCGACCACGGTCACCGCCGCCGCCTCGGTGCCCTCCTCGTCGACGGCGATGAAGACCTCGTGCAGCACGTCGGAGATGAACAGGTCCTCGTCGGTCGGTCATCCCCGAGAAGTCCGCGTCGCCGAACGGCGTCACCATCCCGAGCGCCTGCAGCGGCGGCACCAGCGAGGCGTTGAAGCGGAAGGTCCAGCGCGGGAGCGTGAGGGCCACGGCCTGCGGCTCCAGCGACGTCGAGGATCTGCGGCAGGCCACCCTCGCCGATCAGCGCCTCGACGTCGCCGAGCCGACCCTCGTCGGGCAGCACGATCGTCATCGCCAGCTGTCCGCCGACGTAGCAGCAGCCGGGTCGACTGCCAGCCGTCGCCGCGCCCCAGCCCGTTGGCGGTGCCGGAGCCGCCGAGACCATCCGAGGCACCTGCACCGACTCGCCCGTGGCGAGCTGGAACGGGCCGTCGGCGGTCAGGTTCTTCAGGAACTGCGTCTCCCACTGCGCCTTGAGATACAGCGTGTTGACCAGCACCAGCCGGGTCATCGCGTCGAGGAGGCCCGGCGGGATGATCACCGGGATCTTGTCGCGGGTCTGCTCGGCCACCCAGGCGTTGATGGCCGTCGGTGGCTCGCGCCGCTCTCGTTGACGAAGTCGACGAGCTCGCAGCCCGGCGCCGTAGTTGGCCGCGAGCGTGTCCAGGAAGTCCTGTGCCCAGGCGACGCTCTTCTCGCCGAACAGGGTGTTGGCGGCGTCGAGCACGATCTCGGCCTTCTCGTCGCCACCCACGTCGTAGGAGCCGGCGATCCCCTCGATGTGCTCGGTCAGGGCGTTCGAGCCCGTCGTTGAGGTCGTCCACGTCGTCGGCGTCGAGGACGGCGAGCATCTGGTCGAGCGTCTCGCCCTTGGCGCCGTTGAGGGTGAGGGCCAGCGCGACACCGACCGAGTACGGCGACAGCGCGAGGTTGCCCGCCGGCCCGGACAGCTCGCGGTAGAGACCGGCGCCCAGCGCGTGCAGCGAGGCCGCGGCAGCGGGTGCCTCCCCCTGGTCTCCGCGGGCGCGCTTGACGTCCGACGACAGCGGCTCGAGGCCGGTCGAGCTGTTCACATCAGGTCCTGGCTCTCTCGCGGCGCCGCATGCGGCCATCGTGCCGGACGCGCCGAGCGCGAGGGCCGCAATCGAGACGGCCCGCAGCACCGCCCGCCGGCTGAGGTCAGGTGACAGGTCGCTCATACCGAGTACGACGGCGACGACCGCGCCGGCGTTCCGTCACGAGGACGCCTCGCGCTCTGCCGCCGACCGCAGGATGCAGAACTCGTTGCCCTCGGGGTCGGCCAGGGTCACCCAGCCCGGTGCCGGGGCCGTACTTGCCGCGGTGGTCGGCCACCTCGGTCGCGCCGTGCTCGAGCAGCCGGGCGAGCTCCTCGTCGCGGGTGCCCTTCGCGCGGAGAGATGTCGAAGTGCAGGCGGTTCTTGACCACCTTCGCGTCCTCGACCTCGATGAACAGCAGCTGGTGGCCGGTCTCGGGGTCGCGGATCATGCACTCCTCGTGGCCGGGCAGGTTCGGGTCACCGTCGAGGTCGACGTAGCCCGAGCACGGGCTTCCACCACTCGGAGAGCTCGTAGGCGTTGCGGCTGTCGACGGTCGTGTGCGAGATGAAGGACGTCATCCGCGCCACCCTGTCGCGGCCCCACGCCAGACGGCAAACGGTATTAGCGGAGGTGGTGCGCCTTGACGAACGCGATGATCCGCTCGGCCAGCTCGGGCCGGCAGACGATCAGGTCGGGGAGGTAGACGTCGTCCTGGTTGTAGACGAGCGGGCTGCCGTCGATGCGGCTGGTGAACAGCCCGGCGGCGGCGCGACCGCGACCGGCGCGGCCGAGTCCCACTCGTACTGGCCACCGGCGTGCACGTAGGCGTCGGTGAGGTCGCGGACCACCGACATCACCTTCACGCCGGCCGAGCCCATCGGCACCATCTCGGCGTCGAGCTCCTCGGCCAGCCCGGGCGTGAACGCCGGCGGGCGGCTGCGCGAGACCGCGATCCGGAAGCGCTCCGACGTGCGCGCGGGTACGACGGGAGGCTGGCCGGTGTCGAACGTCTCGCCGATCACGGGCTGGGCCACCGCGCCGGCGGTGAGCTCGCCGGAGTCGGGTCCGGTGCGCTCCCACAGCGCGACGTGCACGGCCCAGTCGTCGCGCGGCGGCTCGGAGAACTCGCGGGTGCCGTCGAGCGGGTCGACGATCCAGACCCGGTCCGCCTCGAGGCGGGCCTTGTCGTCCTTGCCCTCCTCGCTCAGCACGGCGTCGCCGGGCCGGTGCTCGGCGAGCAGCTCCATCAGCAGCTCGTGGGCGGCGCGGTCGCCGGCGTCCTTCAGCTCGCGGCCCTCGAGGCCCTCGCCGCGGACCTCGAGCAGCCGGTCGCCGGCGGCGTCGGCCAGCCAGGCAGCGAGCGCGTGGTCGTCCATGCTCTTCGGGTCAGTCACGAGGGTCAACCTCTCACGGGTCAGGAGTTGAACTTCTGCTGCGTCCGCTCGAGGCCCTCGAGCACCAGCGTCTCGACGGCGTCCGCGGCCCGGTCGACCTCGAACGGCAGGTCCTTGCGCTCGGCGCCGGAGTAGTTGGACAGCACGAAGTCGGCGGGGTCCTGGCGACCCGGCGGGCGGCCGATCCCGACCCGCACCCGGTAGAAGTCGCCGGTGCCGAACGAGCGAGCGCAGCGAGCGCAGGCCGTTGTGGCCGTTGTCGCCGCCGCCGAGCTTCACCCGCAGCGTGCCGAACGGGAGGTCGAGCTCGTCGTGGATCGCGATGATCCGCTCGGGCGGCACCTTGTAGAAGGTGGCGAGCGCCTTGGTGCCACCACCGACGCCGTTCATGTAGTCGCGCGGGCGACCCAGCACCAGCCGCGGGCCAGGCGTGCCCGGCGCACCGAGCCGGCCCTCGACGACGTCGGCCCGGCCGGACTTGTGGGCGCGGAAGGGCGAGCCGAGCCGGCTGGCCAGCTCGTCGCCGACGAGGTAGCCGACGTTGTGCCGGTGCCCGGCGTACTTCTCCCCGGGGTTGCCGAGGCCGACCACCAGCCAGACGTCGGCTGTCGTCATGTCGTCCTCCTCGGCTGCTCCAGAGTCCGGTCTCACCGGCGAGACGAGTCGGCCCAGGAACCACCTGAGCCGGCGGAGGATCACTCCCCGTCGCCACCCTCGGCGGCGTCGTCGCCCTCGGCCTCTGCGGCCTCGTCGCCCTCGGCCTTCTCCTCGTCGGACTCGTCGCGCTCGATGCCGGCCTCGGCCTCGGCCTCTTCGAGCTCGGCCTCGAGCTCCTCCTGGCTCTGCGCCTGGGTGATGTTGACGATGAGCGTCTCGGGGTCGAGCAGCAGCACCGAGCCGGTAGGGCAGGGTGAGGTCGGAGGCCAGGATCTGGGTGCCGGCCTCGAGACCGGCGATGTCGACCTCGATGTACTCGGGGATGTTGGTGGCCTCGGCCTCGAGCTGGATCGTCGTGGTGTCGGTGACGACGAGGGTCTCGCGGGCGGCCTCGCCGTTGAGGTGCACGGGCACCTCGACGGTGACCTTCTCGCCCTTGCGGACGGCGACGAAGTCGATGTGCTCGAGCGTGCGGCGGATCGGGTCGACCTGGACCTGCTTGGTCAGCGCCAGCTGCGGCGTGCCCTCGATCTCGAGCTCCAGCAGCGCGTTGGCGCCACCGTGCTTGAGCGCCATCATCGTGTCGTGGCCCGGCAGGGACACGTGGATCGGGTCGTTGCCGTGGCCGTAGATGACGGCCGGCACCTTGTGCTCGCGGCGGATGCGGCGGGCCGCACCCTTGCCGAACTCGGTGCGGGTCTCGGCCTTGATCTTCTCGGTAGCCATCTGGCTGCTCTCCTCGTGCTGGCGGTGGAACAGATAAGTTCGTGTGTCGCCGCGACAGAGACGTGACATGCCGGGGGCACAGGTTCTGAGCCAGCCCTGTCGATCACGGAATCCCCTTGGGGTCAAGGGTTCCCTCGCCGAGGCAACTTCCCGATCTTAGACGGGCGAGCCGGTGCGGAGCGAATCCAGCAAGCGCGTCGAGACAGTAGGGTCGCCGGGTGTCTCTCACTCTGATCGAGGCCCGAGCGCGGGCCGAGCAGCTCTCGGACGTCTCCTACGCCGTCGAGCTCGACCTGACCGACCCGGCCAGCGGCACCTTCGGCTGCCGCACGACGGTGCGGTTCCGGTCCACCGGACCCGGAGACGTTCCTCGAGCTCACCGACGCGCGCGACCTGCGGGTGAGCGTCGGCGGGCGGCCGGTGGAGGCGGCGTACGACGGGCGGCGGATCGGCCTCACCGGGCTGACCGACGACAACGAGGTGGTGGTCGAGGCGCGGCTGCCCTACGTGACCGACGGCGACGGCATGCACACGTTCACCGACCCGGCCGACGGCGAGATCTACGTGTCGGCGTACGTCGGCATGGACATCGCCCAGCGGGTCTTCGCCTGCTTCGACCAGAACGATCTCAAGGCGCCCGTCGAGCTCACGGTGACTGCCGACCCGGCCTGGACGGTGCTGGCCAACGGCCGGGCGCTGAGCGCGAGGACGGGCGCTGGCGGTTCGCGACCACGCCGCCGATCCCGACCGCGATGTTCGTGGTCTGCGCCGGGCCGTGGCACTCGCGGACCTGGGAGCACGCCGGCATCCCGTTCGGCTGGCACGCCCGGCGCTCGCTGCGGCCGAGCTCGACCGCGACTTCGACGGCCTCCAGACCGCGACCGTCGCCTGCTTCGACCACTACGCCGATCTCTTCACCGAGCCGTACGCGTTCGACTCCTACGACCAGGCGTTCGTGCCGGGCCAGAACTGGGGGGCGCTGGAGACGCCCGGGGTGCGTGACCTACCGCGACGAGTACCTTCCGCGCGGTCGGCTCACCGACGTGCAGCGCACCCGACGCACCTCGACCATCGCCCACGAGATGGCGCACATGTGGTTCGGCGACCTGGTGACGATGACCTGGTGGGAGGACACCTGGCTGCAGGAGTCGTTCGCCGACTACATGGGCTACCGGGTCGCCGGCGACGCGGCCGGCGAGCCGGGTGCTCTGGTCGACGCTGAGATCGGGCGCAAGCCGACGGCCTTCGACGCCGACCAGCGCCGCTCCACCCATCCGGTCGCGCCCGCGGCCGAGGACGTGCCCGACGTCGACGCCGCGGCCAACAACTTCGACATGATCTCCTACGCCAAGGGCAACGCCACGCTGCGCCAGCTGGCCACCTGGCTCGGCGACGAGACGTTCCTGGCCGGGCTGAACGCCTACCTGACCCGGCACCGGCTTCGGCAACGCCACGCTGGCCGACTTCGTCGGCGGCCCTCGACGAGGTGTCCGAGCGCGACGTGCGGGCCTGGGCCGACGCGTGGCTGCTCACCACCGGCTTCGACACGATCCGGGTCAGCCGCGACGGTGACGTGCCGGTGCTGCAGCCGGGACGGGAGCCGGCCGCACCGGATCCGGGTGACGGCGTACGACGACGCGCTGGCCGAGCATCGACGAGCCGCTTCGTCGACCTGGGCGACGAGCCGGTCCGGCTGGACGACTGGGCGGGCGGGTCGTCGTACCCAACAGTCATGGCGAGACCTACGCCCGGCTGGTGCTCGACGAGCAGTCGTGGGCCGCCGTGCTGGCAGGGCTGTCGCGGATCGACGACGGGCTCGTGCGCGCGGTGCTCTGGACCGCGGCGTTCGGGCTGGTGCGAAGTCGCGAGCTGTCGCCCGACGACTACCTGCGGCTGGTCGAGCGCCACCTGCCTGACGAGTGCGAGGTCACCATCGTCAGCGTGGTGATCGGCCGGACACTGGGCACGGTGGTCCCGCAACGGTTGCCCGCGGACCGCGCTCGCGCGGCTCTCGACCAGGTGGCTCGGACCTGCCACGCCGGGCTGGCCGCGTACCACCGACGAGCAGGTGCGGATCGAGCTCACCCGCGGCCTCGCCCGGTCGAGCGGCCACACGTCTGCGTTGCTCGGCTGGCTGGCCGAAGGTCGCACCGAGGCCGGCGTGGAGCTCGACCCGGCCCTGCGCTGGACGGACGATCCGTCGCCTGGCCGAGCTGGGCATGATCGACGCCGACGAGATCGAGGCCGAGCGCCAGGCCGACGGCACCATCGACGGCGAGCTCGGCGCCGCCACCGCGCGAGCCTCGCTGCCGTCGGCCGCCGCGAAGGCCGAGGCGTGGGCCGCCGTGGCCGACGACGACCAGGTCTCCAACCGGATGCTCGGCGCGATCTGCTCCGGCCTGTGGTCACTCGAACAGCCCGAGCTGGTGGCGCCGTTCATCGCGGCGTACTTCGAGGAGGCGCCGCGCCTGGCCGCCCGAGGCCAGGCCTTCGCCCAGGAAGTGCACCGCGCCTTCCCGTCCGTCGCGCTCAACGACGAACAGCTGGCGCTGCTTCGAGACCGCCCTCGCCGGCGACCTGCCGAGTGTCCTCCGGCGCGGCTGGGAAGACCGTCGGGACGACTTGGCCTGACCGTTGCTCGGGCTGGGTGTTCGTTGGTCGAGCAGCGGGAGCGAGGCGAGCGACGCGCACCGATCGCTGTCGAACCGACGCTGTCCAGGCTGAGCTCCGCTGACCGACTGGTCCTGACGCGGGAAAGTCGGTACCCGACCGTGCCATCAGAGGGCCGGTGGACAACCCCCGATTCCGAGCCGATGACCGTCGGTGGCTCGGCGCCTGGACTGATCCATGACCGACACCGCATCGACCAGGCATCGGGGACACCCGATCACGGTCGCTGCGAGCGTCGAGACCTACCCGCAGGATGTCCATCGTGGACGACAATTGAAGCCGCAGCGCACGTCCGGACTCACCGACGGCGCACGGTAGGCACGAGTTGACACGCACCGCGCACGCGCCGGTGGGCCGCCAGCCCCTGGTCGACCGAAGCCGCGGCTGGCATCGCCCGAGCAGTCGACGCCCTGCCTGACGGAAGCCGACGGCGTGGACGTGGCGACCCAGAGCCCAGCAGCGGCTCCTCGACCAAGCAGCCCACCACGACGCCAAACACCTCAACGTGGTCGGCAAGCGGATCCTCGAGGTCGTCGAACCCGCGGCAGCCGACGCTCACGAAGCCCAGCTATTGGAGGCGGAAGAACGAGCCGCCGAAGCCGCGGCGACGGCCGCCTCCTCTGCCCCCGCCACCACACCCTCGCCCACGACATCCGCTACGAGATGACCACCCAGCCCCCCGGCACGGTCAGCTTCCACCGACGCAGATAGCCGAGCAATGCTGACGCCTCACCGTCACTCACCCGCTCAGCTGCCTGTTTGTCCGAGCAAGTCGAGTAGGTGGGCAGCTTGTAGGCCGTCGCTTCCCTTCGGGTTGAGGTGATGGCCAGGGTTGCCGGGCAGGACCATGAGCAGCCAGAAGGTGGCGAGCACTATTCGGTACGCCCCCACACGCTCCAACAAGGCTGGGCTGAGGTCGAAACCCGCGATGACCGCCTCTGGGTTGCGCAGACCACGCAAGCGCGAGGAAATGTGCTCGGTAAGGTCCGCCACCTCGAAAGCAAGATCGCCAACGCCGAACCCCTCGAAGTCGATCAGACGCACCCGTGATCCGTCCCACAACATGTTGTCGACCTTGCTGTCGCCTTGGGCGATGACCGGGTCGCGGATCTCATCGATGCCCCGTGGAGGCACTCCGTGCCAGTCCTGGGTTGCCATGAGCGCCCGGCGCACGACGTCCGGGACGTCGGTGCGCGTGTGCTCCTCGTGGATCCACGCGACGTTGCTGCGAAGGAAGGCTCCCGGGTGCGCGTAACGACGCGGAGTATCTGGTTGCACCTGCACTGCGAAGAGCGATCGGTAGGCAGTGAGCATCCCGGTCAAGAGCTCTGGCGTGAGCACCGTGTCGAGCGGGGCACCGGCGACCCGGGACATCACTACGGTCGGGGGATCGGACTCAAAGCCAAGAGGGCGTGGCGCCAGACCCGGCGCGTGCTCGTCCAGCAGCAGGAGGGCGGCCCATTCACGCTCGGGTTCACCACGGCTGATCCGCCGGTAGCGCTTGCGAACGACCTCGCCTTCGATCGTCACGTCGTGGTTCGACACCGCGGAAGCGTCCCAGTCGGCCGGTCAGTCTGCAACACCGATCCAGCTGACCAGCATCGGCTGTTTGTGTGCCGGCTACCGGGGTCTCGACGACGCGGTCGCTCGTCCCTCGCTCCTGCTGCTCGACCAACGAGAGCCGACACCCTCCGAAACGCAGTACGCCGCTGACTGCATCTCGACACGCCAGTCACGACTCGCTCGATGACCAACGATCCCAACGACCTCGTTCCTCGGGCGCTGGGATCAGGCGTGGCCGTCGAACATCGAGGTGACGGAGCCGTCCTCGAAGACCTCGCGGATGGCGCGGGCCACGAGGGGTGCGATGGAGAGGCAGGTGAGCTTGTCGAACTCTCGGTCGTCGGTGAGCGGGAGGGTGTTGGTGACGATGACCTCGGCGGCGGAGCAGTTCTTGAGGCGGTCGACGGCGGGCTCGGAGAGGATCGCGTGGGTGGCGGCGATGATCACGCCCGCTGCCCCTTCCTCCATCAACGCCTCGGCGGCCTTCACGATGGTGCCGCCGGTGTCGATCATGTCGTCGACGAGCACGCACATCCGGCCGGCGACCTCGCCGACGACGCGGTTGGCGACGGTCTCGTTGGGGCGGTCGATGCGGCGGGACTTGTGGATGAAGGCCAGCGGCGCGCCGCCGAGGCGGGCCGACCAGCGCTCGGCGACCTTGATCCGGCCGGCGTCCGGGGAGACCACGGCGAGGGCCTGGTCGCCGTACTTGCTCTTGACGTAGTCGGCCAGGATCGGCAGCGCCATCAGGTGGTCGACCGGGCCGTCGAAGAAGCCCTGGATCTGGTCGGCGTGCAGGTCGACGGTGATCAGGCGGTCGGCGCCGGCGGTCTTGAAGAGGTCGGCCATCAGCCGGGCGGAGATCGGCTCGCGGCCGCGGTGCTTCTTGTCCTGGCGGGCGTAGCCGTAGAACGGCATCACCACGGTGATCCGCTTGGCCGAGGCGCGCTTGAGCGCGTCGACCATGATCAGGTGCTCCATGATCCACTCGTTGATCGGAGCCGTGTGGCTCTGGAGCACGAAGGCGTCGCACCCGCGCACCGACTCCTCGTAGCGGATGTAGATCTCGGAGTTGGCGAACTCGTACGCCGACTGCGGCACCAGGTCGGTCTCCAGGATCGCGCTGACCTCGGCGGCGAGCTGGGGATGTGCTCTACCGCTGAAGACCATCAGGTTCTTCTCGGTGGTCTTCTTCATTCCGGTCACGCGGGGCTCCCTGGGTGCTCGCCGGGTGTTCACCTGGATTCTGCCTGCCCTGGAGCGGTCCGCCCAACTCCGGACGGTGTGTCTCGGCCCTCGGTCGTCAAGAGTCCTCCGCAGACGAGGACTCCGAGGACCCGGCCGCCTCGCGCGGCCTCGGCCTGCGGTGTGCCCGACCGACGGGTCTGGGCCCAGCCGGGGATGTTGCGCTGCAGTCCGGCGCTGACGGCCAGCGCCCCGGGCGGTACGTCGCGGCGTACGACGGTGCCCGCCCCGGTGCCCGCGCCGTCGCCGATCTCGACGGGCGCGACGAACGTGTTGTTGGAGGCGGTGCGCGCGTGCCGGCCCACCTTGGAGCGGTGCTTGGCGACCCCGTCGTAGTTGGCGAAGATCGTGCCGGCGCCGATGTTGGCGCCTTCGCCGATCTCCGCGTCGCCGACGTAGCTGAGGTGCGGCACCTTCGCACCGTCGCCGATCTGGGCGTTCTTGGTCTCCACGAATGCGCCGATCTTGCCGCCGACGCCGAGCTCGGTGCCGGGTCGCAGGTAGGAGAACGGCCCCACGATCGCGTCCGCGCCGATCACGGCCAGCTCGCCATGGGTGCGGGCGACCCGGGCGCCCGTGCCGACCTCGCAGTCCTTGAGCGTCGTGTCCGGCCCGATCACGGCGTCCTCGCCGATCACCGTCGCCCCCAGCAGCTGTACGCCGGGAAGGATCGTGACATCGGGAGCGATCGTCACGTCGGCGTCGATCCAGGTGGTGGCGGGGTCCATCACCGTCACGCCCTCGAGCATCCAGTGGTCGACGATGCGCGCGTTCATCACGCGGCCGAGCTCGGCGAGCTGCTTGCGGTCGTTGGCGCCCTCGGTCTGCGCGACGTCGTCGATAGGGAAAGCCCCCACCGTCAGCCCCGCGTCGCGAGCGATCATCACCGTGTCGGTCAGGTAGTACTCGCCCTTGGAGTTGTCGTTGCCGATCTTCGCCAGCGCCTCCACGAGGAAGGCCGCGTCGAAGGCCAGGATGCCGGAGTTGATCTCCAGGATCTCGCGCTGCTCGGGGGTCGCATCGCGCTCCTCGACGATCGCCTCGACGTCACCCAGCGTGTCGCGGACCACGCGCCCGTAGCCGTACGGCTCGTTGACGATCCCGCTGAGGATGCTCACTGCACGCTCGGCGGCCTCGTGTTCGGCCGCGAAGGCCTTCAGCGAATCCCCTTGCAGGAGTGGGGTGTCGCCGTACGCCACGATCACCGTGCCGCTGAGCTGGCCCCCCTCGCTGAGCACGGCCTCCATCGCCACGCGGACGGCGTGCCCCGTGCCCAGCTGGTCCTCCTGGACCGCGAGCACGACCTCGGGCACCTGCTCCTGGATGTGCGGCCCGACGGTCTCCCGGCCGTGGCCGACGACGGCCACGATGCGCTGCGGCTCGACGGCGCGTACGGCGCCCAGCACGTGGCCGATCATGCTGCGGCCTGCCACGGGGTGCAGCACCTTCATGGTCTTGGACTTCATCCGAGTGCCGCCGCCGGCGGCGAGGACGATGACGGTCAGCTCTCTGCTCAACGCGGCGTTCCTTAGGTCGGCTAGCGACTCACTCTAGACGCGGAAGTGAGACAGACGATCCGGCGGAGCGAACGAAAATGACCCGGCACCGCATCAGATCCGATCGGGGGGCGCGCTGAACGGGGGCGATCGGCGTTCCGCCCACCCTGGCGCGCTCTGGGTAGGGAAGACGGCCATGGACACCGCCCACCTGCTGATCACCTCTTTCCCTGATCGCGAGGTCAACCTGGCCGCCGGGCCGGGCACGATGTTCGCTCGGCGGGAGGCGTTCTTCCCCACGGGCCTCCGGCGTTGGTGGGGCGGCACCCCCATCAACTCGATGGTGCGCGAGGTCGCCCAGCGCTTCGACGGCACCAACGAGGCCGGCGTCCGGCAGTGGTTCTGGGACAACTACGGCATCGGTCCGACCCACGACCCCAAGGACTTCTTCAACGCCTACCTGTCCGACAGCGAGTGCGACGTCATCCGGTCGGGGCTGCGTACCGTCGCCCCTGAGTACCTCAGTGATGTCGTCGATCGCGACGGGGGCGCGGAGCTGGTGTTCCGCAGTGGACACACTCGTGACGTCCCCGCCGGCACCTGGTTGGTCAACTGCACCGGGTCGCTGCTCCGCGAGAGCCATCCCTACGAGCCGTTCGTCTCCCCCGGCGGCCGGGTGCTCTCGATCCAGATGCGATCGAGCACGACCGGGGCGTTCTCGTCGTTCGCGGGCTACTACCTGACCCACCTGCTGTTCCGCGACCTGCTCGGGACCGTGGGGCTGTACGCCCTCGACATGGAAGAGCTGCACCGCAAGGACAAGACCGTCGCCATCTACTGCTCGATGAGCCTGACCATGCACAACCTGAGCCTGATCGCCGACGCGGTGCCGGTCAGCGTGATGCTGGGCTGCGGCCTCGACTTCGACCGCTGGTATCCCGTGCCGCGACGGATGATCAACTCGATGAAGTTCCTGCGGGCCCACCGGGCCGAGCGCGAGCACCACCGCAAGGCGCTGGACACCATCGGGCAACGCTTCGACGTGACGAGCGGCCCGGTCACTTCGTTGCTGCCGGGCTAGAGCTCGACGGCCCGAAACTCGACGGACCAGGGCTGGCCCACCAGGTCCTGCCCGAAGCTGTGGTGGTCCTCCTCGTCGACGAGCTCGCAGCCGGCCGCCTCGTAGATCCGGCGCGCAGGGTCGAGCACCGAGTTGGTCCACAGCGTCCCTGAGGACGGGCTGGCCTTATTGTCGGCTGAGCCGGATCAGGATCTCGGCGACAGCGCGCGCGTGGTTTGGTCGTGGCTGTCCGATCCGCTGCATGCGCAACTTCCTGTGGCGCTGGGTCGAGGCCTACGGCCGGTCGCTGATCGACCCCGGCGGTCCGTGGGGCCGTTCGCCAGCCAGACCGTCGACGACTGGCTGGCGGTGCTGGCCGCCGCCCAGCCTGCCGGCGTACGCCGGACCGCGCGCGGACGAGACGCGCGCACGGCGGTGCTCGCCCTGCTGCGCGGCGCCCTGCTCGCGACGGGCGTCGAAGCCGAGTGGAGGCTGCGGTGGCGCGAGGACTCTCGAGCTCCGCGGATCACGTGAGACACCGAAAGGCGCCAAGCGTCGATTCATCCGAGACCTCGCGGACAGCGGCTGCTTGTTCCATTGACCCAGGACCGTTCCTCGTGGCGCGCGGACTCCGTTTCGTTCGCGTTTGTGTCTAGGTCTCGACCCAAGGATCCCTGATGTCAGGGATGCACTCGGCGGTAGAGGGTGGGACAGAGTTTCGTGCTATCGCGCTGTTGATCTGCGGCGCACCACACGATGGGGAGTATGGACGTGATTCGTAGATTTGGCAGGCATCTGGGAGACAACCTGGTCGCCTACTTCGCGCTGACGATTGCCTTGAGCGGCACGTCGGCATATGCGATCAACACCATCGGCTCGAGCGACGTCATCGACAACTCGTTGCAGTCAGCCGACATCAAGAACTACTCCGTCGATCTGCAGGGCAGGCCCCAGGGCGGTCTGTCGGGGCTCGACCTCCAAGACAGGGGCGGTCACTACGCAGAAGCTTGCATCTAAGGCAGTGACACAGGACAAGATCGCGAACCAAGCTGTGGGTCGCAACCAGCTCGCCGGCCAGTCCGTGGCCGCCAACAACATGCGGCCCGGGTCAGTCTGGGGTGGCCTGGGCGGCACGATCACCGACGAGAGCATCACCGACGACGATCTGGCGGATAACAGCGTCGGAGGCGACGAGATCCAGGACGGCTCAGTCCTCTCCCGTGATATCGACAACATCCAAGTCAGTCAGATTCGGGGGCTCAAGGCGGTGAGGCGCTCCAACACCCAGACCATCACCAGGGCCTATGGCGATGCGGTCGCCCACTGCGAGAACGACGAGTTCCTTCTCAGCGGCGGATACGACATCACCAACGAGACAGACTGGGACGACTCACCGTCCGTGGTCCAGAACGGGCCGGTTGGCGACCTCCAAGGCTACGCTAGCTCGTGGATCGTCAGGGTCGACATGGCCGGCATCCAGGGCGACCTCGACAACGACGACTCCATAACACTCACGGCCTACGCCTACTGCCTCGACACTCTGCCCGACAACGACGCGCCATAGCCGAGGCCATTGTTAAGTCCGAAAGTGACGCAGCCCCCGACGGCGCAAGCCGAAGGGGGTTGCGGTGCATCCAGTCAGACGTATGGGCCCCATCGTCCACGTCAGCGTCGAACCGCAATCGGCGCTTCCGCTCATCGGCATGCGCGCTCCTCGCCGCATGCACCGGCAGGGGTCCCATCCCGCGCTCACGTCGGAATGTCGAGTTCGCCGCCGCGACTTGCTGTGTCTGCGTGGTTGCAGACGGTCTCAGCTACGGGGCTGACGAGTCCGGCTCAAGACCCTTCCGAGCTGAGAGCTCACTCGCGGAGAAGCCCGACTGAGCTTGGCCGCTCGGGCGATCGCCCGGTCCGAGACGCGCGACGTCGGGGCGTTCGGTGCGACGGCGTAGGCCGGGGCCGGAGCCTGAGGTCGTATGCCCGATCCGCCTTCGGTGGCCGCCAGCAGCTGCCATGTGCCGGGTACGCCCTTCAGATCGTGGACCCCACGGTCTTCGAACCCGATGGGCGAACCGAGCACCAAGTCTCGAACAGCCGCAGAGACCAGCACTTCGCCCCCTTCCGCTTTCGCTGCGATGCGCGCTCCGAGGTGCACGGCCATGCCGCCCAGGTCGTCGCCCAGCAGCTCACATTCGCCAGTGTGCACCCCGGCCCGGATTCGAACACCAACTCGTCCGGAGCTCGCCGGACGATGTTCTGTGCTGCCCGGATGGCCCGCGCAGGTCCGTCGAAACGGGCGAAGGCCCCGTCGCCCAGTGACTTCACCACCGTGCCGCCGGCCCGCCTGACCTCATCTCGCACAAGCGTGTCGTGACGCTCCAGGAGCGACCGCCATCGGGCGTCGCCCAACGTGGAGGCTTGGTCGGTGGACCCGACGATGTCGGTGAACAGCAGGGTGACCAGAGCTCGGTTCGCCTCGTGAGGCACGTGGGCCCCGGTGAAGAACTCCTCCAGCGGGTCGAGCACCGCCTCGGTGTCACCGAACCACGGAAGGTGACTGGTGCCGGGGAGCGTCAGCAGTCGCGCCCCCGGGATGTGCTCTTCGAGGTGGCGTCCGAGTTCGAGCGGGACGACCTCGTCGACCCGGTGCAGCACCAGCGCCGGACAGCTGATCGAGGACAGCGCATGGGTCACGTCGACGTCCAGCACAGCCCGAATGAGAGCGCTGGCCATAGCCGGGCTGGCCGCAAGCCGCTCGAACAGCGCCTGGGTCTCACGCGTGGCCGTGTCGTGAGCCAGCTCGGGAGCGAGCAGGTCGAGGGTGCGCCCCTCACCCCAGTGCTCGTGAATGTCGTCCAACACTGCCGTCACCTCGTGCAGCCTCGGTACCAGGTCTGGCAAGAAATCGAGGCCGGGGAACCGCGCGAAGCTCCCGAAGAGGGCAAGCGCGGTGGTGCGCTCTGGGTAGGTCGCAGCGAACAGCAGGCTCAACGGCCCGCCCTCGGAGAACCCGAGCAGCGCCGTGCGCTCGGACCCGACCGCGTCGAGCACCGCGTGGAGGTCCTCCATTCGCTCTGTCATGGCTGGCAGCGCAGGGGCCGGGTCGGAAAAGCCCGGTGCCCCGCTTGTCGTACAGGATCAGGCGGGAGAAGGAGGCGAGCCGTTCCATGAACCGAGTCGTCTCAGGCAGCGTCCACCACAGATCCAGATGAGAGACGTAGCCGGGAGTCATGACCACATCGATCGGTCCGTCGCCCACGACCTGGTAGGCGATGCGAAGGTCGCCGTTGCGGGCGTACCCCGTCTTCGGACGCATCGATCACTCTTCCCAACTCGGCGTCTCCCCGCGTGATTGTCTCCCAACACGACCCCTCGAGTACGGGGATGATGCGGGGCTCGTCACGGACAGGGCCAACCGGAGCTGTTGGCCTCTCGGATGGTACCCCGCCGGCCGCACCCGTCCTGCGATTCGCTCATGGGACACCGGCCTCAGCTACCGACGACCGCTCGGGCGTAGAGCGGCCGACTCTGCCGCTGCTGCTACTCACTGTCAGGAGTGGGTGCCGACTGCGGGTGCGCAGAGAACTTCACGTCGTCCGCTCATCGCCTGAGCGTGCGCGATGCGCGGCGGGAGCGGACCTGAGCCGGCGGTGCGGGCATACGCGTTGGACTGGCTCCCCGGGTAGGAGTCGAACCTACGTCGCTAGTCCTGATTCAAAGTCAGGCGGGCCCTGCCGGCAGACCAACCGGGGAATGTCAGAGGCACAGCCTAGAGATCTCTGTGCCGGTTCTGTGGCTTCGAGGCTCGTCAGCGCTCGCACCTCGACCACGTCAGGACGGAGGCGCGGACTAGGCTCGCGGGCGTGGACCTGCCCGTGATGCCACCCGTCCAGCCGATGCTCGCGAAGGCCGTCAAGGGCATGCCCGATCCGGCGAAGTTCGGGGGGTTGAGCTTCGAGCCGAAGTGGGACGGGTTCCGGTGCCTGGTGTTCAAGGACGGCGACGAGGTCGAGCTGACCAGCCGCAACACCAAGTCGCTGACCCGCTACTTCCCGGAGCTCGTCGATGGCGGCCCGGGAGCAGCTGCCCGACGCGGTGCGTGCTCGACGGCGAGGTCTTCGTCGCGATCGGAGATCGGCTGCAGTTCGAGACCCTGCAGGAGCGGATCCACCCGGCGAAGTCGCGGGTGGACATGCTGGCCGAGACGACACCGGCCGGCTACGTGGCGTTCGACCTCCTCGCGCTCGACGACACGTCGTACGTCGACAAGCCGTTCTCCGAGCGCCGGGCCGCGCTGGCGAAGGCGCTGCACGGACTCGACGGGCCGTTCTACCTGACCCGCACCACCGACGAGGTGGCCGAGGCGGAGCGGTGGTTCGAGCAGTTCGAGGGCGCCGGGCTCGACGGCGTGATCGCCAAGCCGCTGGGCGGCACCTACGTGCCCAACGGCCGCACCATGATGAAGATCAAGCACGAGCGCACCGCCGACGTCGTGGTCGCGGGCTACCGCGAGCACAAGACCTCGACGCCCGAGCGACCGCTGCTCGGCAGCCTCCTCCTCGGCCTGTACGCCGACGGCAAGCTGCAGCACGTCGGCGTCAGCGCCAGCTTCACCGAGGTCCGCCGCGCCGAGCTGATCGAGGAGCTGCAGGAGCTGGTCTGCGAGATCCAGGACCACCCGTGGGGCGCGTGGATGGACGGAGCGCAAGAGTGGGCGATCGCCAACCCGGACCGGGTGCCCGGCACCCAGAGCCGCTGGAGCGCGGGCAAGGACCTCAGCTTCACGCCGCTGCGTCCGGAGCGGGTGCTGGAGGTCAAGTACGACGCCATGGAAGGCCGGCGTTTCCGGCACACCGCGCACTTCAAGCGCTGGCGCCCCGACCGCGACCCCGAGTCGTGCGGCTACGACCAGCTCGAGCAGCCGGTCAGCTACGACCTGGCCGAGGTGCTCAGCGGGGGTCTCGATCGCTGATCGGCGAGTAGCCTGGAGACATGGCTGACTACGACGTCGTACTCCTGGTCGAGCAGGAGCTCTCATCGGCCGATGCCGTGCAGGTCCGGTCGCTCCACGAGGGCGTGGAAGAGCCGGTGACCTACCACGTGCTGCTGCCCATGGAGGACGCCGCCGCGCAGATCGAGGCGTCGATGGGTTCCCTGGGCGCGGGCGAGATGATGGCGGCGCCGACGATCGGCATGAGCGAGGTCGACCTCGACGCCGTGCGCAAGGACTGCGAGGACCGCTCCAAGCGCGAGCTGACCGCGACCGTCGCCGCGCTCGAGAACGCCGGGGCGACCGTCGGGTCGAGCACTGTCACCACCGGACCGCCCATCGACGCACTGGCCGACAAGGTCTCCGCCGTCGACGGCCGCGAGGCGATCATCCTGACCCGGCCGCACGTGGTGGCCGAGTTCTTCCACCTCGACTGGACCTCCCGCGCCCGCCGGAAGATCGGTGTGCCCGTGCTGCACCTGCTCGAGCACGAGAACTTCGACGAGCAGGCCGGCGGTGGCGAGGGCGTCACCGGCGTCTGAACTAGCATCGCCCGGGTGAAGTTCGCGCGACGTCAACCGGCCGAGGCCGCCGACGTCCCGAGCGACGTCCCCCCTCCGCCACCGACCCCTCCCCGGGGTGCGCCGATCGCGGCCTTCGCGGGCGTGCTCGACGGACGGTCGCTGTGGCTGGCCATCGAGGCGCGGCCCGGATCCCTGGCGCTCCGCGACTCCGCGACCGGCGACGTGATCGCCCTCGCCGGCCAGCAGCCCGACGACCAGCCCGCCTACCGCTCGACGCGGCTCGACCTGGCCGGCCTCCCCGCCGCCACCGAGGCGGCGTACGACGTGGTGCTGGTGCCGAGCAGCGGGCGCTCGGCCAAGCCGGTGTGGACCCATCCGCTGCCGCCTGCGGTCGCTCCGGTCGTCGACGGCGCGCGATGGGAGCTGCGACGCGGCGACGAGGGCACCCTGCGCCTGGTGCACGCTGCCGTCCCGGATGCCGCCGAGCTGACCGGCATCGCGACCGTCGGTGACGGCATTCGGGTGACCACCGATGTCCGGCGGCGACCTCGCCCTGGTCGGCGAGGACGACGCGATCGTCGCCACCTTCGGCGACGGCGTGCTGACCGCGGACGCCCTCGGCGAGCCCCAGCTGGCCAGCGTGACCGCCGGCGGCCTGCCCGTGCGTCGCCGCGGCAACGACATCGTCGATCCCGGCCGCGCGGTCCCCCTGCCCGAGCTGTACGCCGTCGAGCCCGGCCTCGAGGACCGCGTGCGCCTGCGCCTGCGCTGGTCGGGCGACGGCATGCTGATGGCGCGGATCCTGGATCCCGAGGCCGACCAGTGAGGTCGAGCGAATGAGGATCGCCTACCTCGTCGTCGACGTGGAGACCCGCGACGACGCCACCCGCTCCGTGCTCGCCCAGTCCCGCGCGCTCGCCGCCGACCACGACGTGCAGGTGCTCGACCTCCGCGACGCGCAGCCGCCCGACGTACCGGTCGAGCTCGCCGAGCCCAAGCAGGCGCTGGCCCTCAGCGAGAAACCGTCCGCCCTGGTGCCGCGGGCCTGGGACCGCCACCTGACCGCGATGACCGACGTCGTCCTCGAGGCCACGCTGGCCGACGCTCGACGTCGACGTCGTGGTGACCACCAGCCCCGGCCTGCTCGCCGCCGCGGTCGAGCTGCTGCCCGACCAGGTCGTGGTCGTGCACCAGGACTACCGGTCGTCGGTCGAGCCGGTCGCCGGAGGGCGTGCTCCACTACGCGCCGCTCGCGGACGTCGTCGCCGTGCCCACTGCCGCCGTAGAGAGCTGGCTGCACGAGCAGCTCGGCGAGGTCGCCCCGCACACCGTGGTGATGCCCCACCCGCTGCCCGAGGGCTTCCGGCCGCGGTCGCGCCTGGACCGGCCGCTGATCCTGTCGGCCGGCCGGCTGGTGCCCGAGCGGCAGCTGCCCAAGCTGGTCGCGGCGTTCGCGGAGATCGCCGACCAGATCCCCGACTGGCGGCTGCGCATCATCGGCGAGGGTCCGCAGCGGGTCGACGTCGTGCGGCAGACCCGCAAGGCCGATTTGTGGGACCGCGTCGAGCTGGTGCGCGAGGTGCCCGACCTGGCCGCCGAGTGGGCCAAGGCCTCGGTGGGGGCGCTGGCGTCGCGTGCCGAGGCGTTCCCGCTGGGCGCGCTCGAGGCGATGGCAGCCGGGGTGCCGGTGGTCACCTTCGACTGCGCCTCGGGTCCGCGCGAGCTGGTCGAGCACGAGGTCACCGGGCTCCTGGTCGGCCCCGAGTCGGTTTCCGGGCTGGCGGCGGCACTGCTCCGGATGACCACCGACGTCGAGCTCCGGCAGCGGCTGGGCGAGGGCGCGCTCCGCGCCTCCCGCCAGTACGCCGCCGACTCGCTCGCCGAGCGCTGGGTCGGCGTCTTCGCCGACGCGCGGGCCCGCCGTGCCGGCCGCGGTCGGCTCAGCGCGCGCGCCCACGCTCGCGCACGAAGGCCCGCCGCCGACCCGTCCGCGAGCCTCGAGGTCCACGACCTCACCCCGGCTCGGGCCCGGCACGACGCGATGGCGGTCGTGGCCGCGGCTGCCCGGACCGCCGGCGACCGGTGGCTGGTGATCCCGGCCCACGAGTCGCCTGCACCGGTGGTGGTGCTGCCGATGGTGGCCCGCGACGCGTTCCTGGCCGCGCTGTCCGAAGCCGACGCGCCGGCGTACCTCTCCCTGCGCGAGCCTGCCGACCACGGCTGGCCCGAGCGGCGCGGCCGGCTCGCCGACCTTGCGACCGAGCTGCGCCGGGGCCGCACCCAGGTGGTCATCGTCGAGCCATGGCCGGTCGGCGTGCTGGCCGAGGGCTGCGGCATCGAGGTCGAGTTCTGGGAGTCCACGCCCGACGGCGGTCTGACCTCCCCGCGGCGCAACCGCTACGCGGACCGGCTGCCCGCCACCTTCCCGACCGTCGACATCGAGGTCGAGGGACAGACGGTGCCGACGCTGCCGCTGATGGCCGAGCCGACGGTGAGCGAGTGCTCGTTCCCGGTCGACGTGGTCTACACCTGGGTCGACGGGTCCGACCCGGTCTGGAACGCCGCGCGCGAGCAGCGCCTCTCGGGCATCACCGGGACGGCACAGACGCGGGAGTCGAGCGGGCAGGCGAGGTTCCTGGACCGCGACGAGCTGCGCTACTCCTTCCGCAGCATCCATCTCTTCGCGCCGTGGGTGCGGAAGATCCACCTGGTCACCGCCGGGCAGGTGCCGGCCTGGCTGGACACCGCCCACCCGATGGTCAACCTGGTCGACCACACCGACATCCTCCCGGCCGACGGCCTGCCGGTCTTCAACTCGCACGCCATCGAGACCTCGCTGCACACGATCGACGGGCTCAGCGAGCACTTCCTCTACTTCAACGACGACTTCTTCCTGGCCCGCCCGGTGCGGCCCGAGGCGTTCTTCAGCCCGGCCGGGCTCAACGCGGTGTTCTTCTCCCCGATGACGATCGGGCTCAGCGACCTGCCCGACGCGCCGCCGTACCTCAAGGCCGCCTGGAACAACCGCAACCTCCTCCACGAGAAGTTCGGCGCGGTCACCACCCACAACCTCGCCCACGCGCCGTACCCCCACCGGGTCTCGGTGCTGCGCGCGCTGACCGAGGCCTTCCCCGAGGTGATGGCGGCGACCGCGCGCTCGCCGTTCCGCACCGACACCGACGTGTCCACGCTGAGCTCGTTCGCCCAGCACTACGGGCTGCTGACCGGTGCGTCGTACGTCGGCGAGGCCGACCTCGCGTTCGTCAACCTCGCCAACGCCGATGTCGACCGGCAGCTCGAGCTCGCCCTGCGCCGCGAGCAGGACTTCATCTGCCTCGGCGACCACCACGACCACGCGCTGCGGGCGGGCGCACTGGCGCGGCTGCTCGGCGACTTCTACACCGAGTACTTCCCGGTCGCGGCGCCCTGGGAGCGCGGCTGATGGCTGCGACCTACGCGCGCATCCTCGACGGGGAGACGCTGTGGCTGGCGCTGGAGGGCGACGCCACCACCGTCACCCTGCGGTACGCCGGCGGCGAGCTGACCGAGCCCACCGAGCCGGAGCAGGGCGGCCTGGTCTCGGCGCGGGTGCCGCTCGGGCCGCTCGCCGACATCCCCGGACATCGCCTCGAAGTGGCGGTGCTCGCCGGCGGCTCCCCGGTCGGGTGGTCGGCGGCTCCGGCGCCCGGGCCGGTCCGCGCGGCCATCCCGACCCGCGACCGGCGGTGGCGCTGGCGGATGGCGGCCGACCACGACGAGCTCACCCTGATCCGGCTGCCCGTCGAGCCCGGCATCGTGGTGACCCGGATCGACAGCGACGCCCTCGGCGTACACCTGGAGCTGGCGGACGGCCGGATCATCGACGTGCGGGACGACACGGACCTGACGGCCAGCGGCCTCCCGCTCGTGCGCGCCCACGACGACCTCAAGCGGCCCAACTTCGCGGTGGCCCTCCCCGACGGGCTGCGGTGGACCCCGGAGGGTCGGCTGGTGCGGGCGTGAAGATCAACTTCCTGATCACCACGATCCACAAGCTGGGTGGCACCGAGAGCGCGGTGACGACCCAGGCCAACGCGCTGGCCGCGACCGGGCACGACGTCGAGATCATCAGCGTCTACGGCGCGCGCGACGAGACGGAGTTTCCGCTGGCTGCCGGTGTGGTGGTGCGGGATCTGGTGGATCTCCGCGACCAGACGCCTGCCGACCCGGCGCTCGAGGCCCGGCGGCTGGTCCGGCCCGAGTGGGACCCGACCCTCGATGCTCGCGGCGACGCCGCCGTGCAGGCAGCCCTGCCGACCCTGACCGCCGACGTGCTGGTCACCGTGACCCCCGCGCTGCTCGCACTGGCTGCCCAGCTGCGGCCGGAGACCGTGGCGCTGGTGCACCAGGAGCACCGGTCGACCTCCCAGCGCACCGCCGGCCTCGAGCCCCTCCTGACCTACGCACCCCGGGCCGACGTGGTCGGGCTGCTCGTCGAGGAGGAGGCCAGCTGGCTGCGGCAACGGCTCGGCGGCTCCGCTCCGCACCTCGTGGTCGTGCCCAACGCGATCCCGCCCGGCTTCCGCCCGCGCTCCCTGCTCGACGAACCCCTGATCGTCGCCGCCGGCCGGCTGGGCGGGGAGAAGCAGTACCCGCAGCTGGTCTCCGCCTTCGCCCTCGTCGCCGACCGGCTGCCCGGTTGGCGGCTGCGCATCTTCGGCGAAGGTCCCGCCCGCACCGAGATCATGCGGACCGTCCGCCGCCTCGGCCTCTGGGACCGCGTCGAGCTCCCCGGCCCCACCAGCGACCTCGCCAGCGAGTGGGCGCGCGCCAGCATCTCGGCGATGACCTCCCGCTCGGAGGGCTTCCCCCTGGTGCTGCAGGAGGCGATGGCCGCCGGCGTGCCGGTGGTCTCCTACGACTCCCCCACCGGCCCGCGCGCGATCATCGACCACGAGGTCGACGGGCTGCTGGTCGCCGCTCGGCTCCGAGTCCGAGATGGCAGACGCACTCCTCCGGCTCGCCACCGACACCCAGCTCCGGCGCCGACTCGGCGCCGGAGCGCTGCGCAAGGCGGCGACGTACGACGTCGCGACGATCAGCGCCCGGTGGGTCGAGATCTACGAGGAAGCTCTCCGAAGCTAGTCCTCGATCCGGTTGCCGTCGGCGTCCCAGTGCGACTCGACCTTCTTGCTCGGCTGCACGCGAGGCGGCTCGCCGGGCATCTTCGGGTAGTCGGGCGGGTAGTTGAGCTCGACGGCGCCCTGCTCCTCCCACAGCGCGAGCAGCGGCTCCAGGGAGTACGCCGTGTCGTCGATCGTCGCCCACGGGTCGCCGTCCTCGAGCCGGTCGGGCACGGTGAACAGGTTGTAGGGCTTGGGGTCGGTCACCCCCGCGAGCTCGTCCCAGGTCATCGGCGTCGAGACGGGCGCCCCTGGGATGGGCCGCAGCGAGTAGGCAGAGGCGATGGTGCGGTCGCGGTTGTTCTGGTTGAAGTCGACGAAGATGCGCTCGCCGCGCTCCTCCTTCCACCAGTCGACGGTCACGCCGTCGTCGCGCTTGGCGAGCTCGCGGCCGAAGCCGATGGCGGCGTGGCGCACGTCGACGAACTCCCACTCCGGCTTGATCCGCACGTAGATGTGCACGCCGCGGTTGCCGCTGGTCTTCGGGTAGCCGACCAGGCCGAGCTCCTCGAGCAGCTCGCGGGCGACCCCGGCGACGCGCACCGCGTCGGTGAAGGTGGTGCCGGGCTGCGGGTCGAGGTCGATCCGCAGCTCGTCGGGGTGATCGACGTCGTCGCGGCGTACGGGCCAGGGGTGGAAGACCAGGGTGCCCATGTGGGCACACCACACCGGCACGGCGATCTCGGTGGGGCAGATCTCGTCGGCCGTACGCCCGCTCGGGAACGTGATCTGCACGGACTCGAGGTAGTCGGGAGCGCCCTTCGGCACCCGCTTCTGGTAGAACGCGTCGGCGTCCTTGTCCTGAGGTCCGGTGGCGAGCTTCATCCCCTCGCGGACACCCGACGTCCAGCGCTCGAGCGCGGTCGGCCGGTCGCGCAGCGCCCGCATCAGGCCGTCCTCCACGCTCGCGAAGTACTCGGCCACCATCAGCTTGGTGACCTCGGGAGTCGTGTCCGTCGCCTCGTAGATGATCCGGTCGGGGCTCGAGACCCGGACGGCGCGGTCGCCCGCTTGGACTTCTGCGGCGGGGGTCTTCGGCATGCCCACGACGATAACTGGAGGCGCCGACCGCTCGCCGCACGTAAGTTGGTCAACCGTGACTGATCACGACCTGACCTTCGCGACGTTCAGCCCCGGCAACCCCGGCGACGTGACCCCCGAACGCATCGACGGCTGGTTCGAGGCACACGCCCGCGGCTTCCACGGACCCCGCACCAGCGACGAGCTCCGCCAGCACTTCCGCGAGCACATCGAGGTCGACGACGTCGTCCTGCGCGCCGCCTGGCAGGAGAAGCCGGCGATCGGGTCGGGCGACATCCCGGTGGCGACGTACTCCAGCTTCGACAAGACCCTCAACGTCGGCGGCGGCCGGTTGCTGCCGCTGCGGATGGTCTCCGACGTCACCGTCAGCCCGGCCCATCGCCGCCGCGGCCTGCTGCGCACCATGATCACGCAGGACCTCGAGGACGCGGTGGCCAAGGGCCTCCCGGTCGCCGCCCTCACCGCCTCCGAGGGCTCGATCTACGGGCGCTTCGGGTTCGGCTCGGCCACCCGCTACCGCAACCTCGAGGTCGACACCAGCGCGCGGTTCGCCCTGCGCCACCTCGACGACGACGGCAGCATCGAGCTGGTCGAGCCGCTGGAGGCGTGGCCCGCGGTGGCGGACATCTTCGAGAAGTTCCACCAGCGCGTCCGGGGCTCGGTGGCGCGGCCGAAGTTCTACGAGCACTTCCTCACCGGCGCCTTCGACTACCGGGACGGCCCGGACAAGAAGCTGCGCGCCGCCGTGCACCTCGACGCCGGTGGCCGGCCGGACGGCTACGTCACCTACAAGCCCGGCGAGTACAAGGAAGGTGGTCGGCCGATCGAGGTCACGGACCTGGTGGCGCTGACGTCGCAGGCCTACCTGAGGATCTGGCGCTTCCTCGCCGACGTCGACCTCTCCACCAAGGTCATCTGGGAGGGCGCACCGGTCGACGACGCCCTGGAGCACTCCCTCGTGGAGCCCCGCGTGGTCAAGGTGACGACCGTGAAGGACCTGCTGTGGGTCTGCGTGCTCGACGTGGTCGCCGCCCTGGAGGCGCGGCCGTGGGGCACCGACGGCGAGGTGGTGCTCGAGGTGGCCGACCCGCTCGGCCACGCCGCCGGGCGCTTCCGGGTCACCACCTCGGGCGGCCAGGCGAAGGTTGCGGCCACCGACGACGAGCCGGGCGTGCTGCTCGCGGCCGACACCCTCGGGTCGCTCTACCTCGGCGACGTGCCTGTCCACACCCTGTACGCGGCCGGCCGCATCACCGGCGACGAGCAGGCGATCGGCGAGTGGGCGGCGATGGCCGACGCCGGGCCGGCGCCGTACTGCATCACCGGCTTCTAGAACTCCCTGGGATCAGGAGCCCGGCGGCACGATCTCCGGCTCGGTCGGCGGGCCGTCGGGCTCGCCACCCGGGTCCTCGCCTGGCATCGGTGGCGTGGGGATGCCGTCGGGGTCGCCGCTCGGCACGATGTCCGGGTCGGGGTCAGGAGGTGTCGTAGTCATGGAGACCGGTACCCCGTTGTCGGGTCAGCGCGCGGGCGTCTCGCTGAGGATGGCATTGGGCTGGAAGGTCGGCCGCCGGTCGAGGTCCTCACGATTGGCGCGCACGAACTCGAAGCTCGCCGTGGTGACCAGCACCCACGGCACCGCCTCGTCCTGGCCGAGCACGGGCTCGCCCACTCCGGCGTACGCCGCCAGCAGTGCCTCCGCGCAGGCCACGTGCGAGGGCGGGAAGTGGAACGCGTTGCGCGCGACTTCCGCCGACGAGCCGAGGAACGCGATCGGCCGACCGAGGCCGGCACCGCAGACGCCGCAGATCCGGCTCAGCGCGCACTGGGTCACCCGCCGCTTGTCGAGATTGCGGGCCGAGGGTGCGAGAGCGTCACCGAAACCCGTGTCGCAGGCAAACGGCACCGGCACTCCGAGCTCGGGATCGGCGGGCAGCTCGGCGAAGTCACGGGGAGCGGCATCCATCAGTTCGCCCCCATCAGTCGTGGCTCCGCTCCCGCGGGCTGCGGGAGTAGGCACCGAGCTCGCGCCGGCGAGGCTGGCGCTCCTCGTCGGACCTGCGACGACGGTCGCGCGCCGGTTCGTCGGCGGTGTCGCGGCGCTCGGGCGGGGCCGGGTCGTCGCTGGCGGTCATCTTGTTCGGGCAGCGACAGCTTCATGATCGTGCGCAGGGTCTGACCGTATTGCTTGTGCAGCGGCCCGATCGTGTACGGGATGTCGTACTTGTCGCAGAGGGCACGCACCTTCACCGAGATCTCCGGGTAGCGGTTGCTCGGGAGGTCGGGGAACAGGTGGTGCTCGATCTGGAAACCGAGGCTGCCGCTGAGGATGTGCAGCGTGCGGCCGCCCTCGAAGTTGGCCGACCCGAGCATCTGGCGCAGGTACCACTCGGCACGGGTCTCGTCCTCGAGCTCCTCCTCGGTGAAGTGCATCGCACCGTCGGGGAAGTGCCCGCAGAAGATGATCATGTAGGACCACAGGTTGCGGGCCAGGTTGGCGGTGGCGTTCGCCTTGAGCGTGGTCTTCCACTGCTTGCCGGCGAGCGCGGGGTAGACGACGTAGTCCTTGAGGATCTGGTTGCGGCCCTTGCGGAAGATCTGGCGGAGCTGCCGCTTCATCTCCTTGGGGTCCTTCTCGCCCTTGCGGATCCGCTCGAGGTCGAGGTCGTGCAGGGAGACGCCCCACTGGAAGAGCGCGGCGAGCAGCGCGTTGTAGACCGGCTGGCCGAGGTAGTAGGGGTGCCACTTCTGCTCGCGCGCCATCCGCAGGATGCCGTAGCCGATGTCGTTGTCGTGGCCGAGCACGTTGGTGAACTGGTGGTGGACGTAGTTGTGCGAGTGCTTCCACTGCTCGGCCGGCTGGGCGGTGTCCCACTCCCAGTTGCTGGAGTGGATCTCCGGGTCGTTCATCCAGTCCCACTGGCCGTGCATGACGTTGTGGCCGATCTCCATGTTCTCGAGGATCTTGGCCAGGCCGAGGAACGACGTCCCCAGCACGACTGCTGGAGCGCGGGTCTTCTTCGACTGGGTGCCGGCGATCAAGGTGGCCCGGCCGGCCGCTGCGAGGCCGCGCTGGATCTGGATCATCCGGTTGATGTACGCCGCATCGTCGGCGTTGCGCGACTCCTCGATGTCCTTGCGGATGGCGTCGAGCTCGCGCCCGAGCTGCTCGACCTCGTCGGTGGTGAGGTGGGTGTACTCCTTGACGTCTGCGATAGCCATGTCTCTCCTAGATGTCGAGCGTGCAGTCACCGACGGCAGCGGTGATGCAGGTCTGGACTGGTTCGTTGGGCTGACCGAACTCGTCGCCGCTGCGCAGGTCGCGGATGGTGCCGGAGACGAGGGTGAGCGTGCAGGTGTGGCAGATCCCCATCCGGCAGCCGTAGGGCATGCCGACACCGGCCTCCTCACCGGCCTCGAGGATCGTCGTGGCGCCGTCGGCGTCGATGGTCTTGCCGGAGTTGCGGAACGTGATCGTGCCGCCCTCGCCGCCCTCGCCACCGAGCTCGAGCGAGAACCGCTCGACGTGGAGCTGGTCCTCGATCCCGGCCTGCTCGAAGTGCTCGCCGATGGCATCGAGCATCGGTCCCGGCCCGCAGGCCCAGGTCTCCCGCTCCTTCCAGTCCGGGCAGAGCTCGTCGAGATCGGCGAGGTCGAGCATCCCGTCGAGGTCGGTGTGCAGCTCGTGGAAGGTGAAGGCGTCGTGCTTCTCGTGGAGCTGGGTGAGCTCGTCGCGGAAGATCATCCGCTCCGGCGTCGTCGAGGAGTAGTGCATGACGACGTCCGGCAGCGTGCCGCGACGGTCGAGGGTGCGCAGCATCGACATCACCGGCGTGACGCCGCTGCCACCCACCAGGAACAGCATCCGGTCCGGCGGCGGATCGGGCATCACGAAGTCGCCCTCGGGCGAGGCCAGCCGCACGATGGTGCCGGGCTCGAGACCCTTGACCAGGTGGGACGACAGCTTGCCCTCGGGCATCGCGCGCACGGTGATCGTCGAGCGTGCGGAGTCGCCGCTTCGGCGGCGAGCTCACCGAGTAGGAGCGCCACTGCCACTTGCCCTCGACCTGGACGCCGATGCCGACGTACTGGCCCGGTCGGTGCTCGTAGTGCCATCCCCAGCCGGGGCGGATCACCAGGGTGGCGGCGTCCTCGGTCTCGGGGATCACCTCCTCGATCCGACCGCGGAGCTCGCGAGAGCTCCAGAGCGGGTTGATCAGGGAGAGGTAGTCGTCAGGGTGCAGCGGCGTGGTCAGCTTCGACCCGGCCTTGCGCACCCGTTCCCAGGGAATCGTGCCTGCCATGCGGACCTCCTTCCGGACGGGGGTACCCCGATTTCGCTCAGTGAACACTTGTACTCCCAGTTACGTCAACCGGCGATGTCACCCTTCGGAAAGGTCTGGCGCCCCGGCCGCCTTGCCGGCGTCCCTAGAATTGGGCCATGGCCTACAACGTGGAGAAGACCGACGCCGAGTGGCGCGAGGAGCTCTCCCCCGACGAGTACGCCGTGCTGCGCAAGGCCGGCACCGAGCGCGCGTTCACGGGGAAGTACACCGACACCGAGACCAAGGGCGTCTACAAGTGCAAGGCCTGCCAGGCCACGCTGTTCGAGTCCGACACCAAGTTCCACTCGGGCTGCGGCTGGCCGTCGTTCTACCAGCCGATCACCGACACGGTGGAGTACATCGACGACTCCACCCTCGGCATGAAGCGGGTGGAGGTCCGCTGCGCCAACTGCGGCTCCCACCTCGGCCACGTCTTCCCCGACGGCTACGGCACCCCCACCGGTGACCGCTACTGCATCAACTCCGTCAGCCTGACCCTCGAGCCCGCCGACGAGTCCTAGCCCGACCTGTGGTCCCTCGCTCTCGTTGGTCGAGCAGCAGGAGCGAGGAACGAGCGACCGCGTCGTCGAGACCTCGGTGCTGACACGTCCGGCCGGAAAGGTTCAGCGCCGGATGAAGCGTGTGGCTACGACGCGCTGAACCAGCCGGACGGGCTCAGCTCGGTGCCCATGCGCGGGACGTACTGGTCGAAGTAGATCCGCGAGATCAGCTCGCGTCGCGACCGACGTCGGCCTTGTCGAAGACCGCCTTCAGGTGGTCCTGCACGGTGTACGTCGACACGTGCAGCGTCGCCGCGATCTCCTTGGTGTCGACGCCCTGCAGCACCAGCTGGGTGACGTCGCGCTCGCGCGCGGTGAGGTCGAAGGCGGCGACCACGAGGGCCACGATCTCCGGCGGACGCGCCTCCTCGATGGTGACGACCACGTCGCCACCGCGGTCGCCGAACGACGTGAGCGGCGACGCGTGCAGGACGAGCCACATGCCGCTGGTGCCTCGCACCCGCGACCGCGGCGGTGCGGACAGCTCGCCGCGCGAGTAGCGCCGGGCCGCCCCGACCAGCGCCGAGACCGGCGCCAGCGGGTCACCGGCGGCCTCGCCCGAGATCAGGTCGGCGATGCGCTCCTCCGCGCCCAGGCTCATCTGCACGATCTCGTCGTCGCTGCCGACGATCAGCACGGCCGGCCCGCTGGGCGCCGTCGGCGGGGGCGCGTCGGCCAGCCGCGACAGCATGCCGGTGCGTACGCCGCGGGCGAACTGACCCGACAGCGACGCCAGGAAGTCGATCTCGGTCTCGTCGAAGGGCGTGCTCGTCGGGGCCGCGGAAGAGCGCCATCGCGCCCCAGGCGCTGGCGCCCGTCACGGAAGACCATCCGCGCCTCGTCGCCGAAGCCGAAGTGGGGCATCATCAGCTCGCTCATTCGCCAGGAGCGCTCGACGTCGCCGTCGTGCATCAGGTGGACGCCGGCTGCCGGCACCTCTGCCTGCGCGAGCTCCGATGAACGCCGTCGGCTCGACGGTGCCGTACTCGATCAACGCGAACTCGTGGTCGTGGGAGTTGACCGCCCGCAGGTGTCCGTACTTGCGTGCGCTGGTCAGCAGGTGCGTGCCGGGGTCGTGGGTGGCCATGCAGGCAGCCACCCAGGGCACCGCGCGGCCGACCGACTCGACGGCTTCCTCGAGGAACGTCGCGAGGTCCAGGCCGGCGCGCGCGACGACGTCGACGTCCTGGCGCACGCGCTCCGCGGTGAGTCCTCTGGGCATGTCAGAAGTATCCGGCCGGAAGCCCTCGGAACCCATCCCACATTTCTGGGTGGACCAGACCACCAGTGTCGTCGGCCGGGAACTCCCCGGCCGCTCGGGATGGTCGCGAGCACCCCGGATCGCCGAGCGTTGACCCATGCCCACGATTCCCGCCACCGGCTCGCTGGACCGCCTCGGTCGGCTCGTCCACGAGGACGACGCCGCGGCCCAGCTGGCCCTGTCGATGTCCCGGCTGGAGGACGCCCTGGCCGACCACGGACACACCGTCGGCGACCTGGCGTCGCTGCGGGTCCTCACCACCGACCGGGCCGCGCTCGACCAGGTCTACGACGTGCTCACCGAGCGGCTCGACGCCCTCGGTGCCCGGCCGGTCACCACCATCCACGAGGTCGCCCACCTGGCGGTCGCGGGGATGCTCGTGGCGCTCGAGGCCGATCCCCACCCCCACAGCTCGGGACTCAACGATGAGCAACCCACCACGAAGGAAGAACGATGACCATCACCACCCCCACCCCGTCCGCCGACACCCTCCGCGGACTCTGCGAGGTGCACCTGCCCGGTGATCCCGGGTACGACGCCGCCCGCACCCCCTGGAACGTCGCCGTCCAGCAGCGGCCGGCCGCGGTCGCCGTGCCCCACACCGTGGAGGAGGTGGTCGAGGTCGTCAGGGCGGCCGCCGCCGCCGGTCTCCGGGTGGCCCCGCAGAGCACCGGCCACGGTGCCGGACCGCTCGACGGGGTGTCCCTCGAGGATGTCGTGATCGTCCGGCTCTCGGAGCTGACCGGCGTCACCGTCGACGCCGCGGCGCGCACCGCGCGGGTCGTCGGAGGCACCCAGTGGCAGGACGTCATCGCGGCGGCCGCAGCCGCACGGCCTGACCGGCGTGCACGGCAGCGCCCCGGACATCGGCAGTGGCCGGCATGGCCCTCTCCGGCGGCGTCTCCTTCTACGGCCGCACCCACGGGCTGGCGGTCAACTCCGTGCGGGCCGTCGAGGTGGTCACCGCGGACGGCTCTCTGGTGCGGGCCGACGCGACCACCAACCCCGACCTGTTCTGGGCGATCCGCGGAGGCGGCGGCAACTTCGGCGTCGTCGTGGCGATCGAGATCGACCTGCTCCCCTACGCCGACGTGTACGCCGGCATGCTGCTGTGGGACCGCGAGCGCGCGCCCGAGGTGCTCCGCGCCTGGGCCCAGTGGACCCGCGAGGCACCGGAGTCGGTCACCACCGCGATCCGGGTGATGAGCTTCCCGCCCATCCCCGAGCTGCCGCCGTTCCTCAGCGGTCGCAACCTGGTCGTGATCGACGGCGCCGTCCTCGAGGACGACGAGCGCGCCGCGGAGCTGCTGGCCCCGCTGCGCGCCCTGGCACCCGAGATGGACACCTTCGGGCGGATCCCGGTCACCGGGCTGCTCGGCGTACACATGGACCCGCCGGAGCCGACGCCGTCGGTCTCCGACCACAGCCTGATCGGCGTGCTGACCCAGGACGCGATCGACGCGCTGCTGGCGAAGGTCGGGCCCGGCACGCAACTCCGGACTGCTGTTCGCCGAGCTGCGCCACCTCGGCGGCGCGATCTCCCGGCCGGCGGCCGACCGGAGGTGCGCTCTCGCACCTGCCCGGCAGCTACGCCCTGTTCTGCATCGCCATGACTCCGGTGCCGGAGGCGGTCGGCCCCGGCCGCGCCGCCACCACCGCCGTGGTCGACGCGCTCGCACGCTGGTCGCAGATCGGCCGGGTGCCGACGTTCACCGAGAACAAGGTCGAGACCAACAGCATGTTCGACGGCGACGCCTGGGCCCGCCTGTCACACCTGCGGGACCAGGCCGACCCGAACCGCCTGTTCGTGGCCAACCACCAGGTCTGACGCTGACCCATCGCCACGTTTCCGCTGACCCGTCAGAAGATCTTCTGACGGGTCAGCGCGATTTCAGACGTCGATGAGGGAGGCGGCGACGGCCACCACGCCCTCGCCGTACTCCTCGTCGACCCAGCTCCTGCAGCGACCCGTCGTCGTAGGGCACGTCGACGAGCACCTGGACCTCGTTGGCGTAGGAACCGGTCGCGCCGCCGAGCTCGCGGAGCTCGTCGGCGATCCGGCCGAGCTCGTCGGTCGACGGCGGGTCGGCGGCCGGGGGCGGCAGCTCGGGCTCGGTCGGGATGCAGCCGTCGCCGGGCTCGGCGGAGCTCACCGCGAAGGTCGTGCCGTCCCAGGTGCCGGTGACCACGAAGACGCCCCACCGGATCTCGCCCTGCTGGTCGAAGTGCCCGTCGTACGCCGCCCAGTCCCAGCCCTCGAGAGCCAGGCCGCTGCACTGGGGCGGGTACGACTCGGCGATCGGGCCGAGGCACAGCTCGGGGCTCCCGGTGTCCATCACCGTCGCGCCGAACCGCGTGACCACCTCCCCGGGGGCGGCCACCGGATCGGTCGGCATCCGGCCGTGGTCGCCGGACCCACCGGCGGGGTCGTCGGCGCTGCCGCCGTCATCGCCGCAGGCGGTCAGCGAGAGTGCGAGGGCGGCGACGGTCAGCCCGGTCATCAAGTGCTTCATGAGGGTCTGACGCCTCGGTCAGGGAAGGCGTTCCACCAGGTCCGCGATCGGCACCAGGGCGCCGGTGTAGAACGGCACCTCGTCGCGCACGTGGCGGCGGGTCTCGGAGCCGCGGAGGTGCCGCATCAGGTCGACGATCCGGTAGAGCTCGTCGGCCTCGAAGGCCAGCATCCACTCGTAGTCGCCGAGCGCGAAGCTGGCCACCGTGTTGGCGCGCACGTCGGGGTAGTCGCGGGCCATCTTGCCGTGCTCGGCGAGCATCGCGCGGCGCTCGGACTCCTCGAGGAGGTACCACTCGTAGGACCGCACGAACGGGTAGACGCAGACGTGCTTCTTCGGCTCCTCGTCGGCGAGGAAGGCCGGCACGTGGCTCTTGTTGAACTCCGCCGGGCGGTGCAGCGCCAGCTGCGACCAGACCGGGTCGAGCCGGGCGCCGAACGACGTCCGCCGGAACCGGTGGTACGCCGCCTGCAGCTCCTCCGAGGTCGCCGCGTGCCACCACACCATCACGTCGGCGTCGGCGCGCAGCCCGCTGACGTCGTACACGCCGCGCACGATCACGTCGGACTCGGCCAGCTCGGCGAACAGCTTCTCGACCTCCGCGCCCTCCGTCGCCCGGTCCGCTCCCCCGTCGGCAGGACCGAGCACGTCGCGCAGGCTGAACACGGACCACATCGTGTAGCGGATCGAGTCGTTGATCTCCCTGACCCGCGCCGCGTTGGACTGCTGCTCGCTCATGCCTCCATTGTGCCCGGGGCTGATGGATGATCGACCGGTGGCACATCCCCTGATCGCCTCCCTCGACCGATTGGCTGCCGACGGACAGGAGCCGGGCGGCGCGGTGTGCGTCATCCGCGACGGCCAGGTCGAGGTCGAGCACCAGGTCGGCACCCGCGACGGTTCGACACCGTGGACCCCCGACACCCTCGTGATGACCTACTCGGTCGCCAAGCCGTTCGCGGCCCTCGCGCTGCTGAGCGCGGTGGCCGACGGGCACCTGGGCCTGGACCAGAAGGTGGCCGAGCTCTGGCCCGAGTACGCCGCCAACGGCAAGGGCGCGACCACGGTCCGCCACGTGCTCAGCCACCAGGCAGGGCTGCCGAGCTTCCCGCCGGAGGCGGCCGGGCTGGAGTTCGACGACACCGAGGGACTGACGGCCCTGCTGGCCGCAGCCACTCCCGAGCACGAGCCCGGCACCGCGATCGCCGAGCACGCGCTGACCTACGGTCACCTGCTGGAGCGGGTGCTGCTGGCCGCGACCGGAGAGGACCTGCCGACCCGCTTCGCGCGGATCGCGACCGTGCACGGCTGGGACCTCCACCTGACGGTCCCCTCGGCCGAGCTCGGCAGGGTGGCCGACGTCGTGCCGGTGGCGCCGGACTGGCCGGCGGCCTATCTCGACGACCCGCGCTGGGCTCCGGCCCTGTCGCGCCCGCCCGGGCTCCTCGACCCCGACGTCCTCAACAGCGACCGCTGGCGCCGCACCTCCTTCGGCGCCATCGGCCTGCACGCGTCGGCCCGAGCCCTGGCCGGCTTCTACGCCGACCTCCAGCGCCCCGACGGCAGCGTGGCCGACCTGCTCGGGCCAGAGCTGCACCAGGAGTACGTCGGCGCGCAGGCCTCGGGCGTGGACCGGGTGATCGGCAGCGAGGTGACGTGGACGCTCGGCTTCCAGGTCGACGACGAGAGCCTCGCGATGGGCGGCGCCGGTGGCTGCGTCGCGTGGTGGTCGGTGCGGGGTGGTTTCGCCGCGGCGTACGTCACCAGAGGTCTCGGCGGCGAAGCCGTTGACGAGATCTGGGACCTGCTGGAGCCGCCGAACAGCTGACCCGTCAGAAGATCTTCTGACGGGTCAGCGTGAAATGTGCGTCAGTCCTTGCCGTAGCCGGCCTCGCGGGCCTTCACGATGGCCTCCGCGCGGCCGGCCGCGTGCAACTTGGCGTAGATCGTCGAGACCGTGTTGCGGACGGTCTTGGTCGAGACGTAGAGCTCGGTGGCGATCGCATCGTTGGACTTGCCGGCCGCCAGCAGGTGCAGCACGCTGCGTTCGCGGTCGGTCAGGTCCGGGAAGGGGTCGTCCTCGGCGTGCTCGGGAGCCAGCGCCGAGGCGAAGTACGTCGCCACCCGCTCGGCCATCGACGCGCCGAACACCATCCCGCCGGCCGCCGCCGCCCGGATGGCGTTGTGGACCTCGTCGGCGCCGGAGCCCTTCAGCAGGTAGCCCGAGGCACCGGCTCGCATCGCGCTGAGGATGGTGTCGTCGTCCTCGTTCATGGTGAGCATCACGACCTTGGTGGCCGGATGGCGCGCGGTGATGAAGCGGGTGGCCTCGATGCCGTCGAGCTCCGGCATCTGGATGTCCATCACCACCACGTCGGGCTGCGTCTCCTCGACCACGTGCAGGGCGTCCCGGCCGTCGGCCGCCGACCCGAGCACCTCGATGCCGGGCAGGGCACCGAGCAGGGCGACCAGGCCGTCCCGCACGATCTGGTGGTCGTCGACCACGACGACGCCGATCTCGGTCATGATGCGTTCCTCCTGATGGGCAGCCAGGCCTTCACCCTGGTGCCGCCTCCGGGTGGGCAGGTGATCTCGCAGCGGCCGCCCAGCTCGGCAGCGCGCTCGCGCAGCGACACCAGGCCCACCCCTGCTTCGGCGTCGGCCGGGATGCCGACGCCGTCGTCGGCGACCTCGACGACCAGCTGACCGTCGACGAGCGCGAGGTCCACTGCGGCGGAGCTCGCCGCAGCGTGCCGCCGCACGTTGGTCAGCGCCTCCCCCACGATCCGGTACGCCGCCACCTCGACCGCCGCGGGCAGGTTGCCGACGTCGGGGGCGACGACCTGCACCCGCAGGTGGTCGTCGGTCAGCCGCTCGGCCTGCTGGCGCAGCGCGCCGACCAGGCCCCGGTCGTCGAGCGCGGGCGGCCGCAGGTCGTGCACGAGGCGGCGTACGTCGGCGACGATGTCCTGCACCTGGGTGCTGGTCGCGCCGATCTGCTGAGCCGCCGCGGTCGGGTCGGTCGCCGCGAGGAGCCGCGCCGACTCGAGCTGGAAGACCACGCCGCTGAGCGACGGCCCCAGCCCGTCGTGCAGGTCGCGGCGGATCCGTCGCCGCTCCTCCTCGCGGGCAACGACCAGGCGCTCGCGGCTCTCCTGCAGCTCGTCGGCGAGCCGGCTGGTGCGGGCAGCGGTGGCCGCCTGCCGCACGAGGTCGCCGAGCAGCTGCTCGTCGCGGCGGCTGAGCCGGGTGCGCAGTCCGCGGGCGGGGAGCACCAGCCGGCCGACCTCGGTGTCGCGGTAGGTGATCGGCAGGGTGCGCACGTGGTCGGGCCGCCTGCCGTGCGTGGCGACCAGTTGCTCGCCGCCGGCCCGGTCGACCTCGACGCTGACGTAGCCGATGCCGAACGCCGATGCGACCGCCCCCGCGACCGCGGCCAGCTGCTCGGGGCCCTCGTCGGCTGTCTCGAGAGTGGAGGCCAGACCTGCCACCGCGTCGTAGGGGTTCTCGCGGTCGCCGAGGGTCAGCCGGCGTACCCAGCCCCAGAGCCGCAGGCGCAGTGGGGAGTAGATGATCGCCGACAGGAGCAGCACCAGGAGGACGACCTGCCGCTGCTCGAGGGCGTCACCCAGCAGCAGGGCGAGCACGGCCAGCACGGCGAGGTCGATGCCGACGATGAGCGCCGACAACCCGCCGTAGAGCAGCGTCCGGTTGAGCAGGTCCTCGATGGAGACCACCTGAGGACTGACGATCGCGACCGTCATGGCCACCCCGGGCAGGATCAGCATCAGGAAGAGCGAGAGGTACTCCACCCAGGCCGTGCTGAGCCAGAACGTCGTGACGATGGAGAGCGCCATCATCACGACGCTCCACAGCAGCCACCGCATCCGGTCGCGCTCCAGCCCGCGCGAGCGGCGGTAGCGGACCACGACCGTGGCCATCGGCACCAGGATCGCCCCGATGACGATCGCCAGCACGACGGACTTCAGCTGCTGCGAGCTCTCCAGCGAGATCGGCAGGGTCACCGGGTCGGTGGCCACCCCCGCAGGCACCGGCACGCCTTCCACCTCGCGCCCCGCGGGGAGGAACAAGGTGATCGCAATGCCGATGACCATCACCATCAGGGAGATCCGCCCGGCCAGGCCCCAGCGACCGGAGAGGAAGCGGCCCGTCGGGAAGATCAACAGCAGCGCTGCGATCGAGACCGGCAGGAACCCGCCGAACCGCATCAGGAACCACCAGGCCGGGTCCATCCACGGGAGGACCTCGTCGTCGCGCACCCCGAAGCGGATGTAGGCCTGGCACAGGCCGTCGAGCACCCAGAAGAGCCCGAGGCCGCCCAGCAACCACCCGAACCGCTGGTGGGTGTCCCGGAGCAGGATCACCGCCGCGAGCGTGCCCAGGACCAGGCCGTGGACGGCGTAGGTCCAGCCGGAGTCGCCCATCAGCTCGGCGCCAGGTGTCTCGCCGGGAGTGTGGACGTCCAGTGCCACGGTCGTCGCGAACCCCACAGCGCAGAGCAGCGGGAGCGAGAGCACCGCCCAGGCCTGGCGAGGGTTGGTCGGTGGCGGCACCCGGACATTCTGGAGCCGGTCCGGCCCCGACGGGGCCGAACCGGCAACAGGAGGTGAGGTGTCGTTCACTCGCCCCGGCGGAACGCCCGGTCGCCGAACGTGAAGGCGAGCGCCGTGGCCAGCAGCCAGATCGGCCCGGTCATGCCGGCCATGTACTGCAGCGGCGAGATGCCCAGCAGCAGGGTGAGCCCGCCGACGCCGAGGCCGCCGATGCCGATCCAGCGCGGCACGGCGCCGGCCCGGGAGGCCACGAAGACCGCGACACCGGACAGGCCGGCCAGCACCCAGACCCACGGGATCGTGGCGACCCAGTGGCCGTAGAAGACTGCGTTGCTCGGGTCGAGCACCACCTCGTCGTCCCAGAACCCGAACAGGAACTCGGTGGTGAGACCAGTGCCCATGACCGTCACGAACGCGGTGCCGAGCAGGCCGGCGAACGCCACCATCGGCGAGATTCCGTCGCCGGTTCGGGCTCGCAGCCGGCGATGCAGCCCCGCGGCGAAGACGATCATGGTCACGGCGCCGATGCCCGCGAAGAGGTGCATGGCCAGCATGGAGCCGGTCTGCGTCTCCATCTTCTCGGCGATCGCGACACTGTTGCCGATGAGGTCCTCGTCATAGCCGGCGTTGATGCCCATGCTGCTGACCATCGTGCCGAGACCGGCGATGCCGGCCACGATGCCGGCGACCGCCCAGAGGCGGGAGGGCCGAGCCGGCGTCACGGCGTCCGTGCCGCCGGGCGCGGTGACGTCCGAGCGGACGGGGTTGTGCGTGGTGATGTGGGTGTTCATTGCTGTTCCTTCTCTGTCATCGGTGTGCGATGACCGAAGGTTCGCGGGCCCCGTGTCCCGACCGACAGGGACAACGGGGCAGAACTCAGAGCCCGACCAGGACAGCTGCGGCCGCGCGATGGGCGGACGCGACCACCGCGGCGATGCCGACCCCGTCGTACGCCGCCCCGCAGACCGCCAGGCCCGGCACCCGAGCCACGTCGGCCCGGATCCGGGCGACGCGGTCCAGGTGGCCGACGGCGTACTGCGGCAGCCCGCCGCCCCACCGCTGCACGTGGGTGTCGACGGGCGTCGCGCGCAGTCCCAGGGCCTCGCCGAGGTCGGCCAGGGAGGCGGCGACCAGCTCCTCGTCGGTGACCTGAAGGGACGCCTCCTCGCGGTGCCGGCCGATCGAGGTGCGCAGGTGCACCACGCCGGCCGCGGCCCCGGCGGCGCCGACCCACTGCCACTTGGCGAACGAAAACGTCGAGGCCTTGATCCGGCGCCCGTCCACGGGCGGCACCAGGAAGCCGGACGCGTCGGTGGCGACCATGTCGTCGAGCCGGAAGGCGAGCGTGACCACCGCCATCGACGCATAGTCGATCGCCGCCAGCTCGCCCGCCGCCTCCGGCGCGAGCTCGCCCAGCAGTCGGGCGGCAGGTGCGGCCGGCACGGCAACGACGACGCAGTCCGCAGGGACGGGTGCGAGCCCCGGTCGACCGCCGGTGGTCGAGGTGCGCACGCAGCGAGCCTCGAACCCTCCGGCGGTCCTGACGAGCTCCCGCACCTGCACGCCGGTGTGCACGTCGAGCCCAGCCGCCAGCGCGTCCACGAGACCACCCATCCCGCCGACCAGTCCGGCGAAGACCGGGCTGGCGTCGACGGGCAGCGCGCCCGCCTGCTCGAGGATCGACCCGCGCTCGGCCAGGGCCACCAGCTGGGGCGCCGCGGCGCGCGCCGAGATCTCGCGCGCGCGGCCGGCGTACACACCGCCGAGCAGGGGTTCGACCAGTCGGTCGGTCACCTCGTCGCCGAAGCGCGCAGCCACGAGCTCGCCCACCGTCGGGTCGTCGGTCACCGGGACGACCACCTCGGCCATGGCCCGGGCGAGGCCCTCGGCGGACAGCACCCCCGAGGCGCCGAGCTGGTCGAGGTCGAGCGGGGCGCCGAGCATCGTGCGCGGCAGCGGCCGGAGCTCGCCGCGGGTCCAGATGCGCGAGGAGGCCACGGCCGGGTGCACCACGTCGAGGCCGAGCGACCGCGCCAGCTCGACACCCTCGGGACGGCGGTTGAGCATCGCCTCCGCGCCGACATCGACGGTGACTCCGCCGACCTCGCGCCGGCGTACCTTGCCGCCGATCTCGTCGGCACCCTCCAGCACGACCACGTCGTGGCCGGAGGCAGTCAGGTCGTGGGCGGCGGTCAGCCCGGCCACACCCCCGCCGACGACGACCACCCGCACGCCGTCAGCCTGTCAGACCGGCGCTACGCCGACGCCGACAGCCTCCCCAAGGCGCTGCGGTGGAAGACCAGCGGGAACGACGTGTCGGCGCGGTGGACGGCGGGGAACCCACCAGGCGGGGCCGCCGTCCAACCGCCATGACACTCACCTCAACCTCGCGCCGGCTGCGCGGCTCGGCCCTCGCGGCGGCCGGCGTCGCCGGCCTCGTGTTCGTGCTCGGCGCCTGCTCCAGCGGCGCCGGTGACAGCGACGACGGCGGCGGCGGTGCCGACTCCATGGCCGCGTACGACCCCGAAGCTCCAGCAGACCTGCCCGCGTCCGCACCCGACCAGGACGGGGCCATGGCGGACGTCGCCTCCTCCGAGCAGGAAGCCCCGCAGCAAGGCGTGACCGACCGGGCCGTCATCTCGACCGCCACTGTCGCGCTGAGCAGTGATGACGTGGCTGCCGCCAGGTTCGACGTGCAGAAGATCGTCGACCAGTTCAACGGCGAGGTCGCCGAGGAGCAGACCGAGGGCGGCGAGGAGATGCGCCGGTCCCGGGTGGTCATCCGGGTGCCGTCGAAGGACTTCAGCGCAGCCATCGAGGCGCTCGAGGAGGTGGGCGTGCTCGAGTCGTCGACCCGCACGTCCGAGGACGTCACCACCACGGTCATCGACAACGCCGCCCGCATCCGCGCCCAGGAGGAGAGCCTGCAGCGCGTGGAGGTGCTGCTCGGGCAGGCCACCTCGATCCGCGACATCGTGGCGATCGAGGCCCAGCTCACGCGACGCCAGGCCGACCTCGACTCGCTGAAGTCGCAGCAGGCCTTCCTCGCCGACCAGACCTCGCTCTCGACGATCCGGGTGCTCATCGAGCGCACCTCGGAGACCAAGGAGAAGGAGCCGGACACCGACGACGCTGGCTTCCTCAGCGGTCTCGACGGCGGCTGGGACGCGCTGACGTCGTTCGGCACCGGTGTCGCCACCGTCGCCGGAGCCCTGCTGCCGTTCGCGATCCTCTGCGCGCTGCTCGGCGTGCCCGCCTGGGTGGTCTCCCGTCGGATCGTCCGTCGGCGCCCGCCGACTCCGGCGGCGCCCGCTGCTCCCTAGCTCAGCGGGTACGCCTGGACGAACTCGGTGAGCCGCTTCAGCTGGTCGGGGTCGGTGCTGGGGATGACGCCGTGGCCGAGGTTGAAGATGTGGCCGCGGGCGGCCCGACCGGCCTCGATCACCTCGGCAGCGCGGGCGGTCATCACCTCGGCAGGGGCGAACACCAGCGTCGGGTCGAGGTTGCCCTGCACCGCGCGGTCGCCGACCAGCGGGATGGCGGTGGCGAGCGGCGTACGCCAGTCGACACCGACCACGTCGGCCCCGGCATCACCCATCAGCCCGAGCAGGTTGGCGGTGCCGACCCCGAAGTGGATGCGCGGCACGCCGAGGCGGCCCGCCTGCTCGAGCACCCGCGCCGAGTGCGGCATCACGAACGCCGCGTAGTCGGCCGGCGTGAGCGCGCCCGCCCAGGAGTCGAAGAGCTGCACAGCGCTGGCGCCGGCTGCCACCTGCACCTCGAGGTAGGCGGCGGAGATCTGGCCGATCTTCCGCATCAGCGCGTCCCACACCTCCGGGGCGCCGAACATCATCGCCTTGGTCTTGGCGTGCTCCTTCGACGGCCCGCCCTCGACGAGGTACGACGCCACCGTGAACGGCGCTCCCGCGAACCCGATCAGCGGCGTGCCGCCCAGCTCGGCCACCAGTCCGCGGACCGCCGCGGTGATGAACGGGACGTGCTCGGGGGTCAGGTCGGGGATGGCAGCCACGTCGGCGAGCGTGCGCACCGGCGAGGCGACGACCGGGCCGACGCCCGGCTTGATGTCGAGGTCGACCCCGACCGCCTTGAGCGGCAGCACGATGTCGGAGAAGAAGATCGCGGCGTCGACGCCGTAGCGGCGCACGGGCTGGAGCGTGATCTCGACGACCAGGTCGGGGTCCATGCACGACTCGAGCATCCCGACGCCCTCCCGGATGGCGAGGTACTCGGGCAACGAGCGCCCCGCCTGCCGCATGAACCACACGGGCGTGTGCGACACGGGCTCGCCGCGTGCGGCCTTCAACAGGGCGCTGTCGGCGAGTCGCGGGTCCGGCGTAACGGTGCTCACGACCACAAGCCTCGCAGGTCGAGACCGCGTGTCTGTATATCGGTTCGGGCCGGGCCGACTTACTGTGAACACATGGTCGTCCGCCAGGAGACGCACCCGGGGGCGGGTGCGACCGCGAGCCCACCGGAGTTCCGGGCGGCTGTGGCGACCATGCGCGCGGCCACGCTGCGGCCAGAAGTCCTCTGCGAGGAGATGCCGGCACCCCAGCGGATCGCCCCGCACGCCGCCGCACTGTCGGCCGACGTCACCGTCGACGGCCTCGATGTCGGCACCGGCCGGATCATCCTGCTCCACGACCCCGCCGGCAACGACGCCTGGGACGGCACCTTCCGCTGCGTCGCCTACGCCCGCGCCGAGATCGACCTCGACCTGGTCACCGACCCGATGCTGGCCGAGGTCGGCTGGACCTGGCTGACCGAGGCGCTCGCCGCCCACGGTGCGACGTACGCGGCGGAGTCCGGCACGGTCACCCGGGTGGCCACGGAGAGCTTCGGCGGCATGTCGGACGAGGGCGGCACCGCCCAGATCGAGATCCGCGCCTCCTGGACGCCGCTGCCGTCCCCCACAGCCGCGCTCGACGACCCGCTCGACGTCGCCCCCCACGTCGAGGCCTGGGGTGAGCTGCTGTGCACTGCCGCGGGGCTCGAACCGGTGCCGGAAGGCGTCGCGGTCATGCCCAGCCGGCGGGGGCAGCGGGGCTCCGACCACTGATGCCGGAGCACGACACCACTGACGCCCCCGAGACTCCAGAAGTCCCAGAGGTCCCCGAAGCACCGCAGGCCGAGCTGCTGACCCTCGCCGACGGGCTGCCCGAGATCGTCGACACCGAGGAGTCGCTGGCCGCGGTGTGCGAGGCGCTGGCCGCAGGCACCGGCCCGGTCGCCATCGACGCCGAGCGCGCCTCGGGCTACCGCTACTCCAACCGCGCCTACCTCATCCAGCTGCGCCGCGACGGCAGCGGCACCGCCCTGGTCGACCCGATCGCCTTCGAGTCCCTGGCCCCGCTGCAGGAGGTGCTCGAGGGCACGGAGTGGATCCTGCACGCCGCCACCCAGGACCTGCCCTGCCTGACCGAGGTCGGTCTGGTGCCGACAGCGCTGTTCGACACCGAGCTGGCCGGCCGCCTGCTCGGCTACCCCCGCGTGGGTCTGGCGACGCTGGTCGAGACACTGCTCGGCTGGCGGATGAAGAAGGAGCACTCGGCAGTCGACTGGTCGAAGCGCCCGCTGCCCAAGCCCTGGCTCGAGTACGCCGCCCTCGACGTCGAGGTGCTCGTCGAGCTGCGCGACCGGCTCGCCGCCGAGCTGGTCGAGGCCGGCAAGGACGAGTGGGCGCGCCAGGAGTTCGACGCCCTGCGCAGCTTCGAGCAGCCGGTCCGGGTCGAGGCTTGGCGGCGTACGTCCGGCATGCACCGGGTGCGCGGCCGCCGTGGGCTCGGTGCCGTCCGGGCCCTGTGGGAGACCCGCGACGAGCTCGCCCGCAAGCGCGACGTCACGCCCGGCCGGATCATCCCCGACGCAGCGATCGTCGCCGCCGCCCGCGAGATGCCGACCGACCACGAGGCGCTGCTGGCGACCAAGGGCTTCCACGGCCGCGGCGCCGAGCGCTACGTCGGCCGCTGGATGGCCGCCCTCCGCGAGGCTGCCGAGATGGAGGAGGCCGACCTCCCCACCCGCTCCCCGCGCGGCGACGGCCCGCCGGTCCCCCGCGCCTGGGCCGAGAAGGACCCCGTGGCCGCCCGGCGCCTGGAGCTGGCGCGCATCGAGATGACCGCCCTCGCCGAGACCCAGAACCTGCCCGTCGAGAACCTGCTCACCCCCGACTACCTCCGCCGCGCCCTCTGGGCCCCACCCTCGACCCGGGTGCCCGGCGAGCTGCTCGACCAGGTGGTCGGCCAGCTCAGCGATCTCGGCGCCCGCGGCTGGCAGATCGGCTTCACCGCCCCGATCATCGTGGCCGCCATCCTCGATGCGGATGCCGACGCGGAGGCCAAGGCGCTGGCCAAGGCTGAGGCGCAGGCAGCGGCTGAGCCTGAGGAGGCCGAGGTGGCCGAGGACGACCTGGTCGAGGACGACCTCGTAGGCGCGACCTGGTCGTGACGGCTTGCACGCTTGCGGCGAGGCGCAGGCGTCCCTGCCGCGATTTTGAGTCACCTGATGACCCAAAACCGCGGCACGAACCTTCGCGCCCCCGATCGATCGATCGATCGGTCACCCGCGAGCAACCCGGGGTCGGGCCCGCGCTTGCGCGGGCGGCGCGGCGAACGCTGAGACTCGACGGCGCGTGCGCCAGCCCCGAGGCAAGGCCGGCTACTCGCTCTCGTCGTCCTCGGGATCAGCGGTCTCGACGACGAACTCGGGGTCGAGCACCGGTCGCGACTCCTCGTCGATCTGCGTGGTCAGCGCCTCGAGGTCCGGCACCGGCATCGTGAGCAGCTGGCGCAGCGGGCCGCGGACGGCGGCCTCGAGGTCGCGGAAGCTGTCGATCAGGGGCAGCAGCTGCATGTCGCCGATGCTGGAGTTGTAGATCTGGGCAGTCGCGGGCAGCTGGTCGGGCTGGAGGAAGTCGGCGGAGGCGGCGACCTGGAGGTTGGCGGGCACCAGGTAGCCGGCGGTGGCGACCCGGGCGACAGCCTCGGCGGAGACGACGTAGACCAGGAAGTCGGCGGCCTGCGGGATCGTGGCGGCCGGCCGGGCCGAGATGCACAGGCCGCTGATGTCGCCGATCGTGGCCGCGTCGTCGATGGCCGGCATCGGCATCACGTCGAAGTCGAGGCTGGCGGCGGCGCGGAGCTCGGGCACCATCGAGCGGAAGCCGGCGATCATGCCGAGCTGCCCGCGCTTGAACCACTCGATGGCAGGGGCCTCGGCCAGCTCCTCCTCGGTGAGCGTCAGTGCGGGGTCGCGCAGCAGCTCCAGGGTCGGGGTGAGGGCGTCGCGGGTGTCGTCGGAGGAGAAGTCGAGCGAGGTCGGCTCGGAGTCGGAGTTGAAGAGGTCGCCGCCGCCGGCGTACACGAACGGGCGCCAGCCCGCGCAGCGTGGGCTCGACGTGGATGCCCTTGGTCTCCCGGCGCGGGCGGCTCGCGAACTGCGCGGCGGCGCGGAACTCCTCGAAGCTCCACCGGTTGTCGGATCCCGAGGTCCGGGTCGAGCGTCGGCACGGGCAGCTCGCGCCGCTCCATCCGCTCGAAGTCGATCAGGTCCTTGTTGTAGTAGATGACCATCGGCGAGATGCCGTAGGGCATGCACTGCTGGTCGTCGTCCGCCGAGAAGGCGAGGAGCGCGTCGCGGGAGTAGCCGTCGCCGAAGTCGACGCCGCGCTCGTCGACGAGCTCGAGCAGGGGTCGGTTGACGCCCTCCTCGGTGACCGCGGCCAGGTCGGCCCGCGACAGCAGGAACACGTTGGGCGGGTGCTCGCCGGCCTTGATCGAGTCCGCCAGGGCCTCGGAGTCGGGCCAGCCCTTGATGGTGACGTGGACCCCGGTGGCGCTCTCGTTGTAGGTGTTGACGACGCTCTGGTACGCCGCGATCTCGGGGTCGCTCCCCCACACCCCGAAGGTGAGCTCGACGGGGGTGGTGTCGGTCTTGGGCGGTTTCGGCGGCGGCTTCGGCCTCCGAGTCGCACGCGGCGACCGAGCCGGCCAGCAGCAGCGCAGGCGCCAGCACCGGCGTACGGCGTCGTCAGCCGATCCCTCACCATCGCGTGCGCACCGTCATCTTCTCCGGGTCTGAGCGGGCCACCTTACCGGGCGGTATGCGCCGCTCAGCGGGGCTCCTAGGTCACGGGTCGGTATCGCGGAGCCACTTCCCAGGCGTCGTCGAGGTGGCACGCTGCGCCAGTGACGCGATCGGAGCCACCCCTGCCGGCAACTCAACACGGATCTGCGGCAGCTGATCGCCGCGATCATCCTCGGCCTGGCTGCGGTGCTGACCGCCGGCGCCGCCGTACAGCTCTTCGGTCGCAGGTGGCGACGCGGCCAACCTGCGCACCGACGCCGGGCGCACCCTGGCCGACGCCAACTTCTTCTACGCGCAGGCCAACCAGGTTGCGGCTGGCGACCAGGCGATCTTCGTCGCCTACGCGATCCGCAGCCGCAGACCGACGAGAGCCTGGCGTGCGTATCTCTTCACCCTGATGCGGCCGACGATGGCGGACGCGATCGAGCTGGTGGATCAACGAGAAGCGGCCACGCCCTTCGACGAGCTCGAGTGGAACCCGTACTTCCTCGAGGACCTGGTCGAGGCCAACCGACTCGAGGCCAAGGCCGGACGACAGGTCGCGAGGTCCGAGGACAAGGACGACCTGCGTCGACGTCGACCTCTCCACGGTGCTGCTGGCGCTGACCCTGTTCTTCGCCGGCGTCGCGACCCTGTTCAGCAGGCGCGTGATCAGCTGGCTGATGCTCGTCGTCGGCGCGCCACCCTCGCCCGGCGGCGGTTACCTGGCGCTGAACCTGTTCTAGCGAAGCGGCTTCCGCGCGGCCGCCACTGCGTCGAACGGCTCGGTCGACGCGTCGCCGCGGAGGATCAGCACCGGGCGGTCCTTGCCCTGGCTGGGGTCGTCCTCGTAGGCGACCCAGCCCCAGACCACCTCGCCGGGATCGGGCTCTCCGTCGATCTCCGGCGCGTACTCGACGTGGTCCACGTGTGAGGGAGATTACTGAGCACGCCGGACCGGGAGCGCCTCACGGCGCGTGGCCGCTCGTAGCGGCTAATTTTGGGACCCGGGGCTGCCGCGATCCGGCGTACTCAGGGGCCAACTGTAAGGCAGAGGCGGCTATTCCGCAGTCAGGCAGTAGTCAGGCGAGGCCACGATCGAGCTCGAGGTGGCCGGCGGCTTCGAGCTGCTCGGCCAGGCCCAGCATCCGGCGTACTTCCTCGTCGCTGGGTCCGGGCAGGGCCGAGCGACCGGCGGCCACGACCCGGGCGAACGCCGCCGCGCGGAACAGCACGTCGGCGAAGTCGCCGCCGACGATGCCGCGGAGCACCTGGTCGACCATCGCCTTGAGCTCGTCGGGTCCCGGCGGGTCGGCCACGCCCGCCACGACGGTCGCCACCTGGGCCCGCGCCTGCCCTCCTCGAACTCCTTCGCCACCGTCACCGGGTCGGCGTAGACCCACGAGCGCAGCAGGTAGAGGCGCCACAGGCACCCGGCCAGCGAGTCCGCGGGCGACCCGGACCACACCTCGGCGATGGTCTCGATGCCCTCGGTGTCGGCGAGGTGGAGCAAGCGTTCGGCGACCTGGTCGTCGCCGCTGCTGCGGGCCCCGCGCACCAGCAGCGCGGCGGCCCGGTCGGCTGCCTCGCTGACCAGGGCCGGGTCCTGGCCGCCGACGATCTCGTCGAAGTACGCGGCATCGCGCTGCATCGGGCGATGGTGCGGCCGACTGGTCATGCCTGCAGGCTACGTCGCCCCCGGGGATTCAGCTGAGCGCCTTGCGGATGCGCTGGTCGCTGACGGCGTACGCCGTGCCGAGCTGCTGGGCCCAGAGCGAGACGCGGTACTCCTCGAGCATCCAGCGCACCTGCCGCAGCCGCTCGCCGGGCGGACGGCCCTCGGGCAGCGCGTCGACCTGGTGGAGGTAGGCCTGCTGGAGCTCGGTGACCCGGTCCATCAGCGCGCGGTCGCGGTTGATCGCGCCGCCGCCCTCGTCGAGACGCGCGCGCCGCTGGGTCAGGGCCGCGAGGTAGACGGGTAGCGGCGCAGCTGCAGCGAGCCGGCCTCGCTCACGAAGCCGCGGTGGACCAGTCGCTCGAGCTGCGCCTTCAGGTCCGCCAGCGCCGGCAGCATGGCCATCTCGGCCCGGCCGCTGAGCTGCTTCTCGGCGGTCCGCCAGGCCTCCAGGCTGCGGATCACGTCGCCGAGCAGCGCCCGCAGCTCGGCCTCCTGCTCGCCCGCGGCGGCCCTGACCTCGGCGTACGCCGCCTCGTCGCGCGCCGGCGGACGGGCGTCGACCAGCTGCTGCACCACCGCGGCCCGGCAGTCCTCCAGCAGCTCCGCCACCGAGGGGTACGGCGAGCCGGCGAGCCCGAGCTTCTCGGCGTTGGACAGGCCGTCGAGCACCGCCTTGACCGGCGAGGGTGTCTCCAGCAGCACCAGCCGGCAGACGCCGAGCCGGTGCTGCGCGTCGCGCTCCTCCTGGGAGCCGAAGACCTTCAACCCGACCGTCGTGCCCTCGTCGACCAGACCCGGGTAGCCCTGCACCTCGTGGCCGGCGCGCACCTCGCGGAACGACTCCTCGATCGTGCCGAACACCCACGACGTCTCGCCGGTCCGCGACCGTCCGGTGTCGGCAGCGACCTCGGCCATCGCCTGCGCGAACTGTGGCCGCAGCGGCTCCTTCAACGCCTCGAGGTCCTTGCCGCGCGCCCGCTCCTCGCCCGCCTCGTCGACCACGCGGTAGGTCGGTCGCAGGTGCTCGGGCACCTTGGCCCAGTCCCAGGCCTCGCGCGGCACGACCACGCCGGTCGTCGACCGGGCCCAGCGCTCGAGGGCGTCCAGCAGCGGCTCCTCGCCCGGCGGCACCGCCGCCAGGAACTCCCGCGCCTTGTTGGGCGCCGGCACGAAGCTGACCCGCAGCTGCTTGGGCAGGCTGCGGATCAGGCTGGTGACCAGCTCCTCGCGCAGGCCGGGCACGTTCCAGGAGAAGTCGTCGGCGGCCACCCGGTTGAGGGTGGTGACCGGCACGTCGATGGTGATGCCGTCCTCGGGGGCGCCCGGCTCGAAGTGGTAGCTGATCGGGAAGCTCAGCCCGGTCTGGTCGCCGACCGACCACTCCTCGGGGTAGTCGGCCTCGCTGATCTCCTCGGCACTCTCGTGGGTCAGCATCGCCGGGTCGAAGGTCAGCAGGTCGGGCCGCTGCCGGCGCTCGACCTTCCACCACTGGTCGAAGTGCGCGCCGCTGACCACGTCGCGGCCGACGCGGGCGTCGTAGAAGTCGAAGAGCGTGTGCTCGTCGACGACGATGTCGCGGCGCCGGGCGCGGTGCTCGAGCTCCTCGGCCTCCTCCAGCAGCCGGCGGTTGTCGCGCATGAACTTCTGCTGGGTGTGCCACTCGCCCTGCACCAGCGCGTGCCGGATGAACAGCTCGCGGGCCAGCTCGGGTGCGATCTTGCCGAAGGAGATGAGCCGGTCGGTGACGATCGGTACGCCGTACAGCGTCACCTTCTCGTAGGCCAGCACCTGCGCCCGCTTCTTCGACCAGTGCGGCTCGGAGTAGGTGCGCTTGGCGAGGTCGCCGGCGAGCCGCTCGGCCCACTCGGGCTTGATCGCGGCGTTCTGGCGGGCCCAGAGCCGGCCCGTCTCGACCAGCTCGCCCGGCCATCAGGAACTGCGGGTTCTTCCCCTTCAGCCCGCTGCCCGGGAAGATCGCGAACTTCGCGCCGCGCGCGCCGAGGTACTCGCGCATCGGCTTCCGCGCACCCCGGGCCGGCTCCTTCTCCCGCTCCTCCAGCGCACCGATGTGGGACAGCAGCCCGCTCAGCAGCGCCTGGTGGATGGCGTCCTCGTCGCCGGTGCCCTCTGCCGGCCGGCCGACCTCGATCTTCATCTCCTTGCACACCTGGCGCAGCTGCGACTCGAAGTCCTGCCACTCGCGCACGCGCAGGTAGTTGAGGAACTCCCGCTTGCACATCCGCCGGAAGGCGCTGCTGCTGAGCTCCTTCTGCTGCTCCTTCACGTAGCGCCACAGGTTCAGCCAGGTCAGGAAGTCGGAGCTCTCGTCCTTGAAGCGGGCGTGCTGCAGGTCGGCCTGCGGCCGCAGCTCGGCCGGCCGCTCGCGCGGGTCCTGCAGCGACAGCGCGGCCGCGATCACCAGCACCTCGCGCACGCAGCCGAGCCGCTCGGCCTCGAGGATCATCCGGCCCAGCCGCGGGTCGATCGGCAGCCGGGCCAGGCGCTTGCCGACCCGGGTCAGCCGCGCGTCGCCGACCGTCAGCGCGCCGAGCTCCTCCAGCAGCTGTACGCCGGCCGACACGTTGCGCTTGTCGGGCGGCTCCACGAACGGGAACGCCGCGATGTCGCCCAGCCCGAGGCTGGTCATCTGCAGGATCACGCTGGCCAGGTTGGTGCGCAGGATCTCCGGCTCGGTGAACTCCGGCCGCGACTCGAAGTCGTCCTCGGAGTAGAGCCGGATCGCGATGCCGGCCTCGACCCGCCCGCAGCGGCCGGACCGCTGGTTGGCCGACGCCTGGCTGATCGCCTCGATCGGCAGCCGCTGCACCTTGGTGCGCGCCGAGTAGCGGGAGATGCGCGCGACGCCGCTGTCGACGACGTACCTGATGCCGGGCACGGTCAGCGACGTCTCGGCGACGTTGGTGGCGAGCACGACGCGGCGACCCGTGTGGCTGGCGAAGACCCGGTGCTGCTCGGCGGCCGACAGCCGGGAGTAGAGGGGCACGATCTCGAGCCGGTCGATGCCCTTCAGCGCATCGGCGGTGTCCCGGATCTCCCGCTCGCCCGGCAGGAACACCAGGATGTCGCCCGGGCCCTCGCGGCTCAGCTCCTTGACCGCGTCGACGATCGCCTCGGTCTGGTCGCGGACGATCGACTCGCCCTCCTCGTCGGCCTCGGCGAAGGCGACCAGCGGGCGGTAGCGGATCTCGACCGGGTAGGTGCGGCCGGACACCTCGACCACGGGCGCGTCGAAGTGCTCGGCGAACCGCTCCACGTCGATCGTCGCGCTGGTGATGATCAGCTTGAGGTCGGGGCGCTTCGGCAGCAGCCGGCGTAGGTAGCCGAGCAGGAAGTCGATGTTGAGGCTCCGCTCGTGGGCCTCGTCGATGATGATCGTGTCGTACTTGCGCAGCTGCCGGTCGCGCTGCAGCTCGGCGAGCAGGATGCCGTCGGTCATCAGCTTGACCCGGCTCTGCCGCGACGTCCGGTCGGTGAACCGCACCTGGTAGCCGACCAGGTCGCCCAGCTCGGTGCCGAGCTCGGAGGCGATCCGCTCCGCCACCGAGCGCGCGGCGATCCGGCGGGGCTGGGTGTGGCCGATCAGCTTGCCGTTGCCACGGCCGAGCTCGAGGCAGATCTTCGGCAGCTGGGTGGTCTTGCCGGACCCGGTCTCACCCGCCACGATCACGACCTGGTGGTCGCGGATCGCCGCCGCGATGTCGTCGCGCCGCTGGCTGACCGGCAGCTCGGCGGGATAGCTGATCGTCAGATCAGCCGTCGTGGAGTCGCTCATGGCGGCATCATTGTCTCAAGCGAGCGAAAGGGCTTTTCCATGACGATGAACACCGAGGGTCAGCCGCCCACTCGACCACTCATGCAGATCACCGTGCCCGAGAACGGCGGCCGGGTCCTGTCGGGGTCCTTCGCGCTCATCGCGGTGGTCGTCGTGATCGGTCTCGTGGTGCTCGCGATCGGCTACTTCTCGGTGATCGTGGTCTTCGACGTGCCCTGGTACGCCGCCCTGCCGCTCTCCCTCGTCGCCGGCGCCGGCATCCTCGTCTTCGAGTTCGCCTCGTCCTGGAAGGCCTGGCTCGTCGCCGCCGTCCTCGTCGGCCTCGCTGCGTTCTCCGCCTTCGGCTGGTGGTTCACGGACGCGATGGGCTGACCCGCCACTTGCCTAGAACACGTTCTAGTTGCGACGATCCGCCCATGACCGAAGAGCTGGAGTACGACGTCATCGTGGTCGGGTCGGGTGGCGGCGCCATGACCGGAGCCGCCCTGGCGGCCAAGGCCGGGCTCTCGACGCTGGTGGTCGAGAAGACGGCGTACATCGGCGGGACGTCGGCGTACTCCGGCGGCGCCTGCTGGCTGCCGGGCAGCCAGGTGCAGCAGCGGGCCGGGATCCCCGACTCCACCGAGGGCGCGCGCAGCTACCTCGCCGCGATCCTGCAGGAGCCCGACCAGGCCAAGGTCGAGGCGTTCCTGACCCACGCGCCCGAGCTGGTGGCCGAGCTCGAGGCCGACGAGGACATCGACTTCGAGTGGCTGCCGTTCTCGGAGTACTACGACGCTCCCGGCCGGGTGCCGATGGGCCGGTCGATCCAGCCGACCAACATCAAGCGCGACCAGCTGCCGCCGGAGGTCGCGGAGCTGGTGCGGCCGCCGGTCGAGCGCGACCGGGCCGGCGAGGGCGGGCGCAACACCCTCAGCGGCGGTCAGTCCCTGATCGCCCGGCTGGCGGCGGTGCTGGTGCGCGAGGGCGGCGAGCTCCGCACCCAGCTGCCCGTGACCGGGCTGATCCTGGACGGCGACCGCGTCGTCGGCGTGGCCGCGATGTCACCCGAGGGCCCGATCGAGCTCCGCGCCCGCCGCGGCGTACTGATCGCGGCCGGCGGGTTCGAGGGCAACCAGGAGCTTCGCGACCAGCGCGGCGTGCCGGGCGACGTGGCCTGGACGATGGCGCCGCGCGGCACCAACACGGGCGAGCCGCTCGAGGCCGCGATCGCGATCGGCGCGGCCACGGACTTCAGCGCGGTGGGCTGGTTCTGCCCGGGACTCGAGCACCCCGATGGCAGTGGGTCGTTCACGCTGGGCTTCCGCAGCGGCTTCATGGTCGACGCGACCGGCTCGCGCTACGGCAACGAGTGCCTGCCGTACGACCGCTTCGGCCGGGTGATGGCCGAAGCCCCCGAGCGCATCCCCTCGTGGTACGTCTTCGACTCCCGCGAGGGCGGCCGGCTGCCCGCGATCGCGATGCCCGAAGGCGACCCGGCCGACCACCTGGCCGCCGGCACCTGGGTGCAGGCCGACACCATCGAGGGCCTGGCGAGCGCCATCGGCGTACCTGCTGATGCCCTGGCCACCACCGCCGAGCGCTTCAACGGGTTCTGCGCGACGGGCAAGGACGAGGACTTCGGCCGGGGCGAGGACGAGTACGACACCTTCTTCGCCGGCGGCGAGGGACCCAACAAGGCCCTCACCCCGCTCGACCAGGCGCCGTTCTACGCCGCCCGCTTCGTGCTCTCCGACCTCGGCACCAAGGGCGGGCTGGTCACCGACGCGGCCGGCCGGGTGCTGCGGCCCGACGGCTCGGCGATCGCTGGTCTCTACGCGTCGAGCAACTCCGCGGCGTCCGTCTTCGGCCCGGTCTACCCCGGTCCCGGCGCCCCCCTCGGCTCGGCGATGGTGTTCGCGTCCCTTGCGGTGCGGGACCTGGCGTCAGCTGTTCGCACCTGAGTCGGTCTCGCCCGTGTCGTCCGGCTGTACGTCGTCCTGCGGCGGTGACATCGGCGGGACTCCCGTGCCGGGCATGCCGGGCCCGCCGGGCCCGCCGCGGGGCTGGCGGTCGCCGTCGCGGAAGTCCGAGTGTGCAGGGCCGCGGTCGTGGTCGTCGCCGGAGGCCACCGCGGTGATGGCGGCACCACCGAGGCCGCCCAGGATCAGGCTGGCCGCGGCGACAGCCAGCACGCCACGGAACCCGAGGGCGCGGTCGCGCCAGCGGGTCCGCTCGGTGGCCGGTGGAGGAGTCGGCTCGGGACTCGGGTCGGGAGTCGGGTCGGGAGTCGGGTCGGGGTCGTTCGTGTCGTCGGTCATGACGATCACGATCCGCCAGCTCCCTGTGCGCAGGCTGTGGCTAGTCCGTGGACGCCGTGAGGATCACCAGTTCGCGGCGTCGGTGAGGCAGAACGGGTGGCCGCCGGGGTCGACCAGCACCCGCCAGGTCTCACCCGGCTGGGGCTCGGCCAGGGAGGCCCCGAGCTCGAGCGCCCGCTGCTCGGTGGCCGCGATGTCGTCGCAGGCCAGGTCGAAGTGGAACTGCTTGCTGCCGCGGTCGTTGGGCCACGCCGGCGGCTCGTAGTCCGCGATCGTGCCGAACCCGAGGTTGGTCTCCGGGCCGGTCACCATGGCGTACTCGTCCTCCGCGGCGGCCAGCGTCCAGCCCAGCAGGGCGGACCAGAACTCACCGCTCTTGCGGGCGTCGGCGCAGTCGAGCGAGATCATCTTCAGCACGGGATCGGTCATGCGGACCAGTCTGCTGGCCGCGCGCTCGGGAGCATTGAAGAAATGCGACAGTCTCCTCACAGGAAACCCACAGCCTCGCGCGAGAGGGTGGAGCCATGGCCAGCTCCCCCGACCTCACCCGTCCCGACGGCAGCCCGCTGCGCGTGCTCGTTGTCGACGACGAGGTCAACATCGCCGAGCTGATCTCGATGGCGCTGCGCTACGAGGGCTGGGAGGTGGCCGCCGCCCACACCGGGAGCAAGGCGGTGAGCCTGGCCAAGGAGCTCGAGCCGGACGCGGTGGTGCTCGACATGATGCTCCCGGACTTCGACGGCCTCGAGGTGATGCGCCGGATGCGCGGCTTCGACGCCGACGTACCCGTGCTCTTCCTGACCGCCCGCGACGCGGTCGAGGACCGCGTGGCCGGCCTGACCGCCGGCGGCGACGACTACGTGACCAAGCCCTTCTCGCTCGAAGAGGTGATCGCGCGGCTGCGGGCGCTGATGCGCCGTGCCGGAGCTCGCCAGGCCGTCACCTCGTCGGTGATCACCGTTGGCGACCTGACCCTCGACGAGGACAGCCACGAGGTGGCCCGGGCTGGTGAGGAGATCGCGCTGACGGCGACCGAGTTCGAGCTGCTGCGCTTCCTGATGCGCAACCCGCGCCGGGTGCTGAGCAAGGCGCAGATCCTGGACCGGGTCTGGAACTACGACTTCGGCGGCCAGGCCAATGTGGTCGAGCTCTACATCTCCTACCTCCGCAAGAAGGTCGACCTCGGCCGCGCACCGATGATCCACACCATGCGGGGCGCCGGCTACGTGCTGAAGCCGGTGCCGTGAAGCCGGTCAACCTAGCGTCGCGGCTGGTCGTCACCGCGGTGGCGCTGGTGGCTGTGGTGGCGCTGCTGATCGGCGGGGCCACGGCGCTCGCGATGCGTGGCTACCTCACCGGCCAGCTCGACGACCGGGTGCAGGACTCCGCGCACCGGGTCGACGGCCGTGGACCGGGCCCCGGACCCGGCGACGAGAACTGCGGCGAGTTCGGCAATCAGGCGCCGGGCACGCTGGTCGCCGGCATCGACGACGGCACGGGGGTGGTGCTGACCGACATGCGATGCGAGGAGGACGAGCTCCCCGACGCAGCCGTGGCAACGCTGGCGGACGTGCCGACCGACAACGAGGTGCACGAGGTCGAGGTCGACGGCCACGGCACCTACCGGGTCACCGCGGTCGACACGGATCACGGGCCGGTCGTGACCGGCCTGCCGACCGCCGACGTCGACGAGGCCGTTGCCTCACTCGTCCGGTGGGAGCTGGCGCTCGCGCTGCTCGGCGTGCTGGCCGCGGCCGGCGCCGGGTCGTTCGTCGTACGCCGTCAGCTGCGACCACTGACCGAGGTCGCCGAGACCGCGCACGCCGTGGCGGCGCTCCCCCTGTCCTCAGGCGAGATCGGGGTGACCGAGCGGGTGCCCGAGCACCTGACCGACGAGCGCACGGAGGTCGGCCAGGTCGGCGCCGCGCTCAACACGCTGCTCGCGCACGTCGAGACCTCTCTGGACGCACGGCACGTCAGCGAGCAGCGGGTGCGGCAGTTCGTGGCGGATGCGTCTCACGAGCTGCGGACGCCGCTGACCACGATCGCCGGGTACGCCGAGCTGGCTCGGCGCCACCCCGACGACCCCGAGGCGGCTGCGACCGCGCTCGCCAAGGTCGAGGAGGAGTCGGCACGGATGACCGCGCTCGTGGAGGACCTGCTGCTGCTCGCGCGCCTCGACTCGGGGCGGCCGCTCGCGCGCGAGCCGGTCGACCTGACCCGGCTGCTCGTGGAGGCGGTCTCGGACGCACGGGTGGTCGCGCCCGAGCACCGCTGGTACCTCTTCCTGCCCGACACGACCATGGTGATCGGCGACGAGCTCAGGCTGCACCAGGTGGTGACCAACCTGCTCACCAACGCTCACCGGCACACGCCGCCCGGCACCCACATCAACGTCAATGTGCTGTCAGACGGCTTCTTCATCGAAGACGACGGGCCCGGTTTTCCTCCCGATCTGGTGGATCGCGCGTTCGAGCGGTTCGCCCGCGGCGACGCCTCACGGCACCGCCAGGGCGGGGCCGGGCTGGGCCTGGCCCTGGTCCAGGCGATCGTGCAGGCGCACGCAGGCGGCGTACGCCTCGAGAGTCGGCCCGGGAAGACCCGGATCTCGGTGACCATCGGTTAGGCTGGTGGAACAGATTGTCTGACAATCTTGCCGCCCGGAACCGAGGAGAGGAGTGCCGACCATGACCACCACCATCGAGGCCAACGAGAACCCCGACGTGCTGCCGACCAACGCCGCGGAGTTCACGCGCGCCGAGGAGCGCACCGCGCACAACTACCACCCGCTGCCGGTCGTCGTCGCGCACGCCGAGGGCGCCTGGATGACCGATGTCGACGGCCGCCGCTTCCTCGACCTCCTCGCCGGCTACTCCGCGCTGAACTTCGGCCACTCGCACCCCGCCCTGGTCGCCGCCGCCCACGCCCAGCTCGACAAGCTGACGCTGACCAGCCGGGCGTTCGTGCACGACCAGTTCGCCGACTTCTGCGCCGCCCTGGGCGACCTGTGCGGCAAGGACCTGGTGCTGCCGATGAACACCGGCGCCGAGGCCGTCGAGACCGCGATCAAGGTCGCCCGCAAGTGGGGCTACGAGGTCAAGGGCGTGCCCACCGACCAGGCCAAGATCATCGTCGCCTCCGGCAACTTCCACGGCCGCACCACGACCATCGTCGGCTTCTCCGACGACCCCGACGCACGTGACGGCTTCGGCCCGTTCACGCCCGGCTTCGAGGCCGTCGCGTACGGCGACCTCGCGGCGCTCGAGGCCGCGATCGACGCCAACACCGTGGCCGTGCTGATCGAGCCGATCCAGGGTGAGGGCGGCGTCGTGATCCCGCCCGAGGGCTACCTGCGCGGCGTGCGCGAGCTGTGCACCGCCAACGACGTGCTGTTCGCGGCCGACGAGATCCAGGCCGGGCTCGGCCGCACCGGCCGCACCTTCGCGTGCGACCACGAGGACGTCGTGCCCGACATCTACATCCTCGGCAAGGCACTCGGCGGCGGCATCGTGCCGGTCTCGGCGATCGTCGCCAACCGCGACGTGCTCGGCGTACTCAAGCCCGGCCAGCACGGCTCGACCTTCGGCGGCAACCCGCTCGCCTGCGCCGTCGGCCACACGGTCGTCGACATGCTCGCCACCGGCGACTTCCAGCGCCGCGCGGCCGACCTGTCGGTGCTGCTCCGGACCCGGCTCGAAGCGATGATCGGCCACGGCGTGGTCGGCGTCCGCGTGCGCGGGCTCTGGGCCGGCGTCGACATCGACCCGACAGTCGGCACCGGCCGCGAGGTCTGCGAGGCGCTGATGGCCCTCGGCGTACTCGCCAAGGACACCCACGGCTCGACGATCCGCCTCGCACCCCCGCTGGTCATCTCCGAGGACGACCTCAACTGGGGCCTCGACCAGCTGGCAGCCGTCGTCTCCAGCTGACCCGTCCCGAAATTTTCCGCTGACCCGTCAGAAGATCTTCTGACGGGTCAGCGCATTTGGGGTCAGCGCATTTGGGGGTCAGCGCACTTGGGGTCAGTCGTTGAGCGGTGAGTGGCCGAGCTGGGTGATCACGGCGGGCAGCGAGCCGGCGATGATGACCAGCAACTCGTCGCGGGAGACCTCGTGGTCCTCCCCTGCATGGTGGGCCGCCGCCCAGGTGATGACCAGCTCCTCGGTCATCGCCGCCCAGCCGCGCACGATCAGCCGGTTGGTCGGGGTGTCGGTGATCAGCTCGCCCTGGGCGTCCTCGAGGAAGATCCGGTCGGTCAGCACGAACCTGGCCTCGTCGTAGAGCTTGCGCAGCGTCTCGTTGCCGCCGGCCGCGCCCTTGACCAGGGAGAGGTAGCCCTCGTAGTTGGCGACGACGTAGTCGAGGTACGCCGTGACCGACGCCAGCATCCGGTCCAGCGGCTCGCCGCCCTCGGGCGGGGCGGTCTGGGCGATCAGGTCGTCACAGGCCCGGCGCACGATCGCCTCGTGGAAGGCATGCTTGTTGCCGAAGTAGTGGTACAGCAGGCCGCGGGAGATCCCGGCCTCCTCGGCGAGCAGGTCGATCGACAGCTCGTCGAGGGAGCGGGTGGCGAGCAGGCGCACGCCGAGATCGAGCAGCTGCGAGCGGCGCTCTTCGGGCGAGAGCCGGGTGCGTGTGGTTACCGTCACGGTGGGTAGTCTATTGACACTTGTTCAATAACGCCAATACCTTTGCTGCATGAGCAACCGTGAGGTCAAGCACCTGATCATCGGCGCAGGTTTCGCCGGTCTGTGCGCCGCCATCAAGCTGGACGAGGACGGCGAGCGCGACTTCGTCGTGGTCGAGCGGGGCGCCGACGTCGGTGGCACCTGGCGGGACAACACCTACCCCGGTGCCGCGTGCGACGTGCCGAGCCAGCTCTACTCCTTCTCGTTCGCGCCCAACCCCGACTGGTCGATGTCGTTCTCGCCGCAGCCGGAGATCCAGGCCTACATCCGGAAGGTGGCGGAGAAGTCCGGCACCCTCGACCGCTTCGAGTTCAACACGTCCGTCGACGACGCCACCTGGGACAACGCCGCGCAGCGCTGGGTCGTGCACACCACCGCCGCCGACGGCACCGAGCAGACCTACGTCGACCCAGACCCTGATCAGCGGCGCCGGCGGCCTCTCCGAGCCGAAGATGCCCGAGATCGACGGCATCGAGACCTTCCAGGGCGAGATCTTCCACTCCGCTCGCTGGAACCACGACCTCGACCTCACCGGCAAGCGCGTCGCCGTGATCGGCACCGGCGCCTCGTCGATCCAGATCGTGCCCGAGATCCAGAAGACCGTGGCCCACATGGACGTCTACCAGCGCACGGCGCCGTACGTCATGCCTCGCAACGACCGCAGGTACACCAAGCTCGAGCGACTCGGGTTCAAGTACCTGCCGGGCCTGCAGTCGCTCTACCGCAACGGCATCTACTGGGGCCGCGAGTGCTACGTGCCGGGCTTCACCCTGCAGCCCAAGCTGGCGACGCCGGCCAAGAAGCTGGCGCTGCGCAACATCGCGAAGGGCATCGAGGACCCCGAGCTCCGCGAGAAGGTCACCCCCACCTACGCGATCGGCTGCAAGCGGATCCTGATCTCCAACAGCTACTACCCCGCGCTCGACGCCGACAACGTCGACCTGGTCACCGACGGCATCGCCAAGGTCACCGGCGACGCGATCGTCACCACTGATGGCGTGGAGCGCCCGATCGACGTGCTGATCGTCGCCACCGGGTTCCACACGACCGAGCTGCCGATCACCGAGCACCTGGTCGGCCGCAGCGGCAAGACGCTCGCGGACACCTGGCGCGAGTCCGGCATGGCCGGCTACAAGGGCACCACGGTCGCCGACTTCCCGAACCTGTTCTTCATCGTCGGCCCCAACACCGGGCTCGGCCACTCGAGCATGGTCTACATGATCGAGTCGCAGGTGACCTACATCCGCGAGGCGATCCGGGCCATGCGGCGCAACGACTACGCGGTGGTCGAGGTGAACGCGGACGCCCAGCGCGACTACAACGCCGACCTCCAGCGCCGGATGCAGCGCACGGTCTGGACGACCGGCGGCTGCGCGAGCTGGTACCTCGACGCCCACGGCAACAACACCACCCTGTGGCCGCGCACCACGTTCGCGTTCCGCGGGCTGACCAAGGAGTTCGACGTCGCGGCCTATCAGGTCGAGGCACCGACGACCACGCCCATCACGCAGGAGGTCTCCGCATGAAGACGCTCGACGACAAGGTGGTCGTGATCACCGGTGCCGGCTCCGGCATCGGCCGCGCCCTCGCCCTCAACCTGGCCAAGCGTGGCTCCCTGCTGGCCATCTCCGACGTCGACGAGGCCGGCCTCGCCGAGACCGTCGACCTGGTGAAGGCCGCCGGTGCGCGCGAGGTCCGCAGCGACCGGCTCGACGTCGCCGACCGCGAGGCGATGGTCGCCTACGCCGCCGCTGTCGCCGAGCAGTTCGGCCGGGTCAACGTGATCATCAACAACGCCGGCGTCGCGCTCTCCGGCGACCTGAACGACCTCGAGTACAAGGACATCGACTGGATCGTCGGCATCAACTTCAACGGCGTGCTCAACGGCACCAAGGAGTTCCTGCCGCACCTGATCGCCTCGGGCGACGGCCACGTCGTCAACCTGTCGTCGCTGTTCGGACTGGTCTCGATGCCCGGCCAGTCGATCTACAACGCGACCAAGTACGCCGTGCGCGGCATGAGCGAGGCCCTGCGGATCGAGATGCTCATCGGCGGTCACAATGTCGGCGTCACCTCGGTGCATCCCGGCGGCATCAAGACCGCCATCGCCCGCAACGCCCGCGTCTCCGCCAAGGAGGACAAGGAGGCCACGGCCAAGCTGTTCGACAAGAAGCTGGCGAAGATGACCCCCGAGCGCGCGGCCGAGATCATCGTCGACGGCGTGCTCAAGAACAAGGCGCGGGTGCTGGTGGGTCTCGACGCCCACGCCCTGCACACGTTCGGCAAGTTCGCCGGGTCGCGCTACCAGGACGTCGTCGCCCGGGTGTCGAAGCGCGTGCTGCCCGCCAAGGCCAAGGTCGTCTGACGCCGGCTGTCCGCCGGGTCGGCCGTGTAGAACTGGGGCCGTGAGCCGACAGCCAGGTACGCCCGTCCGCATGATCATGACCAAGTGGGGCGAGCGACCTCACTGGGAGTTCGACGGTGTGCTGCTGGGGTCCGACGAGCACGGGGACTGGGTCGGCATCCCCGCGGGGTCGCACATGGCTCGCCCCGGCATGGAGCTGAGATCGGAGTGGGACCAGGTGGGCCTGGTGCCCGCGGCCGGGTCCGACGACCTACGCGGGTGGTTGGCCACGTTCCACGCCGAGGGCAACCCGGTGCGGACCTACGTCGACATGACCACCCCGCCCGTGTGGGACGGGGCCGTGGTGCGGGCCGTCGACCTCGATCTCGATGTCGTGAAGACTCTCGACGAGCGCGGCACCTACGTCGACGACGAGGACGAGTTCGCGGAGCACCAGCGGCTCTTCGGCTACCCGCCGGAGATCGTCGAGCTCGCCGAGCAGAGCTGCGCCTGGGTGCACGACGCGGTCGTGCGCGAGCTGCCGCCCTTCGACGGCACGGCAGATCGGTGGCTCGCCCTCGTGGCAGCGGGCTGACGTGGTTCGGTGTGGAACGCTGAGCGCGTGCGCATCGACTTCCACGGATCTCCCGCCCCCACGCTCGGCGTGGAGTGGGAGTTCGCCCTGGTCGACCGGCAGTACCCGCGACCTGCGCAACGAGGCCTCGCACCTCTTCGCCCGGGCCCGGCACCGGCTGGCCGACCCCGGCCGGCTGCACAAGGAGCTGCTGCGCAACACCGTCGAGATCGTCACCGGCATCTGCCACACGGTGCCCGAGGCCATGGCGAGCCTCCGGGAGACGCTCGCGGTCGTCGTACCGTCTGCCGACGAGCTCGGGCTCGACCTCTTCGGCGGCGGCACCCACCCCTTCGCGTCGTGGACGGCGCAGGAGCTGTCGCGAGGGGCATCGCTACGAGGAGCTGATCAACCGCACCCAGTGGTGGGGCCGGCAGATGCTGATCTGGGGCGTGCACGTGCACGTCGGGCTGCCCGAGCGCGACCGGGTGCTGCCGGTGCTCTCCTCGCTGCTCAACTACTACCCGCACCTGCAGGCGCTCTCGGCCTCGTCGCCGATCTGGGCCGGGCTCGACACCGGCTACGCGTCCAACCGGGCGCTGATGTTCCAGCAGCTGCCGACGGCCGGGCTGCCGTTCCAGTTCGAGACGTGGGCGGAGTTCGAGGGCTACGCCGGCGACCTGATGACCACCGGCGTGATCGAGGAGCTGACCGAGATCCGCTGGGACCTGCGGCCGGCCTGCCACCTCGGCACGCTCGAGAACCGGGTGTGCGACGGCGTCTCCACCTTCGACGACCTGGCCGCACTCACCGCGCTGATGCACTGCCTGGTCGTCGACCTCGACACCCGGCTGGCCGCGGGCGAGACCCTGCCGACCATGCCGCCGTGGCACGTGCAGGAGAACAAGTGGCGCGCCGCCCGCTACGGCCTCGAGGCGATCGTGATCATCGACGCCGAGTCCAACGAGCGGCTGGTCACCGACGACCTGGCCGACCTGCTCGTGCGGCTCGAGCCGGTCGCCGAGCGGCTCGGCTGCGCCGCCGAGCTGGCCAGCGTCGCCGACATCCCGGTGCGCGGCGCGTCGTACCAGCGGCAGCGCGCGGTCGCCGAACGCACCGACCAGGACCTCGTCGCCGTCGTCGACTCCGTGGTCGCCGAGCTGCGGGCGGGGCTTTCTAGTAGCCGCCCTCGGGCGGCACCATCTCCAGGCGCACGCCGAGCAGACGCACGGGACGGTCCTTCTCGACCCGGTCGAGCAGCGCGGCGGCCGCGTCGGCGAGGACGTCGGGGTCGTTGGTGACTGCTGGCAGCTTGTGGCTGCGGCTGATGGTGATGAACGGCCGGTAGCGCAGCTTCAGCCCGACCCGGAACGCCGGCCGCCCCTCCCGGTCGATGTCCTCCACCACGCGGCGGGTGATCCGGCGGACGGCCGCCTCGATCTCCGCCCAGTCGTCGAGGTCCTGCTGGAAGGTCTCCTCGCGACCATGTGCCCGCGGCACCCAGGGCGTCGCGTCGACCGGGCTGGTGTCGACGCCGCGTCCGAGCCGGTGGTACCACGGCCCCATCGTCGGACCGATCTCCGCAGCCAGCACGCGCGCGTCGGAGGTGGCGAGCTGCGCGACGGTGTCGATGCCGAGCGAGGCGAGCTTCTTCGCGGTCTTGGCGCCGATCCCCCACAGCGCCCGGGTCTCGCGCTGGCCCATCTCCTCGAACCACGACTCGTCGGTGATCACGTAGACCCCCGGATCGGGCTTGCCGTAGTCGGTGGCGATCTTGGCCTGCAGCTTGTTGTTGCCGATGCCGACCGAGCAGTGCAGCCGCGTCGCCGCCAGCACCTCGGCGCGGATGTGCTGGGCGAACGCCACCGCGTCGGCCTCGGTGAAGGCCGGCTCTGCTTCCCGGGGGGACCCACCCCCCTCCCCCTCACCCTCTGCTGCTGCGCCGGCCGCCACGAAGGCCTCGTCCCAGCCGAGCACCTCGACCACCACCGGGGCGCCGGCCCAGGTCAGCGAGCGCAGCGTGCCCATCACCTCGGCCGAGGCGGCGTCGTACGCCGGCGCGTCGACCGGCAGGAACACCGCATCGGGGCACTTGCGCGCCGCCAGACGCAGCGGCATGCCCGAGCCCACGCCGAACTCGCGGGCCTCGTAGGACGCCGTCGACACCACCCCGCGCTCGGTCGGGTCGCCGCGGCCGCCCACCACCACCGGCTTGCCGGCGAGCTCGGGTCGCCGCAGCACCTCGACCGCCGCGATGAACTGGTCCAGGTCGACGTGGAGCACCCAGCGCTGCGCACCGCGCTCGTCGGCCAGCTTCTCGCTCACCTTGATCCGCATCGGCTCAGTCGCCCCTCGGCGGTGGCGGCAGCGCCTCCGTCGACTCCACCTGGTCCATGCCGGTGAGCAGGAGCAGGTCGACCACGACCGAGCGCAGCTGAGCCAGGATCACCTCGGCCGCGAGGATCTCGCTCCTCTCCACCCGACCGGTCGCCTCGCCGACCGCCAGCAGCGACGGGCGCGCGGCCGTCGCCATCAGGTCCTGGTCCAGCTCGCCCGCGATCTCGTCCGCGGCGGCGGCCAGGTCGTGCGCGAGCATCGCGTAGGACGGCGGCACCGGCCGGCGGTGGTAGGCCGTGACGGCGGTCTGCCGCACCAGCACCCGGGTGCTGCGCAGCGCCCGGTCGAGCGGGTCGACCAGCTCGGCCATCCGCCGCACGTTGTGTTTGTGGCGCACCCGGAACGGCGACGACGCGACCACCGACATGCCCTCGTCGGCCGCTGCCTGGAGCTCGCGGATCAGGTGGTCGGTCGACCTGCGCGTCGGCCAGGATCTCCATCCCGTGCTCCACCTCGCCGTCGACCATCACCTCCCCCGCAGCACGCAGCAGCTCGGCGATCTTGCGCATCACCCGGGCAGCGTTCTCCCGGGGTCGTCGCAGTGGTGAGGCCGGAGCCACCGTGGCGGCCACCAGAGCCACCGCTCCGCCGATCAGGGCATCGGTCCACCGGATGAGCGCGTCGCCCGGGTTCGCGATCAGCGTCGCGACCACGATCGACTGCACCGCTGCCTGGGTGACGAACAGCTGACCGCCGTCGAGGAGGAGCGCGCTGGTCATGGCCAGCGCCACGATCAGCATCAGCTGCCACCAGCCGGAGCCCAGCCAGAGCACCAGCAGGTCGGCCACCAGCACCCCGATCGCGACGCCGAGGGTCACCTCGACCACGCGGCGCAACCGTTGGCTGTAGGACGTGCCGAGGCTGACTACCGCCGCGATCGGTGCGAAGAACGGCGTCTGGTGCCCGAACAGGTCGGCCGCCACCAGCCAGGCGACCCCGGCGGCGATCGCGCACTGCGCGATGTGGAACCGCTTCGAGACCAGCCGGTCGACCCGCTCGTCCAGCGACGTGCGGCCCCTGCTCCACATCCGATCGAGTGGGCCGGGGTCCATGACTCAGATCGTGCCATGGTCACGAACCAGCTCAGCGCGAGTGGGCGTAGTCGAGCGCCAACTGCAGGTCGGCGAGGTCGGCGTACCAGGTGCGCACCTCCGCTCTGCATCGGACGCGGGCCACCTGGGTGTCGTACTCGGAGCACTCGGCCCGCGCCTCGGAGTCGGTGGGCGGGAAGGTGCCGGAGCCGTCGAGATGCTCGATCCCGAACCCGTTGGCCTTGTCGCCGGTCACCTCGATGATCGTGTCGCCGGGGAAGTCGGCCGGCGCCTTCACCGCCCCGGACGCCCCGGCGCCCACCAGCCCCACCGCGCCGACGACGATCACGACCGCCGCCGCGAGTGCCGCTGCCAGCCTGGTCCAACTGAATGCCATGTCGTTCCCTCCGCCTACGACGCCGGCGGGTCCGGCGCCCGAGGAAGAGGACGTTAGGAGCGAGCGGGGACCACGGAGCCGGAGCGAAGCAGGGTCTGTGGACAACGGCGTACTGGAGCTCGGCTGTGGACGACATCTGGGCTCAGAAGTGGTCAGCACAGCACAACGAGCGGGCGTCCTTGTAACGTCCGTCACGCACGGCAAGGATCGAGCCGACGAAAGGTGCCACACGTGGTCACGCCCATCGATCCGACTTCGGCCGGATTCCTCCTGGCCGAGAACCGCAACATGCCCATGCACGTCGGCGGGCTCCAGCTGTTCAAGAAGCCGGAGGATGCGGGGCGCAACTACGTCCGCGAGATGTTCGAGACGATGCGCGACACCCCCGACATGGCGCCGCTCTTCCTCCGCACTCCGCACCGCTCGATCAAGACGGCCGGCCAGTTCGTGTGGCGGCCCGACGACCAGTTCGACATCGAGTACCACTTCCGGCACAGCTCCCTGCCGAAGCCGGGCCGGGTCCGCGAGCTGCTCGAGCTCTGCTCCCGACTGCACAGCACCCGGCTCGCCTGGGAGCGCCCGCTCTGGGAGGCGACGGTCATCGAGGGCCTGCGTGACGGCCGGGTCGCGATGTACACGAAGATGCACCACGCCCTGGTCGACGGCGTCTCGGCGATGCGCCTGCTCGCCAGCACCCTCTCCACCGACCCCGACCGGCGCGGCATGCCCGCGCTGTGGGGTCAGCACCCCCGGCGGCCCAAGAGCAGTGACGAGCCCGACCACCCACTGGCCGAGGTGCCGATCTCGGCGCTGCGCACGGCGTACGGCATCACCGCGGAGGCCGCCGGTCTGCCGGGCGCGCTGATCAAGACCATCAGCAAGGGCCTCAAGAACGAGACCTCGGCGCTCTCCCTCTATGCCCCGCGCACCATGTTCAACCAGCCGATCACCGGATCGCGGCGGTTCGCGGCCCAGGACTGGCCGATCGAGCGGCTGCGCAATATCGGCAAGGCCACCGGCACCACGATCAACGACGTCGTGCTGGCCATGTGCGCCGGCGCGCTGCGCGCCTACCTGCTCGAGCTCGACGCGCTCCCCGAGGCACCGTTGGTGGCGATGGTGCCCGTCGGCCTCAACGCCAAGCAGTCGCAGATCGCCTCGGCCGAGGGCGGTAACGCCGTCGGTGCGGTGATGGCACAGCTGGCCACCGACCTGCACGACCCGGCGCAGCGGCTCTCGACGATCCACAAGTCGATGAAGGACGGCAAGGAAGCCCTGTCGTCCATGACCCCGATGCAGATCCTCGCCATGAGCGCGATCGGCCAGGCGCCTGCGATCCTCTCGCCGATGCTGAAGATGCAGGGCATCGTGCGGCCGCCGTACAACGTGATCATCAGCAACGTGCCCGGACCGCGCACCACCCACTACTGGAACGGCGCCCAGCTGCTCGGCAGCTACCCCCTGTCGATCCCGATCAACGGCATGGCCCTCAACATCACCTGCACGTCGTACGACGGCGCCATGGCGTTCGGCCTCACCGGCTGCCGCCGCACCGTGCCCCGCCTGCAGCGGCTGCTCACTCACCTCGACGACGAGGTCGTCGGCGCTCGAGAAGGCCGCCGGGATCTAGGTGCGCAGCTGCTCGCTGAGCGACATCCATGGTGTCTCGTGAAAGCGGACTCCAGGTCGACGCCGTAGGCATCCGCGAGCGTGATCACGCACCACAGACAGTCCGCGAGCTCGTGGGCGAGCGCGTCGTCGAGGTCGTCGCGCGGACGCACGCCGGCCTTGCCCTGCACGAGCTTCGCCAGGTCACCGACGTCGCCGAGAAACCCGAGCATGATCTCCTCGGTCGTCCACGCGCGGCCGTAGCGAGCGGTCTCCAGGTCGGCGTACTGGGCCCGCACGACCCGCGCCTTGGTCTGCATCTCTTGGAAGTCCACGTCAGCCATCCTCGGTCAAGGGGTCCAACCGTCCCAGCGACTCCACCACCGCGCGCCGGAGTCGAGCAGCTCGATGACCTCGGCCGAGGCGGCAAGGACGAGGCCGACGGTGTCCGCATCGATGCGCCCGGTGACTCGTTGCCAGTGCAGGTCGGCCACGTCCTTCCACTCGCGTCGGCCGTCGGGATGGACGATCAGGTCGAGGCCGTGGTCGTCGGTCTCGAACCCGTCAGCGACGCGCACGATCGGTGCCTCGAAGTTGATGTACCAGTGCAGGAAGGTGCCTGCGGCGTCGAAGAACTTCCACACCCCGTAGTGGTCGCCGGTCCGGTGCAGCTGGAGGACGACGCTGCCTCCCCAGGCGGAGTGCGCGCCCCAAGGGTGCGGCCCGAAGGGGTGCGACGGAAAGGTGAACGCCGAGCCGGGGTCGAGCCGAACAGCGAGGACCTCGCCATCGTCGGCGACGACTGTCACCGGGTGCTGCAGCCACACCTCGTCGTGCAGCACCTCGTACCTCGTGATGGTCGATCCAGGCTCGTAGGTCATCAGCGGCGAGCTACGGGCGGCCCATGAACGCCGTGCCGACCACGGCGTCGAAGACGCGGTCGGGCAGCACCCGGCGGGTCGCGGGGAGGAGCACGGAGCCGCGGCCGGCGTGGTAGCGGCTGCTGGGGTTCTTGGCGGTCGCCGCCTTCACGATCGTCTTCGCGATCACCTCCGCGGTGCTCGACAGCAGCTTGTTGTCGGCGGCCTTCAGCGCCCTGACCGCGCGGGCGGCGTACTTCTCGTAGGCACCGCCCTTGCTGGTCTCGAGCAGCGAGTCGCGGGAGATGGTGTTCCACTCGGTGACCACGCCGGCGGGGCGCACGATGACCACGTTGATGCCGAACGGCCGCAGCTCCACCCGCAGGCTGTCGCTCAGCCCTTCCACGGCGAACTTGGTCGCGTGGTACCACGCCCCGAACGGCTCGTAGATCACACCGCCCACCGAGGAGATGTTGATGATCGTGCCGCTCTTCTGCGACCGCATGTACGGCGTCGCCAGCTGCGTCAGCCGCGCCAGGCCGAACAGGTTGACCTCGAACTGCCGCCGGGCCTCCTCGATCGGCACGTCCTCGACGGCGCCGAAGGAGCCGTAGCCCGCGTTGTTGATCAGTACGTCGAGCCGGCCGCGCTCCCGGATGATCCGCTCGACGCCGGCCACCATCGACGCGTCGTCGGTGACGTCCATCGCGAAGGCGTGGACGCCGGCCTTCTCGAGGCCGGCCATCCGGTCGACGCGACGGGCGACGGCGTACACCTCGAAGCCGGCCTCGCGGAGCGCCAGAGCCGTGGCCTCGCCGATGCCGCTCGAGCCGCCGGTGACCAGTGCAACGCGTGTCGTCATGGGGTCATCGTCGCACCCGTCTCTAGGATTGAGGCAGCTCCTCCAGCCCGCCACCGACCTGCTCGGCCACCGCCCGCAGCCGGGCCCGGGTGATGTCGGCGACGGTCGCGTGGCCGGCGAGCTGGGCGTTCGAGCCGGGCCGCGTCGGCTCGGCGGAGTTGACCGAGATGCAGTGGCGGCTGCCGCCGTCGGCCGCGTTGGCCAGGGCGACGGCGTGGCCGGTCGTGCCGCTGCCGGCGAAGAAGTCGAGCACCACCGCGTCGGCCGGCATGGTGCCGAGGATCCGCGTGATCAGGCCGGTCGGCTTCGGGGACTCGAAGACGTGGCCGACGATCTCCTTCAGCTCCGCCACCGCCGTGTCGGTCGAGCCGATCTCCTCGGCCAGCCAGATCGTGCGCAGCTTCTTGCGCCGGCCGCCCGGGGTGTCGCGAAGGAGCCAGTCCTTCTGGAAGACGTCGACCCGCTCGCCGAGCTTGCCGCGCACCACCCGGCACACGAGGTCGTCGGGCTGCGCGTCGATCTTCGGCCGGCTCCAGCGCCACACCGCCGGCGTGCCGTCGCCGAAGACGGGACCGATCTCGACCGCACCCTCGAACGCCGAGGTCCGCACCACCCCGCTCTCCGGGTCGCCCCACAGCGTGAAGTGGAGCGTGCGCGCGGTCACCGGGTTGAACTTCTTGTTCGTGTTGCGCAGCGGCAGATGGCGGTAGCGCCGCCCGTCGGCGTGCAGCAGCGGGAAGTCGCGCTCGACCACCGTCTCGGTGCTGCTCGCGTCGAGCACGCAGCTGCTCGCGTCGCGCGCGTAGGCGAGCAGGTACTCGTGACTCGTGGCGAAGCCCTTGCCCGAGCTGGCGCCCCTTGGCGTTGAGGTTGACCACGATCTGCGCGAGGAGGTTGTCCTCGCCGTACACCTCGTCCATCAGCAGCCGCAGGTGCGCGATCTCGTTGTCGTCGATGCTGACGAAGATCGCACCGGTCTCCCGCAGCACCACCCGCGCGGCCTCCAGCCGCGGCCGCATCATCGCCACCCAGGCGGCATGCCGCGTGGCCCGCGACCCGTCACGGAAGTCGTCGGCGTACGCGAAGTCGTTGCCGGTGTTGTAGGGCGGATCGATGTAGATGAGGTCGACGCTGTCGGCAGCCAGCCCACGGAGCACGTCGAGGTTGTCACCCTCGATGAACGTGTTCCACACCGTTCGCACCTTACGGCTTGGATCGTGGGCGATCATGGACGAGTGGATTACTGGGAGGGGCCGCGGTCTCGACGCCGCGGGCTCTCGGACAAGTCCCGCGCCTACCTCGCCGCGTTCATCGCCCTGTTGGTGACCATGCTCGTGATGCTGGTCAACCCCGGCGCCGACGGCTTCCGCTTCCGCAGCTGGCTCGGCATCGACGACCGCATCGTCAACGCGGTCGAGCCGAGCGGCGACGGGCACTACCGCTTCTTCGACACCCAGCCCGGCAGCCGAGAGCCCATCGCCTGGAACCCCTGCGAGCCGATCACGTACGTCGTCAATCCCGAGGGTGCGCCGGACGGCTGGGAGGAGCTGCTCGACGACGGCATCGCCGAGGTCAGCAACGCGGCCGGCCTGAGGTTCGACTACATCGGGACGACCGGCGACCGCGGCTTCACCGACCGCGTCAACGCGCTCGGCCGCGGCGAGCCGGTGCTGATCGGCTGGGCCGACGACGACGAGGTGCCCCGGTTGGAGGGCGACGTCGCCGGGCTGGCCGGCCCGGTCACCCAGACGCGGGCGGGCTTCAGCCGCTACGTGACCGGCATGGTGGTGCTCGACCTCGACGTCTTCGCCGAGCTCGAGGTGCAGCCCGACGGCGAGGCGCACCAACGCGCGATCGTCATGCACGAGCTCGGGCACCTGCTCGGCCTGGACCACGTCGCGGATGACCGCGAGCTGATGTACGAGTCCAACCTGGGCCGCACCACCCTCGGCAAGGGCGATCGCAAGGGCCTGGCCCTCCTCGGCGGCGTCTCCTGTGGATAGGAACAACACGCAAAGTAAAGACTACGAATCACCAGCCCCACCAGTTACCGTTGGACCGGTGCGCATCCGTCCAGTTCTCCTTGCCGGCGTGGTTGCCTGCGCGCTCATGGTGGCGCCTGCTTCCGCGCTGGCCGAGCGCGACCGCGACCCGCAGCTGCCCACGCACGCCAAGGGAGACGGCAAGCCACGGGTGCCTCCGCGCTGGCAGCACTCCTCCGACGGCGTGCGCGGGAAGATCGCGGAGAAGGTCCCGGCCTTCATGCGGTTCCAGAGCAGGACCGTCACGTCGAAGACCTGGCAGGCGGTGCCTGGCGTCACGGTCACCTCCTGGGACGAGACCACGCCGCGCGGGCCGATCCGCGCGCACCTGATGGCCATCGCGCTCGACACCCCGGGCCTGGCCGTCGACTACGCCTACGCCGGCGTCGTACGCCGCACCGCCCCGCTCACCAGCATCCTCGCGAGGCACCGGGCGGTCGCCGGGGTCAACGGAGACTTCTTCGACATCGGCGACACCGGCGCACCGCTCGGCCTCGGCCTCGACCGCCAGGAAGGTCTGCTGAACGCGCGCACCGCCGGCTGGAACGCCGCCTTCTACTTCGACAAGGCCGGCCTGCCCCAGATCGACACCCTGCCGATGGTGGCGCGCTACAAGCAGCACCCACTGATGCCCATCACCACCGTGAACTCCCCCGAGGTGCAGCCCGGCGGCATCGGCGTCTACACCCCTGCTTGGGGCTACACCTCGGGCTACGCCATCACCGGCGGCCAGACCAAGGACGTGCGCATGGTGCGCATCCACAAGGGCCGCGTCGTCGAGACCAAGCCGCGGCTGCCTGCCAGCAAGAAGATCGAGGGCATCATGCTCGTCGGCCGCGGTGAGGGCGCCAAGGAGCTGGCCCGGCTGAAGAAGGGCACCAAGGCGACCGTGCGCTGGTGGCTCAAGAACAGCCCGCGGATGGCGATCACCGGCAACAAGGTGCTGATCAACGACGGCCTCGTCACCGTGGTCGACGACCGCGAGATGCACCCGCGCACCGCGATCGGCATCGACCGCGAGACCAACATGCTGCTCCTGCTCGTGGTCGACGGCCGGCAGAAGTTCAGCCGCGGCTACACGATGGTCGAGCTCGCCAACCGGATGATCGACCTCGGCGCCGACGAGGCGCTGAACCTCGACGGCGGTGGCTCCTCGACGATGGTCGCCAAGAAGGAGGACGGCCTCGTCGGGGTGGTCAACCACCCCTCCGACGGCGGTCAGCGCTCGGTGCCCAACGGCCTCGAGGTCACCTTCACCGCGCCCGTCGTGCCGCCGCCTCCGCCCAAGCCCTAGTCGGTCTCAGGCACCTCGAGGATCGCCACCGACGTCACCGGCGCGAAGCACTCCGGCATCGGGTTGGGCACCTTCAGCGCGCGCACCTTGCCGTCGTCGTAGGTCACCGCCGTCGGTACGTCACAGCCGATCGACACCACCGCCGCGACCAGCTCGTTGCCGGTGGCCGGCTCGTTGTCGTCGACCACGCGCTGGATCTCTCCTTGCAGCTGCGAGTCCTCGAAGCGTGCACTGAAGGCCTCGATCGCACGGTCGTCGCCGACCGGCTTCGGCCGGACGGTCAGCTCGCCGCCCACCGCCGTCGCGTGCACGATCTCGATCAGTCGCCAGTCGTTGCTCGGCAGCGTCGGCGCGGTCGGGTCGCTCGAGGTCGGGCTCGAGGGCGCCGGGTCGTCGGCCTTGCCCCCGTCGTCGCCGCTGTCCCCGTCGTCACCGCAGCCGGCGAGCAGGAGGGTGGTCAGCAGCAGGACTCCGAGAGCGCGTCGCATAGTAGTTCGACGCTACTGGCAGCTCGGCGGTTCCCGATAGGTGACAGGCTGTCCGCCGTGACCGAACGCCGCAGCTTCACGCGGGCCGAGCTCGAGTCGTTCCGCGATGCGGAGGTGCCCGACCTGCTCGGGCCCGACCTGCGGCTGCTCTTCGTCGGCATCAATCCCGGCCTCTGGACCGCCGCCACGCAGACCCACTTCGCCCACCCCGGCAACCGCTTCTACCCCGCTCTCCTACGCGGTGGGGTCATCGATCGACGGATCGACCCCGCGGCAGGCATGACCGACGACGACCGCGACTACCTGCGCTCGCGCGGCATCGGCATCACCAACCTCGTCCGGCGCGCCACCGCCAAGGCCTCGGAACTGACCGACGCCGAGCTGCGCGAAGGTGGCGAGCGCTTGGTCGAGACAGTCGGCCGCACCCAACCGGCCGTGCTCGCGATCGCCGGCATCACGGCGTACCGCACCGCCTTCGGTCTGCCCAAGGCCGTGCCGGGTCCCCAGCCCGACGTCCATGGCCGGCGCCCAGCTGTGGGTGGTGCCCAACCCGAGCGGTCTCAACGCACACGAGACCGTCGACTCGCTGGCCGTTGCGTACGCCGCGGCCGCGCGCGCAGCTAGCCTCCTGCCGTGACCAAGCTGATGTACGCCGTGTGGGGCACCGACCTCGCGACCCGCCTCAAGGACCCTTCCTGGCACGAGGCGCTCGCCGCGGCCGGTGCCGATCGCCTGCAGGTCAACGTCGACGACGAGGACGTTGCCGCCGCGATGCGGATCCCGACCTTCGACGATCCGATCGGGGCCGTCGTCAGCGTCTGGGTCGCCGACGACGTCGACCTGGTCCGCGTCAGCGACGTGGTCGGACAGGTCGTCGAGCGCGCCCATGGCTACCGGGTCGACGAGCGTCGCCCGATCGACCCACCCGAGGCCTGGGACGGCACCCGCGCCGACACCCTCGCCAACGTCGCGGTGCTCCGCCGCCCCGACGAGCTGACCCAGGAGGAGTGGCTGCACCGCTGGCTGGTCGACCACACACCGATCGCGATCGCCACCCAGGCGACGTTCGGCTACCTGCAGAACGTCGTGGCCGAGCCCGTCACCGACGGCGCACCGTTCATCAGCGCCTTCGTCGAGGAGCTCTTTCCCTCAGCGGCGATCAGTGACATGCACGCCTTCTACGGCAGCGGTGGCGACGACGCCGAGCTCGACGACCGGCTCACCCGGCTGATGACCAGCGTCGCCCGGATCGGCGCCGACCACGACCTCGACCTGGTGCCGAGCAGCCGCTACCTCTACTCGCTGGCTACGGCGTGATCTTCGAGATGATCTTTCCGGTCTTGTCCGCCGTGAGGTAGCCGCTCTCCGAGAAGTCGTTGGTCGCGTACACCGAGATCCACGCGCCCTTGGTGAAGTCGGTGGGCGCGCTGATGATCGCGTAGATCCTGGTCGGGTCGGGGTCCTCGACCAGATCGGTCCTCGCGATCTCGTACAGCTTCACCAGCACCGCCGGGTCGATCGTGGAGAGGTCGAAGCGGGCTTCCTTGGTGGTGGTGCCCTGGCTGGTCTGGCGCAGGTCGCCGTCGTAGTAGTAGGAGTAGTAGCGCTTGCTGGTCTTGTCGGCCGGCACCGTCAGCACGGCGTACTCCGGATAGATCACGGCGTCGAACACCCCGGTGCTGCCGCCGGTCTCCTCCTTCAGCGCGCTGACCAGGTCGGTGAAGCCGTCCACGGATTGCATGTCGGGCTTGCCGACGGCAGAGAACGGATCGCCCATCCCGTCCTGGAGCTCGTCCCACCCACCACTGAGGGCCTTCACCGCGACGATCACGCCGATGATGACCGGGATGAACACGATCGCCGCGATCACCAGTCCGACGATGCCGCAGCCCTTCTTGGCGCCACTGCCGACCAGGTCGCTGCTCAGCACCGTGTCGATCGTGGTGCCGGCCGCCGGCGGATAGGTGCCGCTGTAGCTGCTGCTGCTCTGCTTGGTGCCGTACGGCACGTGCGTGGGCGGCAGGGACTGGGGCGCCTCGGAGACGGGCGGCGTCTCCGGCACGGGCTGGGACACCGGAGGCGAGTACGTCTTCCAGGTGTCGTCGCTGCCGCCGGGCGCGTTGGTCGGGGGGTCCTGGTCTGCCACGACCAGAACGGTAGGGCAAACCGACCCCCCGCGGTCGACCTTTTACCTCTCCACAGACGGTGATTCACGGCTACCCCGCGCCGCCACGCTTGGGTAGCGTCGTCTCATCTCGGGAAGGACCAGCTCATGCCCCACGCGCGCCTCGTCGCCACCCTCGCCACCGCCGTGGCCACCGCCCTGCTTGTCGCCGGCTGCACGGATGACCCGGAGCCGAGGGTGGAGCCTTCGGAGAGTCCCTCGAGTACGACGTCGGAGCGTCACGCCGAGCCGCCAGAGCCGCTGCGAGCCGGAGGAGACGTCGTCGCGGACGTGGGTGGACGCGCGGAACAGTCGCTCTGCTCGACGGCGATCCGCCGGACCTTCGGAGCCTGTAGCGACCGAGTGCACGAACTGCCAGCACTGGCTCATCGAGCCGATCGAACGGACGCTACCGCGACTGGTGGACGCATTCGAGACGGCGGCTGGCAAGTCACCTCGCGAATGTCAGCTCGGAGACGACGCAAGAGCTCGGCGTCGTCGAGTCGTCGATGCTCGTGCCTGGCAGGACGCTGAGCTCGACTCCGAAGCGGAGGCGGATCCAATGTCTATGAGCAGGCGCGAACGAGCGCTGCTCGTCTCCAGAGCGTCAACAGATCCAGGTCGGCAGCTATCGAGTTGGTGCTACCTGTCGTGAACCGCAGCTCGATCGGTGATGACGCGTGCTCGCGGCGATGCATCGTCGCTGCTCGCACCGACGCCGCAGCCGCCAGGTGCACGAGTGGACGACGGTCATCGACGATCAACGGCGTGGCCAGATACGAGTCGAGCAGGTCTGCACTGCCGAAGGCGCCGTCGGACACACGTCTCGACTCGAAGACGCCGAACACCGTCGGCGGCAGGCTTCTGCATTGGCGTCAGCAGGCGTTAGCGACCGGTGACGTCGACTGCGGCGAGGAACCCGACCGAACCGCAGCTCACCTCCGGGATGGTCGCGGCAGCCTTCGAACGCGTCCCCCTCCCACCGAGCACGTTGGTCGTGCAGCCGCCGAACGGCAGGACCCTGGTCAACTTCGACACGAACTTCTACACCGAGACCGAGCCGTTCACCCGCGCGGTGACGCTGCTGGGGCAGCGGGTCGAGCTGAGCATCAGGCCGACGTCGTTCGCGTGGAGGTTCGGGGACGGGGAGTCGGCGACCACGTCGAGCCCGGGGTCGGCGTACCCGGACCTCGAGATCACCCACAACTACCTGCGCAAGGGCCGGGTCACCCCGAGCGTGGACACGACCTACACCGCTACCTACCGCGTCAACGGCGGTCCGGCGCAGCCGGTGCCGGGCAGCGTCACGATCCCCGGGGCGGCGGTGCCACTCCGCGTGGTCACCGCCCGGCCCCAGCTGGTGGGGTGAGGCTGTTTGTGCCGCGATTTTGGGTCACCTGGTGACTCAGAACCGCGGCATAGAGGCCGACCGGGCCCGGATGGCGGAACTCCTCGCTCAGCAGGCAGGGGTCATCAGCCGTGGCCAGTTGCACAAGGCGGGTTTCGCGGCCTACGACCTTCGCCGAATGGTGCGGCGCCGAGAGCTCGCTCCGGTGCATGGCGGGGTGTTCGTCGACCATACGGGCCCCTTGACCTGGGTGCAGCGAGCGTGGGCCGCGGTGCTCTACGCGAGCTCCGGCAGCACTGGCGCGGGAGTCGGCGATCAGGGCCGCGGACGGGCCGGGGCGAGTCGGCGCCTCGTCGGGCCCGATCCACATCGCCATCGACCGCAAACGGAGCGTCGTCGCACCCGCGGGTGTGCGCATCGAACGCATGAGCAACCTCAAGCAGCGGGTGCTGTGGAACGCATCGCCTCCGCGCGTACGCCTCGAACACGCGCTGCTCGACGTGGCTGCCGACGCCACCTCTGACTACGCAGCCATCGCGACCCTCGCCGACGGTGTCCAGTCCCGACGTACCACCGGTCCCCGCCTCACGTCAGCATTGACGTCGAGGATCCGGATCGCCCGGCGAACCTTCCTCGGCGAGGTGATCGCCGACATCACCGCTGGCACCTGCTCGGCGCTGGAGCACGGCTACCTGGTGCAGGTCGAGCGCCCGCACGGTCTGCCGCAAGCGTCCCGGCAGGCGCGCGACTCGGCTCGCGGCCCGATCTACAGAGACGTGGACTACTGGCCGGTGCCGCTCATCGTCGAGCTCGACGGGCGCCTCTTCCACGACAATGCCGCGGCTCGCGATCAAGACCTCGAGCGCGACCTGCTCGCCACGGTCGACGGGCGCACCACGGTCAGGATCGGTTGGGGTCAGGTCTTCGAGCGGCCCTGCCTCACGGCCGGGCTGATCAGCACGTTGCTGAGGCAACGAGGGTGGTCAGGCGTGTTCCGACCCTGCCCCGACTGCGCGTGAAGCTCAGCGCAGGGCTTCGAGGAGCCGGACCTCGAGCTCGATCTGGCGCGCCTGCTTGCGGCGGAGGACGTCGATCCGCCGCTGCTTCTCCTGCACCGACAGGCCACGCCACGAACGGCGGGCGTCGGGTGCGAGGTAGTTCTGCATGACCCCAACGGTAGCCACCGCCACCGACAAGCACATCCGACTTTCGTCGGGTCTCGTGTCATCCCGTGGTCGTACTGCGGGAATGTGGGGCGTCGTCGCCGTGACGGTCGCGGCCGGCCTCCTCGTCGACTCCGCTCCGCACGACGACGGCCAGGTCTGGGCCGTGATGCTGACCGTCGTCCTGGCCGGAGTCTCGTCGATCGTGCTGGTGCGGCTGCTCGCCACGATCGACCAGCTCCGGGCGACCCGTCGCGAGCTCGCGGACCAGGCGGTGCTCGCCGAGCGAGACCGGTTCTCCCGCGACCTGCACGACCTGCTCGGCCACTCGCTGTCGCTCGTGGTGGTCAAGTCGGAGCTGGTACGCCGGCTGGCCGAGACCGACCCGGCGACGGCAGCCGAGCACGCGACCGACATCGAGACGATCAGCCGCCGAGCGTTGGCCGAGGTGCGCGAGACCGTCGCCGGGATCCGGCGTACGACGCTTGCCGCCGAGCTCAATCGCGCGGCCACGGCGCTGAGCGACGCCGGGATCGAGGCCGAGGTCGCCAACGCGCCGACCCTGCTGCCCGAGCCCGTCGACGAGGCGTTCGCGTGGGTGCGTCCGCGAGGGCACCACCAACGTGATCCGTCACTCCGGCGCGCGCCACTGCACGATGCGGGTCGAGGTCGCCGACGACCGGACCGCCCGCCTGGCCATCGTCGACGACGGCGAGGGTCCGGGCACCAGCCTCGCCGAAGGCAACGGACTCGCCGGACTCCGCTCCCGCCTGGCGCTGGTCGAGGGCCAGCTGTTGGTCGTCCGCGACACCAACGGGTTCGGCCTCACCGCCTGTGCACCCGTGGAGACGGTGCCGTGACCCGACTGCTGATCGCCGAGGACGAGGGCATGATGCGCGACGCCCTGGCCACACTGCTCGACCTCGAACCCGACCTCGAGGTGGTTGCCCAGGTGGCCCGCGGCGACGAGGTCGTCGCCACCGCGCTGCAGACCCGGCCCGACGTCGCGCTGCTCGACATCGAGATGCCCGGGCCCAGCGGGCTCGAGGTCGCCGACGAGCTGCGCACCGCGCTGCCGGAGTGCGCGGTGATCATCGTGACCACGTTCGGCCGCCCGGCCTACGTGCAGCGCGCCCTGGCGTCCGGCGTGCGCGCGTTCGTGATCAAGGACGGCCCCGTGGACGAGCTCGCGCGCATCATCCGCCGCGTCCTGGCGGGCGAGCTCGTGGTGGACCCGAGCCTGGCCACGGCCGCCCTGGTGCACGGCACCAACCCACTCACAGCGCGCGAGCGCGACGTGCTCCGCGAAGCCGCGGACGGCTCGACCATCGCCGACATCGCCGCCCGCCTGCACCTCTCCCCCAGCACCGTCCGCAACTACCTGTCGGAGACGATCGGCAAGACCGGCAGTCGCAACCGGATGGAGGCGGTGCGGGTCGCCCGCGAGCGCGGCTGGTGCTAGCGCTGCTGCTGTTGCTTCTTCTTGCGAGGCTTGACCGGCTCCATGAGCGGGTCGCTGTCGGGCGGGTCGACCGCCGCGACCACGAAGTTCTTGATGTCGGCTGAGACCGAGGTGACCATCTGCGGGTTGGAGGCGAGGCCGATGCACCACCGCGACGCCGACCACGTAGCGCGCGAGGCTGCCGACCGGATCGGCCTGCGCGGCGCTTGGGTGGAGCCTCGGCCTCCTTGACGCGCTCGCCGAAGCTCGGCAGTCTGCTCGGTCACCGTCGACGGACCCGTGACCGCGTTGAGCTGACGCCGGACCTCGGAGGCGACCACGACGGCGACTCCGCCCGGCAGCACCTCGGCGTACGACGTCAGCTCCTCGACCAGCTCGGACGCCGAGCAGACCAGCACCCCGCCCACCCACTCGGCGGGCACGTCCTTGCCGACCAGGCACAGCACGCCGTGCACGTGGTCGAAGCGGGCGGCCGACGACATGGCGCTCACGGCGGCCGCGGCAGCCACCGCGGCCCGGAGCGACGAGGTGCGGTCGTGTCCGCTGTGCCGCAGCACACCACGCGACACCGACACCGGCCCCGACCACACCCGGCTGTCGATCACGAAGATGCCGGGTGGCCCGACGACGATGTGGTCGATGTTGTCGTACTGCCTGCCCTGCCACTTGAGATCGTGCAGCGCGGTCCAGCCAGCCGGCAGGCCCGCGAGCACCGTCGCTGTCGCCGCCTCACCCTGGGCTGCCTCGTCCCACACGCGAGTAGACCCACCCACCATGAAACCCTCCCAAGTCCCTTGCCCGCACCGTACTCCCGGGCGGCTCTCCTCGACCCGGACTCACCGGGATCCCGTCCGTTCGGGGGCGGCGACCACCCGATCGGACTAGTCAGGTGCCGAGGTTGCCGGCCCAGCTCCACGAGGTCGTCCGCGAGCGAGGCCACGACGTCGGACGCCGTGAGCAGGGCCACGGCCAGGGCGACGGCGAGCACGCCCAGCACGAGCGCCGCGAACGGGCGCCGCTTCGCGGGGCCGGACTGCCCGACCGGCGCCGAGCGCTGGTCCGGATGGAGGCTGCGATCCACGTCCCTGCCCACCGCACGCGCCAGGCCGCCCGGCAGCACCTCCGGGTGCGCGGTCAGCTCGGCGACCAGCTGGGCCGTCGTGCAGACCATCACCCCGTCGACCGACCCCACCGGGATGGAAGCCTCGGCCAGGCAGACCACGGGGTGCACGTGGTCGGGTCGCACCGACGACACCAGCTCGCACAGCGACTTCCCGGCGGCCGCGGCATCCCGGACGGCCGGGCTGCGGTCCTGTCCGTTCTGCCAGAGCACGCCGTCCTCCAGCACGACCCGGCCGGTCCACGCCTTCGTGTCGATCACGAAGACCCCAGCCGGCCCGACCACCACGTGGTCGACGTTCGCGAACCGACCGCCCGGCCACGTCGGACGGTCGATCACCGTCCACGACGGAAGCAGTGCCATCAGCGCGGCGGCCGTGGTCTCCTCTGCGTCCGAGCCCGAGTCCCAGTCCCCTGCCATGAGCCCTCCAAAGCCTCTTGGCGGGACCGTACGCCGCGGCTCAGCCCACCCGGGCCGGCTCCGGTCCGATGAGGTCCGTTCGGAGCGGCAAAGCCGACCGAAAGGACTAGTAGCGGTTGGTCAGGATCCCTGCTGGTCCACCGGCACGCCGCGCTGCATCGTCCAGGCCAGCCGGACGAGCGCGGCGTGCGACCAGGTGAGCGGCGTGGCGGCGCGCGTGCCCTCACCGGCGGGGCAGCACGCCTCGCCGGTGGGGGCGCGGCCGTCCCACACCTGCTCCGAGATCATCCCGCTGGGCGACGCGGCAGCGGCCACCGCGGCGAGGTACGGCGCCGCGTCCTCGCCGGCGCTGACGGCGTACTCCCCGCGCTCGCCGGTCAGGATCGGCCAGCCGCGGCCGAGCGTGGTGCCGGTGCCGGACTCGGTGATCTTCCACTCGCCGCCGGTGCGGGTCTCGCCGTAGCCGTCGAAGCTGAACCGGCGCCAGAACGGCCCGTTGGGCGTCTCGACCTTCAGCCGCTCGTCGATGACGGCCAGGGTGTTGCGGACGGCCGGGTCGTCGGCAGGCTCGATGCCGAACCGCACCAGGTTGAGGAAGCTCGGGTCGACCACCCGACGCTGGTCGATCACGCCCGGGCCGCCGTCACCCATGCCGTACGTCGTCTTCTTGCTCGGCTTGCCGTCCTTGCTCAGTCGCAGGAAGTAGGGGCGCTCGCTGAGCGGTCCGTTCGTGGTCACCGTCCAGCGCTTGAGCTTGCTCTGCCAGCGGTCGGCGATGCCCAGCCACCTCGCCATCAGGCGCTCGTGGCCGTTCTTGCGGGCGATGTCGGCCGCACTGACCAGGCCGTTGATCTGGGCGGCGATGGAGTTGGGCGAGAAGCCGGACTGGTTCTCCCAGCGCTCCTGGGGTGAGAACGGCGCCCGCAGGCCGGTCTCCTCGTCCTTGAACTTCACCAGGAAGCTCGCGGCCCTGCGCACACCCGGCCAGGTCTTCGGTCCCGTGCGGCCGGTGAGGTGCGCCAGCACGATCGGCAGCGCCACCTCGTCGAGCTGCAGCTCGCTCCAGACCGGCTTGCCGGTGACGTCGGAGTTCTGCGGGAACGACCCGTCCTTCTTCTGCTGCACCTCGAAGAGCCAGTCCACGATCCGCCTGGCCGCACGCTTGTCGCCGGCCGCCCACAGCGCCGTGCCGAACTCGTAGGCGTCGCGCGACCAGACCAGGTGATAGGCGCCGGACGGCGACGACAGGTCCTTGACCTCGTTGCCCCACACCCAGGGCGCCGACGGCGAGGCCACGAACGCGCCGGGGTTCTGCTTGTCCTCCGCCGCCGCGAGCACCAGCACCGACGCCAGGTAGGTGTCGCGCACGCTGCTCGCGCTCGCCGGCACCTCCTTCAGCGTGGCGAGGTAGCGGTGCCACCCGGCGTCGTACGACGTCTGGAGCTTGCTCCATGTGCTGGTGCGCGAGGCCTTCGCCGCGGTGAGCGCGTTCTGCCAGGTGCCGGCCAGGCCGAGCGTCAGCGTGGCGACCTGGTGTCCCGGCTGGCCGGTGATCCCGCTGATCCGGGCTCGCTGCACGACGTTGCCCGGGCCCGCGCTCTTCTTCGCGAGCCGCTCGCCCTTCAGACCGCTGCGCAGGCCGGTGAGCGCGGGTTCGGCCATCAGGGCGGTGCTGACCTTTCCGTCGGTGGCCAGCAGTGCCTTGCCGTGACCTCGGGCGCGGTCGTCCATGCCGGAGTTGTCGAGCGCCGGGTCGTAGTCGACCAGCACCCGGTAGTCGCGGCCGTCGAGTGACTCGAGCCGCACCCGCACCACGTAGGCGTCGCGCTGCGGATCGGTCAGGTGCACCTCGGTGAGGCGGTAGCGGCCGTCGGCGTCCTCGTGCACCTGGGTGAAGCGCAGGCTGCGCGGGTCCGACCTGGTCACCGTCGTCTCCATGTCGCTCGACGCGCTGTCGGTGAACCCGTCCCCCTGCACCGACAGCTCGAGGCTGCGCACGCTCGGGGTGGAGAGGTCGGGATAGAAGACCTCACTGGTGCGGCCCGCCTGGAGCGTGAACCAGACGTTGCTGCCCCGCGACCGCGACGTGCCGAAGCCCGACTTGTCGGCCTCCGTCCACATGCTCTTCGCGCCCCGCTCGGTGGCGGGCTTCGCGGCGCTTGTCGCTGGGGCGACGGCCGACAGCGCACCGACGGTGAGGATGAGGATGGTTGCCCTTGCGAGCTGGCGTGCGGACATGCGGACCTCCCGAGTGATCCTGTCGCGGTACCCGGGGCGAGGGGTCGCAAAACTCTCGCCTCCCGCGCGTGGCAGGCTCGGGTCATGCAGGTCGTCTCCGTCGGGTTCGCGCCGGTGAAGGGCACGCGGCACACGGCGTACGCCGCCGTCACGCTGGACGCCCACGGTCCGGTCGGCGACCGTGCCTTCTGCCTGATCGGCGCCGACAACCACAAGGTGCTGAAGACCGTGCCGCACCGCGCGCTGCTCGCGGTGACCGCGGCGTGGGACGGCGCCACGCTCGAACTCTCGTTGCCGTCCGGTGAGGCCGTGTCGGGCGCGCCGGTGCCCAGCGGCGAACGCGTCACCTGTGAGTACTGGGGCCGCTCGGTCAGCCACGAGCTCACCGACGGTCCGCACTCCGAGCTGCTGTCGGCGTACCTCGGCAAGGGCGTGCGCCTCACCGTCCCGCCCCGCGGCGGCGGCGTGTACGGCGCGCCCGTCAGCATCCTCACCACCGCCTCGCTTCGCGACCTCGGCGAGCGCACCGGCCGCACCGACCTCCTCGACACCGCCTCCCGCTTCCGGATGACGATGGTGATCGACACCGACGAGCCGTACGTCGAGGAGACGTGGTTCGGTCGCGAGCTCCAGCTCGGCGAGGCGGTCGTCAAGGTCGAGGCACCCGTGGCCCGCTGCGGCGTGATCGACCTCGACCCGGTCACCGGCGAGAAGGACGGATCACTCCTGAAGGCGCTCGCCGGCTACCGCCCCGACACCGGCGGCGAGCCGTGGTTCGGGGTGGACGCCCGCGTCGTCGTCCCGGGTGCCGTGCGACCTGGAGATTCCGTGACTAATGGTTAGTTTGTATCTGATCCATTAGGTACGTACGGTGAGTGCATGGTGGAACTGCTCCTGACCGGCGAGCCGCTGGCGGTCGACCTGGCCAACACGGTCAAGACCGTGGGCACGCCCACCCAGGAGCTACTCGTCGACGATGACGGCAATGCCGAGTTCTGGGAGCTGCAGGCTGACCGACTGCCCGAAGGGGCGACGGCGCCGAGCCGTGTGGAGACCCTGCGCCTGCGCGAGGCGGTGCGGTCGGTCCTCCTCAGCCGGCTCGAGTCATCGCCCTTCGACCCGGCTGCCGTGAAGGCGCTCAACGGCTACGCCGCGATGGCGCCGAGCTTTCCGCAGCTCACCGTCACCGACGGTGCCGAGCGGCGTACAGCCTGGGCATCGGCCAGCGGCGCCGACCTCTCGCTGGCAGCCGTTGCCGGCTCCGCCATGGAGGTCGTGACCGGGCCGGCCGCCGATCGGCTCCGGACCTGCGGGTCCGACAAGTGCTCCATGCTCTTCGTCGCCACCAACGCCAAGCGCAGATGGTGTTCGTCGGAGGTCTGCGGCAATCGGGAGCGGGTCGCCCGCCACGCGCGGCAACGTCGGGAGATCGAGTCATGAGCAAGCACTACGCCGGCATCGCCTTCACCGACGCCGTCCAGGAGGTGCAGGAGCGGTACGGCAGCCGCGGCTTCTACGGGCGGAAGGCCGAGGAGGCTCTTGCGGATCAGCAGGCGCCCGACCCGCTGGGCCCCGACGAACGCGCCTACCTGGCCGAGCGCGACAGCTTCTTCCTGGCTTCGGTCGGCGAGACCGGGTGGCCGTACGTGCAGCACCGCGGTGGCCCTCCCGGCTTCCTGCAGGTGCTCGACGAGCACACCATCGGCTGGGCCGACTTCCGCGGCAACCTCCAGCACGTCACCGACGGCAACGTCTCCCAGGACCCACGGGTCTCGTTGATCGTGATGGACCACGCCCGCCGGCAGCGCCTCAAGATCTTCGGCCATGCCCGCGTCGTGTACGCCGAGGACGACCCCGACCTCATCGCGCGGCTGACGCATCCCGACTACGACGCCGTCGTCGAGCGAGCCGTCGTGGTGACCGTCGACGCCTTCGACTGGAACTGCCCCCAGCACATCACTCCGCGCTACAGCGCCGCCGAGCTCGAGCCCATGCTCGCCCCCCTTCGGGCTCGACTGGAGACCGCGGAAGCCGAGGTCGAGAAGTTGCGTCGAGGAGCTTGCTGCCCTCTAGACGAGTCCCTCGTTGGTCGAGCAGGGAGGCGCCCCCGGCGCCGACCGTTGTCGAGACCCCTCTACCCCTTACGAGGTCTCGACGACGACGCTCCCGTTGGTCGAGCAGGGAGGCGCCCCCGGCGCCGACCGTTGTCGAGACCCCGAACCCTCACGAGGTCTCGACGACGACGCTCCCGTTGGTCGAGCAGGGAGGCGCCCCCGGCGCCGACCGTTGTCGAGACCCCGGAACCCCTCACGAGGTCTCGACGACGCGGTCGCTCGTCCCTCGCTCCCGCTGCTCGACCAACGATCTCTCCCGTTGGTCGAGCAGGGAGGCGCCCCCGGCGCCGACCGTTGTCGAGACCCCGGAACCCCTCACGAGGTCTCGACGACGCTCGCTGGCGCTCGCTGCTCGACCAACGGGCACGACTAAGGCTCGAGCCGTGACCGAGCGCAACGTCCTGGGTGAGCCGCTGGAGCCCTGCGGGACGGACCCGGTGACCGGGTTCTACCGGGACGGCAACTGTTCGTGCGGGCCGGACGATGTCGGCCTGCATGCGGTCTGTGCGGTGGTGACCTGCGGAGTTCCTCGAGCACCAGAGGTCGGTCGGCAACGACCTGTCGACGCCGCGTCCCGAGTGGAACTTCGCTGGGCTCCATCCCGGGGACCGCTGGTGCGTGGTGGCGGCGCGGTGGATGCAGGCGCAGCAGGCCGGCGCGGCCGCGCCGATCGTGCTGGCCTCCACCAACGAGCGTGCGCTGGAGCTGATCCCGATCGAGATCATGCGCGGCGCACGCTGTCGACGTACCTCCCGACCTCAGTTCGCTCGATAGCGATTGACTATCGATAGATAGTTGTCCATACTCGATGCATGACCATCACCTGGCGTCAGGCAGTCGGACCGCTTCGGCTCTTCCTCGTAGCACTCTTCGGGGTGTTGGTGGTCCTCGAGGTGATGTCGCTGCCGGGGCAGTGGGCGCACATGGCGGAGGAGAACCCCGAGCACGCCGACCTCCGGTGGCCGCTGACGGCGGTGTCGATCTTCTGGGTGCTCTGCACTCAGGTGGTCGTCGTCTGCATCTGGCGGCTGCTCGACCTGGTCCGGGACGACCGCATCTTCACCGAGGCATCGCTCAGGTGGGTGGACGCGATCGTGTGGGCGATCGGCGCGGGGTGGACGGTGCTGGTGGGCGTCTTCCTGGTGGTCGGCTTCAACGCGGACGACCCGGGAGTCCCGCTGCTGATGTTCCTGATCGTGGTCGGCGGCGCCGTGCTCGGCCTGCTCGTGGTGGTGATGCGGGCACTCCTCCGCCAGGCCACCACGCTGCGCACCGACATGGAGTCGGTGATCTGATGCCGATCGTGGTGCGCATCGACGTCGAGCTGGCGAAGCGCAAGATGAGCGTGGGCGAGTTCGCCGAGAAGGTCGGGCTGACCCCTGCCAACGTTGCCGTGCTGAAGAACGGCCGCGCCAAGGCCGTCCGCTTCAGCACCCTCGAGGCCATGTGTCGGGTGCTCGAGTGTCAGCCCGGAGACCTGCTCGAGTACGACGACGCGGAGGTCAGTCCTCAGGCGTCAACGTCAGCAGGCTCATAGCCGGCATCGGCAGCTCGAACTCCACCAGCGCCCCGCCGCCCTCGTCGGCCACCACGGACCGCGCCGGCTCCAGCTCGTCCAGCCGATCCGCCGACCGCAACGCGGCCCACTGCGAGTCGTCCGGCCAGTCCTGACCCTCCCGACGCAGTTCGGCCCAGGCAGCGGCGACGTTGGAGTGGTGCTCGTCGACCCGCTCGTGCGTGAGCGTGTACGCCGCCCCCGGCACGAGCCCGGACAGCACGACCCGCACCTCCCGGTCGAGCGGCGCCGAGCCGGCCGCCTTGGTCTGGTCGAGGGTGAGGTTCCAGGCCAGCACGGTCACGACCCCGGAGGAGTCGGAGGTGGCCAGCGCCTCCACCAGCGAACCGCCACCGTCGCCGGACATCGAGACGGACAGCTGACGAGGTCCCAGCCGCTCCAGCATCGCCAACGCCCACCACCGCGGCTTGCGCAGCTCGCCGACGGTCCGCAGCCCGAAGCCGCCGTGCAGCAAGGAGGGCGGCCGGCCGAGCTCCTCGAAGTGGTCGGAGACGACCCAGTAGGACAGCGCCTCGATCCGCCCCATCGCCGAGGCCATGCCGCGGAGCAGGAACACTCCGGAGAAGACAGCGTCACTGACCTCGTTGAAGTGGGTCGGCGTGACGCCCCACTCGGTCCACCAGATCGGCGTGCCCGATCGCCCGTAGCGCGCGAGCATCGGCCGGAAGTCGAGCGGCGGCGAACCGTAGGTGTGCGTCGAGATGAAGTCGACCGGCGAGCCGGTGCGGTCGGCATGAGCGAGCAGCTCCTCGACCCAGCCGGCCGCGGCCGACGATGGCCCGCCGACCACGAGCCGCGAGTCCACCGACCGCACGGCGTCGACCGTGACGTCGTACAGCTTCAGGTACTCCTCCGGCGTGCCCGACCAGAAGACCTCGAGGTTGGCCTCGTTCCAGACCTCGAACGACCACTGCTCGACAACTTCCGACCCGTACCGAGAGACGAGGTGGGCCGTCAGTTCCCGGATGAGGGCATGCCACTTCTCCCAGTCCTTCGGCGGCGAGATCACCGCCCCGTAGTCGAACACCGTCTGGTCCGGGTCGGCGGCCAGGTCGCGCGGCATGAACGACAGCTCCACCACCGGGTGGAGCCCCAGCGACCGGATGTGGTCGTAGACCCGGTCCACGCCCGAGAAGTCGTGGACCGGGACGCCTTCGTCGTCCTCGTGGTAGACCCCGAGGTCATCACCGAGGATCGCGTGCGCGCGCACGTGGGAGACGCCGAGCTCGTCATGGGCGGCGCGGAGTGCCGACGACAGCTCCTCCCCCACGACCCGACCTCCGGTGGTGTCGGTGGAGAGCGCATGGGAGAGGTGCTCGCTGCCGATCATCGGCCGCCACGGGCGCGCCAGCTCACCCACCTCGGCGCCTACGTCGACCGCCACCGTCACCGGGCCGGACGGTCGCGTCAGCGGCGCGATGCCGACGGCTGAGGTCAACGGCCCTTCGACATGTACGTCGGACAGCGCCGAGACGGCGTACCACCGGAGCACGCCGGGCGTGCCCGTCGTGTCGACGTACGGCGGATGCGGCACCGCCAGCACGTCGCGGCCCGAGTGGTCGAGCGGCTGCCACTCACCGGAGGGCCCGTCGGCGACGTGGACCTGGTAGCCCACCGCGCCCTCGACCGGCTCCCAGGACAGCGTCACCTGGTGGCCGCCCGCGACGACCGCGAGGGACGCCGGCGGGTCGAGCCGGGGCGCGGACCCGCCGAACGCCGTGCCGCTGCGGATGCCGATCCGGCTCTCCCAGTCGGTGCGTGCGCCGCTCATCGCGTGCCCTTGGACACCGAGAAGACCTCTTGCCGCATCAGCGGTTCCATCGCGTCCTTCATCGCACCAGCTGAGGCGTAGCGCCGCATGTCGTCGCCGGCCAGCGCGTTGCCGAGCGCGGCCATCACCATGCCCTGGTCGAGCGAGAGGTAGCGCTCCGAGACCTGCCCGCTGCGCACGGCGACGGCGTCGTAGAAGCCACCGGGCCCGTAGACGTCGAAGTCCTCCGCCAGCTCGGCCAGGTTCTTCAGCGCGGCACCCTTCGCGTAGCGCAGCGCCAGGAACGACGCGTGCGGCGTGACCACCCCGTCGCCGTACGCCGTCGGCGGCGGTGAGCCCTCCCGGCAGTCGCCGTAGGGCTGGTCGTTGGTGGTGCGCTCCTGGTCGGTCGTGTAGCCCGGGCCGTCGAGGCCGAGCGCGTCGACGCCGTACTCGCGGTAGCCGCCGGCGGGGTTGTTCGACGGCGAGAAGCCCCAGTAGCCGTAGTCGGCTTCCTCGAGCCCGTGCTCGATCTGGCCCTGCACGTAGAGCGGGTGGTTGCGGCCCCACGAGCGCGGGCCCCACTTCTCCTCGGGCACGAAGAGCGGCACCATCAGGGCCTCGAACATCGATCCGCCCCAGGTGGGCACCACGTCCATGCCCCGATAGGGCAGCGCTCCCTCGAAGACGTCGACGCCTTCGTAGGTCTTCCAGGTGCCGGTCGGCATCGTCTCGGTCCAGTCCCAGTCGCAGGTCGGCGGGAAGGTGCGGAAGGTGCCGAAGTAGTGCTTGCCCGGGATCTGGCCGGCGGCGATGCCGAGGTACGACGCCATCCGCGGCTCGGTGTTGAGCGCGCCGTAGTGGTGGCCGGTGTACCAGACGTCGGTGCCCATGCCGCAGTAGTCGCCGACTATCGCGGCTGCCTCGTTGGGGTCGACGTCCCAGAAGCCACCGCGGATCTGGCCGCCGCCGTTCTCGGCCGGGTTGTAGTAGCAGCCGAAGTCCATCTCCTTGCGGATCGCGTTGGCCTTCGCGGCCAGCGCCGGCTCGGCACGCGAGGCGATCAGCAGCCCGGTGGCCAGCCAGCCGTTGTCGACGCTGGACAGGAACGGCTTGACCACGCTGCCGTTCTCCGGCCAGGTGGTGAGCTTCTCCAGCGTCTTCGGGTCGTACCAGTTGTAGAACTGCCCCGACGGCTCGTGCCGCTCGAGCTCCGCGACCGTGTCGATGGTCTGCGCCATCCGCTGCCGCGCCTCGCGCTTGCTGATCAGGCCGATGTCGCGCGCGGCGACCGTGCTCCACAGGTAGGCGCCGATGTTCGTGTTCGACGTGTACGCCGACCGGCTGGCCGGGGCCAGGTCACCGCCGACGTTGTCGGACGGCAGCCCCGTGGTCGGCTCCACCATCGCCTCGAACGACTTCCAGGTGTCCTTGGCGTACTTCTTCAGAACCCGGTGGCTATCAGTGGTTGAGGAGGTGGTGACGTCGCCGCTGGTCGAGCTGGGCGAAACCCCCGTAGTGGAAACGAGCGCCGCAACGAGCACGGCAAGAACGATGGTGCGCACCGAGTTGCGCATGGAATCTCCTTGGTAGATGGGTTACTTGATGCCGGTCATCGCGATGCCCTGCATGATGTAGCGCTGCAGGATCAGGAACACGACGATCACCGGGATGACGACGACGACCGCGCCGGCGAGCAGCAGGCCGTACTGGGTGGCGTTCTGGCCGGTGGAGTAGAGCGCCAGTGCGACCGGGAGCGTGTACTTGTCCTCCGAGGTCGCCACCACCAGCGGCCAGAGGAAGTTGTTCCACGACGTCAGGAACGTCAGCACGCCGAGCGTCGCCAGCGCCGGCCCGCACAGCGGCAGGATCACCGAGAAGAAGATCCGCAGCTCCCCCGCGCCGTCGACCCGCGCGGCCTGGATCAGCTCGTCGGGCAGACCCTCGATGAACTGCCGCATCAGGAACACCCCGAACGGCCCCGCCAGGAACGGCAGGATCATGCCGGGCAGCGTGTTGGTGAGGCTGAGGTTGGTGGTGAGCACGAACAGCGGCACGAAGGTGACCACGCCCGGCACCATCAGCGTGCCGAGCACCACGGCGAAGACCAGCCGCCGGCCCGGGAACTCCAGCTTCGCCAGGGCGTAGCCGAGCATCGAGCAGAAGACGACGTTGCCGAGCGTCACCGCGATCGCGACCACCGCCGAGTTGAAGAAGTACGTCGGGAAGTCGAGCTTGGTGAACAGCCGCTGGTAGTTGTCGAGGGTCAGCTCTTCCGGCCAGAGCGTCGGCGGCACCCCGCGCAGCTCCATCTCCGGCTTGAACGAGCTGAGCAGCATCCACACGAACGGCACTGCCGTGACGACGAGGCCGACGGTCAGCACGGCGTACAGCCAGCGGGGTGCCCGGGTCATCGGTTCCGCTCCCGCAGCAGCCGGAACTGGATGAAGGTGAGCACCACGATCGCCAGGAACAGCAGGTAGCTGGCCGCGGCGGCGTAGCCGAAGTTGCCGTAGCCGAACTGGTCGTAGGTGAAGTAGGTGACCGATCGCGTGGAGTCGAGCGGGCCGCCGCGAGTCATCACGAAGGCCTCCTCGAAGAACTGGAGGTAGCCGATGCCGGTGATCACGGCCCCGAACAGGAGGATCGGGCGCAGCGTCGGCAGCGTGATGTAGCGGAACCGCGCCCATGCCGAGGCACCGTCGACCTCCGCCGCCTCGAGCTGCTCGCGCGGCACCGTCTGCAACCCGGCCAGGAAGATCACCATCAGGGTGCCGAAGTTGCGCCAGACCGCCATCACCACCAGCGTCGGCAGGGCCCAGGTCGTGGAGTCGAGCAGCCCCGGCAGGTCGATGCCGACCCAGCCGGCGGCGGTGTTGAGCAGGCCGCCGCGCTCGCGGAGCAGGAACTTCCAGACCACCGCGACCGCCACGATGCTGGTGATCACCGGCAGGTAGAAGCCGACCCGGAAGAACCCGCGCAGCCGCGTGACCCGGTTGAGCCCGACCGCCGCGGCGAGCGCGACCACCATGGTGAGGGGCACTCCGAGCACCAGGTAGAGCGTGGTGTTGCGGGTGACCTTCTGGAAGATCGGGTCCTGCAGCAGCTTGGTGTAGTTGTCGATGCCGACGAACTCAACGCCGAACGGGCTGCGTACGTCGGCCCGGGTCAGGTCGGTGAAGCTCATCCCCAGGCTCGCCAGCACCGGCCCGGCCGTGAAGACCAGGAACACCAGCACGAACGGCGCGGCCAGCACCCACGCGGCGACAGCCTGCTGCCGCCGCATGGGGTTGGTCGCGCTACGGGAACTCACAGACCGGTGCCGATCGACGACGCCTGCGACTGCATCTGGGCGACCGCCTCGTCCGGGTCGATCTGGTCGAGCACGGCCTGCTCGATCACGGAGTCGATCGCGGCAGCGACCTGCTCCCAGCTCGGCACCGCCGGCGGCGACGAGGCGCTCTCGAGCTGCTCGCCGAAGACCTGCAGCCTCGGGTCCTCGGCCAGCTCGCCGGAGTCCCAGGCCGCCTGGACGGCGGGCAGGTCGCCGACCAGCTCGTAGAACGCGGTCTGCGTCTCGGGCTCGCTCAGCCACTGCACGAGCTTCCAGGCGTTGTCGGCGTTGTCGCTGTCCTTGAAGACCGCGAGGTCGCCACCACCCACGAACGACGTGCCGGGGGCGGCGTCCTTGCCGGGCAGCGGCGCGACGGCGTAGTCCTCCGGCGCGACGCCGGCCTCCTCGACCAGGGCGGTGTGCCACGGCCCGGAGACGAACGACCCGTAGACGCCATCGGCGAAGCCGGTCTCGGACTCACCGGGATCGAGCACCCGGCTCTGCGAGATGCCCTCGGTGAAGAACGACTTGTAGTACTCCAGCGCCTCGACGGTCTCGGGGGTGTCGATCGTGTACTCCGTGCCGTCGTCGTTGGTCAGCGTCGCACCGTTGGACCACGCGAACGGCAGCATCGTCTGCCACGAGCCGGTCTGTCCGGGCTGCAGGCTGATGCCGTACTCCGCGCCGCCCTTGGTCTGCAGGTCGCTCGCGAACTGCTTCAGCTCGTCCCAGGTCTGCGGCGCCTGGTCCCAGCCGGCCTTCTCGGCCAGGTCGGTGCGGTAGTAGAGCACGCGGGTCTCGACGTACCAGGGCACGCCGTACGACGTGCCGCCGACCTCGGTCGACTCCCAGGCACCGGGGAAGAAGTCGGCCTCGTCGACCAGTCCTTCCGGCGTCGGCATCAGGCCGCCCGCCTCGGCGAACTCGCCCATCCACGTCGTGCCGATCAGGCTGACGTCGGGCGTCTCGCCGGCCGCGATGGCGTTGGAGAGCTTGTCGTGGGCCGACTCCCAGGGGATCGGGGTGACCTTGACGTCGGCGTCGGGGTTGGCGTCCTCGAACTCGGCGACGAAGTCACCGAGCTCCTCGCCCTCGGTGCCCATCGCCCAGACGTCGATGGTGCCGGTCGCCTTGCCGTCGGTGATCTTCGCGCTCTGGTCCTCGCCGCCCGCGCCGCCGTCGTCGCTCGCGACCGCAGCCCGCCAGGGCTAGTGCTGTCACTGCCGCAATGGCAATGGCAATGGTTTTCTTCATTTCGGTTCCTTCCCGAGAGTGCTGCTTCGCGTCACGAGCTCGGTCAACAGATGCTCGTGACGTGGTGTGGTCCGGCTGCCCTTGATCAGTTCGTCGAGCAGGCGGGCAGCCGTGCCGCCGAGCTCGCGCATGGGTTGTCTGACGGTGGTCAGCCCGGCGTACCGCGCAGCCATCACGTCATCCCACCCGGTGACCATCACGTCACCGGGCACGTCGATTCCTTCTTGCTGCAGGCGAGCCATCAGCCCCAGCGCCAGCTCGTCGTTCGCACACACGAACGCATCCGGCAGCTCGCTCTTGAGTGCTTGTACGGCGACCCGCTCGCCGGCCTCCTCGTCGAAACCGTCCCCCACTGGTGGTTGGGGTGCGAGGCCGGCAACGGCCTCGGTCACCGCCTCGAACCGCTCCGCAACGTCAGGGGCGGCCTGGGGGTCACCGACGAACGTCAGCCTCTTTGCCCCTCGCTCGACCAGGTGCCGCCCCAGCGCGATCGCGCTGTCGTGGTTGTCGGCGTTCACGCTGTCGGCCTCGGCCACCTCCGGCCGCGCCACCAGCACCAGCTTCACGCCGCGCTTGACCAGCCGCTCCACGGTCGAGTCCCCGACGGTGCGGGCGAGCAGCACCATGCCGTCACAGCGCTCCGCCATCTCGAGCACCATCCGGTCGGCGTCGTCGCGTCCGTGGGTGGAGAGGATCAGCACCGACGTGCCCAGCTCGGCCGCCACGGCCTCGTAGCCGAGCACGACCTCCGCGTAGTAGGGACCGCTCAGGTCGGGGAACACGATGCCGTTGGCCGCGTGCCGTCGCTCGGCGAGCTGCCGGCCCAGCTGGCTCGGCACGAACTCCAGCTCCAGCGCCACCTGCCGCACCCGCTCCGCGGTGTCCGGCCGCACGCTGGAGGAGTCGCGCATGACCCGAGAGACGGTCGCGATGGACACGCCCGCCTCGCGAGCCACGTCCCTGATCGTCGAGCGCATCCGTTCACCTCCCGAGTGGTTGGCGCGCCGTGTCACCGTTCTTGAAACCGGTTACATCGAACGTAACGGACGTCACGGGGGGCCTGTCAACCCCCGGATCTCAGGTCGCGTGCCTCACGACGCCGCATGGGTCGTGGTCAGGCAGACGACCCTCACGCCGGAGTCAGCCGGCCCGATCGGCGATCTTGCCGTGTACGTCGAGCTGGGCCAGGTCGGCCGCGACCACGCCGGCCGCCCAGCCTTCGGCGTTGCTGAACGTGGTCTCCTTCGTGACGGTGTGAGGCAGCGAGGCCTCGAACGCCGCGGCGACCAGCTCCTCGTGGTCCCGAAGCATCGGCACGAGGTCTTTGCCCGTCCCGGCCGCCACCTGGTCGGCTGCTTCGAGGAGGCGCTCGCCGATCCGCACCGCGTAGGCCAACAGGAACGACCGCCGGAACGAGCGCGTGCGGGAGCCGCCCACACCATCGGCCCTGCGGCCGTGCCGCAGCATGGCGGTGTCGGCCTGGACCAGGAGCGAGGTGACCAGCAGCTCCACCGCATGCAGGTTGGCTGCGGAGCCGACCAGGATGCAGAAGCCGAGGTGCTCGGCACTGGCCGAGCGACATCGATTCGCCTTGGCCACCTCGTGGACGAGCGACGCCTTGGCGCCGACGTAGGGGGCATCCAGCCAGAGCCGCTGCACTCGAAGGTCCGAGCGCCGGCTCCCGTCCCGATCCTCGACAAGCTGCTCGAGCGCGTACTTGCTGATCAGTTCCTGCGCCTTGGCCGATAGCGCCTCGGCCTCATGGTCGAAGTTGGTCGACTCGGCCTTGGCGAGCAGCGCCCGGACCTGCGCCAGCTTCGGGTGCTCATCGACCCCAGCACCTTCACAGGCGGTGGCGCTGATCAGGTCGCTGGCCTCGAGCCGGGGAGCCGAGGTCAGCACGGCGGCAAGTCGGACCGCGGCAACCAGCGCCGGTGGCGCGTCCAGGTCTAGATGAGCGCCAGGGTCGAGCATCGTCTGGAGGGCGAAACCGCAGTGCTCGCCTGCGTTGCGACGAACGAGCTGCGCGAGGTCACCCGAGCTCCAGCCACCCTCGACCGCGTCGGACAACGCTCGGTCCAGTACGTCGGCCACCACCGTCGCCAGCACGTGGCCGGCGTGCGGCCGCACCCGACGGCGAAGTGATGCGGTGGCAACAGCCAGCTGAGCATCGCTGAGCTTGTGCAGCACCACACGACGGATGGTGCTGGTCACCTGCATCTCCACGAACCGGTAGGCGTCGCGAGAGTCCCAGCCGGGATCAGCCTCAAATGGGTTCGCGGCCCTCTTGCGCTGCTGCTGTTCAGCGCGGGCCCTGGCTTGCTTGCGCTGCTTGTTCGCCCGACGCTTCCGGTTGTTGACGCCCATCCGAATCCTCCCCGAGAGTCCGACCCCGCGGCCACGCTAGGCGACGGCGCCGACAGGCAACGCCTTCGTGGAGGTCTCGAGACCTCACGCAGACGGGGCCGATCGTTCGGCACGATCGTGTCGCGATTCGGCAGGGGCCGCGAGGACAACTCCACTGCCTGTGGATGACCGAACGCGGAGACTTCTCCAACGCCGCATCATCGGACCATGGAGACCGAGCTGTACGAATTCCGCAGTCCAGCCGACCTGATCGCGGAGGCCTGATCGCGAAAGGATGAGGCACCATGGACATCATGACCACGTTGCCTCGCGGACGCGCCTTCACCGGTCGCGATCTCGAGGCGATGCCCGATGACGGCAATCGCTACGAGCTCATCGACGGTGCGCTGGTCGTGACGCCGCCCCCTTCGCGTCGTCACCAAGGAGTCAGCGAGCGCCTGCACAGCGTTGTGAAGTCTGCGTGTCCTGAGGAACTGCGCGTTCTGTTTGCGCCGCTGGACTTCGTGATCGCCGATGACACGACCCTTCAACCAGATCTGGTCGTCGTCGACGCGGCTGTGGTGCGCGACGAACAAGCGCCGCTCCGTCCCCACTTGGTGGTCGAGATCCTCTCTCCCAGCACTCGGCTGCTCGACCTGCACGTCAAACGCGAGCGCTATGCGTCCGCGGGCGTCCCGTCGTACTGGATCGTCGATCCCGGACTGGATGACGTCGAGCCTTCCATCGTCCTCTGTGACCTGGTGGAAGGTCGGTACGTCGAGACCGCCGCGGCCATCGGCGACGTGAAGGTGACGTCGGCGGCGCCGTTCCCCGTCACCTTCGCCCCCGCCTCGCTGATCGTCTGACTACCCGGAGCTGCTGACGATCGACCACATCGCGGTCCCGCCAGAGCTGCCCGTCGTCGAGGTCGCCGTCAGCGACGCGCTGAGTGCCGCTCGCGAGCGCGAGCCCGAGTCCGAGTCCGCACAGGCACAGCGTGGTCGGCCTCGGCCGCACCCCGCAGCAGCCAGCGCAGATCACTGACCACGACCGCGCGCTCAGTTTCGGTGAGCGCCACCGGCAAGGCAGTGAGCGCAGGCGCCAGCGCCGGAGTCGAGCACACCGTGACGCAGCCGAACCACGCACTCGGGCGGTTGGCACCGGTCAGGCACATCACGGCGTGGACGGGTGCCGGCATCTCGCCGGGCCAGACCGAAGCAACGGCGGCAGCAGCCGCGACCGCACGGCGTAGGGCGTCGATCTGGTCGCGCCCATCGCGCAGCAGCACGCCGTGGTCGAGCACGACGTCGCCCGACCAGCTCTCGGTGGTGACGACGAGTACGCCGGGCGGGCCGACCAGCACGTGACCGATGCTGGCGCGGCGGCGTCCGGGCCAGGCGACGTCATGCAGCACCGTCCAGTCGTCGGCCGGCAGTGCCGCCATCGCGGCGGTTGTGAGATCTGTGCGCCTGCTCCCCATCGCCCCTCCAAGGCTCCCTTCGACGATAGGGAGTTCGGAGCGGGAGGCGGTATGGATCGGCGCAGGTCTGATCGATCGGCGCGTCGCCTAGTCAGAATTGACTAGGGGGCTCACGCGGCAGCGCCGGGGCCGGCGAGCAGGTCGATGTCGTCGCCGTGCATCGGCTCGCCGCAGTTGCTGCAGCGGAGGTCGACGGTGCTGACCTGGCCGCACGCCTGGTGCCGGTAGAGGACGGGCGGACCGGCCTCGCCGGCGAGCCACTTGTCGCCCCAGGCGGTCATCACCAGCAGCAGGTCGACGAGCTCGAGGCCCTTCGTGGTCAGGTGGTACTCGTATCGCGGCCGGTTGTCGTAGGGGCGGCGCTCGAGCACGCCCTGGTCGACGAGGTGGCGAGCCGCTCGGTGAGCACCTTGCGCGAGATGCCGAGGTCGGCCTGCAGCTGGTCGAACCGGTTGAGCCCGACCCACACGTCGCGCAGGATCAGCGGCGACCACGGCTCCCCGATCACGTCGAGGGTGCGCGCGATGGAGCAGACCATCTCACCGAAGTTCGTACGTTGCATGACACCAATCTAGCACTTGGGGTTCCCTTACGGAACTTTGGATGCTACGGTCCTGGAGTCTCTTCAAGGAACTCGGAAAGGAGCATCCCATGAGCAAGGTCTTCAGCGCCCTGTCGGTCTCGGTCGACGGCTACATCACCGGCCGCGACCCCGCCCCGGCCACGGCCTCGGCGACGGCGCGCAGCTCTTCGACTGGTACTTCGACGGCGACGTCGCCCAGCCAGGTGTTCGACGGGCTTCAAGCTCAGCGAGCCCAGCGCGCGGGTCTTCGACACCTTCGCCAGCCGCGTCGGCGCGAGCCTCGCCGGCCGCAACACCTACGACGACTCCGGACCGCTTCGGCGACGGCGGCGCCCCGCACCCGACCGCGCCGCTGGTCGTGCTCAGCCACCGGCCGGCGCCGCAGATCGGGCGGCCGGCAGACGCTGGTCACCACCGGCATCGAGGACGCGGTCGCCGCGGCCAAGCGAGCTCGCCGGCGACAAGGACGTCGCGCTCATGGGCGGCGGCGTCGTCACCGAGGCGCTCGAGGCCGGGCTCGTCGACGAGCTGGTCCTCCACCAGGTCCCGGTCCTGCTCGGCGCCGGCCGCCCCTTCTTCCAGGAGCTCCCCGAGCACGTCCAGCTCCGCCTGGTCGACGCCGTCCCGGCCCCCGGCGTCACCCACCTCCACTACGAGGTCGTCCGATGATCCTCGTCACCGGCGGCCTCGGCATGATCGGCGCCCACACCGCCAGGGCACTGCTCGACCTCGGCGAAGAGGTCGTCGTCACCGCCACCGCACGACCGAGGTCCCGTCGTTCCTCGAGGGCCGGGTCACCGTGGAGCCGCTCGACATCACCGACCGCGACGCGTTCCTCGCCCTCGGCGACCGCCACGACATCACCGACATCGTCCACCTCGCGGCGCGCATCCGGCGTTCGCGCCGTCGGCCTACGAGGACCCGGTCGCCGACACCATCGAGTTCCTCCGCCACGACACGATCGGCCTGCTACAACGCGCTGGACGCGGCCCGCACCTGGGGGGTGCGCAGGTTCGCCGTCGCCAGCAGCCTCGGCGTCTACATCGGGCGGTCCGAGCCGCGCTGGCACGAGGACCTCGAGCTGCCCACCACCGCCCTCGCACGTGATCATGGCGTTCAAGAAGGCCGTCGAGCCGCTCACCACGCACGGCGCTGGCCGGCAGCGGCGTACAGCCGGTCGTGCTGCGGATCGGGACCATCTGGGGACCGCTCGGCGACCCGTAGTCGCCGTTCTACCCCGTGCCCGCCTCACCAGCGCCGTCGTCCGCGGCGGCGAGGCCGCCGCCGCTGCACGCCGACGACGGCGGCGACGTCTGCTACGCCCCGGACGCCGGGCGCGCGATCGCGCTGCTGATGACCGCGCCCTCGCTCGACCACGACACCTACAACGTGTCGAGCGGCCGCCCGTTCACCAACGGCGAGTTCGCCGCCGCGCTCGAGGCAGCCGTGCCGGGCGCCCAGCTCGCGGTCACCGCGGACGGCCAAGCGGCGGCGTACCTCGACATCACCCGTCTGACCGCCGACACCGGCTTCACGCCGGCCTTCGACACCACCACGGCCGTCGCCGACTTCGTCGCCTGGCGGGCCGACAACCCCCGCTGAGGAGCAGAACGATGATCGACACCGACGTACGCCGTGTCCTCGACACCACCGCCATCGCCCACCTGGCGACCGTCCTCCCCGACGGCGCCCCGCACTCCATCCCGCTGTGGGTGACCACGGTGGGCGAGCGCATCGCGTTCCTCACCGGGCCGGACTCCCAGAAGGCGCGCAACCTCCGCCGCGACCCCCGGGTCGCGCTCTCGCTGACGCCCGCCGACAACCCGCACGAGCCGGTGATCATCCGCGGCCGAGTCGTCGAGTGGCTCGACGGCGACGCCGGCTGGGAGATCGTCGACGAGATCGCGATGAAGTACCTCGGCACGCCCTACCCGCGCGAGCAGGAGCGGATCGTCGCGCTCATCGAGCCCGAGCGCCAGACCGTCGGGATGGGCTAGCGCGCCTGCTTCTCCCGCTCGGCCTGCTTGTTCTTGCGCTCGTTGTTCTTCTTCTTGTTCTTCTTGTCCTGCTTGTCCCGGGCTGGATCTGCTGGTCGCCGGGTGGCGGCTGGTCGGACGCTGCGTTCGTCAGCCCGTTGGTGATGACGACGGCAAGGGCGACGGCGGCGGCGGCAGAGGCCGCCGTGCCCACTGCCCGCCCGGCCGACGAGCGGCGCTTCCTGCGGCGCGGCGTGGCTCGCGGCATCGCCAGCGTGACCGGAGCACCCATCGAGACTTTCTCGATCGGAGCCCGCCGGCCGTCCGTGGCAGACGTGAGGAGCGCCCGCAGGCTGGCAGCGATGGCGCGCACCCGGCTTCTGGCACGACTGCCGGGCGCGAGGCCAGCATCGTCACCAGGCTGCTCGTCGAGCAGATGAGCACGCCATCGACCCGGTTGTCGGCTCACGTCGCCACTGAAGCAGAGCACGGCGTGCACGTGGTCGACGTCGACCTCGGGGATCAGGGCCGCGACGGCCTCGGCAGCGGCTACGGCGTTGCGCACAGTGGCCGCTCGGCTGTAGCGGTTCTGGCGCAGGACCCCCTGCTCCATCCGCACGTGGCCCGTCCAGTTCTTGCTGTCGATGACGAAGACGCCCGAGGTGCCGACCACGACGTGGTCGATGTTGGCGAGCTTGCGTCCCGGCCAGGCGACGTCATGGATGACGACCCACGACGACGGCAGCGCTGCCAGGGCGGCGGCCGTGGCTTCCTCTCCCTCGGCCCCGCGGCGCCAGTGCTCCGCTTGCCGTGCCAGTCGCTCGTGCTTCTGTCTTGCTGATACAGCCATCGGCCCTCCCTGACCTGGTGCTGACTAGCGCAGTAGTCGCAGTTCCCCCGCCACTGCCTCCGCCTCGGCAGGCCTCAGGACCGCCGGCCGGAAGCTCAGCAGGTAGGCGACGGTGACGATCGAGCACACGCAGACGCCGTCGATGGTCAGGTCCGGCACGTCGCCGTCGGTGAAGCAGAGCACCGGCACCACGTGCTCCGGGCGCACTGAGCCGAGCAGCGCGCCGACCGCGTCCGCAGCCTCACGCGCGCTCGCGGTCGCGCGCTCCTGGCTCCGGCCGTTGCGCAGCAGCACTCCGTTGGTGGTGGTGACCCGGCCCGACCAGCGCTTGCTGTCGATCACGTAGACCCCGGTCGGTCCCACCGCCACGTGGTCGATGGTGCCGCGCCGCCCGGGCACGGAGAGGTCATGGAGCACGACCCACTCAGGATCGGGGAGAGCGGCGAGGGAGGCGGCAGTCGCCCTCTGGCTACGGGCCCCCCGGCCCCAGCTCGCAGACGTCCGCCCAAGGCGCTCGGCTCTGACTCGCGCCGTCTCCCCCGCCATTCCGTTCCCCCCGATTCGCATGCAACGTACCCAGTTCGGAGCCGGCGCCGAACGGGCTTGGTCATAACTCAACCGATCGGCCACACCACCTGGCCCGAACGGGTCATTTCCCTAACGACGATTTGCCCTGGACGTGACGTGACGGGGGCCCGGCGTCCGGCAAGCGGCCTCCTATATGAAGATCCCCAGGATCAGCACGAAGATCAGCCCGGTGACGGACAGGATCGTCTCCATCAGCGACCACGACTTGATGGTCTGGCCGACGGAGAGCCCGAAGTACTCCTTCACCAGCCAGAACCCCGCGTCGTTGACGTGGGAGAAGAACACCGAGCCGGCACCGATCGCGAGCACGACCAGCGACACCTCGCCCTGGCTCAGGCCGTCGACCAGCCCGACCATCAGCGCCGAGGCGGTGATCGTCGCGACGGTGGCCGAGCCGGTCGCCAGCCGGATGAGTACGGCGAGCACCCAGGCCAGCAGCAGCACCGAGATGTTGGCGTCGGTGGCCCAGTCGGCGAGCTTGGTGCCGATGCCGGTCTGCACCAGCACCTCCTTGAACCCACCACCCGCGCAGACGATCAGCAGGATCCCCGCGATCGGCGGCAGTGACGACTCGAGGCTCTTGGTGATGTCGTCGCGGTCCATGCCGGCGCCGCGGCCGAACGTGACGATCGCGACGAGCGTGGCGATGAGCAGCGCGAGCACCGGCGTGCCGAGGATGTCGAGGATCCGGCGCGCGAGGTCTTCCTCGTCGTCGATCAGGATGTCGGCGAGCGCCTTGCCCATCATCAGCACCACGGGCAGCAGCACGGTGGCGAGCGTGATGCCGAACGTCGGCCGCTTCGTCATCGTGTCGGCGTCGCGCGCCTCGAACCGGTCCGGCGCCGGCACCGGCACCCACTTGGCGGCGAGCGGCGCGAAGAGCGGTCCGGAGACGATCACGGTCGGGATGGCGACGAGTACGCCGAGGGCCAGCGTCGTGCCGAGGTCGGCGCCGAGCGTGTCGATCGCGAGGAGCGGGCCGGGGTGGGGCGGCACCAGGCCGTGCATGGCGGAGAGGCCGGCCAGCGCCGGGATGCCGACCGCGATCAGGGAGAGCTGCGCGCGGCGGGCGACCAGGTAGATCACCGGCATCAGCAGCACGAGGCCGATCTCGAAGAACATCGGCAGCCCGATGATCGCGCCGACCAGGGCCATCGCCCACGGCAGCATCCGCGGGCTGGCGCGGCCGATGATCGCGTCGACGATCTCGTCGGCACCGCCGGAGTCGGCGAGCAGCTTCGCGAACATCGCGCCGAGCGCGATCAGGATGCCGACGCCGGCCGCGGTGTTGCCGAAGCCGGTCGAGAAGTTGACGATCACGTCGGCCAGGTCGACGCCGGCCACGATGCCGACGGTCAGGCCGCCGAGGATCAGCGCGAGGAACGGATGGATCTTCGCCCAGGTGATCAGGCCGACGATGACGGCGATGCCGACCAGGGCGGCGAGCACGAGCTGCCAGCCGTCAGCGACGGGATCGACCAGCTCGGTGCCGGCCAGGGGTGCGAGCAGGGGCAGGGACATCAGTTCTCCTCCAAGGTGTGCAGACCGCGTACGGCGGCCTCGACGATCTCGTCGACGGACTGGGCCACGTCGACGACGAACCCCCGTTCGTCCTCCTCCAGCTGCTCGAGCGTCTCGAACTGCGAGTCGAGCAGGGAGGCGGGCATGAAGTGGCCGGGCCGGGTGGCCTGGCGACGGGCGACGACCTCGCGGTCGCCGTACAGGTGCACGAACTCGACCTCCGCGACAGTGCTCCCGCAGCTGGTCGCGGTAGTCACGCTTGAGCGCCGAGCAGGTCACGACGCCGCCGTCGGGGTGGCTGCTGAGCCACTCCCCGATCGCCCGCAGCCACGGCTTGCGGTCCTCGTCGTTGAGCGCCTCGCCGGCCGTCATCTTGGCGATGTTGGCCTCGGGGTGGAAGTCGTCGGCATCGCCGAACGGCACCCGGAGCCGCTGCGCGAGCGCCGCCCCCACGGTGCTCTTGCCGGAACCCGAGACACCCATGACGACGATCGGAACGTGGCGTGACATGGGCCACAGTGTGCAATCATTGATCTGACTTTTGCAACCCCCTGCCCATGAAAAGGCAGATCTTTAACTGGCGTCGCCGAATGGGAGGATTCCGACGTGTCATCGCCACCCGGGCTCCACTCCAGCGTCCTCGATGCGCTCGGCGTACGCCTGGTGACCGGTGCCCTGACGCCCGGCGCCGTACTCACCATGGAGTCGATCTCCACCGAGTACGCCGTCTCCCGGCCCGTCGCTCGCGAGGCGATCCGGGTGCTCGAGTCGATGCGGATGGTGGCGTCGCGCCGGCGGGTCGGGGTGACCGTGCTGCCGCGCGGCGACTGGAACGTCTTCGACCCCCGCCTCATCCGCTGGCGCCTCGACTCCCCCGACCGCGCCGCCCAGCTGCTCTCCCTCTCCGAGCTCCGCCGCGGCTTCGAACCCGTCGCCGCCGCCCTCGCCGCCGAGCGCGCCACCCCCGAGCAGTGCTCCACCCTCGCCTCCGCCGCCAGCGACATGGTCGTCCACGGCCGCACCGGCGACCTCGAGTCCTACCTCGCCGCCGACACGGTCTTCCACCGCACGCTCCTCGCCGCCTCCTGCAACGAGATGCTCCAGGCCATGGCCGACGTCGTCGCCGAGGTCCTCGCCGGCCGCACCCACCACGGCCTGATGCCCGACAAGCCCAACCCGAAGGCGATCGACCTCCACGACGCCGTCGCCCGCGCCGTACGCCACGGCGACCCCGCCGCCGCCGAGACCGCCATGCGGGAGATCATCGACGAGGCGGCCGCTGCGATGCGGGCCGAGTTCGGCAAGTGACTGCTCGGCGACGTAACCCAAGGACTATCTCGTGCGTCTCGGGACGAAGCGCGCCTTGCTCGTGCACACTGCAGCGTGGAGCAAGAACTACGAGCGGGCCTCTTTGAGGCCCTTATCGATGACTCGCTACGCCAGGCGCTCGGTGAGATAGACGCAGACCTTGTCGATCGTCGATCGCTCCGCGCCCCCGAGGCCGCCGATCGCATCGCCCATCACCTCTCTCGACAGATTCACCGCGCTCTTCAAATCATCCCTGAGGGAGATCGCGTCCGCGTTGGCATCAGCGTTGCTCGCCGACTACTTGCCGAGCTCTTGGACGAGATCCCCAACGCCAGAACGGCGACCTCGATCCCCACTGCGGAGGGTGACGTGCTGTTTGCATTGGGTACGCGCGCGCCCGACGGTTCTCCTGCGATCCCCCACTCCCCGATCATCCCGCTGCTGGACACGACCCTGCTGACCAACGCGCCCGGGGAGCCGCGGCTCGGAAGCCAGATTCTCACTGAGGTCGAGTCTGCGACGTCAATCGAAGTAGTTATGGCGTTCGTCCGCACCAGCGGAATCCGGCCGCTCCTCCCGGCGCTCGCCGCGCACTGTGCACTGGGGCGCCCCCTGCGCCTACTCACGACTACCTATACGGGCTCGACTGAGGCCAAGGCATTGGATCTCCTGGTGGGGCTGGGTGCTGAGGTTCGTGTGTCCTACGACATCACCTCCACGCGATTACACGCCAAGGCATGGATGTTCCACCGTCGAGACGTGGCAACCACCGCCTACGTGGGATCGTCGAACCTCACTCACTCAGCGCAAGTCGCAGGCATGGAGTGGAATGTTCGTGTTTCGGGAGCCCGCAATCCGGATGTCATCGACAAAATGCGTGCCGTGTTTGACAGCTACTGGGAGAGCGGCGACTTCGTTGAATACGACTCCGCGTACTTCGCGGAGGCCATGGACGGAATGCGCAGCGCCACTGGAGAGTCTCCGGTCCTATTGAGCCCACTTGAGCTGCGTCTGGATCCGTTTCAGGAAAGGCTGCTCGAGCTGATCGCCGTTGCGCGTCAACAGGGACAGCACAGGAACTTGCTGGTGTCTGCTACGGGCACAGGCAAGACCGTCATGGCAGCGGTGGACTATGCGCGGCTGGCCGAGACGTTGCCCCGCGCTCGGGTTCTGTTCGTCGCTCACAGGGAGGAGATCCTCGAGCAAAGTCGGTCGACCTTTCGCTACGCCCTGCGCGATCACGCGTTCGGGGAGAAGTGGGTCGGTAGGTCCCGACCCGCCCGGTTCGACCACGTGTTCGCATCTATTCAGAGTCTCAACGCAAGCGACCTTACGCATCTTGACCGGGACCACTTTGACGTCGTCATCGTCGACGAGTTTCATCACGCTGCCGCCCCGTCGTACACGACCCTGCTCCAGCATGTTGAGCCGGTTGAGCTGCTTGGACTCACGGCAACGCCAGAGCGAAGCGACGGGTTGCCGATCCTCACGTACTTTGGAGATCGGATATCTGCCGAACTGCGGCTTTGGGATGCCATTGACCAGCACCACCTCACTCCCTTCATGTACTACGGCATTCACGATGGCATGGACCTCCGCGACATCCCATGGCGCCGCGGGCGCGGATACGACACCGATGCTCTGAGCACCGCCTACACCTCCGATGACGCGTGGGCGCGAGTGGTGCTGAAAGAACTGCTGGACCGGGTCGACAACGTATCGACGATGCGTTGTCTCGGCTTCTGTGTCAGCGTCCAGCACGCACAGTTCATGGCTGACCACTTCCAACGGCAAGGCATAGATGCTGTCGCTGTCTGGGGTGACAGCAAAGAGGAGGACAGGCGCGGAGCCTTGCGCGACTTGGCCGCCGGCCGAATCCAAGTTGTCTTCTCCGTGGACCTCTTCAACGAGGGCGTCGACGTTCCGACGGTTGACGTGGTTCTGATGCTGCGACCTACCGAAAGCGCCACGTTGTTCCTTCAGCAACTCGGTCGCGGTCTCCGCAAGGCAGCGGGCAAAACGATGTGCCTTGTGCTCGACTTCGTGGGCACTCACCGCAAGGAGTTCCGATTCGACCGCAGATATCGAGCGCTCCTGGGGGGCAGCCGGAAGGATCTCGAGCGATCCATCGCAGATGGCTTCCCATTCCTGCCGACCGGCTGTCACATGGAACTAGATGCGGTTGCGAGTGAGGTCGTCTTGGGCAGCCTCCGCAACGCCATCCCGTCTAGGTGGGCCAGCAAAGTGGAGGAGCTTCGAGCGCTCTCGCGAGACACCCCTGAGATCTCGCTGGCAAGCTATCTCGAAGGGACTGACCTTGACCTTGCGGACGTGGTTTCCGAGGCTCGGGGTTGGTCTGATCTTCGCGAAGCCGCGGGTTTGAGCGTCGAGCCTCCTGGTCCGAACGAGCAACCAATGCGCCGCGGAGTCGGGCGCTCTCTTCACATCGACGATATGCAACGGATTGACTCGTTCCGGTCTCTCCTCGGTAGAGCCGCAGCTCCGAAGGCTGCCAGCTTGGGACCGCTAGACGCGCGCCTCGCTCGCATGCTCGTCGCCAATGTTTCGAATCAGGTCCTTGGGAAGGGCGACTCTCTACAGGTAGGGCTCGACCTCGTTTGGTCGCATCCGCAGGTCCGAAGGGAGCTCGTGGAGCTCCTCGATGTCCTCGAAACCAAGATCGACCACGTTCATTCGCCCGCGATTGATGCATGGCCACTCCAGGTACACAGCCGATATACACGGGTGGAGATTCTGGCAGCGGTGGGCGAGGGTGAGAACGCCAAGACTCCTCCTTGGCGGGAAGGCGCTTACTACGCGAAAGAAGCGCGAGCTGACCTCCTAGCATTCACGCTGGACAAGACCAGCGGCCAGTTTTCCCCCACCACTCGCTACCGCGACTACGCGATTTCTCGACAGCTGATCCATTGGGAGAGTCAGTCACGCACCGCCGTCGCCAATCCGACTGGCCAGAGATATCTGCACCACGCTCAACTCGGCAGTTCCGTACTGTTGTTCGCCCGGACTCACGTGACTGATCGGAGTTTCTGGTTCCTCGGCCCAGCCACCTACGTGAGCCACGAGAACGAGCGGCCTATTGCAATTACCTGGAAGCTGGAGCATTCACTGCCCGGCGACCTCTTCGCTTCGTTCGCGGCCGCCGTCGCCTGATCCTGAGAAGGGACAGCCGCCGGAAGACCAATAGTTGGCATAGTCAACGGCGAACGATGCCGGCGCTACTTGTCCCAGCCCATCAGATGGACGCGGGTATCGGTGAACTCTACAAAGTCGTCGAAGCCGCTGAGGTCGACAATGGACTCGGAGTTGACTTTGAGCGAGACCGATCCCCACACCTCGCCGACGAAGCGTCGGCGGCGATGCCGGTGAGCCTCGCGGAGGCCCGGAAGGTATTGACCTCCTGGGTCGCGTCAGCGCTCCTCGGGACTAGTCGGGGCGCACGTCGAGGATGAACTCGAACTTCCGTCGTTTCGCGCCCAAGGAGCCCTCGGTGTTGTTGCGCCACTCCTTGAGGAGTCGGCGGCTGACAACCGTCGCGGTACCGGTTTGCCAGCCGCCGAACCCGAACACGTGGGAGCCAGACCTCAGCTGCAGCCGCTGGTGCTGCCGCAGCCTTCGCAGACGTAGCAGGAGCCGGCGGGGCGCATCTTGGTGCCGCAGGTCATGCAGAGCGGGGAGTCGACGGCGGTGCCGGTGAGCTTCTCGAAGAGCTCCGCTGAGGTCTGGGGGGCCTGGGTCGGGGTCTCGACTAGTTCGGCATCGACCACAGAGGTCTCGACGACGCTCGCTGGCGCTCGCTGCTCGACCGACGTCGGTGTCTCGACGAGCTCGCGGCGCTCGCTGCTCGACCGAGTCGGTGGTCTCGACGACGCTCGCTGGCGCTCGCTGCTCGACCACGGCTCGACCAGTTCCGAAGCAGAGCCGGTCTCTTCGACGGGCTCGTAGCTGCCGGTCTCGAGGTGGCGCTGGCGCTCGTCGGCGGAGTAGATGCCCATGGCGGAGCGCTGCTCGAAGGACATGTAGTCCAGGGCCAGGCGGCGGAAGATGTAGTCCATGATCGACTGGCTCATCCGGACGTCCGGGTCGTCGGTGAGGCCGGCGGGCTCGAAGCGGAGGTTGGTGAACTTCGAGACGTAGGTCTCGAGGGGCACGCCGTACTGGAGGCCGATGGAGACCGCGATCGAGAAGGCGTCCATCACGCCGGCCAGGGTGGAGCCCTGCTTGCCGAGCTTGAGGAAGATCTCGCCGAGCTCGCCGTCGTCGTGGGCGCCGGAGGTCATGTAGCCCTCGGCGCCGCCGACCGTGAAGCTGGTGGTGCGCGAGGTGCGGGACTTCGGGAGGCGCTTGCGGGTGGGGGCGTAGACGACCTTCTCGATCACCTTGGTCTCGGCGGAGGAAGCGTTGGCGTCCTCGCCCTTGTTGTCGCCCTTGCCGCTGGAGAGGGGCTGGCCGACCTTGCAGTTGTCGCGGTAGACCGCGGTCGCCTTGAGGCCGAGCTTCCAGGACTGGAGGTAGATGTCCTCGATCTCCTCGACCGTGGCCGACTCGGGGAGGTTGACCGTCTTGGAGATCGCGCCGGAGAGGAACGGCTGGGCGGCGGCCATCATCCGCACGTGGCCCATCGGCTTGAGGGCGCGGGCGCCCATGGCGGTGTCGAAGACCTCGTAGTGCTCCTGGCGCAGGCCGGGGGCGTCGATCACGTGGCCGTGCTCGGCGATGTAGTCGACGATCGCCTCGACCTGCTCGGGCTGGTAGCCCATCTTGCGCAGGGCCCGCGGGATGGTCTGGTTGACGATCTGCATGGAGCCGCCGCCGACCAGCTTCTTGAACTTGACCAGCGAGAAGTCGGGCTCGATGCCGGTGGTGTCGCAGTCCATCATGAAGCCGATGGTGCCGGTGGGCGCGAGCACCGAGGCCTGCGCGTTGCGGAAGCCGTTGGTCTCACCCAGGGCGACCACGTCGGCCCAGGCCTGCGTGGCCAGCTTGTGGGTGGCGGAGTCGTTGATGCCCAGCGTGCGCACGGTGTCGTTGGCGGCCTGGTGCTTGCGCATCACCCGGTTGTGGGCGGCGGCGTTGCGGGCGTAGCCCTCGTAGGGGCCGACGACCGCGGCGATCTCGGCCGAGCGCTTGTAGGACTGGCCGGTCATCAGCGAGGTGATCGAGGCAGCCATCGCGCGGCCACCCTCGGAGTCGTAGCCGAGGCCCATCGCCATCAGCAGGGCGCCGAGGTTGGCGTAGCCGATGCCGAGCTGGCGGTAGTCGCGGGTGGTGTCGCCGATCGCCTCGGTCGGGAAGTCGGCGAAGCAGATGGAGATGTCCATCGCGGTGATGATGAACTCGACGGCCTTCGCGAACAGCTCGGCGTCGAAGGTGTCGTCGTCCTTGAGGAACTTGAGCAGGTTGAGCGACGCCAGGTTGCACGAGGAGTTGTCGAGGGACATGTACTCGGAGCACGGGTTGGACGCGGTGATCCGGCCGGTCTCGGGGTTGGTGTGCCAGTCGTTGATGGTGTCGTCGTACTGGAGACCCGGGTCGGCGCAGGCCCAGGCGGCCTCGCTGATCTTGCGGAACAGGTCGCGGGCGTCGACGCGCTCGATGACCTCGCCGGTCTTGCGGCCGCGCAGGCCGAAGTCGGTGCCGTCCTCGACCGCGCGCATGAACTCGTCGGTGACGCGGACGGAGTTGTTGGCGTTCTGGTACTGGACCGAGGTGATGTCGTTGCCGCCGAGGTCCATGTCGAACCCGGCGTCGCGCAGGGCGCGGATCTTGTCCTCTTCCTTCGCCTTGGTCATCACGAACTCTTCGATGTCCGGGTGGTCGACGTCGAGCACGACCATCTTCGCCGCGCGGCGGGTGGCGCCACCGGACTTGATGGTGCCGGCCGAGGCGTCGGCGCCGCGCATGAAGGAGACCGGGCCGGACGCCGTGCCGCCGGAGGAGAGGAGCTCCTTGGAGGAGCGGATGCGGGAGAGGTTGAGGCCGGCGCCGGAGCCGCCCTTGAAGATGAAGCCCTCTTCCTTGTACCAGTTGAGGATCGAGTCCATGGAGTCGTCGACCGAGAGGATGAAGCAGGCCGAGACCTGCTGCGGCGACTCGGTGCCGACGTTGAACCAGACCGGGGAGTTGAAGGAGAAGTACTGGTTGACCAGGAGCCAGGTCAGCTCGTGCTCGAACAGCTCGCCGTCGGCCGGCGTGGCGAAGTAGCCGTGGTCGAGGCCGGCCTTCGTGTAGGTCTTCACGACCCGGTCGATCAGCTGGCGCAGGCTCCACTCGCGGGCGTCGGTGCCGACCGCGCCGCGGAAGTACTTGGTGGTGACGATGGTCGAGGCGTTGACGCTCCAGGTGTCGGGGAACTCGACGCCCTGCTGCTCGAAGACGGTCTCGCCGGTCTTCCAGTTGGTCTGGACGACGTCGCGACGCTCCCAGGTGAGCTGGTCGTAGGGATGCACGCCCTCGGTGCTGAAGACCCGCTCCAGCGTCAGGCCCGCGGTGCCCTTGCGCTTGCCACTCTGGATCTGCGTCATGCCATCTCCTCTTTCACTCATACCTAGTAACCAGTGTTGCTGCTGGCACCGACAGTCCAGGTCGACTCGGCACCCAATTGGTGCGCCCGACAGGCCGCTTCCCCACGACCTGCCGGGCGGATTGTGGTCAGCCGCTGGGGGCTGAGTGGGCGTCCACGAGCTCTGCTGGAGAGTCGGGCGTCCGGTCGGTGCGCATGCGGGCGATCTCTTCCTCGAAGTCCTCCGCCGAGGCGAAGTCGCGGTAGACGCTCGCGAAGCGCAGGTAGGCGACCTCGTCGAGCTCGCGCAGGGGACCCAGGATCGCCATGCCGACCTCGTGGGCCGGGATCTCGGCGGCGCCGGCGAGGCGGAGGGAGTCCTCGACCTCCTGGCCGAGGCACGCGAGGTGGTCCTCGGTGACCGGCCGGCCCTTGCAGGCCTTGCGAACGCCCGAGATGGCCTTCTCGCGGGTGAAGGGCTCGGTGGCCCCGGACCGCTTGAGCACGGTCAGCTGCATCAGCTCCACGGTGGTGAAGCGACGCTCGCACTCCGAGCAGGTACGCCGGCGGCGGATCGAGCCGCCGTCGTCGGCGACGCGGGAGTCGAGGACCCGGGTGTCGGTGTTGCGGCAGTACGGGCAGTGCATCGGGTCGTCTCCTCTCGCTTCTCGGGCACGGCAACGACACCCTCGATGGAGGGTGTGTCGTGTGGATAACTGCGGCCTTGCTGTGTACAACAACGAGTTATCTGTGTGGCTTCCGCGTATCGC